>NZ_UFQQ01000006.1 GCF_900218015.1 Rhodopseudomonas pentothenatexigens | reverse complement strand
TACAACGCCCTTCGCCTGCAAGGAAAACCCGGAAAGGTCGCGCTCATCGCAATCGCCCGAAAACTGCTCGTCACAGCCAACGCACTCGTCAAAGCAGACACGCCATATCAAGGTAAGACCCTTGACACATGAGACAGTCGCCGGGTTCGCGCTGCGCGCGCCCCGGAATGACTTGGGGAGGGTCTGAGCTATCAACCTGCTCGTCGTTCCGGGGCGCGAGCGACAGCTCGCGAACCCGGAACCTCGACGTGTTTTGGCAACGAAGCCCCGGTTCTGATCGCTCAGAACCGGGGCTTCGCGAGAGGCTCTACGAATTTCGCTTACCAGTTGACGCGGGCGCCGGCCGAAACCTGATGGCTGGTGGCGTTGCTGCGATATTCGCCGCTATAGGCGGCGAACATCCGGAACGTCTCGCTGCGCCAGCCGGACAGCTTGGCGCTCACCAGCGCGGCGTCGCGGCCGGGCTGCGCCGCATTGACCAGGAAGGCGTTGTCGAGCAGCGCGGCCTCGCTGACCAGCGTAGTATCGCGCAGATCCTGGCCCCAGCCGAGCTTCAGCTCCGGCGCCAGCGTGGTGCCGTCGGTGGTGCGCAGCCGCGCGCTTACCGCCGCGCCGACCGTTGAGGTCAGCTTGTCGTAGGTCTGCGCCGCATAGACGAGGCCGATCGGAAGCTGGCTTTCGCTATAGGCATCGCGGCGGAAGCCCTGCCAGGTCATGCCGACGAACGGCTTCAGCGTCACATCGTGCCCGATCGCGAACCGATACCCCGCCTCGAACGTGGTGCCGACGCCGACGCCGTTGGCGCTGCCCTGCAGGCTGGTCGGCGACAGCAGGATCTGCCGGCTGGTCGCCATCTGGCTCGGACCGGCCGCGATCCGGAAGTCCAGCACAGCGGCGCCCCGCGTCCAGCTCGCATAGGCGGCGCCAGCGTAAGTATCGAGGAGTGATCTCCGCAACTGCAACTGAATCGTGTTTCGCTGAGAAATCCGCTAGGCTTGGGCACTTGGTCGGTCGCCGCGCGGCGATGCGACCGGGCGAGCCGACTTGAAGATCAATCCATCCGATGGCGCCCCTTCCCCGACTGTATTACGTCACCTCCGGCCTGGACGAGGCCAACGCGTTCGCGACCTGGAGCGCAGTGATCTCGCCGCTATTCGAGCCGCGCCGCTGCGGACCGAGCAAGAAGACGCCGACCGGCTCGGCTTACGGCATCATCATCGGCGACCTGGTGGTCGCCAAGGTGGCGTTCAACGCCCAGGATTTCGTGCGCGACGCCCAACGCATCGCCGTGACGCCGGATCATCTCCTGCTGCACCTTTACGTGTCCGGCGGGTTCAACGGCGAGGTGACGCGGCAGCAGACCGTGATCGGCCCCGGCAAGGTGGCCCTGATCGACCTCGCCTGCCCGATCGCCACCCGCGCCTTCGCGTCCAATACGGTGTGCCTGATCGTGCCACGCAGGCTGCTCGTCGGCGTGCCGCTGCACGATCTCAAGCCGAAGCTCGATCCGCTGCGCAACGATCTGCTGGCCGCCTACATCCGCTCGCTGCAGGAGCGCAGCGCGCAGCTCACCGAGGCCGACGTGGCGGCCACGGTGGCGGAAACCGCCGACTTCCTCCGCCGGCTGCTGGCGCCGTCCGCCGAGGCGGATCTCGCTCCGCAGCGCGGCGCCGACGAAACCGTCCTGGCGCTCAGCGAAGCGCTCGTGCGCGACAACCTGGCGCTGCCGGAGCTGTCGCCGGATTGGCTGGCCCGGCAGCTGGACGTGTCGCGCGCGTCGCTGTACCGGCTGTTTGCCGATCGCGGCGGGGTGATGCGCTACGTCCAGGAGCGCCGGCTGCTCGCGGTGCAGGCGGCGCTGGCCGATCCGCTGGAATCGCGGCGGCTGTCCCGCCTCGCCGCCGATCTCGGCTTCAAGAGCGAGGCGCATTTCAGCCGCACGTTCCGGGCCCGGTTCGGCATCACCGCCAGCGCCTATCGCAAGGCCCAGCTCGACGCCTCCGCGGCGATCCAGCTCACCAGCCCGGCGGTGGTGCAGCAATGGTGGACCGCGGTCGCGCGCGACCCACTCCGCAACGCCGGCTGAGCGAGAGGAATTGCCGCGCAGCTCTAGCCTAAAATCCGGCTTGTCCGCGTTCGGAGCAGCCGTGTAAGAGCGAACCGACGATTGATACGAGGAGCCGCGCGTGGATTTCAGCACCGCCTTCCACCAGACCTCGGTCTGGATGTTTCGACTGGCGTTCGTCGGCGCCGCAGTCGGCATCGGCTACATCGTCATGACCAAGCAGAAGGAGACGCAGGCGACGGCGCCCGCCTCCATTGCGGCCCCGATCGACGATGGGGTGACCGGCTGCAAGCCGATCGGTCAGACGGCGAGCGGCAAGCTGGTGTATTCGATGGATTGCGAGCAGTTGCCGTCCGCCGACGCCGCCAAGTAATCGCTCCGACCGTCACAACTCACCGCTCGAAAGAAAAGCGGTGCGCGAAGCTTCGCCCTAGGATTCCTCGCCGCCGATCAGGCGGTTGAAGATCGCGCGGACCTCGGTCTGGGTCTCTTTGACCCGCGCCTGCAGCGACGAGAAGTCCGGCGCGTCGCCGGCACGCACCATCACCCGCAACAGATCGTCGCCTGCCGTCTCCGGCTTGAACTTCTCGCTGACGCACAGCCGCAGGATCTGGGTCAGGTCCTGATACAGCCGCGCTGCGGGCCGCAGCACGTCGGCATCGGCCTGGGCCAGAAAGCCGAGCCGGGTCGCGTTGTCGAGCGCGGCGAGCGTGTTGACGTGAAGGATGTCGGGCGCCTGGTGCGCGTGCACGAGCTGCAGGTACTGCGCGATGAAATCGATGTCGACCATGCCGCCGGCGGCGTATTTCAGGTCCCAGACATCATCCTCGCCTTTCTCCTCGGCGATCGCTCGGCGCATCTCGGCGACGTCGTTGGCGATGATCGCCGCATCGCGCGGCCGGGTCAGTACCGCACGGATCACCTGCTCGATCCTGCTGCGAAACGCCGGCTGCGCCGAGATCACCCGCGCCCGCGTCAGCGCCAGATGCTCCCAGGTCCAGGCTTCCTGCTCCTGATAGGCGGCGAACGCATCGAGCCGCGACGCCACCGGGCCGGCGCGACCCGACGGCCGCAGCCGCATGTCGACGTCGTACAGCACGCCGTAATTGGTCCGCGTCGTGAAAGCCGAGATCAGTCGCTGGGTGAACCGCGCGAAGTACTGCGCGCCGTGCAGCGAGCGTTCGCCGTCGCTGTCCGGCGCCTCGTCGTCGAAATCGTAGATCAGGATCAGGTCGAGATCGGACGACGCCGTCATCTCGCGGCTGCCGAGCTTGCCCATCGCCAGGATCGCGGTCTGCTGATCCTTGACCCGTCCGTAGGTCGAGGCGAACTGCTCGCTGACGAGGCCGTGCACCGTACCGACGATGCCCTCGGCGACATCGGCGAACGCCACCGCCGCCTGCTGGGTCGGAACCGTTCCGGACAAAATCCGCGTGCCGATCAGGAACAGGCTCTCCTGCCCGAACAGCCGCAGCCGGTCGAGAAACTCCTCGTACGAGCCGGCATCCGCCAGCGTCACCGCCAGCCGCGCCGACAGTTCGGCCTGATCCGGCATCGCGCCGAAGAACCGCGGATCGATCAGCCCGTCGAGGATCTGCGGCTGCCGCGCCAGCATGTCGCCGAGCCGCGGCGCGGCGCCGCGCACCAGCGCCACCAGCGTCAGCAGTTCGCGGTTCTGGCTCAGCAGCGAGATCAGCCGGCCGCCGCGATGCAGCGCCTGCAGCAGGCGGTCGAACGCATTGATCGCGTCGTCGGGCTGTTCGGCGCGCGCCAATTCCTCGATCAGCGCCGGCACGAACTCGCGGAACGCGCGCTGCGTGGTTTCGACCTTGAGCACACGATAGCCGCCGGCCATCCATTGCTGCAGCGTCGTGGCGATCATCAGCGGCTTCTTGTAGCCGAGGTTGCGCAGGTGATCGAGCAGCCGGGTGTCTTCGGGCCCGGCGCCGTAGTCGACCGGCGGCAGCTTGGCGGTGCCGGTCGGATCGCCCTCGAACAGCTTGGCGTAGTGGCCCTGCACGCGTTCGAGATAGCCGAGCAGATCGCGCGCGAAGGCTTCCCGGCTGTGGTAGCCGAGGAAACGCGAGAACCGTTCGATCGCATCGACGCTGTCGGGCAGCGCGTGGGTCTGCTCGTCGGCGATCATCTGCACGCGGTGCTCGACCTTGCGCAGGAACAGATACGCCTCGGCCAGTTCGTCGCGCGCCTGATGGGTGATCCAGTTGCGCGACGCCAGAATGTCCAGCGCCTCCAGGGTCGGCCGGACGCGTAGTTCGGGGTGGCGGCCGCCGGCGATCAGTTGCTGGGTCTGGGCGAAGAACTCGATCTCGCGGATGCCGCCGCGGCCGACCTTGACGTTGTGGCCTTCGACCGCGATTTCGGTCTGGCCGCGATAGGTCTGCATCTGCCGCTTCATGTCGTGGACGTCGGCGAGCGCGGCGAAGTCGAGATGCTTGCGCCAGACGAACGGTGCGATCTCCGCCAGCAGCGCCTCGCCCGCGACCAGGTCGCCGGCGCAGGGCCGCGCCTTGATCATCGCGGCGCGTTCCCAGGTGCGGCCCTCGCGCTCGTAGTAATCGAGCGCCGACGCGACCGACAGCGCCACCGGCGTCGACGCCGGATCGGGGCGCAGCCGCAGGTCGACGCGGAACACGTAGCCGTCGCCGCGGCGCTGCTGCAGGATCCGGCTGAGACCCTGCGTGACGCGGACGAAGAACGGCTGCGGTTCGATGTCGGGCGCGAGCGTCGGCGCCTCGAGCTCGTAGAACACGATCAGGTCGATGTCGCTCGAATAGTTCAGTTCGCCGGCGCCCATCTTGCCCATCGCCAGCACGATCAGGCCGGAGCCCTGCTCCGGGCAGTCGGGATTGGGCGGCACGATCCGGCCGCGGCCGGCTTCCTGGCGCAGCAGGAAGCGCAGCGTCATCTGCACCGAGCGGCCGGCCAGATCGGTGAGCGCCTGCGTCACCTGCATCACCGGCCAGATCCCGCCGATGTCGCACAGCGCGATCAGCAGCGCCGCCTCGGCCTTGAGCCGGCGCAGCGCCGTCATCACCTCGTCTTCGGTCGAGGCCGCGGCGACGAACGTCTCGGCGTCTTCAAGGAGCTTGGCCAGCCGCTGCTCCGGGGCGCCGCGCAGCACGCGCAGCAGCCGCACCGGATCGGCCCGGATCAGATCGAACAGATACGGCGAGGCCTCGGCGATCGACAGCAGCGCGGTCCGCACCGCGGGAAATGCGGTGCAGAGCTCGGCGATCGCTTCCGCCTGGTCGGGCGCCACATCGCCGAGCCAGCCGGCCAGCCGCTGTTCCGCCTGTGCCGCATCGTGCACCTGCGGGCCGGCGCCGAAGCGCGCTGCCAGAGCGGTTTTGTCGATGTCCGCGTCGATCGCGGAAGCTGTCATGCCGGGGCCGGTTCGAGAGTCGTTGCGGAGGCCAGTCCTTCGCCCGTGCGCGCCGGAATTGCAAGCGTGGCGCGCAAACCGGGCTCCGCGTCGGCGAGTCGCAGCTCGCCGCCGTGCAGCCGCGCCACCGCCGAAGCGAGGCTGAGGCCGAGCCCGGAGCCGGGCAGCGTGCGGCTGGCTTCGAGCCGCACGAAGCGTTCGATCGCGTGGTTGCGATCGGCTTCCGGAATGCCGATGCCGCGGTCGGTGACGCTGAGCAGCACCTGGTCGCCGTCCCGCCGCGCCTCGATCACCACTTCGCCGGCGGCGACCGCAGCGCCAGATTCCGGCTTGCCGTATTTGATCGCGTTCTCGACCAGATTGGCGAGCGCCTGGCTGATCAGTTCGCGATTGCCGCGGACCTCGGCGGGCGTCGCCTCGACCCGCAGGCTGAGGTCGTTGTCTTCCGCCAGCGGCTCGTACAATTCGTGGATGTCGCGCGCGATCTCGGCGGCGTCGAAATCGGTCATGTCGCCGCTGGCGTAGCCGGCCTCGGCGCGGGCGATCATCAGCAGCGCGTTGAAGGTGCGGATCAGGCCGTCGGATTCCTCGATCGTGCGTTCCAGCGCCGCGCGGTAATCGGCCTCGCCGGAGGCGCGCGCCAGCGCCTCCTCGGCGCGGTTGCGCAGCCGCGTCAGCGGCGTCTTCAGATCGTGGGCGATGTTGTCGGAGACTTCCTTCATCCCCGACATCAGCGCTTCGATCCGCTCCAGCATCGCGTTGAGATTTTCCGCCAGGCGGTCGAGCTCGTCGCCGCTGCGGCCGACCGGCAGCCGGCCCGACAGATCGCCGGCCATGATCCGCTGGGTGGTGCCCGTCATCGCGTCGATCCGGCGCAGCACGCGGCGCGCCGCGAACACGCCGCCGCCGAGGCCGAGCACCACGACGATCAGCACCGACCATTGCGCCGCCGAGCGCACCACCTTGTTCAGCCGCCGCCGTTCTTCGAGATCGCGGCCGACCAGCAGGCGAAAGCCGCTCGACAATTCGGTGACGCGCACCAGCGCGCGGTGATCGGAGCGTTCCTGATCGTCGAGCCGGCGATAGAACGTCTCGCTCCAGCCGAGCTTGCTCATCACTCCGGGAGCCAGCGCGCCGACGTTGCCGGCGACCGCCTGGCCGGCCGGCGTGGTGACGAGATAGAGATTGGCGCCGGGCCGCAGCGCGCGGTTCTCGATCGCGAACACCACGCCGCGCAATCCGCGCCGGCCGTAGACGTCCTCGATTTCCGCGGTCTCGGCTTCGACCGTCGCGGTGATCTGGTCGGTGATCAGCTTGCGCGTCGTCCAGGCGAAATACGCCACCAGCGATGCGGCGAACAGCCCGAACAGAAACAGATAGACCAGCGTCAGCCGGAACGCGGTGGTTCGGATCAGTTTACCGAAGGCGGCCACGGATCAGATCCCGGCGGCGATGCTCTCGAAATGGTTTCATGCCCGCAAACTAGACAGTTGCGCCCTGAATCCAAAGTGACAAATCGTCAAGGAGCGAGTCGCGATCCGCGCCTGCAACATCGCTCATATGTCCGACGCCGGTCACAGGCCCGGACACGACAAAAGCCGAGGCGCCGCCCGGATCGGACGACGCCTCGGTGAGAGTGACAGCCGCAAATGGCACCGCGTCGGCGGCCGCAAACGGCGGCCGAGCTTGGCGTTACGAAGCCCGCACGGTGCGCAGGAAGCGGCCGACTTCGTCTTCGAGCCGGCCGCTTTCCTGCGACAGCGACTGCGCCGACGACAGCAGCTGCGAAGACGACGATCCGGTTTCGACCGCGCCGCGCCTGACGTCCAGGATGGTGGCGGAGACCCGCTCGGTGCCCTGTGCGGTCTGCTGGATGTTGCGTGAGATCTCCTGCGTCGCGGCGCCCTGCTGTTCGACCGCGGCGGCGATGTGCGCGGAGATTTCCGACAGCTTCTCGATGGTGCCGCTGATCTCGCTGATTGCGCCGACCGACTCCTGCGTCGCCGACTGGATCCGGCTGATCTGCTGGCCGATCTCGCCGGTGGCCTTGGCGGTCTGCTCCGCCAGCGCCTTGACTTCGGCGGCGACGACCGAGAAGCCGCGCCCGGCCTCGCCGGCGCGGGCGGCCTCGATGGTCGCGTTCAGCGCCAACAGATTGGTCTGGCCGGCGATGGTGTTGATCAGTTCGACGACGTCGCCGATCCGCGTCGCCGCCTTGGACAGTTCGCTGACGCGTTCGGTGGTGTTGCGCGCCTGGCCGACGGCGTCGCCGGCGATCCGAGCGGATTCCTGCACCTGCTGGCTGATCTCCCGGATCGACGACGACAACTGATCGGTCGCGGTGGCGACCGACTGCACGTTGCTGGTCGCCTCCTCGGACGCCGCCGCGACGTTGCTGGCGAGATTCTGCGAGGTGTCCGCGGTGGTGGCGAGCTGGCGCGCCGAGCTTTCGAGGTCGGCGGAGGCCGACGACACCGTCCGGACGATCTTGCCGATCGCGCTTTCGAAGTCGCTGGCGAGCTGATGGATCGAGTCGCGCTTCTGGTTTTCCGCCTTCACCAGATCGTCGATGTCGACCAGCGACCCGCAGGCGCGCCGCGGCTTGCGGTTCTCGTCGAGCACCACGCCGCCGGTCGCCCTGAACCAACGATAGCTGCCGTCCTTGACCTTGAGGCGATACTTGACGTCGTAGCCGACGCCGGTCTGGCAGGTCTTGGTGAAGGCCGCGAACGTCGGGGCGACGTCGTCGGGATGCAGCCGGTCCGACCAGGACTGTACCAGGTTCGGGAATTCGGCTTCGGAGCTGTAGCCGCACAGCCGGCGGAATTCCGACGACCAGGTCCAGCGCGCCTTGGGATGCATCGCATCGCCTTCGTACAGGATCGCGTCCCACAGCCCGATGCCGCAGTGGAGCGACAGGGTGTCGAGCCATTCGGCCTTCTGGATCAGCTCCTGCCTCTTCTGGCGTCCCGTAAACATGCGGCGTTCATCCCCCAATGAGTTGTATTTGCGGGAAGCTCGCATGTGAAAGTTAAGAAACGATGGGATGCGCCGTATTTGGATACCCAGAAACACTACGAGGGTAGTGCTTTGCGGCTAGTCGCAATAGCTGAGCAGCGCCGCGCGTGCTGCGCCGAACTGCAGGTTGGCGCTGTCTCGGGCATCCGTTCTGGCTTGTCGGAAAGCTTTCCGCCGGCGCGCCCAAGCGGTGAGCGAGGCTCAGCGCAGCCCGTCGCGGATCATGTAACCGGCGCCGCGGATGGTGTGCAGCAGCGGGCGGTCGAAGCCCTTGTCGATCTTGCCGCGCAGCCGCGAGATGTGGACGTCGATGACGTTGGTCTGCGGATCGAAGTGATAGTCCCAGACGTTCTCCAGCAGCATGGTGCGGGTCACCACCTGGCCGGCGTGCTTCATCAGATATTCGAGCAGCCGGAATTCGCGCGGCTGCAGCGTCAGCTCTTCGCCGCCGCGGGTGACGCGGTGCGACAGCCGGTCGAGTTCGAGATCGCCGACCCGGTAGCTGGTCTCTTCGGCCGGACCGCCGTGACGCCGCGACAGCACCTCGACGCGCGCCAGCAGTTCGGCGAAGGCGTAAGGCTTCGGCAGATAGTCGTCGCCGCCGGCGCGCAGGCCCTTGATGCGGTCGTCGACCTGGCCGAGCGCCGACAGGATCAGCACCGGCGTGCGATTGCCCTTGTCGCGCAAACTGCCGATCACCGACAGGCCGTCGCGCTTCGGCAGCATGCGATCGATCACCAGCACGTCGTAGTCGCCGCTCTCCGCCAGCGCCAGACCCTCTTCACCGTCGCTGGCGAGATCGGCGATGTGGCCGACCTCGCGAAACGCCTTGACCAGGTAATCGGCGGATTCGCGGTCGTCCTCGATGATCAACAGACGCATATTGCTGTCGGACTTGCTCGTACTCTGCGGGCTCTGCTGCAACATGACGCGGCTTCAGCCTCCTTGCAAGGCGGGCGGCACGATCGACCCCCGAGACAGGAACGGGCGATGGAGCTGGGGGACTCCACCGCCCGCCTGAACCTTCCGACGGAGGGGGGCTGTGCTCCTTCCGGAAGGCGTAGGACGGGGACGAGCGGGTTACGACCCGTCCCCGGGAAAGCGCCGTCGGCGGGGGCGACGTAAGCCGGCGGAACTTTCCAAACCTGGTTTCATCGATCGGTCTTCATCACCTTGGTCGCCTGCTCGCCGCGCCGATCAGCTCTTGGCGATCGGAACCGCGACGAAGCGCGAGGAGCCGCCGCTGCGAACCCGCATCAGCACGCTGTTCTTGTTGTCGCTCCTGGCCGAAGCGAGCGCGTCGCGAACCTCCGACGGGCTCGACACGTTCTTGCCGGCGACTTCCAGGATGACGTCGCCCTCCTTGAAGCCGCGGTCGGCCGCGGCGCTCTTCGGGTCGACGTCGGTGACCACGACGCCCTCCTTGCCGGCGCCGGCGACGGCGCTGGCGGGTGCCACGGTCAGGCCGAGCTTGGGCAGGTCGAGGCCGGAGCTCGATCCGCCGCGATCACCGCGATCGGTGTTGCTGGCCTCGATCTTGTTCGGCAGTTCGCCGAGCGTCAGCGTCAGCTCACGATCCTTGCCCTTGTGAACCACGGTCAGCTTGACCGAATGGCCGGGGGCGAACGCGCCGATGGTGCGCGCCAGTTCGCGGGCGTCCTTCACCGGGGTGCCGTCGACCGCGGTGATCACGTCGCCGGATTCGATGCCGGCCTTGGCGGCCGGGCCGTTCGACTGCGGCTCGGCGACCAGCGCGCCTTCGGCCTTCTTCAGGCCGAGGCTGTCGGCGATCTCCGGGGTCACCGGCTGGACCTGGACGCCGATCCAGCCGCGGCTGACCGAACCCTTGTCCTTGAGCTGCTCGACCACCGCCTTGACGGTGTTGGCCGGGATCGAGAACGCGATGCCGATGCTGCCGCCCGACGGCGAGTAGATCGCGGTATTGACGCCGACCACTTCGCCGGCGGTGTTGAACGCCGGACCGCCGGAATTGCCCTTGTTCACCGGTGCGTCGATCTGGATGAAATCGTCGTACGGACCGTTCCCGATGTCGCGGCCCATCGCCGAGACGATGCCGGCGGTGACGGTGCCGCCGAGGCCGAACGGATTGCCGACCGCCAGCACCCAGTCACCGATCCGCGGCTTGCCCTCGGACAATTTGGCGTAAGGGAAGCTCGAGCCGCCCTCGACCTTGATCAGCGCCAGGTCGGTGCGCGGGTCGTTGCCGATCACCTTGGCCTTGTAGGTCTTGCCGTCGTCGGTGGTGACTTCGACCTTGTCGGCGCCTTCGACCACATGGTTGTTGGTCACCGCGTAGCCGTCCGCCGAGATGAAGAAGCCCGAGCCCTGGCCGGTGATCATGCCGCCGCCGCGATGGCCGCGCATGCCGGGCGGCATCTCGCCGCCGAACCGGCGGAAGAACCGCTCCATCGGCGAGCCGGGCGGCAAGGAGAAGTCCTCGCGGTCTTCGTTGCGGGCCATCTTGTCGGCGATGTTGACCTTCACCGAAATCACCGACGACTTCACCTTGTCGACGATGTCGGCGAAGCCGACCGGCTGCTGCGCCGCATGGACATTGGCGCCGACCTGCTGCGCCTGTGCCGGCGTGCCGAGCAGATCGAACGAACCATGGCTGTGGCCGAGCCCGTACGCACCCGCACCGAGGCCAGCCACGACCGACGCCATCAGCGCGAATTTGCGCGCCGACAGCAGCGACCTGGACAGCGGCCGATGCGAAGGCTGCGCGGGCGGAACGGGGCGGCGATCGTGCATTGAGAAAGTCTCCGAGCAAGCAGTTGAAACCGGGGTGCGTCAGCTCCGCACCGTTGCGTTGGAAGATGGGGGCCGCCGCCTTACGGCGCTCTGGAGGGGGAATTAAACTTTTGTAACTTTGACGGTATTCCGCCGCGACGGATGGTCGCTTCCGCCTCGCCGCAACGCGCAATTTGTCGCCGTTCGTACATTCGTGTCGGAAATCCGATCCGCCTTTGGTCGCAGCCGGTTTCCGCCACGGCGGTTCAACTAACTGAATTGATTAGCAATCCCTGCTGGCCTGGTTCTTGCCATGGCGCTGCACGAGGCGCCGGGGAGGCGTCGATCAGCAAGCTGCTACAGGAGAGTGCGACGTGGCCAACATTACCTTCTCGTCCCCTGTCATGGCGAAGGACGTCACCGTCTACGCCGTGGCGGGCGATCGCGGGACGATTCTCGCAGTCGCGAAATCGCACCACATTCCGATCCCGTTCGATTGTCAGGACGGCGAATGCGGCTCCTGCCTGGTGCAGGTCGAGCATTTCAATCCGAAGGCCAAAGCGGCGGTGGCGCTGACCGAAAAAGAAAAGGAAGTGCTGCGCCAGCTCGGCAAGATCACCAAGGAGGAGATCGTCGAGGCAGAGGTCAACGACGTCCCGCCGCGCTACCGCCTCGCCTGCCAGTGCTTCGTCCGCAACGAAGACATCCTGGTCAAGTTCGAGGGCGACAAGACCAAGCCGCAACGGATGGCGGTGACACCGGCCGCCGCGCACTACAAAGGCGGCATGGAGATCAACACCCTGCCGGACTTCTTCAGCTACGCCGCCAAGGTCGAGGAAGACGCCGCGCTGCACTACGACAGCCTCGCCAAGGCGATGGCCGATGCCGGTAACACCCCGGTGGCAAAACTGTTCGCGCAGCTCGCCGAGTTCTCGCGGATGCATCTGGCCGAAGTGAAGTCGCGCGCCGGCAACATCGATCTCGGCAAGAACGTCCCGCCGGACTACGCCTGGCCCGATCACGCCACGCCGGAGCGCGCCGCGGTGTGGGCGTCCGATACCACGCTGACCCGGCTCGGCGCGCTGAAGGCGGCGCTGCAGGGCGAGCGCCGCGGCTACGAGTTCTACCGTGCGGTCGAAGCCACCACCAAGTCGCCCGAGGTCGCCGCGGCGGCCAAGGAGTTCGTCAACGAAGAAGCCGAGCACGTCCGCATTCTCGAGGCCTGGATCACCCAGGAGGAATGGTCGCTCAAGCACGCCGCCAAGGCTGCGGAGAACGCCTGACGACAGCGACGGCCGTCGCCGTCCCGGCGACGGCCGAACAAGGAGAGACGACGATGGAAACAGTCGAAGAGTTTCTGGCGCATTCGATCAAGCTCGAGCAGGAAGCCGCGCTGCGGTTCGGTCAGCTCGCCGACGCGATGGATAGCTGCGGCAACAAGGAAGTATCGAAGCTGTTCCGCCAGCTCGCGGACTACTCGCGGATGCACCAGGCCGATGCGCAGGCGCGCGCCGGCTTCCGCGACATCCCGCAGATGGAGCCCGGCGATTTCAAATGGCCGGGCCTGGAAAGCCCGGAAGCCGCGGCGATCTGGGGCACCGACCCGTTCATCGGCCGAGATCTCGCGCTGCAGATCGCGCTGGAGGCCGAGACCGGCGCGTTCGACTGGTACAAGAACGTCCTCGACACCACCGACAATCCCGAGATCAAGATGCTGGCGAAGGAATTCGTCGCCGAGGAAAGCGGTCACGTCGCCGAACTGCACCGCTGGATCGCGCTGCACAAGGCCGGCAAGCCGCTGCCGCACGAGATCGTGCCGTTCTGAGCACGACGGTCCCACCGCCGTTTAGCCGTCGACGAAAAGCGCGAGGCCGCAGCCGGCCTCGCGGCCGGCCGCCTCGCTGCGACGGCCGGATGCACGCTACAATCCAACCGCCTCGGAAAGCCAACATCGGGTCTCGAGTTGCGCCCTCGGGCCCCGCCCAAATCGAGCGATTGGGGATCATCGCCAGCCGTCGCGCGCCGTCCTTGACACCTTGCCACGCAGCGACCTACACAATGCAACGTTATAACATTGCATTGTGAGGTAAAACCTTGCCGAAGCCGCAAACGTCTGACGATCGCCTGCCGGTCACGGTGCTGTCGGGATTCCTCGGGTCCGGCAAGACCACCCTGCTCAATCACGTGCTCAACAATCGCGACGGCCGGCGGGTCGCGGTGATCGTCAACGACATGAGCGAGGTCAACATCGACGCCGATCTGGTGCGCGAGGAGACCGCGCTGAGCCGCTCCGAGGAGAAGCTGGTCGAGCTCACCAATGGCTGCATCTGCTGCACGCTGCGCGAGGATCTGCTGAACGAGGTCCGCCGCCTCGCCGACGAACGCCGGTTCGACTACCTGCTGATCGAGAGCACCGGAGTGTCGGAGCCGCTGCCGGTCGCCGCCACCTTCGAGTTTCGCCAGGAGGACGGCGACAGCCTGTCGGACATCGCGCGGCTCGACGCCATGGTGACGGTGGTCGACACCGTCCACCTGCTGAAGGACTATTCGTCGACTGATTTTCTCGCCGACCGCGGCGAGACCGCGGGCGAAGGCGACGGGCGCACTCTGGTCAATCTGCTGGTCGAGCAGATCGAGTTCGCCGACATCGTCGTCATGAACAAGGTCTCTGACGCCACGCCCGCGCAGCGCGAGGCGGCGCGGGCCATCATCCACGCGCTCAATCCCGACGCCCGGCTGATCGAGACCGATTACAGCCAGGTGTCACCCGACGAGATCTTCGACACCGGCCTGTTCGACTTCGAACGCGCCCATCAGCACCCGATGTGGTTCAAGGAGCTGTACGGATTTGCCGACCACGTTCCGGAAGATGCCGAATACGGCGTCACCAGTTTCGTCTGGAACGCGCGCCGACCGCTGATCCCGGAACGCTTCAACGAATTCCTGCAGACACCGCTGCCCGGCGTCATCCGCGCCAAGGGGCATTTCTGGCTAGCGACGCGGCCCGACTGGGTCGGCGAGTTCAGCCTCGCCGGTGCGGTCGCCACCGCCAAACCGCTCGGGTTCTGGTGGGCCGCTGTGCCGCTGTCGCGCTGGCCGTCCGACCCGGCGGTGCAGGCCGAGGCCAAGGCGAAATTCGATCCGGTCTACGGCGACCGGCGGCAGCAGATCGTGTTCATCGGCATGCTCGGGACGATGAACCGGGACCGCATCACCGCCATGCTGGAGCGCTGCCTGGCCGAGCCGGCGAGCGCCGAGGCGTTCGATCCGAACAGTTACCGTCACCTGCCCGACCCGTTTCCGGGATGGCGGCGCGTCACCGACGCAGCCTGAGCCGACGCCGCGCATGCACCTGCTCGAGATTACGAAGGCCGTTACGTAGAACGACGTATTCGCCGATCGCCGCTCCGGATCCATAACCGCGATGTTATAATGTTACATGGAGCCAAGTCATGGCAAGTACCGGAAGCGTAAGCGCGTGGGACGAAGCCCTGCTCGTCGCGATGATCCAATATCCCGTGCCGGTGATCACCGGCCCGGCGGACATCCAGACCCAGGTGAAGCAGATCTGCCGCGCCGTCGACACCACCAAAGCGGGCTACCCGGACCTCGATCTGATCGTGTTCCCGGAGTACTCGACGCAGGGTCTCAACACCGCGATCTGGACCTACGACGAGATGCTGCTGACGGTGGATTCGCCGGAGATCGGCGCGTTCAAGCAGGCGTGCAAGCGCAACAAGGTCTGGGGCGTGTTCTCGCTGATGGAGCGCAACGACGATCCGTCGCTGCCGCCGTTCAACACCGCGATCATCATCAACGCCGACGGCGAACTGGCGCTGCATTATCGCAAGCTGCAGCCGTGGGTGCCGATCGAGCCGTGGTCGCCGGGCAATTACGGCATGCCGGTGTGCGACGGCCCGAAGGGCGCCAAGCTGGCGGTGTGCATCTGCCACGACGGCATGTTCCCGGAGCTGGCGCGCGAGGCCGCCTACAAGGGCGCCAACGTCTACATCCGGATCTCCGGCTATTCGACCCAGGTCAACGATCAGTGGATCTGGACCAACCGCACCAACGCCTGGCAGAACCTGATGTACACCATGTCGGTGAACCTCGCCGGCTACGACGGTGTGTTCTATTACTTCGGCGAAGGCACGGTGTGCAATTACGACGGCAACGTCATCCAGCAGGGCCATCGCAACCCCTGGGAGATCGTCACCGCCGAGCTGTTCCCGCGCCTCGTCGACAAGGCGCGCGAGAACTGGGCGCTGGAGAACAACATCTTCAATCTCGGCTGCCGCGCCTATGTCGGCAAGCCGGGCGGCGAGAAGGCGAACTATCTGACCTGGGTGCGCGACCTCGCCGAAGGCAACTACAAGCTTCCCTGGGACGACAAGATCAAGGTCCGCGACGGCTGGAAATACTATCCGGACGGCGTCAAGCTCGGCCCGATGCCGAAGCCGATCGCGGCGGAGTAGCTCCCACCGATCTCGTCACCCCAAGGCAGACCCGGCCGCTCCGGCGGCCGGGTTCTTTGTTTCGGCCGCCAGCCTTCGCGCCGGAGGACGCCGGACAGCACCAGCGACAGCTTCACGCCGATCACCTACCGGCGGGTCGTGACGGCGGCGCCGTCGCCTAGCGTGCTCGGCGGAAACACCACCACCTGCTGGCCGGGCTGCAGGCCCGAAGCCACTACCGCCAACCGGCCGGACCGGCGGATCAGCTCGACTGCGCATTCCCGCGCGACGCCGTCCTGCACCACGAAGGCGGCCCAGCCGTCGTGTCGGCGGAACAATGCGCCCTCGGGGACCACGGTCGCGTCCGCGATTTCGGCCACGGTGAACCGCGCATCGATCCGATAGTTGTCGCCGAGGCCGGACCAGAGTTCGCGCGGCGACAGGATGTCGGCGACGACCCAGACGCGCTGCTCTTCGACGCCGAGCGCCGACACTTTGGTGAAAGCGGCAGGCTCGACAAACCGCACGCGTCCTTGAAGCAAGCCCGGCCCGCCCCAGCGGTCGATCATCACCGCGGCGCCCGGTTTGATCTCGACGGCCTGGGTGGTCAGCACATCGGCGATGATTTCGAGGTCGTGCGGATCGCCGATCTCGATCAGCGGAGCCCCGGCGGCGACCACCGTCTCGCTTTCCTGCATGACGTGCAGCACCCGTCCCGCCACCGGCGCGGTGATGTCCCACTGCTCCGCCGGGGGCGACGTCGCGGTCGCACGCAGCATCAGCGCCTTGGTCTGATCGCGTTCGTGTTCGGTGGCGTGGCGCCGCAGCTCGGCGGCGACGCGGTCACGCTCGGCGACGCGAAGCGCCAGCTCCTCGCGCTCGAGCTGCTGGTTGGTGGCGGCGCCCTTCTGATGCAGCGCGCGAACCCGCTCGAGGTCACGCCGGGCCTGCGCCTCCTGGTCATTCGCCCGATCCAGCCGGGCTTGTGCCTCCTGCATCGACGCCTCGGCCGCACCGAGCCGTTCTTCCAGCTCCTGCCGGGTGCGCGGATCGAGCATCGGAGAGGCAGTCGGCAGCAGAGTCGCCACCCGCGCATCGGCCTCGACCGAGTCGCCCGGCTTGAGATCGAGCCGCAGCAGACGACCGGCCAGCGGGCTCGACACCACGTAGCGGTTGCGGATCCGGGTCTTGCCGTCTTCTTCGACGGTGGCCGTGAACGACCCGCGCGACACGGTCGCCACGTCGACGGGTACCGCTGCAGGCCGAAACGCCCAATACAGCAGCGCGGCGGCGGCGAGTACCGCCACGACGATCGACAGGAAAGTGACGACTCGCGGCATCTCAGTCCCGCGTCTTCAGAACGGCGACCAGATCGAGCCGGTCGATCCGGCGGCGAACCAGGAGCGCGCTGCCGACCCCGGCCCCCAGCACCACCAGCGCCGCGGTCGCGAACGTCGCCGGGCTCACCACGGGGGGAATTGTAAAGCTCTCGTTGCTTCGCAACGTCATCAGCACAGTCACGATCCCCTGCGCCATCGCCAAACCAAGCGGAATCGCGATCCCGGTGGCGATCGCGAGTTCTGCCAGCAGAATGCGCGAAACCTCGGCGCGGGTGAAGCCGAGAATGCGCAGGCTCGCCAGCTCCCAGGCCCGCTCCTGCAACGAGACGCGGGCCGAATTGTAAACTACGCCGACGGCGATGATCACGCCGAACAGCGTCAGCACCACCGCGGCGATGGTGACGACGGCGGCGACCTTCTCGTTGAACAGCTGCAGCCAGACCCGCTTGACCGACGTGGCGAGCACGCGCGGCCGCTCGGCCAGTCGCTTCCATACCGCGTCGGCGTACTTCGGATCGACCCGCAGTGCGGCCTGCGAAACGAGGTCGTCCTCCCGCATCAGTCGGTTGAGTGCAACGCGGTTCATGTAAGCACTGTAGCCGAGCACGTCCTCGATCAGCGACACCACCGCGGCCGGCCGAGTCTGCCGCCGCCCTTCCAGCGTCTCGACCAGAATGTCGTCGCCCGGTGCGACGCCGAGCCGCTCGGCGAGACCCTTGCTCAAGATGATTCCGTCGGCGGGAATCGCCGCCGGCTGCAGCGAAGCGGTGCGCGGCACGCGCAGCTCGCTGTCCCGGGCGATCCCGGTCAGCACCAGGCGATAGGTCCGGTTGCCGGCGCGTAGACGAACCGGAACGATCCGCTGTCCTTCGACCAGCGACACGCCGTCGAGGGATGCGATCTCGCGAAGCGATCGGCTCGACCGCGGGTCGGTGAAAGTGACGACGGCGTCGGCCCGCTCGATGCCGTCGAATTGGACCTGGACCATGTAGTCGAGGGCATCCCACCAGAACAGGCCGAGCACCACCATTGGGACCGCGAACGCCAGGCCGAAGATCGTCAGCACCGAGCGGACCGGGCGGCCCAGCAAGCCGCGGATCGTCATCTTCACCGCCGGCGGCAGCGTTGGCCCGACGATCGCCCGACTGAACGCAGCGGGCGTTTCGGACCGCAACGCTTCTGCCGGCTTCAGCCGCAACACCCGACGGACCGCGGCCAGCGCTCCCGCCGCGGCCATTGCGGCGCCGGTGCCGATCGCGAGCATCGGCACCCACATCGGCATGGTGAGCGGCAGGTCGGGGAATCGAAAGAATGGCCGGTACGCTTCGATCATGCCGAGCGCGTACCAATAGCCGGCCGGCACGCCGAGCACCGCCCCGAGCGCGCAGATCGATCCGACCAATCTGAGATAATGAATGGCGATCGGCATCGATGGAAAACCCAGCGCCTTCAGGGCGGCGATCTGCTCGCGCTGGGCGTCGACCAGCCGCCCGATCAGCACGTTCAGCAGGAACGAGGCGATGCCGAAGAAGATCACCGGCACGAAGATCGCCAGCGTCCGCTGTTCGGCAAGCTCGTCGGCGAGAAAGCGGTGCGAGGCTTGATCGCGACGCTCGTAGGCGCCGCGGCCGCCATAGCGGTCGAGCTGCGCATCGACCTGCGCCGCCACCGCCAGAGCCGAGGCGCCCGGCGCCAGCGTCAGCACCAGGTTGTTGAAGGCGCCCTTCATGTCGAATGCAGCGGCGACGGCATCGTCATTGGCCCACAGCACCACGAAGGTCCGGTCGTCCGGCAGCGGATTGCCGGGCCGGGCGGCGTAAATGTACTCCGGCGAATGCACGATGCCGGCGATCCGGAACGTCTCGACCCTGCCGTTCAGGATGACGCGGATGGTGTCGCCCGGATCGACGCCCCAGGTGCTGGCGAAGCCGGCGTTGACGAGCACCTCGTCGAGCCGTGCCGGATCGAGCCATCGTCCCTTGACGCGATCGAGCCGGTTCAGCGACGGCTGGCCTTGCCTCGGAAGCGAGACGATGGCGCCGGCGACCGACAGATCCGAGCGCTCCCACTCGACGCGCACGTCCTTGACGACGCGGGGCTCGGCGATGCCGACGCCAGGCAGCGCCGCGATCGTCGCCGACACCGTGCTCGGAGCCCGCTCCAGCTCCACCCACAGATCGGCGAACCGGCTGGTCCGGTAGTACTCCTCCTGCGCCGTCCGCAACGA
This sequence comes from Rhodopseudomonas pentothenatexigens, assembly GCF_900218015.1. Lineage (GTDB taxonomy): Bacteria > Pseudomonadota > Alphaproteobacteria > Rhizobiales > Xanthobacteraceae > Rhodopseudomonas > Rhodopseudomonas pentothenatexigens. Next base: position 227,552 of record NZ_UFQQ01000006.1, on the reverse strand, counting down.
GAGATAGGTCGAGACCGAGCCGATCAGCACGGCGACGCCGGCGCCGAGCAGCAAGGCGACCGACAGCACCTGCGCACGCATCGCCCACAGATCGCGCCGCAGCTTGCGGTCGAGGATACTCACCAGCTCAGCTCCTCGGGCCGCATCAGCGTGGTGTTGCGCTCGTCGGCGACGATCCGGCCATGGCCGAGCCGCAGCACCCGGTTGGCCATGCCGGCGATCGCCGAATTGTGGGTGATGACAATGGTGGTGGCGCCGAGTTCGGCATTGGCCCGGGCGAGCGCGGCCAGCACCAGCTTGCCGGTCTCGACATCGAGCGCACCAGTCGGCTCGTCGCACAGCAGCGCATCCGGCCGTTTGACGATGGCGCGGGCGACTGCGACGCGCTGCTGCTCGCCGCCCGAGAGCTGCGATGGGAAGTGCCGGAGCCGATGCGAGAGACCGACCAGCGCCAGCGCCTCGACCGGCTTCATCGGATTTTCGGCGATGCTTGCCACCAGTTCGACGTTCTCTTCGACCGTCAGGCTCGGGATGAGATTGTAGAACTGGAACACGAACCCGACGTGCTCGCGCCGGTAGCGCGTCAATTCCGCTTCGCTCGCGCCGGTCAACTCGTGGTCGCGCCAGCTGGCGTGCCCGGAGGTCGGCGCGTCGAGCCCGCCAAGAATGTTGAGCAGGGTCGATTTGCCGGATCCAGACGGACCCAGCAGCACGACGAATTCGCCGTTCCAGATGTCGAGGTCGAGGTCGCGCAGCGCGTAGACGATCGCTTCGCCGGACCCGTAGGTCTTGCACAGGCCTCTGGCGGAGAACACGGGACTCGCGTCTTGGCCCACCGCACCGCTCTCCTCGTCGCCGGTCTCCGCTGGGGTGCCAAGCTGCGTTCGGCGGCGGCGACCCGGAATCGATTTACCGAAGCGCCAAACGCCGCGGTGTGACTACAAAGCCCGGTCGGTCCCCTGCTCCAGCAGCTTGTCCAGCCGCGCCTGCTCGTCGGCGCTGAGCGGCTTCGGCGCGTCGCTGCCGCGCGCGGCATCGCGGCCGCGGCGGCGGATGTGCAGCCACAGCCCGAGGCCGCCGCCGAACAGCACCAGCGGCGGCACCAGCCACAACAGCAGCGTGTGCAGCTCGAACCGCGGCTTCAGCAGCACGAACTCGCCGTAGCGCGCCACCAGATAGTCGATCACCTGCCTGTTGCTGTCGCCGGCGGCGATCCGCTCGCGCACCAAGAGGCGCAGATCCTTGGCCAGCGTCGCGTCGGAATCGTCGATCGACTGGTTTTGACACACCATGCAGCGCAGCTCGCGCGACAATTCGCGCGCCCGCGCCTCCTGCTTCGGATCTGCCATCACCTCGTCGGGCTGCACCGCATGCGCGAGCGGGGCCGCAACGACGGTCGCGAACACCATGAACAGAGCGGCAAGCAGTTTCCGCATCGGTCTCTCCACCCTACTCCGCCGGCTGCAGCGCGCGCGGCGCCTTGGCGGGCTTCGGTGCGCCGACGCGCAAGCGGCGATCGGACAGCGACAGGACGCCGCCCAGCGCCATCAGGATCGGGCCGAACCAGATCAGCAGCACCATCGGCTTGTGATACATCCGCACCGTCACCGCGCCCTGGTCGTTGAGATCGCCGAGCGAGACGTAGAGCTGGCTGAAGCCGCGGGTCAGCAGCGCCGCCTCGGTGGTCGAGGAGCCGCGGGTGATGAAGCTGCGCTTCGACGGCGCCATTTCGCCGATCCGGCGACCGCCTTCGGTCACGGTGAAATGGGTGAGCAATTCGCGGTAGTTCGGGCCCTGCCGCTGCACCGCGCCGTCGAACTTGAACTCGTAGCCGGCCAGCTTGGTACTGTCGCCCTCCTTCATCGCGGCGATGTACTCGCTGTTCCAGGTGGTCTCGCAGACGATGCCGATCAGCGTCACGCCGAGCGCCGCATGGGCGAACATCGTGCCCCAGGCCGAGCGCGGCAGGCCGGCGGCGCGGCGCAGCGAGATCGACAGCGGTCCGCGGAACAGCGCGATACGCTCGGCGATATCGACCAGCGCCCCGACGATCACGAACACCGCAAGTCCGATCGCCAGCGGCGCCAGCACCGCGCCGCCGGTTGTCCAGGCGTAGACGAAGGCGACCGCCAGCAGCGCCACCACGCCGGCGGCGATCAGCCGCTGCGAGGCGCCGATCAGATCGCCGCGCTTCCACGCCAGCAGCGGCCCGAACGGCACCGCCATCAGCAGCGGCACCATCAGCGGGCCGAAGGTGAGGTTGAAGAACGGCGCGCCGACCGAGATCTTGTCGCCCGTCAGCACTTCCAGCGCCAGCGGATACAGCGTGCCGACGAACACGGTGGCGCAGGCGGTGGTGAGGAACAGGTTGTTCAAGACCAGCGAGCCTTCGCGCGAGATCGGCGCGAACAGCCCGCCCTGCTTCAGCGACGAGGCACGCCAGGCGAACAGCGTCAGGCTGCCGCCGATGAACACGCACAGGATCACCAGGATGAAAACGCCGCGGCTGGGATCGGTGGCGAAGGCGTGGACCGAGGTCAGCACGCCGGAGCGGACCAGGAAGGTGCCGAGCAGCGACAGCGAGAAGGTCAGGATCGACAGCAGGATGGTCCAGACCTTCAGCGCGTTGCGCTTCTCCATCACCACCGCCGAATGCAGCAGCGCGGTGCCGGCGAGCCACGGCATCAGCGAGGCGTTCTCGACCGGGTCCCAGAACCACCAGCCGCCCCAGCCGAGTTCGTAGTAGGCCCAATACGAGCCCATCGCGATGCCGAGGGTGAGACAGATCCAGGCGATCAGCGTCCACGGCCGCACCCAGCGCGCCCAGGCGGCGTCGAGCCGGCCTTCGAGCAGCGCGGCGGCGGCGAACGAGAACGAAATCGAGAACCCGACATAGCCGAGGTACAGCATCGGCGGATGCAGCGCGAGGCCGATGTCCTGCAGCACCGGGTTGAGATCGCGGCCTTCGATCGGTGGATTGGCGATCCGCGCGAACGGGTTCGAGGTGATCAGGATGAACAGATAGAACGCGGTCGCCACCCAGCCCTGCACCGCCAGCACATGGGCGCGCAAGCTCAGCGGCAGGTTGTTGCCGAACGCCGCGACCAGGCCGCCGAACAGCGCCAGGATCGCCACCCACAGCAGCATCGAGCCTTCGTGGTTTCCCCACACGCCGGTGATCTTGTAGAGCAGCGGCTTCATCGAGTGGGAGTTCTCGTAGACGTTCGCCACCGAGAAGTCGGAGGTGACGTGCAGCCACACCAGCGCGGTGAACGACAGCCCTGCGAACAACAGCTGCACCAGCGCGGTGGAGCGCGCCACGTTCATCAGCGCGCCGTCGCCCAGCCGGGCGCCGAGCACAGGCACGGTGGACTGGATCAGCGCCAGCGCCAGCGCCAGGACCAGTGCGTAGTGTCCGGCCTCGGCGATCATCGCCGGCCCTCCGCCGCGTTGGCGGAGGTCTGTCCCGCCGTGGTCGCACCGGCCGGGCTCTGGCCGGGCGCGGTCTTGCCGTAGTCGTCCTTCCAGTGGCCGTCCTTCTTCAAGGCGTCGGCGACTTCCTTCGGCATGTAGTTCTCGTCGTGCTTGGCCAGCACGGTGTCGGCTTCGAACACGCCTGCGCTGTCGAGCGCGCCTTCGGCGATCACGCCCTGCCCTTCGCGGAACAGGTCGGGCAAGATGCCCTTGTAGGCGACCGGCAGCGTCGCGTTGCCGTCGGTGACCTTGAACGACACCCTGAGCTGCTCGCCGCGCTGCAGCGAGCCGGGCTCGACCACGCCGCCGAGCCGGAACCGCTTGCCGGCGGCGATGTGCTGCTCCGCCACCATCTTCGGCGTCGAGAAGAACACGATGGAGTCGCGCATCGCGTTGAGCACCAGCCCAACCGCGACGATGAGCACCACCCCGGCGCCCCCGATCATCATCAACCGCCGCTGTTTACGCGTCATGGTCCATTCGCCTCGGCGTTCGCTACCGGATGTTCACGAGCGACGCTTCGCGGCGTCGCTCGAAAGTCTGTGTCTGACGAAGATGTCGAAAAACCACATCGTTCGTGCCGCCATCGTCAGCCGTCGAGCCCGAGGCTCTTGAAGCCGTCGTTGAGCTGCTTCAGCCGGTCCGGCTTGTCGGCCAGCGCCTGACGCGCCTCGGTCTGCGCGGTTTTGGCCTTGTCGCCGTCGCCGAGCACCATATAGGCGCGCACCAGCCGCAGCCAGCCGTCGACGTCGTCGCCGTTCTGCTTGAGCCTCGCGGCGAGCTTGGCGACCATGCCCTGGATCATCGCGGCGCGCTCGGCCTCGCTCATGTTCTGCACCGCCGCGGCCGCGCCCTCCGGCAGCGCCGGCTGCTTGGCGGTGCCGTCGACGCGGGCGAGTTCGGCCTGCAGCATCGGCCGCCACGGCGCATCGGCCGGCGCCTTCTCAAGCATCGCCCGCCAGATCGTCGCGGCGTCCTTCGGCCGGCCGTCCTGCTCGGCGGCGAGGCCGAGGAAGTAGCGCGCCTTGGCATCATCCGGGTTGAGCGCGACGGCGCGCTCGAATTCGGTCTTGGCGTCGGCGGTGACTACCCCGCCCGCCGCCGAGGTCAGCACCTCGCCGAGATCGGCGCGGCGCTCGGCGGTCTCGCCGGCGTAAGTGATCGCATTGCGATAGGCCCGCGCCGCGTCGTCGAACCGGCCGGTCTTGGCCAGCACCGGCGCCAGCACGGTCCAGCCGCGGCCGTCGGCCGGGTTCTTCTCCAGATGCGCCTCGACCTGCGCTACCAGATTGTCGAGCGGCTGCGTGGTCGCCGGGGCTTTGGCCCGCGCCGCCAGCGGCTCGTCCGGCAGCGTCGGCGAGCCGAGCGGCAGATACACCGCCGCCGCGAGCACCGGCAGCCCGATCAGCGCCAGCACCGCGACCGCGCGGCGCATCCCGCGGCGGGTGGTGCTCGGCACGCTGCGCTCCGCATCCGCGCTGGCGAGCAGCCGGCGGCCGATCTCGACCTTGGCGGCGGAGGCTTCGGACGGGCCGATCAGTCCGATCGCGGCGTCACGGTCGACCTCGGCGAGCTGGTCCTTGTAGACCGCCGCCTCGCTGCCGTCCTGCTGCGCCTTGACGCTACGCCCGAGCGGCCACAGCACGGCGAACACCGCCACGGCCGTCATCATCGCGAACACAAACCAAAGCGCCATTCGAGCGAGATTCCGGGTGAAGACTATGCGGCCGCGGCACCGGCCCGGCGGGTCGAAAATCCGGGCGGGTTACACCATGGTCGGACGATAGCCGCAATTGACATTTGCGGCACCGGATAAGCCGCCGCAGGGGATGAAACTTGATTTGAATCAAAGGGGGAGCTCAGCCCGCCCGCGCCGCCGGCTTGCGTTCCACCACAACCATGGCGCTTTCCGCCGCCCGCTTCATCAGCGAGGCGTAGTCGTGGCCGAACAGCACCTCGCAGAACCGGATCGCGGCCTCGGCCTGCTGGTGGCGGAACGGCTTGACCCGCGGATCGGAGCCGCGCAGCGACTGCACCAGCGCCTCGGTGGATTTCTCGACATATTGCTGCAGCTCGGAATAGGTCCGCTGCGTCACTTCGTTGATCGCCAGTTCGCTGGCATAGGTGCGGCACACCGCGACGAAATCGATCAGCGCCGCGGCCTCGTCGACCTCGATCTGGTCCAGCCTGGCGCCGCTGGCGATGTCCTTGTCCGGGCGCTGGCGCAGCAGCCGGCGCACCCGGCCGGGCACGCTCTCGATCTCCGACTTCACCGCGTTGGAGATGTCGACGCGGATCGCGGCGAGCTGCTTGCCCCAGGTCGAATCGCTGCGGATGTCGAGCTCGGTGCGCAGGCCGCGGACGCCGTCGTGGATCACCTTGAGGTTCTCGGCGACGTTGCCGTAGTGGCCGCGGCGGATTTCCTCGCGCAGATCCGCGGTGAGCCGCGCCAGATCCTGGATCGCCATGGTGACGGCGACGCCGTAGGGCGTGGCCGCGACCTTGATCTCGTCGTCGGAGCCGGCGACCTTGATCGCCATCCGGACGATCTGCCACGGCTGGTTGAGGTGATCGAGGATCAGCGTCAGCGCGAATGGCAGCAGGATCGGCGTCTGCAGCGCCGGCACGTTGAGTGCGGCGATCATCGAATTGACCTGGCTGTCGCCGAACACCCGCAGATTGCTCGACAGCTTGCCGTTGAAGGTGTCGATGGCGTCGCGGTTCTTCAGCACCGCGCCGATCGGCGCCAGATCCTCGACCGCCGACGGCGGTCCGACCCGCGACATCGAGCGCTGGCGATCGACCCCCGGCTCCGGATTGATCAGCTTGTCGATCGCCGCGGCGGCCGCCTGCTGCAGCTTGCGGACCAGCTGTTCGACCTGGGACGCCGGCGCGTTGCGCAGGCCGATCAGCGCCGCCTCGAATTCCCGGATCTGGTCCGGCATGCCGTCGCGCTCGAGCCACTGCCACACCGAGGTCAGCGACGAGCGCCGGATCTGCCCCGGCCGCGGCGTCTCCTTGGGATCGATCAGGAACGGTTCCAGCACCCGGAACATCAGCCGCGCCGGATCGTCGCTGCGCGGCCGGTTGTCGTCTTCGGCGCCGCGAACGATCTTGCGCAGCTCCTCCAGCACGAAGCTCGCCACCGCGACGTCGTCGCCGCGCTCCAGAGCACGCTCGAATTCCCGCATCAGCAGCGCCTGGGACTGCGGCGGGAGCTGGGACAGATAGTCCCGCAGCTTTTCGGTCGGTGTCTGGCTCATGCGCCCAAGGGGTTGCAGGCTGTTCGCACGCGTGGAATCGCGCACCGCTCGCAAGGTGCCGGTCGCGCCACGGCGCTCCCCCCAGAGATAGCCACGGCGATGTTAAGAAGGGGTTGAGGGGGACGCTTGCGCCGGCGGATTCACGCTCTGCCGCAACTGCGGCTCATGGCGGTAACGCGCTGGAAACTTTCGGCTTCCAGCGCGCGGCGCGCGAATGCCGCTCAGCTCTGCGCGGTCCAGGGCGCGCCGTCATGGGCGCGGCAGGCGGTGCCGCGGGAGATCTCGATCTGCTGGCCGATCGTCACCGCGTGCGAGAAGCCGCGGCAGGTCGCGCCCTGCTTCAGATAGGCGGGTCCCGGCACGATATTGCCGTAGCGGCCGGAGGCGGCGTTCTTCCACGCCACAGGCGCGCCGGATTCGCCGCGATCCAGCGCGTCGAGCTCGGCCGCATAGGCCAGCCGGCGGTCTTCGGCATTGAGCAGCGCGCCGATCTTCGGACCGATCAGGCCGCCCATCGCGGCGGCGTCGACCGCGGCGCTGCCGTCGTTGCGGCCGAAATCAGAGGTCGCGGTGCTGGTGAAGGAATCCACCCGGGCGACCAGCCCGGACGTGCGGTCGCATCCGGCCAGCGCCAGCGCGCCGGCGAGCAGCAACAGCGGCTTCCCCGCCCAAGACGTCATGGTCATCCCCAAACGGCTCCCCGAAGGCGTTCAGCCTACACCCATAACCGTTAAGGAAAACAAGATGCAAATCTGGCGACGCTGTGGCAGCGGCCGGCACGTTATGCCGCAGGCAGGGTCAGCTCGGCCCTGAGTCCCCCGATGGGGGCGTTGTCGAGCTTCAATTCGCCGCCGTAAAGCGCTGCCAGATCGACCACAATGGCCAAGCCGAGGCCGGAGCCGGGCTTGCTCTCGTCGAGCCGCTTGCCGCGCCGCGCGACCAGCGCGCGCTGCTCGGCCGACAGCCCGATCCCGTCGTCGTCGACCACGATCCGCAGCTTCGGCGGCGCGCCGGGCTCGTCGGCTTTCTCCCCGGACACGGCGATGAACACCCGCTCCGCCGCCCATTTGCAGGCATTGTCGACCAGATTGCCGACCATCTCCTCGAGGTCCTGGCGCTCGCCGCGGAATTTGAGGCCCGGGGCGACCTCGGCGCGCACCGCGATGGCGCGGTCGCGGTGGATCTTCTCCATGGTCCGGCGCAGCGCCTCGATCACCGGCTCGACCTCGGTGACGGTGCCGATCACCGTCAGCCGCGCCGCGATCCGGGCCCGTTCGAGGTGATGGGTGACCTGGCCGCGCATCAGCTCGGCCTGCTCCATCACCTTGGCGGCCAAGGGATCGCCGGGCCGCGCGCTGGCCTCGTTGACCAGCACCGACAGCGGTGTCTTGAGGCCGTGGGCGAGATTGCCGACATGGGTGCGGGCGCGCTCGACGATCTCGCGATTGGCCTCGATCAGCGCGTTGGTCTCGCGCGCCAACGGCGCGATCTCGACCGGGAACTGGCCCTCCAGCCGCTCGGCGCGGCCGGAGCGGACGTCGGCGATCGAATCCGAAATCCGTTTCAGCGGCGCCAGGCCGAACCGCACCTGGAAGATCGTGGTCAGCACCAGCCCGATCGACAGCGCCAGGAAGGTGCCGGCCAGGTAGTAGTCGAACGTCCGGGTCTCTTCGAAGATCTCGGTGGCGTCGCCGGCGACGGTGACGACGAACTTGCCGTCGAGGCCGAGATCGACCGGCCGCTCGACCATGCGCAGCGTCTGGCCCTCCGGCCCGGCGACATAGCCGTGTCGCACGCCGGACGGGCCGAGCTCGATGCCCTGATCCTCGAGCCTGGGCAGCTTGCGGTCCCACAGCGACCGCGAGGCGCGGGTCTCTGGCTTGTCGCCGTCGGTGCGGACCACCTGCCAATACCAGCCGGACAACGGCAGATCGAACAGCGGCTCGCCGATCGACTGGAACCCCTCCTGTGTGGCGTCGGGGGTCGCGACCTCGGCGATGATGGTGCGCAGATAGAGATTGAGTCTTCGGTCGAACGCGCGCTCCGAGGCGCCGCGATACACCGACGACAGCACGATGCCGGTGATCGCCAGGATCACCACCACCCAGGCGGTGGCGGACAGGAACAGCCGGGTGGCGAGCGAACTGCCGCGGCGGGCTGGTTTGACGGGCACCGCGTCGCCGGCGCGCTAATGCGCGTCCGCGGCCGGCGGCGACAGCAGATAGCCGAGCCCGCGCACGGTCTGGATGATGTCGACGCCGAGCTTCCTGCGGATGCGGCCGACGAACACTTCGATCGTATTGCTGTCGCGGTCGAAGTCCTGATCGTACAGATGCTCGACCAGCTCGGTGCGCGACACCACCCGGCCGGCATGGTGCATCAGATAGGCGAGCAGCCGATATTCATGGCTGGTCAGCTTGACCGGATGGCCATTGGCGCTGACCCGGCCGGTGCGGGTGTCGAGCACCACCGGGCCGCAGCTCAGTTCGGACTGGGCATGGCCGGCGCTCCGCCGCAGCAGCGCCCGGATCCGCGCCAGCACCTCTTCGAGATGAAACGGCTTGGCGACGTAGTCGTCGGCGCCGGCGTCGAAGCCCTGCACCTTGTCGCTCCAGCGGTCGCGCGCGGTGAGGATCAGCACCGGCATCGCGCGGCTGTTGCGTCGCCACGCCTCCAGCACCGAGATGCCGTCCATCTTCGGCAGGCCAATATCGAGCACCACCGCGTCGTACGGCTCGGTGTCGCCGAGGAAGTGCCCCTCCTCGCCGTCGAAGGCGCGGTCGACCACGTAACCGGCGTCGGTCAGCGCGGTGGTGAGCTGGCGGTTGAGATCGGGGTCATCTTCGACGACGAGCAGACGCACCTTCGACTCCGATAGCTTGTGCCCGGGCGGCGAACCCCGACGGCACCACGGGAAGTGACCGCGACGGGCATCACCGCGACGGTGAACGCAACGGCTGTGAAGATGAGCGGCGGCGGGGTGAATGCGCGGTGAACGACGGCGCGCGCGCCGGATTACTTTTTCTTCACGACCGCTTTGACCAGCCTGTCGATCACGCCCGGGTTGTCCTGCCCGGTGGCGGCGCAGACCTTTTCGCGGGTCCGGCCGCTGACATAGACGCCTAGCACGCCGAATCGGAAACCCCAATAGGCGACCAGGAGCGTGGTGGCGCCGACCAGCGCGTTGATGGTGGCGACGTCGCCGGTCCAGAATTCGTGCACCAGCACCGTCCACAGCGCGCCGCATTCGGCGGTCAGTTCGAACGCATAGGCCGGCCGCCACCAGCGCTGCACCGGATCGCTGGCGGCGAGCTCGGCGCGGATCGTCGCCTGGGTTTCGGCGATCGCGATGCGCTGAGTCTCCGCCTCGGCGCGGATCGCCTCGCACCACCGCGCCTCGGCCTCGGCGATCCGGTCCGGCGCCGCCTGCGGCAGCGACGCCTGCACCGCATCCGGGGTCGGCGACGGCGCGCCGAGTACCTCGGACAGCACCTTGCCGGCGGCGCCGCCGAGCGGCCCGCCGAGGGCGGTACCGAGCATCGGCGCGCCGAGCGCAATCACCTGTTTGGCGAGATCGCTCCAGTCCATGGTCAGCTCCTCTTGAAGGCCGCGGCCACCGCGGCGACGAGTTGCGCCCAGCGCGACGCGGATGGCGGCATCGGCGATGCGGGCGGCCGCGCGGGCGGCCCGGCCGCCGGCGGTTCGGGCACGAGCGGCGGCGAGGCGATCACCAACGGCGCCTCGCCGAGCGCGGCCTTCCATTTCGCCAGCCAGGCCTTGCGTGCGGCGAGGCCGATGGTGCCGCCGTTCAGCCGCCGGGTGACGCCAACGACGTCGTCGGCGCGCGCGAACGGCAGGCAGCCGCAGGCGACGAAATCGGCGACGCCGCACAGCAGGAAGTAGCGTGGATCGAGCAGCAGATCGGGATCGCTCACCACGTCGAGGCCGGTCGCTTTGGCTAGCCGGGCATAGCCCTCGCGCCCGGTGGTCTGCGCCGCGCCGCGGCCGCGGAAGATCCAGCCGTCGTCGGAGCCGGTTGCGTTGCCCATACGGCCGTTATAGACCTTGTTGGCAAGCGCCCGCGGGTCGTGCGCGTAGGGCGCGGCGCTGGCCAGCGTGGGAAACCGTGACGGCCACACCTGCAGCATCCGCGCCGGCGTGTAGTTTAGGTTTTCGACCACATCGCGCCCCGCCCCGCATTCGTGGCTGATCTGCGCCATGACATGAGCGACGAGGCCGGGCGTGGTGATGCCGAAACGCACGAACACCTCCGGCGCGGCCGCGGCGATGCCGGCGCGCAATCCCGGAATCTTCTGATCGCCGTTGGGCCACAGCCGGACCAACAGCTCGCCGAAAGACGATCTGGTCATGAGTGCGATCCTGATGTTGGGGAAGTCTGGTATACGCCTCGTGGAGGTCACGAATGAGCGATCAGCCAAGCTGGCTGCACCGCTTGCGGTAAGTAATCACTGCGTGACGACCAACCGCACGGACGTCACTGCGCGACGTGCAAGGGAACTCTTTAGATGACCGTCAACCTCGCCCCCTACACCCTGTCGGACTACGAGGGTTTTCGATGTTCGCCGGAAGTGCTCGCCGCGATCGAGGCCGTCACACGCGGGGATTTGCGCGATTCGGACGGACACGCCTTTGTCGCGCTCAACGACTATCAGAACGAACTCGAGGTCTTTGACTTCGTCAACGCGCACTTCGCTTCGAAATTCAAACGCGGCGACTCGCTCTACTGGTCACAGCCCTCTCCTTGGGTCACGCATAATGGCTTCAGCTTCGTCCTCTCGACCCGACACCGCGTGCTTCACCACAGGAACTGTCGAATTCTGTTTGAATGCCCGAATGATTTGACCTGGGAGCGGGCGGGCGGAACGCTTATCAAAGAACCCGGAACGATTGCGTGGATCGATAGTTTCGAGCGCGGCTCCCGGTTCTGGGACATTGGCGCAAACATCGGCAGTTTCTCGCTATACGCTGCAATCATGCGCGGCTGCTACGTTACGTCCTTTGAACCAAGCGCAGAAAACTACCTCGTGCTCAATCGCAACGTTGTTGCTAACGGGGCGGATAAGAACGTCCGAGCTCTTGCTGTCGCGATCGACGACAAATGCACGATCGCAGAAATGCACATGCGTGAGTCCCTTCCCGGCGCAGCGCTACACACCTTCAACACCGACATCGACTATACCGGGCACCGCTTCGAAGCGGCCTATCTCCAAGGTGCCATCGGAATTTCCGTCGATTCAGCGTGCGAATTGTTCGGGTTGGCCGTTCCAAACTATGTGAAGATCGACGTCGACGGCCTCGAGCGTGCCGTCATCGCCGGTGGCCTCAAGACGTTTGCAAACCCTGAATGCCGGTCAGTGCTGGTCGAACTCGACCTCAACGACAGCGCGGAAGTATCCGACATTTCACGTGCACTCGGCTCATGTGGCCTCACGCGCGATGAAAATGTGGCTGGCAATGTCGGCCGCGCACATGGAAAGGTCATGGTCTACAACATGATCTTCCGCAGGAATTAGCACGCTACTGCAAGCACCAACCTGACATTCCCGACTGAACGCCGGCGCCCCCGCCGTACCAGGTTTGCGTGTCTGCGCCACCGCCAAATTCCAGCCACCGAACCTCGCGGTATCCGAGCCCGGGAAGTCCGTCGTAGATCGCGGATGGCACTGAATTCACCAAGTTCGATGCGGAATTGATCCCGACTCGCGCGACATTTGTCGTCGAACTGTCGATGCCGATGCCGACACGAAGGGACCGAAAAGTAGCGGTACTGTTGGCGGCGGTTCCGATCACCTCTGCATGGACAATCTGAATATCCTGGCCCCGCATCAGCGCCACCTGGTTCGCGGCCGACCCATTGGCTTGCCGATAGCTCGCCGCCGAATACGTCCACGATGCGGTGCTCTCCGCGACTCGGAGCGGCCGGGCGATCTGGTGGTGGGCGTTGTAGAGCAGCCGTTTGCCGGCGCTGTCCTCGGTCTGGCCGTCGGCGGTGGTGCGGAACGAGCCGACATAGGTGGCCCGCCACGGCGCGACGGTGGCGAGATCGCCGGCGGCGCTGCCGGTGCGGAGCTGAATCGTCGCGGCATTGACGGCGATTCCCTGGACCACGGCAATCTCATTGGCGCCGGTGCCGCGCGAGGTGTCGGAACCGCCGGCGCCGGCCGACCAGCGTGGGCCGCTGCCGAGGCGCGGCACGCCGGCGCCGTCGAGGAAGACGTAGAGATCGAAATTGTTCGCCGCCTGATGATAGCCGGCGTGGCCGGAATTGCCGTCGAGCGCGAGCGCGAATTCGCCGCCGAGATCGGCCATCAGCAATTGCGACCCGTCGTGGATCGGCGCGGCCTGCCCGGCATACGGCGTGTAGTAGATCGCGGCGGCGCCCGCGATGTCCGCGGTGGTGACCGCGACGCCGCTGCTCAGAGTCAGCCGGCCCTGCGGCGGCACCACGGTTTCGCTGGACTGCACCGCCAGCGCGCGCCAGCGCAGCGAGGCGGCGTCGTAGAGCAGCGGAATCGCGTCGCCCGGATGCAGCACCGCGGTCCGCTTCAACGCGAACCGATTGGCGGCGGCCGACGCCGCATGACCGTTGTCGAGGCGGATCGGGTTGCCCCCGACATTGGTGACGACAAGGACGCGCCCCGCGACGCCGCCGGCGAGGCCGGTGATCGACCTTGTGGCGTCGCTCGACAAGCGCAGTTGCGAAGCGGCCGCGAGGCCGGGCGGATCGTAGTCGTTCTGGTCGGCGGTGAGCAGCGGCGGCGCGACCACGCCGGGCAACACCACCGCGCGCGGCAACGCCAGAGCGCCGCTGGCGGGATCGACGATCAGCGCCTCGGTCCAGTCCGCGCCGTCGGCCGAGACCTTGAGCTTGAACGCATCGGAGCCGACCAGGCCGAATTCAGCGCGGCCCGAATAGGCGTTGGAGAACACCACCGAGGCGGTATCGGCCGGGCGGGCCTTGGCGAGCTGGACACGGATGTCGCCGCTGCCACCCGCGGCCGGCTCGATCGCGGCGAACAGCGCGGCGTTCGACTTGACCGCGAGCAGATTCGGCGCCGCCGCGGTGGTGCCGACGCCGAGCCGTGCGGCGTTGTCGAGCGACACCCGCAGGTCGCGCAGATCGCGCCAGTGGCTGCCGTCATAGACCAGCAGCACGTCGTCGGCGACCGACCACACGCACCAGCCCGGCTTCGGCGCCAGGAACGCCCAGGCACCGTCCTGCCAGCTCGCGATCGCATCGTCGTGGCCGCTCCAGGCGCCGGTCGCGCCGGCGGCGACGATGTGGCGCGCGCCTTCGGCCGGGTCCGCCGGCGGCGCATTGCGGTTGCGGTCGAGAACCGCGATCTGGATCGCGGCGTCGAGGATGCGCAGCGCCTCGTTGTGGGTGACGTGCTTCTGCGCCTGCGCCGCCTCGATGAAGGGCAGCCCGAGATTGGCGGTGGCGGTCATGATCGCATCCTCCTACAGCGCGAAAGTGGCGGTCGCGGCGAAGCCCGGCCCGACGGTGGCGGAAAGCTGGGCGACGCGGACGGTGAGCGAAGTCTGCGGCGCGCCGAAATCGGCGAGCTCGTCGGCGGCGGCGTACAGCGTCTGCGGCAGCGCGGTCTGCATCGTCCGTACCACCGCGCCGCCGGCGCCGAGGATGTCGAGCGCGTAGGCTTCGCCGTCCTCGCCGAGCGGCACCTCGACGCCCCAGCCGTCGCCGTCGATCCGGGTGCGGCGAATCCAGCCGAGCTGAATGCCGCCGGCGGTGCGGCGCGCGGAAAGATGCACCGGCGCCAGCGGCCGCAGCGCGGTCGGCCCCGGCGTCACGGTCAGCTCGACCGCGCTCGGATCGTCATGGCTGCGCCCGCTTGCGACGACGCGCAGCCGCAGGCTGCGGCCGAGCGCCGACAGCCCGCGTGCGATCGGCACCAGATGGTGATCGAGCAGCACGAACCGCGCGCCTTCCGGCACATGATCGCGCATCGCGCCGTCGCTGCCGGCCTGGCCGCGCAGCAGATGCGCCAAGCGATAAATGTTGCCGTCGATCAGTTCGGCGCTCGCGAATTGCAGGATCTCCCAGCCGCCGTCCGGGGTCTGCACCGCCGCGGCGTTGCCGCCGGCCAGCACCCGCAGCTCCGACAGCGACGCCAGCGCGCCGCCGCCGATCCGCACCCGAAACGTCGTGGCGCGGTCCCACCGCGCCAGCGGCCCGCGCGGCAGCGGATCGAGCGTGGTGCCGATGATGGTGCGCGCCGGCGCGCTGGTCAGCGGCTGATAGCTGGCGCCGTCGGCCGACGCGTAGATCGTCTCCGCCACCGGCCACGGATTGGCGAACACCGCGAGCCTGGTCAGCACGTCCGGCGCCGCGGCATCGATCACCGGCAGGTCGAGCGCAATCACTTCGGCCGGGCCGAGTGCCGGCGGGATCGTCGCCGCGGCCGGCCGCGGCATCCGCTGCGGCAGCGCGAACACGTCGGGATCGATGCTGCGCGCCGTGATCTGCCGCGTAGTGGTGTCGACCACCTCGTCGATCTCGACCAGCCGCCGCCGGCCGGCGAGCGTCAGCGCCACCACGTCGCCGGGCGCCAGCCGCAGATGCCGCAAGCCCAGCGCGAAGCTGGCGCGCTCGCGGCCGGCCCACAGATCCTGCAGCACGATCTCGGCGCGCCGGGTCGCCGCGGCGTCGCTGGTGACGACCGCGAGATCGGCCTTCACCATCCGCGCCGCGCCGCCGACCAGCCGGCGCGAGCTAGCGGCGGCGCGGCGGTAGTCGGCCAGCGCGTCGCTGTAGGCGATCGCGGTTTCGCGCGGCAGCTCGGTCTCCTGCGCCCGCGTCAGCCGCCACGGCGCGCCCTTGTCGGGCAGCACCAGATCGTCGTCGTTCAGTTCGATCACCGGCGCGCCGCCGCGCTGCACGAAGCGCAGCACGCCGCCGGCCGCCTCCGCCTCGAAGCTGTAGGCCAGCGCCAACGGCTCGATCATCGCCCGCGGTGCCATCGGCCGGTCGACCACATAGCCGTCGCAGCCTTCGCGCAGATCGCTGCTGTCGACGCCACTGACACCGGCGTCAGTGAGCAGCGCGGCAATCAGCGCATCGAGCGGCGCACCGCCGAGCCGGCCGGTCAACCAGTGACCGCTGGTCCAGTTCGGCGCATCGCTCCACACATCCTCAGCGGCGGGAAACACCGGATAGGGCCGCGCGTCCCAGGTCCACAAGTGAATCGCCGACAGATCGATCATCGCACCGCCATACAGCGGCGAAACCGGATTGCGCGCCTCGGCGCTGAACGCGGCAATCAGACATTCGAGGTAGCGGCGCTGGATCAGATCGTCGCGCTCGCCGCTGGAGAAATACGGCGCGAAGTTCTCGCTCGATTTCGGATCGGGGAACACGCTCGGCTGATTGGCGCCCTTGTCGACCGCCGGGCAGCCGACCTCGGTCAGCCATACCGGCTTGCTCATCGGCACCCAGCCGGTCGGCGAGGCCAGCTCGGCGCCGCCGACCCGTTCGTGATGCGGCTGCGACCAGAAGCTGCGGATGTCCTTGACACGGTGGATCCACGGCTTGCCGAGCCCGTCGGTGATCGGCACCCGCGCTTGGGCTGCGCGGGCCGCCGCGTCCGGGTAGTACCAGTCGTAGCCCTCCCCGGCCTCGACGTTGCCGGCAAGGTAGGCGCGGTCGTAGCTGGTGGCGGCGAGCGCCGAGTCCAGATGGCCGGCGTCGTCGCGCCAGTCGGCGAGCGGCGCGTAGTAATCGATCCCGATCGCACCGATCGCGGGCGAGGCCCACAGCGGATCGAGCGGAAACCGGATCTCGGAGCCGTCCGGCGTCACCACGTCGGCGCCGTATTCGGTCCAGTCGGCCCCATAAGTCACCAGTGTGCCGCTGCCGACGATCGCCTTGACGTCGGCGGCGAGCGCGACGAGCTGCTGAACCGCCGGGTACACGCCGGGCGCGGAGCGCACGCGCGTCAGCGAGCGCAGCTCCGAGCCGATCAGGAACGCATCGACGCCGCCGGCATGGGCGCAGAGCTGCGCGTAGTGCAGGATCATGCGGCGATAGTTCCAGGCACCGCCGGCGAAGAACTGCGCCACCTGGGCGGCGGCCGTCGCCGTCCCCTGCGGTGAGCCCGGCACGCCGGGCGCCGGATCGCAACTGATGCGGCCGCGCCAGGGATAAGGCGGCTGCGGCGCCGCGCCGGTCCAGGGATTGGGCAGGCCATTTCCGGCCGGCACGTCCATCACCACGAACGGATAGAACGTGATCTTCAACCCGCGTGCTTTCAGTTCGCCGATCAGATGAACCACGCTGTCGTCGGACGGCGTGCCGCCATAGGCGGGGCGGCCCTCGACCTGCGAGATCAGACGCGCGCTGGCGCGCGTCGCGCCGGCCACCGACCAGGAGCCATGATCGAGCCTCTTGTCGCGGCGCTCGACGCCGGGCTCGACGGTGCAGGCCTGCGCCCGCAAGTCAGTGCCGAACCACGCCACTACCAGCGCGACGCGCTGCAGCCCGGGACAGACGCCCTGCAGATCGTCGAGCGAGGCGAGCACATCGGACGGCGCGTAGGCGACATGGCGGTTCTCCGGCGCCGCGCTGCCGGCGCCGAGCACCTGCACCCGCGTCGCCGGCTCATAGCCGAATTCGGTGGTGCCGGGGATCAGCGTCACCGCGCGCGTAATCTGTTCGAGCCGGCCGATCGGCCGCACGATCTCGAACGACAATTGCGGAATCCGGTTGCCGAAATCGGCCAGCGGCAGCCGCTCGAACACGACGTAAGCCAGCCCGCGATAGGCCGGCGTATGGCCGGCGCCCTGCTTGGCGACGATCAGCCCGTCCGGCGCCTGATCCTCGGTGCCGCGATGGACGCGAATGGTGAGGCCCGACAGATCGAGCGGCTTGCCGTCCGCCCAGATCCGCGCCACCCGGCCGATCGGTCCCTCGCACAGCCCGACCGCGAAATTGCCGAAGTAACTGTAGGTCGTGGTGGTGGTCGTGGTCTGCCCGCCCCCGCCGCCACCGAAGCCCTTGCCGCCGCCTCCGCCGCCGGTGGTGCTCTGCTCGACGCTGATCACCTCCTCGAGCGCGGTCGCCCAGATCACCTGACCGGCGAGCCGGGCACGGCCATAAACCCGCGGGACCGGCGCGCCTTCGGTCGAGGCCATCACGTCGAGATCGGCGAGCCGCGGCCCCTCGACCGCACGCGACGTATCGCTGCTGCCGCCGAACAGCGACTGATCGAGCGCATTGCCGATCAGTGCGCCGGCGATCCGCCCGGCGATCGCGCCGACAGGACCGAACAGCGCACCGGCCGCAGCGCCGGCGACGGAGAGAACGAGAGCTGCCATGGGATCGACTTCGCTCGAGAGAACGCGCGCCGCTGCGCGCTCGCGCCGACACCGCGCGAACGCTTCCAGGATTCAGCCGGATCGCAGATGGAGAGTGACGCCGGTGGTGGATTACGAGAGGACGGCGGTCACACCGCGCGGTCGGCCGCGTCCTGCGATGTCGGACTGCGGCCGAACCACATCCGGCCGAACACCCGGTCGCCGCGGAGGTGGTGATACAGCGCCGCCGCGACATGCGCGATCAAGAGCACGATCAGCAGCCGGGCGCCGAAGCCGTGCGGGATGCGCGGCCGGTAGCGCCAGTACTCCGGCAGCGACGTGGCGTCGTGCGAGAAGATCGCCGGCAGCGCTCCGCTCGCCAGCATCATGCCGGTGCCGCTCGCGACCATGCCGAACACCACCACGTAGAACAACAGGTGCACGATACGCGCGATGACCTGCTGCGCGGACGGCGCCCCGGCGATCGGCTCCGGCTTATCGTCGATGCCGAGCCACCACACCACGCGGACGACGGTGAGAACCAGCACCAGAATCGCCGCCGGCAGATGAACTCGTAGAAGCGCCGCCTCGGTCGCAACGTCCTCGGCCGCCGCGGCGCGGAAGCCGGTCAGCAGCGCGATCAGGATCAGGACGGCGGTGAGCCAATGGATCGTCACCGCCACCGTGCCGTATTGGTCGGATGAACTGTTGAGAGCCATCGCCGTCGTTCCGATCGCGGAAGAATCTCAGTGCGTCGCGGCCGACAGGCCGAACCGCCGCGTCAGCCGGAAGCCGTCGCGGATGCTCAGCCCGATCAGCGTCATGTTGATCGCACCGGCGATCAGCTCCACCGCCTGCACCACCGTGAAGATCTGGTCGAACTGACCGGCGGCGGCGCGCTGCTGCAGCACAACCGCGCACGGCACCAGCACGGCGATGCCGTTGAGCGCGATGAACGGCATCCGCCAGCGCTTGGCGGCGACGACCGGATGCGGGGATTGGCCGCCGAGCTTGAAGCCGCTGGCCCCCGCAATAGCGATCGCCGGGATCAGCACCGCGAGGCCCCACAGGATGCGGAGCTTCACGGCGGCGATCGCGGCCTCGTCGCCGCCGAGCTCGACCACCACGGTCGAGGTCCAGAACAGGAGGATGGTGAGAAACGCGATGATGCCGGCGATCGGGTGGAGCTTCTTGATCATTTACGAACTCCTGTCGCTGAGTTGGCTGTCGAGCCGATCGCGGAGCGCGATCAGCGCATCCCTGGTCTTGCGGAGCTGACGCGGATCGGCGCCGGCGATCATGGCGTCGGCGACCGGCAGCCACAGTTCGCTGGCCTGCGCGAACACCCGCTCGCCGCGCGGCGTCAGCACCACCAGCTTGGCCCGCTTGTGTGCCGGGTTCGGCGCGAAGCCGACCAGCCCGGCCTCCGCCAGTTCGTCGACGATCCGCTGCACCGATTGCCGCGCCAGCCCCATGTTGTCGGCGAGCCTTGCTACCGAGAACGTGCCGCGGCCGTGGGCGACCGAACCGAGCACCTGCCAGCGCGCGCTGGTCAGCCCAAGCGGCTTCACCAGCGCGTCGCCGAACCTGATCAGCGCGCCGTTGAGCCGGAAAACTTCCAGCACCAGGGCGTTGGCGGGGTGGTCGAACGGGGCGTCGGCTGCATCGATCATGACAGCATTCTGTCATTTCGACAGCTTGCTGTCAATATGCCGAACCGCCCCCTGCTCGGCCGGACGCGACGGAAGTTCAATGCCGGCGGCGTTGACGGGGTGCGCGGCATTTGCATCGTACCCGGCTTGGGCGAGGCGGCCGGCAGGATCAGGCGATGGACTTTCTAGCGAGCGTGGCGGTTGCGATCGTCGCTTATGTGGCCGTGTACTTCATCGGCAAGCCGGTGGTGGCGTTGCAGGCCAAGCGGATCGAAGTGCTCGACATCGCCGAGCGCTACTCCGGGGTCGACGCCGGCGCCCCCGAGGCCACCCGCGACGCCGCCGTCAAGGCACTGTTCGAAGCCGGCACCGCGCTGCGTGCCTATCAGCGCGGCTGGTCGACCGCGGTGCGGCTGTGGTGCTGGCTGTGGGGCTACGATCTCGATCTCGCCGCGCAGGCGCTGTACGGCCTCGCCGAAGGCCCGCGCGCCAAGATGGTGATCCCGCCGGAGGCTCGCCGCAACACGCTGAATGCGCTGTACGTCGCGCTCGGCGCCGCGCGGCACCTGCCGCCCGAAACCGTCGACGCCATCAAACGGATGATCGCCGAGACCAAGGCTGCCAACGCCAAGGCGCACGCCTGAACTTGATCATCCAGGCGATTAGTTCGCTTGGTCGATTGATCGAAGCGGAATTGCCGATTGTCGAGGGCACTGAGTCCTCGTCCTGAGGAGCCCGGCAAAGCCGGGCGTCTCGAAGGATGAGGCCACGCGTGACTCGCGGCGCATGGTTCGAGACGGCGCTTCGCGCCTCCTCACCATGAGGCTTTGCCTGTTGCGAGCACACGCGAAGTGCGGTCACAGGCCAACCAGGGACAAACGCAGCCATCTTTCGAGGCGCGTACCGTCACTCCGACGCGATGAAGCGCAGCGTGCCGGCGCGGCGGGTCGGCTGGCCGGTATCGTTGGTGTGATTGACGCCATCCATCACCGGCACTTCGGTGAAGTCGAACGGGCTGACGCCGTCCAGGCAGGCGACGTTGACGGCGTAAAGGTTCGTATTGGATCGTCGCTGATGGTGGGTGTAGATGCCGCAGCGTGAGCAGAAGAAGTGCTGCGCCGTGCCGGTGTGGAAGCGATAGGTCGTCAGCACGTCTTCGCCCTGCAGGATCTTGATCCCGCCCATCTCCGCCATCGCCACCACCGCACCGCGCATCCGGCAATACGAACAGGTGCAGCGCCGGATCGAGTCGAAGCCGTCGCTCAGCGTCACCTCGAACCGTACCGCGCCGCAGTGGCATCCGCCGGTCCGCACGTTGCTGTCGTGATCCATCCTGCGTGCCTCCGGTCGATCAGCGCGACGAGTCTGCCGGACCTTGACCAGACGGTTCGGGCGTCGTCAACGCAGCGGATCTGCAACGCCGGGAAACGTGAACGCATAGGCGAGCCGGCGCCGCCACCACGGCGTGATCACCACCTCGCACACCGCCGCGCCGTCATGCGCGTGGATCATCGTCGTGGCCGAACTGGCGATTGCGGCGTGCTTGGCGATGCAGCCGTCGCGCCAGCGGAACAGCAGCACGTCGCCGCGATCGAACGCATCGCACGGCACCGGCGCCAGATGGCGCAGCGCCGCCGCCGCCAGCGTCTCGTCGCCGCCGGCTTCGGCCCAGTCCGGTGCGTAAGGCGGCGGCGCTTCCGGTTCGCCACCGAGACAGGCGCGCCACACCCCGCGCACCAGGCCGAGGCAATCGCAGCCGACGCCCTTCACCGACGCCTGGTGCCGATAGCGGGTGCCGATCCAGCTCCGCGCTTCGGCGACGATCGCGTCGCGACCCAATGGCTGATCCATCGCGCCCTCGCTTGATTGAATGATGATGACGTCGTGAGGCGATCACAGATCGCTGCGCAGCACCGGGCCGATCGGCTCGCCGCTGTTGCCGGGTGCGCCGGGCACCGGATAGCTGACGACGAAGTCGTTGCCGGGGATCTGCGGGAAACCGCGGAAATTGTCGCTGTTAGCAAAGCGGTCGCGGCAGGTCGCGAACAGCTTGTCGCAGCCGGCGGTGACGACGAAGCCGTCGCCGGGCGCGATCGGCTCGGCCGTCGCCTGCCACAGCGACAGCCGCACCTCGCCGCCGACGATGCGATGCTGCTTGATCTCGACGGCCGTGCCGGCATTGGCGCCGCTGCGCCAGCTCAGCCGGCCGGCGGTGAACAGCCCGGGCGCGAAGCCGCCGAGCCCGGACACGGTGATGTTCGACGTCCCCGGCGCCGCGACGACCGTCCCCTCGCCGCGCCACGTCGGGCTCGACAGCGCGACGCGGCAGCGGGCATCGCCGAGATCGGCATTGCAGCTCGCGGCGTAGAGCCGGCCGCTCTCCTGCGACAACAGATCGGCGAGCCCGCGCAGCTCCGCGGTGAACGCAGCGCCCTCGCGCCGCACCTCGCCGAGCGTGCCGCGCGCGGTCAGCACCCGCAGCTCGGGCGCACTCCAATCCACCAGCCAGCTCTCGATCGCCGCCGCGTCGAAGCGCCCGGCGGCGAGATCCGCCTCGCGCAGCAGATCGGCGTCGAGCGCGCCGGAAATCTCCGCGCCATCGACCGACAGATCGAACCGCTGCGACGCCTCCGACGCCGAAAACCCGGTGCCGGCGCGGCAGCTCACGCCCTCGACGACGAGATCGCGATCGTGATCGGTGAAGCCGAGCACGGCGCCGTCGCGCCGCCGCACGATCCAGCATTGCGCCAGCGTGGTGACGCCGCCGTCGAGCCTGGCCTGCAACGCATCCGGGATGCTGCGCATGGAATCGGCTCCCGCTGGAGAGATTCGTCGTTCGTGGCAGAGAGACGCTCGCGCGACTCCGGCGTCCGCTGCAAAGCTCAGCGCCGGGCCTTCGCGATGAATTCGGCGAGCCCTGAAACGCCGGACTTGGCGTAGATCCGCTTGATCTGAGAGCGGACGGTGCCGACCGCGACGCGGCGCGCGGTGGCGATCTCCGCCGGACGTCGTCCGCCGAGCAGCTCCGCCGCGACGTCTCGCTCCGCCGCCGTGAGAAGAACCGCGATGTCCGGCAGCAGCTCTGCGTTGTGCTCCAGGTTCTGCGGCCGGATCACCAGCAGCGCGGCCGCGGCCAACAGCTCCTGCTGATCGGGCGGAATCGCCGTCAGCTGCAGTTGAATGGAGAGCTGGTGCGGCCCGGAGATCGAAATCGCGCAATGCCGGTGCCGCGGGTCGCCCGCTTGCCGCCGGGTGATGCAGCCGATGCACGGCTGCAGGTCGTGGTCGATATCGGCGAGAGAACCCGAGGCCGGACACTCGGCGACCGCGGTCGACGTCGCACTTCGGCGAAGACGCGACAGCCGAACCGTCAGAAGCCTTTCGTCCGCCATCAAGGTCGCGGCGCCCGGCGAGATCCTGACGCAGCGGCCGTCGCCGTCCAGCATCACGGTGTGGACCGAGACGAAGTCGAGCGTTGTTGCGAGCGCGCGAACGACGTCCGCGTTCAGAGAACGTGCCGTCAAAGTCAGAACCGTTTTCGAGGTGCTCCGCTGTCGCGGAGATTGCCGGCAAGATGGTTCGGCCGGCGTGCTGGTGTCACGGAGGAGGCCGACATCTGCACCACTCGTGAGAGTGAAAATCAACTCCCGCTGCCTGCACGACAGCGTTGCAGGCCGACATTGCTGGCGGCGCCTCGCGCGTACGACAGCTCGCACGCCGATGCGCATTCGCTCGCGCCGGGCGCGAGCGAATTCACGCGCTGTGATCGAGCCGAGACTGCAACCCGAGAGCTTCGCTGTTGCGCATCGCGAACAGCGCAGCCTGAGTCCGGTTGGAGACGTTCAACTTCTGGATGATACCAGCCACTTGCGACTTGATCGTGAACACGCTCATGTCGCGTTCTTTGGCGATCTGTCGATTGCTCTTGCCGCTCGCGAGATAGGGCAGCAACTCCAGTTGCGACGGCGTCAGCTCGCTCAACACGTTCTGTTGCCGTGGTTCCTGCGGCATCGTCAGGGTCGGGGTCCGCCCCTGCGAAGCCGCCAGCGCATCGACGATCGCACCGCGGACAGCGCCGATCATCGCGGCTTCGGCCTGCGCCGCAGCAGCAGCGCCCTGCCCGACCATCAGCGCCGACAATTCCCTGCGCCCGCCGAGCATCACCGACAGATCGATGTGCAACACCACGATCGCCCCGGGATCGTCCTCGCACGGCGTCGCCACGATCAGGAAATGTTTGCGGCCAGCGGCTTCCTCGCGCCAGCTCACGGTCGAGAAGAAATCGATGCTGTTCTCGGCGAGGCTCTTGAAGCCGCGCAGCAGCTCCAGCGAATGCCGGTCGGGGCGGATGCAGGCGTCGAAATAGCTTTGGCCGACCTTGCTTTTCGCCTTCGGCGAAGCGGGCGTCTCCGGCTCGTCGCTGGTTTCGAGGATCTTGCCGTCGCGATCGATCACGAGGGCGCTGATGCCGACGCCCTTGATGATTCGCGATAGGCTGGAGCTCAGCATGACCGGTAAGTGTCTGGAATGAATTGCTCAATCGCCTTGCGGCAGAATTCGCGGCAGCTCTGCGACCTCGTAATTCTACGGGACCCTAGATCGGGCCTCGGAGAGTCGTCATCCCCAATTTTGGCGATGCCTCGCCGCCTAACCGGACTGGCTGCGTGCATGGCCCGCAAGATATCTCCGGCGATCGCGAACGAATTCGACCGACGGCGGCGCCGCACGGTCGCCCTGCCCGATCGCGGCCGGTTCGGACGCCTGCGACGACCATCCCTCGTCGGTCTGGTCGAGCAGATCGCGGTACGCCTTCAGCGCCGCATACAGCCTCTGGTCGGTGATCGCCTTGTTGGCTTTTTCCACGGCTTCAGCGGCCGCGGGCATCTCCTGCAGAAGGCGCTCCACCGCCTGGTGGTAGCCTTCGAGGGTCGCTCCGTCACGGCGCAGATAGAGTTTCTGTAAGCGCAGATACACCTGCCGCAGGCTGGTGTCGGCGTGGTCCTCGAGAATCGTGTTGGCCTGGCGCAGCACCGGCGCAGTGCCTTCGATCGAGAACGTCGACGATTCCGTCCATCCGTTGATCAGCGTCAGACCGCCGATCTCGATCCGCTCGAACGGCTTCAGGGTGATCTTCAATCCCGACGATGCCTTGCGCGATCCTCGCGGCGTCCTGGCGGCGCCCGTCGGTGTGGTCTCGCTCGGCGGCATCTGTCGTCTCCTCATTTCAGGTAATCGGGCCGGCGGCGGATGCCGCCGGCCCGATCGGTGTCGTTAACGCAGCAACTGCAGAACGCCCTGCTGCGACTGGTTGGCCAGCGACAGCGCGGACACCGCGATCGACTGGCGGGTCGACAGCGCCTGGCTGTTCGCCGCTTCCTCGTTGGTGTCGGCCAGCGTCAGGTTCGCCGAGCCGGTCTGCAGCACGTTGATCAGGCTCTTCGAGAAGTCCTGACGCGCCTGCACCACCGACAGGTTCGAACCGAACGCGGAGGCCTGCGACCGCAGCGTGGTCGAAGCGGCGCTCAGCTTGGTCAGCACCGCGTTGGTCGCGTTGTTGTCGATGAAGTCGGTGCCCGACGACAGGTCCGACAGACCGAGGCCGGTCGGATCGAACGTGACGCCCTGGATCGAGATCGTCGACTTGCCGGTTTCGTTGAACACCAGCTTCAGGGTGTCGCCGTTCAGCAGGTTGACGCCGTTGAACGACGCGTCCTGAGCCGTGGTCTTGATCTGGTTCAGGATGTCGTTGAACTGCTTGACCAGACCCGCACGGGTGTTCTGGGCATTGACGTCCGCCACCGGCGCCTGCGGCGTCGAGAAGGTCAGAGTCGTCAGCGCAGTGCCACCGAGCACGCCACCTTCGCTGCCGCCCATCGAGTGGGAGGCGAAGTCGTTGGAGGTCGAGATCGTCAGCTTGCCCGTGGCGTTGTCGATCGACGCCGACATGTTGTTGGCGGCCAGCGCGACGTTGAGCTGGGCCAGCGACTTGACGGTGCCGTTGGTGCCGTCACCGAACGTGACGTTGACGCCCGCACCGCCGTTGAACGAGGTGAAGGTCAGAGACTTGCCGTTCAGGCTGCCGGCGCTCGCACCGCGGGTCGCGGAGAACGAGCTGTCGGTGCCGCTCGGGCCGGTCAGGCCGAGCGCCGCCATGGCATTGCCGGTACCGGTGATGCTGAGGTCGGACTGCAGACCGGTCGAGAGCTTCAGCATGCCGCTGGTGATCGACGAGTTGGCTGTACCGCTCGCGGTGGAGATCACCGCACCGGCGTTGCCGAGCGTCGCCTTGCGCACACCGGTGGCGAGATCGACCGCCTTCAGCACGTCGTCGAGGGTGCCCTTCTGCAGGTACACAGTCGAGTTGCCGTTGCCGTCGGTTTCGACGTTGCCGGAGATACCGGTGTGCGACGCGGAGGCCGTCGGCACCGCGGCGTTCTTGAACGTGATGGTCTTGCCGTTCACGTTCAGGGTCGAGCCGTCCGCGATCAGCGTCCCCAGCGTGGTGCCGTCGGTGGTGCGCTGCTTGGTCAGGGTCAGCGGGCCGGAGCCGGTCGCAGTGGTCAGGCCGAGGTTCTTGAGCAGATCGGTCGGACCGGTCAGATTGAGGTCGGCACCCGACGAGCTGTTGATGGTGACGATGCCGGCAGCGACAGACGACGGGGTCTGGCCGGCGCTGGTCGAGATCGTCGCCACGCCATTCGAGATCGAAGCCGACTTGACGCCGTTGGCGAGATCGATCGCGGTCAGAACGTCACCCACGGTCGCGTTGGTGAAGTTGCTCTGGTTGCCGAGATAGATCGTCGAGTTGCCGTTGCCGTCGGTCCCGATCCGGCCGAGAACGCCGGTGCCGCTGGCGATGTTGTTGCCCTGCGGCGCATCCGAGGTCTTGAACGTGATGGTCTTGCCGTTCACCGACAGCGTGGTGCCGTCAGCGATCGCTGTCGAGGATAGGCCGCCGTGGCTGTTGAACAACTGGGTCGAGGCCGAGATGTTGGCCGATGCCGTCGCAGCAGCCGTATCGACCTTGAACTCGGTCGAGCCGCCCAGCCCGAGCTTGGCCAGCACCGCGCCGCCGGCGTTGTCGCTGATCGTCAGCGGGCTGTTGGTGCCCGAGTGCAGCTCCAGCTTGCCGCCGGTGACGGTCGACGCGTTGGTCGTATTGTTGTTCATCGCGTCGATGGTCTTGGTCAGGGCCGTCAGGTCCTGATCGAGGCCGATCGTGTAGTTGCCTTCGGAGTCCGCCTTCGCCGCACCGGCGGTGGTGAAGGTGATGGTCTTGCCGTTGACGGTGATCGCGTCACCGGCGGCCGGACCGGTCGCAGTCGCGGTCAGACCATTGGTCAGATCGCTGATCTTGCTGGTGCCGGTGGCGGCGCCGCTGGCGGTGCCCACGGTCAGCGCGCTACCGAGCGCGGTGTTGTCGGCGGCGCCGAGGGCGGTGACGGCGGTCGCAGCCGCAATGCTGACGGCGACACCGCCCAGCAGATCGCTGCCGGAGGCGGTGGTGGCACCGCCCGCAGAGCCGTCGAACACCACGTTGCTGCTGGCAACGGCGTTGCTGAAGCTCTGGGTGCCGCGCAGGTCGTCGGCGGTGGCGCCGGAGATGGTCGCCGAGACGTTCGACTTGGTGGCGTAGCCGGCCACGGTCTGCAGCGCCTGGTTGGCGATCGACTTGGCGCTGTCCACCAGCTTGTTCAGCGAGGTGATGCCGGTGTTGGCGGCCTGCAGGATCTGCACGCCGTTGCCGATGCCGTCGAGCAGGTTGTTGATGTCGCTGGCGCGGCTGTCGAGCGAAGCGGCGGTGAAGAAGTTGGTCGGATTGTCGAGCGCCGTGTTCACCTTCTTGCCGGACGAGAGGCGGCTCTGGGTGGTGGCGAGCAAGTCGGCCGTGGCCTGAAGCGACGAGAGATTCTGGCGGACGGCGTTCGAAAGAACGATACCTGACATGGACGTTTGCCTTTCTGGGCAATGGCGTGTCGTTGCGCCGAACTTTTCTGTCGGCTCGCCATTTTCGATTTCGCCGCGCAAAGGATCGTTGAACCGGCATTCGTCCGATCGGACGTCGCCCTCACCCATTCGGACGTCCGAAAAGCAAGGAATGCTTCACGCCCGACGCGGCCGGCCCGGATCAACGCTTCATCGCCGTGCGGACGCGAACGCGGCGGCAGTCGGCCAGCACCGCTCCGCATCAGTTGCTCCGTCACGCGTCGCCGCAGCACCGCGATCGCAGGCGGCCCGGCAATGAATCATCGATAGGCTGATCGAAGGCGCTACAGGTCGATCTGCAGCCGAACCGGCGCTGCGCGACGTACGGCCTGGGAAGATTCGGATCTCATCCCCTGATCTCGACCGGTGGGATTTTCGGGGTCGCGCCGGCGGATGCCGGAAGACGGGGACGTCGGATCGCGATCCGCACCAAACGGTCTGGCGGCTTGTCGACTAGCCGTGCAGCGTCGCAGCCGCCGGCGACCGCAACTGCAGTTCACTCACCGGTGCCGAAGCAGCGACGATACATCTCTTCGACGTGCGTGACTTCATTCGCCGTCAGCTCGGAAAACTCACTTTCCCTCGCCCGCTTTGAAAGCGCACCGTTGTTCTGCCTGAGAAATCCGAACAGGCTGTTGAACGTGCGCTCCGGCATGTCGACGATCGTTTCGACTTCAGCCCGGAACGCGTCGAAGCTGCGAAGGAAGTTCGCTTCGTTCGGCAGGTCGTGCTCGATGGTCTGCCGCACGCATTCATACAGAAACTCCGCGTGCGGGGTCGCGTCGAAGAAGCGGTAGAAATCGGCGGTGTCGTTCAGAACC
The DNA here is from genome assembly GCF_900218015.1 of Rhodopseudomonas pentothenatexigens. GTDB lineage: Bacteria > Pseudomonadota > Alphaproteobacteria > Rhizobiales > Xanthobacteraceae > Rhodopseudomonas > Rhodopseudomonas pentothenatexigens. The sequence goes on along the minus strand of NZ_UFQQ01000006.1, from coordinate 199,022 downwards.
TCGACATTGTGGTTCGGTGTTGCTCGCCATTGAACGCATGGCAAGAGCCTTGTGGAATAGCTTTCCAGCACACCCTTGTATGCGCTGATCCGGTCGAGAATTGCGGCCGACACCGGGAAATGCACCCCTGCCGGATTGAAGCCACGCCGTGCGAGGACATGATGGATCAGGTATCGGTGGATGCGCCCGTTGCCGTCCTGGAATGGATGGATGTAGATGAACCCGAAGGCGAGCACCGCCGCTGCGATAATCGGGTCGAGCCCGTTCTCCGCGACATGATCGAACGCGATCAAGCCTGCCATCAGGCGGGCAATGTCCTGGTGCCTCGCGCTGACATGGTCGGGGACAGGCTGCTGCGTGTCGCGGTCGTGCACACCGACGAAGCCACCCTCCCGCCGGAAACCGAGCTTCACGAAGCGCTCGTCACCGATGACGATGGCTTGAAGGCGTAAGAACTCCTGCTCGTCGAGCGGCACGCGCCCCGCCTCGCCGATCGCGCGTCCCCATCTTTGAATGCGATCCTGGGGCGCCCGTTCGCCTTCGATGATGTGGCTGGACTTTGAATCCTTCAGCAGCAGAAAGGCAGCGGTGCGCACCAGCAGATCCTTCGGGACTTCGCTGACCGCGGCGCGCGCCCGCTCCTTCCAGTCCTGCGCCATGAACTCGTCGAGTGCGAGTGACCTGAACACGAGCGGACAGAACTCCGGCGTGCCGGGCAGATTGTTTCGGACGCGATGCCGCGTCGAATTCCGGATCGCGCCTCCGAACTGAATGTCGGTATCCACGGCGTCCACGTAGGAGACCTTGTCGGCCGCGGGCAGCTCGAGCTTGCGGCCGAGCAGCCATTCGTAGAGGAACCAGACGCGGCGTGCGTAAATGCCGGTCGGCCTGCGCCGGACAAGCTCCTCGATGTCGTGTTCGTCGACCGCCAGGAAAAGCCGCTTCAGGACGGCAAGGTCGAGCCCTTCGTATTTAAGGGCAAAGGTCAGATGTCCCTCGAGCGACGCTTCGGGAGCATGGCGCGGCGTGTAGAGACGCCAGCCGTCCCGGTCGATGATGCGATGCTTGGTGCCGATGGCCGAGAGCCGCCGAGGGAAGGACACCGGCAGCTTGTAGGCGTCGATGAGCGCAGCGTAACCGGCCGGTGCGGCTGGATCCGGCAGCCGCCGGTCGTGAAACAAACTCACCGGACCTGAAAATTGCGCGCTCAGTTGAAATTCTCCGAAAAACCTCCCCGTTCTTTGAATTTTACTCACGTTTGGACGAGATGTCTGAAAATTCATGACATCTCGTGAAAATAACTTACTCAGCGGCGTCTTTCATGAAAAAACTTCACGCGGACTCTGGCCGCCGCCCCCGATCTTCGGCGGGGGTCTGTTTTCCCCTCTCCGATCGGCAGCAGCATCCGCATCCGGGAGTTGTGCCGCTGATGCGGGAGCCGAAGTCAGCCGCTCCCCTACCCCCGGATTTCGACCAGCGGGATCTTCGGAATCGCGCCGGCGGCGAACGCCGAGAGATCGACTTCGAGGTAATCGGTGTCGAACCGCACCGGCACGTCGAACTGAAAGCCGGCGGTCACCGCGGAGCCGGCGGGTGGCAGATGCCCGGGCGCGAAGCTGACGATTCCGGTAGTGGGATCGCAGGTGAACGCGGCGGCCGCGGCCTCGACGCCGCCGACCGCAACGCGGACGCTGCCGGCGACCGGCTTGGTGATGGTGCGCACATAGGGCGCAAAGCCCACACCGTAGGTCTTGACGAGCTGATAGCTGGCGCGCGAGCCGTCACCGATGCCGATGCCCTGGTCGAGCGGCGACACCGGCGCGCCGGGTGCGGCCGAGCTGCAATCCAGCCGGTCGCGCCAGCGGAAGCCGGTGAGCGGACCGCGGCGTTCTTCGAAAAACGCCACCACCTGCTGCAGTGCCTCGAAGCTCTTGACGCCGTAGCCGGCGTCGTAGCGCCGCCGCGAGTCCGCCCAGCGCGCGTTGCGCTGCTCGCGGCCCGAGCCGAAGCCGACGATCTCGGTGCGCCGCTCCGGCCCGCAGGCGCTCTTCAGCGCGACGTCGAGCGGAAACAGCACCTCGTGAAATGCGGTCATGACTGCGTGCACCTGGAGTGAAATCGATCCCCCTCGCGATGACACGCGAGACCGCGCGGACTACAGCCCGCGCTGGCCGCGCGCGACGGCGCGGGCGATCTGGCCGGTGAGATAGGTCTCGGAGCGGCGGAAGCTGTCGGCGTCGGGCGTGGCGATCTGGATATTCACCGTGGTGGCGCCGCCGCTGGAGGCGACGCCGAGCCGGCCGTCGGCGCCGCGCGCCAGCGGCAGGATCGCCTCGGGCCCGGCTTCACCGGCGAGGCCGACGCCGCCGCCGAGCATCGGGAAGTAGGTCGGCGTGCCGATCACCCCGCCGGCCGCGAACGGCTTGATCGCGCCGTCGGCGTTCTTGGCCGTCGTGCCGCCGAACAATCCGGAGAACAGGCTGTCGAAACCGCCGGCGAGGCTGGTGGTCAGCGGCTTCAGCGCCGCCTTCAGCGCGAGATCCGAGACCTTCAGCGCCAGCGACTTCAGCACGTCCTCGAACTGCTTGCCGCCGGTGATCGATTGCGAGAACGCCGAGGTCATCGCCCGCGCAAACCCCTTGGCCTCGCTGCTCAGCGCCTGGGTCTTGGTGGTGAGCTGGTCGACCTTCTGCGTCGTCTCCTCGACGCAGCCGCAGTCGCATGTCTCGTAGCCATCGCCCGTCATCGCGCAGGTTCCTCGTGATCCGGATAGCGCCGCATCAGCTCGTCGAGCGCGGCGCGGCCGAGCGGCGCCGTTGCGCCGCCGCGCAGGCCGGCGATCGCGGCGGCGAGTTCGCGCGGCGTCATCCGCCAGAACTGATCGGGCGGCAGCCGCAGCACGCCGAGGCCGAACTGCATCGCCTCCGCCCACGGAAACGGCGTCACGCCGCCGCCTCGCCGAACGTCGCGACTAACAACTCGGCCGCGATGCCGGCATAGCCGGCGGCGCCGCCCGCGACCGTCATCGCCGCGACCTCGTCGTCGCACACCGCCTCGCCGGCGCCGCGCAGGCCCGCGGCGATGATCCGGACCAGATCGCGCGCCGACAGATGGCCGCTGCCGAAGCGCTGCGCGAGGGCGACGAGATCAGTGGCGGCGAATGCGGCTTCGAGTTCGGCGAGCGCGCCGAGCGTCAGCACCAGCGTGCGGGTGCGGCCGCCGAGTTCGGCTTCGATTTCGCCGCGATGTCTGTTGGCCATGGCGTCCTCTCACAAGGCGACGAAGCCGAGCGCGCCGGCGCTCTCCAGCGTCAGGTCGAAGGTGACTTCGCCGTTGTGCTCGCCGGCGAATTCGAGGCTGGCGATCTGGAACGGCCCGGTGATGCTGCCGAAATCCGGCACCACCACCTGGCAGTCGCTGATCAGCCCGCTGAAGAACGCAGTTCGCACCACCGCGTCCGAGCTGGCATCCTTGAACAGGCCGCGGCCGGAGATCGAGGCGCGGCGCACCCCGGCGCCGGCGAGCAGCTCGCGCCAGCGGTCGGCGGATTCGGCGTGGGTGATGTCGACGAGTTCGGCGTTGAATGCGATCTTGCGGCTGCGCAAGCCGGCGACGGTGACGTAGTTCGTGCCATCGTGGATCTTGATGAGCAGATCCTTGCCCTTCTGTGCGCCCATGCGCGGCTCCTGCTAACGACTTGGTTCGGTGACGGCGCGAAATCGCACCAGCGCGTGATAGGTGCGGCCGTCGGCCTCGCGGCGGATGTCGGCGAGCGTGAACCGCAGGTTGACGAGGCGATGGCCGGACGGGGCCAGCGGTGCATCATCCAGCGCCTGCAACAGCGCGCCGGTGATGAGGTGCGCCTCCTTGTGGCCGCCCTGCCGCGACCAGACGTGCAGCGTCAGTTGATGTTCCTGGGTCGGCGCATCGTCGGCGGAGACGTCGCTGATCCGCGCTTCGCCCAAGGTGACGAACGGAAACGCCGCCTCGCGCGGCGGCGCGTCGTAGATCCGCGGTCCGCCGAGCGCGGTGAGCAGCGCGGTGTCGGTGGTGAGCGCGCGGTGGATCGCCGCGCGCAGCGCAACGCTGGCAGGGGTCATGTCAGCTCCGTCTCGGCGTCGATCTCGAGCAGCGCGCCGCGCTCGCGGCTGCGCCAGGCGATAATGCGATACACGGTGTCGCCGTCGGCGAGCCGGTGCGCCCGCGACAGCGTCACGCCCGCACGCAGCGTGATACGCGCGCGCAGCGCTGCGCGATCAGTATCGGCCGCGACGCCTTCGCGCGCGGCGAGCGGCACGACGCTGGCCCACAGCACCGCCTGCGCCCCATAACTGCGCACCACGCCGCCCTGCCCGTCGTCGGTCTCGACCGGCGCCAGCAACGTCAGCCGGCGGTTGAGGCGTCCGGGATCGATCACAGCGCCACCGCGCGGTAGCCGGCGATCATCGCGGCGACGCCGCCGGGCAGCACCGCGGCGCCGGCATCAGCCGTGCCGCCGCGGTTGTCGAACCACTGCGCCGCCAGCAGGCGCACCGCGTGGCGCAGCGGCGCGGGCACGTCGTCCGGCGCGGTGCCGTAGCCGAGTTCGAGGTCGAGCTCGATGCCGGCGACGGGGCGACCCGGCTCCGGCAGCGCCCAGGGCGGCGACGCGATCACGCCGCCGGCGAGGTCGAGTACGAAGCCGGCGGGATCGACATCGTGCGCGGCGCCATAGCTCCGCACCGCGATCAGCGACCGCAGCGGGCCGCCGCGCAGCACGATGCGCCCCTCGCGCGGCCAGGCATCGCGCACCAGCCGCCAGCGCTGCGCCAGCAGCATCCGGCCGGTCGCGGCCTCGATCTGGCCGCGCGCCGCCGTCAGCAGCGAGGCGATCACCGCGTCGTCGGCGTCGTGCTCGACGCGCAGGAAGCTCTTCAGATCAGTGACGGTCCACGGCTCGGCGGCCGGCCCGGCCAGCAGCAGCATCGGCATGGCGGTTCCTCATGATGGTGATCGGCGATTGACAGCGCCGCGGCGGCGGGCGAAACGCGCCGCCATGATCCGCTCGCTCACATTCGGCAGCCTCCTCGCCGCCGCGCTCGCCTCACCGGCCGCCGCGATGGTCGGCGGCGCCCCCGAGGCGACCGGCGCGCTTTCCCGCGCCCTGGTCACCATCGTCGGCTCGCGCGGCAATTTCTGTTCGGGGACGCTGATCGCGCCCGATCTGGTGCTGAGCGCGGCGCACTGCGTCGGCCCCGGCGCCGACTACAAGGTGGTGCATTTCGACGCGCAGCGGCAGCCGAGCCTGCGCGATGTCGCCCGTGTCGCCGCGCATCCGGAGTTCGACATGCGCGCGATCCTCGGCCACCGCGCCAGCGCCGACGTCGCGCTCTTGAAGCTCGCCGCGCCGCTGCCCGGCAAGGCGCCGCTGCCGATCGCAGCGCCGGAGGATCCGCTCGCCGCCGGCCAGGATTTCACCGTCGCCGGCATCGGCGTCACCCGGCGCGGCGACGGCAGAAGCGGCGGCACCGCGCGCAGCGCGACCCTGACCGCGACCGGCCGCCCCGGCCGGCTGCAGATCCGCCTGACCGATCCCGCCGCCGGCGGCGGCCGCGCGGGCTTAGGGGCCTGCACCGGCGATTCCGGCGGGCCGGCGCTGCAGGCGCAGAACGACCGGCTGGTGGTGATCGGCGTGGTGTCGTGGTCGACCGGCCCCGGCAACAGCGCCGGCTGCGGCGGCCTCACCGGCGTCACCCCGCTGACGCTGTACCGCGACTGGATCGCCCGCACCGCGCAGAGCTGGGGCTCGGCGCTGGCGCGATAGCAACGGCTGCCGCAGCCGCGCCGCTGGTTAATCTTTATTAACCATAATCGCCCACCCTCGCGGCTCCTCACCCCGGAGTGCCACGATGCTGCGTCTCGTGCTTGTGTTGCTGATCGCGTGGCCGCTGGCCGGGCCGGCGCGGGCGGCCGATCTGCCGATGCACAGCAAGATCGGCAGGATCTTCGCCGAGCCGCAACCGAAGCCGCGCGGCGTGCGGCAATCGCTGGAGATGGAAAGCGGCTCGCCGGTGTATGCGCCGGAAGTCGACGTGCCGCCGATCGTGCACGGTTACTACGGCAAGCCGCGCTCGTATCTGTATCAGAGCTATTACGGCACCGATCCGAACCTGATCTTCGGCCGCCTGCCCTACGCCTGCGGCTGGTACGGCTACTGCTGAGCGCGGCGGTTCGTAGGATGGGTTGAGCGTCAGCGAAACCCATCATCCACCGAGCACAGCCGTGATGGGTTTCGCTGCGCTCAACCCATCCTACAGCCTCGCCCTCACAACACCCGCATCCTTGGTCCCCCGACATGGGCGCCGCCGACGAGCGCGGTGATCGCCCACACCAGGGCGTCGACCCGGTCCGGCGAGTGGCCGGAGGACAGCCCGGTGGGAGCGAAATCGCACATCTCGTCCTCGAGCAGCGGAAAGCAGCCGACGTGCTTGACCCGGCCCTGTTCGTACAGCGCCGCCACCGGCTCGGCGCGGACGAATTTGGCGCGGCTGGCGCGGACCTCGCGCACCGGGATCGCGGCGTCGGTCTCGTGCAGCACCGCGCGCACCATCTCGCCGCCCATGTTGACCTCGGCGACGATCGCATCGGCCTCGAGCCGGTGATACAGCGCGATCGCGCGCGCCGCCCAGGCCGCCGGCGACAGCCGGTCGCTGGAGACGTCCTCCAGCACGTAGTAATCGCCGGCCGCGCTGCGCCCCGCCGCGACGATGCCGCAGGCGTCCGCGCCCGGCCGCGACGAGCCCGGCGGATCGATCGCCACCACGATCCGCACCATTGGCGGCGCCGCGCCAACCCGGGCGCGCTCGATTGCCTCGCGCGACCACAGCGCGTCGGGCCGGTCCTCGATCAGTTCGCCGTCGAGCTCCTGCCGGCCCTGCCGCGTGCCGGCGTAGCGCGCCACCACGGTTTCGAGAAACGCCGGCGACAGATGCGCGGCGTTGGCGCGGGTCGGCGCCCGCGTCACGCGGGTATGCGGATCAGCCAGCAGCCGCTTGATCAGCGGCAGCGGCCGCGGCGTGGTGGTGATCAGTTGCCGCGGCCGAGCGCCGAGCCGCAGCCCGAATTGCAGCATGTCGAAGCTGGCTTCGGCGTAGCGCCATTTCGCCAGCTCGTCGCACCACGCCGCCTCGAATTGCGGGCCGCGCAAACTATCCGGATCGTCGGCGGAGAACACCTCGCCGACCGCGCCGCTCGGCCACTCCAGCCGCCTGCGGGTGGCGATCCATTCCGGGCGTTCGCGGCGCGGCGTGATCCGCAGCAGGCCGGATTCGCCTTCCACCATCACCTCGCGGGCGTCGTGCCAGCTTTCGCCGACCAGCGCGATCCGGCCGTGCGGCCGCGTCGCATAAGGCGGCGTGCCGGCCACCATCGCCCGCACCCATTCGGCACCGGCGCGGGTCTTGCCGGCGCCGCGGCCGCCGAGCATCAGCCAGGTGGTCCACGGCGCGCCGTCATTGCCGGCGTCCGCAAACTCCTGATGCGGATGCGCGAAGGTGGCGAAATCATCCTGCAGCCGGGCCAGGTTGCGCAGGCTCGCCTGGCGCAGGAAGCGCTCGGTCAGTCCCGCCGCCGACAAACGTTTCAATGCGGCGCGCAAGCTCCAGACGGAATCCATCGGCATCGGCGGGCATCTCGTCATCGGCGGCGCTGAGCGCGCGTTCGGGATCGCGAAGCTGGCGGACCTTGAACAGCGTCTGCGTCAGCGCCGCCAGCGTGCGGGCGATCCGCTCGGCCTCGACCGCGCGGTGGCCGCCGAGCGTGGTGTCCTCGCGCAGGTTTTCGACCTTGCGGAGCTGGGTCTCGACCGCGCGCTCCAGCCGCCGCGCGAGCGACAGCGCCGCTTCGGGCGACGCCTGGTCCGCCGGCGTCGCGGCCGATGCCTCGGGCACAGGCGCCATCTCGGCCTCGCTCTCGGGCGCAGGCGCCACGGCCTCCGTGTCGACCGCGGCCTTCGTGTCCACCGCGGGCGGCGGCAACCCCGGCAGCGGCGCGCCGGCGGCGATCGCGCGGGCCTGCTGCAGCGCCGCGGTCGCTTCGCGATTGATCTGCAGCAGCACCGGCATGTCGCGCGGCGGCCGATCCTTGCGGCGCGGCCAACCCTCCTGCATCACCAGCCGCTCCAGCGTGTTGCGATGAATGTGGTAGTCCTCGGCGATGCGCTGCACCGGCTCTTCGGTCTCGACGTAGCGCCGCCTCAGATCGCCGAGCGCCTGCTGCGAAAACCCGCGCGCCTGGCGGACCGGCAGCGGCGGCCGCGGCCCGACCCGGGGGCGCTCCAGCCGCGGCGTCCAGCCCTCGGCCTCCGCCACCTTGCGCAGCGTGTGCCGACAGATCTCGAACTGCGCCGCCACCTTCGTCAGCGGCTCGTCGGTCTTTTCGTACAGCCGCTTCAGCTCCGCGACCGCCTCGGGCGTCAGCCCGCGCGGCAGATAGCGGCGCGGCGGGGGAATGTCGGTCATGAGAGCTCCGGGAGGGCTCGGTTTGCCGCAATAATCGGTGCGTTGTCCTGAGATCGCAATCACCCGACAGCTTGGCCCCGAAAGAACAGGGCGCGGACCGCAAGAGTCGAAGCGGGTTTGATGGTGACGTTAAACGACCAACCAAACCCCGAGGGATAAAGCGTCCGCCAAACCGTATTCAGATTAAGCTGTGGTGCGCACCGATCCGGCGTTGAACGAGGACGTCTCGAACGCGGCCCGGCGGTTCTCAACAAGATCGCCACGGCGGCGCCTCAGAAGGCGGTAAAGCGGTACACCCCACCAACTACGACCGCCTTAAGCTCCGAGAGGATCAGCCGCTTACCACAACCATCTCTCACGAAATGCTTCGACTCCATTCAAGTTACGACCGGTCGTCGGTGGCACATTCCACCTTCTATACCTACCGCCGACATTACTCGCAGAGCCTCTGCCGCCGGACCATGCCACGACATAGCAAGTCCGCCTAATGTCGCACACCCTGGAGGAGCTATCCAATCACCCACCCGCTCGACATCACATATAGAGCGTGTAACTTAGCAACATTCTCCAAGTAGCTCATTGACCACCAACCATGATCCTCCTCGATAGATTTCAAGCCTCCCAGCTATGACAGCCTTACTTTTCATTCTGTCCCACCTTTCCAATTCATTCGTACTCTTGATTGGCGTTTTGCCCTTGATCCTGCTTATTTGCTTGGCGAACGGCATTATTATCGCTCCATTGCAAGAGAGCGGACCACTACACAACCTCGGCTGGACCAGCATATGGCGATCAGCCGCGCTCGCCACCGCTTCTGCCTGCATCGAAATATCAATTGCAACAATAGTTATCCGACTCCTGCCCGAGAAACGCCGCTCAGCTGGTCAGCCCACTACTACCGTTGAATTCTTGATTGCAGCAGTTCCAGTGGCCACCCCACCAGTCGCACTCGCACTCCTTTGGCGCCTCTTGCTGGAGGCAGAAGGCCCACTCGCAACACTACTTCAGACACTCGGACTCAACTTACCCCCATTACTGAGTACGAAACCAATCTTCACTACCGAGGAGTTCAGCATCTTCAACTGGGCGTATCTAACACTACTCTTTGTCGACGCATGGATCTGGACACCCCTTGTGATCGTGTCCTTACTCATTGCTTTCAGACGCATTCCGCAGACAATCATCGACGCCGCAAAAATTGACGGAGCATCTGAAAGAAGCCTCTTCTGGAGCATTCAAATTCCGCTAACTCTCGACTGGCTAGCATGGATCTGGCTGTTCAGGTTCGTCGACACCTTCCGCGCACACGATGTTCACTGGGTGCTATTTAAGACTCTGACCGACATCTTGCCAGCGCCAATCGACGTATACAATCGAGGCGTGGCCCTTCGACAATATGAAGATGCTGCACAATTAGCCCTTGCGAGCACCCTGGTAAGCGGCATTGCTCTCGCAATTGTGTGGGCCACCTACAGGGCTCGCAACCTCTCTTCTTCTTGATGAACACAGAAATCGAGGGACACAAATGCCGTGACCAACTCTCGCATCTTGACCACACTCTCTATTGCAACCTTCACCATCTGGCTGGCACCGTTCGGATTTCTATTATCAAGAGCCGCTCTCTGCGCACCCGAACGCGCCTCTTGGTCACCACTGTGCTTGATCGATACCGCGCACTCTATTGTCAAGGCAGGCATTGTCCCACCCCTTCAAACGAGCCTAATTATCGGAACTGCAAGCACGCTATTAACTCTATTAGTCACGGCCGGGCTAATTCAGGGAGGACTACGACGCCCAGGTAACTGGCTTTATCTCTTAGTCCCCGCAGTTGGAATTCGCTGCATTCCGCCCGTTGCATTTCTAATTGCACACTTTGCGATGATCCTCCTCACAGAACAACACTTCCCAACATTTCGAATGGGCATCTGGGTGGTCGTGATATTTCACTCCATCTCCGCCCTCCCACTCGCCCTCCTGATTGTTGTGCCTCGGTTGAAACGGCTCCACGCACCCAACACGAGCGACGGAGGCCTTTTTGACCTTGCGAGGATGGATGGCCTGTCACCTGGAGCTTACTTCACTCATATCCTGCTTCCAAATCTCCGCTCAGAGTTCCTATTGGCAGGCTTGATGACCTTCGCATTCTCTTGGAGTGAAGCACTTTATGCAGGCGTCTTTCAGACAGGCCGAAACAGTTGGACGATGCCTGTCTTCATTGCTACTTTTGAGACAAGCTACGAGATAGCCTGGGGGCCCCTATTCGCCTCAATGGCAACCTCGACTCTTGTGCTTGCGGCACTTGCAGCAACTCTAATTAAGTCACTGACTTTTAGGTCGAATTCAGAGTGATCGATAGAACGCAGGAATGACAAGCGATGACATACTACCTACGCAATGTCTCTAGGGTGGCTGCGATTCTTCTGTGTGTTGGGCTATCTAATTGCGACCAAGATAGCCACAACGGGCCAGCACAACTGTCCGTAGTAGTTCGCGAAGGACTTGAGGCGGATGGAATACGCCGAGTGGCCGAAGAATGGGGCAAGCTAAGGCAGGTAAAGGTCACAGTCGATGCCCTGGGTCGAAGCACATACGACAATCTTGTTCAAGCGACGCTTCAGTCCGCGAACCCCCGTTACGATGTCATCTTCTTTCCAGGAACAAAAGTTGCGGAAATAGCGGCCAAGAACGGCCTATCTCCGATAACCAACTGGTCTCCCGAAGCTGATCCTGATCTTCTTGTCTATTCAAAATATAACGGCAAGATATATGGTTTGCCTTGCGACATAAGCACGTTCTTCACGTTCTATAGGTCAGACATCGTGGCAACCGCTCCTGATACGTGGGACGAGCTAGAGCAGATGAGCGCGAACTGGAAGCCATCCGAAAAGCCAAGGGGGGCGAGGTATGGCCTTGCGTTCGCAGCTCAAACGGGAGAAGAACTTCCTAAAATTTTCTACCCGATACTTTGGTCATACGGCGGATATGTTCTCCGAAATGGCGAAGTTGGAATCGATGCAAATGAAGCCGTCATTGCGGCTGAGCAGCTCAAGAGACTTGCGTTGTCGGCGGGGGTTCCTTCGGAAGTTCAGAATTGGAATGCACTGAAGATCCTCGATGAGTGGAGGGCAGGAAACATCGCGTTGAGTACTCCGCAATGGAACGCTCTCTATCCTCTGTTGAAAGAAGGATCTGATTCGGCTTCGCGATTTCTGAAGATCGCTCCGCTGCCAGGGGTAAGACAGCAGGACGGATCGATACGCCGCACGAACTTCATTCACACTTGGGTTCTTGTTAAACCAAAAAAGGACGGGCGTTCGAGTCTGGCTAACGACTTCATTTTGTACGCCACAGGCAAAGATGGCGCGAAACTGTATGCAGAGACCGCGCGTGGAAACCCCGCCAGACTATCGATACTCTCCGATCCGGGCCTGCAATCAAAGCGCCCCGAGTTTCAATTGATGTTAGCCTCGATTCAAATAGCGCAGGCTGAGCCAGATGTCCCCTACTACTCGCGACTTCATGAGATCGTAAACGCAGCGCTCAGCAAGATAATCGCGGGCAGCGCCGAGCCACGCGCTGCCCTCTCGGAGGCAGCACACAGCATACGACGAATTCTAGCAGAAGGCACCCCGAAATAGATTCCCCCCAGAATCCCGGATGAGGACGCAGATGGCACCACAATATACACCGCGATTGACTCAGGATGTATCAGGCCCCCTTGATGGGCCGCGAGTGGGCAAGCATCGTTTCGTGGCATTGGCGGATGAGGTTTTCGCCTTCTGCTACGGAAAAGCCGTTGTCTGGTCAGAGATCGCCTTTGGTCGACTTGGTCTCCGATCCGATTTTGTCGGTTACGAAACGCTAATCGCATATATCGACGAACACGACCTCTGGTCGCTAGATGGCGATATCTTAGAGATCGGCGCGTTCATGGGCGGTGGAACGGCGAAACTCGCCATCGCCTCGCGCAAGCATCAGAAGGGCGTCTTAGTCATCGACGTCTTCGATCCACACTTCGACAGCACGCAGAACACCCGCGGCGAGCCAATGTCTTGGATCTACTCGACCATACTTGGCTCAAGAGATATTCGCGCTCGTTTTGATCAAGAAACTGCTGGCCTCGATAATATATCGGTCCGATCTGAAGCTTCGATGGGGGTAGAACTATCCGCAGATCAACGATTTCTTTTCAGTTTCATTGACGGGAATCATAGTTCGGACAACGTATTATCCGACCTAGCCTTTTCTTGGGCCCGTACAGTTCCCGGCGGCGTGGTAGCCCTTCACGATTACGGCGGCGATTTACCCTCTGTCACTCGCGCCGTGGACCATTTCTACAAGATCCGGGAAGCCGAGATTGATCGGGTCAATACCCTACCCAGACGAACGCTGATATTCTTGCACAAGGGCAGAGAAGATGGCTGAAGAGAAGTTGGTTACGTCTGCTAGTCGCGCCATCAATGATATATCAGCCCTCCGAGCGCTTGGCGATTTTCTTGATAAATGGCACATCTTCAAATGGTTGACAGTCATAGGCGTTACACTTGCTGCTATTACGTTCGCAGATTCTAATCGAAACTCTTCGAAACAAGCGCAGTTTCAAGCTTGGCTTCTTCTAAATTCGAGCGGCGATGTGCCCGGGAACGCAGGCCGAACTCTTGCGCTTGAACGATTAGCCGCCGACCATGTCGGACTTGAGCGAGTGGATTTGAGCAAGGCTCAAGTCATGTCTATAAAATTGGACGGAGCAAGGCTGAACGGGGCGATCTTGACTGAGATCGTTGCGAACTATGGCCGGTTTAGGGACGCCAATCTTGAAGAAGCGAATGCCGATGGTAGTCATTTTAAATGGGCCTGCTTCGTGCAAGCTAAGCTGATTGAAGCGAATCTTACTAGATCTCATCTGACTAATGCAGATTTCCGACGTGCCGATCTTCGTCGAGCAAAGCTGATCAATGCCGACCTTAGTCATGCTATTTTTGACAAAGCAGATTTATCCAACGCCGACCTAACAGGCGCGAACATAACAGGGGCTTCGTTTCGAGGCGCAAACCTCGAAGGAGCAATACTAAAAGATCTAGCGGGTTGGCGACTCGTAAAAGATATGACAGGAATGCGTTTTGTTAGTGCTCGCGCGTTTCCTGACGGGTTTACCATAGAAGTGCGTTCGCGGTGGGGGGCTATGGACAGCTTCAGTCTGGCGAAGTCCGACTGGATCATTAAGCGAGATCAACTCCGGTATGAGTCGATTGGTTTTGTTTGCCCAGAAGGAAGCTAATTAGTGAATGGGTCTTTTACTCTTCTTAATCGCAACGCTCGGACGTGATTCCGAGGCTTTGAGGACGGATTTGTGTGCTCGGTAGGAGGCATCTCCGCTGATCCGAATATATAGATGCAATCGGTGGCAACGGGCGGTGGAACGCTCTGCTGCTGGACGATTTGTTCGATACGGGAGCGTCGATGGAAGCCGCCTGTGCGGCGCTTCGAGCCTATCCCAAAATCGGCAGGATCTACGCCGCAGCGATCACGAAGACGTAGCTCATGACCACAGTTTTCATCGCAGGCTCGATCTCGATCAATCGGCTCGACAAGCAGGTCGAGCAGCGGATCGCGGCGATCGCCGGTTCGGACCTCGACGTGGTGGTCGGTGACGCCGATGGGGCGGACACGTCGATTCAAACCTGCCTGGCGAAGCATGGAGCCGCGAGGGTAACGGTATATTGCAGCGGCGAGACGCCGCGCAACAATGTCGGCAATTGGCCGGTGCAGACCGTATCGACGACCGCCGCAGCCGGCAGCCGAGCGTTCTTCACCGCCAAGGATCGCGAGATGGCCCGTGTCAGCGATGTCGGCCTGATGGTGTGGGACTGCAAAAGCACCGGCACGCTGTCCAACATCATTGAGCTTTTGGCTCGCGGCCGAAAGGCCGTCGTGTTCGTCAACAAGAGCAAGACGTTCGTGACGGTGGCGGATGCCGGCGGGCTGCAAACTCTTGTCTCGGCGATGTCGAACCATGCCCGCGCCAAAGCCGACGACAAGATCAAGCTCAGCGCCCGCATGCAGTCGCTGACGCAGAACCAGCTTTCGCTTGCGGTTTGATGGTTTCCGCACTGACTACACCGAGCAGATAAGCGCTGCGAGGTGAGGATACGCGTGACAGCCACTGCAGCGTCGCGTCGCCGCATCATTTCGGCTTGAACGTCCCATCATCCAGAAACGAAAGGCACATGCCGGCGTCGCCGGCTTGCGGAAACCACTTCGAGGATGCGATCGCTTCGAGCTGCCGGCGGGCTTCCACCGGCGCGACGGCGAGCGTGAGCTTCGCGGCCTGAAGCCGGACCTGCATATTGGGATATTCGAAAAGGCTGAGAAGCGCGGTGCGCTGGTCGCCGTCGCGCGACTTCAGCTCGTCCGCAATCTCGGCCATCACGCCGTACAGCCGGTTGAACTTCGCGATCTGGTTGCCGAGCAACGCCTCGTCCTGGTCGACCGTGACTTTGGCAAACAGAGCCACAAGATCGGGCGTCGCCATCCCGTGCAGATCCGGCTTGCTCATGGCTCCGACCTCCGGCGGCGGCCTGCCTCCATAGGCTGTGCGCCCCCTCGCTTCGGCTGAGGGGAAACTCGCCGGCAGCTTATCAGCGCTCCACCTTCGTTCCAAATACCACCGATCGAGCAGCCCTGTTCTTTAACTCCGAAGCTGGCAGGACTACTCGCCGACATCAAGGCCCGCTCGTGATCGAGTGATCAACCGGACGGCGGCTGCGATGCTCAGGCACTCGGTAGAGACGTTGTCGGTGGGTTACGGCGCTGCGCGCCTAACCCACCCTACAGCCCTCCCCCCCGACCCTCTCCCGCAAGCGGGAGAGGGAGAACCGGCGCGGCGCCTCAGCTCGCGGCAAACTTCACCAGCTTGATGGCGTCGAAATCCTGGACGCCGCCGCCGACGCGCTTGGTGGTGTAGAACAGCACGTAGGGCTTGGACGAATACGGATCGCGCAGCACGCGCACGCCCTGGCGGTCGACGATCAGATAGCCGCGGCGGAAGTCGCCGAACGCGATCGACAGCGAATTCGCCGCGATGTCCGGCATGTCCTCGGCATCCGCGAGCGGGAAGCCGGCGAGGCTGGCGCGGCCGCCGGCGGTGACCGGCGGCTGCCACAGATAGGCGCCGGAGGAATCCTTGAACTTGCGGATCGCCGCCTGCGTCCGCCGGTTCATCACGAAACTGGCGTTCTGGCGATAGCCCGGCCGCAGCGCGTAGATCACGTCGATCAGCACGTCGCCGGGCGCGGTGGCGGCGAACGCGCCGGCGGCGCCGGTCGAGATGGTGCCGAGCTTGCCCCAGCTCCAGGCGCTGTTGGCCGCGGTCGGCACGGCGACGAAGCCCTTCGGCTTACTGACGCCGTCGCCGGACACGAAGGCGATGCCCTCCTGCTCGGCGAACGCCTGGTCGATCTCGCCGGCCAGCCAGTCGTCGATATTCACCGCGGCATCGTCGAGCAGCGTCGCGGTCGCGGCCGGCATCGCATACAGCTCCATCGCCGGAAACGACAGCGCATCCAGCGACGGCGACGCGGTCTGCGGCCGGGCGTCGCTCTCGCCGACCCAGCCGGTCGCCGGGCCCGCGGTGACGAACGGCTTCTTGTACACCCCGCCGGAGATCTCGCGCACGGTGGCCAGCGAGCGGATCGGCGAGATCGCGGCGAGCCGCGCCGAGATGGTGTGCTCGAGCTCGGTCGGCACCAGATAGCCGCCATCGGGATCGGAGCCGACCGACAGCGCCTTGGTCTCCAGCCGGCGCAGGCTGGCGGCCTCGCCGCTGCGCACATAGGCCTCGAACGCGCTCTTGTGCTCACGCTGATCGGCGGCCGGCTGCGACCGCTCCGCCGCGAGCTGCGGTCGCGCCGCCTTCAAGGCGAGCTCGTCGAGCCGGCGCTGCTGATGATCCAGCGCGGCGTCGATCCGCGCCAGCTTCTCCTCGGCCAGCACGTCGCCCTTGCCGGTCTCGATCGCCTTCAGCCGTGCGTCGTTCTCGGCCTTGTAGTCCTCGAACGCGCGCATCAAGGCATCGAACACCTGCTGCGCATCGTCGCCGGCAAAGCCGGCCTTGGTCTCGGGAGCGTGGTCGAACGTGGTCATCGGCAGGTCCTTCGTTGGGGATGGAGTGTTTGTTGCGATCGGAAGCGTTGCCCCACGCCGCGGCGTGCCCCCTCTCCCCGCCCTTTTGCGGGGAGAGGGCTGGGGTGAGGGGCAAGGCAAAGCGGGTGTTACTTGGCCCCCGGATCGGCGGTCGGGCCTGCGCACGGCTCAGCTGCGCCGGCTGATACTCGCCAGCGCCTGTTTGCGGCCGGCGCGGGTGGACAGCGTCGCCGCGATCCTCCCGCGCCGGAACGGCGATGCCGGTGCCTCCGCGGCATCGTCCGAACGGATCATTGCCGCGTCCTGGACGCGGCGCCACGCCGCCTCCGCCGCCGCGCGCTGCGGCGAGGGCCGCGGCGTGTGCTTGACGGTGGCGATGCGCGCGCCGTTCAGCAGCGGAAAGGTGACGATCGAGATCTCCCAGAGATCGACCTGATACAGCCGCCGCACCCGCGTCTTCGGATCGATCTGGCCGCGCACCGTGCGATAGCCGATCGACAGCCCGTCGATCGCGCCGGCGCGGAGCAGCGCCAGCAGTTCACGGCCGCGCGCCACATCCGGGATCAGCCGGCCGCGGGCACGCAGGCCGCGCAGATCCTCCGCCAGCTCCAGCCAGACGCCGACCGGCTCGGCGGGATCGTGCTGGAACAGCATCGGGATCTTGCGCAGGCCGCGCTGCTTCAGCGTCTGGGTGAAGGCGCCGGGCATCACCATGTCGCGGGCCTGGTCGATCTCGCCGAACAGGCTGGCATAGCCGTCGATGCTGCCGTCCTCGGCCAGCGACAGCCGCGCCGGCAGCGGCGCAGGCGAAGGCAACGCGGCGTGCGCAGGCGACGGGGCAAGCATGAGCGGCCTCGCAGGATACGAGTGAGGTGGGATGGCGGTGGTGAACGCTGGTCTGCGCGGCGGAGTCGCCGCGGCTGCGCGGCGGTTACTTCGCGCGCTTGGCCGACCGCTTGCGCGGCGGCGGCTTGGGCGCGGCGCGCCGCGCCGCCGGCTTACGATGCGCGCCGGCCAGATGCGCCAGGAATTCGCGGAAGATCGTCCGCGGATCCTTCGCCGATTTGGTCTCGGCGCGGACGCGGGTGAGCACGCTGGACAGCCGCTGCATCGCCCTACTCCTCGTCGATCGCCCGGCGCCGCGCCCGGCGGTTGAACAGCTCGAGCGCGTGGACGAAATCATCAAACCGCCGCACCGCCGCCGCCCACTCCCGCAGTACGAACCACAACCCGAGACTGGCGCCGATCGCCCACAGCAACAGCGCCAAGTGAGCGAGGTCACCGCGCTCGGAAAAAATCTTGATCAGATCGGACATCGGCACCTCGCGCGCAGACATCCGCGTGGCGGACAATCGTCCACGCGCCGTCAGTCGTTCTTCATCGTGAGAGGAACGCTCGCGCTCGCTGCTCAGCGGCGCAAAAACCCGAAGCCATCGCCGGCTGGCTGCTCGTTGATGTCTTCATCCCGCAATACGCGCGGCTCCGGCCCGGGTTTGAAGAAACCCGGGAAACGAAAGGTTTTCGGTGGAAGATCCTTGCCGTCGACCCATTCGATGCTGGCCGGCAGCTCGCCGTCCCGCTCCATGAACTCCTTCACGGCGGGCCACGCTTGCGCGTAGGGAATAAACAGACCGATCGGCCGCAAATCGCCCTGCAGCGTCCGCAACCACTCCTTGATCCTGCTCATGTCCCCCTTGGAATAACAATCAAGCGGCTGCCTGATCCGGCCATCCCATTTCGAATAGTGCAAGAAGACGCCGAAATCAGGTGTACCAACCATTGTGAGATGCACGTTGACCTGATCGACTTCCGGCTTGCCATCGGTGCCATTGAGCCCGGTAATCTCGAGCCCCCACTCATCGTTGCCACCGACAGCGCTAGACCAGAGATTCTCGCTCGGCGAAAGGAATTAAGGCTCCATTTCACTCGGCGGCGGCCACGCCACCCGGCGCCACTTATTGAAATAGATAGTTCTCTTCATTTTCGGTATCTCCCAGATACCCAGCGTCCACCCCACATCTCGTGTCGCACACCGGAGGGTAGCTCAACAAATGAAACGTAGGGATCACCGAGTATCCCGCTCAGCGGCGGAAAAACCCGAAGCCGTCGCCGGCTGGCTGCTCGTTGATGTCTTCATCCCGCAATACGCGCGGCTCCGGCCCAGGTTTGAAGAAGCCCGGGAAGCGAAAGGTGTCGGGTGGAAGATCCTTGCCGTCGACCCATTCGATGCTGGTCGGCAGTTCGCCGTCCCGCTCCATGAACTCCTTCACGGCGGGCCATGCTTTCGCGTAGGGAATGAACAGACCGATCGGCCGCAGATCGCCCTGCAGCGTCCGCAACCACTCCTTGATCCGGCTCATGTCACCCTTGGAGTAACAATCAAGCGGCTGCCTGATCCGGCCATCCCATTTTCGGTAGTAAAGGAAAATGCCGAAATCCGGCGTGCCCACCATCGTGAGGCTCGCGGTGACCTGATCGATCCCGGGCTGGCCGTCGGTGCCGTACAATCCCGAAATCTCGAGCCCGAACTCGTCGTTTCCGTGCGGATCGGGAGCCCACGGATTCTCGGCCGGCGCCAGGAAGTAAGGCGCCAGCTCGCCGGGCTCCGGCCAACCGTCCGGGTCCAGATCTTGAAAGTAGATCCGCTTCCTCACTTCCTTCTCCAGACTGCCATTCGCCCTGCCACATCACGCTCGCCCGGCCTGATTTGGGCTCGCGAATCGTGACATGAGGATTGCCCAATTGCAGTCCGACTTTCGGCAACAGGTGCAGCCTGCGAGCCGCCAATCCTCACCCCAGCCGGTCGCCGCCGTCGATCGGCGCGTAGCCGACCGCTTCGCGCTTTTCGTTCAGGGTGAGGAACGGCGCTGCCGTGACGCGGTCCCACAGCGCGGTGCGGTCGGGCGACAGCGCGTCGATCCGGTCGGTGTCGATCACCAGGCGGACGCCGTCTCCGAATTGCGGTGACAGCCACTGCGCCAGCGCGTTGCCGACGCGCGTCGCCAGCGGCAGCACGGTCTGGCGCACGAAGCTGCGGTTGGCTTCCTGATAGTTCGAGAACGTGTTGTCGCCGGGAATGCCGAGCAGCATCGGCGGCACGCCGAACGCCAGCGCGATCTCGCGCGCGGCGGCGTGCTTGGCCTCGAGAAAGTCCATGTCCTTCGGCGACAGCGCCATCGCCTTCCAGTCGAGCCCGCCTTCGAGCAGCAGCGGCCGGCCGGCATTGGCGGCGCCTGCGTAGGTGTTCTCCAATTCGCGTTTCAGCCGCTCGAACTGGTTCTCGCTGAGCACGGCGCCTTCCGGCCCGGCGTACACCAGCGCGCCCGACGGCCGCGCCGAATTGTCGAGCAGCGCCTTGTTCCACCGCGCCGCGGCGTTGTGGGTGTCGACCGCGACCGCCGCGGCTTCGAGCGGCGCCAGGCCGTAGTGATCGTCGAGCGGATGAAAGAACGTCAGATGCAGGATCGGCGGCAGCAGCGATGCATGTTGATCGAACCGCACGGTGCGGCCGGCGACGCTGTAGTCATACGCCTCCGCCCAGCCATCGGCACCTGGGATCAGTTTGATGCGGTCGGGGCGCAGCGCATAGAGCTCGTGCACGGCCTCGCCGAGCGTCACCGCCTCGAGATAGGCATTGCCGGCGAGCAGCAGATGCGCGTACAGCGTCTCCAGCAGCGCGGCGCCATCCTGGCGCGGATTAGGGCGCGCCAGCAACGCGGCCAGCGGATGCGCCTCCTTCTCCTGCGCGCCGTCGAACACGCCGAACACGCAGGCGGCGGCATTCTCCGCCACCAGCCGAACGCAGCGATACACGATCGCGTTGCGCACGTAGCCCTCGCGGGCCAGCCCGGCATAGTCGCGCGGCGTGAACCGCGCCACGCCGCCGCGTTCAAACGCCAGCAGCGTCGCGGTGCGCGAGGTTTTGACCTCCGGCGACGCGACCAGAGCCCTCAGACGTTCGAACATGGGATATCCTCGGTGCAGCAGCGAACGGCGCGACCTGCTTCGCGCCGACACGTGACGTTCGATTTCAGTTTCGAGGTATGGCGCCGGCCGTCCATCGGACGGCCGATGGCGTCATGTCTGGGCTGCGCCGGCGCTGGCCGTCAGCAATTCGGTGCCACGACAGCTTGCCAAGCAGGCTCGAGGGGTGAGATGGCTTAGAAACGTCGATGCCCGCGACAAGCGCGGGCATCACGGCGGCAAATGCGGGGGGCGGCTGATATCAGCAGGGGGTCTTGTCGACAGGCCGGAAGAGACCGCTACACGCGGAACCAGACGAACCAGATCACGCCGAGCAGCAACACCGCCAGGCCGGTACTGATCGTGAGCAGTGCCAGCACCGAAGGGCCGCGCTCGCCCTGTCGCGCCTCGGTCGGATTCTCGACAATGCGGCCTTCTTCACGACTCGCCATGACTGCTCCTTGAGTTTGAATGGTAACGAGATCCTATTCACCGGCCAACGCGCGATCCGAACTCCTGTTCCGCGCCGGCGTCGCGACGGACCTCGAACGGCCGCGCTTTGGGCGAAGAATGGAACCGTTTCCGCAGAGAGAGGCCCCGGCGCACCATCACGGTCAGCGCCAGCGAAGTTGGGCGGCGCCGCGCGCATGATGCTCGGCAGCCGGCGCCTCGTTGCCGCTTCGGGGCGGACGCGCCGCCGAAGCTCGATCAGCCCTGGCTGCCACCGTCGGCGATCACCGCCGCCGCCTCCCGGACCCAATTCTGGAGCATGGCCGGAAGCTACCCGGGCAGCGTCACGCTGTCAAGGATTATTTTCTTAAGAAAGCCGGTGCGCGAGCTGCCCCTGCCGGATCTGGCTGCCGAGCAGCAGGCCGGCCAGCAACATCATGAAGCCCATCGCCGGCGGCGCGAACAGCGCCTCCTCCTGGAACAGGCCGTTGGTCAGCACAATCAGCACGCCGAAGCTCGCCATGCCGAGCAGCAGAATGCCGGAGCGGGCGTACAGCCGCCAGCACCACCACGCGACTGTCGCATAGAAGCCGAGCGGAACCAGTGCCGCCACGCCCATTTGATACAGCAGCACGCCGACCGAGCTTTCCGCGGCGCCATCGACCGCGCCGGCCTGCTGCGCCGCCTGCCAGTCGATCCCCGCAAATCCCTCGGTCAGGTTACCGCCCAGCCCGAGGCCGCGGCCCAGCGGCGCATGCAGGAAGCCGTTCCACCCGCCCATCAGCCCGATGACGTGGTAGTCGCCGAGCTGCAGCCCGGTGTAGATCACGAACGCGGCGTACACCGCCAGCACCACCACCGCCCCGAGCAGGACCAGCACCGGCCCGATCAGCACCGTGCCGATCCAGGCCGCGCCGACGAACAGCACCATGATCGCCGCGCCTTTGACGCCGCACAGCATCATCAAGACGAGCGCCAAGCCGCCGAGCACGCCCCGCCCGACCGCCAGCAGGAACAATGCGAAGAAGCCGACGCCGTAGGCGAAGCTGACCGGGCTGATGTTCGGTCCGTACAGCCGCAGCATTTGGCCGAGACCGAGGTCCTTGAGCAGCGAGGTGTTGAAGAAGTCGACCACGAACACATCCATGATGCCGACGATCACCTTCCCGGTGGTCCGCATCTCGCGCTCCCACACGCCGGTATTCGTCGCCTTGATCTCCTGGAGCCGCCAATAGGCATGGCCATTGGTGAGGTCGAACCACGCATCGCGGAAGGCGAACTCGACGACACCGCAAAGCAAAACCAGCACGGCGATGACCACGACATACGGCGTCACGCGGAGTCGGTAGTTAGCTGCCGCCAGCAGCGCGAGCTGGAACAACAGGAACGGCAGCGCGATATTGCGAAGGTAGATCGCCGCGGCCTTCGGCTCGCGGGACAGGCCGATGACGAAGTAGACGCCCATCACCGCGAGGACGGCGGTGCTCGCCAGCAGCATGCGGTTCAGAGCAGGCGACCGCCGCGAAACCGCCGCGCGCGCCAAAGCGACCAGCCACATCACCGCGCAGATCAGGAAGTTGTAACCCTTCAGGAATTCGAGTTCGGACGGCTCGGTCACCAGAGGAGAGAACAGCGACACGAAGACGTTCTGGAACATCATCAGAAAGATCGCGATCACCGGCCCCTGCGCGGGCATCACGATCGCGATCGCCACCGCGATCATCGTCTCCACGACGATCGCCAGCATCGGGCTGGCGACGTGCAGCAGCGGCGAGAATGCGGTGGCGCCGAGCGCGACCAAAAAGGTCACGATGATCTTCGCACGCGGCTCGCCCGCTTCGTCGAGCACCGCCGTCGAAGCCGCTTCGGCTCGCACGTCATCAACCCCGGATGTGCCGGCGAGCCACATGCTTGACCTTCTTTGGCGGATCGAACGAGGAACCGCCATTGTTAGCCAGCAACGGCGAAGAACCGGTTAACCATCACGAGTCGGGCGGCCTTTGGAACTCTCGAGTCACGACCGTTAATCATTCCGCAAGAATTGCGGAGCGCCCTCCTCCGGTTGGCAAGTGATCCACTTGATTCGCATTCGCCAGATGTCCACAAAACCACCAGAAGAACGAGATCGAGTGCGCACCGAAGTAATTCGAGGGAGTGACCATGCGGAGCATCGGACAAATCATCGGCGACTACGACAATCCGAACAGCCTGGGCTCGAAGTTCCGGCGTCGACGCAGCGCGCCGCTGCGGCGGATGATCGAAGCCGTCTACGCCGAGAAGGGCGAGGTACGGATTCTCGATGTCGGCGGCATGGAATACTATTGGGACATGCTCGGCCCGGACTACCTCACCCAGCACAAGGTCACGATCGACCTGCTCAATCTGAAGGACGATATCCGTCCGGTGAAGAATCCGGAGTTCTTTCGCGCGATCGAAGGCAACGGCTGCGAATTGCCGTTCCCGGACAACGCCTACGACATCTGCCACTCGAATTCAGTGATCGAGCACGTCGGCAATTGGCACAACAAGCTGTCGTTCGCGCGTGAGACGACACGCGTGGCGCCGCGTTACTTCCATCAAACTCCGAACTTCTGGTTCCCATGGGAGCCGCATCAGAGCATGGCGTTCTATCACTGGCTGCCGGCGCCGATGCAGCTGTGGATCGCGCGGCATCACCGGCTCGGCTGGGCCAAGACCAAGGCACAGACCGTCACCGACGGCATGTGGGCGGTCGAGCACGCCAGCATGCTGGATCGCACTATGGTCGACAGCCTGTTCCCGAACGCCAAGATCATCGTCGAACATTTCGTCGGATTGCCGAAATCGTTCGTGGCGATCCGAGCCTGAGCCCGTTCGGTTCATGCTGAAGCAGAACCGAGGCTCGGAAATCCGATCGACTGCGGCGTGTTGAACACGTCGCAGCCCAAAGGTGGCGAGGAATCGACGCGAACGCGGAGATTACTTCAGCGCGTCACTGACCGAGGTGTACTGGCCCGACACACTGGTGCCGAGCGTTGTGACCACGCCCGCGATGACAATGCTGATGCCGGCGGCGATCAGTGCATATTCGATCGCGGTGGCGCCGCGCGAATCGGCCCAGAAACGGGAAATCAGGCGTCGCACCGCACTCTCCTGTGTTGGCGCCCAAGCCGTTCCGGGTTCTGCCGGAACCGGCCGGAGCCTAGAGGTGACAGGTTACGGGAATGTTGACGGCAGGCCGTGGAAGCGCGTGATCAGCCGCCCGGTGCAGCCACCGCCGCCGGATGAGCCGGTACCAGACCGGGCCCCGCCGCGGTCAGCATGGCGCGGCGATCCGCCACCGCGTGGTGGAATTGCTCCAGCACCAGGCTGAACGGCTCGAGATCTTCAATTGCGCCATCGTCATAGCAATCCAGCGTATCGCGCAGAATCTTGTCGATCTCGTGCTGCAAGGCCTCGAGCGCCTCGAGCGACTCCGCTTTGCGCGCCTTGCCGATCATGGCAAGCGCCCGGTCGCGCATCTTGGTGCCGGCCTCGCGCTCGTCGCGGGTCAAGTAACTGCGGAACCAAGCGCCGGCCGAGCCGAGGCCGGACAACAGCAGCACCAATCCCCAGATGTAGTCGCTGTTGCGCTCCATGAAGGTACGATCGGTGCCGTCGATGAACGCGGCGGCGCCACGATGCGCCGGCAGCGCTGCGTCCTTCTCGGTGTCCGGCGCTTCGATCTTGCCGGCGAGCGGCATCTCGCGCGAGATCTGCTGCCGGGCGGCGAAGATCTGCCGGGTCAGCTTGGTCACAACGATCGACGATAGCGACTGCCGCGCAACGATCAGATGATTGACGCTGACGGTGTCGACCTTGTCCTCCGGCCGCGCCGGCTGGGTCGAGAAGATGCTGCCGGGGATCTCTTCCGAATCGTAGATCGGATATTTCTTGGCGATGGCGTCACCGACATCGATCGGTAAGAAGCGCAGCTCGCCCCTCGCCTTCGCGGTCGCGGCGATCGCTTCCCCGGTAATCCTGCTGTCGAGCGGACCGACCGCGAGGAAGGCATCGAGCGACGGATCGCGCGCCATCTCGGCGAGCTGGCCGGTGGCGAACTGCTCCTTGTGCACCTTGTCGGGCGCCACGCCGGACTCGGCCAGAATGATGTCGAACAGTTTGACGTTGGCCGGCGTCCGTCCGATCACGCCGACCCGGCGGCCGGACAGATCGGCGACGGTCTTGATCGCCTTCCTGCCCTTCCCGGCCGATGACGGCGCCCACAGAACGACGACGTTCTTGCGCAGCACCGCGACCGCCTGCGCGTCGGCCGGCAAATCGAGGTCGGCCCGGGTGACCGCGAGGTCGGCCTTGTGGTCGCGCAACGCGTCGATGCTCGGCGTCGCCCCACCGGTGACCAGCGGCACCAGCCGTACCGCGGCCCCGTCCCGCGCAAAGCTCTGCGCCAGCGCCTGGACCAGCTTCAGATCGTCGCCGCCGCCCGGCCCGACCGCGATCTTCAAGCTCACCGGCCGCAGCTCATAGAACACCAGAGCCAACACGCCGACCGCCACCAGGATGAGAGTCAGCATCGACGCCAGCGCAAAGCGTGCGCGATTGCGACGGCGCCGGTTGCGGAAAGTGTCGCTGCTACTGCCGTCCGGGGAAGCCATCCCGTCACCCGCTGTTCGCGCCGACCGGCGCCGGACCCACGCCCTGCTCCGCGCTTACGGCCGTTGTGCGGCAGAGTACTCGAATTTCGATCGCCAGGTATCGGCAATTCCGCCGGCCCTGGGCTCTCTAATCCGGAAGCGCGAGCGTGGGTTCAGGGCCGGCCAGCTTGCGCTCTTCCATCACGACGATGCACAGCGCCGAGGCTGCCAGCATCAGCGCGGCCGCACCGAACACCCAACGGAACCCCGCGACCATCTCGCCGGCGGCCACACTGCCGACGACGTGGCGCTGTTCGCCGCCGCCGAGCTGGACATCGCCGCCGAGCGCGATCAGCAGGATCGCAGTGAACGCCGCCACCGTAAACGAGGCCATCAGCGCCCGGAAGAAGTTCATAGCTCCAGTCGCGGTGCCGATCTGCGGCCGCGGCACCGCGTTCTGGATCGACACCACGCTGACTGGAAATACTGTGCCGAGGCCGAGCGAACACAGCGACAGCAGCGTCAGGAACAGCCACAGCGGTAACGGCGTCAGCAGCGCAATCGCCAAAGCCATCAGCGCCGCGAAGCCGGTGCCGAGGATCGCGATCCGCTTGTAGCGCTCGACATGTACCATCGCTCGGCCGGTGAAGGCCGCCCCGAACACCGAGATCGCCGCGATCGGGATCAGCGCCAGGCCGGATTGGCTCGCGGTCAGGTGGTACACCGCCTCGTAATACAACGGCATGTGCACGGTGAGCGCGATCATCGCCCCCATGGTGAAGGCGCCGCCGGCCATCGCCCACGGCACCACCGTCCCGCTCATCAATGACAGCGGCAGAAACGGCTCGCGCGCCCGCAGCGCGTGCCAGACGAAGCTCACCGCCAGCAGCACCGCCGCGCCTGACAGCGCCAGGATTGTCGGCGACAGCCAGGCAAAGCGATTGCCCCCCCAGGTCAGCACCAGCATCACCGCCATTGCCGCAGACATCAGCAGCACGCCGCCGAGCCAATCCACTCTGCGGCGGCGGTGATACACCGGGATCTTCGCCATCTTCGGCAGCAGCAGCGTCAGCGCGCCGATTGCGAGCGGCAGGTTTATCCAGAAGATCATCGACCAGTGCAGATGCTCGGCGAAGAAACCGCCGAGGATCGGTCCGCCGATCCCCGCAGACACCCAGACTCCGGAGAAATAAGCCTGATACTGCCCCCGTTCGCGGGGCGTGACGACATCGGAGATCACCGTCTGCACGATCGGCATGATGCCGCCGCCGCCCAGCCCCTGCAGCGCGCGGCCGAGGATCAGGACCAGCAGGCTCGGCGCCAGCGCGCACATCACCGAGCCGGCGACGAACAGGCTGAGCGAGACGATGATCATCACCCGTCGCCCATAGATGTCGGCCAGGCTGCCGAACACCGGAGCGACTGCAGTCGACGACAGCAGATACGCGGTGATCACCCAGGACAGGTTTTCGACGTCGCCGAACTGCCGTCCGATCGTCGGCAGCGCGGTCGCGACGATGGTCTGATCGAGCGCGGCGAGGAACATCGCCAGCAGCAAGCTCATCAAGATCGCGCGAACTTCGCCCTGGGTCAGCGCACCGGCCGGCGCCAGCGGCGGCGCGTCGCCGAGATTGATCACTTCGGTCGGAATGCTGGAGAGTTCGGCGGCGGCTTCGTCGGACAGCAGATGGTGGGGCGCGCCCACAGGTTGACGGCTCTGGCGTTCGGACATGCTCATGCGGGCGCGGAATCTCGTCGGGCTGAAACGATGCGGGGGACATTCGCCAGTGCATCCTACTAACGCATCCCCTGCTGGAACGACAGCAACGTCAGCGCATGGGTGCACCGCGTACCGCTGCCGGTCCATGGACTCGGGATATGATCAGCAGCCGGCGGAATGTTCCGCATGGCAAAATACGCCCACGCTTCGTGTGGGGAACGGAGGTCAGCCATGATCGGGTTCAAGCGACGTCTCCTCGCCACCTGCGCAGGCGCAGCTGCCATCGCTGGATTGTTATGGCCGCCGGTCGCCGACGCCTGCACGCGCCTGGTCTATCTCGGCGCCGACAATCAGGTGATCACGGCGCGATCGATGGATTGGGCCCGCGATATCGGCACCAATCTCTGGATCTTCCCGCGCGGCATCAAGCGCTCCGGCGAGGCCGGCTCCAATTCGGCACAGTGGACCGCGCGCTACGGCAGCGTCATCGCGTCGGCCTATGATGTCGCGACTTCGGACGGCATCAACGAGGCGGGGCTGGTCGCCAACGTGCTGTGGCTGGCGGAATCGCAATATCCGCCGTTCGACGGCTCCAAGCCGGGGCTGGCGCTGTCGCTGTGGCCGCAATATGCGCTCGACAATTTCGCCACCGTCGCCGAAGCAGTCGAGGCGCTGGCGAAGGAACCGTTCACGGTCGTCACCGACAAGATGCCCGGTGAGCAGCGCATCGCCACGGTGCACCTGGCGCTGTCGGATGCCTCCGGTGACAGCGCCATCATCGAATACATCGACGGCAAGCAGGTGATTCATCACGGCCGGCAATACCAAGTGATGACCAATTCGCCGACCTTCGAGCAGCAGCTCGCGCTGAACTCGTACTGGCAGCAGATCGGCGGCACGGTGATGCTGCCCGGCACCAATCGCGCCGCCGACCGCTTCGCGCGGGCTGCGTTCTATGTCGGCGCGATTCCGAAGACACCCGACCCGGTGGAATCGATCGCCGCCGCATTCAGCGTAATCCGCAATGTGTCGGTGCCGTTCGGGATCTCGACGCCCGATCAGCCGAACATCTCCTCGACCCGCTGGCGCAGCGTCGCCGACCACAAGCGCAAACTGTACTTCTTCGAATCCGCGCTGACGCCGAACGTGTTCTGGGTCGATCTGACCAAGCTCGATTTCTCCGCCGACAAGGGCGTGGTGAAGAAGCTCGACCTCGGCCCCGGCCAGCGCAACATTTTCTCCGGCGAAGTGCACGATCGCTTCAAGCCGGCGGAGCCGTTCAAATTTCAGGGGCTGTAAGGTCGATCGACAGCGCAACAACAGAGTCGAACTGCAGTCTCCGAGAGCTTCTCTCGGAGACGAAACGTCGGGTTCACTTGATCTTGTTGATGCGACGCAGATCGGCGTCGATCCGCGACTGCCAACCTGGACCTCCGGCCTTGTAGGTGTCGATCACCTCCGGCGACAGCCGTAGTGACACCAGTCGCTTGGTCGGCGCCTTGTTCGGTCCGCGCCCGCGGCGGATCGAAGCGGCAAGATCGGGAAACACTTCGGCGAATGAACGAAGCTCTTTGATCTGCTCCGCCGTCAGTTCCGGACGGGCCGCCAACATGGACCATCGGCGTGCGAGCGCCTACATACCCCGGGTCCCCACCTGGAGTTCATATGTCCCCTTCCGATCTCGCCGCGCCGGAGGACGCATCCGGCGCCACGCTCGCCAACCGGCGCGAGCTGCCGTTCAGCCGCTGGTCGTTCCGCAACATTGATGCCCTGATCCCGACCGAGACGATCCCCAACGCGCCGGACGATATCTGGCCCCTGCCTGCTGCACCGCGCGAACTCACGGGGTTTCGCGTCCGCGCCCAGGGCGGAGAAATGCTCGACCTCGATGGCTTCCTGACAGCGACCGACACCGACGCGCTGGTCGTGCTCAAGGACAGCACGATCGCCTTTGAGGCTTACGCCAACGGCACCACCGCGACGACACCGCACATCATCATGTCGGCGTCGAAATCGATCACCGGGTTGATCGCCGGCATCCTCGGCGAGCGCGGCCACCTGCAGCTCGACGCCGAGGTGACGACGCTGATCCCGGAAGTGGCGGGCACTGCGTATCAGGGCGCGACGCTGCGCCAGATGCTCGACATGCGGACCGGCATTCTGATCGACCTCGACGCGCAGCGCGCCTATGCGGCCGCCGCCGGCTGGGATCCGGTGCCGCCGGATCGACCGCCGACCGACCTCAAGTCGTTCTACAGCAACCTGGCGATCAAGCCGCAGCCGCATGGCGGGCCGTTTCGCTACGTCTCAGCCAACACCGATCTGCTCGGCTGGGCGATCGAACGCGCAACCGGCACCCGTTTCGCCAAGCTGGTTTCCGATCTGTTGTGGCGCCCACTCGGGGCCGAGCAGCCGGCCTCGATCACCACCGACCGGCAGGACCAGGCACGCACCACCGGCGGCTTTAGCATGGTGGCCCGCGATTTTGCCCGGATCGGACAGATGGTTCTCGACGACGGCCTACGCGACGGGCGGTCGATCGTCCCGTCGTCATGGATCGACGATCTGTGGCGTGGCGGCGACCGGGATGCCTGGCGGCAGGGAGAATGGCAGAGATTGTTTCCGTACCGGAATTTCAGCTACCGCGGCGGTTGGTACGTGATCCACGACGAACCGAAAGCGATGTTCGCGATGGGAATCCACGGCCAGAACCTGTTCGTCGATCCGGAGAGCCGGCTGGTGATCGCCAAGCTGTCGTCGCAGGGAGCTGCAGTCGATAACGCCGCCTGGGCGGTGACACATCGCGCCTTGCCGGAATTCCGCCGCTGCCTCGGCTGAGCGGCATGCTCGATCAGTTCGAGCTGCTGCCCCGAGATCCGGCAGCCGCCCCCGATCGGAATTCCAATGGCGATCCGACGACAAAGAAAGAGGCCCGGTCGCCAATCGGCGCCCGGGCCCAAGTCTAGGGAGGAAACGCCCCAAGGAAGGGGACCGCGACGAACCGCATCGCGGATGTTCAGTATGTGACACACTTGCCGCGTGTATTCTATCTGGGCAAATCCCGAGTCCGGGAATGCCCCGATCGTAGTTTTACGGATGCGACCGTGCCCTGCACAGCGGCGATGCGAACCGGCCGCGCTGGCCGCAGGTCAGACCACGACCTTGTCGAGCAGGTCGATCAGATGCGGCTTGCCGTCGGCGACGATCTTCACCTTGGCGGCCAGTTCCGGATTGTCCGCGAAGAACGCGACCAACCCCTGCTCCTCCGCCGACCAGTCCGGCCGCACACCGCCCTTCGGCGGCTTGGCCCGGTTCGCCTCCTTTGCCTGCTGCTTGGTCCAATCGGCCTCGCGCCCGGCATCGATCTCCTCGACCGGATAGGTCAGATGGATCGTGTAGTCGTCGTCGACACCGCGCGCATCGAGCAGCATCTGCAAGGTGGCGCGCTCTGGATTGCCGTGGTCGCCGTTGCCGGAAAACACGTAGTGATCGGCGGTGACCCGTTCAAAGAACGACGTCTCCATATTGTTGTCGCTGCCGTGGTGCGGCACTTTGAGAATGTCGACGTGCAGCGTCTCCCCCTCCGCCAGCTTGCCGCCCATCTCGAGCCCTTCGATGATCTTGTCGCCGCGGGCGTCGCCGGTCAGCAGCATGGTCTTGCCGCCGCATTCGGCCAGCAACACGATGCTCGACAGGTTTGGCACTGATTTGTCGACGAACGCAGCCAGCATCGCCGACGCAGTCGGTCTGGTGCCTTCGCTCTTGCGCCGACGCAGCCATTGATCGTGCAAGTCCTGCAGGGCTTGCAGCTCTTTCTGCATCGGGCCCGCGACGGTGATGGACACGCCATTGAGATCGACCGGCGCAACCTCCGGCGCGGTCAGGATCAGCTTGCCCTTGAACTTGTGGTTCGGCTTCCAGCCGAGATCGGCAGCGTCGTCGCGCAAGGTCCGCCCTTGCGGCACGCTGGCGAGCACGGCCTGCGCCGCGGCTTCCTCCTCGCTGTCGCCGACCTCGACGCCCGCGAACAGATTGGCGTCGGCGCCGGCCAGAATCGAGGCGGTGCCGAAGCCGCTCGTCAGTTCGTCCGGCTTGGTCGACAGCAGGTCGTCGAAGCTGTTGTGCCACAGGCTGGTGACGGCGAGCCGGAGACCGGCCGCCCGTCTGCGCTGCTCGTGGGTCAGATCGAGGATGCCGCGAATATGGTCGTCGTCGATATGGCTGACCAGCACGACGTCGACCGGCAGCGGATCGGCGGTGTCGAGCAGTCCGGCGCGCTCGCGCGCAGCCCGCAGCTTCTGCAGCCGCGGCTCCAACGACTGCGCGTACACCGTCGCCGGTCCGCCGTCGATCAGCATCACGCGCGGCCTGTCCTCGGTGCCGTAATGCAGCATGAGGCAATCGCCTTGCCTTGCTCTCAGCACATCCAGACTGAAATACATCACCCTGCTCCTACGCGTCGGTGCCTTCAGATCGACTGGAATGCGCGCAGCACGTCCAGCATGCCGTGCCCCTGGAAACTGCGTTCGCGGCCGAGATCGGTGGCGCTGGCGCAGAGGATCTGCTTCACCCGCCGCGGCTGGCCGATCAGTTCCTCGTAGCGCGCCAGCAGCATCGCGGCTGCGCCGCTGACATGCGGCGCCGCCATGCTGGTGCCGGACTCCGGCGCCCATCCGTGGTTCAGCACGGTGGAGTAGACCCGCTCGCCCGGCGCCACCAGATCGGGCTTCAGCCGGCCGTCGCCGGTCGGGCCGCGGCTGGAGAAAAAGCTGATGCCGTAGGTCTGCGGCCAGTTGCCGTGGGTCGAGCCGACGGTGATGACGCCCTCGCCGTTGCCGGGGTCGGTGATGCTGAAGGCGGCGTAGTTCTCGAACGGACCGTCTACGGTCTGAAACTTCTGGTAGCCCCGGTTGCCCGCAGCGGCGACCACGACCACGCCGCTCTCCACCAGCCGTTCGCATTCGTTGCACACCGGCGTCCGGCCGCAGGCGTAGTTGCGGACGTTGTGCGGAATCGAGAGGCTGAGATTGACGCCGTGCACGGTGATGTAATTGTGCCGCTCGTTGATGTAGCGGATGTACTGCAACGCCGCGATCACCGCGAATTCGGTGTCGGCCGCGGTCTTCCCCAGCACACGGAAGTCGTACAGCCGGATATCCGGGCACATGCCGTTATAGGCCGAGCCTACGAGATCGCCGTCGGCGCCGATAATGCCGGCAACGTGGGTGCCGTGCGGATTGGTCGGCGGTGTCGGATTTTTCAGCGTGATCAGCTTCTCGACATCGCCCCAATTGATCGGACGCCGGTTCTCGGCGTCGGCAGCGACCTGCTTGAGATATTTCTGCGTCGCCTCGAACGACAGACCGGTGGTTCGCGCGATGCGATCGACCTCGGTCGGCCCGACATCGTCGACCTCGCTGGTGACAATCTCGCGAATCCGGGTGAAGTCGAAGGTCTTCTTTACCCGGCTCGTATGAACTGGATTGTTCGGATCGGTCGTCGCCTGTTCATCGATCATTTGCAATGCTGGATGACTGCCGTCGATCCCGGAATCGATCACACCCCAGACGATCCGGTCGCACATCACCCGGAACAGCGACTGTGCCGCGTCCGCCTTCACTGCAGGGACCGAGCGATCGAGCGCGGTGTCGGCGCGGCGGTTCAGCGACACCTGGAAGATGTACCCCTCGGCCAGTGCGTCACCGGCGAGCTCGCCTATCTCGGAGCTCTTGCGCACCAGTTCGGCGAGATCCTCCTCGACCTCGGGATAGGCCTTGAAGATCTCATCGACGATCTCGGCGGCAAACGGCGCATACTGCGCGAAGGCCAGATCCTCGTCGAGTTCGGGCAAGTTCAGCAGCGTCGCGGCGCTGCCTGTCGCCTGCCCCGGCAGTTGATCTTCGGAACGCCGCTGACGCTTGCCAATCCAGAAGATCAACCCGGCGAGCGCGATATAGCGTTCGAGCGATGAGTAGTTGTCGCGCTCGACATTGATCCCTGCTTTGCGCGTCGCGCCCGGTGGCGTCTGCAGCAGCTTGATCAGCGCCGCGCGGCGCTCCTCGACCTGTTTGATCCGGCCGGCGCCCTGCTGCTGCCGCCACCACAGCGTCAGCGGCACCAGGATGCACAGCACTTCGTCGAAATACAGCTCTGCTGCGACCAGCCCCTGCAGATAGGCGATCTTGGCGGATTCGAGCCGGCGCGACAGTGGCGCATCGACCATCTCGTTGCGCGATCTGTTCCAGATCGGCCGTCCAAGCCTGATCATGCTGGCGACGTCGGCGGCCGTCGCCTTGAAGTGCGGGGTGATCAGAACGTCCTGACGCGCGCCGGGATCGAGCGCATAGGCGGCCCAGACATCGCCGAGCAGCGGCGAATCCTGCAAGACCCGGCGATCGTCGGCGGGGCCGAGCAGGATGGTCTCGACGATCTCGCCGGGCAGCGAGAACTGCATCGGCCGGCCGTCATCGCCGCTCGGCCATGAGGACACGTCGCTCCGCGCCATTGCTTCTCTCCCGGAAAACGAGGCGACCAGCATCCGTCCGGGCGCTGAGCCGGCACGACCGCCCCGATCTCACACGCCCGATTGCGGATAAGGAAACTGTTTCGGCGCCGGCAACCCGGCATCGACGTGTTTCCGCAGCGCCGCGTCGCACACCGCGTAGCCCCAATTGATCAGCCGATCCTGGGTGACGTCATCGAGCCGCTTCAGCCGGGTGGCGATCTCGGCGAGCTGCATGGTGCGGATGTGCGGGCACGGCAGCGCGTCGACGAGCTGATAGTCGGTGATGTCGGTGCGGATGCCCCAATAGGCGCCGCGCCGCACATGCGATCTGAACGAGTCGATCAGTTGCCGCTTGCGCAGCGACCGGACCTGATTGTCGACCAGATTGAGCACGCGGTAGGCATGCTGCGCCCAGTCGGTCGCCGGCTCTTCCTCGGCAGCGACTTGGCCGCCGGCATCGCTGACCAGGACGGTGGTGTAGCGCTTCCACACCGTCTCCAGGCCGAGATTGTCGTAGACCCCGCCATCGGTCAGAAACACCCGGCTTGTGAACGGCTCGCGTTGCAGATCGTCGCCGGAATTCGGCGTGAACGTGGTGGGATCGAGCCGGAGCTGGAACGGCGACAGCACCGGCGGAAACGCCGACGACGCCGTCACCGCCTGCGCCAACGTCACGGTTGGATTCCGCACTTCGCCGACCCGATAGTCGCGCATATAGGGCTTGGCGAACCGCCACAGCACGCCCGACTGCACATTGGTGGCGTTGATGACGAAGCGCGGCGCGTCCGGCAGATCCTGCAGCGTGGCGCCGTGAAACAGCCCTCTGTCGTAAGCCTTGGCGATCTCGTCGCCGATCGATACGCCCGGCAGCGCAATGCCCCACAGGATCGATCCGGCATCGATGGTTTCACCGGCGAAGGCACGCAGCGGCGCCACCACCTCGCGCACGAACTCGGTCGTGGTGCTGCCTGGCGCGAAACTCAATGCCGGCCATTTCAACGCCAGCAGGCCGGCGGTGATCGAGCCGCCCGATACGCTGGAAATCCGCTTGACGGCGCCCAGGATGCCGGCTTCGTGCAGCCGCCACAGCACGCCGACATGAAACACCATCGCACGGTAGCCGCCACCGGACAGGCACAGCGCGATGCCGTCCTCGAGCTTCGGTGCGACGATTTCAGTCGGAATACGTCCTACAGGAGAGTCGGTCATGCCCTTGCCCTCACAATTCGGCTGGACGACCAGTCAGTTCAATTCCCGATGCGGCGCATGACGCGCCGACAATCCAACTATCAATCAAGCAGCAAAATACGACCTATGGTTGAACGCTAGCACCACCCGGTCCTGCTGTAAAGTAATCAGCTGCTAAGTGGCGCGTCGTCAGGTCGCGGTGCAACGCGTACACAAGCTGGACTTGACTGCTACCAGCGCACCGGCAAAGCTGGCGGAGGGAGGATGCGTCATTCTGCGCTTCGGTTCTCGATGCGCAGGCTGCGGATTGGTCCCCGATCGACCGATATCCGATCATGATGATCAGTCCGGAAGGCCGCTCGATGACGACAATCGCGACCCGATCCATCATCCGTGCCGCGCTGCTGTCGGCCACGCTGGCATTCGCCGCATCGCCGCACCTCGCCGCCGCCCAATCCGGCAGCGCCGGCGGCAGCATCGGCAACACCGACAAGACACTGTCCGGCTCACGCAAAGTCATCCGCGAGTCCGCCCCGGCGCGCCCGTCCCGCGCCAGCCGGTCCGAGCCCCGCGAGCGGCGCAGCACAAGACGTAGCAGCGGCGGTGGCGACAATTTCGACGGCGCCTGGCTGGTCGCCAGCGTCGGCCGGCCTTGCGGTGCGGCGTCCGAAGCAGTGCTGATCAGCAGCGGACGGATCGTCGGGCAATACACCTCGGGCCGGGTCGCCGCGAGCGGACAGGCCACCGGCTCCGGATCGTCGGGCGGGGTGAGCTGGACCTCGTCGGGAAAATTCTCCGGCCGCCGCGGCTCCGGCACGTTCCGGCGCTCGGATGGATGCGTCGGCACCTGGACTGCGTCCAAGCAGTAGCCCCTTCGCCGCCTCAGCGTCCGGAGCCGTCGGCACAGACCGCGCCGATGATGCGGCATCCCTTGCCGGACTTTGCGCAGGAGCTCAGTGCCGCGTCCTTGGCGAGCTGAAGGCTCTCGCGGTCGAGCAGCGCCCAGGAGTCACGCGAGACCGCAAACGCGCCGCAGCGCGAGCCGTAGAAGCTGAGCTCGACGGCGCACGGCGCCGAGCCACAATTGGAGCGTGCGTCCGTCACCGCAGCCTTGCGGCTGCGATGGTTCCAAGAGATGCCCCATTTCTCCTTGTCGGGATCGTAGACGATCGAGCCCCACGGCCGCAGATCGACTGTCTGGCGCAACCGCTCGAGCAGTCCTTCGGTCGCCTCCCCGGTCTGCGGAAGTTCGGCCTTCTGCTGATACTGACTGATGGCGCGGCGCAGGCCGTTGCCCGGGTCGGGCTGGTCGGGATCGAAATTCAGCTCGTACAGCCGCTCGCGCAAT
Source organism: Rhodopseudomonas pentothenatexigens (assembly GCF_900218015.1). GTDB lineage: Bacteria > Pseudomonadota > Alphaproteobacteria > Rhizobiales > Xanthobacteraceae > Rhodopseudomonas > Rhodopseudomonas pentothenatexigens. The sequence continues at coordinate 162,595 of NZ_UFQQ01000006.1, read as the reverse complement.
TCGCGCAGCTCGACCGCACCGGTCAGCGGCGTTCGGTCGCGGTCGCTCCGCGGCTCGCTCAGCCGCGCCTCCTCGGTCGCGGCCGTCCCGGCCGGCTGCGGCGCAACGAAATAGAACGTGCCGTCGATCGGCGACGACGACACCCACGGCTGCTGCGCGCCGGCGGTCGCCCGCATCACCGCCAGGCCGACTTGGTTGAAAGTCTGAAAGATATCGAGCCCGACGCGCCGCACCGTCGCCGACAGCGCTCGCGTGTACGGGCTGTGGCCGTCCGCGCCATCGAGCGCGACGCTGCCCGGCTGGGTCGCATAGGAAATCAGCGTGCCGTCGGGTGCACGCATCTGCGCCAGCCCGCCTCCGCCGGCGCGCAGCCCGCGCGCGCCGAACGGATTGTTGCGGCAGGCATCCAGAACCACGATCTTCAGCCGCGTCCCCGCCCCCTGCATCTGCCGCAGCAGGACGTTGACATCGACCATCTGAAAATCGACATCGGCCTCCCGCACCGGGTTGGCGGCGATCGGCACCAGATAATTGGCGCCACCGACCTGCACGCCATGGCCCGCATAATAGAACAGCGCGACGTCGGCGCCCTCGCTCTGCCGACCGAACGCCTGAATCGCGCTGTCGAGCGCCGGCTTGTCGAGATCGAGCTGGGCGCGGCCACCGACCAGATCGAACCCGATCGCGTGCAAGGTGTCCGCCATCAGCGTCGCATCGTGCTTGGGATTGTCGAGCCGGGCGACATGCTGGTAGCCGGAATTGCCGATCACCAGGGCAACGCGCTTGTCGGCTGCTGCCGGCGAATGCCACAGCGCCCCCAGCACCATCAGCGCAAGTCCGGTCGCGATCCGCCCCATGCCAGATCCATACTGTCCAGCTTCGATCGACAGCCTAACCGGATTCCACGACACTGCAAAAGCCAGTTTCGTTTGCGTGGTACAAGACGCGACCCCGGGGCGGCCTCTGGAACGTTGTCGAGCCGATATCCCCGGCCGGCAGCAATTGATTGGAGCGATTCAAAACGACGACCGCTCCGCGAGTCGCTGTCGCTGCCCACCACTCGGTTCAATGGAATCAAAGCGATGATCTGCCGTGAGGATCACCGCCGCATTCTGACTCGATGATCTTCGATCAATTCCAAACTGGCTTCGCGCAATAGCTTTGCAACAGCGTTGATACACGCAGCGGCATTCGATTACTCCCCTCCCTCGACTTGGGGGTGAGCGATGAAGTTCGTCAATGCCGGCGCGAATGCCGGTCGCAATTCTGTGGCCAATGCACTGCTGCTGACCAGCGCGTTGATCGCACCATTGGTGTCGATGCCGGCGGCTGCCGTCGCGCAAAGCGCCAAACCGCAAGCAACCGAGCTGCCCGCGGTCGAGGTCGCCGCCCCGGAGGCCAGCCGGCGCCAGGCGCAGCCGGCGCGCGACAGAAGCCGCTCCGCGGCAGGCCGTGCGCGACGCCCCGCGCAGCGTGCCGTGCAAGCGCCGCAGCCGGTGCAGCCCGTGCAACGTGCTGTGTTCGAACGCGGCACCGATCCGGTGCCCGGCTTCGTGCCGAGCGTCAGCGCCAGCGGCACCAAGACCGACACCAAGCTGATCGAGACACCGCAATCGGTGTCCGTGATCAGCCGCGACAATCTCGACGCGCGCGGTATCGACACCGTCGCCCAGGCGCTGCAATACACCGCCGGCGTCGCGGTGCAGACCGGCGGCGCCGATCCGCGCTACGATCAGGCCCGCATCCGCGGCTTCGAGACCAACGGCTTCTCCAATTTCCGCGACGGCCTGCGCGACACCGCCAACGGCTCGGCGTACTTCTCGGTGTTTCGCAACGAACCCTACGGCGTGCAGCGCATCGACGTCGTCAAGGGACCGAGCTCGGTGATGTACGGCCAGAGCCCGCCCGGCGGTCTGATCGACCTGATCAGCAAGCGTCCGACCGATCGGGCGTTCGGCGAGGTGGTCGGCTTGGTCGGCAACGCCGACCGGCTGCAGGGCGCGTTCGACGTCGGCGGCCCGATCGACAAGGACAAGACCCTGCTCTATCGGCTGACCGGCGTGCTGCGGGATTCCGACGCGCAGATCGCCAAATTCTCGGACAAGATCAAGGACGACCGTGCCTATATCGCACCGGCGGTGACCTGGCGGCCGACCAACGACACCACGCTGACGATTCTCAGCGACTTCCAGCACGACGTGTTCGGCAACGCGTTCCCGGTGTCGGTCGGCGTCGTGCGCGGCGGCAAGATCGTCGACGTCAAGGCGCTGCCGCTGTTCCTCGGCGATCCGTCGTACAGCACCTTCGATCAGACCCAGTATCGGATCGGCTACCAGTTCGAGCACCGCTTCAGCAACGATCTGATCGTGCGGTCGCGCGCGCGCTACGGCCATGTCGACCTGGAATATCGCTACCTCACCTTCGCCGGCACTCCGCTCGACACCCAGACCGTGTTCCCGCGGGTCTCGCGCAAGGTGCTGGAAACCAGCGACGCCTTCAACATCGACAACCACGTCATCGCCAAGGCCTCGACCGGCCCGCTGCAGCACACGGTGCTGATCGGCACCGATTATCAGGCCTTCGAACTCAGCGGCGACCAGTTCGGCGGCACCGCGCCGTCGCTGAGCCGGATCAACCCGGTCTATGGCCAGCAGGTCGCGATCCCGACGACGCTGCTGCAGAGCTACAAGCAGAATCTGAACCAGGCCGGCATCTATCTGCAGGACCAGATCAAGCTGGAGAACTGGATCCTGACGCTCGGCGGCCGCTACGACGCCGCCCAGCAGACCACCATCAATCGCCTCAACGGCGTGCCGCAGCCGAACGACGACACCGCCTTCACCAAGCGCGCCGGCCTCACCTACGTGTTCGACAACGGCATCGCGCCCTATGTCAGCTATTCCGAATCGTTCCTGCCGACCGCCGGCATCGATTTCAGCTCCAACGCCTTCAAACCGACCAAGGGCAAGCAGTACGAAGGCGGCGTCAAATTCCAGCCGAACCGCGATCTTCTGTTCACCGCGGCGGTGTTCGACCTGACCCAGGACAACGTGCTGACCGCCGACCCGCTGCACCTCAACTACAGCATCCAGACCGGCCAGGTGAAATCGCGCGGTTTCGAACTCGAACTGCTTGCCAAGCCGCTGCCCGGACTGAACCTGCTGGCAACCTATACGCTGCAGAACCTGAAGAACACCGAGAGCAACAACGGCGATGTCGGCAAGGTGCCGGTGCTGATCCCTCGCCACATGGCGTCGGCGTTCGTCGACTACACCCTGCAGAGCGGGCCGCTCGCCGGCTGGGGCTTCGGCGCCGGCTTCCGCTATGTCGGCGAGTCCTACATGGACATCGTCAACACGCTGACCAACGACGCCTACACGGTGTTCGACGCCGGGCTGCATTATCGCCAGCCGAAGGGCATCAATCTGGCGCTGAACGTCAAGAATATAGGCAACGACGACCATGCGCAGTGCACCGTGACCGGCGGCTGCCAGTACATCACCCCGCGGGTGATCACCGCGACCGCGAGCTATCGCTGGTGACAGGGACGCGCGCACTTCGAATCTGGAGCAAGGTCCACACCTGGACCTCGCTGATCAGCATGCTGTTCATGCTGCTGCTGGCGATCACCGGCCTGCCGCTGATCTTCCACGAGGAGATCGCCGAACTGACCGAGGAGCGCTTCGTCCCGCCGAATCTGATCCATCAGGCCCCCGCCGCCCCGGTCGACGACGTGCTGCGAGCGGCCCAGGCATCCCGCCCCGGCGATCACGTGCTGTTCGTCACCTGGCGCGACGAACAGCCGGGCGTGGTCGTGGTCACGATGTCGCCGACGCCGAAGCCGATGCGCGCGCAATTCTATCGCCTGGTGATGGATGCCCACACCAAGGCGGTGCTCGGCGAAGAGCGGCCGCAGCGCGGCGTGATGGATATCATCCTGCTGCTGCACAAGAACCTGTTGCTGGACCTGCCCGGCGAACTGTTCCTCGGCGCGATGGGCCTGTTGCTGGTGGCGTCGATCGTCTCCGGCGTCGTGGTCTACGCGCCGTTCATGCGGCGGCTGGACTTCGGCACCGTCCGCCAGAGGTCGCGGCGGCTGAAATGGCTCGATCTGCACAATCTGTTCGGCATCGTCACCACGGTCTGGCTGTTCGTGGTCGGCGGCACCGGGGCAATCAACACGCTGGCGATGCCGATGTACGATTACTGGCGCGGCCAGGTGCTGCCGCCGCTGCTGGCGGCGCACCGCGGTGAGCCGGTGGCACAGGCTTCCTCGCTCGATCAGGCGGTGGCGCGGGTCCGCGCCGCGCTGCCCGACGGGCAGCTCACCTCGATCACCATGCCGACCGCGGAGAATTTCGGCAGCCCGCGGCATCTGGTGGTGTGGATGAAGGGCGACTCGGCTTTGACGGCGCTGATTGCCACGCCGACGTTGGTCGATGTCGACCAGACCGTGGCGGTGCTGGTGCCGCAGATGCCGTGGTACTTGACGCTGCTGCAGATGTCGCGGCCGCTGCATTTCGGCGACTATGGCGGCCTGCCGCTGAAGATCGTCTGGGCGCTGCTCGACCTCGTCTGCATCGTCGTGCTGATCACCGGGCTCTATCTCTGGATCGCCAAACAGCGCCTTGGCGGCAGCGTCCGCAGCCGCACCGCGGCGCCATCTGATGCGAGGCCGGCATGACCACGCCCCGCAGAGCCTCGCACACCACCGCGCAGATCTTCGCCGCGCCGCTCGCGATCGGCGCCGTCACCGCCCTCGGGCTGACGACAGCGTTGCTCGGCGACGGGCTGTGGGACTGGATGTCCTGGATTGCGCTGGCCCTGCCCGTCGTCGTGGCAATAGTGTATTGGCGCCTCGGCGCAATGCGAACCAACTCTCGATAGGGCCCGCAACGGCATCCGCACAGTTACATTTGCCGCCAGAACAGCCCGATCGTCAGCGCGATGCCGAGGGCGACGATGCCGACACGCAGCCAGGTTTCGTTGATCCGGCGCAGCACCCAGACGCCGAACAGATAGCCGGCGGTCGACGACACCGCGAGCACCAGCGCTTCGAGCCACTTCACCTCGGGCGAGAACGCGAACATCGCCACCGCCGAGGCGTTCATCGCCGCTGCCAGCGCGTTCTTGGTCGCGCCGGCGTTGCGCGCGGCCATGCCGGCGATCGACAGCGCCGCCATCATCAGAAAGCCGATGCCGCCGCCGAAGTAACCGCCGTAGATCGAGATCAGGAATTGAAGGCCGATCAGCACCGGCGCACCGACCTGCCGGCCATGTGCCGCCGGTTTGCGGCCGAAGCTGCCCCAGGCGAACATCGCGGTGGCGAACAGCACCAGCCACGGGATCATCTTGGCGAACAAGGTCGGCGGCGTAATCAGCAGCAGCAGTGCGCCGGCCGCCCCACCGGCGAGGCTGGTGAACACCAGCGCCCGAAACGATACGCTGCCGACTCCGCGCACCATGCCGCGCCCGGCATAGCCGGAGGCGAACTGCCCCGGAAACAGCGCAACCGTGGAGGTGATGTTCGCCGACAGCGGCGTCATTCCTGCGAACAGAAGCGCCGGCAAAGTTACGAACGAACCTCCACCGGCAAGCGTGTTCTGAACGCCGGCCCATAGGCCGGCGACAGCGATGATGATCAATGCAGTCATGCGCGCTCTTCTGCGCGAAACCGCACCAATCTGAAAGCCCTTTCCGCGCAGAGCACGGTTGAACAGAGGTCGATGGCCCTGACGCTGTGGATTTTAAGGTCCGGCTCGGACGCCGCATGATCCGAACCGGTTGTGCTTCACGCGGCCCGCACGGTTTGCAAGAAACGACGAACCTCGTTCTTGAGACGGTCGCTGTCCTTGGCCAGGGATTGCGCAGCGGACAGCACTTGGGCAGACGCCGATCCGGTCTCAGTGGCGCCGCGTTGCACGTCGACGACGCTCGCCGAAACCTGCTGCGTGCCTTGTGCGGCCTGCTGCACGTTTCGCGAGATCTCCTGAGTCGCAGCACCCTGTTCTTCCACGGCAGACGCGATGGTCGAGGCGATCTCCGACATCTTCGCGATGGTCGAGCCGATCTCGCGAATCGCAGACACCGACTGATCGGTCGCACTCTGAATGCTCCCGATCTGCGCGCTGATCTCACCGGTCGCCTTCGCGGTCTGCTCAGCGAGGGCCTTGACTTCGCTCGCGACCACGGCGAAGCCGCGGCCGGCTTCTCCGGCGCGTGCGGCTTCGATCGTGGCGTTGAGCGCCAGCAGATTGGTCTGTCCGGCGATCGTGTTGATCAATTCAACCACATCGCCGATGCGAGTCGCGGCCTGGGACAATTCGCCGACCCGCTCATTGGTCTTCTGCGCCTGCGTCACGGCCTCGCTCGCGATCCGCGCCGATTCTTGGACTTGGCGGCTGATTTCGTTCACGGACGACGCCATTTCCTCCGAAGCCGAGGCCACCGACTGGACGTTCGCGGAAGCCTGCTCGGACGCTGCAGCAACCGACGTGGTCACCTCCTGAGCGCGCTCGGCCGTCGCTGTCAGCGTCGTCGCCGACGCCTCCAATTCGGTGGAGGCCGACGACACCGTCTGAATCACCTCGCCGACCGCTGCCTCGAAATCCTGGGCCAGCTTCGCCATCTCCTGTTTACGCTGCGTCGCGAGTTTGCGGTCCTGTTCGGCAGCTTCCTCGGCTTCCCGGCGCGCCTTCTCGTCGAGCATCAGCCTGATTCCGTTGACCGCATTGGCGGTCTGGCCGATTTCGTCGGCGCGATCGGTGCCCGAAACATCGACGCTCTCGCCGCGAGCCATCGCCTGCAGGTCCCCGACAAGTCGGCCGATCGGACGCGAAATCCCGAATTGCACGATCGCGAAGGCGATGACCAGAATCGCGAGGAAGCCCCCTCCGATCAGCGTCACCGTCAGCCAGATTGTGCTCACCACCTTGTCCGCCGCAGCCTGCGAGCGGTCGCTGATCCGCTTTTCGATTTTGCCAGTAATCTCGATCATTTCGGCACGCAGCGCATTGTTGTCGGTTGCCATGTCCTTGGCAGCACGAACGGCATTCAGGTCGTCTCCAGCCATCGCCGCCTTTTCCACGATCGGGAATTTCTGGCTCATGATGCGTTCGAAGATCTGCAAAGCGCGCTGGAAATCGGGTGCGAGCGCCGGAACGTGGCTTATCCCGCTCGCCATGTAGTCGGTGAACTCCTTGTGGTTGGCGGCCAATTCTCGGCTGGTCTTCTGCATCTCGGCAGCATCCTGCTCGGCGATCATCCGCCATGAAAGCCGGCCGAAATTGTAGACCCGCTGGTTGGCGCGGAGCCCCGCTTTCATACCTTGGACGTCCTGCTCGAGCATACTGGCATAGGTTCGTTGGATCTCGCTCATCTGCGACGCGGCGTACCAGACGCCGAGCCCGACCACGACGCTGAGCAGAACAAAGCAGGCGAGGATCTTGTAGAGCAATTTGACATTGGACAATTTCACGGCGCATTCCTTTAACGGCTGGGTCGCTCGCGCTGACCTGCAGGTCTCGAAGACAGATGGGTGGCCGATGGCCGCGTCAGCGGCTGCATAACATCGCGGCACCCTTCAGCGCCGCGCGTATCCGTCGAAACGTCCGGACCGCGCACGACGCGGTCCAGAAGCTTTGATGTTCGAAGTCTCGGGAGCACCGGCGACGTTCGCCGAAAAGCTCGATCTCGAGTAATAACTTCGATGTCGAACAGAATAACTTTGCTGTGGAAATGCCCGCTTAACCCATCATGCGCCGTCGTAGCCAGAACACGACAACACCGTCTCTACGGGCTCTACGGCGTGTTCTTGATCAGGCGAGCGTTGCGCAGAGTATCGGACGGCAATTCTCCGAACTCGTTGCGATAGTCGCGGGAGAAGTGACTTGCGTTCTGGAATCCGCAGTAGAGCGCGACGCCCAACACCGACGTGTTCGGCTGCGGCTCGCAAAGAAGCGAGTGGGCTTTCCGCAACCTCAGTTGCTTGACGTATTTCGAAAACGAGACGAAGCCAGAAGAACTGAGGCATCTTTGTACGGCCCGGGGACTGATCCCGCATTCCTTGGCCACATCCGCAAGATAGATGTCCTTGTTCCAGTCACGTTCGATCCGCTTGACGATGCAGCGCAGAACCTTGGAGGCCGACTCGGAATTATGGCGCTCGCGTGCCTGCGTCAGATCGATCAGCGCGCCGACCAAGTGAGTGAGATTTCCCCTTTCGTCGTACAGGCAGTTCGCCATCCCGCGGATCCAATGCACCTCGCCATTGGGAAGGACAACTCGATATTCGTGGCTGTAACCTAGTCCCGTCCTGATCGCTCGCGTCACCGTGCGCTCCACCGCTCGACGATCCTCCGGATGAATCAACATCAGGAATTCTTCGAACGATGGTGCTCGGGCCGCTTTCGGCACTCCATACAAGAAGCGCGAGGACGCGAGGGTTCGGTCGAGCTTGGCGTCCCAGGACCAGGTGATCAGGCCCGCGAGGGATTCGGCCGCGGCGAGTTGGTGCTCCATGACCTCAGCGTTGGAGAACTCGCGCAGGTTCATAGCTACCAGGTGCGGCTTGTCCGTATCGTCTCGGAGCAACGTCACGCCGGCGCGGACGTGCACGAACTCGCCACCCTTGCGCCGCATCCTGAGATCGGAGGTGTATTCGGACATCTCACCCAAGATCAGCTTCTTCTGCTGAGCCGCATTGCGCCGATGATCGTCGTGCTGGGTGATGTCGCGCAGTAGACGATGCTGCGTCGGCAGTTCGCCATCGTCGTATCCGAGCAATTTTACACAGCGGTGGTTGACGTAGATGATCTCTCCGGAGGCCGGATGGATCAGCAGGATTGCCGTTCCAATCCGGTCCAGGAATCCGGTCGGCACACACCCAATCGACTCCGCGTTCGGCGAATTCACCCCGGTACGTCCACTTCAGTTCGTTGCATGATCATCGTAGAGCTTCCGCGTCGGCGCGACCGTCCATTCGACTAGGCGGATTGCGACGCTGTGTTCAAAATGCGTCACTTGCCGCTTTCTCCATCGCCGATTCAACAGAAACACCTCAGCGCGAGCGATAAAGATCGGCCGGGAACAATCACAGATTGTCGAAGGTCAATTCTATCGCGTGACGCGATGGGCTGAAAACGTCCTCGCCTGTCCGCGTCGAGCTACAGGCGCAATGTCGTCGGCAGCATCTGTCTATCAGATATCACCATCCTGCATTTGTTAGTCCAGGACAGGAAGTCGGCGGCAGGCTCGATCGCGCTGCCGTGACGCATTGTGATCATCGCGGCGCGCGATCGCTTAAGTGCGCGTTATCGCGATTGCGCAGATACTAGGTCACGCCATAGCGCAACGACGATCGAGGATGACTGTACGCATGACTTTTCCTCACTCGACAGAAGGCCGAAGCGAGCGAGGCGGCGAGTTGCCGGTCTTGATGTGCCTCTCGTGCCGGCGGCAGTTGGCGTTCGTGTGCAGAATTCCGGAGGGTCGCCCCTCTTCGGGTCATTATCTGTTCGTTTGCGCGCCTTGCAACTTGGCGAGTTCTTTGCCGTCACCGCATCCGATCGCCACGACTCCCCGACCGCCGCTGCCCAGGCATGGCGTGTGCTTTCGTCGGCGACGGGTAACTCCGGCCGAAGAGTTGCCTACGGGTGGCGAAGCTTCGATCGTGAACCGCTCGAGTGGCGATCCAGGCCAGGCCGCGTCACGGCGGGCTGCTGTGGTGTCTTGGTGGCGACGTTGCAAGCGACCACTCGCCAAGCAGCCGCCTTGAGAACTCGTCTGATCGGATCCGAAAACGTCGCCTCGCAGCGGAGCGAGAGGCTGGTGACGATGCCTGGTCTTTCGAGGAGGGTGACTGCAGGACGGCGGTCATCAGTCATCACGACGTATCGTCAGTTCGCGATCTTCACGATTCACTCAAGCCGGACGCTTCTTCAGCTTGGCGCGCTTCGGCAGCAGGGCCGGCCACGACACGATGTGATCTTCGAGCTCCTCGACCGGGACCTCGGTCTCGGTCCGCTCCACCCGCCCCCGCACCGAGACTCCGGCCTCGTGCACGGTGTTCGGATCGCCGGAGATCAGCGGGTGCCACCAGTACAGGTCGCGTCCCTCGGCGACGAGCTTGTAGGCACAGCTCGGCGGCAGCCAGGTCAGCTCGCGGACCTCTTTGGGCGTCAGCCGCACGCAGTCCGGCATCCGGTCCGACCGGTTCGGATAATCCCGGCAGGCGCAGGCGCCTGCGTCGAGCAGCCGGCAGCCGACCTCGGTGAAATAGATCCGCCCGGAGTCTTCATCCTCGAGCTTTTCCAGGCAGCAGCGCGCGCAGCCGTCGCACAGGCTCTCCCACTCGGTCGGCGAGAGCTGTTCCAAAGTCTTGGTCTTCCAGAAGAAACCGTCTTGGGCGGACGGCCTCTTGGGGCGCGCGGTCATGCCTTGGATGCTGCTTTGCGGTGGTGAGGCCGCCGTTCTAGGGGGAGTTTGCCCGGCGGCGCAAGCGCTTAGCCGGCATGGCAGGTGCCGGAGCGGGCGCTTCGGCCTCGGGCTTAGCGAAAAATCCCTGCGCCACCATTGGTTTATCGGGCATGCTCGGCTACAAGGAATCAGATTCCCGAAGCCTGTCGCCCTCGCCTTGCGATCGCCGCAACATTGCGCAAGACGAACAGCGCCTGTGCGGCGTGCTGATGTGATTGGTCGAACCCGGTGCCGAAGATTCTGCCAGACAATTGGAAGCAGCGGGTCCGGAACTGGTTTCTGGATCTGGACGCCCGGCTCGACTCGACGCTGTTCTCTTCGGCGGTCGGTATCCGCGAGCTGTGGGAGCGGTTCTCGACCTATATGGACCGCTTCTATGTCGGGGGCTGGAAGCGCTGGGTGTTCGTCGAGCCGCTGTCGGAAGCGGCCAGCATCGGGCTGCTCGGTCTGATCGCGCTGCTGGCGCTGGCGCAGCCGGCGTTCCGCGAGACCGCGGACGAGGACTGGCTGAAGAAGTCCGACCTCGCCGTCACCTTCCTCGACCGCTACGGCAATCCGATCGGCAGCCGCGGCATCAAGCACAACGACGCGATCCCGCTCGAAGACTTTCCGGACAATCTGATCAAGGCCACCCTCGCCACCGAGGACCGGCGGTTCTACGACCATTTCGGCATCGACGTCGCCGGCACGCTGCGTGCGCTGGTCACCAACGCCCAGGCCGGCGGCGTGCGCCAGGGTGGCTCGTCGATCACCCAGCAGCTGGCCAAGAACCTGTTCCTGTCCAACGAGCGCACGCTCGAGCGCAAGATCAACGAAGCGTTCCTGGCGATCTGGCTGGAAACCCGGCTGACCAAGAACGAGATCCTGAAACTGTATCTCGACCGCGCCTATATGGGCGGCGGCACCTTCGGCGCCGACGGCGCAGCGCACTTCTACTTCAACAAATCGGTGCGCGACGTGAACTTGGCCGAAGCCGCAATGCTCGCCGGCCTGTTCAAGGCACCGACCAAATACGCGCCGCACATCAACCTGCCGGCGGCGCGCGCCCGCGCCAACCAGGTGCTCGACAATATGGTCGACGCCGGCTTCATGACCGAGGGCCAGGTGTTCGGCGCCCGCCGCAATCCGGCCTCGGTGGTCGACCGCCGCGACGAGAATTCGCCGAACTACTATCTCGACTGGGCGTTCGACGAAGTCCGCAAGATCGTCGACACCTTCCCGAAATCGTACACCGAGCGCGTGTTCGTGGTCCGCACCGCGATCGACATGAACGTGCAGCGCGCCGCGGAAGGTGCGATCGAGAACCAGCTCCGCCAGTTCGGCCGCGATTATCACGCGACGCAAGCGGCGACGGTGGTGTCCGATCTCGACGGCGGCGTCCGCGCCATGGTCGGCGGTCGCGACTATGGTTCCAGCCAGTTCAACCGCGCGGTCGACGCCTATCGCCAGCCCGGCTCGTCGTTCAAGCCTTACGTCTACACCGCGGCGCTCTTGAACGGCTTCAAGCCGAATTCGATCGTGGTCGACGGTCCGGTCTGCCTCGGCAATTGGTGCCCGCAGAACTACGGCCACTCTTATTCCGGCTCGGTGACTCTGACCCAGGCGATCACCCGCTCGATCAACGTGGTGCCGGTCAAGCTGTCGATCGCGATCGGCGGCAATCCGAAGAACCAGTGGGATTCGGCCAAGAAGGGCCGCGCCAAGATCGTCGAGGTGGCACGCCGCTTTGGCCTCACCGCTCCGCTGCTCGACACCCCGTCGCTGCCGATCGGCTCGACCGAAGTCACCGTGGTCGAACACGCGGTGGCTTACGCCACCTTCCCGAACAAGGGCATGGCGGTGAAGCCGCATGCGGTGCTGGAAGTCCGCACCGGGGCCGGCGAGCTGGTGTGGCGCTGGGACCGCGACGGCCCGCAGCCGAAGCGCGCGATTCCCGCCAACATCGCCGCCGACATGGCCGGGATGATGAGCCATGTCGTGACCGAGGGCACCGCGCGCCGTGCCCGGCTGGACGGCATTCCGGCCGCCGGCAAGACCGGCACCACCAACGCCTATCGCGACGCCTGGTTCGTCGGCTACACCGGCAACTTCTCCTGCGCGGTGTGGTACGGCAACGACGACTACTCGCCGACCAACCGGATGACCGGCGGCTCGCTGCCGGCGCAGACTTGGCACGACATCATGGTGGCGGCGCATCAGGGCGTCGAGGTCAAGGAACTCGCGGGCGTCGGCATGGGCGAGAAGTTGCCGGCCGCACCGGGCGCGCGCCCCACCGGAGGCGAGACTGCCGATCTCAAGGCGGCACCGCCGGTGCTGACCCGGCGCGGCGCAGAAATCCTGGTCAGGGTCGAGAAGATGCTCGACGAGGCTACCCGCGCGCTCGATGCCACCCCTGCTCCGGCGACCGGACGCAAGGTCTCGTCCGGCACCGTCGGGCTGACCGACAGCATGGCCGCGGCCTCGCCCGGCTCCGCTCCGGCTGCGGCGGCCCAGAAGAATTGAGCGCGGCGATGCGACTTGCGACGACATCGGGGATGGCTGCGACGTGCGCCTGATTGTCCTCACTCTGCTGGCCCTGCTGATCGCCGCCGGTGTCGGCGTCGGCGCCACCTGGATGACCGCCACCAGCGGCACCGAATTCGGCACGCTGACGATCGGCGCCTGGACCGCGCGGCCCAGGGTCGGCACCGCCGAGGTCGACCCTTACGCCCGTGCCGCGATCGTGCGCAGCGGGGCGCTGCCGGTCGGCGCCGGCGACGGCATCTCGTTCCTCGCCACCGCGGACGACAATAAACGCCCGCTCGACGGCCGCTGCGACGTCGAAGTCAGCGGCGTGACGCCGGCGGCGCGGTTCTGGACGCTGACGCTGTACGATCCGCGCGGCAATCTGGTCGCCAACACGCTGGAGCGCTACGGCTTCACCAGCCAGGAGATCATCCGCGACGCCGAGGGCAAGTTCAGCATCCGGATCGCCGCGCGCGCCCGCGCCGGAAACTGGCTGCCGACCGGCGGCGTCGACCGCTATTGGCTGATGCTGCGGCTGTACGACACCCCGGTCGGGATCGCCACCCGGACCCAACGCGACGCGCCGATGCCGGCGGTCGCCACCATCGGCTGCCCATGATCCGCTTCGCCATCGCCATCGTCGCCGGTCTGGTGCTCGGCGGTATCGTGCATCTCGTCACCATCCTGGTGCTGCCGCGGATCGCCGGTCAGGACGCCTACGCCCGGCTGACGCCGCTGACCCAGGTCAATGCGGTGACGCAACTGCCGGACATCACCCCCGACAATGCGCCGCTGCCGCTGCTCGATCCGGCGTTCGCGATGGCGGTGTGCCGCTACGATCTGTCGAAGGGTCCGATCAAGCTGGCGGTGCCGGTCAGCCAAGCCTACACTGCGGTGTCGTTCTACACCCGCAACGAGGTCGCCTACTACGCGATCAACGATCGCTCCGCCGGCCGCAAGGTGATCGAGCTCGACCTGATGACCGCCGAGCAGCACGCCGATCTGCCGGAGGAGGAGGACGTCACCGCGGCCGACCGGCTGATCATCGATTCCCCGACCACCACCGGCCTGATCGTGATGAAGGCGCTCGCCTCCGAGCCCGGCCTGATGCCGCAGGCGCGCGCTGCGCTGAAGGCTGCGACTTGCAAGTCGCAACCCGACACCGCGGCGAAATCGAGCTGACCGCGGCGCGCCTCAGCCCTTCCGCACCACTGCTCCGCCCTGCACCGGAGGCTTGGCGACCAGCCCGATATTGGCGGCCTGCGCTTCGAGTTCGGCGATCAGCCGGTCGGCGTCGGCAGCGACGCCGTCCGGTGCCATGATCACCAGCCGCTCCAGCGCCCAGCGATACGACGACGCGCGCCTGCGCAAGCACTGCTGCACCCACTGCACGATCAGCGCGTTCTCTTCCATCCGCGCCACCGCGTCGTCGCGCTCGCGCGGCGACAGGTCGGAAACGTATTTCAGGCTGGCGTTGCGCTTCTGGTCGAGCTCGAGCACCCGCGCCGCGGTGAACTGAAACGGCTCGAACATCGTCAGGTCGTTGCGAACGTCCTGGATCAGCTGGTTGTAGCGCGAGGAGTGCGAGCGATGCGGCTCGTCGATCAGCAGCTTGCCGTAGGCGGTGCGGTCGAACGGCGGCTGCTGCCGCCATGGTGCGGCGATCGGCTGGTAGTCGCCGAACACGCTCTTCCACGCCGGACGCGCGTGCGGCGCCTCGATCAGCGGATACGCCATGTCGCGCATCGTGCGTTCCTGATCGGTGAGCTGAAACGCCGACGCCTTCAGGCCGATGCTGCCGGTCGCCTCGGCGCCGATCCAGCGATGCATGTCGTCGGTGACGAAGTCGCGCCTTGTGCGGCCGAAATCGCCGCCGGCACAGCCGCCGAGCGCGAGGGCGGCGAGCGTCGGAAGGAGCAGAGCCGCCCGGGCGGCCCTGCCCCGGATCTTGACCGGATGGCCGACCGCGGACATCGATGCGCGTGCTCGGTTCAGGAGCGGGCGCGGCGGCCGCGACGCCGGCCGGGCGCGGCACCCTGCGGGCCGTCTTCGCTCCCGGCTTCGGCGTGGCGCTCGATCCGGATTACCGGAAGGATCGTCACCGTGGCTGAGCGGTCCGAAGCGACCATGGGCGAGCCCGGCCGCCGCGATGCCGCATCCGCCGGAAATTCAATGATGGTGCCCATTGCGGTCTCTCCGCGTCCTTTCCCCGAGCCGATCACCGTGCGCCGCATTAAGGAGCCGTTATGGTTAATGCACTGTTAATGGCGGAGCGCCTCGCGGTTGCAACCGGGGCGGGTGCGGTGTTAGCGTCACGGTGGGGGATGGGGAACCTGACGTCGACGTGAGGCTTGTGACCTCGATGATCGAGATTCCGCCAACCGATCTGCGTGCCCGCCCGCTCGCGGCCCTCGGCCCCCAGCCGATCGCGATCGCGGCCGCCGCCCTGCTGCTGATCATCGCCGGGATCGGCACGATCTTCTTGTGGCGCATCGCCACCGGCGCCAGTCCCGAACAGGAGCGCGTCGCGACCGGCCGTCAGGTACAGGCCCGCGTTGCACAGACATCAGAACAACTGGTGGAGCGCACCAAGGGTCTGGAGCTGACCCAGCAGCAATCGATCGATCAGTTGCAGGCGCTGCAGGATCAGCTTGCGCAGATCGAGAAGCTGGTCTCCGCCCAGCGCAGCGAGACCAAGAAACTGTCCGAACAGGTCGGCGAGATCGGCACCAGTCTCGACAGCCTGCGCCAGTCGTTCGCCCAGGCCCAGCCGGCCGAAACCGCCGAACGGCCGGCGGTGCGCGCCAAGCCGCCCGCCCGCGTCTCGCGCGGCAAGGCCGGGAAACCGCGCGCCGCCAAATCGCAACGCCGGTCCACGAAACCGCGTCGATAACTCGAATTGCACACCGCCGCTTAACCAATTTGCGACCAAGTTGGTCGGGGCGAGCGGCGCGTATGTGTGGAGTTGACGATGCGTAAATTTGCGGTGCTGGCGGCCGGCTGTAGCACGCTGGCTGTTCTGGTCGGGTTCGGTGCCGGTCGCGCCTGGTTCACCCTCACCCCCGCCCAGCTTGACGCCGCGCGCGCTCCCGCCGCTGCGGAAGAACTCACCACCGGCACGATCGCCGCGCGCTGGCCGACGCCGGGCGGCGTACCGGCCGGCAGCTCGAACGGGGCCACGCCCGCGCCGACCATCCAGCCGGCCCGCGCCACCGTCGACCCCGCGATCGGAGCCAAGCCCGCAGCCCTCCCGGCCCCGGCGCCCGCCCCGGTGCGGCAGGCGCAGGCGTGCAGCAATCCGAATGCGCTCGGCATCTCGCGCACCGTGGAGATCGACACCGCCGGTGGCCCGGGACTCGGGATGTCGCAATATCGCGACTACGATTTCCTGCAGCCGGGCGAAGTCGCGCTGACGTTCGACGACGGACCGTGGCCGGTGAACACCCCGGCGGTGCTGGCGGCGCTCGCCGCACAATGCGTCAAGGCGGTGTTCTTCCCGGTCGGCAAGCACGCCAGCTGGCATCCGGCAATTCTCAAGCAGGTGATCGCCGCCGGCCACACCGTCGGCTCGCACACTTGGTCGCACGTCAATCTCGCCAGCAAGCCGTTCGCCGAAGCCAAGGGCGAAATCGAAAAGGGCATCAGCGGCGTGGTGCAGGCGGCAGGCCAGCCGACCGCGCCGTTCTTCCGCTTCCCGCAACTGCGGCAGACGCCGGAGCTGAAGGCGTATCTCGGCGAACGCAACGTCGCGACCTTCTCGATCGACGTCGATTCCGAGGACTTCCGAATCCACAAACCGGATCAGCTCGTCGCCGGCGTGATGGCGAAGCTGAAGAAGGCCGGCAAGGGCATCCTGCTAATGCACGACTTCCAGAAGTCGACCGCGCAGGCGATGCCCGAGCTGCTCGCGCAGCTCAAGGCCGGCGGCTACAAAATCGTGTTCATCACCGCCAAGGATCGCGTCACCACGCTGCCGGAATACGACGCCCAGGTCGCACCGGCGCAGCCGGTCGCCTCCACCGCGAAACCGATCGCCAACGTGATCCGCACCGTCGATTAGCACCGGCCCCAGACCTGCATAGCAATTCGACCGAACGGGCGCGCGAAGCGCCCGTTCGCGTCTCCGCGCTGCTTAACAAACCGTTGAGCTTAACGTGCTGTTAAAGCGACCGGGCTAAGCTGCCGGTAACTCGTACCAATTTGCGCCGCCATGACCTCGCTCACTCCCTTTCCCGGATACGACGGGCTGATGTCGCTGTCGCGCCGCGAAGGCGTCGACATCCGCCCGACGCTGCTCAGGGTGCTGACAGATCTGTATGTGCAGAATCCCTCGCACACCGACGAGGAAGAGCGACAGTTCGTCGAGCTGACATCGCGACTGATCGACGAGGTCGACGACGCCACCCGCGCGGTGGTGCGTGCCCGGCTGTCGATCTATCCGCACACACCACGCGCGATCGCGCTACGGCTGTCGCTGGTATCTTCGCCCGATCAGCGCGTGCCGCTGGCGGCGCCGATCCCGCCGGCCGACACCGCCTCCCCGTCCCGGCCGGCGCCGCGCGCTCCCACGGAAGCCGAACAGCGCGCCGCCAGCCTGTCGATGCAACCGGAGGACGCCGCGCAGCTCGCCGAGATGTTCTTCTCGGCGACCGCCCGCGAGCGCGCGCAGATCCTGCACAATTTGGCCGAGACGCCGCTGCGGCCGGCGGCGCGGATTCATGCCCCGCGCGCGATGCGCGCGATCGAAGTGCTGCACATGGCGGCCTATGTGTCCGACGTCGAGAATTTCACCGCCGAACTCGGTGACACGCTGCTGCTCACCGCCGCGACCGCAAACCGGGTCGTCGCCGACGACGGCGGCGAAGCGCTCGCCTGCGCGCTGAAGGCGATCGGCGTTCAGGGACACGTGTTCGAACAGGTGCTGATGTTCCTCGATCCCGCCAAGGGATCGTCGGTCGAGTGGGTGTACCGGCTGTCGCGGCTGTACGACCGCCTCAGCGAGCGCGCCGCGCTGATCATGCTGGCAGCGTGGCGCGGCGCCACCGTCGCCTCGACCCGCGCCAAATATCGCGCGGCCCTGTACGACCACGAACGGCAACGCGCCCGCAGCGCCACGCCGCAGGCGCGGCCGGCGGTGCAGCCCGGCACCACCTGGTCGCCGCGCATCGGCACGACGCGCGGATAGTCCGGCTTACTTCGCCAGATCGAGAAAGTGCCGCCCGGCCCGATCTTCGGTCTCGACGATCCAGACATCAGGATCGAACCGGATTTCCTTCACCAGCCGTTGTTCGACGTCGGCTTCGGACTGCGGCGCCGGAGAGGCAGGCACGAACACCCGCTCGAACGGACGCTCGTCGTCGTAGGCGGTCTGCGGCGCCGGCACGTACAGCATCGCCTGGCCGTCCAAGGTCGCGACCTTGACGAACACCGCCCCCGCCTCCTCGGCCCCACGCCGCCGCACCGCGCCGAACACGCCCTCGGACTGGCAGCGGCGCAAGTAAGCCGACACCCAGATCGCACTCTTCAGTCTCATGGGGTGGCTTGTAGAGGATTTCCGGCACGGAGCAAATCGCAGCCCGGACGTGCATGAACAGAGCGATTGCTGGCTGACCACCGTCTGGAGCGACAGCGGCCGCCTTCAAGTGAAAAGCTGCCGCCCTAATCGATCGGATGCCCGATCATCAGCCCGAGTTCGCGTACCACGCGGTCGGACACCTGCCCGGTGACCGGCAGATTGCGCGAGCGTTCGAAGCGAGCGATCGCCGCCTGGGTGTCGGAGCCCGCGGTGCCGGTCGGCTTGAGCTGGCCGTAGCCGTACTGCGTCAGCGCACGCTGGACCGAGGCGATCCGCCGCGATGACGCGGCGGCTTCACCAGCGGTGTTGGGGATCGCGGCCGGCGGACGCGGCGCGAGCGCGGACGAGGCGGCGCCGTGCGGTGCGGTGGCACGGACCAGATTGCCGAGCGGATCGTCGACCTCGGCAGCGCGGCCGCGCACCGGGCGCGGCTCGGGACGGCGCGGATCGGCGGTCTTGGTCTCGACCGGGCGCAGCTCGACCGGATTCGACGCCCCGTGTCTGGTTTCGACCGGCCTCGACTCCGCCGCCTTGGGTTCGGACGGCTTCAACTCGGTCACGGTGGGCTCGAGCAGCTTCTGGTCGAGCGCTTTGGTATCTACGCGCGACTCGGCATCCAGCGGCCGCGGACGCGGCAGCGTCACGATCGAGACCGACGCGGGCGGCGTCGCGTTGCCGAACATCGGCGACGGGTGCTGCCCGGCCTGCATGAAGATCGCATTGGTGACGATCGCGATCACCGCGGCCGCACCGAACATCGCGGCGATGAAATCCTTCGGGCTCGACAGCATCAGCCGGATTGCCAGACCGCGCTCCCCGCTGTCCGCCACCATCGCCGTCGCGGCGCTGCGCCGTGACGATCCACCGTCCTTTCGGGTCTTAGGCACTCTTCTTCACCTGGTAGTCTTGCGTCGGCGCATCCGCCGGCGCCGTCGGATTCAATGTCGTGACGTTGCTGGACGTCGGCAACGCCAGAGGCAGCGACACCGTAACCGTGGTGCCGCGATCGATCTGGCTCTGCACCTCGATCTCGCCACCGTGCATCCGCACCAGGCTCTTGACGATCGACAGCCCGAGGCCGGTGCCCTCGTGGCGGCGCTGATAGGTCTTTCCGGCCTGGAAGAACGGATCGCCGAGCCGTTTCAGGTCTTCCTCGGCGATGCCGACGCCGGTGTCGCTGACGCGCAGCACCAGCCGTGCGCCCTCGACCGCCGCCGACACCGTCACGGTACCGCCGCGCTCGGTGAATTTGATCGCATTCGACACGAGGTTGAGCAGGATCTGCTTGAAGGCGCGCGGATCGCCGACCACGTCCGGCAGATTTTCCGGCGCGCGGGTGACGAGATCGATGCCGCTGTCGCGCGCCTTCAGCGCCAGCAGATTGCAGCAGTTGAGCAGCGCAGGCCGCGGCGCGAACGGCTCCGGCACGATCTCGAAGTTGCCGGACTCCATCTTCGACATGTCGAGAATGCCGTTGACCACCGACAACAGATGCTGGCCGGAATCGTTGATCAGCTGCGCGTATTCCTTGCGTCGCTCGGCGCCGAGCATCAACGCCTCCTCCTGCACGATCATGTCGGAAAAGCCGATGATCGCGTTCAGCGGCGTGCGCAACTCGTGACTCATGGTGGCGAGGAAGCGGCTCTTGGCGGCATCGGCGCGATCGGCTTCGGCGCGGGCTTCGTCGAGCGCCTGCTCGTGCAGCTTTCGCTCGGTGATGTCGCGCATCACCGCGACCACCTCGGTCTCGGCCGTGGCCACGGCGGCCGCACCGGGCTCGAGCGGCCGGCATCGCATCTCGACCCAGACGAACTCGGCGGCCGAGGGCCGTCCGCGCTCGTCGCGCACCACCTCGCGGCGGATGCGGAATTCGACGCTGCCGGTCTCGCGGCCGCGGGCGGCGTCGGAGATCGCCTTCAGATAGGCCGGGCGGTCGGCGACGTGAACACGATCGAACAGGCCGTGCTCGGTGAGCTGCGCCGCCGGAACGCCGAGCAGCGTCTCCGCCGCCGGCGAAATGAAGCACACCGCGCCGTTGCGATTGTGCCGCGAGATCACGTCGCTCATGTTGCGGGCGAGCAGCCGGTAGCGTTCTTCTTCGACATTGAGCAGCGCGCCGTTGGTACGCGCCAGCCACGCCGCGCCGTAGGCGAGCACCGAGGCGTACAGCGTCGCCGTGCCGATCCCGAACGCAGCCAACGTCGCGTTCGAGGTCGCGGCCGCGGCGGGCGGCGGCAGCATGCCGAAGCCGCCGAGCGCGATCAGCAACAGCGCGCCGCCGAGCGCCAGCGATACCGCGAAGGTGACGATGCGGCGTGAGGCCGACAGCGCCGCTTCGACGGGAATCACCACGAACCAGACGGCCGCGAAGGATTGGATGCCGCCGGTCAGCGCCGAGACGCCGATCACCAGCGCGGTCAGCGCCAGCGTCGACAGGACATGCGCGTGCTCGTAGCGTCCGGTCCGCGACAGGAACCAGGCCACCAGGATCGGCGCGATCAACCAGGCGAATGCCGCCGCTTCCAGCGCGGTCGGTGCGCCGCGTAGCACAAGATAGACCGGGAAGGCGGCGAATGCCGCGAGACTTCCGAGCAGGCGTGGCGCAATGAATGCACGATGTCGTGCACTCGTCAGCGCGTCATAGCGCACCGACGGATGCAGCAACGCATCGAGACACTCACCGATGATTCTGGATACTGCCACGCTGCTCGCGCTCGCTGGTCGCCTCGTAACGGGAGACGTTCTACGCCCCACGTGTGGTTGGCCGAACCTGTCAGAGCGACCTTAAACGAACACTAAGGTGATCGCACAGCGCGGCTCGCCTTGCCTTCCAGGCGCCTCTGAACACCGCATTCGAACCTCATGGTGAACGCATGGTTTCAAAGCCCGCGGCGGTATGGTTTCGAATTGGTGGACGCAGACAGCGCTCACCGCGAGAAAGTGTGGAGCGTCAATCGAATATTTACGGCGAATCGGCTCGGCGGAGTGTTCCGCCGATTTTGCCTCGAATTGTAAGTAACTGATCCACTCCGAATTCATTGACCTTCGCTACGACGGAGCTCGATTGCGAGACCAATCGCAACGGGGATTTGGACGACGGGGTCGCGAGATGTTCTTTCTGCTTCGCTTGGCATTTTGGATCGGAGTGGTCCTGGTGTTTCTGCCGCGCGAGTCGACGCCGGATTCGGAGAAGTTGCCGCAGATCGGCGCCTCCGAGGCGGTATCTGCGGCGAGCGCCGCGGTGTCGGATTTCAGTCAGTTCTGCAAGCGCCAGCCGGCGGCTTGCGAGGTCGGCGAACAGGCCGCGACGGTGATCGGCCATCGCGCGCAGGAAGGCGCGCGCAAGCTGTACCAGATCATCACCGAGAAGCGCGGCGAACCGACCGGCGCGATCGGCGGCAGCGATGCGCGCGATCCGTCGCTGGCGCCGCGCGACACGCTGACGGCTGAAGATCTCAAGATCGAGTGGAAGCTGCCCGGCTCCGAAACCGCGGCGGTCGATGCGGCCGCCAAGCCGGTTGCCAACAATTAGGGCACCACTCGACGATCGAACCAGGCGATTGGCGCTTTCGAGCACGCCTGCGAACCCATATATCTGTCGGTACAGGTTCCATTGCGCGCGAGCCGCGACCGACAGATACGGGGCACGATGACGATTGACGAGATCAGGGACAACTTCGCGCTGCTCGACGAGTGGGACGATCGCTATCGCTACGTGATCGAACTCGGCCGCACGCTCGAGCCGATGCCCGAGGACGAACACTCTTCTGCGAACAAGGTGCAAGGCTGTGCCAGCCAGGTGTGGCTCTCGCGCAAGCTGACGCGCAACGCGGCCGGCGAACCGGTGCTGAACTATCTCGGCGACAGCGATGCGCACATCGTGCGCGGGCTGATCGCGATTCTGCTGACGCTGGTGTCGGGCCGCACGCCGCAGCAGATCCTCGCCGCCGAGCCGATCGCCGTGTTCGACGAACTGGGCTTTCGCGAGCACCTAACGCCGCAACGTTCCAACGGCCTGCGCTCGATGATCGAGCGGATCAAGGCCGACGCCCGCGAAACCGTCGCCGCATCTACCTGAGCGCGATCGGCGACTGATCCGCCTCCTTACGGCACCACGAACGCGGCATCGTTCGCCAGCCAACTGCGCAGCCGCAGCTTGGCCGGTCCGCCGTGCGCCGCCAGGCCGTAATGGCGCGCCAGCCGATCCAGCGCCAGCTGCAACACCACCTTGGCGGAACGCGACGGCCAGCCGCGTTCGCGCTCGACATCCTCGAGCCCGCGCAGGAAACAGCAGACGTCGAGCAGGATGCCGGAGAACTCCGGGCCGCAGGCGTCGAGTGCGAGCTGCACCCGCTGCCGCGCCGCAACCACCACATCGGTCATCTCTCCGGCTCCGCCGCCGCCCGCGCGCCCCGTCGGCGCCCCCCAGTTCGACGTGACGCGCGGTGTCAGGTTGCCGCGGGTGAAGTCGGCGCGCAGTCGCTCGCCGGCGACAAACTGTTCGGCGCTGATCAGTGCGCGGCCGTCGCGCCCCTTGCGGCGGGCGAGCCAGGCCAGCGGGCTTTCGCTGTCATCGATGGTGACGCGCGCCAGCCCGTCGGCGGTCATGATCTCGCGCTCGGTCAGATCGAGATGGCTGGCGCGAAAGCTATCGACCTCCGCCTTGCCCGGCCCGCGTACTGTTGCGGGCTTCCGCCCCCGGCGCTTGCTCTGCATCTCGTCCCGACCTTTCCCAGACTATTCATCTAGGAAAATATTCTCATGTCGGGCGCGAAGCCGCAAGAGCTCCGTGACGTCATCATCGGATTTTTTTCCTTGACCCGCAACCCGCGCGGCGGTTCAGACGTTCCATTGAGCCAAAGCCTGGCGGGCGACCGCCTCCAGCTCGGCACGGGGGGTGCCGTCGCGGGCCAGGATCGACATTCCGGCCTGGATGCACTGGTAGAAGCGGGCACGGGCATGGATGTCGGTTCCCGCCCGCAGCTCGCCCGCCGCGACGGCCGCGCTCAGCCGCGCCTGCAGGCGCTGCAGCGTCACCGCACGCGCGCTGCGCACCAGCTCGCCGAGTTCCGCGTGGCCTTCGCTCCCCACCGCCGACAGCGTCACCATGCAGCCGAGCGGATGATCGTCGGGAGCCCCGGTCAGCGCCGACGCCGAGTCGAGCAGAAAGGCGCTCACCGCCTCTCGCGCGGTGGGCGCGCTGTGGAACCCGGCCCAGACCAGTTGCTCGTAGGTAGCCTCGTAGTGCCGCAGCGCCTCGGCGTAGAGCGCTTCCTTGGAGCCGAACGCCGCATACAGGCTCGGAGCTCCGATCCCCATGGCCTGCGTGAGATCGGCGATCGAGGTCGCTTCATAGCCCTTGACCCAGAACAGCCGGGTGGCCCGAGCCAGCGCGAGTGCCCGATCGAACGCGCGTGGCCGGCCGCGAGTCCGCGCGGCTCGGTCGCCCAAGGTCGGATCTGATTTCTGCATCACTCGCTATATAAATCTCTTGACCGATCTCCGGCAATTCACCTAGGTATTTTTGTATCGATTGCTACAAAAAGAGGACGACATGATTGAGCTGACGGGCAAGCGGGCGCTGGTCACCGGAGCCGCGCGCGGTATCGGTGCCGGCATCGCGATCGAACTGGCCGCCAAGGGCGCGGATGTCGCGATCACCTACGAGCGGTCGGCCGATCGCGCCGCCGAGGTGGTGCGGGCGATCAAGGCTAACGGCCGCCACGGCATCGCGATCCAGGCCGACAGTGCCGATCCGGCGGCGGTGAAGCGCTCGGTGGAGGCTGCGGCCGGGCAGCTCGGCGGCCTCGACATTCTCGTCAACAACGCTGGAATCGGCCGGGTCGGACCGCTCACCGAACTCGGCCTCGCCGACCTCGACGCGCTGCTCAACATCAACGTGCGTGCCGTGGTGCTGGCGTCGCAGGCCGCGATCCCGCACCTCCGCGAGGGCGGACGGATCATTTCGATCGGCTCGACGCTCGCCGAGCGGGTGCCGTTTGCGGGGTCGACCGTGTACGCGATGACCAAGTCGGCGCTGCACGCCTTCACCCGCGGACTGTCGCGCGAGCTCGGGCCGCAGGGCATCACCGTCAATCTGGTTCAGCCTGGCTCGATCGACACCGATATGAACCCCGCCGATGGCGAACAGGCCGACCAGCTTCGCAGCCTGACCGCGCTCGGGCGTTACGGCAAAGCCGAGGAGATCGCCGCCGTCGTCGCGTTCCTGGCAAGTCCGGCCGCCGGGCTGATCACCGGCGCGATGATCACCGCGGACGCCGGCTTCTCGGCTTGATGCCGGGCTACTTCCGACGGCGACGCTGCTGCCCGAGCCCCATCTTCTTGGCGAGCTGCGACCGTTCCACCGCGTAGTTCGGCGCCACCATCGGGTAGTCCGCGGGAAGTCCCCACTTCTCGCGGTACTGCTCCGGCGTCATCTTGTACTGCGTGCGCAGGTGACGCTTCAGCGATTTGAAGCGTTTTCCGTCTTCCAGGCAGATCAGATACTCCGGCGTCACCGACTTCTTCACCGGCACCGCCGGCTTGGCCGGCTCCTGCGGCGCGGCGTCCGGCCGCCCGCCGGTCAGCCGCTGCAAGGCCGCGTGAACCTGACCGATCAGCGCCGGGATTTCGTTGGCCTGGGTTGCATTGTGGCTGACATAGGCCGAGACGATCGACGCGGTCAGCTCAATGTAATTCTTGCCTGTGGTGTCACTCATCGGCCGTCCTTCGTCGCTCGTCGATCACCCGCGGAAGGCCGCGAGCGCGCTGGTCAAATTGTCCGGGATACTCGGTGGTCAAGGACGATCGCCGCCGCGCGACCAATCTAACCTTGCCAATACCGAAGTCTATTTAGAGTGGTACAATCCAGCAAGGTAGACCAAAAGACGAAGTGCTCGCCGGTCGTGTCAGCTTCGCTGATCCAGATGCTCGCGAAGCTCGTCGATCGATTCGAATCGCATCATCCCTTCCGGCATCTGCGCCTCGATCGAGCCGTCCGAATACAGCGAATACGCCATGCCGTCGACCACGCCGGACTTCAGCACGGTGACCTGCTGCATCTCCTCGCTGCGCGGCGCCGGTGTCGGCTCGAGCAGGCCGGACCGTTCCGGCACAGCCGGCGCTTCCTCGCTCCCCGGCGACCGCTTGCGCGGCCACGCTTCATCGAAGCTGCGCGGCGGCGCTGCGGAGGCCTCACCGGGCGCCATATCGGCGATCTCGGACTGCCCCTTCACCGCGGCGGCGCGCTCCCGCTCGCGCCGCGACGACGCGAATAACAGATTGCGCTTCTTCGGTGCCACAGGCTCCTCGCCCGGCTCGGAGGCGGCCGGCGGCGCAGCGTCGCCGTGCAGCGGCGGCGGAGGCGGCTTGATTTCCAGCGGCGGCACGATCCGCTGCCGCATCCGGTCACGCGTCGCCACTTCGTCCTGCCAAGGCACGGTCCCGGCAGGTTCCGCAGCGGCCGGCATCGGCTGCGGCGGCGCCAATGGCGGCTCCGGCCGATCGCCCGGAAACAGGGTCGCACTGTCCGGCTCGGACGTGGGCGGCGGCGGGAACCCCCCGCGCGCAGGAGCTCTGGTCCTATCGAGGCTCGGCTCGCCCTCCTCGGTGCCGAGGCCGGCCGCGATCAGTCGCAGCTCGCGGATCACCGCCGACAGGCCGAGCAGCAGCGCTCCGGTGCAGAAGCCGATCACGCCGGACAGGATCAAGGTGTTGCCGAAACTGAACTCCTTGACCGGGACGCCGATCATGATCGACGCCGCTCCGGCCAGCAGGAAGGCAATGCCGGCGACCAAAAGCAATATCATTCTCAACTCCACGCCGGCGGATCGCCACGGCAGCCCTCGTAACGATAGCGTCATCTGTCCCTGATCGGCAATCGCCGGCGCCGCTTGCCAACAGCGTAATCGGATCAGCGACCACAATACTCGCGCAGAGGTTGTAGCAACGCAACTTGCCGCGGTGCGGCGGAGCGTCGTCCAGCCACATGCCTGCCGCGCTTCGGTCGGCGCTTGCTGCAAGGGAGTCGCAGCACTAGGCTTCCGCCACGTCAACGCGCCGCCCAATGGCGCCACACGCAGCGAGGAAACGCATGTCCCCAGCCGAAGCCGCACGCCTGAGAGAAGTTCCCGCCGACATGACCGAGGCCGAATGGGAGCAGCGGGTCAATCTCGCCGCCTGCTACCGGCTGGTCGCGCTGTACGGCTGGGACGATCTGGTCGACACCCACATCTCGGCGCGGGTGCCCGGCCCCGAGCACCACTTCCTGATCAACCCCTACGGGCTGATGTTCGACGAGATCACCGCTTCGAGCCTGGTCAAGGTCGACCTCGACGGTAATCAGCTCACTGAGAGCCCGTACAAGATCAATCCGGCCGGCTTCACCATCCACTCGGCGATCCACGAGGTCCGCGAGGATGCCGGCTGTGTCATCCATCTGCACACCCCGGACGGCACTGCTGTGGCGAGCTGCATGGACGGCCTGCTGCCGATCAACCAGACCGCGCACTTTGTCACCGGCGACCTCGCCTATCACGATTACGAAGGCGTCGCGCTCGACCATGACGAGCGGCCGCGGCTGCAGCGCGACCTCGGCGACAAGAACCACATGCTGCTGCGCAATCACGGCACGCTGACGGTCGGCCGCAGCGTGGCTTCGGCGTTCGAGCGGATGTACCACCTGGAGCGCGCCTGCACGATGCAGGTCCGTACCAAGATGCTCGGCCCGACCGCCTATCCTCTGGAGCAGATGGTGATCGACAAGAACCACGATTTGATCGCCAACCGCGACGCCATGGAGCTGCGCTCGACCAAGCTGGTGTGGCCGCCGCTGCTGCGCAAGCTCGACCGCATCGATCCGAGCTATCGGACCTGAGACTTTTCCCCGTCATTGCGAGCGCAGCGAAGCATCCAGAGGCTCAATGCACGGAAGCTGGATTGCTTCGTCGGCTTCGCCTCCTCGCAATGACAATTCGATGCGTCGAGGTTG
Source organism: Rhodopseudomonas pentothenatexigens (assembly GCF_900218015.1). Lineage (GTDB taxonomy): Bacteria > Pseudomonadota > Alphaproteobacteria > Rhizobiales > Xanthobacteraceae > Rhodopseudomonas > Rhodopseudomonas pentothenatexigens. The sequence goes on along the minus strand of NZ_UFQQ01000006.1, from coordinate 135,050 downwards.
AAATCCGGCACCATGGTGCTATCTTCGTGACATCAACCTCTACGCTATCGGAATCCAAACGCCGCCCAATTCCGGGCGGCGTTTTTGCGTTGGGCTTCGGTCAAGTCGCTCGGCTTTCGCTTTACTCCGCCGAACTCGAATTGGCCGTGCTGATATACATTCGCATTTCGATGCCAACGCACAATTAACGACCTAGTATCAATATGGGCCACGCCGACTCACTGATCCCCGAGGCTCCATGTCGCTCCTTTCGCCCATGCGCAAGACGATGCGCGACGCCGTCGATAATTCCGTGGCCGCTGAACTGGCAGAAATACGAGCTCGCGACGAAGCGCTCGCCGCCTGTATCGATCGCATCGTCGAGGGCCACTACGACACCGCGGCGCCCGGCGGGGACGACCCGTTGAGTCGCGCGATAGGCCGACTGCTGCAGACACTGTCCGGCAATGTCTCGCGCAATCTCGACCGGATGGTCGATCTCAGCATCCAGACCAGCGAGACCGCCGTCGCGTCGGCGAACCTGCTGTCGTTCAGTCGCCAGATCGATCAGCGCTCACAGGCGCTGGCGAGCGCCAGCGAAGAGCTGGTGACGTCGATCGGCCAGATCGGCGTCACGGCGCAGAAGGCGGCATCCGAAGCTGCCGACATGCGCGTCAGCGCCCAGCACGGGCTGGCTACCGCAAACACCGCAGCCTCCGCGATGAGCCGCGTCAGCACCACCGCCGAGCTGGCAGCGGAGAAGATCGCCGAGCTCAGTGCTGCGTCCGACGCAATCGGCAGCATCGTCTCGTCGATCGATGCGACGCGCGGCAGACCAACCTGCTCGCCCTGAACGCGACAATCGAGGCCGCTCGCGCCGGCGAAGCCGGACGCGGCTTCGCCGTGGTGGCGACCGAGGTGAAAGGACTGTCCCAGCAGACCAGCAACGCCACCGTCGACATCCGCAGCCGGATCGATCGATTGCGCGACGACATCGCCACTATCGTCAGCGCGATGTCGGACTGCACCAGCGCGGCAGTCGAAAGCCGCGAGGTGGTGAACTCGCTCGGCGAAGCGATGAACGGCGTCTCCGAACGCGTGGCCGGTGTGACCGACGGAATGGCGGAGATCGCCACCATCCTCAATCAGCAGTCACAGGCGTCGAGCGAGATCGCGAACGGAATCTCGACGATCGCCGAGCAAACCGAGAAGTCCGTCGCCCAGGTCGGGCACATCTCCGATCAACTCGATCAGGTGCAGGCACTGGTCGGCGGAGATCTCGAGGAATTGTCCCGCATGACCTTCGACGGTCTGATCCCACGCCTCGCCAAGGCCGACCACATTGCCTGGAAGAAGCGGCTCGCCGACATGGCGGCCGGTCGGGCCAAGCTGAGCAGCAGCGAATTGACGGATCATCACTCGTGCCGGCTCGGCAAGTGGTACTACGGCGACGCATCGAAGGGATCGCGGACCCATCCGGCTTTCGCCGCTTTGGAACAGCCGCACGCGCTCGTGCACGAACACGGCAAGGCCGCCGCACGGCTGATGCAGTCCGGCGATCTCGCCGGCGCGATGGCAGAGATCGACCAGGTCGGACACGCCTCGAAAGAGGTGCTGCGACTGATCGATCGGCTCGTGAAGTAGCGTAGCTCGCTGCTTACAGCGAACGCAGATCGTGTCGTCAGGATCGCGCTTTGAGTGCGCCCCTGCGGCCGTAACCGATCAGCGTCACGTACACCAATGCCGCCGCCAACGTGGTGTGGCCGCTGAACTTGACCAGACCGAAGCCCCAGCCGGAGGCGTCGACCAACACGGCGAGCGCCACCAGCAGCGCGCTGGCGCCGACAACGCGGAGCGCGAGGACCACCGGCCGCCGCAGCGAACGGCGCAGGATGTCGTGCTGCGGCCGGCGCAGCCCGAACGCCAAGGCGGTGAAGCCGAGCAGGCAGAGAAGCTGCGCCAGCGCATGGCTCATGTTGCGGCCTCGCGCGACATGGCTGGGATCCCTCCCCGCGACGCGCTACGCGGCGGACGCACCCGTGCACCATGCCGCGCAGTGCGGATCGCCAGCACCGCGTGCAGCAGCGCCAGCGCCAGGCACATCAGATCGGTGCCGGCGAACACCCAGTCGCCGACAGCCAAGCTGTGCCACAGCGAGCGTTGCGTGGTCGCGGCATTCAAGACCGGGGTCAGCGCCAGCAGCGCAGCGGCGGTCCAAAGCTGCTCGACCCATGCCGCCCTGGCCGGCCGCAGCAGTGCGTGCAGCAGGGTCACCCCCCAGACGATGAAGAACGCGTGGACTTCCCAGAACGCCCGCTCCTGCATCTGAACCGGCAGCAGCCGATTGGCCCACAGGAACGCCGTCATCGCGATCGACAGTCCGGCGATGCCGGCGATGTTCAGCCGTTCGACCACGCGAAAGCCGAAATACGGCCGCTCCGGATCGGGCAGCTTCTGCCGCCGCTTCACCGTCCACATCACCAGTCCGGTGCCGACCATCGCGGTGCCCATCAGACTGGCGAGGAAGTACAGCCAGCGCGTCTCCAGATCGCTGAACCGGCCGAGATGCAGCGCGTACATCACGCCGCGGGTCTCCGCCGCCGCGCCGACACGATCATGCACGGCGAGCAGTCTTCCGGTGCCGCCGTCGAACTCGACGTAATCGGGACTCATCGACACGCGCCCTGCATCGCCGCGGGTCACCGCGATGCGGGCCGTCGCGTCGCCCGGATTGGCGGCGTTGACGCGCCCGACATCGGTCGTGCCCCAGCGCTGCTGCGCCTGCCGAACCATCGTGTCGATCGACCCCAGCGGCACTTTCTGGCCGCTCGGCTTGCCGGCCTGGATGAAGGCATTGAGTTCGGCGGTGAGCTGCTGGCGCTCGGCCGGCGTCTTGATGGCGGTGCGCTCGCCCCACGGCACGTACAGCGCCATCAGCGTCACCAGCCCGGTGTAGGTGATCATCACATGGAACGGCAGCCCGAACACCGACAGCGCATTGTGGGCGTCCAGCCAGGAGCGCTGGCCCTTGCCCCAGCGGAACGTGAAGAAGTCGGTGAAGATCTTCTTGTGGGTGATCACGCCGGCCACGATCGCGACCAGCATGAACATCGCCGCGAGACCGGCGAGCAGCCGCCCCCAGAACGGCGACATGTAGTAGAACTGGAAATGGAAGCGATAGAAGAAGTCGCCGCCGAGCGTGTCCCGTGCTTCGACGCGATGGCCGGTGACCGGATCGAAGTGGTCTTGACCGAACGCGCGCGCGCCCTGTCCGCCGGGAAGCCGCCAGAATGCGTAGACGGTGTTGCTGCGCCCGTCGGGAAGCTTGATGCTCCACTGCGTCGCATTCGGCGCGATCCGGCCGATCTCGTCGGCGACGCGCTGCGCCACGAGTGCCGGATCGAGCGGCTGCGTCAGCCGCGGCAGCTCCGGCCGCATCCACTGCGACAGCTCCTCCTTGAAGAACGACACCGTCCCGGTGAGAAACATCGCATACAGCACCCAGCCGAGCAGCAGCCCGGTCCAGGTGTGCAGGCCGGACATGCTCTGCCGGATGCCCCGGCCCGCCACGCGCTGATCATTCTGCGGCTTCACCGGCGCGTCCTTCGTCAGGAGACAGACCACGCCAGCGGCGCCAGCGCCGCGGCGACGATGAGCAGGCCGATCCAGGCTTTCAGCGCGCTGCGCACCGCGAACACCCAGATCGCCGCGCCGGCGCAGATCGCGAAGCTGGCGAGCTGGCCGGTCAGCACCGCCTGCGGCTTGCTGAGCGGCAGCGCCAGCACGGCGACGCTGAACAGCGCCGCCAGCGCATAGCCGCCGAGCAAGGCGGCGACGATGCGCGAGACCAGCGGGCCGATCACCCGCGCCCGCCGCGCCGCTGTCATTTCGGCGCGGTCGGCGTCGCCGCCGGGCCCGCGGGGATCGGCGGCAGGCCGTCGGCCTGCATGAAGGTCAGCGTGGTGCCATAGACGACGGCGTCGTACTTCTCGCCGGCGCGTTCGCCCGGCGTGCGGTCGGTGTAGCCGACCTCGACGACGTACACGCCCTTCCACGGCATCTCGAAACCGACCAGCCCCTGCGCGTCGGTGTGCGCCTCCTTGGCCCAGCCGGATTGCGTCGTCAGCGTCACCTTGCTCTTCGGCTTCGGCTGCCCCTTGAAGACGAGCTTGAATTCACCGGTCTTGCCGGTGGGCACGAGGTCGAGCGTCAGTTTCGGCTCGCGCGCGGCGAAGTCCGTGATCAGGCGCGCGGCCGGATGGAACCAGTTGCGGACCTCCTTGTCGGGCTGCTTCCAGGTATAGAGCGGATAGTTGGCGTCCTCCGCCACGATGCTGTCACCGCCCGCCGCGGCGAACGGCAGCCTGAAGCCATCCGCCGACTTGGTTGCATCGGCCTTCTGCTCGCCCTTGGCCGACAGCAGCGTCGCCGTCACCTTGGCGAACTTGTCGAGCAGCCCCGGCGAGACTTCGCGCAGGTTCTCGCCGAACTCGCCGAACCGCACCACGGCGCCGCCGTCCGCCTGCTCGATCCAGATCTGGTGCGCCTGCGCGGAGGTCATCGCGCCGAGCGTTGCGAGCATCGCGAGAGAGAGTTTTTTCATTCCGATCACCTTGCTTCGAACGTGGGTGCCCGGCGCGAAGCCGGGCACGGTGTTTGCCGATCGCAGCCGCAATCAGAAGTCGAATGCAGCGGACAACAGGTAGGTCCGCGGCGCGCCGACGGTGACGAAGGTCCCCGTGGTCAGCCAGTAGTTTTCGCCGGTGACGTTTTCGACGCTGGCACGGAAGGTGACCGGCTTGCCGGTGAGCGCGGTCGTGGTGTACCGCGCACCGAGGTCGAGACGGGTCCAATCCGGGAAGCGCTGCGTCGGCAGGTTGGCGCTCGTCAGATACGAACCCGAGGTGTAGATCACCCGGCCGTTGAGCGCGAGCCCGCGCACCCACGGGGTGTCCCAGTCGAGGCCGGCCGAGACCGTGGTGTCCGGCACGCCGGCGGCGTCATTGCCGCGCTCCAGCGGGTTGCTCGGATTGGTCAGCTCGGGCTTGAGGAAAGTGGCGCTGGCCATGCCGCGCAGGCCGGGCATTAGCAGGCCGTACACCGACAGTTCGACGCCGCGGTTGCGCTGCTCGCCGTCATAGGCGAGTTCGTTGGCCGCGTTGCGGATCGAATTCGGCCGCGTGATTTGGAACACCGCCGCGGTGGTGGTGATGGTGCCCCAATCGACCTTGATGCCGGCTTCCTGCTGCTTGGATTTGTAGGGCGCCAGCACCGCGCCGGTGTTGGCGTAACCGGCGCCGACGATGGTGCCGCGGGTCAGGCCTTCGGCGTAGTTGGCATACAGCGACACGTTGTGCCACGGCTTGATCACGATGCCGGCGAGCGGCGTGGTGGCGCTGGCATCGTAGCCGCTGGTCAGTGCGCCGGTGGTGGTGTTGAAACTGTCGACCTTCACGTTCTGCTGGCGGACGCCGAGCGTCAGCAGCACCGTATCGTTCAGGAACGACATCGTGTCGGCGATCGCAACGCTGGTCAGAGTCGTGTCCGACGACTTCTGCGGGGCATTGCGCGCGCTCGTGACGAACGGCAGCGGCGACGGATTATAGATGTTCGACGGCACGGACTGGGCTGGCGTGTTGGCCACATAGGCGTTGCCGGCTTCCTGATTGAAGCCGGTGTAGGCGACGTTGACCGAGTGGCCGATGAAGCCGGTGTTAAACTTGGCCCGCACACCGGCATTGCCGCTGACCGTCTGGGTGTAGGAGTCGTAGTAAGCGTTGATCAGCCGGAAATTGCCGAACTGATCGATGCCCCCGGTATAGCCGGAGACCCGCGAATCCGGGAAGGTCTGGTAGTTCTCGCCCTGCCGATAACCGAGGCCGGCATAAGCGGTCAGCCAATCGGTGATGTCGTATTCGAGCCCCGACGCGATGGTGTGATCCCGCTGGTTCAGCACCGTTCCGGGGTACCAGTTACTGCGCGCGTCCGGCGGCGCGGGAATGAACGGAACCCCCGTCTGGATGGTCATCTGCGGGCGGAAGTTCTTGGTGTCATCGTTCTGGGTGATGGCATCCAGCGTCCAGCGCAGCCGATCGCTGCGATAGTCGACCGACAGGGCAGCGACGCCGCTGCGCCAATTGCCGCCGTCGACCGTGGCTTCGCCGTTGCGCGCGACGCCGTTGAAGCGGACACCCCATTCCTTGTTGGCGCCGAACCGCTGGCTCGAGTCGAGCTGAACGCCATAGTTTCCGGCGCTCATGAAGAACGGTGTGACCCGCGCGAACGGCACCTCGGTGGCGCGCTTGGTGACGATGTTGACGGCGCCGCCGATGCTGCCGCTGGGCGCGATGCCGTTGATCAGCGCGCCGGGACCCTTGAGCAGTTCGATGCGCTCGATGATCTGTGCCGGCACACGGCTCGACGAGACCAGGCCGTACAGACCGTTGAGGCCGATATCCGTCGCACTGACGGGGAAGCCGCGGATCTGGAACGTGTCGTCGAAACCGTTCGGGCCGGTCGACAGCCGCACCGAGGAGTCGTTGATCAGCGTGTCGGCTGCGGTGCGGGCCTGCTGATCCTGGATCAGTTGCGAGGTGAAGTTCACGGTCGAGAACGGCGTATTCATCACGCTGGTCGAGCCGAGCAGGCCGAGCGTGCCGCCCTGCGCCACCTGGCCGCCCGCATAGGCCGGCGCCGGAGCGCCGATGGTGCGGGTCGAACCCATGGTGGTCGGCGGCGCGGCCGGAGGCGGCGGCGGCTCGGCAGCGCGGCGCGGCGCCACCCGCGCGGCGCGCTGCGGTGTGGCGCGCGGCTGCGCGGTGCGCGTGGCGGACCGTGTACGCTGCTGCGGCGCATCAACCGAAACCGGCGGCAGCACGCGCCGCTCGGCTTCCTGCGCTTGCAGCGGCGACGCGCCCAGACCGCTGACACAAGCCGTGACGACGCCCGCAGCGACGCCCAGGTACAAGCGATTTTTGTTGTTCTTGAAGTTGCTCACTCTACGCCCCCAGTTCTCATGATTGGTGTGGGGGTAGGAGACGCAGAATGGCGAAGCAACGTAATGCGACTTAGAATTGGTATACGCTAGCGAGGCATCCTGACGAACGGCTTAGAAGCTCTCTATTGTTCCCAATGTGGCTTTAGTGCACCGCCCGCACGTCGTTGCGGGGGTGAGCAATACGGAACACTTGCCAGACAAGGGTTCGCGTCGGCTCCGACTACTCTGCGATGCCACGCAATCAATCTGGAATGATTCCGAAATTGCGCGGCGGCGTTGCCGGACCGCGAAGGGCTCGCGTGGCGCGCGGCGACTTTATGACGCGGCGTTCGTTCACCGCGGCGCCTCCGCCAGCGCACCGAGAATCCGCACCCACGACCGGATCCCTTTCTGAAAACTGTTGAGATCGTACTTCTCGTTCGGCGAATGGATGTTGTCGTCGTCGAGACCGAAGCCGATCAGCACCGAATCGAGACCGAGCGTGCGCTTGAAATCGGCGACAATCGGGATCGAGGCGCCGGAGCCGATCAGCACCGCGTCCCTGCCCCACTCCTCGGTGAGCGCGCGCCGCGCCGCAGCGAGCGGCTTCATGTCCCACGGCAGCGCGATCGCCGCGCCGTTGGAGTGATCGAGGAATTCGGCCCGGCAATCGCCGGGCAGCCGCGCGGTGACGTAAGCGCGGAACGCGTCACGGATCCTGTTCGGGTCCTGCCCCTCGACGATCCGGAACGACACCTTGGCCGAGGCTTCCGCTGCGATCACCGTCTTCGAGCCCTCGCCGGTGTAGCCGCCGACGATGCCGTTGATGTCGCAGGTCGGCCGCGAGATCAGTTGCTCGATCAACAGGCGATCATCCTCGCCGGCCGGGATCGACAGCCCGATCGGGCCGAGAAAATTCTCGGCGGTCAGGTTCAGCCCCTTCCACTGCGCCAGGATCTCCGGCGGCAGGTCCTTCACGCCGTCGTAGAAGCCCGGAATGGTGATGCGGCCGTGCTCGTCGTGCAGCCCGCCGAGAATCCGCGTCAGCACCCGGATCGGATTCTGCGCGCCGCCGCCATAGACGCCGGAATGCAGATCGCGGTTCGCCGCCTTGATCTTCACCTCTTCATAGACGAGGCCGCGCAGCGAGGTGGTGATCGCCGGCGTGTGCCGGTCCCACATGCCGGTGTCGCAGACCAGCGCGAAGTCGGCGGCGAGATCCTTCTTATGGGCATCGAGGAACGGCACGAAGTTTTTCGAGCCGACTTCTTCTTCGCCCTCGATCACGATGGTCAGGTCGATCGGCAGTTCGCCGGTCGCATCGTTCCACGCCCGGCAGGCTTCGACGAAGGTGGAGAGCTGACCCTTGTCGTCCTGCGCGCCGCGCGCCACGATGATCTTGCGGCCGTCGGCATGGTCGGCGATCACCGGCTCGAACGGCGGCCGGTGCCACAGCTCGACAGGATCGACCGGCTGCACGTCGTAGTGGCCGTAGAACAACGCGTGCGGCCGGTTGCCGGTGTTGGTCTTGGCCTTGGCGACGATCGCCGGATGCCCCGCGGTCGGCCGCACCTCGGCGTCGAACCCGATCGAGGCGATGTCGGCGGCCAGATGATCGGCCGCCGCCCTGCAGTCCGCCGCGAACGCCGGATCGGCCGAGATCGACTTGATCCGCAGCAGCGCGAACAGCCGCTGCAACGCGGCGTCGAAATCGGCATCGGCGCGGGCGAGCACCGTTTGAACGTGAGAGCTGGCGGACATGATGTCTTCCTTCTTTAGATGTGTCCGATGCCCGCGGCCCTCATCCTTCGAGACGCGGCCTAACGGCCGCTCCTCAGGATGAGGAAGCTGCGACATGTCGCAAAGAGCGAACGAAAGCGATCTCGCACAGCCTCATGGTGAGGAGGCGCGCAGCGCCGTCTCGAACCATGCTGCCACGCGCCTGTTTCCAAACCGCGAACGCCTCACCGCCGCAGCATGCCTCCCAGCGTGCCGCGCACGATCGAACGGCCGACCGAGCCGCCGAGCGAGCCGCCGACCTTCTTACCGAGTTGGGCGGCGAGGCCGCCGACCACGGTGGTGGCGACGGTGCGGGCGACGTTGCGCGCCACCACCTGGCCGGTGGTGAGCTTGCCGCGCGGCGTGTTGGTGCCGAATACGGTCGACACCAGGCTGCCGAGCTGGCCGAACAGGCCGCCGCCGCCCGGCTCCGCGTCGGCGTCGCCGGATTTGCCGTCGATCCGCGCGCGCAGTTTCTCGTAGGCGGATTCCGAATCCACCGCGGTATCGTATCTGCCCTTCACCGGGCTCGCGGCGATGATCGCCTTGCGCTCCTCCGGCGTGATCGGTCCGATCCGCGCCGCCGGCGGCCGCACCAGCACGCGCTCGACCATCGCCGGCGTGCCGTTGCCTTCCAGGAACGACACCAGCGCCTCGCCCTTGCCGAGCTCGGTAATCACCTTGGCGGTATCCAGCTTCGGATTCGGCCGGAAGGTGTCGGCGGCGGCGGCCACCGCCTTCTGGTCGCGCGGCGTGAAGGCGCGCAACGCGTGCTGCACCCGGTTGCCGAGCTGCGCCAGCACCCGGTCCGGCACGTCGATCGGGTTCTGGGTGATGAAGTACACGCCGACGCCCTTGGAGCGGATCAGCCGCACCACCTGTTCAATTTTGTCCATCAACGGTTTGGGCGCGTCGTTGAACAGCAGATGCGCCTCGTCGAAGAAGAACACCAGCTTCGGCTTGTCGGGATCGCCGACTTCCGGCAGCTCCTCGAACAGCTCCGACAGCATCCACAACAGGAAGGTCGCGTACAGCCGCGGATTGTTCATCAGCTTGTCGGCGACCAGAATATTGACGACGCCGCGGCCCTGACTGTCGGTGCGGATGAAATCCTTGAGCAGCAGCGCCGGCTCGCCGAAGAATTTCTCGCCGCCCTGGTTCTCCAGAACCAGAAGCTGCCGCTGGATGGTGCCGACGGTCTGCTTGGTGACGTTGCCGAGTGCCTGCGCCGCCTGACGTATATCGGCGTTGACATCGCCGTTTTCGGCGACCTTCTGGGCGATCGGCGCGATCGCGTCGAGCATCGCGCGCAGATCCTTCATATCCATCAGCGGCAGGCCCATGTCGTCGGCGACACGGAACGCGACGTTGAGCACGCCTTCCTGCACGTCGTTGAGATCGAGCATCCGCGACAACAGCAGTGGCCCCATCTCCGAGACCGTGGCGCGCACCGGATGGCCCTGCTCGCCGAACACGTCCCAGAACACCGTGGTGAACTGATCCGGCTGGAAGTCGAGCCCGATCTCCTTGGTACGCTTGAGGATGAAGTCCTTGGCTTCGCCTACTTCGGCGACGCCCGACAGATCGCCCTTGATATCTGCGGCGAACACCGGCACGCCGGCCCGCGCAAAGCCCTCCGCCATCACCTGCAGCGACACTGTCTTGCCGGTGCCGGTCGCGCCGGTGACCAGGCCGTGGCGATTGGCGAGGTTCAACGCCAGCCAAGCCGGCTGTTCGCCCTTCCCGATGAAAATCCTGCCGTCGGTATCACCGCTCGCGATGCCGCTCGCCGCCATCTTGTCGTTTCCTCGCTCATAACACCCACCGGCGATCGGTCGCCTGATCGCACGCATCCTGCCCGTCGCCACGGAACCATTCAACGACGATCGCGGCGAGACGTTGTCGCAATATTCACCCTTTCGCCCGCAACAACGTCCGATGCGTCGATCGACGCCAGTGCGAAAGCGTATCTCGCGACCGCGCTTTTGCAAGGTTGCAACACTGGTGGAGCGAATCACACGGAGGACCGCCGCGATCACGGCGGTCGCTTGTGTTTCGTCGCGGAGCGGATCAGGATGATTTTAGAACATGGACCGGCGTCAAGAGCCGGCGTGGCGGGGGCGTGATGGACGAGTTGATTGAAAGGCTGGCCGACAAGGCCGGTCTGGATGAATCTGTTGCCGAGAAGACCATCGGCATCATCCTCGCCTTTCTCCGCAATGAAGGACCGCAAGAGCCTGTCCAGGCTTTGATCGACAGCATTGCAGGTGCCGAGGCAGCGATCGGAGCGGCAGCCTCCTCGCGTAGCGGGCTCAGCCGTCTGATCGGCGGCAGCGGCGTCATGGCGATGGGAACGAAGCTGCTCGGGCTCGGCCTCAGCATGTCCGACATCAAGACAATCGCCCGCGAACTGTTCAAAGCCGGCCGCGACAGGATCGGCGCGGAGAAGATGGGCGCGATCCTCGAAGGCACGCCCGGCCTCCGCCAATTCACCTGAACCTTGTATCGAGTGCCATGACATATCCAATTTCCCAGCTCGACGGCATCACCGAGGTCGCCGCCAGCAAACTGAAATCGGTAGGAATTCGTACCACGGACGCCCTGCTCGAAGCCGCCAAGACGGTGAAGGGCCGCAAGGCGCTCGCAGCCCAGACCGGCCTCACCGAGCAGCAATTGCTGCAGTGGGCGAATCTCGCCGACTGCATGCGGGTTCCCGGCCTCGGCAAGGCCAAGGTCGACCTGCTGCGCGCCGCCGGGGTCTCGACCCTGCGCGAATTCACCCACCGCAATCCGGCGCGGCTGGCGCAGAACATGAAAGAAGCCAATCTCAAGCGCAAACTGGTGCGCTCTTTGCCGTCCGAAAAAGAAGTCGGACAATTGATCGAACAGGCGCGCAAGCTGCCACTGAAAATCACCTACTAATATCCGGGTAGCCGTCGCAGCCGGTCGCTTGACAGGCTTTCGCAGACCGCGCAAAGCGCTGCCGCATGACCGCCTCCCCGTCGCTGCCCGCGTCACCCGCCGCTCCGGCCAAGCCGCCGCCGCTGCGCGAGCTGCTGGCGCGGCCAGTGCCGGTGGTGATGGGGATCCTCAACGTCACGCCGGACTCGTTCTCCGACGGCGGCGATTATCTCGCCCCGGAGCAGGCGCAGGCTCACGCGGCCGAGATGATCGCCGAAGGCGCCGAGATCATCGACATCGGCGCGGAATCCACCCGCCCCTACGGCTCGCAGCCGGTGACCGCGGCCGAAGAACTGCGGCGGCTACAGCCGGTGCTGGAAGCTGTGGTCGCGCTCGGGACGCCGGTGTCGATCGATACCATGAAGGCCGAGGTCGCCGCCTGGGCACTCGACCACGGCGCGGCGATCGCCAACGACGTCTGGGGATTGCAGCGCGATCCGGAGATGGCTGGCGTCGTTGCTGCGCGCCGCCTCCCGGTGATCGCGATGCACAATCGCGACGCTGCAGATCCGGCGATCGATATCGTGGACGACGTCAAAGCGTTCTTCGAGCGCTCGCTGACGATCGCCGCGAAGGCCGGCATCGCCGAGGAGCTGATCGTGCTCGATCCCGGCATCGGCTTCGGCAAGACCCCGCAGCAGAGCATGATCACGCTGGCGCGGCTGCGCGAGTTCGCAGCGTTGGGCAGGCCTCTGCTGGTCGGCGCCTCGCGCAAGCGCTTCATCAGTACGGTGGTGCCGAGCGAGCCAAAGCACCGGCTCGGCGGCTCGCTCGCCGCGCATTTGATCGCCGTCGACAACGGCGCCAGGATCATCCGGGCACACGACGTCGCCGCAACATCGCAGGCGCTGAGAGTCGCCCGCGCCATCAGGGACAGCCGATGAACGACACCATCTTCGTTACGGGCCTGGTGCTGCACGCCCGCCACGGCGTGATGGACCACGAGACCGAAGTCGGCCAGCGCTTCGTGATCGATCTCGAGCTTACCGCCGATCTGTCCGAGTCCTCTCGTACCGACAAACTGTCGGACACAGTATCGTATTCGAACGTGGTGGCGTGTACCACCGCAGCGTTCAAGGATGCCAACTACCGGCTGCTGGAGCGCGCAGCCGGTGCTGTCGCCGATGCGATCCTGACGAGCTTCGACAAGATCACCGCGGTGAAGGTCACCGTGCACAAGCCGCACGCGCCGATCCCGGCGATCTTCTACGACGTCGGTGTGATCATCACCCGCAGGCGGAGCTGAGATGCCGCGCGCCCTGATCGCGCTCGGCGGTAATGTCGGCGACGTCCGCGCCACGTTCGACAAAGCGATCGCCAACATCTGCGGCATGAGCCAGGCCGAACTGATCGCGCGCTCGCCGGACTACGCGACGCCGCCATGGGGCGACGAGCAGCAGGACCGTTTCGTCAATGCTTGCATCGAGATCGAGTGCCGGCTCGATCCGCTGTCGCTGCTCCAGGTGCTGCACAAGATCGAGAAGCGCTTCGGCCGCGACCGCGCCAGTGAACGGCGCTGGGGACCGCGGACGCTCGATCTCGATCTGATCGCCTACGACGACGCGGTGATCAATCGGCCGGACCTGACGCTGCCGCATCCGCGGCTGTTCGAGCGCGCTTTCGTGCTGGTGCCGCTGCTCGACATCGCACCGGACGGGGTGATCGCCGGCCGCTCGCTGAAAGACGCCCTCGCCGAGCTGTCGACCGCCGGGATCGAGCGGCTGCCGGACCGCGGCTGAGCCGCCGCTTCTGGGAATATCCCGCAACACGGTTGCCGCACCGCACAGCAGCCCAATCTCGTCCTTATTGCTCAAACAACTGTTTGGCATCGCCGGCCGCACGTGGCATTTTCCGGCCAAATCACGTTCCGGTATTCTGGGAGTTCGATTTCACCGATGTCTTCTGCAAACCAAGAGCTGCGGCTCGCCGCCGATTTCGCCCCGGCCGGCTATGAGGATTGGCGCAAGCTGGTCGACGGCGTGCTGAAGGGCGCGCCGTTCGAAAAGCTGATCAGCAAGAGCGCCGACGGCATCCAGATCGATCCGATCTACGTGCGGGCGCGCGATGCGGCACCGATCGCCGGCCGCGCTCCCGCGGCGCCGTGGCGGATCATGCAGCGGGTCGATCACCCCGAGCCGAAGGAAGCCAACAAGCAGGCTCTGCAGGACCTCGAGAACGGCGCCACGGGCCTGACGCTGGTGTTCGCGGGTAGCGTCGGCGCGCGCGGCTTCGGTCTGCCGGCGACGCAGGAAGCGATTGCGCAAGTGCTGGAGGGCGTCCACCTCGACGCCGGCATCGCGATCGAACTGCAGTTCCCGCCGCAGTCCTGTGACGTGGTCCGCCACCTCGCCGCTCTGATCCAGAGCCGCGGCACCGATCCGGCCGCCTGCGACATCCGCTTCGGCATCGATCCGCTCGGCGCGCGCGCCGTGCAGGGGGCGAGCGCCACCGAGTGGAGCGAGATCGCCAAGGGCCTCGGTGACGTCGCCGCCGGCCTCGCCGGCGCCGGCTTCAAGGGCCCGTTCCTGGTTGCCGACGGCCGCGTGATCCACGATGCCGGCGGCTCGGAGGCGCAGGAGCTGGCCTACGTGCTCGGCTGCAGCGTCGCCTATCTGCGCGCCCTGGAAGCCGCAGGTGTGCCGGTGGACGTCGCCCGCGGCATGATCTATGCGCGCCTGTCGGCGGACGCCGATCAGTTCCTGACGCTGTCCAAGTTCCGCGCGCTGCGGCTGCTGTGGGCGCGGATCGAGCAGGCCTGCGGCCTCGCGCCGAAGCCGCTGTTCGTCGCCGCCGAAACCGCGTGGCGGATGCTGACCCAGCGCGATCCTTACGTGAACATGCTGCGCGCCACGATGGCGACGTTCGCCGCCGCGCTCGGCGGTGCGAATTCGGTGCAGGTGCTGCCGCACACCCTTGCGCTCGGCCTGCCGGATAGCTTCGCGCGCCGCGTTGCCCGCAACACGCAGTTGATCCTGCTGGAAGAGTCCAACCTCGACAAGGTCGCCGATCCGGCCGCCGGTGCCGGCGGCATCGAAGCGCTGACCAAGGAGCTGTGCGACGCCGCCTGGGCCCAGTTCCAAGAGATCGAGCGCGCCGGCGGCGCGTTTGCCGCGCTGCAGGCCGGCCTGGTCCAGCCGAAGGTCGCCGCAACCCGCGCCGCCCGCGACAAGGCAATCGCCAAGCGCCGCGACGTGCTGACCGGCGCCTCCGAGTTTCCGAACCTGCACGAGGCGCAGGCCAAGGTGCTCGACGTCCAGCCCGCCGCGGTGTCGCCGGCCGGCGACGCGAAGATCAGCTTCGCGGCGCTGACGCCGATCCGTGTTGCGACGCCGTTCGAGACGCTGCGCGACAAGTCCGACGCGGTGCTTGCCGCCAAGGCGTCGCGGCCGAAGGTGTTCCTGGCCAATCTCGGCACGCCGGCCGACTTCACCGCGCGCGCCACCTTCGCCAAGAGCTTCTTCGAGACCGGCGGCATCGAGGCGGTCGACAGCGAAGGCTTCACCGATCCGGCTGCACTCGCGGGCGCCTTCAAGGCGTCCGGCGCGGCATTCGCCTGCCTGTGCTCGTCTGACAAGGCCTACCCGGCCTATGCGGCCGCGGCCGCCCAGGCGCTTGCCGCTGCGGGCGCCAAGCGGATCTATCTGGCGGGCCGTCCCGGGGAGCAGGAGAGCGCGTTGCGTGACGCCGGCGTGCAGGAGTTCGTGTTCGCCGGCGGCGACGCGCTGGCGACGCTCAGCGACGCGTGGAAGGGCATCGAAGCGGCATGACCGGGACCGGCAAAGCGGTGCTGTCCGGCGGCTGCCAGTGCGGCGCGATCCGCTACGCACTATCGGCGCCGCCGCTGCGCACCGCGCTGTGCCATTGCCGGATGTGCCAGAAGGCGACCGGCGGTCCGTTCGCCTCGATGGCCGAGATCGCCAAGGACAGCTTTGCCTGGACCCGCGGCAAGCCCGCGTCGTTCCGCTCCTCCTCGATTGCCGAGCGCGACTTCTGCAAGGACTGCGGCACGCCGCTGGGCTATCGGCTGCTCGAGGGCGACAGCATCGAGATCATGACCGGAACCTTCGACCGGCCGGATCGCGTGGTCCCGACCCTGCAATACGGCACCGAGGCCCGGCTCGGCTGGACCGGCACCATCGCGAACCTGCCGAGCAAGACCACGTTGCAGAACTACGGGCCCGACAGGCTGGCACAAGTGTTCAGCTATCAGCAGCCGGACCACGACTAACCCGACGAAATGACGAAAAACGGCGACCGTGTTACGATCGGTTGCAGTGAGATCAGATAAAAATGAGCAAAATTCCGAACTTCGCCGAGATCGCGTTCCAGCCCACCGCCGCCCCTGCGCCCGCAGGTGAGGCCCAGCCGTGGCTGACGCCCGAAGGCATTCTGGTCAAGCCGGGCTACTCCGAGGCGGACGTCGCGGGCATCGATTTCCTCGACACCTGGCCGGGCGTCGCGCCGTTCCTGCGCGGCCCCTACCCGACCATGTACGTCAACCAGCCGTGGACGATCCGACAATATGCCGGCTTCTCGACCGCCGAGGATTCCAACGCGTTCTATCGCCGCAACCTCGCCGCCGGTCAAAAGGGCCTGTCGGTGGCGTTCGACCTCGCCACGCACCGCGGCTACGACTCCGATCACCCGCGCGTCGCCGGCGACGTCGGCATGGCGGGCGTTGCGATCGACTCGATCTACGACATGCGCACGCTGTTCGCCGGCATCCCGCTCGACCAGATGAGCGTGTCGATGACCATGAACGGCGCCGTGCTGCCGATCCTGGCGCTGTACGTCGCCGCCGCCGAGGAACAGGGCGTCTCCCCGGACAAGCTGTCGGGCACCATTCAGAACGACATTCTGAAAGAGTTCATGGTGCGCAACACCTACATCTACCCGCCGGTTCCCTCGATGCGGATCATCTCCGACATCTTCGCCTACACATCGCAGAAGATGCCGAAGTTCAATTCGATCTCGATCTCCGGCTATCACATGCAGGAAGCCGGGGCGACGCAGGACCTCGAGCTGGCCTACACGCTCGCCGACGGCGTCGAATACGTCCGCGCCGGCATCGCGGCCGGTCTCGACGTCGACAAGTTTGCGCCGCGGCTGTCGTTCTTCTGGGCGATCGGCATGAACTTCTTCATGGAAGTCGCCAAGATGCGCGCCGCGCGCCTGCTGTGGGCCAAGCTGTTGACTCAGTTCGACCCGAAGCAGCAGAAGTCGCTGAGCCTGCGCACCCACTGCCAGACCTCCGGCTGGTCGCTGACCGCGCAGGACGTGTTCAACAACGTGATGCGCACCACCATCGAGGCGATGGCGGCCACGCAAGGCCACACCCAGTCGCTGCACACCAACGCGCTCGACGAAGCGCTCGCGCTGCCGACCGACTTCTCCGCCAGAATCGCGCGGAATACCCAGCTATTCCTGCAGCAGGAGAGCGGCACCACGAGGATCATCGATCCGTGGGGCGGCTCGTATTACGTCGAGCGGCTGACCCACGACATCGCGGTCAAGGCCTGGGCCCACATCCAGGAAGTCGAAGCGCTCGGCGGCATGGCCAAGGCGATCGAAGCCGGCGTGCCGAAGCTGCGCATCGAGGAAGCCGCCGCCAAGACCCAGGCGCGGATCGACACCGGCCGGCAGTCGGTGATCGGCGTCAACAAGTACAAGCCGACCGACGAGGCGCCGATCGACGTCCTCAAGGTCGACAATTCGACCGTGCGGCGACTGCAGATCGACAAGCTCGGCCGGCTCAAGAAGGAGCGCGTGCAGACCGACGTCGACGCCGCACTGGCGGCGCTGACCCGCTCGGCCTCGGAAGGCAGCGGCAATCTGCTGGCACTCGCGATCGACGCCGCGCGCAAGAAAGCCACCGTCGGCGAAATCTCCGACGCGCTGGAAACGGTCTATGGCCGGCACCGCGCCGAGATCAAGTCGATCACCGGCGTCTACAAGCGGGAGGTCGCATCGATGGCGGACCGGATGGAGAAGGTGCAGGCGCTGATCGACGCTTTCGAGGACGCCGAGGGCCGTCGCCCGCGCATCCTGGTCGCCAAGATCGGCCAGGACGGCCACGACCGCGGCCAGAAGGTGATCGCCTCGGCGTTCGCCGACATCGGCTTCGACGTCGACATCGGGCCGCTGTTCGCGACGCCTGAGGAAGCGGCGCGGCAGGCGGTGGAGAACGACGTCCACATTCTTGGCGTGTCGTCACTCGCCGCCGCGCATTTGACCGCGGTGCCGGAACTCAAGGCCGCGCTGAAGAAGCAGGGCCGCGACGATATCATGATCATCGTCGGCGGCGTGGTCCCGCCGCAGGATTACGATGCGCTGTTCAAGTCCGGCGCCGAGGCGATCTTCCCGCCCGGCACCGTGATTGCCGATGCCGCTGAAGAGCTGATCCACAAGCTCAACGCCCGCCTCGGCCATTCCAGTCAGGCGGCGGAGTAGCTGCAATGAAGCATGTTGCCATCGACGACGCAAAGTCTCGGCTCGAAGCGTTGGTGGCTGAGATCGAGTCGAGCGGCGACGACGTTGTGCTTACTCGCAACGGCGTTGCGGTTGCACGGCTGGTGCGGGAAGGGCCCCAGTCGCGGCACCTCGAGCTGACGCCCGAGCAGATCGAGAAACGCCGACAAGCAATCGCCAGCATTCGCGAACGTGCGGCGGCGATCGACCTGAAAGCGACGCCCGAAGAGATCAAAAGCTGGATCAACGAAGGGCGTCGTGTTTGATTGTTCTCGATGCTTCGATCACGATCGCCTGGCTACTCAACGAGACAGGCTTCTCCGCGCGAGAGCTGAGCGAGGCCATCTTGAACGAAGCCGTGATTGTGCCGGCGCACTGGTCGATGGAAGTCGGAAACGTTCTTCTGACCAACCTGAGACGAAAGCGAATCGCGGCGCACGACGTCGACGCTGCGCTCTCCGACTTGGCGACGCTGGACATCGAAGTCGAACCGCCAATTCGGTCGGCGCAGATGTCCGATCTGTTGCGCTTCGCGCAGGACTACGGATTGACGTACTACGACGCGGCCTATCTCAGCTTGGCTCGTGACAGGGGCGCGACGCTCGCCACGCTGGATCGCCAGATGCAGCATGCGGCGGTTAACGCCGGTGTGATCATATTCCCGACCACTTCCTCAAACAATTGACCTGAGCGTTCGGCCATCTTCCGCGAGCGCTCGGCAACTGTGTCGTGCACAGATATGGCGTCTGTGGTAGGATGACGGCATGACCTCCGTCATCGACATGCCGCTGGACACCATCCTCGCCAGATTGCGCGAGAGGGGTGATGCATTGCGCGCCGAAGGCGTGGCCAAGCTATATGTGTTCGGCTCGCGCGCCCGCGGTGACGCGCGACCGGACAGTGATCTGGACGTGCTGGTGGAGGTCGCACCGGAAGCTCGCTTCTCGCTTCTTGATCTGATCGGCGTCGAACATGTTGTGGCCGACGCGACAGGGCTCCGGGCTCAGGCGACCATGCGCCGGTCGATCCGGCCGGCTTTTGCGGAACGGATCGCACAAGACCTCGTCGAGGTGTTTTGACGTGCCTCCGACGATTCCCGATCGGCTGGGTCATATCGAGACAGAGCTCCGGAACATTCGCGATGTCCTAAGCGATAGGGATTTCGCCGACTTCGAGTCGGATCGGTTGGTACTAGCGGGAGTCGAGAGGTTTCTGGAGCGAATTAGCGAAGCTTCGAGACACCTCCCCGATGAATTGAAGGCGACTGAGCCATCCATCAATTGGCGCCGATTGGCCGACCTCGGCAACTGGCTTCGGCATGCCTATCACGCGACAGACGCCCGACTGTTGTGGGAAATGATCCAGCGTGATCTCGAGCCACTTCAGCAGTTCGTCTCTCGTGCACGCAAGGAGTCCGACCGTTGAGCCTTCCGAACCTGTTCCGCACCGTTCTGGTCCTAACCAGCATCTGCGTCCTCTCCCCCGCCCTCGCCGAGCCGGCGAAGCCGAAACCCGACTTCGCCGTCAAGACCAAGGCGATCGACGGCACGGTGACGCTCGATGCAGCGATCAAGGCCGATACCAAGCTCGCCGAGAACTGCCTTGCCGAGGGCAAGACATGGATCGCTCAGCAGCGCACCGAGGCCGAGCCGGAATACAAGAGCGATCCCGCGCTGTTCCGCAACGGCCCATGGACCTACGAGCGCAGCTACACGATGGATTCGCTGGTCGCGAACCGTTATGCCTCGGTCCTGCGCACCGACTACAGCTACACCGGCGGCGCCCACCCCAACACCGACATCGATACCATCCTGTGGGACAAGCAACTCGGCAAGCGCATCAGCATCCGGCCGTTCTTCACCGATCTGTCAGACGGCAGTGCGGCGATGCAGGCGATGGTCAAGGGCGCGATCGCAGCGCTGAGGGCCGAGAAGAAAGCGCGCGGGACCGACGATGACGGCGAGGACTACGTCAAGAGCATCGAGCCGAAACTGCTGAAGATCGGCCCGGTGACGTTGGCGCCGTCGACCGAATCCGGCAAAAGCTCCGGCCTGACGTTCCACTACGCTCCCTACGCCGTCGGAGCCTATGCCGAGGGCAGCTACGACGCCTTCGTGCCGTGGACCGCGCTGAAGCCGTATTTGTCGGCGGAAGGCAGCGCGATCTTCGGCGGCGACCGCCCGAAAGGCGATGATGACCGCAACAAGTAAGAAGTCGCTCGACCTGCCATCGCTCGCCGGCGAGGTCCGCAGCGGCCACCGCGCCGCGCTGGCGCGCGCCATCACCCTGATCGAAAGCCGTCGCGCCGACCATCAGGCCTCCGCCCGCGCGCTGGTGCAGGATCTGCTGCCCGACACCGGGCGAGCGATCCGGGTCGGCATCACCGGCTCGCCCGGCGTCGGCAAGTCGACCACCATCGACGCGCTCGGCATGTATCTGATCGCGCAGGGCCACAAGGTCGCGGTGCTGGCGGTCGATCCATCCTCCGCCCGCACCGGCGGCTCGATCCTCGGCGACAAGACCCGGATGGCGCGGCTGTCGGCAGAACCAAACGCCTTCATCCGTCCCTCGCCGTCCTCGGGCACGCTCGGCGGCGTCGCCGCCAAGACCCGCGAGGCGATGCTGCTGTGCGAGGCCGCCGGCTTCGACGTCGTGCTGGTCGAGACCGTCGGCATCGGCCAATCGGAAACCGCGGTCTGCGACATGACCGATTTCTTCCTCGCTTTGATGCTGCCCGGCGCCGGCGACGAACTGCAGGGCATCAAGAAGGGCCTGGTCGAACTCGCCGACATGATCGCCATCAACAAGGCCGACGGCGACAACATCGCCCGCGCCAATCTCGCCGCCGGCGAGTATCGCGCCGCGCTGCATATCCTCACGCCGCGCTCGATGCATTGGCAGCCGCCGGTGATCACCTACTCGGCCGCGACCGGCACCGGCATCGCCGAACTGTGGCAGTCGGTGCTCGACCATCGCACCGCGACGACGCCGTCCGGGGAGTTCGACGCGCGGCGGCGTGAGCAGCAGGTGAAATGGATGTGGACGCTGCTGGAGGATCGCTGGAAGGCGAAGCTGCGCAGCGATCCTGCGATCCGCGCCAAGGTCAGAGTCACCGAGGCCGCGGTCGCCGAGGGCACCATCACGCCGACGCTCGGTGCCGATCGGGTCGCGGAGCTGATCGGGTGAGCGGCTTACGCATCCTGATCACCGGCTTCGGGCCGTTTCCCGGTGCGCCGTTCAATCCGACTCCGGCGCTGGTCGATCGCCTCGTCAAACTGCGGCGGCCGGCGTTCGACGAGATCATCCGCGTCGGGCATGTCTTCAACGTCAGCTACCGCGCGATCGATCGCGATCTGCCGGCGCTGCTGGCACAGCATCGGCCCGACGCGCTGCTGATGTTCGGCCTCGCCGCGTCGACCCGGCACGTCCGGATCGAGACCCGCGCCCGCAATGCCATCACCACGCTGTGGCCCGACGCCGACCAGGTGACCCTCCGCACGGCGTCGATCGTACCGGGCGACGACGCGCAGCCGTTTGGTCCGCATTGCGAAAAGCTTCTCCGCGCCGCGCGCACGACCGGGCTCGACGCCCGGGCGTCGCGCGATGCCGGGCGCTACCTCTGCAACTATCTGTGCTGGCGCGGAATCGAAGCGACGCAGGCGCCGGGCGGGCCCCGCCTCGCCGCCTTCGTGCATGTGCCGCTGATCAGCCGCGACGGCACCGCCTGGCCGGGAAGTCGGATCACCGCCGAGCATCTGGTCGATGCCGGCGAAGCCATGCTGCTCGAACTGGTGCGGCTGACTCGCGCGGCACGCCGCGACGCCGCCTGAGCCGGGTTAACCCTACGGCCAAACATCGCGGCTCCGGCGTGGCACGATCGTCAGCGCCACGTTGGATTCTGCGTTACTTCTGGTCGCAGCAGATCATCGCACAGGAGCACGCGCGCCATGGCCCTGCACCGCCGCGACGTCCTCGGCACTCTGGTATCCGCCGGCGCGCTGGCGCTGACCGCCTCGCCGCTCGCCGCCGCCCCCGCCTCGCGCCGCGGCCGCGACGCGTCATTGTCCGGCGTGCGTCCTGACAGCTCCGAAGACCAGACCACCGCGCTGCAGCGCGCGATCGACGACGCCGCCGAACGCCGCGTGCCGCTGGCGCTGCCGCCGGGCAGCTATCGCACCGGGACGTTACGACTGCCGTCCGGCGCACAGCTCTCCGGCATACGCGGAGCCACCCGGCTGGTCTTCACTGGCGGGCCGTCGCTGTTCGACAGCCAGGGCGCCGAAACCGCGACGCTGTCCGGCCTAGTGCTCGACGGCGCCGGCATTCCGCTGCCGAGCCGCCGCGGGCTGGTGCACTGCATCGCCGCGCATGACTTGCGAATCCAGGATTGCGCGATCACCGCCAGCGGCGGCTCCGGCATCTGGCTGGAAGCCACCTCCGGCGCGATCAGCAACAACATGCTGACCAAGATCGCGGTCACCGGCGTGGTGTCGTTCGACGCCAAGGGGCTGCGCGTCGACCACAACACCATCATCGACACCAACCACAACGGCATCGAAATCCTGCGCACCGCGATCGGCGACGACGGCACCCTGGTCACCGGCAATAGAATCGAGAACATCAAGGCCGGCCCCGGCGGCTCCGGCCAGTACGGCAACGCCATCAACGCGTTTCGCGCCGGCAACGTGGTGATCAGCGGCAACCGCATCAAGGATTGCGACTACTCCGCGGTGCGCGGCAATTCGGCGTCGAACATCCAGATCACCGGCAACAGCGTCTCCGACGTGCGCGAGGTGGCGCTGTATTCGGAATTCGCGTTCGAAGGCGCGGTGATCGCCAGCAACAGCGTCGACGGCGCCGCGCTCGGCGTCTCGGTGTGCAATTTCAACGAGGGCGGACGGCTCAGCACCGTGCAGGGCAACATCATCCGCAACCTCAGGCCGAAGCGGCCGATCGGCACCGCGCCGGACGACGACGCCGGCATCGGCATCTATGTCGAGGCCGACACCGCGGTGTCGGGCAACGTGATCGAGAACGCCCCGTCGTTCGGCATCGTCGCCGGCTGGGGCAAGTATCTGCGCGACGTCGCGATCACCGGCAACGTCGTGCGCAAGAGCTTCATCGGAATCGGCGTCTCGGTCATGGACGGTGCCGGCGCCGCGACGATCACCGGCAACACGATCGCCGAAACCCCGCGCGGCGCGGTGGTCGGGCTCGATCATGCAAGACCGGTGACGCCGGACCTGACCACGCCGGGCGCCACGAAGTTCGCGCAAGTGACGCTCGGCACCAATCACGTGCGGTGAGCTATGCTGTCGCGACCGAACGTCGCGCAAGAGACACGACCTCGCCGGGTGTCGGCGGATTGGGCGGATGATAGCTCAGGCAGATCGGTGTGCGGACCTTGGCGGGTTTGCCGGATCCTTCCGTGGCGAAGTAGAATTCGCCTGCCTTGAGCTTGCCGATGTCGTCCGCCCGTCCGCCGCTGGCGGCAATGATCTCCTGAGCTGCCGCGATGGTCGCCGGCGCGCTCTGCTTGCCGATGAACTGCGTGGTGCAATTCGAGACGATCTGGTTGTGAATGCCGCGCGGCACCTGGGTCGCCACCACCATCCCGAGCCCGTATTTGCGCGCCTGGGCGACCAGCTTGATGCCGCTGCCGAGACTGAGCGCAGGCTTCTGCGACGGCAAGAACGTCTGCGCCTCGTCGACGACGTAGAGCAGTCCGGTCTCGGAAGGATGCCGCTTGATCCAGCCGAACAGCGCCATTTGCAGCCGGTTGACGAAGTCCTCGCGCGCGGCCTCGGTCGCCAGCCCCGACAGGTTGATCACCGACAGCCTGACGCGCGTCGGATCAGACCCGAAGAACAACAGCTTCGGGTCGAGTACCGGTCCGTCGGCGCGGAGCAGCGGATTGGTCGCGACCGCGGCATGAAGCTGGTCGGCCATTCCCGACGCCAATTTGGCGGCGTTGCCGATCGGACTGAGACCATCGGGCAGATCCGTCAGCAGCTCGATGAAACCATCCAAATCACCTCCGCCACCGCTTGCGAAGTGCCGCAGTGCTTCTGTCAGAACGCCCTTCTGCAAAGCGCTCTTCGCGCCGGCCAGCGGCCCCAGCGTCTCGGCCGCCATGTCGATAGCCTGCTGGCGCTCGTCCTTGTCGGCACCGAGACTCGCAAAGTCCGGCATCACCGACAGGAACAGCGGATTTCCGCCGTGCACGCCCGGCGTCCACACGACGACCTCCACATTGCCGGCGTAGCGCCGGGCCTTGTCGTCGTCCTCGGCGGTGAACGACTCCGGCCGCGCCGGCCACGGATCGCCGAGCCGCGACAGATCGTTGTTCGGATCGATGACGATGGCGGGAATCCCCGCGAGCGCCGCCTCCTCGACGATCCGGCGCAGCAGCACGGTCTTGCCCGAACCGGAGCCGGCAATGATCGCGGTGTGGCGCGGCAGAAGCCTGAGCGGCACACTCACCTGCCCTTCGCCCACGCCGATGCGGCGCCCGATCGGGATGGCGTCCGGTCTGGCGCGAGGCACCTCAGTGGGTGGAGGTGCCGATGGCGAAACCGGCGATGTCGCAGCGGGCGGTTCCGCGGCGACAGATTGCGCGGACCCCGGTGTAGACATTAGCGTCGGTGATCTCGGCTCCGGCGTAGCCGGCTCGGCATCGGGCACAGTCGCGCCCTCGTCGGCCTTCGGTGTCACCGGGGGCGGGCTGAGCCCGGCCGCTCGGAAGAACTGCGTGGCGAGAAGCGGTTTCTCGGCGCGAAGCCAGGAATCAAACTCAGCTCCTCGACCGTCAGTCGCGGCGTCTCGGCTCAGCTGGCGCAACGCCACGAAGACCTTCAGATCAGCATCCGCCGGATCGACGACGATACCGCCCGATTTTTCAAACAGCTCGAACAACTGTTTGGTCTTGGCCCCACCCGGAATCGGGCTCCGTCGCACCAGGACAAGATGCCGATCGGCGATCTTGGCATTGATGCCGGACGCGGTCAGCGCTGCGCGGAGCCGCGCCTGAAACGAGATTGCGTGGGTGTGTTCGAGCGCACGGAAGCAGAAGTGCCGTTCGCGGTCGTTCTGGTCGTGGTACGTGAACGTCAATCTTCCATGCAGCGGCGGCACCCGTTGCGCCGGATCGCCGCGACTCTCCAGATCGACAGCTTCATTGGGCTCGAATTCGCGCGCGTAGAGATCGAACACCTCACGGAGCAAACCAGCGAGCTTGCCGTCGTCGTCCGCGACGATCAGATCGTCGATCTCGACGGCGGACGCAAGTCGTCGAAGCTCTTGGATAAAGCCGTCGGGTGAGGAAGAACTGTTGGGGGTGGCAACCGCCTCGGTCAGGCGTTCGCACTCGGTCACCTCGCCCGCTTCGATGCAGCTGCGACGGAATGCATCGCAGCGCATCAGAATCGTCCGCGGGGTGGAGATGATACCGGCCGCACCGGCGATCGCGTTCTCGCTGAACGGCCAGCTCGCATAGGGCGGTGTGAAGTTGACGGAAGCATAGGCCGGCGTCAGCCGGCTGACGATCAAGCTGCGAACGTCCGCCGGATCTTTGATCTCGCGCAGGTTCAACGGTTCGCGAAAGCGCTGGCTGAATGGGATCAAACCCCTCGTCTGCAGCGCCTGCCACGAGTTGAACAGGCAGGTGACGACGGTCATGCTGCGATGTCCGACGTCGTAGAGCTCGAGCAATCCAGCTGCCAGCGCTTCTCCGAGGCCCTGGTTCGGGGCGTCGTCGTTGAGATGGGCGGTGACGATGCTCGGGTTGACCACGCCGTCGATCTGGTCGATCGCCACCATGGTCGGCCCGGCCAGGCTCATGATCCAGGACATGCCCCTGACGAGATCGACCGGCTGGGGCGGCGGCTTCAGAAAGCCGAGAGCGGCGCGCGCCTGTTCGTCGGCATCGTAGCCCTGCAGCCAGGCATGCGCGAGCCCGGCACTGTTGATGTCGTTGGACCGCAGCAGGCACATCGCGCGAAACACGTCCTGGTGCCGCAACGTGTTCTGCACGTCGTGCCGCATCAAACCTTTGACCAGCACGTCGACGATCTTGCGCGCCTCGATATTGGGGATGTTGAAAGCGGTCTCGACCTCCTTCTCGACTCTGAAGCGGCGCGCGACGCCCGCCAGCACAGCTTCGAGCTGACGGCGTCCATCGGACATCGGCTGCAGCAGCGACGTGACGTAGCTCAGCGCAGCGTTTCGCCAGAAATCGGTCAAGCCCAGCACTTCGAGCAGCACGAACCAACCGCCATCGTCCCAAACGCGACGACGTAGCTGGCTGACGAAGTGTGTCTTGCCGATCCCGGCATGTCCCGTCAGCGGGATTCCCGGCGCTCGCGATCTGGGCCCGAGCGTTTCGCGGAGAAACTCCTGAGTGACGTGGTCAATGATATCGGCGTTCGGCCCGACGTCCGCAGCCGCATTTTCGTCGAACCAGATGCTGTCCAACGAGCGAACCCAGTTGAAATCGACGACACGAAGCGCCTGCAAAGCTACGTTCATGATTGAAACCAAATGAAGTGATACGGGTCTCCGCCGGAGCTGAAGGCGGCTTCAGCCTCGTCGGGTGAAATGCTCTTCGGATCGTCGTTTCGGCCGAATCCGGCCTTCGTCTCGGTCTGGTGAATCCTCAACAGCGCGCCATCCACCGTGGTGCGGTCGAGGTCGGACAATTGCTCACGGAGCTGCCCCAACGGCACGGGCACTCCTCTCCGTCCGTTGGTGATCGCCAAATACGCCTGCTTGATTCGTGCCCGCAATTGCTCCGGCGACGGCGTATCGAGCCGGTCGTGGCCTCCGACCTTCTTCCTCTTGGGCCGACTCGACGCCGGGGACTTCTTCTTGCGCGGCTGCTTCGGCTGCTTAGCGGGCGGCCATTCGGGCGCAGGACCGATGAATTCCGCGAGCGTGACGCCGCTGCTCTCGAAATGCTGCTTCAGCATCGCCAGCCATTGCTGCAGCACATGATAGTTCTTCGGCAATTCGTCGCCGAGGTGTTCACCGGCCCAATTCCATCCTTTGTCTTCCAGCTTCAGTCCGAGCGCGCGGCCGATCTTGGAGCTCGAGACCAATCCGTCGGCGACCAGCGCCTCCCGGTCCTTCTTGTCGACCTCGGGACGAATCTCGGCCTGCAACGCCTGGCCCTTGCGGCCCAGTAGGCACCACACGATCAACGTCTGTTTCGGGGTCATAGGCGTTACCGTAGGTTGAGGGTTGTTCTTCGGAATCGAACGACAGCGCGGATCTTTTCGATGGCGGCCTGCAGATCGGTGGCGACCTGCTGGTTGGTGATGCGCAGCACCAGATAGCCGGCCACCAGGAGTTCGTAGTCGCGGTGACGATCGTTGGCGAAATTCGGATCGCCCTGGTGCTCGGGGCCGTCGAGCTCGACGACAACGCGACCGTCCCGCCACAACAGATCGACACGCGGGCTGCCATAACCGTCGATTGCGACAGTCTGGTTACACACAAACAGCGAGGCGAGTTCGCCGTCTTGAAGCAGCGCTGCCTCGACGCGCTGCTCGACCAGACTCGCGTGATGCGCGCGCCCGCTCGGGGCGATGAAGCGAGTTTGCAGCGGCTGGACTGCCGATACGACGTCGACGGCACCATATAAAAGACGATCGAACGGCGCGACGGCGGGCGGTTTTCTCGGAAAGATAGCGACCACCGACGCCTCATGGCTAGCACACCACTCGAGGACCTGAATGACCGGTGCGGAGCGGGCGGTGTCGCTTGGATCGATTGTCGAGAGCAACAACAAATGGGGGGGATCGATCGCCTGCATCAATTGTTTGAATTCGATCGAGATCGACATCCGCCGAAGACGCGGCCGATGACCATGTGCCGCCCGCTTGGAAGCCGCGCGAAACCAGGCCGCCGCGATCGCGGGGTGGTCAGCAGCCACGATCCGACGCCCCTCTTCCGTCGAACAGTCCGTCCCATACCAATGTGGCCAGCACGCAAGGGCAAGGTCTGCAAGATCATCGACCAGATGGATCAGGATGGCTTCAGCACCGGGCGCGTCGGGGAGAATCAAGGCAGAGCGCTCCGTTTCAACGGTCGCCAGAGCCTTTCGAACCTCGTTGATGCCGATCCCAGTGACACTCAGCAGTTCGCCCGGCCGCAGCCGGACAATCCAGTTTCCCAATTGCTCGACGCCGCCCGCCGCCGAACATCGCGATTGCATCCGAGGTTCCATGCAACCGTAAAAATGGCAAACTCTTCGGCGCAGCGCAACCTTGCTCCACCGACTCACAACGGTCCCGTGTCGCAGCCCTTGAAGGTGCGAGGAAGTTTCTTCCTTGCCGTGACGGGGCTTTTTGCCGGCGATATCACGCCGCGCCGGTCACGCGCCGCGGCATCCCCCTTCGAGGCCACTCTCGCCGTGCCTCAACTAAGCGCAATCGGGTAGCGCCTCCCCGGGGATACACTGGGTGATATGTTCACAAAATTATAAAGCTCTCATGTTCAAACGGCCCAATGGATGAGCAGAGAAAAACGCCGCGCCGGCGGGTCTTGAAGGCCGCTACGATCGAGTTCGGCGGCGGCGCGATCGACTGCAACGTCAGGAACATTTCGAAAGCCGGCGCGGCGCTGGACGTCGCGTCCCCCCTGTCCATCCCCGACCACTTCACGCTCCACATCCCGAGCGATCAGATCAAGCGGCCCAGCCGGGTGATCTGGCGAAAGGAACGACGGATCGGCATTTCGTTCGATTGAGCGAAGACACTATCAACGTGTTGGCAGCCCGCCGACCGGTAACATGGTCACCGCGGGAAGTGCGGCCTTCGCTGAGTTTTCGGGGCCGCTTCCGATCGGGAGCGGCCCCGCGCGCGATCAGAACGACACCGTCAGTCGCGTGCTGAACGACCGGCCCATGCCGGGCACGCCGTAGCCCCAGATCGGGGAGGTGCCGCCCATCATCGAGGCCGCGCGGTAGTCGACGAGGTCGGCTCCGCCGAGCGGCAGCGTGTAGAACTTGTCGAACACATTATCGACGCCGACATCGAGCCGCACGTTCTCCCAGCGATAGCCGGTCCGCAGGTTCAGCAGCGCGTAGGCCGAGGTCGTGGTCTCGTTGCGCACCTCGCTCGCCTGGGTCTTGGCGCCGACCAGCTGCAGCTCGATGCCATTGACCCAGCCGCCGATCTCGTGATCGAGCCCCAGCTTCGCGTTGACCGGCATCACATGATACAGATTGATCCCGTCGGTGCGCTGGCCGTGCACGTAAGCGAACTGCCCGCGCAGCACGCCTCGACCGTAAGCCGCATTGTCCCACGCCGTGAGCCGGCCGTCGAGATTGACGCCGTAGAGTTCGGCATCGTGGTTGGCGAACTGCAGGAACACGAAGGCATTGGTCTTGGTCAGGTTCGCCGCCGAGCAGGTCGAACTGCCCGCGACGAAGCAGCGGTTCACGTCGATATAGTCCTGCACGTAGCTGTAATACGGCGTGACCCGAATTTCCCAGAGCTTCTGCGCCGGGTCGTGCCAGGCGGCGGTGAAGCTCACGGTATGGGCCTTCTCCGGCTTCAGATCGACGTTGCCGACATAACCATTGCCATCGCCAAACCAGCCGATCATGTTCATCGCCATCGCCGAGGTCGACCAAGCGTAGCGCTCGTACAAATTCGGCGAGCGCGTCTTGCGGGCGATGCCGAGTTCGAACTGGCTGATCGCGTTGGGTTCGTAGCGGATCAGCGCCGAGCCGTCGAAATTGACGTCGGTGCGATCGCGGTCACGCCCGTTGAAGCGGGCCGCATCGGCGGCGTACATGGCGCTATAGCCTTGGACGTTGCCGGTCCCCATCCACACTACGTCGTTGCGCAGGCCGAGCAGCGTGGTCCATTCCCGGTTCCAGTGACGCTCCCACTCGACGAAAGTGCCGAGCCGGGTGCGGCGGCCGTCGTTGATGTTGATGAAGGTGTTGGGCGACATCATCATCCCCGAGCCAGGCACCGGATCCCACCAGTCGTCGAGCCGATACGCATGGGTCTCGTTGCCGATGCGGATCAGATCGTGGTCGGAAGCGATCACCGAGGCCTTGATGTTATAGCCGAGGTCGGTGCCACGGGTGTCCATCGGCATGTCGGCGATCTTGTCCGGCGCGATGAAGCCCATGGTGTGCCGGATGCGGTGATAGAACGCCGAGGTCTCCAGCTTGCCCCAGTCGAACACGCCGTCGTAGCGGCCGTTGACGAACATCGACCGGTTCGAAACCATGTCCATGTACTGATTGACGTAGCCCTGATACGGGATGAACTGCCCGCCTACCTGCAGCGTGAACAGATTGCCGGCGCTCTGCCGCGAAATGCTGACGGCGTGGTTCTGCACCTCCCACAGCGTCGACTTCACCGTCATGCCGTTGCCGGCCTTGTAGTTGCCGGAGCGGGCCCAGCCGCCGGTGTAGGTGACGCTGGTGTCCTGACTGGCGATCGTGGCGCGCGCATCGGCGCCGTAGGCATTGCCGTTGCTGCGATAGAAGCCGGAGACCGTCGCGGTGGTGAGCAGGCTCGGCCCGCTCGCAAACTGCGGCGGCGCGGTGGTGACGTCGATCTTACCGCCGATGTAGTCGCCGCCGACGCTGACCGGCGCGACACCCAGATAGGCGCGCATGCTGGCGATCATCTGCGGATTGACGAAGGACAGCGGCGGATTCATCTCGTTCGGGCACGCCGGGCTGATCAGCATCGAGTTGATCGCCACCTGCACACGGTCGGCACCGACTCCGTTCAGCGCCGGCAGACTGGAGACGCCGCCGGCGCCCCATACTGCGCCGCCCGGAATGTCGGTGATCAGCGAGGCGCTGTCGCTGGTGCCGAGACTGCGCGTCACCGCCGCCGAGCCAGGCAGCGTCGTGGCCGAGGCGGACACCGGCTGAGACGATGCAGCGGCAGGCGACGGAGCCACCGCAGCGTCGCGGATCACCGGCCCGCGCTGCGGTGACGGCGTGGTGGCGCGAACGCGCGGTTTGGCGCGCGGTCTGGCGGGATCGACCACGATGGTCGACAGCCGACTGGCGGTTTGTGCCGAAGCCGGCGCCGACGACAGCGAGGCCGCCGAGAAGGCGACGGCCGCCAGCGGCAGCGACAGCAGCGAAGTGGACAGCAGTAACGACCGGCTGAGGCCGGCGGACAAGACGGATGGCATGGTAACAACTCACGGATGATCGAGCGCGCGCAGCGCGTGGCTGGCGCAGGACATGTGCCCCCGTGCGCCGCGACGAAGTGGACGCGACGATGGCAACAGCGAAACGGCAAAGCATCGCCACCGCGCAAAAGGCGCGATCAGCGAACGTGCGGTTACGCGAGATCCGGAGGTCCGCGAGCGGAGTGCGAGGAGACGGGAGCGCTGTGCGGAGCGGCTTCGGCGAGCGGCCAGCGGTGCGCGAGCCACGCCCAGGCCAAGCTCGGCGCCGCGGTGACGACCAGCGACGGTGGCGGCAGGCTGCAGACCAGGACGCAGGCGATGCACTTGAAGTGCACCACTACCCGATCCTGCGACTCGGCCGGCGCGGACGTGTCGATCGAATGGCAGATGCCGGCGCTGCTGAGAACGTCCAGCGACGCGGCGCTCGCGGGCGGCATCGCCGACAGCGCGATCTGCAGCAGCAGCGCGAGGGTGACGGTCCAACTGGTCGACATCCGCAGCGCGGCGCCGAACCAAGCGGACCCGTTACGGACCGCGAGCGATCGGCTCGGACGGCGCGCATGCGCGACCGACGCTCTTGCCTTCACCCCGCTCCGCAATGCCCTCAGCACATTCGTCCCCAGCCTGTGCGAGGCACAGTAATCACAGCGCCGGAGGTGCAACAATACTGCGAAGTAATGAGATACCGCGCCTCATGACATTTGGAATAGATGTCACTTTTGGACCACAGATCGCGCAAACGCGCGCGCCCGGGACCAGACCCGGGCGCGACACATCAGTTGCGAATTGCTCGCGACAACGCGGCGGCTTATGCAGCCCGCACCGTCTCCATGAAGCGGTCGACTTCGTCCTTCAGGCGCGTGCTGTCGCGCGACAGCGACTGTGCGGCGGACAGCACCTGCGACGACGCCGAGCCGGTCTCGGTAGCGCCGCGCTGCACGTCGGCGATGTTGGAGGAGACGTCGTGAGTGCCGCGCGCCGCCTGCTGCACGTTGCGCGAGATCTCCTGCGTGGCGGCGCCCTGCTCTTCCACCGCCGACGCGATCGTCGAGGCGATCTCCGACATCCGCTCGATGGTGCCGCCGATCTCGCGAATGGCCCCGACCGACTCCTGCGTCGCCGACTGCATGCTGCTGATCTGCGCGCTGATCTCGCCGGTCGCCTTGCCGGTCTGCTCGGCCAGCGCCTTGACCTCCTGCGCCACCACCGCGAAGCCGCGACCGGCGTCGCCGGCGCGTGCCGCCTCGATCGTGGCGTTGAGCGCCAGCAGGTTGGTCTGGCCGGCGATGGTGTTGATCAGGTCGACGACGTCGCCGATCCGGTTCGCCGCCTGGGCGAGCGTGCCGATCCGGTCGTTGGTCTTGCGCGCCTGATCCACTGCCTCGTTGGCGATCCGCGCCGCCTCCTGCACCTGACGGCTGATCTCGGTGATCGAGGACGCCATCTCTTCGGTCGCCGACGCCACCGACTGCACGTTGGAGGAGGCCTGTTCGGAGGCCGCGGCCACCGAGCAGGCGAGCTCCTGTGAGCGCTCGGCGGTCGTCGTCAGCGTACCGGCCGAGGCTTCGAGCTCGGTCGAAGCCGACGTCACGGTATCGATGATCTCACCGACCGCGCCTTCGAAGTGATCGGCGAGCCGCTGCATCTCCGCCTTGTGCTCGGCGGCGACGCGGCGTTCGGCCTCCTCCTGCTCGGTCTTCAGGCGATCGCATTCCAGCGCGTTGTTCCTGAACACTTCGACGGTGCAGGCCATCAGGCCGATCTCGTCCAAACGGCCGGAGCCGACGATTTCGACATCGGTGTTGCCGGCGGCCAGCTCCTTCATCACCCCCGACATCGCCACGATCGGTTTCGACACCGCGCGGCCGATCAGCCAGGCGAGCAGAAAGCCGAGCGCCATCGCGCCCAGGGTGATGAACAGGATCTGGTTCTGGGTCTCGCCGATCAGCGCCGTGGTCTGGTGGCCGATCTGCTTCTGTTCGGCGACACCGGACTGCTTGATGGCCGCCGCATCGCCGGCCAGCGATTGCGCGACCTTGGTCATCGCCGTGATGGTGGCGTCGATCTCGTTCACGTCGCGGACCGACCGTTGATAGCCGTCGGCGTAGATCGCGAGGTCGGCCTCGATCGCCGCAAGCTGCTTGCGTTCGGAGTCGGCGGTGAGCACCGTCTTCATCGTCGACAGCGCAGTCCTGAAATCCGCCAGCGCCTTTTCGGCGCTGGCCTGAGCGGCCTTCTCCAGATGAATGCCCAGAACCTTGCTGGCGAACAGCCGCAGCAGCAGGAACTGCTTCATCGATTGGCCGACCAGGAGCGCTTGATCGCTGTTGCCGTCGCCGCTCATCGTCGCGGACTGCAATTGCTCGAGCCGTCCGACGATCCGCTGCCCGACCGGCCCGAGCACTGTCAGCGACAGCTGGTTCTGATCCTGCCGGAGTTTGGTCAGCCCGTCGAACTGTGCGACGTAGGAATCGACCTTGCTGCCGAGTTCGACCATCGAAGCTTGACGGCCGGGATCGCGGACCTGTTGCATCGCCCGCTTGATGTTGTCCTGAAGTTCGGCGCGGCGCTTGCCGGCCTCGGCGATCAGCGCATCGTCGCCAGTGAGGCTGTATTCGCGCACGGTCCGGCGCAAACTGACGAAGTCCAGTTCGATGTCGCGAACCGTGTCGACGACGCCGACGCGTTGATCGAATGCGGAGAATGCTTCGCCGAGCTTGCTGAAGTTGGCGTAGTTCAGGATCGCCAGCAGCGCCAGCAGCACTTCGACGGCGGCGAAGCCGATGGCGATTTTGATGCCGATTTTGCGGTTGGTGAAGAACGAAAACGGGCCCGCCGCAGCGGGCGACACGTGCGACGAATGAGCACTAGACATGGATCTGATTCCCGACGAGGCCGCGCGGCTGCGTGGCTGTACTCAGCGCATGGGAGAGGGATCCACGGCACGGCAAGGGGCGCACGTCGCCGCGTTGTCCCCCTACTGTGAATTTCATCTTATGAGCGAATCCAGAACGGGTTCGCACGTAATAAGTGCACCGAAATTCGTTCCAATCCGTTAAACATCGGCGGCGCAATTCGGCGCTCATTGGCGTCAGATTGCGAAGATCGCCGGGCTCTCGGCCCTGCTGCAAGCTTGATCGAGGTCAAAAGTGATCGTGAAGTCGCGGTAAATATTGATGTTCGCGACACCCGGATAGTTGGTCGATGACGGCGGCGCGCGGGTTGCGACCCTTCAGCCTTACGACCAAGGTTGAATCGCCGAGGCGACAATCAGGCGCCGGTGCCGTGTTCTAACGGTCGTGTGCGCCGGAGCGCCGGCGATAATCAGCCGGCCTTGCGTAGCAGGGAGTAGCGCTGTCCCATCCGCTCCGGATCGAGCGCATGCAGCCACACCGGAAGGTCGTCCGGCACGATTGCCGGGGCGGCTTGCTCGGCCACCGGGCGCGGGGGCGGCTCGGCCGACTTCGCCGCGGCGGTTGGCTTTGCCGTTGGCGCCTGAGCTTTCGGCGGTGCCGGCAGCCGCTTGGGCGCCGAGCCGTTGATGATTTCGCCGTCGAAGGCGAACGCCAGGCGCGGCGCGACCTGCTTGTTGCGGCCGAGCCAGGACAGATCGACCGGCCGGTTGTCCAGCGTCGCCTCGCGCTTCAACAGATCGCGCCACGATTCGACGGCGGCTTTAGCATCCTGGATGTTCTCGAGAAACTCGCGCTCACCGAAAAAACGGCGCCATCGGCCGCTTTCGAACAGCTCGGTGAGGTAGTCCAGCCGCTGCTCAGCGAGCAAACACCAGCGCTCGACGAGCGCACGGCCGCGCTCGGCGTCGGTCTGTTCCATGGTCAGTCCGCCAGGAGAGGAAAAGGAACGCGACGCAACTCACGAATCGACGCAAAGCTTAAGAACAATGTTGTTAACAAAAATTTACCATGTCCAGAGCAGCGGTAACTCGTAGCTCCACGAGCTCAGCCTTTTTGATCTCGAAAAGGCCCAAGCGAGACCCGACCGCGGCCCGGAAACGAAAGACCCGCCCGGGGGGACAACCGGGCGGGTCACAGCCATATCAGGCGCTGGGGTGGATGGGCGCTCGCGCCGAATACGGCCTCGTTGGGGAGGTGGTTTCCGCTCCCACAACGATTGGTCATCGGACAACGCTGGGACGTTCAATTCGGTTGCCACTTTTTTCCGGCGCGCGCGGATGTGAAACATCACCAGGGATTGCGTCGTCTCGCCGCGGGCGTCGACACGGCGCGGCACAGCCTCGCCAGGGTGACTCGCCAGGGCAGGCAACGGCGGATCCTGCGGCGCGACGTATCAGGGCGCGGCGAGCACCACGCTGACGATCTGCTCTTTCTGCAGACGGCCGACCAGATTCTCCTGATCCTGCTTCGATAGCGGACGGTCGCCGAACTGCAGCCGGAATACCCCGCCTCTGCTGCTATCGACCACGACGGCGTTGTATCGGTCGAGCAGCGCCGCGATCTCGCCGGCGCGTGCCTCCGACGCGAACTTGACCAGCACACGCGGAGGCGCGGTCTGCGGCGCCAGGCTTCGCATCACCGGCCCGCCCGGCCGCTCCGCCATCACCATCGGTGCGGCCGGCTTGGCCGCGTCGCCGGCGCGCTCGGGCAGCGCGGCGGCGGGCGGCGGCGCCGGGGCGGCGGCGGGCGGCGCCGAGGCGATGTCACGCGGCCGCTGGTCGGCAGCGATCTGCAGCAGGCCGGAATCGGGCCATGCCAGCATCGCCCCGATCAGCCCGGCCTGCAGCAACAGCGCAAGGCCGGCGACCGACGCCGACCAGGCCAGCGCCTTCGGCGACAGCCCGGCGAAGAACCCGGCAAATCGCGCGCCCAGCCCGCGCCCGGCGCCCGATGCCGGGGCTGGCTCGGCATCGATCGCGCTGAGCAGCTTCTGCAGCGTGCGCGACGACGGCGCCCCCAGGCTCTCGTTCAGCTCGATGGTCGCGGCATATTCTTCGAGGATGACGTCGTATTGCCGCGCCAGTTCCGGATCGCGGTCGAGCGCCTCGGCGACGCGACGGGCGTCACGGGCGCTGAGCGTGCCGGCGGCGTACCACGGCAGCAGCGCCTCGATGTCGCCCGGCTCCCGCTGCTCGGGCATCGTGTTGCTCATCGCCATCATGGCCAGCCTCGCTGGACGCCGGCCGCCTGCAGCAGGTCGGCGAGTTTCTTGCGCGCGTAGAACAGCCGGGTTTTCACCGTGTTCTCCGGGATTCCGACGATCTCGGCGACTTCTTCGACTGATTTCTCATGGTAGTACACCAGATCGACGATCTCTCGATGTTCGGGCGACAACGACGTCAGGCACCTCCGCAGCACCTCGCCGGTGTCCTTCTTCTGCACTGCGATTTCCGGATCGTCCGAGGAATCCTCGATCGCAGCCGCAGCCTCCTCGTCCAACTCGGCATCCTTGCGGCGTCTCAGCGCAGACAGCGCCTTGAACCGAGTGATCGCCAACAGCCAGGTGGAAACCGACGACCGTCCCTCGAACTTGCCGGCCTGACGCCAGACGTCGAGGAACACTTCGCTGATAAGGTCCTCGGCGATCTGTTCGTTCCGGACAAGCCGCAGTCCGAACCGGAAGACTTTGACGTGATGCCG
Organism: Rhodopseudomonas pentothenatexigens; assembly: GCF_900218015.1. Taxonomy (GTDB): domain Bacteria; phylum Pseudomonadota; class Alphaproteobacteria; order Rhizobiales; family Xanthobacteraceae; genus Rhodopseudomonas; species Rhodopseudomonas pentothenatexigens. Next base: position 98,099 of record NZ_UFQQ01000006.1, on the reverse strand, counting down.
GCCATACAGGACCTGCATCGCGACACGGTCGCCCTGAGCGATCCTGGTGATGAGGACCTCGTCGGTGGCAGCCTGCTTGGTCGTCACTGGCCATCTCTTGATTTTGGTCGGCTCGTCCCGGCGGAAGGTTCGATAAATAAAAGCAAATTCTAATTCCTCGGGATGTCCCGCAGCATCAGTTCGGCGCGGCCCGGCCGGTTCCGCACGCTTTCCCGGCGATTGCCGCCATCGGCTCGCCGGAGCCCTGAGTCGGGGTTCCGGCCGCAGGGAGGTTACCAAGCTCCGAGCCGGCTTGCGCGACATTTCCACACATCTGTGGCGCCAGCCCCGACGCCGGGCCGCAGTGCAGAATGCCGCGAAATCAACCGTGTAGCGCAAGATCCGGAGTCCACCACCGCACCGGGCAGATACCAAAACGAAAGGCTTTTTCTCGTAGGTTCCCGAGACCCACTCTCGATCGGGCGAACGATGGGACGAACTGCCGTGATTCCGGGCGCCCTGCCCGGCTCCCCAACCAGCGCCGACGACGCCCGGACCCTCGCCGTCCGTGGTCGCCGCATGCGGCAGCGCCGGCACATGCTGGATCTGATCGCGACCAGCTTCATGATCGACGCCGCGATCCTGCTGGTCTACGTCCAGGCCGGCACCATTCCGTCGATCGTCGCAGTGGCGTTCGCCGCCTGCGGCGGCGTTCTGGGCAGCATCCTGTTCATCCTCTCGGAATCCGGATTCAACGACCGTTTTCCGGATCACTATCTGACGGTGCCGATCGCCCTCGCCCATCTGGTCTTGATCGTCGCCTTCACCGCCTGGGCGCCGCAGATCGGCGGGTTCTTCCTGTTCGAACTGTTCGTCGTGTTCGGCTTTGCGGCGCTGCGTGCCAACCGGCGGCAAGCGCTGATCTCGTGGACCGCGCTGCTGTGCACCTTGGCACCGCTATTCCTGCTCACCGATCTGCCGATCGGCCTGCCGCATCACACCCCGCTGGAACGGCTCGCCACCCTGCTGGCGCTGGTGCTGACCGTCGGCCGCTGCATGTTCATCGGCGTGTTTTCCAAGGCGATGCGGGACTCGCTGTACAAGCGCGGCACTCAGCTCCGGGAAGCGTATCAGCGCATCGAGGAGCTCGCCGAACTCGACGAGCTGACCGGCGCGTACAACCGCCGCAGCATCATGCGGCATCTCGACAATGAGATCGAACGCGCCGCCCGGCACTGCGAACCGCTGTCGCTGGCGCTGATCGATCTCGACTGGTTCAAGCGCATCAACGACACGTTCGGCCATCCGACCGGCGACGAAGTGCTGCGCACCTTCGCGATCACGATCTTCGCCAACATCCGCAGCTTCGACCGGTTCGGCCGCTACGGCGGCGAGGAATTCCTGCTGTTGCTGCCGAACACCACCGAAGACGAAGCCCGCCAGATCCTCGACCGGTTGCGCCTGATCGTCGCCGGACTGGACTGGAGCGCTTTCTCGCCGAGCATGATGGTGACCCTGTCCGCCGGTGTCACCACCATGTCGTTGCAGGAATCCACCGAATCTGTGCTGTCGCGCGCCGATCGCGCGCTGTACGAGGCCAAGCACGGCGGACGAAACAGAATTGCCTACGCCTGAAGGATCAGGCGCCGAACCGGCTCCAGGAAAGAGTAATGATTTCGAGATCGAAGCGGCCCGCCCTCCACCTGCTCGACGAATTGCAGGCGACGCTGGCACACGGCACCGTTGCGCGCCGGGTCGAGACCCTGCGGCGGGTCACCGACCTGTTCCTGGGAGCTGTCGACTACAACGATGAGCAGATCGAGGTGTTCGACGACGTTTTCACCTGTCTGGTGGAAGACATCGAGTCGCACGCCAAGGCGCTGCTGGCGCAGCGGCTGGCCACGGTGAAGGCGCCGCCGCGGATCATCAGACAGCTCGCGTTCGAAGACCAGATCGAAATCGCGGCGCCGGTGCTGTCGCAATCCGAGCAGCTCGACGACGCGACTCTGATCGCCAATGCGCGGGCCAAGGGCCAGCAGCACATGATGGCGATCTCGGTTCGCCGCGCCCTCAGCGGCGCCGTCACCGACGTGCTGGTCGAACTCGGCAATCCGGCGGTGGTTCAGAGCACGGTCAAGAACCCGGGCGCCGAGTTCTCGGACAGCGGCTACTGCACGCTGGCGCGACGCGCCGAACAAGACCACGATCTCGCCGATGCGCTCGGCCAGCGGGCCATTCCGCGTCCGCAGTACCTGAAAATGATCGCCATCGCCTCGGCCACCGTCCGCAGCAAGCTCGAAGCAGCCCAGCCCCACGCACTGGCCGAGGTCGACACCGCGGTGCGGCAGGCGAGCCGGCTCGCCCGGTCGGCTCCGCGCGGCATCAGCCGGCAGACCAGTATCGCCCATGGTCTGGTGCGTTCGCTGTTCGAGGAGGGTCGGATCGACGCCGTCGAAGTGCACAGCTTCGCACAGCAGCGCAAATTCGACGAGACCAATCAGGCGATCGCCTGCCTCGCCAACATCACGGTCGAAACCGCCGAGACGATGATGGTCGAGTCGCGCGACGAAGGTGTGCTGATCCTCGCCAAGGTCTGCAACCTGCCGTGGGCGACGGTGCGCGAAATCATCGACATGCGTGACGAGATCAACGGTACGCGATCGCACGACCTCGACGAATGCCGCGACACCTACGAGCGGTTGCGGACCTCGACCGCGCAGCAGGTGCTCCGCTTCTACCGCATGCAGCAATCCGCCACAGCACAGCCGCCGGCCGCCTGAGCGGCCGGCGGCGCGTCCCTCACCACCGCGCCTTGAAGCCGGCATAGACCGCGCGGCCGGTGCCGGGTTCGAACAGCGGCGAGTTGGCATTCGCCTTGTCGATGATGCTGGCGGAAGCGACGTAGGTCTTGTCGAGCAGGTTGCGGCCTTCGATGTAGATCGAGTACGGGCCACCATTGTCGATCCCGGCCTTGAGGCCGAGCAGCGCGTAGGGCTCGGTCTGCAGCGTGTTGGCGCTGTCGACGTAGTAGGCCTGCGGCACCCATTCGACGTTCGGGCCCATATAGAAGCCGTTCGGGTTCTTGTAGAGCAGCTCGGCGCGCAGATAGTGCCGCGGCGCGCCGGGCAGCAGGTTGTTGCCGAACCTGGCGTCGCCGTCGAACCGGAAGTCGTTCAGCGTGTAGGCCATGTTCAGCCACAGCCGGTCCGGCGCGCCGGCGCGCTCGAACAGGTGCTTGAACAGCGTCACGCCGAGGCCGGCTTCGACGCCCTGATGCATGGTGCGGTCGGCATTGGTGACGTTGCAGTTGCCGAACGCGCTGTACAGGCACAGCAGCTCGTCCTTGATCTCAGCCCGGTACAGGCTGAGATCCCAGGTCAGGTCGGGCCGCCTTCCGCGGGTGCCGATCTCGTAGGTCGTGGCGCGTTGCGGCCGGATACTCGTGAACGGGATGAACGGAATCCCCGGTCCCGACGCGCTTTCGCCGAAGCTCGGCACCTCGGCGCTGCGCGAGATATTGGCGAACGCCTGCCAGTTCGGATCGATCTGCCACAGCAGCCCGCCCTTCGGGCTCCACAGATTGAACGTGGTCGAGCCGGACTGATCGCCGTCCGACAGGAAGCGATCGCGGCGATCGCGGGTGGCGTGCAGGAATTGGGTGCCGGCGACCAGCGCGACGTTGGGCATGAAATAGAACGAGTCTTCGATGAAGACGCTGGTGTTGGTCGACTTGTCGAGAGACGACGACGCCAGCGCGCCCTTCTGCCCGGCGATATTGACGTATTGCTTGTTGTCGAGCCGGCCGTTCAGGAGATTGACACCGGCGACCAGTCGATTGCGATAACCGCCGACGTTGCGGTCGTCGGTGACCTTGGCGAAGCCGCCGTAATCCTGGTAGCGATAGTCCAGCCACTGGAAGATCGGATGCATCAGGTGGCGGTCGACGCCGAAGGCCCCGAAGTCGACCACCGTATTGTCGAGCCGGATCGTGGTCTTGTTGGCGAGCCGCACGGTGTCGATGTTGCGCTGCTGATCGAGCGCGACGTTGTTGGTTGCGGCGGTCTGCGGCGCATTCAGAGCGACGTCCTTGGTGACGGTGCCGGGAATCCGCTGCCGAACGTGATTGGCGTTGAGATAGAACCGGGTCTCGATGTCCGGCGTGATCTGGTAGCCGATATTGGCGCTGAGCCGGTGGGCCTCACCGTCGCTGTGATTGCGGAAGCCTTCGGCGGCCTGGGTCGATGCGGTGACATAGCCGTCCCACGCGCCGTTGACGCCGCCGGCATTGGCCTGCAGCCGGCGATAGCCGAACGCGCCGGCATCGACGCTGACGCCGTTGGGGAACGGATCGCGTCCCGTCTTGGTGACGAAATTGATCGCGCCGCCGAGCGAGTTGGCGCCGAACTGCAGCGCATTGGCCCCCTTGTACACCGCGACGTAGTTGTAGGCGGTCGGATCGATCTCCTGGAAGTCGCCGTAGCCGTCTGCGGTGTTGATCGGAATGCCGTCCATGTAGAGCTGCACGCCGCGCAGGTGGAAATTGCGCGACAGGCCGGAACCGCGGATCGACAGCCGGGTGTCGTCGCCCCATTTCGGCTGCGCGAACACGCCGGGCACGTAGTCGAGAATGTCCTTGATGGTGTTGGACACGGTCGAGTTGCGATAGGCGTTGGCCGGCACCAGCGCGACGCCGCCCGGCGTCTGCTCGATGTCGCGTAGCGCCTGCTGCACGGTGAGCACGGTCAGCGCCGGCCCGCGTGCGACCTCGCTTGCAACCGGCGCAGCCGACGGCTGCGGAGTCGGGGCGGCACTACGCACCGCGCGGGTGGATCGCGACGCTGCGCGCGGCTTCGGACGCGCGGGCGCGGGCCGGGCGGCCTGGTCCGGCGCCTGCACCGTGACCGGCGGCAGAGTGCTGTCGGAACGGCTTTGCGCCGCGGCGGGCAAGACGACGAGGCAGGTGGAGACGAGCGCGGTGGCGTGCGCGAGCACACGGCTGCGCGACCGCAGAAATGCGGATGACATGATGGAACTCCGGCAACTGAGCGGACGATGAGGTGGAGCGCGCAAACGCGCGCGATCGTCAGGTCAGGACCGGCGGGCCGCGCGGCTGGTGAGCGAAAGACGGCCGCAGCGCGACGAACGGCGCCGCGCGCGGGACTTCGTAGCGGATGCTGAAGGCAATCCGGATCGCCAGCGCCGGAGACAGCGGCGGCGGCGTGGCGCTGACGTGCTGGCCGAGGCACAGCGGGCAGCGGATCGGAACGGCTTTGGCCGGCTGGCCGCTGTCGCCCGCGGCGCCATCATCCGCGGCAGCAAGACAGAATTCGTGGCCGGTGATGAGTTGGACCGGCGACTGGCCGGCGAGCAGCGCGCTGGCGAGCACCACGTTGAGCACGAGCGCGTAGGCGGCGATCCAAGCCGCCACCAATGCCCTCGCCCGCCGTCGTGAAAACCTGCCCATCCTGCGCCCCTTGGTGTTTTGCTACCACAGGGGCGAAGCGAGTCAAATTCATTCGCAGATCGGTAACATCCCGGAGGTGTCTCAGTAGCGCAGCACCCGAGCGCCCAACAGAGCTCCGAGCGCGGCGACGATCGCGGTCGCCAGCGTGTACCAGGTGGCGACGAACAGTGGTGAGTCGTCGACGCAATGTGCTGCGTAGAGCGTGCCGGCGAGCCCAGCCGCCAGCATCCCGGCAAGCGCCCCGGCGAACGCCGGACGCGCCGGCGCGCCACGGCGCAGCCCGAACAGCGCAGCCGCCAGGATCGGCAGCGACAACGCCGGAATCGAGCCGAGACACAGCAGCGAGTTGTGACCGAGCAGCCGCGTCATTGCCGAAGTGCGATGCGGCAGCATCGCCTCGGCGCCGATCGCGAGGCCGAGGATCGCCAGAGGCGCCAGCAGCAACAGGCGCCAGCCTTTCGCCGTCGCCTCAGGCCGCGACAGATGCAGCGCAACGACGATCGCCGACAGCGACAGCGCCAGCGTCACCACGAACTTCAGGTCGAAGAACGGATTGCGCATCGCCTCGGAAAGATCGGAGCGCAGGCCGAGTGTCGTCAGCAGCAAGGCCGCCGATACCGGCAGCGCCACCAGCAGCGCGGCAGCCAGCACCTGCCCGACCGGGCGGTCGCGGCTGGCGCCATCGGCGGCAAGCGCTTCAATCAGGCGGTGGGTCTCCATCGTCACTCCGTCCTCAGTTTTGCGGCGAGGGCCGACAGCCCGCGATGCAGCGCGACCCGCACCGCGCCTTCGCTCATCGACAGCTTCGCCGCGGTGTCCTTGATCGAGGCGCTGTCGACCGCGATCGACTGCAGCACCTCGCGCTGGCGCGGCGGCAATCCGTCGAGATGCCGTGTCACTTCGTTCGCCGGCAGCGTCTCCGGTGCCGGCTCGCTGGGCAGCGTCTCGGCGAAGTCGTCGATGTCGACGAACACCCGGCGACCGCGGCGGCGCAACGCGTCGATCAGCTTGTTGCGCGCGATCGCGAATAGCCACGGCGCGAACGGCGCGCCGGAATCCCAGGTGTGCCGCTTCAGATGCACGGCGAGCAGAATGTCCTGCACGATGTCCTCGGCCTGATCCACCGGCTGTCCGGCGCGGGCGAGCCCACGCCGTGCGCCTGCGCGCAGCACCGGCGTGACGCTTTCGAGCAGACGCCGATACGCGATGCTGTCACCGGCATTGGCTGACCGCATCAGGTCGGTCCATTCGTCGTCACGTCCGCGCACACACGCTCCCGACAAGCAATTCGGTCCAGATCTGCGACCGTTACGCGCCGGGCCGCCGATCACGGCGTCGTGATCAGGACCGCAGCGAGGCCGAGCTGTCGGAACTCCCATAGCACTGTTCGGCCGCCCCCAACCACCTCGCGACTTTTGCCAAGATGTTGCCGCGGATCAGCGACGATTTCTCACGGTTTGGCCGCGCTGACGCCACCACGCCGCGGTCTCTGGTCGCAGGGCTGGCAATTGGGGAGATTGTCATGGACATCAAAGCCAGCGGGCGCGCGGCTCTGATCATTGCGGCAGGTCTGTCGGTGGGCCTGTGGTGCATCGTACCGGCGACACCGAGCCTGGCAGCGCCGCAGGCGGCCGCCAGCGACAGCGCGGCCAAAGCCAAACCGGCGGCCAAGAAGAAGATCGTCAAACACCGCACCCAGCATAGCAAGAAGAAGCAGGCTGCGACCAAACCGGTGGTGAAGTCGCCGGTCGAGGAAAGCAGCGCCCGCAGCGCTCAGACCGAGCCGAAGCCGCTCGCCGACGCCAGCGGCGTGCTGCCGGCTTCGATCGCCAACGCCAATGCCGAAGCCTCCCCGGCCGAAGCCGCGAAGGCTCAACCTGCGGCGCCCACCCCGTCCGCTCAGTCAGCCGAAGCGCCGGCGGCTCCAGCCGCCACATCCGGCGAGCCCGCCGTGATCGCGGCCGACGAGGTCAACGACATCGACCGGGCCGCCAGCGACGCCGCGCAACAGCAGGCCCAGGTTCAGCAACAGCAACCCGCGCCCAACGACACCGCGACTGTCGCGCAGTCGCAGTCGCAGTCCGATCCGAAGGTCGAAGCCAGGAGCCAGGATGACGACGCGTGGGACAAGGCGTCGCTGATCGGCAAGATCTTCATCGCCGCCGGCGGCCTTCTCACCCTCGCCTCCGCGGCGCGGATGTTCATGGCCTGACGACGCGCGTGCACCCCTTGAAGCCGTTGGCGGCAGCGGGCAGATTGCCCGCGGCCGCGGTCGGCCGTCCGGGGATCAACGCATCATGAGCACTTTCGAATTCATCATCGTCGAGCGTCAGAACGCCGTCGGCATCATCAAGCTCAACCGCCCGAAGATGCTGAACGCGCTGTCGTTCGGCGTGTTTCGCGAGATCGGCGCGGCGGTCGACGACCTCGAAGCCGACGAGGCGATCGGATGCATCCTGATCACCGGCAGCGACAAGGCGTTCGCCGCCGGCGCCGACATCAAGGAAATGCAGCCGAAGGGCTTCATCGACATGTTCAACGAGGATTTCACCTCGATCGGCGGCGACCGTGTAGCGCGCTGCCGCAAGCCGACCGTCGCGGCGGTCGCCGGCTACGCGCTCGGTGGCGGCTGCGAATTGGCGATGATGTGCGACATCATCATCGCGGCCGACACCGCGAAGTTCGGCCAGCCTGAAATCACGCTCGGGACCATTCCAGGTATCGGCGGTACCCAGCGCCTGACCCGTGCGATCGGCAAATACAAGGCGATGGATCTGTGCCTCACCGGGCGGATGATGGATGCGCAGGAAGCCGAGCGCTCCGGGCTCGTCAGCCGGATCGTGCCCGCCGACAGGCTGATGGAAGAAGCGCTCGCCGCGGCGGAGAAGATCGCGTCGATGTCGCAGCCTGCGGCCGCGATGGCGAAGAGCGCGGTCAACCGTGCGCTGGAAACCACACTGGCCGAAGGCATGTCGGTCGAGCGTGACCTGTTCCGTTCGACTTTCGCGCTGGAAGATCGCGCCGAGGGCATGGCGGCGTTCATCGAAAAGCGCAAGCCGAACAACAAGAACCGCTGACAGCACGCTGACGGTTGACGCCCCACGCGATTCAAAGGCGCGTGAGACTGCGCGCCCGATCGTCGCAGCGTTGCTGCATCACAACACTGCAGCCACAAGCGCCACCACCGGCCCGGGCGGATTTGCCTCGCGCTGCAGTGCGTTCTACAAACGCGCTGGCATCGCGGGGCGGATGTCCAGGAGGGCGCGGGACCGGATGGTTTGGTGGACGACATTGATTGGTAGTGTGGATCGTGCCCGTCGCACGACGCTGACCTTCGGGTTCGCGACGGCGATCGGCATTGCCACGGTCGGGCCGGCCCCGGCCGAGGGTCTGACCGACGCACTGGTCAAAGCCTATCAGTCCAATCCGCAGCTCACTGCCGAGCGCGCACGTCAGCGCGCCACCGATGAGAACGTGCCGCAGGCGCTCGCCGGTTATCGGCCGCAGCTCGTCGCCTCTCTCGGCGTCGGATTGCAGCAGGTCCGCAATCTGCTTCCTGGTAATACGTTTCAGAGCGACACACTGAAGCCTTGGACGATCGGCGTCACGGTGACGCAGACGCTGTTCAATGGTTTTCGCACCGCCAACAGCGTGCGCGTCGCCGAACTGCAGGTGAAGTCCGGCCGCGAGGCGCTGCGCAATGTCGGCCAGGGCGTGCTGCTCGACGCGGTGACGGCCTATACCAACGTGCTCGCCAATCAGGCGCTGGTCGCGGCCCAGAAGGCCAACGTCGACTTCCTGACCCAGACCCTCGACATCACCAAGAAGCGGCTCGACGCCGGCGACGTCACGCCGACCGATACCGCTCAGGCCGAGGCGCGGCTCAGCCGCGGCCGCGCCGACCTCAACGCCGCCGAGGTCAATCTCGCCATCAGTCAGGCCACCTACGCCGAAGTCGTCGGCAATCCGCCGGGCAAGCTCAGCGCCGCTGCACCGATCGATCGGCTGTTGCCGAGGAGCCGCGAGGACGCGATCGGCATAGCGATGAAGGGCAACCCGGCGGTACTGGCTGCGAGCTACGACGTCGATGTCGCCACGACCACGATCAGGGTCGCTGAAGGTGCGTTGCTGCCGAGCGTCACACTGCAGGGTAGCGCCAGCCGCAGCCGTCAGGCGGATTCGACGCTCGGCACGCTCGGGACCGATCAGGCGTCGTTGATCGGCCAGATCAACGCGCCGATCTATGACGGCGGCACCGCCGCGGCGCAGACCCGGCAGTCGAAGGAACTCGCCGCCCAGAGCCGCTCGGTGCTCGACCAGATCCGTAATCAGTCGCGCACCGCGGCGATCGGCGCCTGGGTGTCGAACGAAGGCGCCAAGATCGCGGTCAGTGCAGCGGAGTCCGAGGTCCGCGCCGCCGAGATCGCGCTGCAGGGCGTCGGCCGCGAAGCCCAGGGCGGCCAGCGCACCACCGTCGACGTGCTCAACTCGCAGCAGGACCTGATCCAGGCGCGCGCTCGGCTGATCGGCGCGCAACGCGACCGCGTCGTCGCCTCCTACACCCTGCTCAGCGCGATCGGCCGGCTCGACGTGCAGACGCTCGGCCTGAACACCCCGGACTATCTGCCGGAAGTGCACTACCACCAGGTGCGCGACGCCTGGCATGGGCTGCGCACCCCGTCCGGGCAGTGAGCCGGATCAGTTCGCGCGGCTGACGCTCGCCGGCTCAGTGGTGATGATGCTCGCCGTCGTGATGATGGTGGTCGTGGCCGCCATGATGCTCATCCAGCATCGCGAAGTACTCGTCGTCGCGATCGTTGCGGAACGCGTCGGCGTAGGCCGGCTCGGTCATGCCGCGCCGCCAGTAGCCGATTGCCAGCACCTGACGCGGGCCGAACCCGCGCTGTTTGCGCGCATGGGCGCGTAGCCGGCGGACGGTGGCGGATTCGCAGCCGATCCAGACGAAGCCGTCGTCCGGCGACGGCCATTCCATGCCGAGCACAGCGTCCTGAATCAGTGTCGAATCGCCCGGATCGACACCGTTGCGGTGCAGCCAGGTCAGTTCGATGTCGGCGCGGCAGTCGATGGCCTGCTCGTCGGCCGGGCCCGGCACTTCGATGAAGGCGCGGCCGCGTGCGGTCGGCGGCAGGCTCTCCATGATCCGGGCGATCGCCGGCAGTGCGGTATGATCGCCGGCGAGCAGATACCATTTGGCCGGTGCCACGGTGAGCCCTGCGGGCAGCCCGACGCCGAGCAGATCGCCGGGCTTGGCGTTCGCCGCCCAGCGCGAAGCGACGCCGTGCTCGTGCATCACGAAATCGACGTCGATCTCCCGCGCCACCGGATCGTAGCGGCGCAGGCTGTAGGTACGTAGCGCCGGGCATTTGTCCGGCGCCGGCCAGATCGGCCGGCCGCCCTCGCCGGCCATCGGCCATTCCGGTTCGGTGACGCCGGGCGGCGGCACCAGCAGCTTGATGTTCGGTCCGTCGCCGTAATTGTCGAGTTCGTCGCCGCTGAGCGTGATCCGGCGCATGTTCGGAGTCAGCAGCCGATTGCGCACGACGTGCAGCACACGGACGTCACGGAAGCGCTTCGGCGCCATCTTCGGTTCGACCACAAGCGTCATGATCACACACTCCTGTTGCGCAGCCCGGCGGCATCGCGATGCGACGGCGATACGCCTTCGATGATGATATGAGGACGGCCCTGCTCGCCCGGCTCGATCCGCGCCACCACGCCGTAGACCTCCGCTATCGTCGCCGCGGTCAGCGCCTCGGCCGGCGTTCCCGCCGCCGCGCAGCCGCCATGATCGAACACCACGACGTAGTCGGCCCAGCGCGCCGCCAGATTGAGATCGTGCAGCACGACGATCACCAGATGGCCTTCTCCGGCGAGCCGGCGCAGCGTGTCCATCACCACGATCTGGTGGTGCAGATCGAGCGCGCTGGTCGGCTCGTCGAGCAGCAGCAGTTTCGGATCGCGGACCAGCGCCTGAGCCAGGCTCACCAACTGACGCTGGCCGCCGGAGAGCTGATCGAGCGACTCCAGCCCGAGGTCGGAAATGCCGAGACGATCCAGCGCCACGGCGGCCCGATGCGCGGCGGAGCCGCCCGGCAGATGCGGCTCCGCCGTCGCCGAGGCGCGCAGCGCCACGATCACCGACTCGATCACCGTCAACGCCACGCCTTGCGGCAGCGTTTGCGGCGTGAACGCCATCACCTTGGCGCGATCACGCGCCGACAGCGCCGACAATTCGTGATCGCCCAGCGTGATCGTTCCGGTCGACGGCAGCAGGCCGGCGAGCGCCATCAGCAGCGTGGATTTGCCGGCGGCGTTCGGACCGACGAAGGCGATCAGCTTGCCGGTCGGCAGCGGCGGCAACGTCAGGTCGCGGATCACCGGGCGGCGCGGATAGCCGGTGGATAGTCCCTTGATCAGCAGGTCGGTCCCGGTCATTCGCGCCCCCGCCGGATCAGGATCAGCGCCAGGAAGAACGGGACGCCGATCAGCGAGGTGACGAGACCGATCGGCAGCACAATGCCGGGAATGATCAGCTTGCTGGCACAGGACGCCAGCGACAGCACCAGCGCGCCGGCGCAGGCGCTGGCCGGAAGAAAGAAGCGATGATCCTCGCCGACCAGCAGCCGGGCGATATGCGGCCCGACCAGGCCGATGAACGCGATGGTGCCGACGAACGCGACGGCGGCGCCGGTCAGGATCGAGATGCGCAGCAGCGCGAACAGTTTCAGCCGCCGGACGTTGACGCCGAAGCTGGAGGCGCGATCCTGCCCCAGCCGCAGCGCGGTGAGCTGCCACGACGACGCCATCGCCAGCGGGAACGTCAGCAGCACCACGACGCCGAGCGCCGCGACGCTCTGCATGTTGGCGCGTGTGACGCTCCCCATCGTCCAGAACACCAGTTGCTGCAGCGCCTGTTCGGTGGCGATGAACTGCATGATCGCGACCAGCGCGTTGAAGGTGAAGAACAGCGCGATGCCGAACAGCACCTGGGTCTGGCCATCGGTGCCGCGCAGCCGGCCGAGCACCTGGATCAGCAGCGCCGACCCGAACGCGAACACGAACGCGTTGGTCGAGATGATGCCGATCCGCGGCACGCCGGGAATGCCGATGCCGAGCACGATCGCGAGCGCGGCGCCGAAGGTCGCGGCCGACGACATGCCGAGCGTGAACGGGCTCGCCAGCGGATTGGCCAGCACGGTCTGCAGCTCGGCGCCGGCCACCGCCAGCGCCGCGCCGACCAGCGCGGCCATCAGCGCCTGCGGCAGACGAATCTCCCAGACGATCACGGCCGAGGATCGGCCGAGGCTCGACGGATCGAACAGACCGCGCAGCAGCTCCGCCGTCGTCAGCGACGACGGGCCGGTGCCGAAATCGAGTTGCAGCGCGATGATCGCGGCGATCCCCAGCAGTACCACGACGGCGGCGCGGCGGCGCGTGCGCCGCAGATGCCCGGCGACGATCGCTTGCGCCGGTGCGGTGAGATCGCTCATCGGCCGCGCTCCGCCGGTTTCGGGTCGAGGCTGATCCAGAACGTGCCGACCAGCGGCACCGGCAGGAAGCGGCTGTTGAGCTCGCGCAGGCTTTCGTCCGGGTCGACGTCCTTGAACAGATCGGGGTGGAACCACTTGGCCATCACCTCGACCGCCAGAAAGTTGAACGGCACGTTGTTGAACAGATGCCAGATGCCGTGCACGCGGCCGGTCCGCACCGCGCGCAGCCCGTCGAGGCCCGGCTTGCTCACCACCTTGGCGAGGTCTTCGCGCGAGGTGGCAGGGTCGACGCCAGGGCCCAGCACCAGCCCGCCGAGCGCCTGCAGATGCAGCCCGCCGGTACCGACATAGACGTCGGGATCGCGCGCCATGACGTATTCGAGGCTGAGCTGACCGCGCGCCATCGTCTCGTCGAGACTGGGCCGGCCAGCCGGCTGCTTCAGCACGTCGACCGCGATGTTGTGGCCGCCGGCGATGTCGATGAACGCGCCGATCGTGACCCGGCCCGGCGAATTGCAGCACTCCATGTGCCCCGCATGCGCGTGCATCAGCACGTTCGGCGGCGCCGGCTTGGCCGCCGCCAACCGCGTGGTGATGCGGTCCATGTGCGACTGATAGAACGCGATGAACTGTTCGGCGCGCGCCTCCTCGCCGAGCAGCCGGCCGAGGATGCGCATGCTCGGCACGGTGTTGGTCAGCGGGTCCTCGACGAAGTCGATGAACACCACGGGAATGCCGGCGGCCTCCAGCTTGTGGACGACGTCGTCCGAGCGCCGCGACGGACCGTAGCCGCCGCTCAGGATCGCCACGTCCGGCGCTGCGGCCAGCGCCTGCTCGACCGAAAACGTGTCGGGACTGCCGCGGCTGATGAACGGCACACGATCGAGCAGTGGAAATTTCGCGCGGTACAGATCGTACAGCCGCTCGTCCTGCCGCCGCATGTCGGCCGACCACGCCACCAGCAGCGACGCCGGATGCGGATGCAGCAGCGCCAGCGCCACGAGCTGCCGGCCTTCGCCGAGCAGGATGCGCTTGACCGGCGCCTCCAGCGTCACGTCGCGCCCGGCGATGTCGTGCACGGTGATCGTCGCGGCCGCAACCGGCGCTGCGGCCGCGACGAACAGCCAGGCGATCAGCGCGCCGATCAACGAGCTTGGTTTCATGGTGTCTTCCCTCGTTGTGCGGCCGCGCGTCACGGCCGCCGTGCCAGCGCGAAGCCGACCGCGCGGCTCAGCGCGGCGGGAACCACCGAGCCGTGGTCCTCGCCGGCGAACATCGCAAAGCAAACTTCGGGCCCCCGCCCCGGCAGCGCGGCCAGCCAATCGGATAGTTCACGCGCGTTGTCGACCATCCGGTTGCGCCGCTTCCACGCCGCGCGCGTCGCCGACTCCGCAGCACTCGCTTCGGCCACCGTCAGCCGCTGCTCGAGCTCGCCGATCGTGACCAGCACCTTGGCATCGACGCCGGTGGTCCGGACCCGCTCCGCGAATGCTGCGGCGTAGTCGTCGGCGACGTAGCGATGCCACCAGATCGACGGGCTGGCGGCGATGATGTGGCTGAACGCATCGGGGCGGGTGAACAGGGCGTGCAGCGCGAACAGTCCGCCGAACGAATGGCCGAACAGCGCCTGGCGCTGCGGGTCGACCGCAAATTTCCCCGCGACCAGCGGCCGCACGACATCGAGCAGGAAGCCGAGAAACGCGTCGGCGTTGCCGACTTTGCCCCAGCGCGATCCGTCCGGCCGCAGCGGCAGCTCGGTCGCGGTCACCGGCGGCGTATAGTCGGCCGCGCGCCGTTCGAGATCGAACGGCTGATCACCGGGATAGCCGATCGCGACGACGACCGCCGGAACGGTCCCGGTCGACTCCGGTTTGCGCGAGCGCATCGCCACGATCTCGGCGGCGGTGCCGAACACCGCATTGCCGTCGAGCAGATACAGCACGGGATAGGCGGCAGCATCGGCAGGCGGCCCGACCGGCGCAGCGATCATCAGATCATAAGGCTGTCCCTGGGCGGAGACGACCCGGATCCGCTCGCTGCCCGGCACGGCATAGGCCGGTCCGATCGGAGGGCGGTCGGAGCCCGTCAGCGCCTCCGCCACGGCTAGCACGCTCGATGTCATCCGGATCGCATTCATGCCGAGCTGTCACCACCGATAGCGCAGCGTCGCCAGCACCGTGCGGCGCAGGCCGTAGTAGCAGCCGGCATCGAAGCTGGTGCCGACGCCGCACGACGCGACATAGACCTTGTCGAACAGGTTGCTGGCGTTGATCGAGAACCGCGTCCCCTTCATCGACGGCGACAGATAGCCGAGATCGTAATGCAGCGCCGCGTCCGCCACGGTGAAGCTCGGAACCACCAGGGTGTTGGTCGAATTGCCGAAGCTCTCGCCGACATAGCGCACGCCGGCACCGAGGCTCAGCCCGCCGAGCACGCCCGATGACACGTGCTTGAGGTGATACATGCCCCACAGCGCCGCCATGTGCTCCGGCACCTGGACCGGTCGCTTGCCGAGCTCGGCGGCGGTGTTGGTCGCGGTGATCTTCATGTCCTGGTAGGTGTAGGAGCCGATCAAATCGAGTCCGAACGCGAGGCTGCCTTTCACCTCGACCTCGACGCCGCGGGTGCGCACCTCGCCGGTCTGCACGCTGCAGCGCGCGGTGGCGACGCCGCTGCAGCCGAGATGGGTCGGATTCGGATCCGGCGTCTGCACGTTCTGCTGGGTCAGTTCGTAACCGGCCACAGTCGCCAGCAACTGGCCCGGAAGTTCGTACTTCAGGCCGCCCTCGATCTGCTCGCCGGTGGTCGGCTTGAACGCAGTTTTGTCGTAGCTCAGCACCGTGCCGGTCACCGGCTCGAACGAAGTCGAATAGCTGACATACGGCGCAAAGCCGCTGTCGAAATGATACAGCGCACCGACCCGATAGGTCCAGGCGTCGTCGGACTGCGACGCCAGAGTGCGGGCATTGGTGGCCAGCGTGGTCTGCCGATAGTCGTAGCCGGCGCGATCGTGCCGTCCGCTCACCATCAGCACCAGCCGGTCGAACTTGATCTGGTCCTGCAGATACACGCCGAACTGGGTGTTGACCTGCGACGCGTCGGTCTGCAACGCCGGCGTTCCGATGACGGTGCCGTACACTGGATTGAGGAAGTCGATGGTCGGGACCGCCGTAGACGACCCGAGCAGCCGCGAGGCGTCGGCATATTGATAGTCGACACCGAACAGCACGGTGTGGCTGAAGGCACCGGTCAGGAACTTGGCTTCGGCCTGATTGTCGATCGCGAAGGTGTCGACCTGCTCGACCACCTTGGATTTCGATCGGGTCAAGGTGTGCAGGTTGGCGCCGAAACCGCTGACCGACACGCCCTGAAAGTCGGTGGCGAGGTTCATGTAGCGGACGTTCTGCCGGACGGCGAACGCATTGTTGAAGCGGTGTTCGAACTGATAGCCGACCGACGCTTGTTTGCGGCTGAACACTTCATAGGTCGGATCGCCAGCGTTGAAACTGGTCGGGATCTGGCCGAACGGGTTGGATTCGACCGTACCACGCTGCGGCAGGAACACGCTGTACCAGCTGTTCGGATCGTAGGTGTAGTTCGCCAGAACCATCAGCGAGGTGTTGAGGCTGGGCCGATAGGTCAGCGCCGGCGCGATCATGTAGCGCTGGTCCTTGGCGTCCTCGACCTGGGTGCCGGAGTCGCGCACCAGTCCGGTCATTCGGTACAGCCACTTGCCCTCGGCATCGGCCGGCCCGCCGAAATCGAACGCCGCCTGCTTGCGATCCCACGATCCGCCGCTGAGTTCGATCTCGCCGAACGCCTTTTCGGTCGGCTTCTTGCTGACGAGGTTGACCAGGCCACCGAGGCTCGACTGACCGTACAGGATCGACGCCGGCCCGCGCAGCACTTCGATCCGTTCGAGGCCGTAGGAGTCCACGGTCGGCACCGCGAACGAAATGCCTCGCTGCAGCTTCAGCCCGTCCTGGAAGCCGACAAAGTTCTGCAGCACGCCGTTATTATTGCCGAAGCCGCGGACCGGAACGATGTCGTAGCGGCTGGAGGGACGCAGATCGACGAAGGTGCCGGCGGTGTAGCGCAGCGCCTGCGATACGCTCTGCGCGCCCTGATCGCTGATCTGGTCGCGCGTCACCACCGACACCGACGCCGGCGTTTCGACCAGCGGCGAATCCGTCTTGGTGCCGGTGGCGCTGCGGCCGGCGACGTAGCCGGCGACCGGGCCGGTCGCGGTCTCCGCCGCGCTGGTGGCGGCCGCCGCGGTCGGCGGCGCGGCCGTCGTGGTGCGACCGCGCTGAGGCCGGGCCGCGGCCCGATTGGCGTTGCGTGCGGGTTGCGGCCGGGCCGCCGGACGGGCGCGGCTCGGCGCATCGACAACCACCGCGGGCAGCGACGACCCCGACGCCGACGGCGCTGCCGTCTGAGCATGGCCGTCCGCCGGCATCGCCAACGTCACCGCCAATCCACCGACGGCCGCCAACCATCCCCGCGCCGCTACGCCCCGCTCCTGCATCACTCGATCCCCACTTGCTGATGAAGCTGATGAGCAGGATCAGTTACGGCAGGTGCTGCAGCGCAGCCATAGCCGGAGTTTTGCGCAGCGGCGATTCTTCTCTGCCAGAACGTGGAATCGTTCCAATCCGCACGGGGCGCGCGTGCGATCTGGTCGAGCCGCCGCATCGAAGCCCCGCCATCCGCCTCGCTCAGAAGCTTCCGCGCATACCGATGCCGAACATCCGCGGCTCGGTCATGCTCGCCTCGGTGCCGCCGATGCCGCGATTCTCCTGCATGTAGGTCGGAGCGCGCTCGTCGAAGACATTCTTCACGTAGCCGTAAATCTCCGCCATCTGGTGGAGCCTGTAGCTGACGCGAAGATCAGCCACGGTGTATGGATCGATTGCGTATTTCGCGGTGTTGGCGACGTCCGAATAGTATTTGTCGAGGTGACGGACCTGCCCCGAGACGTTGAGCTTGTCGGTCGCATCCCAGCTCGCGCCGAAACTCAGCATGTAGCCCGGCGATCTCGCGAACTCGTTGCCCTCGTAGCTGACGTTGCTCGAAATCTCGTCGATCCTGGTACGCAACACACCGGCACCCGCCCGCAGCGTCAGGCCGTCGATCATCCGATAGTCGACCGCAAATTCCAGGCCGTAAGCGTGCGCCTTCTCGGCATTGATGACGTAGGTCTGGGCAATGCCGGTCGAGATCACGACCGGGATGTTGTACTGGGCGTTCTTGAAATCCATGAAAAACAAATTGCCGTTCACCGTGAGCCTATCGTTCAGCAGATTCGCACGCGTGAACAGCTCGTAGTTCCAGAGCGATTCCTCCTTGAAGGTGGTCCATTGCCGGGAATTGAGATTGAGCGACACGCCGCCGGGATTGTAGCCGCGGCTGACGAGCGCCCCGACGCTCAGTTCGGGAGTGAGCGCATAGGCCACCGACAGCTTGGGCAGCAGCGCGGTGAACGTGTTGTCGTAGTCGATCCGCTGCGGCGCGTAGACGGACAGGCCTGCACGCTGGATATGATCGTGCTGGGAGCGCAGCCCTCCGGTCAACGTCCAGCGATCGGTGAGCCTATAGGTCAGTTCGCCGAACACGCCGAGATTGGTCTTGCGGTCGTCGAACGTCGAGATGCCGCTCAGATACAGAATCTCGTCGGCCTTGGTGTAGCCGTAGTAGACGCCGGCGAGCCCGCCGAGGACAGAATCCTGATCGCCGAACGTCATGCGGGTTTCGTTGGAGACGTTTTTGCGCTCGATATCGGCATTGCCGTTCGAGGCTACCGGCGCGACGCGATGGACCGACGAGCCGGTGTACTGTACCTGATTGAACAGCTTGAACCCGTTGTAGAAATCGTGCTTCAGATCGAAGATGCCGGTGTCGTTGACCTGGTTCCAGGTCGGCATCGTCGTGGTGACGTGCTGCAGCTTCTCGTAGGGCGCCGACGCCGCCTCCTGGCCGGGACGATTGCTGGAATTATGCGCGTAGGTCAGCTTCGCCTCTAGGCCGGGGATCGCCTGAGGCAGCCATAGCAACTTGAAACGCGCGTCGAGCGACCGGAAATCCTGGTCGGTCAATCCCCGCTGGAAGTTCGGGCTGACGTAGTCGATGAAAGTATCGCGGCCCGAATAGTCGATCGCGAGCCGCGCCGCCAATTCGTCTTTGATCAGAGGACCGGACACCGCCACCGAAGTGCGCCGCGTGTTGTAGCTGCCGATCTCGGCCTGATAGGCGCCCTCCGGCTTGAAGGTCGGATCCTTGGTGTTGACGATGATCGCGCCGGCAATGGCGTTCGCCCCCTGCGAAGTGGTTTGCGGCCCGCGGAACACTTCGATGTTCTTCACGTCCCAGGCGGAGGTGGCGCCGAAATAGTACTCGCTGTAGCTGAGATAGTGCCCGTCGAGGTTGATCGTAGCGCGCGGCACGGTGCCGCCCCAGAACGAGTATTGACCGGTCAGCGGCCCTTGCGTGTCCTGCCCGCGGATCACCGGCGCGCTCACCGTGTCGGTATAGACCACGTTCGGGACGCCGTTGATCACTTCGGACACCGAGGCGTCGCCGGTCTTCTCGGTTTCGATTTGTTTCTGGGTGATCACCGAAACCGACGAGGCGGTGTTCTTCTGGTCCCGCTCGACCTTTTCGCCGGTGACGACGATCGCGTCGAGCGGGATTCCGCCGCCTGCGCCCGACGACGACGCAGCGGTCTGCCCGAATGCCGGCGCGGTGGCGATCGCGGACAAGATCGACAACGTGCCGATACTGCGCACGCCCAGCGTCGCCGCCAATTGGCCTGCCACCGATCGCGGATGCCGACTTGTCGCCGCTCGATTTCGCATCACTCATTCCCCACTGCTGAGTTCGACTAGCGGGATGAGTTACGACAATGTGTCGTCGGGCGGCCATGGGCGGGAGTGTTGCGCGGACGTGATTCTTCTTTGCCTGAGCTTGAAATCTTTCCAGTTCGCCGCCGAACGCCGACGTCTGGAAGATCGGCCCGCCAGCTAATCTAGAGACGTTATAGGTCGCAGGCAGGACAATCCCGATCCGGGCTGGTGTATGCTGCCGCTTTGCAATCCCTGAAGCTCAAGGGTGATCGATGCTTTCGGACCGGCAACGGAAGGTCGTCAGCGCCGACGATCTCAAGCGTCTGGCCGGTGCCACCGACAGCGCATTTCGACTGGTGACGCCGGGATTGGCAGGTAGTTCGCCGATCCTGGTCGGAGAATTTCGTCGAATTCACCTGCGGCAGGGATTGACGCTGCACACAACCGATACGCGCGAGATACACGATCTGCACACCGAGGCGGCCCAGCCGCCCGGGCTCACCGTGGCGCTGTTCCTGCAGGGCTGCGTCCGGGTCTGCCTGGGCGGCCAACCGATGGAGCTGGGCAGCACGGAAGGCGCACACGAGATCGAAGCGATCGCGATCGCCCGTTCGAGATTCGACAGCTTCGCCCGTCAGTCGGTCAGGGGCGCCCACATCCGCAAGGTCAACGTCACCCTCAGCCCGGAATGGCTCGACCAGGAGGCGTTGGCGGATTCGCCGGCATGCGCCGAGGCGCTGCGCTTTCTCCGCGGCCATCTCGCCACCCGGCGCTGGAAGGCGACGCCGCGTCTAATCGCGATCGCCGAGCAGATCCTCAATCCGCCGCCGCTCGCCGGCCCGCTCGAGCGGCTGTATCTCGAATCCCGCTCGATCGAGATGGTCGCAGATGCCCTGCAGGCGATCACAGACGCGTCGGCCTGCTTCGAGGGCGCGGTGCTGCATCCGGCGCATCGCCGCTGCGTACAGCGCGCCTGCTCGTTCATCGATGCGCATCTCGACCAGGAACTGACGCTGCAGACCATCTCGGCGGCGGCGGGCCTCAATCCCGGCAGCCTGCAGCGCGGCTTCCGGGTGTTGCACGGCACGACGATTTTCGACTACGTGCGTGGTCGCAAGCTCGACTACGCCCGCGAGATGCTCGAGCGCGACACGCTGTCGATCGGCGAAGTTGCCCACATGGTCGGCTATCGCACTCTGGGAAACTTCTCGACCGCGTTCCGCCGGCGTTTCGGCATCAGCCCGCGCCAGATCCGCGCCCGCTATTAGGCCCCCGCAGGACCGTGTTCAGAGGCAAGCTCGGGCGCGCGCGGCGGGAATGCCGGGCTGCGCGTCGCAGTGGTGACCGCGGTGGTGTCGCCGAGCGCCCGCCCGGTGGCCAGACTGATGAAATGCTGCTGCGAGCACGCCAGACAGAACACCGGCTCATAGGTCGGCCGATCCTCGCCGACCACTTCGTCGGCGATCCAGGTCTGAGTCATCAGACCGTTCTGCGGACATCGGTAAACCAGGAGCCTAGCCATGGTTGAAGGTTGCCACGACCTCGCCCGCTCTCCTTGACTCAGGTCAAGCTGCCGATGCGCTGTATCGACGCGCCGCCCGTCACCACATTGTCACACGGCAGCAGCGGAGAGCGCGGCCATTTTCAACACGTTCTCGCCGCAGCCGTGGCGACGGACCTCGCTCGACTACGAGGTGGTTACTAGGTGTCAGCGTCCCGTTGGGCGCTTAGTTGGCGCGGTGCCGGGAGAAGTACGAGATCAGTACCGGCAGCGTGACGAGAATCACCCCCGGTGCCAGCAGCATCCCGGTGACCACCACGACGGCCAGCGGCTTTTGCACCTGCGAACCGATTCCGCTGGACATCGCAGCAGGGAGCAAGCCGACACCGGCGATCACGCAGGTCATCAGCACCGGCCGGAGCTGCAGCTCGCCAGTTCGGATCACGGCGCGCAGCCGGTCGAGCCCCTGATCGATCAGCTGATTGTACTGCGACAGGATAATGATGCCGTCCATCACCGCGATACCAAACAGCGCGATGAAGCCGATCGCCGCGGAAACGCTGAACGGGATGCCGCTGATCAGCAGGCCCATCACGCCGCCGAAGATCGCCATCGGAATCACGCTCATGGCCAGCAGGGTGTCGATCAGCGAGCCGAAATTGAAGAACAGCAGCACCCCGATCAGCGCCAGGCTGATCGGCACGACGATCGACAACCGCTTGATCGCATCCTGCAGATTGCCGAATTCGCCGACCCATTCGGCCCGCGACCCCGGCGGCAACCGCACCTCCGCGGCGACCTTCTCCTGCGCCTCCTGGATGGCGCTGCCGAGATCGCGCCCGCGCACCGAGAACTTGATCGGCAGATAGCGCTCCTGATCCTCGCGATAGATGTAAGCCGCGCCTGACACCAGTTGGATGTCGGCGACCTCGCTGAGCGGGATCTGGGTGATACCGTTCGGCCCCTGCACTCCGATCCGCAGATTGTGGATCGCCTCGGCGCTCTTGCGATATTCCGGCGCCAGCCGGACCACGATCGGGAAATGCCGGTCGCTGCCGGGCTCGTACAGATCGCCGGCGCTCTCGCCGCCGATCGCCACCCGGATGGTGGCGTTGATGTCGCCAGGCGTCAGCCCGTAGCGCGCCGCGCGCGCCCGGTCGACGTCGATCTGGATGGTCGGCTGCCCCAGCGAGGTGAACACCGCAAGATCCTGCACGCCCTGCACGGTCGACAGCACCGCCTTGATCTTGTTGGCGGTCGCGGTCAGCGCCTGCAGATCGTTACCGTAGAGCTTGATCGAGTTCTCTCCCTTCACGCCGGACACCGCTTCGGAGACGTTGTCCTGCAGGTACTGCGAGAAGTTGAACTCGACGCCGGGAAACTTCGCCTGGAGCTGCTTGAGCATCCGCGCGGTGAGTTCGTCCTTGTCGTGGCTGCCGGGCCATTTCGAGACAGGCTTGAGCGGCGCGAAGAACTCGGCGTTGAAGAAGCCGGCGGCATCGGTGCCGTCGTCGGGGCGACCGTGCTGCGACACCACCGAGTCGACTTCGGGGAAGCCGGCGATCAGCTTGCGCATGTCGTTGACGTAGCCGTTGCCCTCGGTCAGCGAGATAGTCGGCGGCAGCGTGGCTCGGATCCAGAGGTTGCCCTCCTCCAGCTTGGGCAGGAATTCGAGCCCGAGGAAGCGGGTGGCAATCACCGTGGTCAGCACCAGGCCGACGGCGCCCGCCATCACCACCGGGCGGTGTTTCACCGCCCAGCCGAGCCACGGCCGATACACCTTGTGCAGCATCCGCATCAGCCAAGTCTCGGTCTCCTTGACGTGGTGCGGCAGGATGATGGCGCTCAGCGCCGGCGTCACCGTGAAGGTCGCCAGCAGGCCGCCGGCCAGCGCGTATGCATAGGTCCGCGCCATCGGACCAAAGATGTTGCCTTCGACCCCGGACAGCGTGAACAACGGCAGGAATGCCGCGATGATGATTGCCGCGGCGAAGAAGATCGAGCGCGACACGTCGGCGGCCGCCGAACGGATCGCATGCGTCTTCATTTCCATGATGGTGTCGGCGGAGATCTGGCTGCGCTCCTCGGGCGACAGCACCGTGGTGTGCGACAGCCGCCTGAAGATCGCCTCGACCATGATCACGGTGGCGTCGACGATCAGGCCGAAGTCGATTGCACCGACCGACAGCAGGTTGGCGGATTCGCCGCGCAGCACCATGATGATCACGGCGAAGAACAACGCAAACGGAATTGTCGCGCCGACGATCAGGGCGCTGCGCAGATCGCCGAGGAACACCCATTGCAGCAGCACGATCAGCAGGATGCCGACCACCATGTTGTGCAGCACGGTGTGGGTGGTGGTATCGATCAGATCCTTGCGGTCGTAGATCCGCTCGATCCGTACGCCGGGCGGCAGCACGCCGGAGGCGTTGATCTTGGTGACCGCCTGCTCGACCCGCGCCAGCGTCGGCGAACTCTGTTCGCCGCGCCGCATCAGCACGATGCCCTGGACGATGTCGTCGTCGTTATTGAGCCCGGCGATGCCGAGCCGCGGCTTCTCGCCGACGCTGACCTTGGCGACGTCCCTGACCAGAACCGGATTGCCGGCGTTGGACGCGACCATCGTGTTGGCGAGATCGTCGATCGACCGGATCAGGCCGACGCCGCGCACCACCGCGGACTGCGCGCCGATGTCGACGGTGTTGCCGCCGACATTGATGTTGGAGTTGGAGACCGCCTGCAGCAGTTGCGGCAGCGTCAGGCCGTAGGCGATCAGCTTGTTGAAATCGACCTGGACCTCGTAGGTCTTGGTCTTGCCGCCCCAGCCGGTGACGTCGATTACGCCGGGGATCGCGCGGAAGCGGCGCTGCAGCACCCAGTCCTGCAACGTCTTCAGGTCGAGCACGCTGTAACCGGGCGGGCCGACCAGCCGATAGCGGAAGATCTCGCCGATCGGGCTGAGCGGCGAGATGCCGGGCTGGGCGTTGCCCGGCAGCGGCGGCAGTTGCGACAGCCTGTTGAGCACCTGCTGCAGCGCCTGCTCGTAGGTGTAGTCGAACGAGAACTGCAGTTTGACGTCGGACAGGCCGTACAGCGAGATCGTCCGGATCGTCTTCAGGTTCTTGATGCCGGCGACCTGGGTCTCGATCGGGATCGTGATGTAGCGCTCGATCTCCTCGGCCGAGAGCCCCGGGCTCTGGGTGACGATGTCGACCATCGGCGGGGTCGGATCGGGATAGGCTTCGATATTGAGATGTTCGAACGCCGCCACGCCGCCGGCGAGCACCAGCACGAACAGGGCGAGCATCAGGAAACGGCGGTTGACCGCGAATTCGACGAGGCGGCCCATGGACCGGACCTTTCAGGCGAGGCCGAGGCTGCGAAACGCGGGTCCGGCGGGTGTGTGGATCATCGTCGCGGGGAGGTTCGAACGAACGGTGCGACGACAGAAACAGGAGGCGGGACGCGCCGGCGGCGGCGCCGCACGGCGGATGTCGAACGAGCGGGTGTTTACCCGGTGGCAGCGCGATCGATGAACAGGCTGCCCTTGGTGACGACCTTTTCGCCCGGCCGCAGATTGCCGGTGACCTCCACCATATCGCCTGCCGACAGGCCCGGCTTCACGGTGCGCAGTTCGATCGAGCGGTCGTCGTGCGCGACCCACACCCGCACCTGATCGCCTTCGTAGATCAGCGCCTGCCGCGGCACGCCGACGGCGGGATGGTCGGACGGCGAATAGATCGTGACGTTGGCGAACATCTCCGGCTTAAGCAGTCCGCCGGGATTGTCGATGGTGGCGCGCACCGTCAGCCGGCGAGTGGCCGGGTCGATCGCGGCCGCGACGTAGTCGATCCTGCCGGTCAGGGTGCGGCCGGGCAGCGCCAGCACCTTGAAGCTGACGTCCTGGCCCTCGTCGACGGCGGCAGCTTCGCTCTCGCGCACGAAGGCGGTCAGCCACACCGTCGACAGGTCGCCGATCATGTAGACCGGATCGCTGGCGCCGGCGTTGACGTACTGCCCAGGACCGACCTTGCGCTGCACCACGGTGCCGGCGATCGGCGCTACGATGGTGGTCTCGGGATTGATCTGGCCCTTGTCCTGGAACGCCGCGATCGCGGCTTCGCTCAGGCCGAGAATCCGCAGCCGGTTGCGTGCCGCCTGCAGCGCGGTGGTGGCGGACTGGACGTCGTTCTGCGCGGCGATCAGCGTCGCCTGGGCCTGCTGATAATCCTTCAGCGGCACCGCTTTGGCTTCCATCAGGTCGCGTGCGCGCTTGTCCTGGAGCTGCGCCAATTCGAGCTGCGACTTGGCCTTGTTGAGCGAGGTCGACGCCGCGATGAACTCGTTCTGCGCCTGCACCGTGTCCGGCGCCTCGATGGTGAACAGCGGCTGGCCCTTGGTGACGTGGTCGCCCGGCCGCGCCAGTAGTCTGGTCACCCGTCCCGCATAGGGCGAGAACACCGGCGTGGCGCGGTCCTCGTCGATCGCGATCTTGCCTTCGGTGACGTGCTCGGCGCGGAAGCTGCGATCGCTCACCGGCTCGATCGTCAGGCTGGCCCATTCGGCCGGGGTCGGGGTGTAGCGATCGGCGCTGCGCCGCGACTGGCTGGAGATCTCGGTGTGGCCGCGGTCGGCCCGGGCGAACTGATAGAGTTCATAACCGGCCGTCGCGACGACAGCGACGACGCATGCGGCCGCGATCGGCCATGTGCGCCGAAGGCGCAAAGTTCGAAGGAATTGTTCGCGCATGCCCTGCCCTGAGCTCCGGCTTGATCGCCGCGTTGCCTCCCTGACGGCTGATAATGCCCGAATCGTGGCCAGCGCAAAGCGAAAAACCGCCCAAATGCGTTAGCAGCGAACGATGACATCAGCGCGTCAGCCGTCGGTTCGAGACGCGCGCTTCGGTTGCGAGCCTTAAGACTCGCATTCTGAACCGCACATTAACCGCCGCCGGGATAGCTACACGAAGAACTCAGCCGCGGACCGGCCAGACCGGCGCGTCGGTGCCGAGCGGCACCGCCGGACGGCTCCAGGCCGCCGGCGTCGCACTCAGCACCGCAGCGTGGCGCACCGCCCGCAGCGTCCCGAAACCGGACTCGACCCGATCGAGATATCGCGCCGCCGCCTCCGGGCCGATTTCGGGGGTAGAAAGACCGTGCGACAGCCGGCCCATCTCCCACAGCCATGTGCCGGTGCGGGCGAGCGAGACTTGAACATGCCAACTGCCGCCCTCACGCGCCTGGCGGGCCTTGGCGATCATCGCACCGAACGCCATCAGATAGCCGGTGGCGTGGTCGAGGATCTGCATCGGCAATTCCTTCGGCCCGGTGATGCCGGCTGCCTGCCCCTCGGCATCGTTGAAGCCGGTGGCGCATTGCACCAAGGAGTCGAAACCGCGCCGCTCCGCCCAGGGGCCGGAGCGTCCGTAGGCGGATAGAGAGACGTAAACGATACCCGGATTGATCGCCGCCGCCTCTTCGGGCGAGAAGCCGAGCGACGCCAGCGCATGCGGGCGATAGCCCTGGCTGAAGATATCGGCCTCGGCGAGCAGCGCGCGGAGGGCAGCGTGGCCGTCTTGCGTGGTGAGATCGGCGAAGCTCGACAGCTTGCCGCGGCCGGTGTCGATCACCAGCCACGGAATCGACGGCAGCTTCGGACTGGATACCAGCATCACGTCGGCGCCGTGCGCCGCCAGGGTGCGGCCGGCCACGGGGCCGGCGATCACCCGCGACAGGTCGAGCACGCGCAGGCCGGCGAGCGGCCGGCCGCCTTCCGGCCACGGCTTCGGCGCCGCCTGACCGATCTTGCTGATCTCCACCAGCGGCAGCGCGTCGATGGCGCGCGCCTGCGGCAGCGCCTGCCAGTCGTCACGCGAGCGCATCAGCGCCACCACGCCGCCGGCCGCATAGGCCGCGGTCTCGAACGCCTCGCCGTCCCACTGCAGCAGCGCCGCCTGCACCGCCTCCCGCGTCGCCTCGCACCTCAGCACCTGACACACAGCGTCGCGGTGATGCGGGAAGTTGGTGTGCAGCCGGACATGGCGACCGTCTTTGACCTGGTACACGCCGGCGAGCGGATCCCAGAACGAGGTCGGCGGCTCATCGTTGCGGCGCAGGTAGCGCTCGGAGCGGCACTCGATCGCGGCGGCGCGGATATCGACGCCGATGTCCTGCATCAGCCCGCTTCGCATCGACCAGATGTGCGCCGCCGCAAGCCCGCTCGCCGCGATCGCCACCTGCGCCGCGGCGTCGACGCGAAACGACGACGGCAATTGCGGCTCGTCGCCGGTCAGCGTGACGTGCTCCAGCGCAGCGGGGTCGGCGCCGACGGAGGTCCAGAGATCTGCAAGCAGGTCGCGGGGAGTTTGCATCGGACGATTGGCTCCGGTTATTGCCTGGGGCGCGGACGAGACATTCGCTCACCTCGACGTCAGCATCATACGCCGGTTCCCGCGGGGAGGCCGCTCGGCGCGAACAGCTAGCTGAGCAAGGTCCGCGAGGGACGGCGTTCTTAGGTCTGTCACGCGTAAGCGACCCAGCCGCGAAACGCGAAGCCGACGTAGAACAGGCTGACCCCGCTGAAGCCCGCCTCCCGCAGCAACTGCTCATCGTCCTCCGGAGAGAGGATCGGCAGACGCTCGGCGATGCCGGCGCGTGCGGCGTTGGCTTGCACAGGATCGATACCCGAGGTGATCGAGAACGCTGCGTAGCGGGACAGCCACAGGTCGAGTTCGCCGTTGGGGATGCTGTAATGAGCGGTGACGAAGGGGGCACCCGGCTTGAGGCGACGCCGCACGTGCTCGAGGGTGCGCAGCCGCTCCTGACGATCGATGAAATGCAGGGTCAGAATGCAGGTCGCACCATCGAACGGACCGTCTGGCGCGCTGTCGATGTAGCCCTCGTGAAAGTGGATGCGGCCGGCATGGTCGCCGACGGTGATCCGGGCAAGGTCGAGCATTGCGGCGGCGGGATCGACGCCGACGAACGACCATTCGGGCTGCGCGTCGGCGAACACTTTGAGTTCGAGGCCACCGCCGGCGCCGAGAACAAGCACCTGAGCGTTGGACGGAGCGCGCTCCGCGAGGAGGAGCATCGCCATGCGCTGCATGTCGGCAAAGCCGGGCACCATGCGGGGCGGATTTTCAGCGTAGCGGGCGACAGCCTGAGGATCGGAGAATCCATTCATGAGGATCTTGTAGCGCAGGACGCCGATGTCTTGAATGCCGGTCAGGTTCGCGCTGCCACAACGACCTTCTCAATGAAAATCCCGTGACGGCGGCAGGATACGGACGTCGCGGGGGTGGCGATGGCGTCGGGCGGGGGCGTCGGGGGTGTCGCGGCGGTCGCCGAGAGAGCCAGCGAACGTCAGCCGGTCCTGTTGCCGGGGGCCGCGGTGCTCTTGAGCAGGGCCACGAGCTGGCTCTGCTGCCGGGTTCCGGTTTTGGCAAATATCCGCTCGAGATAAGATCGGGCGGTCTTGACCGTGACGTGGTTCTCGAGCGCGGCTTCCTTTAGTGATTTTCCCGATGCAAGCGCCATGCTCACTTTGGTCTCGGCGGGTGTGAGATCGAAAAGACCCATGAGGATCGTTGGGGACGGCACCATGCTGCTGGCGGTCACGGGACTGGCAACGATCAAGATGTCCCCCCCTGAGAAGACATCGTGCGCGGACCTGCGAAGCGGCAGAGCATGGACGACCATTGGCTCAATGTTGTTTCGGCTCATCAACGGAACGGAACGGACCGACGGTTCAGCGCCGGCCTGTTGAGCGTTGATGACCTCTTGCAGCAGTTTGTTTGTCTCGGTGTCGCCGATGCACATCCTGCCATGAGCGAGCGGAACGAATACGTCCGGCATGTTCTCCAGCAGGAGGTTCGTCGACAATACGCGTCCTGAGTTGGTGAGGACTGCCGCCGGTAAACCGAAGGCGGCCATTGCGGCTGCGGTGGCATGTGCTTGTTGCAGGCGTAGTCTCGCGGACATCAGGCTGGAGCGTGCGAGATGGCCGTAGAACTCGTTCAGGCCGTCCAGCTCCCGTTTGGAGAAAGCGTCGTCGTCTATCTTGCGATGGAGCGCAAATACGACAATTTCGCCTGTCGGCATCGGGATGATGGTTCCCGCATAGTCGTGAAAGCCCAGTTTCTTCAATTTTAGAAGCCGCTCGTCCTCTTCCACTATTTCAGGCGGAAAGTACTCCGAGCCGAGGGCAAATCCAGACAAAGGGTTTGTGTAGAAATGCTGAATCCGGCGACTTTCCCGCCAGGCGGAGGTGGTGCAGAAGTTATGGATCGTATCGAATAAAAGCTGTGTCGCCTTGAATCCAATAGGCATCGTTCCGTCGAAGACCAGCATGGCGCCGGATGCTGAATGCGAGACTGCACCAAGCGCTTGGATAACGTCAGGCCACAGTTCCGGGATAAAGGCTGCTTCGTAGATCTTGTCGATCAGGTCTTGATGGTCCATCCCCACCCTGCTCCGTTCTGCCACCTACATCTGTTGTTCCGCCGCACCGTTGCGGACGCCTTTGCTTTGGACGGCTGAAACACCCCGACGCGATGGCAAGTGTCGTTGCCGGATGATAGAGGTATGTTTGTCTCAGCGTCATGAATCTTGTTACGTAACCTATGGCTCGCTCATGCGGCTGGGATCCGTCTACCCTGAGAGGGATGTGGAGGAACTCGCCGGCCTCACGCTGCACACGCGCATCACGCCGGTGGAGACGCGCGCCGGCTGACCGTCAGCAATGATAAACAGGGCGGAGCCAACCGATCCGGATAGATCAGCCGCCTGCTGCAATATGGACGGGCATCGATCGGCAATAGAGGCAGCTTCGTAGATCGAATCCGTCAGGTCGGCGTGCATATAGTTTGTCTTCAAACTGTGCAATTTGCCGTTTCCTGCGCCATCTCCGGACCTCGAGCGCAGGCGGTACGTCAAATCATGGATCGAAAAGTAACATCAGATCGGCGCGTTCATATGTCGAGCCATACGTCACGCGCACCAAGATGACAGCCCTTGCCGATCTGCGGCGCGTGCGCACGCAGGGCGGCTTCATTTGCAGAACAGCAACACCTCGATACGAACTGCGCGCGCACCCGGCAAATGCCGGGTGTGCCGATCTGAGCCGCGGCTCATTCTGAAGATGCGGGCGACTCTGACCCAGAAGCATCTCGGAAGGTGACCAAATGAAGAAGACTGTCATCAGCGTGGCGCTTGGCGCAATCACGTTGGCAGCCAACGGGGCGCTGGCAGGCGAGGCGGACGATGTCCGCGCGCGCCTCGCGGCTCTGGAAAATGAGAATGCCGCAATCCGCAAGGAGAATGCCGCGCTTCGCGAGAACAAGCGGCTACACGGACAAAATGCCAGGTTGAAGTCCTGGCAAGCTGGCTCAGCCGCATCCGTTGCAGCGCCGGTGCAAGGCCAATCCATCAAGCCCGGTGTATTCGACGCGCTGGCCGCTGATTTGCCCGTGGCGTACAAGGCACCGCCCATCGAGGCTGCGGGGCAATTTCGGATCTGGGCTGAGGGCGGCGCGATCTGGAGCGGCGGGGATCCGGTCTCCAGGAACTTCAATCTAATCGATTTTACCGGGCTAGGAGCAATCAGCGGAATAGGATCGATTCCCCGCATCTTCGACTTGACGCCGAAGGTCGGCTGGGAGGCGGCTATCGGGTTCAACTACCGGTTCGCCGGTTCGCCCTGGCACATCAGCGGGCAATTCCGCTACGGCAAGGGTGGCAAGACCGATGGAACGGCATCGTCGGCGGGAACGCTCGATCCTGCGGTGCTCGCGGCTTTAGGGGGCGGTGTTCCCGTGGAATTGGTGGTGAGCGGTTCGCAAACCTTCGCGACCGCGTACAAGGAAAACCATTGGTTGGCCGATCTTGCCGTTGGTCGCGATGTGATCGGCCAGGGCCGCGATGTCATGCAGCTGAAGGGGGGCCTGCGCATTGCCGAGTTCGTCACCAGGAGCGACACCTCAAGCAGCACGAACATCTTCTACAATTCCCCAGTGCCGTTCAATATCGGCGGCGGGCTCGTCAATTCCATCTCCATATCGTTGAATGATGTGACAAGCACGCGGACAAGCTTCCTTGGCGCCGGACCGATGATCGGCGTCCAGGGCTCGGTGCCCCTCACCGGAAACTGGTCGTTTGACTATCTCGGCGATGCCGCCATTCTTCTTGGCACGCAACGGTCCACAAGCACCGTGACGGCGACGGCAGCCATTTCGCCGGCGTTCGTCCTTGCAGGAGCCGGTGGCAGTATCACCACGACCACCGCGGAGCGTTTTTCATCGGTTTTCAGCGGTGATATTCAAGCCGGCATCTCCTATTGGGTACATCCGAACGTGAAGATCGGCGCGAGCTACCGTCTCGATGCGCTGATCAACATCCAGAACCAGAGCGATCCGGCCGTCGCAAACATCACGCCCAATCGATACACCCACGGACCGCGCCTGATCGTGACCGGGCAGTTCTGATTTGCAGATCCAGCAGCATGGCAATTCCTGCCAGACATCTGTGCAGAACTATCCTCGCCGCCGCCAGCGTCTGATCTGCGAGTCTGAGCCGAGCAGATACGCGATCACCAACCCGGGCGCACCTGCGATCCAACAGCCATGGGGTTTAGTTCGGTTTTCTGAAGGCTGTCTTATCCCGGACTTCGTCTGACCGTACGGTCGTAAGCGGCACTGCGCCCTTCTCAATGAAAATCCCGCGACGGCGGCAGGATGCGGACGTCGCGGGGGTGGCGATGGCGTTGGGCGGGGGCGTCGGGGGTGTCGCGGCGGTCGCCGTTGAGGGCTTCATAGCCGCGCTTCTCGGAGGTCAGTTGCTCGTAGAAGTCGGCGCCGTCCGGTAGCGCCGGGCGGGCGAGGCCTTCGGCCAGCCGCGCCATCTCGTGGCTGCGATCGATCAACCGCTCGGCGACCAGATGTACCACGCCTTCCGGGCTCGCCTGGATCGCGCCTTCGACCAGGATCAGCCGGGCGCCCATCACCTCCTTGCGGAAGCGCTCCATCACCGACGGCCACACCACGATGTTGGCGATGCCGGTCTCGTCCTCGATGGTCATGAAGATCACGCCGCTGGCCGAGCCCGGCCGCTGCCGCACCAGCACCACGCCGGCGCAGCGCACGCGCCGGCCGTTGCGGCGCGACTCCGAGACGTCGCGGCAGGTCACTACCCGCTCGGCCACAAACAGCGCGCGCAAAAATTCCAGCGGATGCCCCTTCAGCGACAGCCGCACGGTCTGATAATCGGCCACCACATGCTCGGCCACCGGCATCACGGGGAGCGGCGCGGCGTGCTCGTCCTGCTGCTCGCGCGCGCTCGCCGCCTCGAACAGCGGCAGCGGTACGTCGTCGGGCAGGCGTCGCACCGCCCACAGCGCGGCGCGGCGATCGAGCCCGAGCGATCGGAACGCGTCGGCATCAGCCAGCAGGATCAGCGCGCGCTTCGGCAGCGCCGTGATCCGCGCGAACTGTTCGAGCGAGCCGAACCGCCCTCTCGCCCGCGCCGTCACGATGCGCGCCGCCCAGTCGTCGCTCGGCGCCTCGCCGGCCTCAATCCGCACCCGCTCCTCGTCCGGATCGACCCAGCGGAAGCCGTCGATCATCCGGAAGCCGAGCCGCACCGCGTGATGCCGGCCGACGCGCTCCTCCAGCGTGCACTGGCCGTCGCTGAACGACACGTCCACCGGCCGCACCTCGACGGCGTTGGCGCGCGCATCGCCGACGATCTGCGCCGGCGCATAGAACCCCATCGGCTGCGAGTTCAGAAGCGCACAGCAGAACGCGTCGGGATGCTCGCACTTCATCCACGCCGAGACATAGACCAGCTTGGCGAAGCTCGCGGCATGGCTTTCGGGAAAGCCGTAGGAGCCGAAGCCCTTGATCTGCTCGAAGCAATTCTTGGCGAAGGCGGCGTCGTAGCCGCGCGCCATCAGATTGCCGACCATCTTGGCTTCGAACTTGCCGATGGTGCCGACGTTGCGGAACGTCGCCATCGCGCGGCGGAGCTGATTGGCCTCGTCGGGCGTGAAATGCGCCGCCTCGATCGCGATCCGCATCGCCTGCTCCTGGAACAGCGGCACGCCGAGCGTCTTGCCGAGGATCTGCCGCAGTTCATCCTTGTCGGCCTCGCCGGACGGCGATGGATACACCACCGGCTCCTGGCCGTTTCGCCGCCTTAAGTAAGGATGCACCATGTCGCCCTGGATCGGCCCCGGCCGCACGATCGCGACCTCGATGACGAGATCGTAGAAACATCTCGGTTTGAGGCGCGGCAGCATGTTCATCTGCGCCCGGCTCTCGACCTGGAACACGCCGATCGACTCGCCGCGCTGGAGCATCTTGTAGACGGCGTTGTCGTCCTCCGACTTGACGTCGGAGAGCCGGAAGCGCACGCCTTTGTGCTGCGCGATCAGATCAAACCCCTTGCGGATGCAGGTCAGCATGCCGAGCGCCAGCACGTCGACCTTCATCATCTTGACCGCGTCGATGTCGTCCTTGTCCCATTCGATGAAGGTGCGATCTTCCATCGCGGCGTTGCCGATCGGCACGTAGCTGTCGAGCCGGTCCTGCGTCAGCACGTAGCCCCCGACATGCTGCGACAGATGCCGCGGAAAGCCGATCAGCTCGGTGGCGAGTTCGACCGCGCGGCCGATCATCGGGTTGTGCGGATCGAGCCCGGCCTGGCGCACCTGCATCTCGCTCAGGCCCTTGCCCCAACTTCCCCACACCGTGTCGGCGAGCGCCGCGGTGACGTCTTCGGACAGCCCCAGCGCCTTGCCGACGTCGCGGATCGCCGAGCGCGGCCGATAATGGATCACGGTGGCGACGATCGCGGCGCGATGCCGGCCGTAGCGGCGATAGATATATTGCATCACCTCTTCGCGGCGCGAATGCTCGAAATCGACGTCGATGTCCGGCGGCTCGTCGCGCTCCTCGGAGACGAAGCGCTCGAACAACAGGTCGATCTCGGTCGGATCGACGCAGGTGATGCCGAGCACGTAGCAGACGGCCGAATTGGCCGCCGAGCCGCGGCCCTGGCACAGGATATTCTGCGAGCGCGCATAGCGGACGATGTCGTGCACGGTGAGAAAATAATGCGCGTAGCCGCGCCGTTCGATGATCGCCAGTTCCTTGGCGATGGTGGCCTTCAGCTTGTCGCTGATGCCGTGCGGGAAATATTGCTGGATGCCCTGCTCGGTGAGGTCCTTCAGATGCGCTTGCGCGGTCTTGCCGGGCGGCACCGGCTCGTCGGGATAGTGATATTTCAGTTCGTCCAGCGTGAAGCCGATGCGACCCGCGAACCTGAGCGTCTCGGCGATCGCGTCCGGATCGGCGCG
Organism: Rhodopseudomonas pentothenatexigens; assembly: GCF_900218015.1. Classification (GTDB taxonomy): domain Bacteria; phylum Pseudomonadota; class Alphaproteobacteria; order Rhizobiales; family Xanthobacteraceae; genus Rhodopseudomonas; species Rhodopseudomonas pentothenatexigens. Next base: position 63,449 of record NZ_UFQQ01000006.1, on the reverse strand, counting down.
GAACAGCCGCGCCATCTCGGCGGCGGGCTTGAGATGCCGCTCGGCATTGCCCTCCAGTTTGCGGCCGGCCTTGTCGATCGTGGTCTTGGCGCGGACGCAGGTCAGCACGTCCTGCAGCGCGCGCCGCGCCGGGTGGTGATACAGTACGTCGTTGGTGGCGATGCACGGCACCTTCGCTGCCGCCGCGATGCGGCGCAGCCGATCGAGCCGCCGCTTGTCGTCGCCGCGATAATACGGCGCGAGGCCGAGCCAGACGGCACCGGCGTTGAGGGCGGTGAGGCGTTCGAGTGCGGTGGCAATCGCTTTGGTCTGGAAGCGATAGGCCGGCATGACGACCAGCAATATCTTCGAATGACGACCCGTAACCGTTCCACCGTCATGCCCGGGCTTGACCCGGGCATCCACGGACACCAGCACGGCCTTGCTCGGAGCCGTGGATGGTCGGGTCAAGCCCGGCCATGACGGGGAGTGGAGTTGGTGGATAGTAGCCGAAGCCCTATCGCTAGGTGTGGCAGGCTCGTGGGCGAACTCCTCTAAATCCGCGAACGTCAGATGGCACTCGCCCTTCCCGGCGCGCAGCTTGCCGGCGCTGAGCAGGCGGCAGAGGCGGCCGTAGGCGGCGCGATCGGTCGGATAGGCCAGCACGTCCGGCGTGCCGTCGATGAAGCACAGCCGCGCGCCGATCAGCAGCTTGGGCTTGTAAGCCAAGTCCTCGTTGTCGAGTTCGCTGTAGGCGCGGACCACGCCGGCCAGCGTGTTGCGATCGGCGATGCCGATCGCGTCGAGCCCGAGCCGGCTCGCTTCATGGACATAGTCCTGCGGATGCGATCCGCCTTCGAGAAACGAGAAATTGGTGGTGACGCCGATTTCGGCGTAACGCGGCGCGCTCATGGGCGTCTCGGTTCTAAAACTCAATCGTTGAATTCGTCATTGCGAGGAGGCGAAGCCGACGAAGCAATCCAGCGCAGTGCACGGAGCTGGATTGCTTCGCTACGCTCGCAATGACGGTGAGAGGCGGTGCGCACCGCTCCTCGCAATGACGGGGTGAGGCTGGGCTAAACACCTCGTCCATCCCTCAAGCAAACAGCCCATGCATGTACCAGCGCGGCTGGCCGCTGCCGTCGGGCTGGGGCGTGACTTCAACGTTGTAGAGGCCATCGCGATACAGCCAGAACCGCGCGCCTTCCTCGTCCTCGATCCGGAAATAGTCGCGGGTCAGGCCGGGCTCGGCGGCGCGCCACCACTCTGTCGCGATCCGCTCCGGGCCTTCGGCGCGGGCGACGCGATGGATGACGCGGCGCCAGGTGAACTGCGCCGGCGGGCCGTCCGGCACGCCGGCCAGCACCTCGATCGGTTCGGGCTGTTGCAGCAGCCGCAGCGGCCGCAGCGGCGGCTCGTCGGCGCGCGCCGGCCACGGCACATCGCCCGGCTCCGGCGGACAATGCTGCACCGGCACGGCCAGCGCGGCGCGCTCCGGGATGTGCGTATCCTGCGGCAGATAACGCACCACCCGCCGCGCGCCGAGCCGTGCCGCCAGCGTATCGGCCAGCAGGGCGACGTCCTCGGCCTGATGCGCGGTGGTGTCGAAACCGCGCTGCGCCTCGGTCACCGCCACACTGACGCTGGCGGCGAGCCGGATCAGATCGAAACCGAAACCGGGATCGAGCGGATCGTTCAGCGCATCGAGCTTTTCGGCGAACAGCCGCTGCACCACCTCGACCCGCGTCACCGGCTGTCCGGTCTCGACGCTGATGCTGCGCACCGCGCCATCACTGCGGAACAGGCTGGCGGTGAGCTGCCGCGCACCCTTGCCACTCCGCTCCATCGCGGCGATCAGCAGCCGCGCCAGCGCCAGCAGCGTCGGCAGAATGACCTCGGTGGTCGCGACCGGTTCGGGAAAATTCTTGTCGACCACGTAGTCCGGCGCCGGCCGCCGCGGCGAGATCGGCGCGTCGTCCTCGCCGGTCGCCTGGCGCAGCACCGCGACGAACCCTTCGCCGAACCGTGCCGCGAGTTCGGACGGCTGCCGCGCCAGCACCTCGCCGACGGTCTTGAGCCCGGCGCGGCGCAGACCGCGCACGATCGCCTCATCGACCCCGAGCGCCGCCACCGGCAGCGGCGCCACCGCGCGCGGCTCGTCGCCCGGCGCGACGATCAGGCCGGAGCCGCCGCGGGTCAGCGCCCGCGCCGCCACCGCGGTGCCGGCGATCGCGGCGCTGACCGCAAAGCCCTGCCGCGTCAGCGCCGCGGTCAGCGTGTTGAGGAGCTTCGCCTCGTCGCCGAACAGATGCGCGCAACCGGTGATATCGAGCAGCAGCCCGTCGGCGCCGTCGAGCGCCACCAGCGGCGTGAAGCGATCGCACCAGTCGGCGATTGCATTCAGCAGCACCGCATCGGCGTGCGGATCATGATCGATCACATCGAGCGCCGGATGCATCGCCCGCACGGTGGCGAGCGGCATCCCGGGCAGCACCCCGCCCCGGCTGGCGCGCGCGTCGCACGCCACCACCACCAGCGCGTTGTCGCGCTTGGCGGCGACCACGCGGGGCGTGCGCGCAGCGTCAGCCGGCGAGGCGCTGCTCGGAGACAGCGACTGACGTTCGACCCGGTCGGTCGACAGCCTCGGCAGCCACAGGCCGAGAATGCGTCTGCGGTTCACGGAAGCGGCACGCATCACAATTCCATTCCATGATCCAGCGACCGGTCTGGCCGCGACGATTGCGAACAAGCGAGGTATCGAGCACCGGGGCGCCCCAGCCTTCGATCGGCGGCGAATGCGCCGCGCGCACCACCCAGCGCGTCTCGGCGGTGGAGGCCTGCGGGGCGGCGGCGATCCGCAGCATCAAGGCGGAGACGCCGGACTGCTGCGCCGCCAGCGTCAGTTTGCGCGAGGCGACGGCATCGAACGCGCGGGTCTCGCCCCACAGCTCGGTGATCACCGCGCCGAGGCCGCTGCAGGCCAGCGCATCGGCAGAGGCGCGCAGCGCACTGTCGGCATCGTGCGCGCGTACCATCACCAACCGGCGCGGGTCGAAGCCGAGTTCGGCGAGGCCTGCCATCGCCAGCTCGCCGTTCTCGCGCGCGGAAAAATCCTGGCGGATCCAGAGCAGATAGCGCGCCTCCGCGAGCAGTTGCGCCACGCCGGCGATGAAGCCGGTTGCCGCGGAGGCGTGACGGCCGTCGCAGAACACTTCGTGCAGCGCGCCCTGCATCAGGCCGCCGTGCAGCACCGCATCCACGCCGTCATGGCCGAGCGGCACGCGGCGCAGCGTCTCCGCCGTCCCGCTTTCCAGCCGGTCGATCTCGCCCTGCAGGCGCGCAAGCATACCGAGGCGGGCGCCGTCCATGCGCCGCTCCTTTGTCCGTTGCCGTTTTTTCGGATTCGATGAACCCGTTGCCGGCTCATTTGTTCATGATATGTTCTAATAAATCCCTGCTCCCGGGCGGAGTCAATCGGGATCGCACCGAGGTCTGGCGGCAATTTTTTTCGCGAGATGAATCAAGGAGATTCCAAGCATGGACGTGCAGCGCAAGCTGGCCATCCTGGCGGACGCGGCGAAATACGACGCCTCCTGCGCCTCCAGCGGGACGGAGAAACGCGACAGTCGGGACGGCAAGGGGCTCGGCTCGACCGCGCCCGGCATGGGGATCTGTCATTCCTATGCGCCGGACGGCCGCTGCATCTCGCTGCTCAAGGTGCTGCTGACCAACGCCTGCGCCTATGACTGCCTGTACTGCGTCAACCGTGCGTCGTCGAACGTGCCGCGTGCCCGCTTCACCGTCGACGAGGTGGTGCAGCTCACGCTCGACTTCTATCGCCGCAACTACATCGAGGGGCTGTTCCTGTCCTCGGGCATCATCCGCAGCGCCGACTACACCATGGAGCAGATCGTCGAAGTGGCGCGGCGCCTCCGGGAGGAGCATCAGTTCCGCGGCTACATTCATCTGAAGACGATTCCGGAAGCCGACGACGCGCTGATCGCCAAGGCCGGCCGCTATGCCGACCGTCTCAGCATCAACATCGAGGTGCCGGAGGAGACCAGCCTGGCAAAGCTGGCGCCGGAAAAGGACGTCCGCGCCATCCGCCGCACCATGGGCCGGCTGCGGCTGAAGCTGGATGAAGCGACCGAGGCCAAGGCCGAGGCACGGAAGACACCCACCCGCGCCAAGCCGCCGCGCTTCGCACCGGCCGGCCAGAGCACGCAGATGATCGTCGGCGCCGACAGCGCCACCGACCAGACCATCCTCGACACCAGCGCGAACCTTTACGGCTCGTACAATCTGAAGCGGGTGTACTACTCGGCGTTCAGCCCGATCCCGGATTCCAGCCGGGCGCTGCCGCTGCAGGCACCGCCGCTGGTGCGCGAGCATCGGCTGTACCAGGCCGACTGGCTGATGCGGTTCTACGGCTTCGACGCCGGCGAGATCATCGATCCCGCCGCCGGCATGCTGTCGCTGGAGATGGACCCGAAGCTCGCCTGGGCGCTGCGCCACCGCGACCGCTTCCCGCTCGACGTCAACCGCGCCAGCCGCGAGGAATTGCTGCGCATTCCGGGTTTCGGCCGCAAGGCGGTCGACCGCATCATCGACACCCGCCGCCACAGCGCGATCCGCAGCGCGGACCTCGCCAAACTCCACATCCCACGGAACAAGGCGCTGCCGTTCATCGTTCTCCCCGACCACCGCCCGCCGGCTTACCAACTCGACGGCGCAAGGCTGGCGGAGCGGTTTCGGCCGAAGGCGCAGCAACTGGGATTTGGGTTTTAGAGGCCCGCGACCAAGTAACAACCTCCGTCATGCCCGGGCTTGTCCCGGGCATCCACGCCTTCCGGTGCGTCCGGCAAAAAACGTGGATGGCCGGCACGAGCCCGGCCATGACGCGTTGAAAAGTGGTCCTCAACTAATTGAACAAGGAGACGAAGCGATCACCACCATGCACCGCATCCGGCTCGACAGCGAGACCGATTTCGACGGCTGGCGCAAGGCGGCGCGGGAGCTGGTGCTGGCGGACGTGGCACCGGCGGATATCACCTGGAGCGTGGCCGGCGACGAGCCCGAGCTGTTCGACGCAGCGGGGTTGGCACCGGATGCGGGAGCCTTTGCCGAAACGGCCGCGCCGTTCTCGCACGCTGCACAATCGCCTTCCCCCGCGCGAACCTTCAATGTCCCTGCCCGCTTCATCGAGCTGGCGCAGACCGCGATCCTGCACCGCGATCCGCAGCGCTTCGCATATCTGTATCAACTGCTGTGGCGGCTGCGCGCCAATCCCGAGCTGATGCAGGTCGCGACCGACCCGGACGTGGCGCGGCTTTCGGCGATGGCCAAGGCGGTGCGGCGCGACGAGCACAAGATGCACGCCTTCGTCCGCTTCCGCGAGATCGGCCGCGAACCGAAGTCGCGCTATGTCGCCTGGTTCGAGCCCGAGCACCATATCGTCGAGCTGGCCGCGCCGTTCTTCGCCCGCCGTTTCGCCGATATGGAATGGTCGATCCTGACACCGGACGTCTGCGCGCATTGGGACGGCCACGCCATCGCGATCACGCCCGGCGTCACCAAGGCGATGGCGCCATCGGAGGATCGCCTCGAACAAACCTGGCGCACCTACTATGCCAGCATCTTCAATCCGGCGCGGCTGAAGACCAAGGCGATGCAGGCCGAGATGCCGAAGAAGTATTGGCGCAATCTGCCCGAAGCGGCGCTGATCCGGCCGCTGATCGAACACGCCGAACGCCAGGCGCATGCGATGGTCGCGGCCGAGGCGACAGAGCCGAAGAAACCGCAGCGACAGGAGCAGCCGATGAAGAGGGCCAAACCGAAGGCCGACACGCTGGCGAATCTCCGCGAGGAAGCGAAAGATTGCCGCGCCTGCGACCTGTGGAAGGACGCCACCCAGACCGTGTTCGGCGAAGGCCCGCCGCACGCCACCGTGATGCTGGTAGGCGAGCAGCCCGGCGACAAGGAGGACCTTGCCGGCAAGCCGTTCGTCGGCCCGGCCGGGCAGATGCTCGACCGCGCGCTGGCGGAAGCCGGGGTCGACCGCGACAAGACTTACGTCACCAACGCGGTGAAGCACTTCAAATTCGTGCCGCGCGGCAAGATCCGTCTGCACCAGAAGCCGAACACGCCGGAGATCAAGGCGTGCCGGCAATGGTACGAGCGCGAGCTCGCCGCGGTGCAGCCGCTGCTGGTGGTGGCGATGGGGGCCACCGCAGCGCAGAGCGTGCTCGGCAAGACCACCCCGATCAACGCCAATCGCGGCCACCTGATCGACCGCGACGACGGCCCGCAGGTGCTGGTCACGGTGCATCCGTCCTATCTGCTGCGCCTGCCGGACGCCGAGGCCAGACAACGCGAATACGCCCGCTTCGTCGACGACCTGAAACTCGTCGCCGCGCATCTGAACAAGGCGGATGCGGCTTAGCATCGTGTGACGCGACGATGACGCAGCGCGGCATCAGCGCGCCTGGAGCACGTCTTCGGCAGCATCTATTTCCATTCGACGGAATGGCCGCGAAATTTGGTAACCGTCGCAACTTGCGCGGGTTGAGCAACCGCGCCGAACCGGCTAACCCTCCGCTGCACTGCCAACGCTGCAGCGCAGCGTGTGCGCCGCAAGACCAACAACAACAGCGAGGATTTCCCCTGATGTCGGCCCTCTCCAGATCGATCGCCACCCTGGCGACCGTCGCCCTGCTGACCGCTTCGAGCGGCCAGGCGATGGCGCAGAAGAAATACGGCCCCGGCGCCAGCGACACCGAAGTCAAGATCGGCAACATCGTGCCGTATTCCGGCCCCGCCTCCGCCTATGGCAGCGTCGGCCGGGCGCAGGAAGCCTATTTCAAGATGATCAACGACAAGGGCGGCATCAACGGCCGCAAGATCGTCTACATCTCCTACGACGACGCCTATTCGCCGCCGAAGGCCGTCGAGCAGACCCGCAAGCTGGTCGAGAGCGACGAAGTGCTGTTCATGTTCTCGCCGCTCGGCACGCCGTCGAACACCGCGATCCAGAAATATCTCAACGCCAAGAAGGTGCCGCATCTGTTCCTGGCGTCGGGCGCCACCAAGTGGAACGATCCGAAGCACTTCCCGTGGACGATGGGCTGGCTGCCGAGCTACCAGAGCGAAGGCCGGATCTACGCCAAGTACATCCTGAAGGAGAAGCCGGACGCCAAGATCGCCGTGCTGTACCAGGGCGACGATTTCGGCAAGGACTATCTGAAGGGTCTCAAGGACGGTCTCGGCGCCAAGGCGTCGCAGGTCGTGATCGAGGACAGCTACGAGCTGACCGAGCCGACCGTCGACTCTCACATCGTCAAGATCAAGGCCGCCGAGCCGGACGTGCTGGTGATCTTCGCGACGCCGAAATTCGCCGCGCAGACCATCAAGAAGGTCGCCGAGCTCGCCTGGAAGCCGATGATGATCGTGCCGAACGTCTCGGCCTCCACCGGCAGCGTGATGAAGCCGGCCGGCTTCGCCAACGCCCAGGGCATCGTATCGGCCGCCTACGCCAAGGACGCCACCGACAAGCAGTGGGAAAACGACCCGGGCATGAAGGCGTATTACGAGTTCATGGCCAAGTACGCGCCGGACGCCAGCCGGGCCGACAGTTCGTTCACCACCGGCTACAACATCGCCGAGACCGTTGCGGTGCTGATCAAGCAGTGCGGCGACGACCTCAGCCGTGAGAACGTGATGAAGCAGGCGGCGAACCTCAAGGGCGTGCAGCTCGGCGGGTTGCTGCCCGGCATCACGCTGAACACCTCGGCGACCGACTTCGCACCGATCGAGCAGTTGCAGATGATGCGGTTCGAAGGCGAGAACTGGAAGCTGTTCGGCGACGTGATCGAAGGCGAAGTGCACTCGCCGAACGGCGGCTAGTAGCTTCACACGCACCGTCATTCCGGGGCGCCGCGGAGCGGCGAACCCGGAATCCCGAACTGCCCTGAACCTCTGGATCCCGGTTCGCTCGCTGCGCGAGCGCCCGGGATGACGGCCTGAGGCGGCCGTCACTTGCCGGCCCGGGGCGCGCCTGCCACAACGGGCGCATGATCGATCATCGCCCGCTGCTCCGCGCCATCTTCGATGCGGCCGTCGCCGCCGCGCATCCCGACCGCATTCTCGCCGCGCATCTGCCGCCGGCGCCGCGTGGCCGGATCATCTGCCTCGCAGCCGGCAAGGGTGCCGCCGCGATGGCCGCCGCCGCCGAGCGGCACTACCTCGACACATTGGGACTGGAACCGTCGCGGCTGGCCGGCATCGCCACCACGCGCCATGGCCACCGCGTGCCGACCCGCCGCGTCGAGGTGATCGAGGCCGGACACCCGATGCCGGATGCCGCCGGCATCCGCGGCGCAGAGACCAGCCTCGACCTAGCCGCCACCGCGACGCCGGATGATCTGCTGCTGGTGCTGCTGTCGGGCGGGGGTTCGGCCAACTGGATCGCTCCGGCCGAAGGTGTGACGCTGGCGCAGAAGCAGCAGGCCACCCGCGCGCTGCTGCGCTCCGGCGCGCCGATCGGCGAGGTCAACACCGTCCGAAAGCACCTGTCGCGGATCAAAGGCGGCCGCCTCGCCCGCGCCGGCCAGCACGCCGGAGAGATAGTGACGCTGGCGATCTCCGACGTGCCGCGCGACGAGCCGTCCGCAATCGCATCGGGCCCGACGGTGCCGGACCCGACCACGCTGGCCGATGCCCGTGCGCTGGTGGCCCGCTACGATCTGCAGCTCGATCCGGCGGTCGCCGCCGCGCTGAACGATCAGCGCAACGAAAGCTGCAAGGATGGCGATGCCGCGTTCGCGCGCGCGCGGTTCGAGATCATCGCGCGGCCGCGGCAGTCGCTCGATGCGGCGATCCAAGTCGCGCGCGACGCCGGCTACGAGGTCGCCGATCTCGGCGCCGATCTCGAAGGCGAGGCCCGGGACGTTGCAGCCACGCATGCCCGGCTCGCGCGGGAGGCTCGGGCTGCGGGGCGCAAGCTGGCAATCCTGTCCGGCGGCGAATTGACGGTGACGGTGCGCGGCCAGGGCCGCGGCGGCCCCAACCAGGAATACGGGCTGGCGCTGGCGCAGCAGCTGTCGGATCTGTCCGACATCGCCGCGCTCGCAGCCGACACCGACGGTGCCGACGGCGGCGCCGGCAACGCCGACGATCCCGCCGGCGCGATCATCGATGCCCGCACCTTCGCGACAATCGCGGAACGGAAGCTCGACCCGGCCGCCTACCTCGCCGACAACGACGCCACCGGCTTGTTCGAGCAAACCGGCGATCTCGTCGTCACCGGGCCGACGCTCACTAATGTCAACGACATCCGGGTGATCCTGGTGTGACGACTTCCGCGTCGCTCGCCATAGACAGCCTCTAAATCAGGCCGTTTCGTTTCCACGCGTCTTGCCCGGCCTTGTCCCGGGCATCCACGTCTCGCAGTCAGTTGCGCGAGCAAGACGTGGATGGCCGGGACGAGCCCGGCCATGACGCGGTGGTCGGACGTGTACCCAATCCCGAACGGCTCGATATCACTCCGCCGCCCGTTCCTGCCGCCGCTCCAGCGAGGACAGCGCCTGCTGCAACACGGCGCGGACCTTGGCGCTGTCGGCGGGATTCATCGCCGCGGCGTCGAGGTAGAAATCCAGGCCCGGCAGCTTCTCGATCACGACGTCGGAACTGTCGCGGCCGTCGCGCAGACGATCGACCGCATACGGCACCACCTCGCGGCTGATGCCCTTCATGGTGATCGACGGCAGTGCATGGGCGTCGACGACGTCGCTGACCAGCGCGTAGGTCTCGTAGCTGATGACGATGCCGCCGGGTTCGGCGATCGATTGCAGTCGCGCGGCGAGGTTCGCCTCGGCGCCGATGATGGTGTAGTCCATCCGGTCGGCGCTGCCGAAATTGCCGACGTTGCAATAGCCGGAATTGATCCCGATCCGCGACCGGAACGGCTGCTCGATCCCGGCGGCGCGCCACTTGGCGTTGAGCTCGGACAGCCGGCGCTGCATCGCCCACGCCATCCGCACGCAGGCCTGGGCGTCGGCGCGGTCGCCTTTGGTCTCCGGATCGCCGAAGAAGATCAGCATCGCATCGCCGATGAACTTGTCGATGGTGCCGCCATGGCGATGCGCGATCTCCGACATCTCGGTGAAATACTCGTTGAGCAGTTGGGTGATCAGCTCGGGCTGCAGCCGCTCGGTGGTGGCGGTGAAGTTCTGGATGTCGGAGAAGAAGATCGTCAGCTTCTTGCGCTCGGTGTGGATGACGACGTCCTTCTGCCCGGAGAAGATGCTTTTGTAGATCTGCGGCGGGATATAGCGCGAGATCTTCATCGACAGCGAGGCCAGGAAATCGTTGTTGGTCTCGAGCTCGCGGTTCATCGCGACGATCTTCTGGGACTGCCGGCGCTGCATCGTCAGGAACGACACCCCGCACACCGCCGCCAGCACGAAATACGCCAGCAGGAACTTGAACGAGAACAGGTTGGCGGCGATCGGCTGGGTGATCATCACCTCCTGGATGCCGCGGACGTCGCCGACCTTCCAGTCGCGCTTCGGGCTTTCGGGGTGGGTGTTGTGGCAGGCGACGCAGGCCGGCGCCATCGTCACCGGCGACACCAGCCGGACACTGTCGCTGAACAGCCCGGCGGAGGCCGAGACGATGTTCTCGCCGGCGTCTTTGCGCAGCGCCGCGAGCGCATCCCGCTCGAAGACGTCGAGCTGGTGCGGCGCGCGATTGGCGAACGGATAATCCGAGACGAAGCGGTAGGTGATGTTGCTCTGCTGTTCGCCGATCACCTTGCCAAGCTCGAGCGACAGCGTCGCCGGGATCGGAATGGCACCTGGCACGGTCTCGTAGTCGTGGATCACCTGGACCTGGCCGGGATGGGCCAGAATCCGGCCGACCACGTTGGCGGCGTAATAGTGTCGGACGCTCTTGATGACCGAATTCAGGTCGGACGCCTGCCGGCGCAAGGCCGCCTCGGCGAGGGTGGTGAGGTCCAGCCACACCGCCAGCGGCAGACCGAGCAGCAGCATCGCGATCGAAAGCCCGGTCCACCATCCGCGGGCGCGCAGATTGTCGGTGTCTGAATTGTCCATGCCGCGCCCGTCCCGATTGCCGCCGTGGCCCGCAACCTAAAGCGCAGGCGGTATAAAGGGAAGCATCCGAGGTGCAAGGCTACCAATAAGCCGACCAATCGGGGCAGCGGGGCGCACCTCGCGGCGGCCGCCGGCTCTCCCAGACCGCGCGTCCTCGAGATCGGGCCGTCCTGCGAAATGAAGGCGTGGCGCCGTTGCGGATACTCAGCGTCAGCGACGAACCGCCTCCGACCCGGCCTGATCGATCGACGGGCTGGAACCGGCCGGCACAGCGATCGAGCCCGCGATGGTGCGCGCTGCGGCCGGCAGCGGTTAGCGGAGCGCGCACACGGATGCCACCGCGGTCGGCGATCGCGCCAAAGCCGGTGCACCGGCGGACAGAATCAGGCATTCCAGATGGAGAATCACGGGATCGCCGAAGCGACGGCGTTCCGTTTCGCGAGCCGGACTCCCGATGCGTTGTCTCGGCTTGGCTGTCCCTTTATTGTTCGCGCCAGAGCGTTCCACGGCGGCAGGTGCATGCACGAACTGATTGGCGATATCACGCTGAGCATCCTGTTCGCCTGGCTGCTCGGACTGGCCGCGCATTTCTTCCGCCAGCCGCTGATCCTCGCGTATCTCGTCGCCGGCTTCGTGATCGGTCCATTCGGGCTCGGCTGGGTCAAGTCGGAGAACTCGATCGCGGTGATCTCCGAGCTCGGCCTGATCTTCATGCTGTTCATGATCGGGCTGGAGATCGACCTGAAGAAGATCATCCGTGCCGGCCCGGTGATCCTGGTGGCTGCCGGCGGTCAGATCGCCGGCGGCGTGCTGCTCGGCATCGCGTTCTTCGTCGGCATCGGGCTGGCGTTCGGCGGCGGTCATTTCGATGCGCTGTATCTGACGGTGGCGTGCGCGCTGTCCTCCACCGTGATCATCGTCAAGGTGTTGTACGAGAAGCGCGAGCTCGACACCCTGCCCGGCCGGATCACCCTCGGTATCCTGGTGCTGCAGGACATCTTCGCCATCCTGTTCCTGGCGGTACAGCCCAGCCTGGCCGATCTGCAGATCGGCGTGCTGCTGCTGTCGGTCGGCCGCGTCGCAGCGCTGGTGGCGACCGCGCTCTTGCTGTCGCGCTACGTGCTGCCCTGGCTGTTCCACCGCATCGCCCGCACCCCCGAACTGGTGCTGCTCGGCGCACTGGCCTGGTGTTTCCTGATCGGCGGAATCGCCGAGCACCTGCACCTGTCGCGCGAGATGGGCGCGCTGGTCGCCGGCGTGTCGCTGTCGACCTTCCCCTACGCGCTCGACGTCACCGCCAAGGTGACGACGCTGCGGGACTTCTTCATCACCCTGTTCTTCGTCGCGCTCGGCATGACGATTCCGATCCCGAACGGTTCGGTGATCGGGCTGGCGCTGGCGATCGCCGTGTTCACGCTGGCGAGCCGGCTGCTCACCACCTTCCTGCCGCTGTATCTGATGAAGCAGGGCCTGCGCGCCAGCCTGCTGCCGGCGCTGAATCTGGCGCAGATCAGCGAGTTTTCGCTGGTGGTGATCCAGACCGGCGTCGCCGCCGGCCATATCGGCACCCAGACCGCGAGCGCCGCCTCGTTCGCCTTCGTGCTGCTGGCGGTGCTGTCGACCTTCGTGATCATGCGCAGCGATACGATCACCCGCCGCGCGATCGGCACGTTGACCCGGTTCGGCTTGCGCGATCTCGGCCAGCAGCAGAGCGGCGCCGACGCTGCCGCCGAGGCCGGCCACGGCGCGGTGCACCGCATCGTCATCCTCGGCTTCTTCCGCGCCGCCAGTGCACTGGTCAGCGAGATCGAACGCCACGCGCCGGAGCGGCTCAAGCAGATCAGCGTGATCGACTTCAACCCGACGGTGTACCGCACCCTCACCGAGCGCGGCATGCATGTGATCTACGGCGACATCAGCAACGTCGACACCCTGCTGCATGCCGGCGTCGGCAAGGCCGAGATCATCATCCTCAGCGTGCCGGATTCGCTGCTGAAGGGCGCCACCAACGAGCGGCTGGTGCGCCACGTCAGGGCCCTCAATCCGACCGCGCAGATCGTCGCCACGGCGGATCTGCTGACCGATGTCGAGACGATGTACCAGGCCGGTGCCGACTACGTCACCGTGACCCGGATCACCGAAGCGCAGGAGCTGTTCGACGTCATCGAAGCCGCCGACCACGGCCTGCTCGCCGACAAGCGCGCCGCCCTCGACGCCCGCCTCGCCGAGCGCCGGGAAGTACTTCCGTAACACCGACGCCGGAACGAATTCGCCTCATAGTTGCATCGAAACCACAGACTCCGCGGCGCGCCGGCGTATAGTCGGCGATTATTTCAGGTTGTCGTTCCTTTGTAGTTCGCGTCATTGTCCGAGGCATCGCGATGTGGAAGAGCATCGTTTCGGCTGCCATCGCATTGTTGGTGCTGACCGGGTGCGCGATCCACCCGCTGCCGGAGGATTTCTCCGGCGTGGACACGCCCGACATCGTCAAGCGCATCCGTTGCGAGACGCGTGACGCGGTGCAGACCGTGGTGATCGCTTGGGTCGACAAGCTGGCCGCCAATGGCGATGCGATCGCCCAGCAGCTCAGCGCCACCTACGCCCAGGACCGCGAAGCGACCAGCGCGTTCGGTCCCGAGCTGTTTCCCGGTCTCGCCTACGGCAAGGTCCGGACCATGATCGACACGTTCTACAAGACCGGTGTCGCCTATAATTTCGACCTCAACATCACCGAGGACAACGACCTGACCTCGCAGGCCAACCTGCTGCGGATCCTGCCCGAGCACGTGTTCAGGCTGAACGTCGGCGCCGGCGCGCTGCGCAAGCGCAGCAACCAACGTACCTTCACCGTCACCGACACCTTCGGCTATCTGCTCAAGACGTTGAACGACCCGGCGCGAGGCCGCTATTGCGACGGACAGATCGTCGCGGCGAACTACATCTATCCGATCACCGGGCGGATCGGCGTCGACAAGCTGGTCAAGGATTTCATCGAGCTGACGCTGTTCGGCAACCTCGCCGGCAGCAACTCCGGCGCGGTCCCGGCGATGACCGACAAGCTGGTATTCACCACCACCCTGAACGCCAGCGCGACGCCGAGCGTGGTCTTCACCCGCGTCACCTCCGCGTTCGAACTCGCCGACGCGCAACTGACTGCGAGCGCCAAACGCAGCGACGTGCATCAGGTCGCGATTGCGCTGGCGCTCGCCGGCGACCGCGTCGCCGACCTCGCCACGCTGCGGACCTATCTGTTCACGGCGCCGCGCACCGGCGCCCCGGCCGCTGCAGCGCGCAAGAGCGGCAGCGGCTCGCAGACCCTCTATGTCGGCGATCGTGTCACTGGCGGCGGCACGCCGTCCGAAGTCCTCGCCGTGATCGCGATCGATCAGATGAAACGTCGTGAGCTGCAACTCTACCCTGCCCAATGACCAAGGAGACGATCATGGCGAGCGGCGCGCGGGGATTGGCAAGAAAGCCGAAAGCGAAGTCGAACGCAAAATCGAAAGCGGAGGCAGCATCGAAATCGGCAGTACCGAAGCGGGCCGCCAACAAGCCGGCGCCCGGACCGTTCACCCGCTACGTATCGCCGGCTGCGGCGGTCGTGCGGTTCTGCCGATCGCTGACGCCCGAAGAAGCCGACGACTTCATCGCCCGCGCCGAACGCGCCGAAGCCGTCGTCACCCTGAAGGCGACCTCGGTGGCGTTCGTCGACCGCTTCCTGGTGGCGAAACGAAAGCGCGCGGCGTTCGAGCTCGAGTCGATCACCGCCTCGGTGCAGGAGGTCGATCCCTGCCCGGGCAACGACAAGCGGTGCTTCAAAAAGAGCTGAGCCGAAGCGGCTCGACCGCGGCACTCAGAATTCGCGCGCGATCTTCGCCAGCATCGCCAGCAGCGCCTCGCTGTTGTCGCGGCCGAGCAGTTCGGTGAGCCGGGCCTCGTGCCGGGTAGCGACGAGCTTCTTGGCGCGCGCCAGCGTGGCGCGGCCCTTGTCGGTCAGCATCAGGATATGCGAACGGCGGTCGCTCGGCGAGCGGGTGCGCTGGCACAGGCCGCGGCTCTCCAGCGCGTCGAGCATCGCCACGAAGTTGGGCCGCAGGATGCCGAGCGTGGTGGCGATCTCGGTCTGGTTGCGGCCGGGATTGGCGTCGAGCAGCAGCAGCACCGAGAACTGCGCCGGGGTCAGCTGCACCGGCGCCACCGATTGCAGAAAGTCCTCGAACACGCGAAGCTGGGCGCGCTTCAGCGCGTAGCCGAGCAGCTCCGACAACTCCCCCATCATCAGTTCGGAGGTCTCGGCGGCAGCCTCGGCCGGCGGCTCCTTGCGCGCGGCGCGTGCCGGCTTGACGGCGGCGGCGGTCTTCGATGCGGTCATCGCCGGGCTCGTGATCCTGATCAGCGCAAACCGCGGTACGACGGGTTCGCGGGGCCTTGAGCTTATAATCGATAATTGTTATGCACCATATCAAATAGCCCGAGCAGAATACAACTGCCGGCGGACGAAGGCGTGCAACGACGCCTTCGCGGGAGGGGACGTTCGCGTGAACACCACGATTCTGCTGTTCCTGTTGCAGGACGGCGTCACCAACGGCGCGATCTACGCACTGCTCGGCCTGGCGCTGGTGCTGGTGTTCGCGGTGACGCGCGTCATTCTGATCCCCCAGGGCGAATTCATCACCTTCGGCGCCCTCACCTACGCGACGCTGTCGGCCGGCGGCGTCCCCGGCACTGCACAGCTTGCGCTGGTGATGGGTGTGGTCGCATTCGGTTTCGAATTGTTCGGCGCCCGCAAGTCGCTGCACCTTGCCAAGGTGGTGCGGGCCGCGCTGATCTACATCGTGTTTCCCGCCGTGGTGCTGGCGTTGGCGACGTGGCTGCCGGCACACAAGCCGGGCGTCGCCGTCAACATCGCGCTGTCGCTGCTGATCGTCGCCGCGATCGGGCTGTTTCTGTATCGCATCGCCTTCCAGCCGCTGGCTCACACCTCGGTTCTGGTGCTGCTGATCGCCTCGGTCGGCTGCCATCTGGCGCTGCAGGGCTTCGGCCTGGTGTTCTTCGGCGCCGAAGGCCTGCGCGGGCCGCCGCTGTCCGACGTGGCGCTCAGCGTCGGGCCGCTGTTGTTCACCGGCCAGAGTCTCGCCGTGTATGGCATCACGCTGGCGCTGATGGCGGCGCTGTGGCTGTTCTTCGGCTTCACCCGCTACGGCAAGGCGCTGCGCGCCACCGCGGTCAACCGGCTCGGCGCCCGGCTGGTCGGCATCCGCACCTCGCTCTCCGGCCAGATCGCGTTCCTGCTCGCCTCGGTGATCGGCGCGATCTCCGGCATCCTGATCGTGCCGATCACCACGCTCTATTACGACACCGGCTTCCTGATCGGGCTGAAGGGATTCGTCGCCGCGATCATCGGCGGGCTGGTGAGCTATCCGCTGACCGCGGTCGCCGCGCTCGTGGTCGGCATCGTCGAGTCGTTCTCCTCGTTCTACGCCTCGAACTACAAGGAGGTGATCGTCTTCACGCTGATCCTGCCGGTGCTGGTGCTGCGCTCGCTCGCCGCGCCTGCGGTCGAAGAAGAGAAGGACTGAAGCGCGATGCCGCGTTGGCTGCCTGTTCTCCTGTTCGCCTCCGTGATGACGGTGCTGCCGCTGATCCCGGGGATTCCGCCGTTCTGGATCGTGCTGCTCGACAATATCGGCCTGGCGGCGCTGGTCGCGATGGGCCTGGTGCTGCTCACCGGCGTGGGCGGGCTCACCTCGTTCGGCCAGGCCGCGTTCTGCGGCTTCGGCGCCTACACCACCGCCTACATCACCACCGTCTACGGCCTGTCGCCGTGGCTGACGCTGCCGGCCTCGCTCGTCGTCGCAGGCATCGCCGCGGTGCTGCTCGGACTGATGACGGTGCGGCTGTCCGGCCATTATCTGCCGCTCGGCACCATCGCCTGGGGCATCGCGCTGTATTATTTGTTCAGCAAGCTCGACTTCCTCGGCCGCAACGACGGTATCTCGCGGGTGCCGCCGCTGTCGATCGGCCCGATCGACATGTACGATCCCTATTCGATCTATTTCGTGATCTGGGCGATGGTGCTGATCAGCGCGGTGCTGACCATGAACCTGCTCGACAGCCGCACCGGCCGCGCCATCCGCGCGCTGCGCCGCGGCCACGTCGCCGCCGAAGCCTTCGGGGTGCAGACCGCGCGCGCCAAGCTTTTGGTGTTCATCTACGCCGCGGTGCTGGCCGGGCTGTCGGGCTGGCTGTACGCGCACTTCCAGCGCAACGTCAATCCGACGCCGTTCGGGCCGCAGGCCGGCATCGAATATCTGTTCATCGCCGTGGTCGGCGGCGCCGGCTACGTCTGGGGCGGCGTGCTCGGCGCCGCGATCGTGATCATCCTCAAAGAGGTGCTGCAGGGCTATCTGCCGCTGCTGTTCGGCGGCCAGGGCCAGCTCGAGATCATCGTGTTCGGCATCCTCCTGGTGGTGCTGCTGCAGCTTGCACCCGGCGGCGTGTGGCCGTGGCTCGCCAATCTGGTTCCGCTGAAGTTTCGCCGCACCGCCACCGGAAAGGCCGGCGGCCTGCCCGCACGTGAACGGGTGGGCAGCTCCGCCGCACCGCTGTTGAAAGTCGAGCGGGCGCGAAAGCAGTTCGGCGGCGTGGTCGCCGTCAACGATGTGTCGTTCGAGGTCAACGCCGCCGAGATCGTCGCGCTGATCGGCCCCAACGGCGCCGGCAAGTCGACCACCTTCAACCTGATCACCGGCATCCTCACCACCACCGGTGGCCGGATCGAAGTGCACGGCAAGCCGGTCGACAACACCCCGCCGCAGGAGGTGGTGAAGCTCGGCATCGCCCGCACCTTCCAGCACGTCAAGCTGGTGCCGGACATGACCGTGCTGGAGAACGTCGCGATCGGCGCGCATCTGCGCGGCCGCTCCGGCGCGATCACCAGCATGCTGCGGTTCGATCGCGGCGACGAGGCCAAGCTGCTCGCCGAGGCCACGCGACAGATCGAACGGGTCGGGCTCGGCGCCGAGATCGATCAGCTTGCCGGCAGCCTGTCGCTCGGCCAGCAGCGCATCGTCGAGATCGCCCGCGCGCTGTGCGCCGATCCGGAACTGCTGCTGCTCGACGAGCCCGCCGCCGGGCTGCGCCACCTGGAGAAGCAGCGTCTCGCCGCGCTGCTGCGCCAGCTCAAGGCCGGCAGCATGTCGGTGCTGCTGGTCGAGCACGACATGGGCTTCGTGATGGACCTCGCCGACCGCATCGTGGTGCTCGACTTCGGCACGCGGATCGCCGAAGGCACGCCCGACGCGATCAAGACCAACCCGGACGTGATCAAGGCCTATCTCGGAGCGCTGGCATGACCGCACTGCTTTCGGTGTCCGGCGTTTCGGTGTCCTACGGCAAGGTCGAAGCGGTGCGGAACGTGTCGCTGGAGGTGCGGACGCGCGAGATCGTCACCGTGGTCGGCGCCAACGGCGCCGGCAAGACTACGCTGCTCAGCGCCGCGATGGGCGTGCTGCCGCTGAAGGGCCAGGTGACGTTCGACGGCGTCGATATCGCGCGGCTCGACATCGAGGATCGCGTCGCGAGCGGCCTGTCACTGGTGCCCGAGCATCGCGAGCTGTTCGCCACCATGACGGTGGAGGACAATCTCGAGCTCGGCGCCTTCCGGATCGCCAAGCCGGTGGCGGCGCAGTCACAGGAGCGCGTCTACACCCTGTTTCCGCGGCTCAAGGAACGCCGCAAGCAGCTCGCCGGCACATTGAGCGGCGGCGAACAGCAGATGCTGGCGATGGGCCGTGCGCTGATGGGCGCGCCGAAGTTGTTGATGCTCGACGAGCCAAGCCTCGGACTTGCCCCGATCATCGTCGCCGACATCTTCCGCATCGTCGGCGAGCTGCGCGATGCCGGCGTGTCGGTGCTGCTGGTGGAGCAGAACGCCAAGGCGGCGCTCGGCATCGCCGACCGCGCCTATGTGATGGAGCTCGGCGAATTCGTGCTCGACGGGCCGGCCTCAGAGGTCGCCCGCAACGAGGCGGTGGTCGCGAGCTATCTCGGCTTCTCGCACCCGGCCTGACGGCGCGGCGGGCGCGGTCGGAAAGACGTCGCCGTCGTCGAGCTGCACCACGCAGTTGCGGCCGAGATCCTTGGCCCGATACAGTGCGAGATCGGCGCGGCGCATCAGCGCCGACAGTTCGCCGCCGCCATAGGCGGCCAGACCGAAACTCATCGTCACCGTAACCAGCCGGCCGTCGCACGCGACCTCGGTGGCGCACAGCCGGCACAGCTCCAGCGCGTAGCCGTTCGCCTCCTCGTCGCTGACGCCGACCATCAGGCCGGCGAACTCCTCGCCGCCATGGCGCGCGATCAGCATGCCGCGCGGCGCGGCGAAGTCGCGCAGAATGCCGCTGATCTCGACCAGTACGCGGTCGCCGATATTGTGGCCGTAGTGATCGTTGATCGCCTTGAAGCGGTCGAGGTCGCACATCAGCGCCACGACCCGTTGCCCGGCGAGCTTCGCCTGCGCGAGCTTGGTGGCAGCGGCCTCGTCGAAGCCGCGCCGGTTGAGCAGACCTGTCAGAGGATCGGTGCGCGACATCCGCACCAGTTCGGCCCGGGTCGAGGTCAGTTGGCGCATCAGCCGCGCGGAGCGGTAGGCCATCGCGCCGGACAGGATCGTCGACACGCCAAGCGCGACCAGCAGCGAAGCCTTCACCACCGCGCCGACCTCGACCGTCGCGCTCCAGTCGGTGCCGAGGTCGGAGATCAGAAAGGCGATGGTGACGATCGTCGTCACGCCGGCCGCGACCGCCACCCTGCCCGCGGTGTAACGGATCGCGTCATGCTGCGTGACGATCTGGTTCGACATCTGTCACCGTCGTTGGGGTCGTGCCGGCGCGGAAGCGTAACCGCTTCGGCCGCCGGTCGCCGGCCCGATGCGCGACACTCTCCGCGCAAGGTCCGTTGCATCCTGGTAGTCCTACCAGAGGCTGCGTTCCGGTCACGTTAACTCCGCGCAATTCGAAGCATCAGCCTTAACGCGACGCTAAGGCCGTGCCGGAACTTTCGGCGATGCAGGAGCACCCCGTTGACGGTGCGCGAGCGGACCGCGCAGCAAAAAAGCCGGCTCCACGCGGAGCCGGCTTTCGCAAGACGTCGGCGGATGCCGCCGGCCTTCGGGGTTACTTGACCATCACGTACTTGCCGTCCTTCACCGTCAGCAGAATCCGCGAGCGGTCGTCGAGGCCGTAGCGATCGGTTTCGGTGAAGCTGTACACGCCCTGGCTCGCCGCAATGTCCTTCTCGGTGAGCAGCGCCTTGCGGATCGCTTCGCGGAACTCCTGCGTCCCCGGCTTGGCGGTCTTCAGCGCCACCGGCACCACCCGCTCCAGCACCTTGAAGGCGTCGAACGAATGCGCGGCGAACTGGCTGCGGCTGTTCGGGCCGTACTTGGCTTCATACGCCGAGTTGAGCTCGAGGCCGGGCTTCTTGGTCAGCGCGCTGGCGTCCTGGCCTTCCGGATCCATCACCGGACCGGATGCCATCAGCACGCCCTCGGCGGCCTTGCCGGCGATACGGATGAAGTCCATCGAGGCAGCACCGTGGGTCTGATAGATCAGGCCCTTGTAGCCACGCTCGCGCAGCGTGGTCTGCGGCAGCGCCGCGGCGGTGCCGGAGGCGCCGACCAGGATCGCGTCCGGATTGGCGGCGACCAGCTTCAAGGCCTGCCCGGCGACCGAGGTGTCGGGCCGCGCGAAGCGCTCCTCGGCGACGATCTTCAGCCCCATCGCCTCGCCCTGCTTCTTCAGGTCGTTGAACCACAGGTCGCCGTAGGAGTCCGAATAGCCGATGTAGCCGACGGTCTTGATGCCGTTCTTCTTCATGTGCTCGTACAGCACCTTGCCCATGATCGGGATCGGCTGCGGCATCGCGACCGACCACTTGGCGCGCTCCGGGGTGATCGGCAGCGGCGCCAGCGCGAAGTGCGGCACCTGGGCTTCGTTGGCGACGTTGGAGACCGCCACGGTCGGCGGCGTCACCGACGAGCCCATGATCACGTCTGCCTTGGACTCCGTGACGAAACGCCGCGCGTTGGTGGTGGCGGCAGTCGGGTCGCCGCCGTCGTCGAGCACGATCACCTTGAGCGGATGGCCGCCGATTTCCTTCGCCACGAATTCCAGCGCGTTGCGCTCCGGAATGCCGAGCGCCGCGGCGGGGCCGGTGGTGGTGACGGTGATACCGATGGTGATTTCGTTGGTTTCGGCGAGCGCGGTACCGGAAAGCCCCGGCAACGCGAGGGCCACGGCGATCGCCGCAGCGGACAGCTTGAACTTGGTCACGTTCTCCTCCTCCCTCTTATGATATCGGCCGTGTTCGGCGCGATCTTATCGTCCTGTTTACGGCATCACCGGCGGCGAGTCAGCCCCGCATGAACCTGGCCTTCACCTCCTCGGGCACCGGCACCGATTTCAGCCGGCCCGGTTCGGCCGGATCGCGGCCGACCAGCACCCGCGTCTCGAAGCCTTCGAGCGCCAATTGCTCGCCCTTGAACGCCTTGTGCAGCACCTCGAAGCTCGAACGCCCGAACCGCTCGATCCGGCTCTCGATGCTGATCACATCGCCATAGGTCGAGGGGATGTAGAACTTGGCGCGGGTGTCGACCATCGGAATTCCGACCAGACCATGGATCTTGATCAGATCACGCTTCGAACACCCGGCGGCGACGAACAGCGCCGAGGTGGAATCGTCGAACATGGCAAAGTAGCGCGGGTAGTAGACGATATCCGCCGGGTCGCAATCGCCCCACTGGATCTGCACGTCGCGGCGGTTGGTGAACATGTAGCGCTAATCCCAAACAAGAACATCCAAGTTCGTCATTCCGGGAGGCGCCCCTTGGCGCGGGCCCGGAATCCATATCCCCTGGCGGTGGTTATGGATTCCGGGCTCGCCGCTGCGCGGCGCCCCGGAATGACGAACGCTGAGTTTCGCATCCGCTACTCCAGCGCGATCACATGGTCCGGCGGTGGCTCGGCATAGAGGTCGGCGATCAGGCCGGCGCGATGTTCGAGCACGGCGCGCTGGTTGACCGAGCCTTTGTCGGTGATCTCGCCCTTGTCGATTGAAAGAGGTTCGCCGAGCAGTACCGCACGGGTGATGCGGTTCGACGAGCCGGTCGCCTGCGGCAGCAGCGCGGCGAAGCGCTCACGGAACGCGTCGCGGATCAGATCATCGGTCGCCATGCCGGCGAGATCGTCGAGCGGCAGCGTGGCGTTGATCAGCTTGCAACCGTCCGGATCGAGGATCGCCAGCGCGGTGACGTAGTCGCGGTCGAGCCCGGCGATCACCACGTCGCGCACCAAAGGCGCGCAGGCGGCGATGAATTTGGCACGCAGCGGGCCGACGCTGACCCAGGTGCCGGATGCCAGCTTGAAGTCCTCGGAGATGCGGCCGTCGAAATCGAAGCCGCGCGAGAGGTCATTGGTATCGACCGGCTTCAGCGCGTCGTTGAGCTTGTAGAAGCCCTCCTCGTCGAACGCCTTCTCGGTCAACTCCGGCGCACGCCAATAGCCGGGGGTGATGTTCGGGCCCTTGGCGCGGACTTCGAGCTTGCCGTTGTTCGGCACTAGCTTGGCCTCATTGCCGGGCACCGGCAGACCGACATGGCCCGACCGACTGGTCTGCGGCGTCACCGACATGAAGAACGGCGCGGTCTCGGTGGCCCCGAGGCCGGTGAGCATCGGCACCCGCGCACCGGTTTCGGCCACAGCGACCTCGTCGAGCCCGTTCCAGACATGCGCCGCCAGACTCGCGCCGGAGAAGAACATCGCGTGCAGCCGGCTGAAGAACAGTTTGCGCAGCTGCTGGTCTTCCCGCAGCACCGGCAGCAACGACTCGTAGCCCTTCGGCACGTTGAAGTACACGGTGGGCGCGATCTCGCGCAGATTGCGGATGGTAGAGGCGATGCCGGCCGGCGTCGGCTTGCCGTCGTCGATATACATCGAGCCGCCGTTGAACAGCGTCAGCCCGATATTGTGATTGCCGCCGAAAGTGTGATTCCACGGCAGCCAGTCGACGATCACCGGCGGCTCGTCTTTCAGGAACGCCATCGCCTCGCGGATCATCACTTGGTTGGCGCAGATCATCCGCTGAGTGTTGATCACCGCCTTCGGATTGCCGGTGGACCCGGAGGTCAGCAGAAACTTGGCGATGGTGTCGTGGCCGATCGCCTCGTGCCTGGCGGCAAGCTCGGGATGCTCCTGCGTGGCCAGCAGTTCGGCGAGCGACGTCACCTTGCGGCCATCGACCGTGCCGCGGGTCGCGGCGAGTTCGACCTCTGCCGGCACGGTGGCAAGGATCGCGGGCGCAAACGCGGTGATGTCGTCGGCGAAGATCAGGCCCGGTGTCAGCAGCCCGACGATGTGGCGCAGCTTGCCGTAATCCTTGGAGACCAGCGAATACGGCGGCGACACCGGACACATCGCGACGCCGGCATACAGCGCGCCGAACATCACCATCGCATGGTCGATCGAATTGCCGGACAGGATCATCACCGGCCGCTCCGCCGACAGCCCGCGCGCGATCAGCGCCGAGGCGATGGCCTGCGCGGCGCGCAGCATCTCGGCGTAGCTGATCCTGCGCCAGCCGCCCTCGCCGTCGCGTTCGGCCATGAAAACCCGATCGGGTGCAGCTTCGGCGAAGTGATGCAGCCGGTCGGTGATCCGCACCGGGTAGTCGGTGAGCGTCGTGGTCGAGCGCACATAGATCGTGCCATCCGGCCTGCGCTCGGTGGCGATACCAATTTCGCCGAACGAGATGTCGCGCAGCGGATGGGCCGCCTCGCGCCCGGCGGCATTGGCGGCGAATGCAACGGGATCGGTCATGGCGTCCATCACGGCTCCATATCAGCTCGGCCGAACCTTGGCGGTCTTGTGATCGAGGAAAGCGCGAATCCGTGTCTTGGCTTCCTGGTCGCTCTGCGCCACCGTCGCCATCAGCGATTCCATCAACAAGCCGGTCTGCGGATTGGCCTCGGCGATCATCGGCAGCGCCTGCAGTACCGCGAAATTGGTCAGCGGCGCATTCTGCGCCACCCGATTGGCGAGCTCCAGCGCCTTGTCGTAGGCCGAGCCGGCCTCGATCAGATATTGCGAGAAGCCGTGCACCACACCCTCGGCGGCGGAGTACACCCGGCCGGTCAGCATCATGTCGGCCATCCGCGCCACGCCGATCAGCCGCGGCAGCCGCACCGAGCCGCCGCCGCCGACGAAGATGCCGCGGCTGCCTTCCGGCAGTGCATAGTAGGCTGACGCCTCGGCGACTCGGATATGCGCCGCGCAGGCGAGCTCGAGCCCGCCGCCGATGACCGCGCCCTTCAGCGCCGCAATCACCGGCACCCGGCAATACTGGATTCTGTCGAACACCCGGTGCCAGGTCTGCGAATGCACCAACCCCTCGGTGGCGTCGCGCTCGCGCAGTTCGGACAGATCAAGGCCGGCGGAGAAGTGATCGCCGTGGCCGTGGATCACCACCGCGCGGATCTCGTCCGGAATCTCGGTAAGGCAGTCCTTCAGCGCCGCCATCAGCCCGTCATTGAGGGCGTTGCGCTTTTTTGGGCGATTGAGACCGATCGTCAGCACAGGGCCGACGGTGTCGACGACAAGCGTCGAGGGGTCCGCGAGGGTCGCGGCCTGAGCGTTTCCTGTGAGCACTTATTACGTCCTGTGCAGAATAGTTATAGATCATAACAATCACTCGAGCCCGGCGTCAATCGGCATTGCCGTGTAAAAGCGGGGGACTGAGGCTCATCAACGGCTGCCGCTGGATGTGGCGCCTGCGGCGTGGCACAGCAGCGCAGCCAGCAAGCGCGCCCGCCCCCTCTCCCCGCTCTTCTGCGGGGAGAGGGTTGGGGTGAGGGGCCGGGCACTGCGTACCCACATCCGCAGTGATAACAGAAAGGCTCGCCGGAGCGACCGAATGGGCCCTTCCCGTCGAGCCTCAGTGCCAGGCCCCTCACCCGCCCCGGCTCCGCTGCGCTCCGCCGGGTCGACCTCTCCCCGCAAAAGGCGGGGAGAGGTTAGGAAGGTGGCCTCACAACACCTGATGCACGTCGATCACGACGCGGTCGGCGTGGCGGGCGGCAGAGCCGATGAACAGATGCTGCATCAGCCACTGATAGTTCCGATGGCCGGTCTCGAACCGCGGCCGGGTGCGGAAATAGATCTGCTTGGGATCGACCGGCTCGCCGCGCTTCAGCTTCTGCAACAGTTCGACCGGCCCGAACCGGATGCCGACGTTCTCGACATAGACCACCGCGCCGTCGTCGGTCTCGAACGCATATTTGGCCTCCAGCTCGATCAGCTCGTTCGGGCGGATGATCTGGAAATCGGCGCCGAACGGCAGCACTCGGCCGTTGATCCCCTCCCCCTTCACCTCGCCGCCGAGGATCGGAATGATCCGGCGCACGCCGGTTCCGATCTCGCCGACCGACGTCACCTCGCCGATCCGCGCGGTGATGGTGAAGGCGTATTTGGTTTCGAGGGTCGGGGTCATCGCATCCATCCATTTTGGTCGTCACCGGCCCTGTGCCGGGCATCCACGTCTTGCGGCGTCGATGATCAGCAAAGACCCGGATGGCCGGGACGAGCCCGGCCATGACGGCGTCTTCGAACTACCCGATCATCCGCATCGGCAGCCAGACCGCGATGATCGGGAATGCGATCAGGATCATCAGCCGGATCAGGTCGGTGATCACGAACGGCGCCACCCCCTTGAACACCGTCGACATACTGACATCCTTGATCACGCTCTTGATGACGAACACGTTCATGCCGACCGGCGGCGAGATCAGGCCGAGCTCGACCGTCATCACGATGACGATGCCGAACCAGATCGGATCGAAGCCGAGCGCGGTGATCAGCGGAAACACGATCGGCACCGTGAGGATCACCATCGCCATCGCGTCCATCACGCAGCCGAGCACGAGGTACATCAGCAGGATCAGCGCCAGCACGCCGTACGGTCCGATGCCCAGCCCGGTCAGGAACTCGGTGATGTGCTGCGGGGTCTGGGTGATGGTGAGGAAATAGCCGAAGCAGATCGCGCCGATCAGGATGGTGAACACCGCGGCCGCGGTCCGCGTCGCCTGCAGCAGCGACTGCAGGATGCCGTCGCGGTTCAGCTTGCCGCGCGCCACCCCGATCAGGAAGGCGCCGACCGCGCCGACCGCTCCGGCCTCGGTCGGAATGAAGAACCCGCCGTACAGCCCGCCGATCACGAACAGGAACAGCAGCAGCGGCGACCATACGTCGCGGAACGCGGCGAGGCGCTCGCTCCACGAGCTCTTCGGCCCGGCCGGCAGGAAGCCCGGCCGCGCCACGCCGATGATCCAGATCGTGATCATATGCATCACGATCGCGAGCAGCCCCGGCAGGATGCCGGCGATGAACAGCTTGCCGATGTCCTGCTGGGTGATGATGCCGTACACCGCCAGCACGGTCGACGGCGGCAGCATCGCTCCGAGCGTGCCGCCGACCGCGATCACCCCGGTGGAGAACGACTGCGGATAGCCGTAGCGGCGCATCTCCGGATAGGCCACCGCCGAGAACGTCGCCGCGGTCGCGACCGAGGAGCCGGAGATCGCCGCGAAGCCGCCGCAGGCGCCGATGGTGGCGATGCCGAGGCCACCCTTCCAATGCCCGACGAAGGTGTTGCCGGCGCGGAACAGTTCGCGGCTGATGCCCGACGCGGACACGAACGCGCCCATCAGCAGAAACATCGGGATCACCCCGAACGAATAGTCGGTGACGGTGCGCATCGTGGTCTGGCCGACCAGCTTCAGCGCCGGCTCGAAGCCGGTGAGATAGCCGAAGCCGGCGACGCCGACGAGGCCCATCGCCATGCCGACCGGCACGCGCAGCAGCATCAGCACGAACAAAGTGACGAAGCCGATGACGGCGACTGTTTCGTTGCTCAGCATCGCAGCCCTACTCCACCGGCTTCATGCGCACTTCGCGCATCTGCTCCGGATGGAAGATCAGCCGGAAGGTTCGGATCGCGATCAGCAGCACGGCGGAGACGTCGCCGAGCCAAGCCAGCAGGTAGAACGGCCAGATCGGGATCTGCAGATCCATGGTGACGATGTGGTCGGCCCTGGTGGTCACCACCTTGTCGAACAGCGTGTAGGTCTGCACGGTGACGACGAACAGCAGCACCAGCGTGGCGAAGATGTCGATGATGCGCTGCCAGCGCGGCGACGCCGCCGCCCACAGCAGATCGACGGTGATGTGGCTGCCGCGATAGCTGGTCGCCGCGATGCCCCAGAAGATCAGCACGCCGAGCATGAACTGCCCGAAATTGTAGTAGTCCGGGATCGTCACCGCGAAGAATTTGCGCATGAACACCGCGAGAAAGGTGTTGAGCGCGACGATGCCGACGAAGAACGCGGCGATCCATTCGATCGCGTCGATGAAACGGTCCATGCCGTCGCTGGCGAAGCGCCGCGTCGTCAGCGCGCCAGGCAGCCGATCACGAAGCTTGTCGTCGGGAGGGGAAATCATCGGGGCTCGATCGTTGCGACTGCGTCAGTCACGATGAAACGTCATTCCGGGGCGCTCGCGCAGCGAGCGAACCCGGAATCTCGATCGTGGGTCAGAGATTCCGGGTCTGCGCGCGATGCGCGCATCCCGGAATGACCGCGGAGAAGCTCACAACCCCGCGTCGTACTTCTTCAGAGCGTTCTGCAGCTCGGCCTCGATCGCAGCGGGGTCGCCGCCGGACTTCTTGACCTGCTCGGCCCAGCTGTCGCGCAGCGGCTTGGTCGCCTTCTTCCATTCGGCGAGCTGGGCGTCGGTCAGCGGATAGACTTCATGGTCCTTCAACGCCTTCATCTTGGTGCGGCCGTTGGCCTCGAAATCGGTCCAGGGGTCGGTGACCTTGGAGGCCCATTCCGGCGTGCAGTGATCGTCGATGATCTTCTTCTGTGCGTCCGACAGTGCGTTGTAGGCCTTCAGCCCGATATTGTAGGTGAACACCGTGGTGTAGAGCGGCACGTCCATGTGATACTTGACCACCTTGTCGATGCCGAACAGGAACACCGAGCCCCACGGGAAGGTGATCTCGTCGGCGACGCCGCGCTCCAGCGCGTCGCGCGATTCGGGCGCCGAGGCCTGGACGTTGGTGCCGCCGAACAGCTTCACCATTTCGCCGATGGTGGATTGCGCCGGCCGCACCTTCAGGCCGCTCATATCGGACGGCAGCAGCACCTTCTTCTTGCCGTGCAACGCGCCCGGATCGTGGATGAAGGCGAAGCACAGCTTGGTGTCCTTCATCTCGGTCGGGGCATATTTGTGGTACCACTCGTTCAGCGCCAGCGTGCCCTTCTTGCCGTCCTTGAACACGAACGGAAGCTGGCCGGCGGAGACGATCGGGAAGCGGCCGGGCTGATAGCCGGGATTGACGTAGGTGACGTCGGCAATGCCGTCGCGCGCCATGTCGTAATGGTCGAACGCCTTGCCGAGCTGTTCGGACGGGAACACGGTCATCCGGATGGTGCCGCCGGACGCCTTCTGGATGTCCTCGGCCCAGGCCTTGGTGGCCGGCACCAGCGGATGGGCCGGCGGCACCCACAACGAGACCTTCCAATTGACGGTCTTGTCCTGCGCAAGCGCCGGCGTCACGCTGGCGGCAAGCAGCAGCGCGAGCAGAGTCTTCCTCATCGAGCTTCACTCCCTTTGGTCGGCTTCAATCGGCCTTTGGGGCGCATTGTTATAGGTTATAACCATCATTGCAAGAGACCGCAGCGTAATAGCTGCTAGACATCCGACGGCGGCTAGACGGCTCCGTGACGGTCCCGTAACGAGGCGACGACGAGATCGGGGGAACGACCATGCGGACACAAGTAGCCATCATCGGCGCGGGTCCGTCCGGGCTGCTGCTCGGCCAGTTGCTGCACATCTACGGCATCGACGCGGTCATCGTGGAACGCAAGGACCCGGACTACGTGCTGTCGCGGATTCGCGCCGGCGTGCTGGAACAGGGCATGGTCGACCTGCTCGACGAGGCCGGGGTCGGCGCGCGGCTGCACCGCGAAGCGCTGGTGCACGGCGGCTTCGAAATCGCGTTCGGCGGCCGGCGGCATCACATCGATCTGAAGGGCGCGACCGGCGGCAAGAGCGTCACCGTGTACGGCCAGACCGAGGTCACCCGCGATCTGATGGAGGCGCGCAACGGCGCCGGCCTGACCACGATCTACGACGCCGCCGACGTCAGCCTGCACGATTTCGAGGGCGCCCACCCCAAGGTGCGCTACGTCAAGGACGGCACCACCCGGGAGATCGTGTGCGATTTCATCGCCGGCTGCGACGGCTTCCACGGCATCAGCCGGCAGAGCGTGCCGATTGGCGCGGTGCAATCGTTCGAGCGGGTGTATCCGTTCGGCTGGCTCGGCCTGCTGTCCGACACTCCGCCGGTGTCGCCGGAGCTGATCTACGTCAACCACGACCGCGGCTTCGCGCTGTGCTCGATGCGCTCGGCGCACCGCAGCCGCTATTACGTGCAGTGCCCGCTCACCGACGATGTCGCCGAATGGAGTGACGACCGGTTCTGGGACGAACTGAGGAGCCGACTCGATCCGGAGACCGCCGGCAGGCTGGTCACCGGGCCCTCGATCGAGAAGAGCATCGCGCCGCTGCGCTCGTTCGTGGCCGAGCCGATGCGGTTCGGCCGGCTGTTCCTCGCCGGCGACGCCGCCCACATCGTGCCGCCGACCGGCGCCAAGGGTCTCAACCTCGCCGCCAGCGATGTGTACTACCTGTCGCGCGCCATCCGCGAGTACTACGCGGAGAAGTCGGAAGCCGGCATCGGCGCCTATTCGGCCAACGCGCTGCGCCGGGTGTGGAAGGCCGAGCGGTTCTCCTGGTGGATGACCTCGCAGCTCCACCGCTTCCCCGATCATGACGCCTTCTCGCAGCGTATCCAGGCCGCCGAACTCGACTATCTGATCAGCTCGCAAGCGGCACTGACCTCGCTGGCGGAAAACTACGTCGGCCTGCCGTACTGAGGCGACGCAGAGCCGCCGCCATTCACGGCTTAGCCATTGTCATTCCGGGGCGCGCGGAGCGCGAGCCCGGAATCCATAAGCCCTGCGCATGTGTTCTGGGACGATCGAACCTCCGCAAGCTCTAATCAGGGCTGTGGTTATGGATTCCGGGCTCACGCGCTGACGCGCGTGCCCCGGAATGACGAACGCCAGGCTGTCGAATGCAGCCGTGCAATCAGAGCGCCCCCTGCCGGCCGTTTCAAACACCCTTTCAAACCGCACTTCAAACTTTGTCGGCGTTGCCGGCAGTGTTGCGGTGCGGTCTAAAGGCGGTTGATGCAGCGAGGCGAGCGACGAGGCGCATGACCACCGATCCGACCGACACCACCGGGACCGACGGCATTCCCGCAGGATTCATTCGTCATGCCCGTTCGAGCCCGCTCACCGCGCCGTGGGAGCCGCTCTATGCCAAGACAACCGCGGAGGCGGTGATGCTGGGCTTGCGGATTCGCGAGTGCCACACCAATTCGCGCGGCCTCGCCCATGGCGGGCTGATCACGGCGCTGGCCGACAATGCGATGGGCTACAGTTGCGGGCTGAAGCTCGGCGGCGGCGCGCGGCTGCTGACGGCGTCGCTGGCGATCGACTTCATCGGTCCCGCCAAGATCGGCCAATGGCTACAGATCGAACCGGAGGTGATCAAGGTCGGAGCCAAGCTGTGCGTCGCGCAATGCTTCGTCACCGCAGACGGCACCCGCTGCGCCCGCGCCAACGGCAGCTTCAGCGTGATCAAGGCGAAGGAGTGAAAGGCTGCACTCCTGACCGACTAGCATCGTCGTTCCGGGGTGCGCGGAGCGCGAACCCGGAACCCCGGGCTGTTCTGCGCCGCCAGCCTTCGTCACAACCCCGGGATTCCGGGTTCGCGCCTGGCGGCGCGCCGGAATGACGGTGGTGGTGATGGCGCTTACCTCGCCACGTTCACCCCAATATCGGCAGCTCCACCACGTCATAGCCGTGGCGAATGATGCGGCCGCGCACAGGATCGTCGATCTCGAACTCGAACCGCGACGCCGGGCGAATGCCGCCCTTGGCGGCGAAGGTGCCGCCGAACAGCGCGGTGCCGTCCGGCAGGGTGCCGCCGCCGAAGCCGCGGGCGATCAGGTCGCGCGCCGGCAGCATCGCATCGAGCGTGCCCTCTTGGTACAGCACGCGCGTCCCGCCGATCGCGGCGTAGGACCGCAGCACGATGCGATCCCAATGCGGCTCGACCTCGCTGAACTCCCACAGCGAGGGCGCCAGCGGCTTGTCGCACATCTGCTTCGACACGGTGACGCCATACGCCTCGACCTTGCGGTCGGTGTGATCGGAGCCGACGCCGACCAGGATGCGGCCCTGATGGCCGATCAGCACGAACTCGACCTCGCCCGACGACTCGCCGCCCGAAACTTCGATCGTCGGCGCGGTGGTGAGCCGCGCCGCGGCGACGCGGTAGTAGATCGGAGTCGATGCGGGCCGCGCAATGCCGAGCGCTTCGAGCTCGGCGATGTGGTGATCGCGCGCCACCGGATCGCGCCCGGTCCAGCCGGCGATCACCGCAGTGGTGATCGGCAGCGTCAGCTGGGTGCGGCTGCCGGCAGCGTCGAGCGTGAAGGTGAGATCAACCACGGATCACCGCCTCCAGGCCGGCGGCGACCTCGAAGATCTCGCGGTCGGCGCCGTTCACCCCTGCCAGCATCAGCCCGATCGGCGGCTCGCCGTCCTGGTGGCACGGCAGCGAGATGGCGCAGCCGTCGATCATGTTGATCAGCGTGCAGTTCCGCAGCGTCAGCAGATTGGCCTTGGTGAACGCCTTGTCGTCCGCCAGCTCGGCAATGGTCGGCGCGGCGATCGCCGTGGTCGGCATCGCCACCGCGTCGTACGGCGCCAGCCGCGCCGAGGCGCGCGCGATCAGCGATTTGCGCGCGTTCACCAGATCGACGTAGTCGGCGGCGCTCTGGGTCTCGCCGCGCAGGATGCGCGCGCGCACCCGCGGATCGTAGACGTCGCCCTGCGCGACGATCAGATAGCGGTGCCAGGCGTAGCTCTCGGCCGCCGGGAAGCCGCCCTTGGCGCCGAGCGGCGCGACTTCGGCGAATTCCGGCACCTCGATCTTCTCGATGATCGCGCCGTGGCTCGACAACGTCTTCAACGCGCGGTCGAACGCGGCAGTAACGGCGGCATCGAGATCGTCGAGCGCCACCGTGGTCGGCACCGCGATCCGCATGCCTTTCAGCGGGCGGGCAACCAGCGGCCCCACCGGCTGGTCGGCGAGGATCGCATCCAGCGTGGCACAGCATGCGACGCTGCGCGCCAGAGGCCCGATGCTGTCGAGCGAGAACGACAGAGGCACCGCGCCTTCGCGCGGCACGCGATATTGCGACGGCTTGTAGCCGACGATGCCGTTGAACGCTGCGGGGATGCGGCACGAGCCACCGGTGTCGGTGCCGAGCCCGGCATGCGCCATGGCGTCGGCCACCGAGACCGCCGCGCCCGACGACGAGCCGCCCGGCACGTGGCCGACGTCGCGGCGATAGACGGCTTTCGGCGTGCCGTAGTGCGGATTGATGCCGATGCCCGAATAGGCGAACTCGGTCATGTTGGTGCGGCCGATCACCACGAAGCCGGCGCGCCGCAGCCGCGCCACCGCGGGCGCATCGCTGTCGGCCGGCGGATTGTCGTCGAGCGCGCGCGACCCGGCGCGGGTCACCTGGCCCTTGATGTCGAACAGATCCTTGATCGAGATCGGAATGCCGGCGAACGGCGACGGCGCCGCCCGGGCGGCGCGCAGCTTGTCCATCGCATCCGCCGCCTGCAGTGCGGCGTCGCGGTCGACGTGAATGAAAGCGCGCGCGCCCTCGCCGGCCGGATCGGCGATCCGCGCCAGACAGTCCTCCACCAGCTTGCGGGCGGTGGTGCGGCCGGCTTCGAGATCGGCCGCCAGGGCGGCGAGGGTAGGATGTCGGGTCATGCTGGTCATTCCGCTGCGAGCCGATCGGCAGCGCGCCGCGGCACGCCTCGATCGCAGATGAGGATCGTCGGCTTATTCAGTAGCGCGGAAAGTCAGGCTTTGCCATCCGCCGCCGCGGTGGCTTCGGCCCCGCGCCCGGCGCATCGCTCGGGCGCGACGATTGTCCGCTTTGCGGAATACAATTCACGCGCATCGCCCCGCGCTCTGCGCGTGTTGACGCTGGCGGGGCGATATCGCATCAAGACGCCACAACCGATGGGCCCACGAGCCAGCTCAGGGAGAAAACTAAGACATGGCTGAACCCGCACGCGCACGTCCCAAGATCACTCCGGAAACCCAGCACTACTGGGACGGCGCCAAGCAAGGCGAACTGCGGCTTCAGCGCTGCGATTCCTGCGCCCACGCGTACTTCCCGCCCCGCCCGTTCTGCCCGAAATGCGGCTCACGCGAGGTCAGCGTGTTCAAGGCTTCCGGCAAGGGTACCCTGTATTCCTACGTGATCAATCATCGCCCGCTGGCGGCCGGCTTCACCGAGCCCTACGCCATCGCGGTGGTCGAGCTCGAAGAAGGCCCGCGGATGATGAGCAACATCCTGGAGTGTCCGCAGACTCCAGAAGCGCTCGAGCTCGACATGAAGCTGGAAGTCACCTTCCAGACCATCGACGACAATCTCACCCTTCCGCAATTCCGTCCGGCGAAGGGGTAAGCACCATGCGTCGCAATCAGGTTGCTATCGTCGGCGCCGCCGAGACCACCAAGCTCGGCGTCATTCCCGACATGTCGCAGATCCAGCTCCACGCCGACGCCGCGCTCAACGCGATCGCCGACGCCGGGCTGAAGCTGTCGGACATCGACGGCATCGCCACCGCGGTCGAGACGCCGCAGCAGATCGCCCACTATCTCGGCATCACCCCGACCTGGGTCGACGGCACCTCGGTCGGCGGCTGCTCGTTCATGCTGCACGTCCGCCACGCCGCCGCGGCGATCGAGGCCGGGCTGTGCAAGACCGTGCTGATCACCCACGCCGAAAGCGGCAAGTCGATGATCGGCAAGCTGCCGCGCTCGTTCCAGGCCGACAGCCTGCAGGGCCAGTTCGAAGCGCCCTACGGCATCTATGGGCCGCCGAGCCAGTTCCCGATTCCTGTGCTGCGCTTCATGAAGACCCACGGCATCACCCACGAGCAGATCGCCTCGGTGGCGGTGGTGCAGCGCGAATGGGCGGCGAAGAATCCGCGCGCGATGATGAAGGACCCGATCACCGTCGCGGACGTGCTCAACTCGCGGATGATCGCCTATCCGTTCCGCCTCTTGCAGTGCTGCCTCGTCACCGACGGCGGCGGCGCGCTGATCATGACCTCGGCCGATCGCGCCAAGGACTTCCCGCACAAGCCGGTCTATGTGCTCGGCACCGGCGAGAGCGTCGAGACCCCGATGGTCAGCCAGATGGAGACCTTCAACTCCTCGCGGGCCTTCAAGGTGGCGGGCCCGACCGCGTTCCGCGAGGCCGGCATCAGCCACAGCGACGTCGATCATCTGATGATCTACGACGCGTTCGCGCACCTGCCGCTGTTCGGCCTCGGCGACCTCGGCTTCATGCCCTATGAGGAAACCGGCCAATTCATCGCCGACGGCAACACCCGCCCCGGCGGCAAGCTGCCGCTCAACACCAACGGCGGCGGCCTGTCCTACATGCACTCGGGCATGTACGGCATGTACGCGCTGCAGGAGAGCGTCCGGCAGATGCGCGGCATTGCGCCGGCACAGGTGGAAGGCGCGAAGATCTCGGTCTGCCACGGCGTCGGCGGCATGTTCGCGGCCTCCGGCACGATCATCTTCACCAACGAGAAGTAGTTCTGACTATCGGCGCCGTGAGGCGCGCTCCCTCTCCCCGCGTGCGGGGAGAGGGTTGGGGTGAGGGGGTGCCTCCACGAGTCTGAGCCGCTCGGCCGCGTGGAAGCGCCCCCTCACCCGCCCGGCTTCGCTCACGCTCGCCGGTCGACCTCTCCCCGCGCGCGGGGAGAGGTGAATGCAGCGGCACCATCAACGACCAAACGCCAACAACGGAAACAACAACATGGCCAAGGCACTGGACGGAAAAGTCATCATCGTCACCGGCGCGGGGCGCGGCATCGGCCGCGAGATCGCGCTGCTCGCGGCGCGCGAAGGCGCCAAGGTGGTCGTCAACGATCCCGGCGTCGCCTCCGACGGCTCCGGCACCGACGCTTCGCCGGCCGAGCAGGTGGTCGAGGAGATCAAGAAGGAAGGCGGCACCGCGGTCGCGAATTTCGAGACCGTCGCCGAGGCGATTCCCGCCAGCAAGATCGTCAAGCAGGCGGTCGACACCTACGGCAAGCTCGACGGCGTGGTGAACAACGCCGGTATCCTGCGCGACGCGATCTTCCACCGCATGAGCATCGATGCGTTCGAGCAGGTGATCAAGGTACACCTGATGGGCACGTTCTACGTCAGCCACGCCGCCGCCCGGCTGTTCCGCGAGCAGGAGAGCGGCTCGTTCGTGCACTTCACCTCGACCTCGGGGCTGATCGGCAATTTCGGCCAGGCCAACTACGCCGCTGCCAAGCTCGGCATCGTCGGCCTGTCGAAGTCGATCGCACTCGACATGAACCGCTTCAACGTCCGTTCCAACTGCGTGTCACCGTTCGCCTGGAGCCGGCTGATCGGCACCATCCCCACCGAGACCGAGGCCGAGAAGGCCCGCGTCGCGCGGATGCAGCAGATGGGCCCGGAGAAGATCGCGCCGCTGTCGGTGTATCTGCTCGGCGAC
The DNA here is from genome assembly GCF_900218015.1 of Rhodopseudomonas pentothenatexigens. Taxonomy (GTDB): domain Bacteria; phylum Pseudomonadota; class Alphaproteobacteria; order Rhizobiales; family Xanthobacteraceae; genus Rhodopseudomonas; species Rhodopseudomonas pentothenatexigens. The sequence continues at coordinate 27,537 of NZ_UFQQ01000006.1, read as the reverse complement.
GCCGCCAAGGACGTCAGCGGCCAGATCTTCGCGGTGCGGATGAACGAGATCTTCCTGATGGGCCAGTCGCGCCCGATCCGCTCGGTGCACCGCGACGGCGGCTGGACCTGCGAAAGCCTCGCCGAGCACGGCATGCCGGCGCTGAAGGGCTCGTTCTACAAGCTCGACCGCTCCGCCGACATATTCAACTGGGATCCGGTGTAAGTTCGATCAGCTCCGCGACGAGCGTCGGTTACACACCAGCACGTCATTCCGGGGCGCGCCGCCAGGCGCGAACCCGGAATCCGGAGCTGTGGAGCACCCGGCCGTCGCTACAAACTTGGAATTCCGGGTTCGCGAGCTGCGCTCGCGCCCCGGAATGACTCGAAGAACTAACAGCCCTGCAGTTTACGCGCACAGAGAAGCCCGCCTCGCGGCGGGCTTTTCCGTCGGGTGAAGCATCTTGGAGGGGGAGTTACTTCACCACGAATTCGATCCGGCGATTCTGCGCCCGGCCTTCGGCGGTGTCGTTGCCGGCGATCGGCTTGGCCGAGCCGTAGCCCGCCGCCACCAGCTTGACCGGGCCGATCCCGGCCTTGGTCAGGCTTGCCACCACTGCCTCGGCGCGGCGCTTCGACAGCGCGACGTTGGCGGACTTCTTGCCGGCGGCGTCGGTGTAGCCGGCGACCTCGATGGTCACCGCCGGGCACTGCTTGATCGCCGCGGCGAGCTTGTCGAGCAGCGGCTGCGACGCCTTGTCGATCACCGCGCCGCGGCGCTCGAAACTGATCTTCTCGGCCGAGGCCACGGCGGTCACCCGCCCCTGGCAATCCTGCGTGGAGGCGACCGGCAGCTCACCGGTGGCGCTCGCGGTCTTGATCTCGGCCGCAGGCGCGGCCGGCTTCACCGCCGCCGGCTTCGCGGCGGCCTCCTCGGCGGCCTTGGCCGCCGCCTGCTTGGCTGCGGCCTGATCGGCCGCCTTCTTCGCCGCCTCTTCGGCAGCCGCCTGCTCTGCGGCCTGCTTGGCGGCGGCTTCCTTCGCAGCGGCTTCCTTGGCCGCAGCTTCGGCGGCCGCCTTTGCGGCAGCTTCCTTCGCCTCGGCATCGGCCTTCGCCTTGGCGGCGCGCTTCTGCGCCGCGTCCATCGCGGCCATGGCCTTGGCTTCGGCTTCCTTCGCGGCGGCGGCCTGCGCGGCGGCTTCGGCCTCCGCCTTGGCCTTGGCTTCGGCGTCCGCCTGCAGCTTGGCGACCGTCTTGGCCGCCAGCGCCGCGCCGCTCAGTTCGTCGACATCGGTCACCCGGCGCACGCCCGGCACTTTGGCGATCTGCTCGCCCAACGCCGCGCGCACCTTGTCGTTGCCCAGATCGGCCGGCAGCAGCACGTCGCGCCCGGCGACGTCGAAGTTCAACGGATCGGCGCCCGCTTCCTTCACCACCTCGGCGACGCGCTCGCGCAGGTCCGGCTCCAGCTTCGGCAGCGTGGTGATGCCGAACACCGCCAGGATCAGGCCGGTCACGAACAGGCCGACCCACCAGCCCTCGAACCGCACCGGCAGCAGGCCCGGCGCGACGCCGCCGGCCAGGCCGCCGACGAAGTAAGCGATCACCAGCCCGACGCCGGCTTCCAGCATCAGCTCGGCCTTGCCGGAGGCGAGCTGCGCGGCGACCAGCACCAGCGCCACCGCCAGCACCACGCCGACCCGGCTCACCCAGTAATTCTCGAGGTCGGCCGCCCAGCCGAATTTGTCCGCGAGCAGCGGCGTGACCGCTCCGACGACGAACGCCGCCGCCAGCCAGATCCAGTAATGAGTGACGAGATACAGCATCGGACGCCCCTTCTCCGCCGCGCTCGCGCCGCGTGCCGGAGCCTTCAGCCACCGAAGCCGAGCCGACATGGCGCTGCGAACGCGCAAGTTCGCATGGTCGAACCGCCGCCACGATCTCCAGCAAATGGTCGGGCAGGGTCTTGCCAGTTAGCGCCATCGGAGCGCCGGCCACCATCCTGACGAAAGTTTGACCTGCGCCGCTGCGTGATTACTAACTGAGCAGACACGCTGCGATTTGCGGCACGATCCTAACTACTAATCTACCTGACAGTAGCAGGATACAGCGCTCGCGGTATCCGGATGCAATTTTCAACGGATGAGCGGGCACGCGGCAGCGCACCGAACTCAACCGCGTTGCCGAAATTATCCGCGCTCGCGGAGAGAGGCCGGCGCGACGATGCCGGACGCTAATGTGCCGACACGTTCGAGAAGAAATTGATGATGCCGACGCCGATGATGATGAAAGAGATACCGATCATCGCCGCCACATCCAAAGCCTCACCGAACCACAGCCACCCGACCGCAGAGATCAGCACGATCCCGATCCCGGACCACAGCGCATAGGCGATACCGACGGGGATGCTGCTCAACGTCAGCGACAAAGAGTAGAACGCTGCGCCATACCCGACGACAACCAGCGCCGACGGCAGCAGTACCGTAAACCCCTGCGACACCTTCAGCGCCGACGTGCCGACGACCTCGGCGACGATCGCGATCAGAAGATAGAGCCACTTCATGGTGGACGTCCTCGGTGGATGCTGAACGCAGATGAAATCGGTCGGGTCGAAGGCAGCCGCAACCAATACGAAACGGTCAACCAGATGTAGACCGCGCTCGACCACCTGGCCGCCTACAATCAGCGTCGCCCCAACCAAGGCCGTGGCATGAACGGCCGAACGACCGCCACCGCCATCATTGAAGACCTACCCTCGCCACAGCAAACGAAGGAGAGAAGGCAAGTCGGAAAACAAGACACGAAAGTAATCAGCTGACACCCCCGCTCACCGCGGCACTGTCAGCCGGTTACCCCCTCTGTACGCCCCCTCTCAATTAACGAACAACATACCCACTCAAGACAACCCGCCACACCAAAGACACGCCCACAAACATCTATTCGTCGCAATTGACACACGCACATCAAAACCTATAGCTGATCGATTCATTTATACGGGATTCACGCCATGCCGGCCAACGACGCACTCTATCGAGCATTAATGAATTCAATTGAGAGCACACTAGAACAACATCTCGATGGAGGGCCCGAACAAAATCTATCATTAGTTTTCGCTAACTACTTTACCACAGATTACTACCACCTCGAGAGTCACCTATTTGTTTTACGGTACGGATGTAGCGTCACCTCAATTTCATACGGAGAACTAAGAAGTCTATTGAGATATAGCGTCACCCCAAAGAAAGAGAATATCTATATTTCTTTTCACTCATCTCGCTCACTGAGACATGACCTAGCAACCATATGGGACACCCTCGTATCCCCAACACAGGAATTTCAAGAACTATCTGAAAAAATCTCGGCACTATACGCAACCAGTAACGACAAGAACAAATTCGCAAATAACTACGTTCAACTATCTAACTCGCACCGCTATTCCGAACTGAAGAAATTAGTTGTTGAAAGAACATCGTCGCGAATATCCGGAATTCACGGCGCCAGCCTCCGTGGCCTGATCATACTCGACGCATATCACTCGACGTGCGCAGTTGCCATCTCGAAGGATTTAGAGATTGACACGGCATCAATCGTTGGCAGATCCGGATACATCCATTCAGCTGGACAATTACTATATATTAGAAACGCAGCAAAATTTGAAGCATCTGCATGCATTGTAAGCCTAAGGCGCTACCACGCGAGCATTTCGGAGGCGAGCGGATCAAGCGGCCGACTTCCTTTTTTCTTGATGGCAAATGAACACCTCGATCCTTACGACCATTCACGTCCAGACGCAGGTGGAGGATCGGGTATTGTTCAGACCAGAATCCCGAAAGATAAGTACTTTATAGGTGGACAGCCAGCTGGTGACTTCTGGGATGCCATCTTGCTGGACAGAGATTTAGCGCGAATAGTCAGCCCAATGCCCGGCGAGGAGGACCCACACACTGAGATCCGTGATTTTGAAAAGAACAATCAAAGACTCAATGATCATTGCTTATTTCTTCTTCGAGATTTCGGCATAGATGAACGTGGCAGCCGTTCAAACAAACAGTACCTTATCCTGTACGCGAGACAGTTTCGCAACTCATCCCCATTTGTAATCTTTGATGAGTCAAAGCCGGGGTGGTACGCGCCAGTCACAGCACCTCACACGCTAACCGCAGCCATGCTTAATCTATGTCTTCCCAATTTGATGGGACGGCAACGCGACAGACCATTGGTGGTTTGCGACCCGTTTGTCGGCTCTGGCACATCGATCTTGGAAGCACACAAGCTACCAGGAAGTGTGAGATTTATTGCCGGAGACTTGTCAAAGCCGGCGCAGTTCGCGCGCAATGACAATCTGCTGTTCTTCAGCCTTCCACAGAAAGACCAAGAAAATGATGACGATTGTAAGAATAACCTTCTAGCGCCACTTGCTACGCTGCCACTATCAATCGACGGCATTCTGAATTTGCTAAGCTGTATCACGAGCACAAATCTAAAGCAGATGCTAGGAGACGCCCTAGAAGAGGCAACGACAATATCAACAAGGACGCAAGCAACCTCCTTGGATTCGGTTAAACAAGCCTTCCCATGGGCCGCCGCCCGCCTCTTGGAGCACCTTAGAAGCAATGCACCCGCACCATCTAGAACGCAGGCCGGAATTCGGACGTTGCGCGAAGCTGATTTCAGCGAGGTTTTGACGGCGTTTTCAAACCAACGTTCGTTAGCGTTGCGGCTGCTAATCTATTTGGTTTGGAGATCCATTTTGCGAGTCGGACCATCCCTGTACCGCGAGGGAAAGAAGAGAGATCGGCAGATCGAAATATTAACCAAGGCAGTTCAATCTGAGCTCGACACTTTTAAAAGCCAGTGTAAAAATTTGTCAAAGATCCGTGAGATGCGCCCCGAAGATCAGGTTGTAACACTCGGGGAGAGACTACTAATTCAGAAAGGATGGTATTGCCCTGAGATCATCTCGCCGCGGATTGCAGTCGGCAGCAAAGAGGCGGGTTTTGTGCTGCAAGATGGTGGGCAGGTGAGTGCTTTAGACTTGCTGAAGGATCTTGAAAGACAAGTTGATTTACTAGTTACAGACCCGCCTTACGCCTTCAATACGGACGACTATGAGAAGAACTTGGATCTATACCGAGAGTTGCCCGGCGCGATCGTTCGTTCAATGAATGACGGAGGGCAAGCAGTGATATGCCTTCCTGAGCAATCACATAACGGCCAGAACATCCCATCGTATGCGAGGAAGTCTTGGTTTGTTAGGGCGTTCATCGCGGAGGCAGCTCAAAATAGCGCCAAGGTTGTGAACGTTGGCGAGACGCGTCCCTCTGTTAGGGTATTATTTGACTCGCCATACTACTGGCGAAGTAGCCGTGCCTTGACAAGATCCGTTCTGCATTTCACAATTCGTAGGAATTAAGACCCTCTGGAGATGCAAGGGATGACGGACTTTCGCCCCTTAGAGACCCAAGATCCTGTTTGGCAAGAACGGTTCTATCGCGCTGGCGCTGCCTTTGATCTTGAGCTTCGCAGACAACAAGCGGAGGTGGCGAATGAGCATTTTCGGGAATCTGTGAGCGCTTCCAAGAAATGTGGCTCTGATCTCGATCAGACTGGGAGGTAGCATACGTCTCAGTGTATCGACCTCAATGGCTATAGTTCCTTGGCTTGCCTAGCAACGCTGCATTCTCCACTTTGAGTGCTCGCGGGAAGCAGCTTGATAGACATACGGCTCAATCTGTCTCGCCCCCCTCACCCGCTGTTCCGCAACCCCGCCGAGATCCCGTTGATCGTCAGTTGCACGCCGCGGAGCACCTGTTCGTCCGGATCGTGGCTGCGGTGTTCGCGCAGCAGTTGGACCTGGACGTGGTTCAGCGGATCGAGATACGGGAAGCGGTGGCGGATCGAGCGTTCGAGCAACGGATTGCTCTGCAGCAAGTGGTCCTGCTGCATGATCGCCAGCAGATAGTCGATCGATGAATGCCATTCGGCGCGGATGCGGCCGAAGATGCTGTCGCGGATCGCGGTGTCTTCGACCAGCTCGGCGTAGCGCGAGGCGATGCCGATCGAGCTCTTCGACAGCACCATGTCCATGTTCGACAACAGCGTGCGGAAGAACGGCCACTCCTGATACATCGTCTGCAGGAAGGCGATGCCCTTCTCCGGATGCTCGGTGACCCAGGCCGAGACCGCGCTGCCGAAGCCGTACCAGCCCGGCAGCATCAGCCGGCACTGCGCCCATGAGAACACCCAGGGGATCGCGCGCAGATCCTCGATCGCGCGCGTCTTCTTGCGCGAGGCCGGGCGGCTGCCGATGTTCAGCGTCGAGATCTCGTTGATCACCGTCGAAGCCCAGAAGTAATCGACGAAGCCGTCGGTCTCGTACACCAGGCCGCGATACGCCTTGAAGGCGAGCGCCGAGAGCTGCTCCATCGCTTCGAGATAGTCGCGATGCGGTGCCACCCGCTTCGGCTGCAGCAGGCTCGCCTCCAGCGTCGCGGCGGCTAGGATCTCGAGGTTGTTCCGGCCGACTTCGACGTTGGAATATTTGCTGGTGATGATCTCGCCCTGCTCGGTGATGCGGATCTGGCCGTTCACCGCGCCGCCCGGCTGCGCCACGATGGCGTCGTAGCTCGGGCCGCCGCCGCGGCCGACCGAGCCGCCGCGGCCATGGAACAGCCGCAACCGCACGCCATGGTGCTCGAAGATCTCGATCAGCCCGATCTCGGCCTTGTACAGCTCCCAGCCCGAGGTGACGAAGCCGCCGTCCTTGTTGCTGTCGGAATAGCCGAGCATCACCTCCTGCACCGAGCCGCGGCTGTCGACCAGCCGGCGATATTCCGGAATCGCCAGCAGCCGGTCCATGATCTTGGCGCAGGCCTGCAGGTCCTCGATGGTCTCGAACAGCGGCACCACATTGATGGCGCTGCGCCCGGACGGATCGATCAGCCCGACCTCCTTGAGCAGCACCGCGACTTCCAAGAGGTCGGAGACGCCCTTGGTCATCGAGATGATGCACTGGGGGATCGCTGCCGCCCCGTAGGTCGCGTGCGCCTTCGCGGCTTCGCGGAACACCGCGAGCTCGCCGACGGTCTCGTCGCTGTATTTGACGAACATCGAGGTCAGCGGACGGGTGCTGCGCAGCTCGCTGATCAGCAGCGCGATCCGCGCTTCTTCGTCGAGCACCGCATAGGAGGTGCCGGGCCGCGCCGCGTCCATCAGCTCGCCGATGGTGCGCTCGTGCACCGCCGAGTTCTGCCGCATGTCCAGGCTGGCGAGATGGAAGCCGAAGCAGTCGATCGCGCGGCGAAGCTGGCGCAGCCGGCCGCGCGCGATCACGCCGGAATTGTGCGCGGTGAGCGACAGATGGATGGCATCGAGATCGGCCTTGAAGTCCTGCGCGCTGGCATAGGGCTCGGCCTCGCCGACCGGGGCGCGGAGGTTCTCGACCTCGAGAGCGACCGCCGTCGCTGCGAGCCGCGCATAGATGCCGGACACCGCGAGGCGATACGGCTCGTACTTCCGATGCGGCGAGGTGTCGGGCGAGGTTTCGGCCAGCGCCTTGACGGTGTCGGTGATGCCGGCGAGATGCGAGGCCAGCGACAATTCCGAGCCGAGTTCGTGCAGCTCTTCGAGATAATAGCGCAGCACGCGGCTGCTCTGCAGCTTCAACGTGCCGTGCAGCACCTCGGCGGTGACGAACGGATTGCCGTCGCGGTCGCCGCCGATCCAGCTTCCCATCCGCAGGAAGCTCGCCAGCTCGCCTGCGCTGTTGACGCCTTCGGCCTTCGCCGCATCGGCGAGCCGATCCTCCAGCGCGCTGTGCAGCCGCGGCACCTCGCGCAGGAAGGTGTAGTCGTAGAACGACAGGCCGTTGGTGACTTCGTCCAGCACGGTCAGCTTGGTCCGGCGCAAGAGGTTGGTCTTCCACAGCGTCTCGACGGCGCGGCGCAGCCGCTCCTCGTTGTCGGCCCATTCGTCGGCGGTGAGCTGGACACGGTCGCGCTGATCGAGCAGCGATGCGATCTGCATCTCGCGGTCCATCGTGCTCTTGCGGCGCACCTCGGTCGGATGTGCAGTCAGCACCGGGCTCACCAGTGCCGTCGCAAAGAACTTGCGCAGCTCGGCGGCGGTGATCCCCTCGGCCCGCGCATGCGCCAGCGTCTTGGCGAGCAGCCCGGCGCGCGGTGCCGAACCGGCGGTCGAGCCGGCGCGCATCTGGCGGATGTTGTTCTGGTCCTCGGCGATGTTGGCGAGGTGCGAGAAGTAGCTGAAAGCGCGCACGATCCGCATCGTGTCGGGAATCGACATGCCGTCGAGGATGGCGGCGAGCTCGGCGCGCGCGGTCTTGTCGTCGTCGCGGTGGAAGCGGATCGAAGTCTGGCGGATGTTCTCCACCAGATCGAACACGCACTGGCCCTCCTGCTCGCGCACGGTATCGCCGAGGATCCGGCCGAGCAGCCGGATGTCGTTGCGCAGCCGGGTCTCGGCCTCGATCGCGGAGTCGTCGGGACGATCGGGCGCCGGTTCAGGGTCGGTGGGCAGACTCAACGACGACATCGCAGTACTCCAGGACCAGGCCGGTATCCTGAAGTATTTTGTGCACCGCACGCAAGGCCAAGAATGGCGGTGCAGACCGATCGTCGGAGCCGGTCAGCGCGGCGCGCCGGAAATGTTGCGGACGTTATCCGGCGGCGGCTCACTGTCCGGCCGCGTGGTATCGGGGGGCGGCGCGGCCGGCTCGGCGACGCTCGGCGTCGGGGCGGGCGCCGGCGGCGGCGGCATCGGAATGGGTGCAGACACCGGCGTTTCGTAGAGCGGCGGCTGCGGCACCGGTCGTGCACTGGTGCCGGCCGGCGGCGGCGCAGTCGAGGGGGCGAACGGCTGCTCGAACAGCGGCGCTGCCGTCGCCTCAGGCTGGTGGGGGCGCTTGGCCCAGAAGAACGGGATGATGATCGCGATCACCAGGCCGACGATCAGCAGGATCAGCAGCGAGGATTGCTGCAGGAAGGCGATCGCCGGCACGCTGATACCGAGGATCACGCCGACCGCCGCCACCTTCCAGGTCCGCATGTGCAGCCCGGCGGTGAAGGTGCCGAGTCCCAGCAGCGTCAGCACGCCGAGCGCGCTGGCGAGCCCGCTGACCTGCCGTGTCACCTGCAGCGACATCAGCTCCATCGCGACCAGCACCGCGCCCCAATGCAGCACTTGGGTCAGCACCAGCCGCACCCGGTGCTCGCTGGTTTCGGTCTCGGGCCAGCCGGCGGCGATGCAGATCAGCCCGATCAGCGGCGTCAGGATCACCCAGTACAGACTATCCTGCACGAAGCTGGTGTAGGCAACGCCCACCACCGCCAACAGCAGCATCAGCAGATAGGGCCACTCCCGCAGCATAAAGCCACCGAGACCTGAGTGCCATTTGGTATGGGGCGCATCGGAGTGCATGTCGGTCATGATCGTTCCTCCAGCAGCCCCTTGTAGCACGGAACCCGGAATCGCGGCCGGCCGATCACGTGCTTTGGTAAGCAAGCTGCCAACTGCGGCTGCAGCGACGTGCGGGGCAACGAGCGGCTGGGTTTTCGGTTCCAGCAACACGGAACTGCCGACCGCGGCAATTGATAAGTTAAATCTATTGATTCAACAAAAACAATCTGTTTGATTGATTGTTCAGCAGACGTGATGGATCGGCCGACAAGGAGCCGATCCCATGCCCGTGATAGCCGATGCCAAACCCAAGCCGCACCCTCATCGCCGCGCCGCCCATCTCGGGCGCCACCTCGCCGCGATCGCGCCCGGGGTGCTGGTGACCGCCGCGATCGCCACCGCCGCGGTCGGCCTACGTGCCATTCCGGGGATGCCCGGCCTCTCGCCGATGTTGCTGGCGATCCTGATCGGCATCGTGGCGCACAATACGGTCGGCACGCCGTCCTGGGCGGTGCCTGGCGTCAAGTTCAGCCTGCGCCGCGTGCTGCGCTTCGCCATCATCCTGCTCGGACTGCAGCTCACCACCGCCCAACTGATCGAGGTCGGCGGCGAGGGCCTCGCGATCATCGCCGCGACGCTGCTCGCCACCTTCAGCTTCACGGTATGGTTCGGCCGGCTGCTCGGCGTCGACCGCAAGCTCGCCGAGTTGATCGCCGCCGGCACCTCGATCTGCGGCGCCTCCGCGATCATCGCCACCAACACCGTCACCCGGGCCGACGACGAGGACGTCGCCTACGGGGTCGCCTGCGTCACCGTGTTCGGCTCGCTGGCGATGGTGATCTATCCGCTGCTGCAGGGCGTGCTTGGGCTCGACGCCCACGGCTTCGGGCTGTGGACCGGCGCCTCGATCCACGAGATCGCGCAGGTCGTCGCCGCCAGCTTCCAGGGCGGGCAGAGCGCCGGCGAATTCGGCACCATCGCCAAGCTGTCGCGGGTGATGATGCTGGCGCCGCTGGTGATCGGCCTCGGTATGATGGCGCGCCGCCGTGCCCGGCATCAACCCGCCGGCGACCACAGCGTGACACCGCCGATGCCGTGGTTCGTGCTCGGCTTCGTGGCGATGATCGGCGTCAATCAGGTCGTCGACATCCCGCACGAGGCCAGGGGCTGGATCGTCGCGGTCACCGCGTTCCTGCTGTCGATGGCGTTGGCCGCGATGGGGCTGGAGACCGACCTGCGCAAGCTCGCCGCGCGCGGACTGCGCCCCGCTTTGCTCGGCCTCACCGCCGCGCTGTTCATCGCCAGCTTCTCGCTGGCGCTGATCAAACTCACAGGATGGCACGGATGACACTGGAGCAACTCCGCATCTTCATCGCGGTCGCCGAACAGCAACACATGACCCGCGCCGCGAGCGGACTGCACCTGACCCAATCGGCCACCAGCGCGGCGATCGCCGCGCTGGAAGCGCGTCACGGCGTCAAACTGTTCGACCGCGTCGGCCGCGGCATCGTGCTCACCCAGGCCGGGCGCGATTTCCTCGGCGAAGCCCGCGCCGTGCTCGCCCGCGCCCGCGCCGCGGCCCAGGCGCTTGACGACATCGCCGGCCTGAAGCGTGGCTCGCTCAGCCTCGCCGCCAGCCAGACCGTCGGCAATTACTGGCTGCCGCAGCGGCTGCTGCGGTTCCGGCAGCGCTATCCCGGCATCACGCTGCAGCTGACGATTGCCAACACCGAACAGGTCGCCGCCGCGGTGCGCGACGGCCGCGCCGATCTCGGCCTGGTCGAAGGCGAGGTCGACGAGCCGCTGCTGAGCGCCACGCCGATCGGCGGCGACGAACTGGTGATCGTGGTCGGCCACGACCATCCGTGGCGCACGCTGGCGCGGCTGACGGCGGCCAAGCTCAGCACAACCGGCTGGGTGCTCCGCGAACGCGGCTCCGGCACGCGTGCGATGTTCGAGGCGACGCTGCGCCGCGCCGGACTGGCTTTGTCCGATCTCGACGTGCGCCTGGAACTGCCCTCCAACGAAGCGATCCGCGCAGCGGTCGAAAGCTCGGACTGCGCCACCGCGATCTCCGCGCTGGTCGCCTCGCCTTCGCTCGCCGCCGGCACGCTGCACCTCCTGCGATTCGATCTGCCGCGGCGCGTGTTCCACTTGCTGCGCCACAAGGAACACAGCCAGAGCCGCGCCGAGAATGCACTACTTGCTGAATTGTCGGCGACGCCTACGGGTTCACCGGGATTTGGGTACCCGAATCACCGGTGATAATTCATGGTTCCACACACAACAGCGGTTCGCTGCACAACTAACCAAGGATAACATCGTCGCGCGTGTGCGACGTCGTTGCGACCGCGCGAAACGCCAGCGTAGCATTCCGCCCTGGGAGGGCAGCAGCTTGCGCAAGGGCCTGACACTTTCGACCAGACTGGCGATCCTGTTGGCGTCGACGGTGGTGCTGACTGCGGTGGGAGTCGGCTATCTCGGTTATCGCAACATCGCGCCGGTCGCAATCGAACGAACCTTGGCGGGCCTCAATGCCAATGCGAGCTGGCAGGCGCGCGAGCTGTCCCACCTCGTCAACGGCGCCGCCGCCGATCTGATGGGCTTTCGCCGCATCATCGGCATCAACGAACTGATCGAACTCAGCGTCGACCAATCGAAGACGATCGCCGGCGAGAGGCTGCCGCAATGGCGCGAACGGATCGCCCGGCGCCTCGCACTGGAACTGGAAAACAAGCCCGACTTTGCGCGCTACCGATTGATTGGCGTCGCCGATCAAGGTCGCGACATCGTCCGGGTCGAGCGTCTGGCCAGCGGCAAGGTCCGCCTTGTTCCGGATCACGAGCTGTCGCTGGCGAGCGGACGGCCGATCATTCAGCTCGGCATGGCCGCGGCCGACGGCGAGATGCTGATTTCCAGCGTGGAATTCGAGTCGATCGACGAGCGGTCCGGCCAGGCGTCCCCGGAGCTGCGACCGGTCATCCGCGTCGTCACTCCGGTGTTCGCCGACGACAGGCGGCGCTTCGGCATCCTGGCCGCAACCATCGATCTGCGTCGTCCGTTCCAGCGGCTGAAAGATCTGTCGCTGGCCTCACCCAAGATCTATGTCGTCGACCAGAAGGGTAACTACCTGTTTCATCCCGAGAGGCCGCAAGACAGCGCGACGCTCGGTTTCTCTTCAACGCTGAAGCAGGATTTTCCTGCACTCGCCGAAGCTCTGGGGAACGGCCGCTGGACGCCCGCCGTCATCACCAACCGCGACGGAGACCGGTTCGGCGTCGCCTATCAACCGATGAGCGTCGGCCGCGACGTGCCGCTCGCACTGGTCGAAACCATCGCCGAGCAGGACATGATCCGCGGCCCCATGTTGGCGTGGGCGAAATCGACGCTGATCGGCGGCAGCCTCGCGGTGCTGGTGGCGACGCTGCTGGCGGTGGCGTTCGCCCGCAGTCTGGCACGGCCGCTGTCGGACATCATCCGTGCGGTCGCGAATGTCGGCGACGGCGGGACACTCGCGCTGCCCCGCAGCGCCGGAGGGGAGATCGGCGTACTGGCCGAGGCGTTTTCCGCGACGCTTCGGGAATCCCAGGCCAAGACCGCGGCGCTGAGCCGCGAGAAGGAGATCTTTCAGTCGATCACCAACGCGATGGCCGAAGCGGTGCTGCTGGTCGATACCGAGGGACAGGTGATCTACGAGAATCCCGCAGCCGTGGCGCTGCGCACGCCGCCGTCCGGCCTGACCGGCCCGACCTGGGAAAGCTCCATCGAGTTGTTCCTGACCGACGGCGTGACGCCGCTCGAGGTTGCGCAGCGCCCCGGACGGCGGGCCCTGAGGGGCGAGTTGGTCGATCGTTTCGAGCTTATGGTGCACGTGCTCGGCAGCAACAAGGTGGTCGACGTCTCCGGCAATGCGCGGCCGATCCGTGATGCCGACGGGGTCATCAGCGGCGCCGTGGTGGTGTTCAGCGACGTCTCCGAGCTGAAGGAGACCGAGCGGCGGCTGCATCAGGCGCAGAAGCTCGAGGCGATCGGCCAGCTCACCGGCGGCGTCGCCCACGACTTCAACAACATGCTGACGGTGATCAGCGGCACCGCGGAGATTCTGCTCGACCAGCTCGCCGACCGGCCCGACCTCCTCGCCATCGCCAAGATGATCGACCAGGCCGCCGAGCGCGGCGCCGATCTCACCCGGCAGTTGCTGGCCTTCGCCCGCAAGCAGCCGCTGCAGCCGCGCAGCATCGACGTCAACACGGTAGTGGCGAACATCAAGCAGTTGCTGCGACCGACCCTCGGCGAGCACATCGAGATCGACCTGCGGCTGGATCCGCAGGTCGAGGCGGCGCTGATCGACCCCTCACAATTGTCGTCGGCGCTGCTCAACCTCGCCGTCAATGCCCGCGACGCGATGCCCGCCGGCGGCGCGTTGCTGTTCGAAACCGCCAACGTGACGCTCAACGACGACTACGCCGAGCATCATCCAGAGGTGAAGTCGGGCCGCTACGTGATGATCGCGGTCACCGACTCCGGCGCCGGCATGGCGCCGGACGTACTGGAAAAAGCGTTCGAGCCGTTCTTCACCACCAAGAGCGTCGGCAAGGGCACCGGCCTCGGCCTCAGCATGGTGTACGGCTTCGTCAAGCAGTCGGGCGGCCACATCCAGATCTACAGCGAACCGGCGCACGGCACGACGATCAGGCTGTATCTGCCCCGCGCCGACGTCGATGTCGACGCTCCGCCTTCGATCACCGCGGTGGAGGGCGGCAACGAAACCATCCTGCTGGTCGAAGACGACGAGCTTGTGCGCAACTTCGCGCTGACACAGCTCCGCGGTCTCGGCTATCGCACCATCGCGGCGGCGGACGGCGCCGCAGCGATCGCCGAAGTCCGGCGCGGCACACCGTTCGACCTGTTGCTCACCGACATCATCATGCCGGGCGGCATGAACGGCCGCGAGCTCGCCGACGCGGTGGCGCGGCTGCGGCCCGTCAAGGTGCTGTACACCTCCGGCTACACCGAGAACGCGATCATGCATCACGGCCGGCTCGATCCCGGCGTGCTGCTGCTGACGAAGCCGTTCCGTCGTGCCGACCTGGCACGGCTGGTGCGCGCCGCACTGGCTCGCGGCGATCACCGGCCGGCTGAGGACGACGCCCGCCGGCAACACAAGAGCGCGGCGAGCTAGATCACCCGGCCGGCGTTCGCCCAATACGGATCGCGCAGGCGGCGCTTGAAGATCTTGCCGGAATCTTCGCGTGGCAACTCCGGCATGATCTTGATGTGCTTGGGCACCTTGTAGTCGGCCAGCGCCAGCTTGAGCTGCGTCCGGATGAAATTCTCGTCCAGCGTCACGCCCGGCTGCGGCTCCAGCATCGCCATCAGCGCCTCGCCGAACTCAGCGTCGGGAATGCCGAATACCGCGCAATCGTGCACACCCGGCACGGCGTGCAGCGCCGCCTCGATCTCGGCCGGGTAGATATTGACGCCGCCGGAGATCACCATGTCGCGCTTGCGATCGCAGATGAAGACGTAGCCGTCGTCGTCGAGATAGCCGACGTCGCCGGAGGTGATGAATCCGTCGCGATCGATCTCGGCGCGCTTCTCCGGTTTGTTGTGATAGGTGAAGTCCGGATTGCCCGCGATCCGCGAGAAGATCTCGCCGATCTCGCCCTGCGGCACTTCGTTGCCGTCGTCGTCGATGAACTTCAACTCGGCGCCGTGCGCAATCTTGCCGACGGTGCCGGGCTTGCTCAACGCGTCTTCGGAGGTGGCGAACGTCACCGCGCCGGATTCGGTCGAGCCGTAGAATTCGTAGATCACCGGCCCCCACCACTCGATCATCGCGCGCTTGACGTCGGCCGGGCACGGCGCCGCGGCGTGGATGACGTGGCGCAGCGACGAGACGTCGTACTTGGCGCGCACATCCGCGGGCAGCTTCATCAGCCGGATGAACATCGTCGGCACCATGAACACGGTGTCGATCTTGTGCTCCTGCACCAGCGCCAGGAACTCCTCCGGGTGGAAGCGCGGCATCAGCACCAGCACACCGCCGAGCTTGCCGGCGCGGATGCCGAACGAATTCGGCGCCGAGTGATACAGCGGGCCCGGGCACAGCGCGCGCACCTGCGGCTTGAGGCCGTAGATCGTCGCGCGCATTTTCTCGGCATGCGCCGCCTGCTCCGGCGTCGGCGCGAACCGCTTGACGCCCTTCGGATGGCCGGTGGTGCCGGAGGTGTAGATCATGTTCTGCGGCTGCGGCTGCGCCGGACCGTCATACGACTTTTGCTGCGCAAGCCAGCCGTCGAAATCGATCGCATTGCTCGACGGCGACAGATGATCCGGCGCGATCTTGTAGTTGGCGATCACTTCCGGCGGCGTCGGCACGCTGAGCACGGTGAGGTCAGCCGGAATCGCGGCGGCGACGCTGTGCAGCAAGTCGGCGTGCCCGATCAGCACCCGCGTGGCGGAATCGCCTATGATGTAGCCGACTTCCTCCGGCTTGAAATGCCAGTTCACCGGCACCGCATAGGCGCCGAGCGTCATCACGCCGTACACCGCTTCCATGAAGGCGATGTCGTTGCGCATCAGCACGCAGACGCAATCGCCGGGCTTCACCCCGAGTGCCTGCAGGCCGCCGGCGATGGCCGCGACGCGCGCGCTCACCTCGTCGAAGCTGCGGCGACGGTCGCCCGAAATGATGCCGTGATAGAGTTGGTTCTCGGACATTGTTACTCTCCGATTCTCGAGGTCGGGGTTTGGCCGCGACGCCCCGCGATCGCGGGCGCACACTGCGGCGAGACGATGCGGGGCTTATACGTGAAGACGCCGCGCGATGCGCGCGGCGTCCACTCGATAAGTCATGTATTTGCCGCGTAGCGCTATGCGTCTGTGAAGTTCGGCAAACGCTTTTCCAGATTCGCCCGCACCGCCTCGGTCTGGTTCGGCGAGCCGATCAGCTTCTGCTGCTCGACGCTTTCGGCGAGCAGCGCCGGGCCCGGATCGACAGAGACGCTGTTCATCATCCGCTTGGCGGCGCGGATCGCGTCCGGACTCTTCCCGGCGATCTCGCGGGCCATCTCCAACGCGGCCTGATACGGATCGTCGACGATCCGGGTGGCGAGGCCGATGCTCACCGCCTCCTGCGCTGTGACGATGCGGCCGGTGTAGGTCAATTCGCGCAGCACGTCGTCGCGCAGCAGCGTCGCCAGGATCGGCGTGCCGGCCATATCCGGCACCAAGCCCCATTTGATCTCCATGATCGACATCCTGGCGTCCGGCGCCATCAGCCGGATATCGGCGCCGAGCGCGAGCTGACAGCCGCCGCCGAATGCGACGCCGTGCACCGCAGCAATCACCGGCACCGGCAGCATCCGCCAGCCCCACACCGCCTGCTGCGGCGCATTGGCCTGGCCGTGGGTGCGCTTGGTCAGGTCGCGAAATTCGCCTCCCGGAATTCCGTTGCCGCCGCTTTCCTTCATCGCGGCGAAACGTCCCATGTCGAGGCCGGCGCAGAACGCCTTGCCCTCGCCGGACAGCACCACGACACGCACGCCCTTCTCGTTCGCCAGCCGTTCGGTGGTGCTGACCAACGCCTCGAACATCGCGGCATCGAGCGCATTCATCTTGTCCGCGCGCACCAGTCGGACATCGGCGACGCCGTCGGTGATCGTCACCGAAACGCGATCGTTCATCGGCAGTCCCTTCGTTGTTTTGTGTTGCGGCGCTACAGAAAAGCGTTGTCGGGATTTAGTCAATCGCCTAATTAACGGCCAGCTTCAACTTTTCCGGGCGGTTTTCTTCATGTTCACAGATCAGCTTCTCGCCGGCCGTCGCATCCTCGTCACCGGTGGCGGCACCGGCCTCGGCAAGGCGATGGCCGCGCGCTTCCTGCAACTCGGCGCCGAAGTGCACATCTGCGGCCGCCGCAAGGGCGTGTGCGACGACACCGCGACCGAACTGATGGATCAGTACGGCGGCAAGGTGATGACCTACGGCGTCGACATTCGGGACTCTCAGGCGGTCGACCACATGGTCGAGACCATCTTCGAGAGCGGGCCGCTCACCGACCTGATCAACAACGCGGCGGGAAATTTCATCTCGCGGACACAAGACCTGTCGCCCCGCGGCTTCGACGCGGTCGCCAACATCGTGATGCACGGCACTTTCTACGTCACCCACGCGGTCGGCAAGCGCTGGATCGCCGGCGGCCATCGCGGCAACGTGGTGTCGATCACCACCACCTGGGTTCGCAACGGCAGCCCCTATGTGGTGCCGTCGGCGATGAGTAAGTCGGCGATCCACGCCATGACGATGTCGCTCGCCGCCGAATGGGGCCGCTACGGCATCCGCCTCAACACCATTGCTCCGGGCGAAATTCCGACCGAAGGCATGAGCAAGCGGATCAAGCCGGGCGACGAGGCCGGCGCCCGCACCATCAAGATGAACCCGATGGGCCGGGTCGGCACCATGGAAGAGCTGCAGAACCTCGCCACCTTCCTGATCTCCGGCGGCTGCGACTGGATCAGCGGCGAAACCATCGCGATGGACGGCGCTCAGGGGCTGGCGATGGGCGGCAACTTCTATCAGCTCCGCGACTGGAGCGACGCCGACTGGGATCAGGCCAAGGCCTCGATCAAGGCCCAGAACGAAAAGGACCGCGCGCAGCGGGGGTAAACCGCCGCCAGTTCGTCATGGCCGGGATCGACGGTGCTGGTTGCTACGCCACCCCAAGCTCACCACCGTCATCCCCCGCGGATGCGGGGGATCCAGTAATACGGATCGTCTGCGGCTGACCACGAACGCTCTGCAATACTGGATCGCCCGGACGAGCCGGGCGATGACCACGTTGTTGTACGCAGCCATTGTGCCCTGCAACGCCGCCCCGCTCTACTCTCGCCGCGGCATTTCCTTCTCACCCGCGACATTCCCTCCCGCTTGTGTTTGCCTGCGAAGCGCGGCAGACTTCCGGCAAACAACAAGCAACTAATAATATCCAGGGAGTGACAATGTCCGACCTTCAGGAGAAGGCCCGCACGGCCGCCTTCAATTCGTCTGCGCCGGCTGCCTCGTCGGAGCCGGCCACACTGGCCGACGTCATCCGTGCGCAGGCTGCGACGCGCGGCGGCGAGATCGTCTATGAATTCGAAGGTCGCAGCACCAGCTTCGCCGAGTTCGACCGCCACACCAACCAAGTCGCCCGCGCGCTGCAGGCCTCCGGCGTGAAGCCGAACGAGCGGATCGCCTATTTGGGCAAGAACAGCGATATCTATTTCGAGCTGTGGAGTGGCGCGATCAAGGCCAAGGCGGTGATGGCGCCGGTGAACTGGCGGCTGGCCGGGCCGGAGATCGCCTACATCGTCGAGGACTGCAAGGCGGCGATCCTGTTCGTCGGTCCCGAATTTGTCGATCAAGTGCGCGGGCTGAAAGACCAGTTCCCCAGCGTGCGCCATATCATCACCACCGAAGGCGGCGCGCCGGAATGGCAGGACTTCACCAAATGGCGCGACGCGCAGAGCGCCGAAGACCCTAACGTGCCGATCGCGCCCTCCGACATCGCGATTCAGCTCTACACTTCCGGCACCACCGGAAAACCCAAAGGCGCGATGCTCAGCCACGCCAACTTCCTGTCGCTGGTCCGCGCCGGCCAGGACAACAAGCCGGAGTGGAACACCTGGACGCCCGACGACGTCTCGCTGGTGGCGATGCCGGTGTTTCACATCGGCGGCTCCGGCTGGGGCATGATGAGCATCTATCATGGCGCCAAAGGCGTGATCGCACGCGAATTCGATCCGACCAAGGTGCTGGATTTCTTCGAACAGTCCGGCATCACCAAGTTGTTCATGGTGCCGGCCGCGATGCAATTCGTGGTGCGCCAGCCGCGCGCGCGCGAAGTCGACTTCTCGCGGCTCAAGTACATGCTGTACGGCGCCTCGCCGATTCCGGCGGCGCTACTGAAGGAATGCATCGAGGTCTTCAAATGCGGCTTCGTGCAGATGTACGGCATGACCGAGACCACCGGCACCATCGTGGCGCTGCCGCCGGAGGATCACGTCGAAGGGCTGGAGCGGATGCGCTCGGCCGGCAAGGCGCTGCCGGGTGTCGAGATCGCCATTCTCGATCCTGACGGAAATCCGCTGCCGCCGCGGCAGGTCGGCGAGATCGCCACCCGCTCCGGCTCCAATATGGCGGGCTACTGGAATCTGCCGGAGGCGACCAAGAAGACCATCGACGCCAACAACTGGCTGCGCACCGGCGACGCCGGCTACATGGACGAGGACGGCTACGTCTACATCCACGACCGCATCAAGGACATGATCATCTCCGGCGGCGAGAACATCTATCCGGCCGAGGTCGAGAGCGCGATCTGCGATCATCCCGATGTCGCCGAAGTCGCGGTGGTCGGCGTCCCCGACGATCAGTGGGGTGAAGCGGTCAAGGCCGTGGTGGTGATGAAGCCAGGCAAGGAAGCGACCGCGCAGGATATCATCGGCTTCACCCGTACCCGCATCGCCGGCTACAAGACCCCGAAGTCGATCGACTTCATCCCGGCCCTGCCCCGGAATGCCTCCGGCAAAATCCTGCGCCGCCAGCTCCGCGACCCGTATTGGAGCGGCAAGGATCGGCAGGTGAACTGAGCGGCGGCGTTCAGCTACACACATCCACCGCCGTCATCGCCCGGCTCGTCCGGGCGACCCAGTATCGCAGAGCGCTCGTCGCTCTGCGGTGCATTTGCCACGAGCGCCCTTGCATACTGGATCCCCCGCATGCGCAGGGGATGACGTTTGTAGGCGGGGCAATGCCTATCAACCTGACAAACGTCATGCGCGGGCTCGACCCGCGCATCCATCGCGCGCGTCAACGCGCTAAACTAAGCCGGCTGCACTCACCTCTTGTTCGCGCCCATGTAGCCGAACAGGAATCCCGCCACTTTGCGCATCTGGATTTCCTCGCTGCCTTCGGTGATGCGATAGCGGCGGTGGTGGCGGTAGATGTGTTCGAACTGCTTGTGGCGCGAATAGCCGATGCCGCCGTGCACTTGAATCGCGCGGTCGGCCGCCTGGCCGCATAGCCGGTTCGCCCAGTAATTGCACATCGATACCTTGTCGGACAGCGTGTGCTCGACCTGCGCCTGGGTCATCTGGTCCATTTCCCACGCGGTCTTGCGGATCAGGAGGCGCAGCATCTCGGCTTGCGTCGCAAGCTCGACCAGCGGGAACTGGATAGCCTGGTTGCGCGCGAGTTCCTCGCCGAACGGCTTGCGCTCACGCGCGTATTTGACGCTCTCGTTGATGCAGAACACCGCCGCGCCGAGCGACGAAGCCGCCTGACGGATGCGGTTCTCGTGGACGAAGCACTGCGCCAGCGACAGGCCGCGACCGACCTCGCCGAACAACGCGTCCTCAGTGACGAACACATCTTTGAACGACACCCGCGGATGGTCGGTCGGCATATTGAAGGTCCAGAGATATTCCTCGACCTTCACGCCCGGGGCATCGGCCGGCACCAGGAAGCAGGTGATGCCGCGCGCGTCGCCGTCATTGCCCGAGGTGCGGGCGAACAGCGCGCAATGCGTGGCGACGTGCATGCCCGTCGTCCACATCTTCTCGCCGTTGATCACCCAGCCTTTCTTGCCGTCGCGAGTCGCCTCCTCTGCACGCGTCTCCATGTGGGTCGCGTCCGAGCCGTGGTCTGGCTCCGTCAAGCCGAACGTGATGCGATACTTGCCCTTGATCGAACCGTCGATCATCGCCTTCTGATCGTCGCGGCCGTACAGATCGAGCATCTTCACCACCGGAAAATTACCGACGATCGAGTGTTCGTTCTGCAGATCGTTGTGCAGGCCGAGGCCCTTGGCGGCGAAGTGCTCGCGGATCACCGCCATCCACAAATTGGTGCCGTCCTGGCCGCCGTAGCGCTTCGGGATCGCGAAGCGCAGATGCCCGGCCTCGTCGGCGAGATCCTTCGCCTTGCGCAGCAGCTCTTCCCATTCGTGACGCGGCAAGCCGCCGTTCTCGAAATCAGTTCGCGCCCATTCGCGGCGATGATCGAAGAAGCGGATGTTGTCATCGGCCTGTTCGAGCGGCTTGATCTTGGCGTCGATGAAGCGATCGAGCTCGGCGAGATAGGCGACCAGATCGGGCGGCAGAGAGAAATCCAAGGCGTGCTCCCACAGTCTTCGTGTTGTTGTTGATCTTGTTAAGCGAGCGATTAACATGCGCCGCGCACGACAAGTCAAGCGCGCTTCAGCCGCACAATTCTGCTCAACGAAAAAAGGAAACGCCGATGGCGCTGCAGTTCTCCACCGTCACCCGCAAGGGGCCGATCACCATCGTCACGCTGTCGCGGCCCGAAGTGTACAACGCGCTGCACACCGACGCGCATTTCGAACTCGAAGGCGTGTTCAACGATTTCGCCGCCGATCCCGAACAGTGGGTGGCGATCGTCACCGGCGCTGGCGACAAGGCGTTCTGCGCCGGCAACGATCTGAAGTGGCAGGCGAGCGGCGGCAAGCGCGGCTGGGGCGAGAGCGGCTTCGGCGGGCTCACCTCGCGGTTCGATTGCGACAAGCCGATCATCGCCGCCGTCAACGGCGTCGCGATGGGCGGCGGCTTCGAGATCGCACTCGCCTGCGACCTGATCATCGCGGCTGAGAACGCCGTGTTCGCGCTGCCGGAGCCGAAGGTCGGCCTCGCCGCGCTCGCCGGCGGCCTGCACCGCCTGCCCCGCCAGATCGGCCTGAAGCGCGCGATGGGCATGATCCTCACCGCCCGCCACGTTCCCGCCCGGGAGGGGCTGGAGCTCGGTTTCGTCAACGAAGTGGTGCCGCAAGGCGAAGCGCTCGCCGCCGCCGAACGCTGGGCCGAAACCATCTGCAAGAACTCGCCGATGTCAATCCGCGCTTCGAAGCAGACGCTGAGCCGCGGCCTCGAAGTCGCATTACCGCAAACGATCGCCGAGCAGCGCGACTATCCGGCGGTGAAGGCGATGGTCGCCTCGCAGGACTACATCGAAGGCCCGAAGGCATTCTCGGAGAAGCGTGCGCCGAACTGGCAAGGGAAGTAGTTCGGTCGCACCGCCCTCTCCACGTCATTGCGAGCGCAGCGAAGCAATCCAGAATTCCCAAGCGCAGCGCTGGATTGCTTCGTCGCTTCGCTCCTCGCAATGACACAACACTATTAGTCCGTCATTCCGGGACGCGAGCGCAGCTCGCGAATCCGGAATCCAGAGGTGATAATCTCCTCGAGATTCCGGGTTCGCGCTGCGCGCGCCCCGGAATGACACTGACTACTTCTGTTCCATCTCCCGCCGATAGCTCGCGTAGTTCGGCTGATCGACCGCGAGCTTGGCGAGCGTGGTGCGCCACAGATGGTCTTTGACGCCGAGCGTCGACAGATCGACGGCACCCGACGCGATGCGATCTGCGAGTTCGGCATTCAATTCGAGCAGCGAGCCGTCGCGGCCGAGCAGCGCCTTCAGGCTGGCGTGTTCTTCGGCATCGGTCTCGGCCGACAGCGTCAATTGCCGCGTCACCAGATCGAGCGCGTTGATGCCGACCCGCAGCTTGAACGCGGCGTGACCGGTGATCTGCGGCGCGATTTGGTCGCGCAGGAAGTCGGCGACCGCCTTGATCAGCTCGTCCGGCCTCGGTTCGTCCTGCATCGCTACCTCGCTGGTCGATTAGTTGCGCGGCGCCAGCAGGCGCAGCAGATCAATCTCGGTCTCCGACGAGCGGCGGCCGATCATCGCGCGCTCCATCGAATGATCGGGCCCCTGACGGAAGCGCTGCATCATGCCGCAACACATGATGCCCCAGCGCAGCGTGCCCATCACTTCCCAGAACTTGACCCGATCCGGATCGACGCGGCCGCCTGCGGCTTCGTAGCCTTCGAACATCTCCTCGCGCGAGCCCAGCCCGCCGACCGGCTTGTCGATCTCGCCGAACCGCCAGGAATTGACGCAGATCCAGCCGAGGTCCTCCATCGGATCGCCGCGATGCGCCAGTTCCCAGTCCAGCACGGCGCGAACGCCGTCCGAGCCGATGATGAGATTGCCGTGGCGAAAATCGCCGTGCACTAGCGTGACCGCCTTCGACACGCCCGGATCGTTCTGGCTGAGCCAGCGCAGCGCCAGCTCGAACGCCGGGCGCGGCCAGCCCATGCTGCGATAATCGTCGCGCAGCAGACCGATCTCCTCGGTCGAGCTGATCGTGCGCAAGCTCGGTAGCGCGGCGCCGTCGATGCCGTGGAGGCCGGCAAGGATCGAGCCGATCTGCCGCGCCAGCTTCGGCCGCACCTCGGCGAACTGCGCATCGCGCAGGATCTTGCGCGGGATGGTCTCGCCGTCGACGCGCCGCATCACGAAGCCGGCGCCGAGCGCGTCGGCTTCGGTGAGGACGTGCAGCACCTGCGGCGACGGCACGCCGGCCTCGCAGGCGAGCCGCATCAGTTCGGCCTCGACATCGAGGCCCGCGGCACGCCCGGAAACGCTGCCGTAACCCGGCGGCGAGCGGCGCAGGATCGCGGCGATGTCGCCCTCCGGCCGCACGATCACGAACGACCAGGTCTCCTGACTCGCACCGCCCGAAAGCTGCGCGAGATCACGAACGCCGGTCGCACCAATGCACCACCCGACCACGCTGCGCTTCAGCGCGTCGGCAAAAGCTGCAGCGGCCATCTCCGGCTTATTTGCCCTTGAACTGCGCCCGACGCTTTTCGAGGAAGGCGCCGACGCCCTCCTTGAAGTCGTCGGTCGAGCCGGCGACGCGCTGGCATTCGAATTCGAGGTTGAGCTGCTCCTCGAACGAGTTCTCCGGCGAATCCCAATACAGCTTCCGGATCAGCGACAGCGCGATGGTCGGACCGTTGGCGAGGTCGTGCGCCAGCTTCATGGTTTCGGTCCACAGCTCGGCGTCCTCGTACACGCGATTGACGAGGCCCCATTCCAGCGCCTTGTCGGCCGGCAGCTTCTCGCCGAGCAACGACAATTCGACCGAACGCGCCTTGCCGACCAGACGCGGCAGCAGCCAGGTCGAGCCGCAATCCGGCACCAGGCCGATGCGGCGGAACGCCTGCAGGAAGTACGACGACTTCGCGCACAAGATCATGTCGCCCATCAAGGCAAAACTCATCCCGGCGCCGGCGGCCGGACCGTTGACCGAGGTGACGATCGGGCAGTGCAGCCGGCGCAGCCGGCGCAGAAACGGATGGAACGCGGTCTCCAGTGCGGCGCCGGCGCCCTTGCCGCTCTGGCTCATGTTGTTGCCGGAGTTGCGGCCCTGCAGGTTCGCGCCGGTGCAGAACGCGCGACCGGCGCCGGTGATCACCAGGCAGCGCACCTCGGCGCGCTTCTCCTCGATCGCGTCCAGCGCTTCGCCGAGGCCGCCCAGCATATCGATCGACACCGCGTTCATCACCTCCTGATGATCGAGCTTCAGGATCGCGACGGCACCGTCGAATTCGAGCGTGACGTGTTTGAACTGCATAGTTTCCTCGCGCTGTCGGTTCGCGGTTATTCCGCTCTGTGGAAGGGTTTTGCGACGTGAAAGCATATTTGATTTTTGCGACGCGCTTGTCCATGGTCCTGCATCGATCACAGTGCGCGCACGTTCATGCAGGGTGTAGCGCGCGACAAACAAAAATGGAAACGCTGGATGAGCATTTTCGATTTGAGCGGCCGCGTCGCCGTGGTCACCGGGGGCAACGGTGGTATCGGCCTCGGCATGGCCCAGGCGCTGGCAACCGCCGGCTGCAATGTGTCGATTTGGGGCCGCAACACGGCGAAGAACCAGGCCGCATTGGCCACCATGGGGAATATGCCCGGCAAGGTCGAAGCGCGGATCTGCGACGTCACCGATCCGGACTCGGTGAAGGCGGCGATGGACGCGACGCTGCAGGCGTTCGGCCGCGTCGACGGCTGCTTCGCCAATGCGGGCATCGGCGGCGGCGGCCGACAGGCCTTCATCGACCGCACCGAAGAGCAGTGGCGCTCGATGTTCGCCACCAACCTCGACGGCGTGTTCCACGCCTTCCAGGCCGCGGCGCGGCACATGACCGAGCGCGCCGCCGATGGCGATCCGTTCGGCCGCTTGGTCGCGACCTCGAGCCTCGCCTCGATCTTCGGCACCGCGCGCAACGAACACTACGCGGCCACCAAGGCGGCGATCAACGCGCTGGTGCGCGCGCTCGCGGTCGAACTCGCCCGCTACGGCGTCACCGCCAACGCGATCCTGCCCGGCTGGATCAAGAGCGACATGACCGCCGGCATCATGGGCAACGACAAATTCGTCGCCAATGTGATGCCGCGGATTCCGGTGCGGCGGTTCGGCGAGCCGGAGGATTTCGGCGGCATCGCGGTGTACCTGATGAGCAAGGCGTCGTCGTATCACACCGCCGACACCTTCGTGATCGACGGCGGCTACACCGCGTTCTGACGACACCCGCCTCCATCTTCCGATCAACAAGAAGCAAGAAATGCCGACCACGCTCCAGCCCGACCGCATCCCCGTCATCGCCGGTATCGGCGAAATCGCCGACCATCCCAAGGACATCGCGCAAGGGCTGGAGCCGCTGGCGCTGCTCGAAGCCGCCGTGCAACGCGCCGACGACGACAGCGCCGCGAGCCTGCTGCCGCAGATCGACTCGCTCGACGTCGTCAACTTCCTGAGCTGGCGCTATCACGCACCGGCCGAGCAACTGGCGACGCGGCTCGGCATCGCGCCGCCGCACTGCTTCTACGGGCCGGTCGGCGGCGAGAGCCCGATCCGCTTCATCCACGAAGCCGCGCTGCGGATCGCCCGCGGCGACGCCCAGGTCGCCGTGGTCTGCGGCGCCGAGGCGCAATCGACCGCCACCAAGGCGGCGCGCGCCAAGCTCGATCTGCCGTGGACGCCGTTCGCCCACGATGCGCCGGAGCCGAAGCGCGGCGCAGCGTTCCAGCAGCCGATCGCCGCGACGCTCGGAGTCGCGCGGCCGATCACGGTGTATCCGCTTTACGAGGCCGCAACCGCGGCGCATTGGGGCCAGACGCCCCGCCAGGCGCTCAACGAGTCCGGCGTGCTGTGGTCTCGCTACGCGGCGGAGGCGGCACGTAATCCGAACGCCTGGATCAAGCGCGCGTTCGCGCCAAACGAGATCACCACGCCCTCGCCCGAGAACCGGCTGATCGCGTGGCCGTACACCAAGCTGATGGTCGCCAACCCGAGCGTCAATCTCGGCGCCGCGGTGCTGCTGACGTCGCTGGCGAAGGCGCGCGAAGCCGGCATCCCGGAAGACAAGCTGATCTACATTCACGGCGGCGCCTCCGCCGAAGAGCCCCGCGACTATCTCGCCCGCGATCAGTTCGTGCAGAGCCACGCTCAGAATGCGGTGCTGGAAACCATCAAGGCGATGGTCGGCGGCAACGGCCGCGCGTTCGACGCGATCGAGCTGTATTCGTGCTTCCCGGTGGTGCCGAAGATGGCGCGGCGCACGCTCGGCCTCGGCGACGACGTCGAGCCGACGGTGACCGGCGGCCTCACCTTCTTCGGCGCGCCGCTCAACACCTACATGACGCACGCCGCCTGCGCGATGGTCCGCCGCCTGCGCGACCGCGCCAAGCTGGGGCTGCTTTACGGCCAGGGCGGCTTCGTCACCAAGCATCACGCGTTGATCGTCTCGCGCACGCTGCCGCAGGAGGCGCTGAGCCAGGACGTCAGCGTCCAGGCGAAGGCCGACGCCGCCTACGGCAGCGTGCCGCGCTTCGCCACCGAGGCGAGCGGTGACGGCACAGTCGAGACGTTCACATTGATCTATGACGGCCGCGGCGAGGTCCAGCATGGCGTCGTGATGCTGCGCATCGCTGATGGCGCCCGCGCAATGGCGCGCGTGCCGGCGCAGGATCAGGCGACGCTGGCATTTCTGACCAACATGGACCGCAGCCCGGTCGGCACGCGCGGACCGATCGCCACCGCAGCCGATGGCGTGCTGGAGTGGCGTGCCGCCGGTTAGTTCGGCCTCGCGAGGTCGCATTCCCGTCATTGCTGTGCAAGTTCAATAATTCGGTGATCGAATCCACCCATCAGGGAGGCTTCGATGCGCGACAACAGTTTCGACCGGACGATCGAGCGGAATTACATCCAGAAATGGCGGTTTCTGATGGCCGAGTACGA
>NZ_UFQQ01000064.1 GCF_900218015.1 Rhodopseudomonas pentothenatexigens | reverse complement strand
TCGCTGCGCTCACCCGGGCTTCTGTAACGGGCCTCGGTTAGTCAATCCCTTTTTGCGTGGTCCTGTCGCCGGTGACTTGCTTCTGTCCGGGATCGGCGCGGTGGCCGTCACCTTTTGGGGTGCGTAGAGGAGCCGGCCGACCAATCTACGGAAGCGTGGTTGTGAACCGACGTCCCGGGTGGCGGCCTGACCGGATCCATCGTCCCGGCGAGGGGACCTCGCTCAAGGAGGGCTTGGTGCCGCGGCCTTCCTCGAACCGTGATTGCTCCTGTTGTCACACCATCGCCAGCTTGGCGTTGGGATTGAACGGCTTGGCGTCGGCCAGCATCCGGTGCAGCACGACCGCGAGCTTGCGCGCCAGCGCCACCTTCGCCTTGCGTAGGCCGGCCCGCTTGGCAATCCGCATCGCCCAGCTCTTCAACTCGGTGCAATTCTTGATCGGCTTTGTCAGCATGATGTGCGCCGCCTGATACAGCGCCTCGCGCACCGAAGCGTCGCCGATCTTGGTGATGCGACCGGTGTAATCGGTCTGCCCCGATTGATATTTCTTCGGCGTCAGACCGAAGTGGGCGCCGGCTGCCTTCGAAGACTTGAACCGGGCCGGATCGTCGATCGCATTGGCGTAAGTGAGCGCCACGATCGGACCGACCGACGGCGTCGTCATCAGCAGGCGCGCCTGCGGCTGCGCCTTAGCGATCTGTAGCACCTGTTTGTCCAGCCCCTTGAACTCGCGCAGCAGCACGGCATGCACCGCGAGCATTGCCTTGGCGATCGAAGCCAGTGCCGCGTGGCCCTTCGTCAATTCTTCGATCCGCGCCGCAAAGCTCCGCTCGGTCGTCTTGCCGACCTTCAGGCCGAAGCCGCGCAGAATCCCGCGAAGACTGTTCTCGACGTCGAGCAACTTCGTCTGCAGCAGCTTGCGCGCCGTCAGCACGGCACGGACTTCCTGCGCCTCGATCGATTTACAATGCACCGGCCGGAACCAGCCGAGCCGCATCAGCTGCGCGATGGCGCGGGCGTCGTTGCGGTCGGTCTTCATCGACATCGCCTTGAAGGCATCACGAACGTGCCGCGTCTCCAGCAGTTCGACGGCCAGCCCGGCCTCGCGCAAGGCCGCGTAGAGCCATTGCGACAACGGCCCAGCCTCCAGACCGATCCGCTCCAGCGGCGTCGCCAGCGAACCGAACCAGGCGATCAGCGTCTCCGGCTCGCTCGCCACCTTCGCCTCCCGCACGATCCGCCCAGTCCCGTCGACGACACAAACCGCAGACTGTTCCAAAGACACGTCGATTCCGGCATAGTGGTACATGGTCGTTCCTCGATGATGCTTGGAGCGGGCTCGCCCAGACTCCGTTGATTGACACCATCAGTTTGAGGGACGACCACCCTTCCGCCAATTCGCCAAGCGACCTGCTCGGCCTGGCCGGCCCGTTACCCCATCTACG
>NZ_UFQQ01000003.1 GCF_900218015.1 Rhodopseudomonas pentothenatexigens | reverse complement strand
TACAACGCCCTTCGCCTGCAAGGAAAACCCGGAAAGGTCGCGCTCATCGCAATCGCCCGAAAACTGCTCGTCACAGCCAACGCACTCGTCAAAGCAGACACGCCATATCAAGGTAAGACCCTTGACACATGAGACAGTCGCCGGGTGCGCTTGCTGCGCAAGCGCCCCGGAATGACTGTGATCCCTTAATGCAGCCCCGGTGCCTCGTGGCCGGTGCGGGCGACGTATTCGGTGTAGCCGCCGCCGTATTTGTGGACGCCCTCGGGGGTCAGCTCCAGCACCCGGTTCGACAGCGCGGCCAGGAAGTGGCGGTCGTGCGAGACGAACAGCATGGTGCCTTCGAAGTCGGCGAGCGCCTTGATCAGCATTTCCTTGGTGGCGATGTCGAGGTGGTTGGTCGGCTCGTCCAGCACCAGGAAGTTCGGCGGGTCGTACAGCATTCGGGCCATCACCAGCCGCGCCTTCTCGCCGCCGGACAGCACGCGGCAGCGCTTCTCGACGTCGTCGCCGGAGAAACCGAAGCAGCCGGCGAGCGCGCGCAATGAACCCTGGCCGGCTTGCGGGAACCACTCTTCCAGTGACTGGAACACGGTGAGTTCACCGTCGATCAGATCCATCGCGTGCTGGGCGAAATACCCCATCTTGACGCTGCCGCCGATCGTGACGCTGCCGTCGTCCGGCGCGGTGGCGCCGGCGACCAGCTTGAGCAGCGTCGACTTGCCGGCGCCGTTGATCCCCATCACGCACCAGCGCTCGCGGCGGCGGATCGCGAAATCCAGATCCTCGTAGATGACGTGATTGCCGTAGGCCTTGCGGACATGGCTGAGGCTGGCGACGTCTTCGCCGGAGCGCGGCGCCGGCAGGAAGTCGAACGCGATGATCTGGCGGCGGCGCGGCGGCTCGACCTTCTCGATCTTCTCCAGCTTCTTGACCCGGCTCTGCACCTGGGCGGCGTGCGAGGCGCGCGCCTTGAAGCGCTCGATGAACGCCACTTCCTTCGCCAGCATCGCCTGCTGGCGCTCGAACTGCGCCTGCTGCTGCTTGTCGGCGAGCGCGCGCTGGCCCTCGTAGAATTCGTAGTCGCCGGTGTAGCTGGTCAGCGTGCCGGCATCGATCTCGACGATCTTGTTGACGATCCGGTTCATGAAGGCGCGGTCGTGCGAGGTCATCAAGAGCGCACCTTCAAAGCCCTTGAGGAACTGCTCGAGCCAGATCAGGCTTTCGATGTCGAGATGGTTCGATGGTTCGTCGAGCAGCATCACGTCCGGCCGCATCAACAGGATGCGGGCCAGCGCCACGCGCATCTTCCAGCCGCCCGACAGGTTGCCGACGTCGCCGTCCATCATTTCCTGGCTGAACGACAGCCCGGCCAGCACCTCGCGGGCGCGGCCTTCGAGCGCATAGCCGTCGAGCTCCTCGAAGCGGTGCTGGACCTCACCGTAGCGCTCGAGGATCTGCTCCATCTCGTCGGCGCGGTCGGGATCGGCCAGCGCGTGCTCCAGCTCCTTCAGCTCGGCCGCGACTGCGCTGACCGGGCCGGCGCCCTCCATGGTCTCGGCGACCGCGCTGCGGCCGCTCATCTCGCCGACGTCCTGGCTGAAATAGCCGATGGTCAGGCCGCGATCGACCGAGACCTGGCCTTCGTCCGGCTGCTCCTGCCCGGTGATCATCCGGAACAGCGTGGTCTTGCCGGAGCCGTTCGGCCCGACCAGCCCGATCTTCTCGCCCCGCAGCAGCGTCGCGGAGGCTTCGATGTAGAGGATCTGGTGGCCGTTCTGCTTGGAGATGTTGTCGAGACGGATCATGGGCTCACGCGGGGGGAGAAATGCTGCGGCGCGTTTAGCCGATATGGCCGAGCGATGCCAGTTCGACGGCCCAACGCGGCGTCATTCCGGGGCGCGAGCGCAGCTCGCGAGCCCGGAATCCCGAGGAGTTCTGCGACTCCGTCTTTTCCAAAACTGCGAGATTCCGGGTTCGCTTGCTGCGCAAGCGCCCCGGAATGACGAGCGCGGGGAGGGCCCTCACCCCTCCGGCAGCACCGCGTTGCTCGGTGTCACCCGGTCGGTGATCTGCATGCCGAACAGGCTGCCGAGCAGTTCGACCGCGACGCGGGCGGTGCGGCCGCGCTCGTCGAGGAACGGGTTGAGCTCGACGATATCGACCGAGCGGACCAAGCCGGAGTCGTGCAGCAGCTCCATCACCAGATGCGCCTCGCGGTAGGTGGCGCCGCCCGGCACGGTGGTGCCGACGCCGGGCGCGACCGCGGGATCGAGCACATCGACGTCGAACGACAGATGCAGCACGCCGCCCGCGGCACGGACGCGGTCGATGACGCGGCGGATCAGCACGCCGACGCCGAATTCGTCGATCGCCCGCATGTCGACCACCGGGATCGCGCGTTGGCGCACCAGCTCTTTCTCCAGCGGATCGATCGAGCGGATGCCGAACAGGTCGAGCCGGCTCGGCGGGATCGAGACCCGCGGCTCGTCGCCGAGCAGTTGATCGAGCCCCGGCTCGCCGCACAGGAACGCCGCCGACATGCCGTGCATGTTGGCGGTCAGCGTCGTGGCCGGCGTGTTGTAGTCGGCATGGGCGTCGAACCACAGCACGAACAGCGGCTTGCCGCGGCTCTGCCAATAGCGCGCGACGCCGTTGACCGAGCCCATCGACAGGCTGTGATCGCCGCCCATGAACAGCGGCACCGCACCCGACTTCGCCAGCTCGTAGGCGCGCGCCGAGATCGCCCCGACCCAGCTTTTCACCTCGCCGTAGTAATTGGCGTTGGCCGGCACCGGATCGTTACCGCCATCGAGTGCAGGCCGCGTCATGTCGCCGTGATCCTCGACCGCAAAACCGAGCTGATCGAGCACGCGGCCGATGCCGGCGGTGCGCAGCGCGGCCGGTCCCATCAGCGTGCCGCGCAGGCCGGCGCCGATCTCGATCGGCACGCCGAGCAGCGCGACGCGGCGCGCGGGGTCGCTGCGAGCGACTTCGGTCTGCGACATGACGGTGACGCCCCTTCAAATGCGCGCGCGACGCGCGCCGGAGCGCTGCGCCAACTCAGGCCTTGAAATAGGTGATCTGATGCGTGGTCGCCAGCAGCCGCCCGCTCGGCGACCACAATTCGCCGGTCTGATCGGAGAAGCTCTTGTGAAACACGTTGGCGTCGGCGACGCCGAGCACCGCGGTGATCGGCTCGGCGGCGAGATCGGCGGCGTCGACGTGGAAATACGTCGTCATCGACACCGTGCCGATCGGCAGCAATTCGCCGCGGACATGAAAGATCCGCGCGAAGAACGCGTCCGCGATCGCCGACAGCGACAACAAATCGAGCGTGCGCGGCACCGCGTGGCCGATCCACGCCTTGGTGTGCGGGCTCGCCGGCTCGGGCAGCGGGCCGTCGCCGAAGTTCGGCTCGTTCTCGACGAAGCGAAACTCGAACTGCTGGATCCAGGACGCCGCAACGCCAGCGCGCGCATACACCGGAGCCTCATCGTAGGCGGCGGTCTTCGGCATCTCGGCCGGCCGATGCGTCCAGGTTTCGCGGCGCTGCGCGAACACCGCGGTGGCGAATACTTCGACGCCGGCGTCGCCCTGGCTGAGTTCGATGCCCCAATGCTGGGTCGAGCGCGTCGCCCTGATCAGCCGCGGCGTCAGCTCGAACCGGCCGGCGCTGATCGGTGCGCAGAAATTGACCGTGAAAGCCAGCGGATCGCCGGCGCGCTCCGGCTGCTGCATCAGGGCGCGCAGCAGCGTCGCCGCGGTGGCGCCGCCGAACTGGCCGACGAAGGCGTGATAATCGTCGCTGGTCGCGCCCTGCCAGCGGCCGCCGTCATGTTCCACCTGCGTTGCGGCGTCGAACGGATGCGGAGCTTGTTCGACCTTGGCGTCCATGGTGCGCTTCCCGTGTTGCTCTTGTTGTGCAGCGCCACCTTGCACCGCGGCGCAGCCGGGCGCAATGGCTGTCGGTCATCATGTGATGGGGGATGAGCTGCGCCGGCGCGCGGGCCACACGCCCGTCATTCCGGGGCGCGCGTGAAACGCGCGAGCCCGGAATCTCGCAGGTGTTGGAAAAGAGTGCCCTGAATCTCGAGATTCCGGGTTCGCTCGCTGGCGCGAGCGCCCCGGAATGACGGGACTGGAACTATCCCGCCTGCCGCGCCGGAGAGGACTGGGTCGCCGGCTTGGTCGGCACGTTCCAGATCTCTTCGGCGTATTCGCGGATGGTGCGGTCGGAGGAGAACCACGCCATCCGGGCGACGTTGAGGATGCCGGCGCGAGTCCAGGCCGAGCCGGCGCGCCAGCGTGCGTCGATGCCGCGCTGGGCCTGGTAGTAGCTGTCGAAGTCGGCGCTGACCATGTAGTGGTCGAGGTGGCGCAGCGCGTGCGCCACCGAAGCGAAGCGGGCGCGGTCGTCGGGCGAGAATACGCCGGAGTCGATCGCGCGGATCGCGTTGGCGAGCTGCGGCGACCGGTTGATGGCGTCGGTGGCGTCGAGCCCCTGGGCGCGGCGCGCCACCACTTCGAGCGCTTCGAGGCCGAAGATCGCGATGTTCTCCGCACCCACCAGATCGCGGATCTCGATATTGGCGCCGTCGAGCGTGCCGATCGTCAGCGCGCCGTTCAGCGCCAGCTTCATGTTGCCGGTGCCGGAGGCTTCCATGCCGGCGGTCGAGATCTGCTCCGACAGGTCGGCGGCCGGAATGATCACCTCGGCGAGGCTGACATTATAGTCGGCGAGGAACACCACCTTCAGCTTGCCGCCGATCGAGGCGTCGTTGTTCACGACTTCGGCGACGTCGTTGATCAGCTTGATGATCAGCTTGGCGTAGCGATAGCTCGCCGCCGCCTTGCCGGCGAAGATCTTGACGCGCGGCACCCAGTCGCGGTTCGGCTCGTCCTTCATCGCCTGGTACAGCGCGATGGTCTCCAGCACGTTGAGTAGCTGCCGCTTGTATTCGTGGATGCGCTTGATCTGGACGTCGAACAGCGCGCTCGGATCGATCCGGATGTTGTTGCGCTCGCCGATCAGCCGCGCCAGCGCCACCTTGTTGCGGTGCTTGACGCTGCGAAACTGCTGCTGGAACGCACTGTCGCCGGCGAAGGCTTCGAGCCGCTCCAGCCGGGTCGGATCGTCCAGCACCTCGTCGCCCGCGACCGAGCGGATCAGATCGGTCAGGCCCGGATTGGCCAGCGTCAGCCAGCGCCGGAAAGTGATGCCGTTGGTCTTGTTGGTGATGCGGCCGGGGTAGAGGAAGTTGAGATCGTGGAACACGGTCTCCTTCATCAGGTCGGAATGCATCGCCGAGACGCCGTTGATGCGGTGCGAGCCGATGAAGGCGAGGTGCCCCATCCGCACCCGGCGGCCGGCCTTCTCGTCGATCAGCGACACCGAGGCGCGGAACTCGATGTCGCCGGGGCTGCGCGCCTCGGCGAGGCCGAGATGCGCCTCGTTGATCCGGTAGATGATTTCGAGGTGGCGCGGCAGCGTGCGCTGAAACAGGTCGAGCGGCCAGGTCTCCAGCGCTTCGGGCAGCAGCGTGTGATTGGTGTAGCTCAGCGTCGCCACGGTGATCTGCCAGGCGTCGTCCCAGCGCAGGCCGTGGACGTCGACCAGGAGCCGCATCAGCTCGGCGACCGCCAGCGAAGGGTGGGTGTCGTTGAGCTGGATCGCCGCCTTCTTGGCGAGGTTGCGGATCTGGCCGTCGGAATCCAGGTGCCGCTTGATCAGGTCCTGCAGCGAGGCGGAGACGAAGAAATATTCCTGGCGCAGCCGCAGCTCGCGGCCCGCCGGGCTCTCGTCGTTCGGGTACAGGAACTTGCAGATCGCTTCGGCGCGGGCCTCGTGCGCGGTGGCGCCGAGATAGTCGCCGGTGTTGAACACGTCGATCAGCAGCGGGTCCGGGGCGCGCGCCGACCACAGCCGCAGCGCGTTGACGTGCTGGCCGCGCCAGCCGACGATCGGGGTGTCGTAGGCGATCGCCTGCACGGTCTCGCCCGGTGTCCACACCGCGCGGGTGTAGCCTTTGCCATCGGTGACCTGATCGACATGGCCGCCGAACTTGACCTGATAGACCACTTCCGGCCGCTGCAATTCCCACGGGTTGCCGAAGCTCAGCCACTCGTCGGGGAATTCCTGCTGCCAGCCGTGATTGATGATCTGGCGGAACAGGCCGTAATCGTAACGGATGCCGTAGCCGAAGGCCGGGATCTCCAGCGTCGCCATGCTTTCCATGAAGCAGGCGGCGAGCCGGCCGAGGCCGCCATTGCCGAGCGCCGCGTCGGGCTCGCATTTGCGCAGGTCGTTGAGGCCGACGCCGAGATCGCCGAGCGCGGCGGCGAACTGCGCCAGCAGGCCCATATTGTTCAGCGAGTCGGTGAACAGCCGGCCGATCAGGAATTCCAGCGACAGGTAATACACCCGCTTGCGGCCGGCGTCGTAGCTCTCCTTCTCGGACACCAGCCAGCGGTGCACGATGCGGTCGCGCAGCGCCAGCGCCGACGCCTTGTACCAGTCGTGCTTGGTGGCGTGCGCCGCCTCCTTGCCGATCGCCAGCGTCAGCTTGGCGAGGATCGCGCTCTTGATCTCGGCGAGCGCCAGCTCATCCAGATGTGCCGGCTGGGAGGAGTTTTTTTCTGGCAACGACTGCACGGGCAAGTGACCATTCCAAGCGGATGAGACCGCAACCATACAAACAATAGTCCCGGATCGAAACCCATGACGAGGGCATCGTTGCGGCGGCATGCCTGGGTTTTGTGCAAAAATCGGGTACCCGGCGATGGCATTGCCGAGGCGATCTAGATGCGATCGTTCCAATCAGGCGGTTTCAAGCTAGATTGCTGAACAAGGGGGCGCGGGTTTTTCGGTCTTTCTTGTGTCCCAATCCCCATCCCTCGTGACCATAAACACTCGGCCTTCTGTACGATTGGGACCAATGGGAAGCGGGCCAACGAGAAATCCATTCTCAAAATCTTGATAGTCGATCGAGGTGTTGATTGGGCAGTGCCAATCTCGCCAACCTATCCATGCCCAGGTTTCCGGGTTCCTCTCCCAGAGGCGCGCGAGACCACCCGTTGGTGGGCTCTTTCCTTCGGGCGGGTTCAGAATTTTACGAACATAGCCTTCGGTGTACGATTTTGCCTCCCAATCCGTGTCTTTTGCTTCGATGACTTTGCGCTTGCCGTCCGTGGGCAATGCAAAATGAGCCGAGCGACATTCGAGCCAGATGACGATCGCGTTTTCATGCACGGATTGATATGAGCGCCGGCATTGCTGGACAGGAGTACGTGGCTTTCCGAGCTTTATGACATTGGAATCATAAAGGTATTTGAAATTTTCCCCTATGGGAATTTCAGATCCAGATACTGCTCCGGCGACGGATGAACCGGAAGACGCCAGCCTATTCAATTTCTCCTTCAGATGATCCCGCTCCTCCTTCAGGTTGTTGATGATCGCGTTGTACTTCCAGTCCAGCGCGAGCCAGATGCCGGCGGCGACAATAACAACCAAGATCACGATAGTCGCGGGCGCTCCGGAGATGGTTCGCCACTCGCCCAAAATCCATTCAACTGATTCTTTCATGCTCGCATAATTAACCGCTGCGAAAGTCCAGCGCGATTCAAAAAGAACCAGAACAAATTTAGAACACCTTTGCAAGTCATTGATATATCATTGTGATTCGGTGCGTCGCCGCCACAATATCTATGGTCTTGCCCAGCTTGCGAGGACTACATGTCCACCATCGCCTTCGATCAGACGGCGCTCACCCGGATCGCCGATTTCGCCCGCTCCCTGTCGCGGCTGCATCAGCTCGCCCGCCGGCAATGGGTCGATGACGATCAGCTCGACCGCGAGTTCAACGCAGTGTGCGTGTCGATCTGGGGTTACTGCCCGGACGATCTGGTCGACGAGATGTTCGATCCTGCCGATCTGGCTTGGCTGGATACGCTGGACGAAGCGACCGCACGGATCTTCGCCGCCGAGCACGGCTACGATCTGGTCGACGACACCGGCATGCTCACCGACTGGTGGGGCTATTGCTGGATGATCCTCGCCGAAGCCCGCGGCCTGCTGACTGCGGAAAACCGCGCCGCCGCCCGCGCCCACCTCGAAGAATCCTACCGCGCCGCCCCGAACGTGATCGGCGTGATCGTCGGGCGGTAGGCGTCGAGGCCTCTAGGCTTCTAGGCTTCTAGTCGTCCGAGTCTTTCCGGGCGCGCGAAGCCCTCAAGCCCCAGGCGTCATTCCGGGGCGAGCGAAGCCTTTACGGGTGTCATTCCGGGGCGCTCACGAAGTGAGCGAACCCGGAATCCCGCAGTTGCTTGGCCGAGACGTCTCCCCGAGCTGCGCCGCCGAGGTGCTCTGAATCTCCAGATTCCGGGTCCGCTCGCTGGCGCGAGCGTCCCGGAATGACGTGGGTGCTTGAGTGAGACTCAGTCGACCGCGGCGCGGCGGCCGCGGGGGATCGGCTTTGGGGTCTCGACCGGCAGCGAGACGTCGCGGGCCAGTGCCGGGGGCGCCTGTTCGGCGATCTGGTCGTGGACCGGCGCGACCTTCATCTCGCCGAGCCGGGCGCGCAGGCTGGCGGTCAACCCCGGATAGTCGGCGACCGCGGTGAAGTCCGGCGTCTGCTCGGCACCCAGTCGCACGCCCGTATAGGCGGCGAGGCCGTCGGCGGTGGCGACGATGTCGCCGGCGCGCAGCGAGGTGTCCTGCGACAGGTCGATCTGCGCGAGGCCCGCCGGGTCGCGGCCGTTGCAGGTGCAGTCCGGCTTCAGCGCCTTGCGATAGGCGAACGCATTCGGCGAGTCGGCATAGCGCTCGCCGCTGGCGGCACGGGCGCCGTCGATCTGGCTGCCGTAATACACCTTGGCGTTGCCGGCCGGGCAGAACGCCTGGCACATCTGCGCCGGGCTGGCACCGGCGCGAAGCTGCAGCGGGAAGTACTTGCCGTCGCAGCTGCGCACGCAGAACGCCGGGCCGCCCCCGGCCGACGCCTGGCGCTGCGGTTGCGGCGGCTGGCTTTGCTGATTGAGGCCGAACGGGTCGGCGAAGAAGCTGGCCTGCGCCGGGGCGCCGCGCTGCTGCGGCCGTTGCGGGCCGGCGCCGCCGAACAGGAACTCCAGCAGGTTCTGGGCCGAGGCGATCTCAGGAGCGGCGATCAGCGGCAGCGCGAGCACCGCGCCCAGAGCGAGGATGCGGCGCCGCAGACGCGAACTGGTAAGCAATTGACGCAAACGCCCACTCCACCGACGCAACCACCCCGCGGCGAGGCCGCTGTCGGTTGCGACTTTAGAATGGGATGGTAAACGCCGGGTTTCCGGCGGCCTCAGTGAGACTCAGGCGTTGAGGAACTCGCTGGCCTTGTACAGCGACCGGAACGGCAGCCCGGCTGCGGCGAAGGCTTCGGCAGCGCCCTCCTCGCGGTCGACCATCGTCAGCACCAGCACGATCTCGGCGCCGGATTCCTTCACCGCTTCGACCGCCTTGATGGCCGAGCCGCCGGTGGTGGTGACGTCTTCGACGATCACGCAGCGCTTGCCGGCCAGGCTCTCGCCCTTGGCCAGCCCTTCGACCGACAGCCGCGCGCCGTGTTCCTTCGGCTTCTTGCGCACGAAGAACGCCGCGATCGGGTGGTTCTTCAGCCACGACAGCTGCGCGATCGCGCCGGCCAGCGGCACCGCGCCCATCTCCAGCCCGCCGACGTAATCGACCTTCTCGTCGCGCAGCGCCTCGTAGGTCAATTCGGCGAGCAGCGCCGCCCCCTCCGGATCGAGCATCGTCGGCTTCAGGTTGAAATAGAAGTCGCTCTTCCGCCCCGACGCGAGCGTGATCTCCCCCCGACCGAACGAACGGGTGCGGATGATGTCGGCAAGGCGGGCGCGGGACGCGGATTTGGACACGGGCGGACTCTCTGGCTTCAGCTTCAGCTTTACGGAAAACGCCGCAATCTATCCCCGAGACCGCGCCGATGCCAGCGGCGCGAGGAAGGTATCAACGGGGCAAACGCCTACAGCGCCCGTCGTTTGTCCGCAGCAGCGCCCCTGGCACAGCGCGCTCCCTCTCCCGCCTGCGGGAGAGGGCTGGGGTGAGGGCGCCCCGAGCACTGAGTTGGCGTTGCGCGGAGAGGAGTGCCCTCACCCGCCGCGCTTCGCGCGTCGACCTCTCCCGCAAGCGGGAGAGGTTGCTCAATGCCCGCCGCGGATCAGTACTTCCCACCGAACCGTTGGTACTAATGCGCCTCGTCCCAATTATCCGCCGCCCGTGCATCGACCTGCAGCGGGACGTTGAGGATCACCGCCGGGAACGGCGCGTCCTGCATCACGGAGCGCACGACCGGCAGCGTCGCCTCGACCTCGGCTTCCGGCACTTCGAAGATCAGTTCGTCGTGGACCTGCAGCAGCATCTGGGCGCTGAGCTTCTTCTCAGCCAGCGCGTCCTCCATCCGCACCATGGCGCGGCGGATGATGTCGGCGGCGGAGCCCTGCAGCCGGGCATTGATCGCGGCGCGTTCGTTGAAGGCGCGGATCGACGGGTTCGAGGCCTTGATGTCCGGGTAGTGGCATTTGCGGCCGAACAGCGTGGTGACGTAACCATGCGTGCGGCAGAAATCGCGGGTCTCGTCCATATAGGCGCGGATGCCCGGAAAGCGTTCGAAGTAGCGCTTGATGTAGGCGCCGGCTTCCTCGCGTGGGATGCCGAGCTGATTGGCAAGGCCGAACGCCGAGATGCCGTAGATGATGCCGAAATTGATCGCTTTCGCCCGGCGGCGGATCTCCGACGGCATGCCTTCGACCGGGACGCCGAACATTTCGGATGCGGTCATGGCGTGAATGTCGATGCCGTCCTGAAACGCTTTTCGCAAAGCCGGGACGTCGGCGACTTCGGATAAGAGCCGCAGCTCGATCTGCGAATAGTCCGCCGATACCAGCTTATGGCCGGGCGTCGCCACGAAGGCGCGGCGGATCTTACGGCCGTCCTCGGTGCGTACCGGGATGTTCTGCAGGTTCGGCTCGTTCGACGACAGACGGCCCGTCGTCGTCGCGGCGAGCGCGTAGGTGGTGTGGACGCGATGGGTCTGCGGATGCACGTAAGTCGGCAGCGCATCGGTGTAGGTCGAGCGCAGCTTGCTGACCTGCCGCCACTCCAGAATCTTCTTCGGGAATTCATGGCCCTGCTCGGCGAGCTCATCCAGCACCTGCGCCGAGGTCGACCACGCGCCGGTCTTGGTCTTGCTGCCGCCGGGCAGCCCCATCTTGCCGAACAGGATGTCGCCGAGCTGCTTCGGGCTGCCGATGTTGATGTCCTCGCCGGCGAGTTCGCGGATCTCGGCCTCGATCCGCGCCGCGGTCTGGGCGAAGTCGGACGACAGCCGCGACAGCACCTGCCGGTCGATCGAGATGCCGCGCCGCTCCATCCGCGCCAGCACGCCGACCAGCGGCCGTTCCAGCGTCTCGTACACCGCGGTCATGCCGCCTGCGACCAGCCGCGGCTTCAGCACGCGCGCCAGCCGCAACGCCACGTCGGCGCGCTCGGCCGCATAGGCGGTGGCGCGATCGATTCCGACCTGATCGAAGCCGATCTTGTTTTTGCCGGTGCCGGTCAGCTCGGTCAGCGTGTGCAGCGTATGGCCGAGATTGCTCTCAGAGAGCGCGTCGAGCCCATGGCTGCCGCGGCCGGCATCGAGCGCGTAGGACATCAGTTGCGGATCGTCGATGTTGCGCAAGGTCAGGCCGTGCTGCGCCAGCAGTACCGCGGCGAACTTGATCGCAAACCCAACCTTGGCGATGCCGGCGGATTCCAGGATCGGCTTCAGCGCATCGAGCGCGTCGCGGGTGCCGATCTGATCGGGCGCAAGGCCGGCGGCGAACAGGCCGTCGCCATCGCCGGCCTGCTTGTGCGCGAGCGGGATGTAGCAGGCATCGTTCGGGCCGAGCGCCAGTGCAACGCCGGTCAGCTCCGCCTGCATCGGATCGATCGAGGTCGCGACCGCTTCCAGCGCCACCACGCCGCTGTCGTGGATGCGGGCGATGAAAGCGTGCAACTCGTCCAGGCTGTGCAGCGTCTTGTACGCGGTGCGGTCGACCGGGACCTTGCGCGCCGCCTCGGCCCGCGCCGCCACCAGCGCCTCCGGCGACAGCACCACGCCCGCCTTGCCGTCGCGCCCGCGGCCCGCATTGAGCGGCCCCGAGGCCGGCGCGCCCCCTCTCCCGCTTGCGGGAGAGGGCTGGGGTGAGGGCTCTTGCCCCGCAAACAAATCGTCGCTCGGACCGGCGACACTCTTCCCAAGCGGCGGCACCGCCGACTTGAGCGCCGTCTCCGCCTCCACGTCCGACGGATCAATCTGCGCATACTCAGCGACGCGCCGCGTCAGCGTGGTGAATTCCATCGCCTTGAGGAACGCCACCAGTTTGCGCGCGTCGGGCTCGTGCACTGCGAGCTCGGCGAGCGGCACCTCTAACTTTACATGGTCGTCGAGCAGCACCAGCTTGCGCGAGATCCGCGCCTTCTCGGCGTTCTCGATCAGCGCCTCGCGCCGCTTCGGCTGCTTGATCTCGGCGGCGCGCGCCAGCAGCGTGTCGAGGTCGCCATATTCGTTGATCAGCTGCGCCGCGGTCTTGATGCCGATGCCCGGCACGCCCGGCACGTTGTCGACGCTGTCGCCGGCCAGCGCCTGGACCTCGACGACCTTGGCCGGCGGCACGCCGAATTTCTCGATCACCTCCGGCACGCCGATGCGGCGGTCCTTCATGGTGTCGTACATCACCACGCAGTCGGTCACGAGCTGCATCAGGTCCTTGTCGGACGACACGATCGTCGCCGTCGCCCCGGCCTCGCAGGCCTCGCGCACGTAAGTGGCGATCAAATCGTCGGCCTCGAAGCCGGACTGTTCCAGGCACGGCAGATCGAACGCCCGCACCGCTTCGCGGATCAGGCCGAATTGCGGGATCAGATCCTCCGGCGCCGGCGGCCGGTGCGCCTTGTATTCGGGGTAGAGCTCGTTGCGGAAGGTGACTTCCGACTTGTCGAAGATGATCGCCAGATGCGTCGGCCGGTTGTCCGGCGGCATGTCGCGGAGCAGCTTCCACAGCATGTTGCAGAAGCCGAGCACGGCATTGACCTGCAGCCCGTCAGATTTGCGGTTCAGCGGCGGCAGCGCGTGATAGGCGCGGAAAATGTAGGACGAGCCGTCGACCAGGAACACATGGTCGCCCTTGCCGGGCGGCCTGATGCCGGCGGGGGCGGGGGACGGGATGGACGAAGCGGCGGGCGTCGCGGCGGCGGACTTGGGCGTTTTCGGCATGGCCGCAATCTAGGCGGTCCGGAGGCGTTTGGCACCCCTTCTCGTCGATGGGAAACCGTCATGGCCGGGCTTGTCCCGGCCATCCACGCGTCGGCGTAGTGACGCCCCAAGACGTGGATGCCCGGGACGAGCCCGGGCATGACGTGGGTGGGGATGCGTAGAACGGCGCGCGCTTACGCGAACCCGTGCTTCTTCTTGCTCTCCAGTTCCTGCGTCTTGAAGGCGTTGAAGCGCGGCAGGAACTTGTCCCAGTCGATGATGTGGGCGTCGATTTCCGGGCCGTCGATGCAGGCGTGCTTGCGCACCAGCTTGCCGTCGATCGTCACCGGCACCATGCAGGCGCCGCACATCCCCGTCGCATCCACCATGATCGAGTTGAGGCTCGCCACGGTCTTCACACCATACGGCTTGGTGAGGTCGGAGACCGCCCGCATCATCAGCGGCGGGCCGATCGCGATCACCTCGGCGATGGTGCGGCCTTTGCCTTCCTGGTTGGCCTTCATCATTTCCTCGAGCGGGCCGGTGACGAAGCCTTTGACGCCGTAGGAGCCGTCATTGGTGGTGTAGATCAGCGACAGCTGGTCGCCGAACTCCTGCTTCAGCTTGCCGACGCGCTCGTCGTCGCCGGTCCAGAACAGGAACTCCTTGGCGCGGAAGCCGGAGATCAGCGTCACGTGGTTGCCGAGCCGCAGGTGCTCGCGCATGATCGGATAGACCGGCGGCAGGCCGACGCCGCCGGCGCAGAACACCACGGTCTGGTTGCCCTCGTAGCGGTGCAACTCGGAGGCGCGGCCGAGCGGGCCGGCGACGCCGCTGAACGCGTCGCCGATCGCCATCCGGTTGATCTCCAGCGACGAGGTGCCCATGCCCTGCACGACGAGGTCGATGGTGCCTTTCTCGGCGTCCCAATCGGCCAGGGTCAGCGGGATCAGTTCGCCCTTCTCCCACGGCAGCACGCGGACGAACTGTCCGGCCTGGGCCGAGCGCGCCACCATCGGGGCCCGCACGGTGAACTCGACGATGCCGCCGGCCAGCGGCACCTTGTTCACGATCGTCTGCGCCACCTGGCCGAGCTCGGTGTACTTCGCGGCGCGTTCGACCCTGTCCTTGATCTCGGCCGGGGTGAACGGAATCTCGCCGACGATCTCGCGCGCCGCCGCCTGGCCGTCGCCGGCCGCGCGGATCGCGGTGGAGCCGCCGCGGGCAGCGTCGCCGCCGGTGTAGACGTCCTTGATCGAGGTCCGCTGCGAGCCTTCTTCGACCTCGATGGTGCCCCATTTGTTGGTCTTCAGGCCCGGCTCGGCGTCCTTCATGATCGGGTTGGCGGTGTTGCCCAGCGCCATGATCACGAGGTCGACCGGCACCCGCTCGATCTGCCCGGTCGGCTTCGGGCTGCGGCGACCGGACTTGTCGGGCTCGCCGAGCTCGTTGACGTCGAGCAGCGCGTGGGTGACGAAATGGGTGTGGTCGTCGCCGATGAATTCGCGCGGCGCGCGCAGCACCGCGAGGTTGATGTTCTCTTCCAGCGCGTGATGCAGCTCCTCGACGCGGGCCGGCATCTCGCTCTTGGTGCGGCGATACACGATGGTGACGTTGCCGCCGAGCCGCTTGGCGGTGCGCGCCGCATCCATCGCGGTGTTGCCGCCGCCGATCAC
The DNA here is from genome assembly GCF_900218015.1 of Rhodopseudomonas pentothenatexigens. GTDB lineage: Bacteria > Pseudomonadota > Alphaproteobacteria > Rhizobiales > Xanthobacteraceae > Rhodopseudomonas > Rhodopseudomonas pentothenatexigens. Next base: position 260,326 of record NZ_UFQQ01000003.1, on the reverse strand, counting down.
GAACACGTTCTTGTCTTTGACTTCCGGCAGCGGCGTCTCGTAGCGATCGTCGAGGCCGCGCATCAGATTGACGCGGGTCAGGAACTCGTTGGCCGACATCACGCCGAGCAGATGCTCGCCGGGCACGTTCATGAAGGTCGGCAGGCCGGCGCCGGTGCCGACGAAGATCTTCCAGAAGCCTTCGGCTTTCAGGTCTTCGAGCGTCGCCGTCTTGCCGACCACAAAATTCTTCACGAAGCGGCCGCCGAGCAGGATGATCTTCTCGACCACATCGTCGATCAGCGTATTGGGCAGCCGGAATTCAGGAATGCCGTAGCGCAGCACGCCGCCGAGATCGTGGAACGCCTCGAAGATCGTGACCGGAAAACCTTCGACCGCCAGCAAGTAAGCGTTGATCAGGCCGGACGGGCCGGAGCCGACCACCGCGATCGGCGGCTTCACCGCCGCGGCCCACGGCGAGATCCGGCCGGCGAAGCGCTCATTGGCGTTCGGGTTGGTGAGCTTCTGATGCTCGGGCAGATACCATTCGATCTGGCCGATCTCGATCGGCCGCTTGGTGTGGGTGCAGACGCCCTGGCACTGCAGTTCCTGCGGGCAGACGCGGCCGGTGACGTTCGGCAGCGGGTTGCAGCTCTCGATCAGCTCCAAGGCTTCGCGGTGCTTGCCGTTGCCGAGCAGGTCCAGCATCTCGGGGATGTGGATCTTCACCGGGCAACCGCCCTTCGGCTCCTTCTTGCCCTGGATCAGCACGCCGAGTTCGCACGGCTTGTCGTCGCACTGCTTGTCGCGCATCACTTCGAGCCAGACGAACAGCTCGCACTCGCGCAAGGAGTAGCCGATCGACTGGTAGCCGAGATAGCCCTGGTTGACGAGTTCGAAGTCGATCGCGCGCTCTTCCGCCGGACGGATGTAGGGCGGGATGAACGCCTCGCCCGGCCAGCCTTCCGACAGGTTCTCGAACATCGGGTAGCGGCCGCGCAGATGCACGTCGATCGCCTTGATGAACTTGCGCTTGAACTTCAGCGGCAGCGCCCAGATGAAGCGCTGCAGGATCGTCGACATGTCGTCGCCGCGGGCGAGCAGATTCCACAGCGTGGTGGTGAAGGCTTCACCCAGCTCCGGCTGCTGGAATTCCCAGACGATCGCCTGGGTGCCGTCGGCGATGAACATGTTGCGCAGCGACGCCGGGTCGTTGACCAGGCGCTTCTGCAACAGCGCGAGCTGCTTCTGGAAGACGCCGACAGCTTCGCTGTTCTGCAGCTCTTCCAGTTCGCTCTTGGAGCTTTCCAGCGTGCTGCGCGCCTGCTGGTAGCGCAGCACGTCGCTGGAGACCGTTCCGGTGACCTCGCTCATCGAATGATCTCCGCATCGCAGTTGGCCGCTGCGCGGCTCAGTTTGGCCGACAGTTCAGGCGTCACCTTGAGCTTGCTGAACACGCCCGGGATGACGTGGGCGACGTCCTTCGGGGCGCCGTCGACGACGATCTTGGTGAGTTCGAACACTTCCGGCACGTCCTGGTAGCAGCTCTTGCAGTTGGTGCACTTGCCGAGATCCGCATCGTCGATGTGGATCGGCTCGGCGCCGTTGCCGCCCGCCGCCTTGGCGCCGTTGGTCGGCGCTGCCGCCGCCGGAGCCGCCGCAAAGCCGTTCATCAGCGCGCCGAAGCCGCCGGCCGCCGGCGCGTTGGACGAGGCCGCCAGCTCGCTCATGCCGCGCGCGATCTGATCGAGCGACGACTCGCGAGCCTTGACCTGTTCCTCGTACTGCTGCTGCAGCGCCTCCAGCTCGACGCGGTGGCTCTCGTCGAGCGCACGGACGTCGAATCCGGCCAGCACCTGCAGGGTGCGCCAGTACTTGCGCCGCTCCTCGACCAACGCCACCACGGTCTCGCCGACCGACAGCTTGATCAGCTTCTTGTCGGCGTCGGTGGCGGTGATGAACGGCGTCTTGCCGGCACGCGCGGCCGGATCGAGCGCGACGTATTCGTCGATCGGCAGCGCGTCCGCATCCTTCTTCAGCGGCTTGAACTGCTTGCGGAAGCGGACTTCGGTGTGAGCGAAGTCGGCCGGCGTCAGCTTGGTTTTCAGAAGCTGCAGCTTGCCGCCCTCGTCGACATATTCGATCGTCTTCGTCGCCCAGTCCTGATCGGCTTCGGGGTTGCCGTCGAGCGAGAACGCGCGCTCGTTCTTGCCGGTCTTGCGCGGATCGTGAACGAACACCGGATTCATCCGGCTTTCGACCGCGAGACGCGCCTGGCGGCTTGCCGCGGCGTCGCCGATGCCGTGCTCGGCCTGGCACGGCGTGTAGACGTCGAGCACCGCCGGCGACGAGGTGTGGTTCAGGAACTCCATCACGTTCTTCAGGAAGTGGCCCTGCAGCGCGGTCGCGGTCTGCACCACGAACACGCTCGGATGGAACGAGGCGATCAGGCCGAGTTCCTTGCGGGATTCCTGCTTGCCGTGCTGGGCGATGCCGAACCGCGACAGGTCGCTGTCCTGGCCGGTGAGGCTCGCCGTCGAGGTCTGGCCGCCGGTGTTGGAATAGGCGCCGGTGTTCAGCACCACGACCTTGATCGGGGTCTTGGTGGCGAGCAGACGCGACAGCGCGCCGAAGCCGATGTCGTAGGTGGCGCCGTCGCCGCCCATGCTCAGCACGGTCGGCAGCATCGCCCGCTCTTCCGGCGTGAACTCGCTCCAGCCGAAATAACGGAAGTAACCGTCGTGCTTGGCCGCATCATAGGCGTCGGCCAGTTCGAGCTTGGCGATGCGCAGCGCCCGGAAGTCCTCGGACGCCTTGGCGGTGAGACCTTCGAAGATGCCCTTGGCGACCGCCGGCGTGTCCTGGAACAGGCTGTTCACCCACGGATCGGTATAGGGATTGAACGGGAAGGTCGACGCATAGACGCTCGAGCAGCCGGTGGCGTTGGCGATCACCATGCCGGACGGGCCGTTGCCGGTCGGGCCGCTCTCGTACAGATACAGCCGCTTCTCCAGCGTCTTCAGGGTCTGGTCGATCCGGGCTGCGCGGGCGTCGTCGCCGGCCACCAGCGCCCGCTTGGCATTGAGCTGATCGATCAGGGTCTCCAGCTCGCGGATGTGCTCCTTGCGGCGCTTGTCGTGGATCGCGTGGTTGGTCGAGGTGACGAGACGGATTGCGGTGACTTCGCCGCAGCCGCGGCAGGCGCCGTGGCCGCCGGTGGTCGCGTAGTAATTGGCGCGATCGAGCATCAGCCGCTTGGTCTCACCTTCCGGCCTGGTGGCGCTTTCGGTGAACCGCGCCGGGGTGTTCGGGGTGCGGCTGAGGAATTCGAACCGCGCCTGGAGCTGCTCCAGCATCGGTTCGTCCTGCTCACGATCGACCAGCGCGCCGGGGCCGCAGACGTCGATACATTCGAGGCAGCCCGAGCACTTCCACGGGTCGACGCTCACCGAGTACAGCCCGCCGGTGCCCGGCTGGCTCTTCTCCATCGCGTCGAAGAACGGCCGGGTGCGGGCCACCGGATACACCGACAGCGCCGCCGACAGCTTGCCGAAGTTGCGGTTCAGCGTCGCGTTGTCGACGTTCAGCGCTTCGGCGGCCTGCGCCACAATGTCGTGGAACGGCTTGTCGTCCTTAGCCTGGCGATACACGTCGCGGATCGCTTCGGTCAGCGCCGGAACCTTCTCGCGCAGGCTGTCCTGCTGGGCCGGCGCGATGTCGAGCTGCTTGATCGCGGTCAGCAGCAGTTCATGGATGTCGTGCACCGCGTTCGGGATCGCGGCGTCGGGGCAGACCAGCGCGCATTCCATGCAGCCGGTGCACAGGTCGGCCTTGAACTCCGGCACGTTGCGGCGGAACAGGCCCTTGTCCTTGGCGGCGGCGGAGCCGGCCGGCATGAACATGCCGATGCCCGGCAGCACCGGAGCCTCCGCAATGGTGCCGTCGCGGAACGGCGCAGCCAGCACGTCGTCGTAGTACTGCGGATCGAGGAAGCCCGCCGCCGAGGCCGGCGCCGCGACGCGGCACATCGAGGCCGAGATCGAAGCGTCGCGCTTGGCTTTCGGGGCGGCCTTGATGGCGTCTTCGCTGAACTCGGCGGCGTCGTAGTCGACCTTGTGGGTCGCTTCGAGGCCCTCGCGGATCACCGACATGTTGCCTTCGACGATGTCGCCGCCCTTGGCGCCGAACTTCTTCGAGATCTGCTGGCGGATCTTGTTCAGCATCGCTTCCTGCGAGGCGTCAGCCACCACGCGGTCGACGTTGCCGCACACCGCGCCGATGAAGGCGATGCCCATCATGCGGGTTTCGAGTTCGGCGGTCGGGGCGTGGCGCTTGGCCACCGCAAACGCGTCGATCACGTAGAACTTGATCTTCTTGTCGCGGATGGTCTGCCGCGCCTTGGCCGGCAGGTCACGCCACACTTCGATTGGCGTAAGGTTGGTCTGCAGGATGAAGGTGCCGCCCGCCACCAGGCCGCGCAGCGGGTTGGTGTGCACGAATACCTTGTGGTCCGGCGAGATCACGATCTCGACGTCTTCAAGCTCGGCATTGGTGATCTTCACCGGCTCCGGCGACAGCGTGATGTAGTAGTTGGTCGGGGCGCCGCTCTTCTCCGAGCCGTATTTCGGCGCCGACTTCGAATGCATGTCGAGCGCGCCGGCCAGGATGTCGGTCAGCAGCTTGCCCGACGCGATCGTGCCGTAGCCGCCGATCGAGTGGAAGCGGATACGGAACGCCTGCGGCGGCAGCAGGTTCGGGTTCTGCCCGGTCTCCAGCGCCATGTACTGGGTTTCCGGATAGGCCGCCTTCAGCCTCGACTGCAGCGCCTCCATCCGCGGCGACGGATTCTCGGTGAAGAACTTGGTGCCGAGATACACGAACGGAGCCGAATCCTGCTTCTCCATGTTGGCGTAGCAGGCGATCAGGTCGCGCGGCTGCAGGTCATGGCCGCCAAGACCGAAGATCGCGGTGGTGATCTTCGGCAGCTTGGCGAGCGCCGGGATGCCGGCATGACGCACGCCGGCGTCGCCGTTTTCGCGCGCCTTGCACAGCGCCTGGGTGACGAGCTGGGTCAGCGCGGTGACGTCCGAGCGCTCCAGCACGGTGACGGCGGTCTTGCCGGCCAGCGCTTCGACCAGTTCCGCTTCCGGGAACGGCTGCAGCATCTTGATCGACACCACGCCGACCTTCTTGCCCTGCGAGCGCAAGTACGCCGCGACCGCTTCGGCGTCGTCGGTGACCGAGCCGAGGCCGACCACGACGTGCTCGGCGTCGTCGCACATGTAAGTCATCACCGGCTTGTATTCGCGGCCGGTGAGCGCGGCGTATTCGGCCATCGCTTCCTTGACGAAGCGCGGCACCGCATTGGCGAAGTGGGTGCGGTGATCGACGGCGCCGGCCTGGAAGTCGGGCTGGTTCTGCACGCCGCCGGTCAGGCCCGGATTGTCGATGTCGACCAGCGCCGGCACGAGCTGCCGGGTGCCCTTTTCGGGCGCGTTGATCCACTGCCGCTTCCACTGCCCGCGCAGCTCTTCGGGCACGTAAGCGAGCGTCTCGGCCACGATGGTGCCGGCGTTATCGGTCTCGATCGTGTCGGCGTTGTCGTCGAGGAATGTCTTGAGCGAGGCGAGTTCGGTCGGCATGAAGTCGGCTTCGTGCCGCAGCAGATACTGCTTGAGCTGGAACACGCGGCCCTTGGCGCCGAACAGCATCTCCTGCGCCACGGTCGGGCATTTGATGCGACCGGCGGGGTCGCCGAGGAATTCCTTGAGCAGCTCCGGCTCCGGCATCAGCGCTTCGGACAGCATGTGCGAGGTGGCAAAGCCGTCCATCGCATTGGCAACCGGGATCAGCGAAGTGGCGGCGACCTTGTAGGAGATCGCGGCGAGATCCGCGGCTTCCTGCGGATTGGAGCCGAACAGGATGGTGTAGCCCGACGACAGCAGCGCATAGACGTCGTCATGGCCGGCCATCACGTTGAGCGAGTGCTTCGACACCACGCGGGCTGCGACCTGCAGCACGAAACCGCCGACCTTCTTGCCGACGGTGACATAGTGCGACTCCAGGCCGTACAGGATGCCCTGGCTCGACGAGGCGTTGGACACGAACTTGCCGCCGGTCAGCGCCGCGCCGAGCGCGCCGGACTGCGCCGAGTGCTCGCCTTCCGGCTCGAAGAAGAACGGATGCTTGCCCCAGACGTTGCAGCCGCCGGAGGAGCGGAACGCCTCATAGATTTCCGAGATCTCGGTCGAAGGCGTGATCGGGTAGCCGATGACGCCGCCGCAGACATGCCCCATCACCTGCGCGACCGCGCCGTTGCCGTGGATCACTGAGGGGATGCCGGGATATTTTGCGTTCATGGGGTCCGTCCGTTCTTGCGTGTCTTGCGTTGAATCGGCGGAGCGAACCCGCCGTGTTGCGTCGGCCACGTTTGGGAAAGGTGTATCGATGCCGGGCGGCTGCTGAGGCAGCGGCCGGGCAGAACCTCCTCGTGGCCTTTAGATTGACTACTCGCGAGGTATCAGGGCCTCGCTGGCAGAGACGTTGCGTTGTGTGCGGTGCGATAGCACGCAGGGGGAACCCCCGATTTGACGCGCATCAAAGCGCAAAAAATATGCGTCAGAGAGCAATAAAATTACACAGCGCCTAATTCGAGGGCGGCGTCAGTTGCTGTTGCAGATGAACCTTGCTCGCGGCTGATTCATTGGTCCAAAAGCAGAATTTCCTCTCTGCCGAAATCGCTATATAGTGATGTATATGACGAAGGCCGAGCTGGCGGGTATCCGCCCGCCGCTACGGCTAATTCCGAGCGGAGCGCCGCGCGGCGGCGAGGGATCGATGACATTCGACTCGCAATGCGATCTGGCGGCGCTGGTCTATGAGCCCGGTGAAGATCCGGACCGGGTGCTCGGCGAATTCGCGGCCGAGCTCAACTCACAGGGATACCGCGCGGTCGGCCTGGTGCAGGTCGGCGCTCGCGGCGACGGCCCCCGCGGGCTCTCTGCTCGGCTGGTGCATTCCGGAGAGCAGGTTTCGCTGTATCAGGATCTCGGGCCGATGGCCGAAGGCTGCCGGCTCGATCCGGGCCGCCTCCTCGATGCCGGCGCACGGGTCGCAGATGCTCTGGCGCAGGGCGCCGACCTTCTGATCATCAATCGGTTCGGTCAGCAGGAGAGCGAGGGCAAGGGCCTGCTGCACCTGATCGTCGAAGCGCTGAGTGCCGACATTCCGCTGGTGATCGCGGTGCCGAGCCACCGCTTCGACGCCTGGATCAGGTTTGCCGAGGGGATGAGCGTGCGGTTGAGTTGCGAGCGGCGCGCGCTCGATCAATGGTGGGGAAAGCTGCACGGTCGCGGCTCGAGCCGTGCCGCCCGCCCTTATGTCAGCGTCTGCGAGGCGCTGAAATGAAAGGCGGGCGCGTCGCGATGCTGATCGGACCGTCCGCGAAGCCGTCAGTCGACGGCGACCAGCACGTCGGACGCCTTGATCACGGCCATCGCCGGCTGACCCTTGGCGAGCTTCAGCTCGTCGGCGGATTCGTTGGTGATGGAAGCGGTGACGATCGCACCGCCGCCGATGTCGATGCGGACATGCGAGGTGGTGGCGCCCTTGACGACGTCGACGATGGTGCCCTTGAGCTGATTGCGCGCGCTGATTTTCATATTGGCTCTCCAGTTACTGTTGGCCGTATTGGAATTACCGTTATATAGTTTAAACTCATGACGACCAGTTCGACCAAATGACGAGGCTGTCTGGCATGTCGATCGAGGCGACCGTCACGCTGAAGACGAAGGAGATTTCCGGAGTCGGGCGCGACCGTATCAGGCTACTCCAGGCGGTGGCGCGCGAGGGCAGTATCACGGCCGGCGCGAAGGCGGCGGGCCTCAGCTACAAGGCCGCCTGGGATGCGCTCGACGCGATGACCAACCTGTTCGGCCGCCCGCTGCTGGAAACCCGCACCGGCGGCAAGGCCGGAGGCGGCGCCCAACTCACCCCGACCGGCATCAAGGTGATCGAGGCGTTCGGACGGCTCGAGGCCGAGATGGCGCGGGTGTTTCGCAACCTCGAGCCCGAACTCGCCGGCAGCGGCATCACCCCGATCAACCTCGTGTCCGGATTTTTCATGAAGACCAGCGCCCGCAACGCCCTCCGCGGCGTGATCACGGACATCAAGGCCGATACGCTGAGCGCCGAAGTCGCCGTGGCGGTGTCGCCCGACACCACGATCTACGCGCTGCTCACCACCGAAAGCGTGCGCAGCCTCGGCCTGGTGGCCGGCCGCGAAGCGATCGTGCTGATCAAGGCGCCGTTCGTGATGATCGCGCCCGGTCACCAGCCGCCGCTGGTGTCGGCGCGCAATTGCGTGCGCGGCATCGTCCGCCGCGCCGACGTTTCCGCCGTCAATGCCGAGATCGTGCTCGACATCGGCGGCGACAAGACGCTCGCGGCCTCGGTCACCGCGCGCAGCGCCGGCGACCTCAAGCTGGCCCCCGGTGACCCGGCCTGCGCGGTGTTCGACGCCGCGCACGTCATCGTCGCGATCGATTGATCCCCATGCATCCGCGGCATTGCGAGGAGCGAGGCGACGAAGCAATCCAGAAGTACCGTGCAACTGGCTTGATTGCTTCGTCGGCTGTGCCTCCTCGCAATGACGGATGAGAGTTCATTGTCAGCACCTAGGAGCCATGCCTTGAAACACGTCCTCAAACTCGCGCTGCTCGGCGCAGCTTTCGCCGCCGGCCTCGCCTCCGCACCGGCCCTCGCCGATTCCGCCAAGGTGGCGGTCGCTGCGAACTTCACCGAGCCGGTGAAGGAGATCGCCGCTGCGTTCAAGGCCAAGACCGGCCACGAGCTGGTGCTGTCGTTCGGCGCCAGCGGCCAGTTCTTCACCCAGATCACCCAGGATGCGCCGTTCGAAGTGTTCCTGTCGGCGGATTCGGCGCGGCCGAAGAAGCTCGCCGACGAGGGCTTCGGCGTGAAGGGCACCGTGTTCACCTACGCGGTCGGCAAGCTGGTGCTGTGGAGCAAGTCGCCGGGCGTCGTGAAGGGCGAAGAAACGCTGAAGCAGGCTTCGATCGCCAAGGTGTCGATCTGCAATCCCACTGCCGCGCCCTACGGCGCCGCCGCGGTCGAGACCATGCAGGCGCTGAAGCTGTACGACGATCTGAAGCCGAAGCTGGTCGAAGGCGCCAACATCACCCAGGCCTATCAGTTCGTGCAGACCGGCAACGCCGAGATCGGCTTCGTGGCGCTCTCGCAGGTGATCAATGACAAGGACGGTTCGCGCTGGATGGTGCCGCAGAATCTGTACAAGCCGATCACCCAGGACGCGGTGCTGCTGAAGAAGGGCGAAAACAGCGCCGCCGCCAAGGCGTTCCTCGACTTCCTCAAGGGCCCGGAGGCGAGCGCGATCATCGAGAAGTTCGGCTACGAAGTCCCGAAGCCGAAGGCGAGCTGAGGACGTCTATGCGGGCGCATCTCTCCCTGATTGCGAAGCGTTTCAGCCCAATGCACGGCGCTTCGCTCCCTCTCCCCGCGTGCGGGGAGAGGGCTGGGGTGAGGGGGCTTCGCCTCGAGCCTGAGCCGCTCGGCCGCGTGGAAGCGCCCCCTCACCCGACCGTCCTCGCTTCGCTCCGACGGTCGACCTCTCCCCGCACGCGGGGAGAGGTTAGTCCGGCGCGCCTCGCACAAAGCACGGGTAGCCGATGACCAATCTCCCTCCCGACATCTGGCAGCCGGTGTGGCTCACCATCGAGCTGGCGGCGATTACCACGGTGATCCTGCTGATCGTCGGCACGCCGATCGCGTGGTGGCTGGCGCGCTCCAAGGCGTGGTGGAAGGAAGGCGTCGCCGCGGTGGTGGCGCTGCCACTGGTGCTGCCGCCGACCGTTCTCGGCTTCTATCTGTTGGTGCTGATGGGCCCCGACGGTCCCGGCGGCGCGCTGGCGTCGCTGTGGGGCGGCCGCACCCTGGCGTTCACTTTCGGCGGCCTGGTGTTCGGCTCGGTGATCTATTCGATGCCGTTCGTGGTGCAGCCGATCCGCAATGCGTTCGATGCGATCGGCGATCGTCCGCTGGAAGTCGCCGCGACGCTGCGCGCCTCGCCGCTGAAGGCGTTCTGGACGGTGGCGGTGCCGCTGGCGCGGCCGGGCTTTCTCGCCGGCGCGGTGCTCGGCTTCGCCCACACCGTCGGCGAGTTCGGCATCGTGCTGATGATCGGCGGCAACATTCCGGGCAGCACCAAGGTGCTGTCGGTCGCGATCTACGACTATGTCGAGACCGCGCAATGGCGCGAGGCCAACATCCTGGCCGGCGGCATGGCGGCATTCGCCTTCGTGGTGATCCTCACCATGATGACGCTGGAAAAGCGAACCGCACGGATCAGGGCATGAGGGCGCTGTCGCCTCCCAGCATTCGCGCAGCGTTTCGGGGCCGGCTCGGCGGCTTCACGCTGGATGCCGCCTTCACGGTGCCGGCCACCGGCATCACCGGGCTGTTCGGACCGTCCGGCTGCGGCAAATCCAGCGTGCTGCGCTGTCTGGCCGGGCTGCAGCATCTGCCCGGGAGCAACTGCGAGGTCGGCGGTGAAGTCTGGCAGGACGACTCCACCTTCCTGAAACCGCATCACCGGCCGATCGGCTATGTGTTCCAGGAAGCCAGCCTGTTTCAGCACCTGTCGGTCAAGGCCAATCTGTTGTACGGCGCGCCGCGCAGTTCCGGCGAGGCCCGCGCCGACGCGGTCGGCTTCGACGAGGTGATCGAGCTGCTCGGTCTTTCGAGGCTGCTCGAGCGGTCGCCGCGCAACCTGTCCGGCGGCGAGCGGCAGCGCGTCGCGATCGGCCGGGCGCTGCTGTCGCAGCCGAAACTTCTGCTGATGGACGAGCCGCTGTCGGCGCTGGACCGGCTGACCAAGGACGAGATCCTGCCGTTCCTGGAGCGGCTGCACGCGCGGCTGTCGCTGCCGGTGATCTATGTCAGTCACGACATCACCGAGATCGAACGGCTCGCCGACCATCTGGTGCTGATGCATTCCGGCAAGGTGCTGGCGGTCGGCCCGCTCGCCGAGTTGCAGAGCGACCCCAATCTGCCGCTGGCGATCGCGCGTGATGCCGCGGTGAATTTCGACGCGACCGTCGAGAGCTACGACACCGACTACGGCCTGCTGACGCTGCGGATCGACGGCGGGCGGCTGCTGGTGCCGTCGCCGCCGGCTGCGCGCGGCGAATTGCGACGGGTGCGGATCGCGGCCAGCGATGTCAGCCTGGCGCGCGAGCCGCCGCATGCGAGTTCGATCCTGAACGCCCTGCCGGCGCGGATCGCCTCGGTGTCGCCGATCGGCGGCAACGAAGTGCTGGTGGTGCTGACACTCGGACGAGACGGCGACGGCGGCCGGCTGCTGGCACGGCTCAGCCGGCGGTCGTGGGATCTGCTGCGGCTCGCCGAGGGCGTCGACGTCTATGCGCAGATCAAAGGTGTCGCGCTCGCGCCGGGCCGCGACGGCCATGCGTAGTTGGCCGGATGGTTAGTCCCGTGCGGCCGGCACGAACTTCGCATTCTCATTGCTGATCGCTGCAACGGCGGCGTCGGTGACTACGCGACTACCAGTCGTGTCGGGTCAGCGACGGCGCGCGTTCGTATCTCATGAAGGAGACTCGACAATGTCGTTCGAAAGCAATCAATCGATGCCGATCGCGGCGCTGCGCGGCGGGCCCGGAACGCCGGCGGCCGACGTGCTGACCGCATTCGCGTTGCGCCGCAAGGCCGAAGGCGTCGACATCGTCGGCGTGATCGTGCCGCCGGAGGACACCGGCCGCGGCCATCACGGCCATGGCCATGGCGCAGGTCATGGCGGCGGCCACGAAGGCTGCGAATGCCGCAGCGAACTGGTCGACATCGCCACCGGCGATCGCTACGCGATGCATCAGGATCTCGGCTCGGGATCACAGGCCTGCAATCTCAACTCGTCGTCGCTGGCGCTGGCTGCGGGGGCGGTCGAGCGCGCGGTGGCGCGCAAGCCGGCGCTGGTGGTGCTGAGCCGGTTCGGCGGCCAGGAAGCGGTACGCGGCGGGCTGATGTCGGCGTTCCAGGCGGCGATCGCCGCCGGCGTGCCGGTCGCCTGCGTGGTGACGCCGAAGGCCGAAGACGTCTGGAACGATTTCGCCCAGGGGCTGTCGGTGTCGCTGCCGCCGGAGGCGGAGGCGCTGGAAGCGTGGTGGCGCGATCACGCCCTGGGGCGGAACGCGGCGTGATCGGACCGGGTCGCGCCCGCCCGGGCGCGATACCAGGCCTCGAACAGGCTGGACGCGTAGGCGCTCTCGTAGCGTCCCGTCAGGTACGCCGCTGCCGCTTCGAGGCTCTTCCGGCCGGTCCAGGCCGGAGGCAGCGCGGATCCGGCCGGCGAGGTCTGCGGCGTCGCCGTCATCCGAAGAGCCTCGGCGACGGCGGCGGGATTCGGAGCAAGTCCCGCGTTGCGCTGGACGCCCAGCAGCAGCGCCGCCGCGCCCGTGACCAGGGCAGCCGCGACGTTTGGATGGCTCCGCCGCACCACCCGCCCCTCCAAGGTTGCGCCGGATACGCTCGATCCTGGGGCGGCGATCCCGATGTCGTTCAGATCGCCGTCATGGCCGCCGAGCGGCTGCCCGGCACCATCCAGGGCGGCGACCGGCAGCAAGTTCAAGGTGCCGCACCGGCGCAAAAGGGTACTGCACCCCTGGCGGTCGGCACTGGCGACAATCAGCGTATTGCGGGCGTTGCACCGCGCGATTGCGCTCGCCAGCGAGGGGCCAGGGTACCATGGTTGTTCGAACGAGCCGGCGCCGATCAGGATGATCTGCGCGTCGTAGTCCAGGGCCCGATTCATCGCGTAGGCGAGATCGGCTTGTGCGCACATCAGACGACTGTCGCGGAAGATCGGCGCGATCACGCCTCGGCACAGCGGTGCAATGCCCTCGACCGACCGGCAGGGCTGACCGAAGATCAGGCTGGCCAGATGAGTGCCCTGCGCGGTCGATGGCGCATCCTCATCACTGCGCTGCGTCACCACGGTGTGGAGCGGCGTCAGCGGCGCGCCGATGAAACAGTCATGAGTCCGATCGACAGGACCGTCCAGCACCGCGACAGCGATGTCGCGATCGCCGCCGCCGAACGCAAACAGCAGCTCCTGGTGGAGCTCGCTTCCAGAAACGCCAATCATGACCCCGCCCGCACCGAATGCTACTGCGACCTGCGCAGGCAGCTCGCTCCTGCTTGCGCTCCTGCAACCGCCAGTTTGCTTCTATTTGTTACGCAATTTTCGTACCGATCAAGATAGATGTTCCATATTCCTTATTGCGTCGCGGAACGTCTCCTTATCGATGCGGCCTCAGCGTGAAAATGGCGTGATTGACGCGTGAAAAGTGTTAGTTTGACCCCGAAAGTGGGAGGGAGCTGCAGGATGGCAGCAAATTCGCAGCGGTTTGCGCTTCGGCTGCTCGGCCCTTTCGAACTCACGGCGCCGGGGGGGCGCCGGGTCGAGATCACCAGCAAGAAGGGGGCAGCCGTCATCGCGATGCTGGCCATGTCCCGCGATGGCGAGCGAACCCGCGGCTGGTTGCAGGATCGGCTGTGGGGCAGTCGCCGCAAGGCAGAGGCTGCAGGTAGCTTGCGCCGGGAGCTGTCGAACCTGAGAAAGCTGGTGAACTCGCAAGACGCGGCTTTGCTGGTCGGGGACCGCGACAGGGTTCGGCTGCGAACCGATCTGATCGATATCGATATCTTCATCGCCCGACCGGGCGCCTCGACAGGCGAATTTCTCGAAGGCCTCGATATTCCCAGCGAGCGCGGCTTTGGCGAGTGGCTGCGGGAGCAGCGCGCGGGGCTGAAGCTCCCCTCGGGCGAGGCGCTGCCAGCGCTCGGGGGCGTCGGTACCGGCTTGCTGCCGTCCCACATCGTGGACATCTCACAACCGCCGGTGGGGTTTGCCGGCCGGCCGGCGATCGCGGTGCTGCCGTTCGCCAATGCCACCGGCGACGAGACGCTGGACTATCTGGCCGAAGGCATCGGTGAGGAACTGATCGTCGGGTTGTCGCGGATCCGCTGGCTCCCGGTGATCTCGCGCAATTCCAGCTTCTCGTTCAGCGAAAGCGACGATCGCAAGCTGATCGGTCAGCGACTCGGCGCCCAATATCTGGTCGACGGCCGCCTGTACCGCGCCCACGATTCGTATGGCGTATCGGCGTCCTTGTCGGAGGCAATCACCGGCTATTCGTTGTGGTCGCGGCGGTTCACGTTGAAGTCGCCGACGGCCCACAACGAACTCGAACCGTTCGTCAATGAATTAGTGGCGCAGCTCGAGAGCCGGATCGATCACGCCGAGCAGATCCGCATTCGCGGCAAACGGCAGGACCGTCTCGGCGTCAGTGATCTAATCTGGCGCGGTCGCTGGCACCTCAACCGTCTGACCCGTGCGGATTCCGAAATGGCGCAGGAGCTGTTTGCCGAAGCGCTGGCGCTCGATCCCAACTCACCCGAAGCGCTGATCCAGGCGACGGCGGCGCTGGCGTGGTCGATCTGGGCCGGCCGCCAGCCTCAGGAGCAGATCCTGCGGATGCGCAAGCTGGCGCAGCAGGGGATGCTCGCCGATCCCGACGACGGGCGCGGCTTCATGCTTGCCGGTATCGCCGAGATGTGGCTGCGGCACCCGAACGAGGCGAAGAACCTGCTGAAGCAGGCGATCACGCTGACGCCCAGCCTGGCGCTTGCGCATGCCCAGCTCGGCGGCTGCTTCAACCTCGCCGGCGAGCCCGACCGGGCCATTGTCCAGCTCAAGACCGCGATGCGGCTGTCGTCGAACGATCCCAACATCTTCTATTCGCTGGGCGAGCTGGCCCTGGCCCACACCATGCTGGGACAGTGGCCGGAGGCGATCGAACACGCCACTTTGTCTCTGGCGCGCCGGCCGGCCTATTGGTACGCGCACGTCCTCAAGATCAACGCGCTGGTGCGGATCGGCCAGCTCGACGCAGCGCGGATCGCCTGCGACGAATTGCTCGCCATCAAGCCGACCTTCTCGAGACGCTTTCTGGATTGGCTGCCGTTCGTCGATCGCACCTGGGTCGATCATCTCGTCGAAGGGCTGAAGTTGGTACCGGGCCGGCCGCCGGATTGGCCGGAGCGGGACAGTCGGGAAACGGCTGCGTAGGATCAGTGGCGTTGAACGCGGTGTTCTGCGGCACATCGGGTACCGCCGTCTTCACCGTCAGATCTGCTGGGCGACCTGTTCGAGGCCCATGGTGCGGGCCAGCTTGCGAACTTCCTGCTTCTGATCCTCGCGCAACTGGAACAGCAGCGGCATCGCGGCGAATTTGAGCTGCTGGACCTCGGTGCTGTCCGGATCGATCATCGGCGTTCCGCCGTCACGGGTGTGCGAGTTCGCATCCAGCTTCCGCCCGATCGCGCGCAGCGCCTGCTCGACCGAGGGCCAATAATATTCCTGCGACGACGACAGATTGAGACGGGTCTTGATCTTCGCGATCTGGCCGTCGCTGAGCAGCGCTTCCTTTGCGGCCGGCTTCGGCTTCGGCCTGTGAGCCGGTGCGGTGGCGATCACCGGCGGCAGCTTGCTGGTGGCTTTCGGAGCTGCGCTCGGCTCGGGCGAGGCCGCCTCGGGAATCACCGCGACCGGCAGTTCGTCGGTGGCATAAGCAAGCCGGACCGGCTTGGTCGGGTTACTCGGCTCCGCAGCAGCCGCCGCGGTCAGGTCTTCAGCGGGCTGTTCTTCAGCAGGTCGTTCCTGAGCGGCTTCGAGCTCGGCCGCTGCGGGCTGCAGTCGTGCGACCTCGAGCTTGTCGGCTTTCAGTTCGCGATTGGCGACAGGCTGCCCGATCGCGGCGACGCCGGCAGAACCTGCGGCGGGCACGCTGGCACGCGCAAGGATGCTGGCCGCGGACACACTGGCCAGAAGCACGCAGGCCAACGCGGAAAGGGTAACGACCTTGGTCAAGCTGATCTCCGTCGCGGCGACGAATGACTGTCGGTATTGCGCAAGAATGCAGACGAAATATGGCTGCCGGCAACTTGCGGCTGTTCTGCCGGCCGCAGCGGTTCCGGCCGGCTGCGAGGATCAGGCCGCCGCGTACATCGGCATTTCGGCGAGCTCGTAAGCTTCCTGGATGTCGGCGATGATTTCCGAGGCCTCCCACAGCGCATCCGGCGCGACCGACTGGATGCTGATCGTCCAGTTGCCGCCTTTGCGGGTGCGGGGCGTGGCGACGATGTCGAACCGGACGTCGCGGCACAGCGGATGGCGGTGCAGCGCGTGAGCAACCCGGATGCGGAGTTCGTCGAGAGTCGCGGAAGTCTTTTCGACATACAGCATGGCGACGTCCACTTCGGCTGTGGTGTACGCCGGCGATGCAGGATCGATCGTCCCGAGAGCCCCGCGTCGCGGCGGCTCTATTGATGGGCTAGGGATGGTTAATGGGGTCTTAAATTGATCCCGGCGGCCCGGCGGCCTCGTGGAAATACGCGGAGCGATCCCTGCAGCCGAAATCCCTGGCGTATCAGCGCTGCTCGACCACGAGGTTCTGGATCGCGCGGCCGAAATAACCGTCGACATCCGCCAGCTTCGACGATGCGATCCCGGCGCCGTCCGGCCCCAGCCACATCTCCGAGTTCAGCAACACCCAGTCGCCGACCGGCTGCCGTCCGAAGAACACGTTGAGGTCGGCGTTGATGAAGGTCCAGTGCTTGAAATCCAGGATCGACGAAGTCGCGTTGCTGAAGTCGGCGGCGACCACGGCGCGCATCGCCTGCGAGGTCGGCCGCCCTTCCACGAGTGGTCGGTCGGCGCGATACCAGGTCGCGCCGGGCCCGATCTCGCCGAAGCCGCCATAGACCTTGCGCAGCGACATCCCGCCGACGAACGGATTGCGCGTGAAGTTCGGGTCGAGCGGCGGGCAGTCGTCGGGGTGCGGCACGTCGAGCGGCGGGTGCTCGATGTCGTCCGGCAGATCAGGCGGAGCGACGCGGATCTTCAGCACCGTGGCGCCGACCACGACGACGCCTTTCGACAGCAGCCGCACGGCGCAGAGCTGGATCTTGCGGCCCTCGCGCAGCACCTCGGTCTGATAGGTCAGCGGCCCCACCGGCACCGGCCGCAACAGGTCGACGGTGACACGCGAGATCTGCATCGGCGACGGCGTCGGGATCTGCTCGGCCAGATGGGTCACGAGCGCCGACGGCGGCGAGCCGTGCTGCATCGTCGGATCCCACGGCCCGGCCGCATTCGGGCTGGTTTCGATATTGATGCCGTCGATGCGATAGATGGAGTCCATGCGGTGACTTCCACGAGTTGAGCTGGCGAGATCGAAGCTCCCGTCACTGCGAACGGAGCGAAGCAATCCAGGGCCCGGTGCACGGAGCTGGATTGCGTCGTCGTTTCACGCCTCGCAATGACAGGAGTAGCAGAGGAGACGACGGTTATCGCCTCACAGCGGCGGGTCGATCGCCTCGTCGTATTCCTTCTTGAAGCGGGCGATCAGTTCGCCGGCGGGCAGCACCGCGTCGATGCTGCCGATGCCCTGGCCCGCACCCCAGATCTCCTTCCAGGCTTTCGGCTTGGCGCGCTCGCCGGATTCGTCGGTGCCGAAATTCATCTTCGACGGATCGGACTGTTCGAGATTGTCCGGGTCCATCCCCGCCGCGACGATCGACGGCTTCAGGTAGTTGCCGTGCACGCCGGTGAACAGGTTGGAGTACACGATGTCGTCGGCGCCGGAGGTGGTGATCATCTCCTTGTAGCGCTCGACCGCGTTGGCTTCCCTTGTGGCGATGAAGGCCGAGCCGATATAGGCGAAGTCGGCGCCGAGCACGCGAGCGGCGCGGATCGCGCGGCCGTTGGCGATCGCGCCGGACAGGGCGATCGGTCCGTTGTACCAGGCGCGCGTTTCGGTGACGAAGGCGAACGGCGATTGCATTCCGGCGTGGCCGCCGGCGCCGGCCGCCACCAGGATCAGTCCGTCGGCGCCCTTCTCGACCGCCTTGTGGGCGAACTTCTGGTTGATGACGTCGTGGAACACGATGCCGCCCCAGTTGTGCGCGGCCTGGTTCAGCTCCTCACGGGCGCCGAGCGAGGTGATCAGCATCGGCACCTTGTGCTTCTCACACAGCGCGAGGTCGGCATCGAGCCGGTTGTTGGATTTGTGCACGATCTGGTTGACGGCGAACGGCGCCGACGGACGCTCGGGATGCGCCTTGTCGTAGGCCGCGAGCTCTTCCTTGATCTGGTGCAGCCATTCGTCGAGCAGCGCCGCGGGACGCGCGTTCAGCGCCGGAAACGATCCGACCACGCCGGCCTTGCATTGCGCGATCACCAGCTCGGGCCCCGAGATAATGAACAGCGGTGAGCCGATCACCGGGACCGACAGGCGGCCCTTGAACAATGCAGGCATGGGCATTCGAGTTTCTCCTTGTTTGTTGTGTTTGGCGGCGCGACCGCGGCGACACAAAAGCAAGCGAGGAACCGACCTGCAAGGTGGGATTTGGCGAATTCGCAGTCTTTCGACGCAAGCGCGCGCTTCGTCGCATAGATCACGGGCCGATTACTGGCACCATGCCCGTGTGACGAAATTTTCGGTGCGGCAATCGCCCGGTTCGCGCGGCCGTCCGGGGATCAGCACCTTGGCGGAGCACTTCTCGGTGGAGTCGACGCCGAGGCTCTTGCCGAGAGTGTAGCCCTTCGATCGGCACAGGATGTCGGCGGCTGCCTGGCAGTTCGGCCCGCTGCCGGGCACCACGGGGCAGACCTGGTGCCCGGTGACCACCGACGGCACCATCGGCGAGGATGGTGCGGGCGAAGGGGACGGCGGCAGCGGTGATGGTGCGGGGCCGGCGACCGGCGCGGGTGGAGGCGGTAGTGGCTGCTCGCCGGGTGGCCGCAGAGATCGTTCGCCGGCGTCGTCGCGACCGAACGATGGCAGCAGCTTCGACGGGCTGCTCAGCAGTTTCTGGATTTCGTTGACGAGGCCCGGATTGTCGCGCGGCGGTGGCGGCGGGCGATCTCCCGGCGGCGGGGGTGGCGGCGCGGGCTGCGCCGCGGCCGGCGCGCCGGCAGAAAGCAACGCCAGCATCACGGCAGCGGCGACGACGATGCGCTGCGGCCGAAGACATCGGCGCAACATGCGGTTCGGAGTGGGCATGACCTGACCCTACGCCGATGCGCCGGCGGAGAGAAGCCGGTTGTCCAGCCCTGGCTCTACACCAGCTTGAAGGCGATCACGAAACCAAGCACCAGCACCACTGCCCCGATCGTCACCCAGAGCCCGAGCCGCTTCTCGATCTGCTCGCGGATCACGACGCCGTAGCGGTTCAGCACGATCGCGACGATGAAGAACCGGCCGCCGCGGGCGATGATCGAAAACAGGATGAACGACCAGATGTCGTAGCCCGCGAAGCCCGACGTGATGGTGACCAGCTTGTAGGGAATCGGGGTGAGGCCCTTGAGCAGGATGATCCAGGCGCCCCATTCTGCATAGCCGGCGCGGAATGCCTCGACCTTGTCGGCGTAGCCGTAAAGCTGGATCAGCCAGTGCCCGACCGAGTCGTACAGCAATGCGCCGATCGCGTAGCCGACGACCCCGCCGGCCACCGAGGTGACCGTGCACAGCCCCGCATAGAACCAGGCGCGCTGCGGCCGCGCCAGCGACATCGGGATCAGCATCACGTCCGGCGGCACCGGAAAGAACGAGCTTTCCGCGAACGAGACCAGGCCGAGAATCCAGAGAGCGTAGGGCTTGTGGGCGGCGTCGATGCACCAGTCGTAGATTTTGCGCAACATGGGCCGCGATCAACCATTCCGTCGCTGGTTTGTCCATGACGCAAAAAGCACAGATGCCGGAGAACAGCTTCAGCGGCGCTTGCGCACCACGCGCGCCTCTTGCTGCGGCACGGAACGGCGGGCGGGGCGGGGCGGAGGCGGCTTGCCGACGTCGACGCTCGATTTCGGCAGCTTTTCGGCGATGCCGAGCAGGTTCTCCCGACGTCGCATCTCGGCCCAGACGTCCTCGGGGCGGACGCCGGCCGAAGCCCACAGCACGGTGAGATTGTACAGCAAATCGGCACTCTCGCGGACCACCGCTTCGCGGTTGCCGGCGACGGCATCGATCACCACCTCGATCGCTTCCTCGGCAAGCTTCTTGGCCATCTTGCCGGAACCGCGCTGAAACAGCCGAGCCGTCCGCGAGGTCGCGGGATCGAGATCCCGCGCCGCCAGCACGGCCTGATAGAGGCGGTCGAGCGAATCAGTCATTCCAATAGCTTAGCTGGTTTCAATGTCAGTCGTGTAAACGCAACTCAGACGCGACGTCCGCCTTTCGAGGTGGTCGTCGCGTCGTCCGAACTGAAATGCGCGTTTTCAGTAGCCGTAGTAGTACGGTCGTGGTCCATAAGGTACGCCATAATAGCGCGGACCGCCGTAATAGGCCGGCCCAGGGCCGTAATAGCCCGGTCCGGGTCCGTAGTAATAGCGGTAGCGACTTTCGTACGCGTCGCGTCGCGCTTGAGCGGCCGCGATCGCGCCGATCGTTCCGATGATCCCGACGAACGCCGCGGCGGCGGCCGCATTGTTGTTGCCGCCACGGCGGACATGGCGTCGCTTACGGGCGCTGACGTCGGTGAGCGGAGCGGCCTCCGTCGCCGGGGCCGCGCTCTGCACCTTGCCAGGAGTGGCGGCGAAGGCCGCGGCGGGTTCGAACACCGGCACGGCCAGCGCCACAGCGGTGACGATCGCGACGGCCCGGCCGCCCGACCACAAGGATTTGCGCTTCTGCATCTGCATCCTCCGCCTGACGCGGTTGTGTCTGGGAGATCCGCAGAGACAACCGCTGTCAAGCAGCTATGGTTCCGTTTTGGAAACACAAGGAGCGCTGCGGCGGGACCTGGTTCCGAGAGCGATCAAGAAAATGGCCGGGACGTGCCCGGCCATTCGGTCGCGTCAAGCTGGCAGCTCGGCTGAGGACTCAGCCCTTGGCGAGCTGCTGGTCGAGGTCGTGCAGCACCTGGTAGCACGGCAGCACCTGCGCGACGGAGGCGTTCGGTTCGCGGCCGTCGCGGATCGCGGCGAAGAACTCGCGGTCCTGCAGCTCGATGCCGTTCATCGAGACGTCGACCTTGGAGACGTCGATCTTCTCTTCCTTGCCGTTCACCAGATCGTCGTAGCGGGCGATGTAGGTGCCGTTGTCGCAGATGTAGCGGAAGAAGGTGCCGAGCGGGCCGTCATTGTTGAACGAGAGCGACAGCGTGCAGATCGCGCCGTTGGCCGCCTTGAGCTGGATCGACATGTCCATGGCGATGCCGAGATCCGGATGGATCGGGCCCTGCACCGCATTAGCCTTCACGATCGGCGAGCCGGCCTGATAGGCGAACAGATCGACGGTGTGGGCGGCGTGGTGCCACAGCAGGTGATCGGTCCAGCTGCGCGGCTGGCCGAGCGCATTCATGTTGGTGCGGCGGAAGAAGTAGGTCTGCACATCCATCTGCTGGATGTTGAGCTCGCCGGCCTTGATCTTGTTGTGCACGTACTGATGGCTCGGATTGAAGCGGCGGGTGTGGCCGCACATCGCCACCAGCCCGGTCTGCTTCTGCAGATCGACCACCGCCTGCGCGTCCTTCAGCGAGTCCGCCAGCGGGATTTCGATCTGGACGTGCTTGCCGGCCCGCAGGCAGTCGATGCCCTGCTGCGCGTGCATCTGGGTCGGGGTGCACAGGATGACGGCATCGACCTCCTTGATCGCCAGCGCGTCGGCGAGGTCGGTCGAGACGTGCGCGATGCCGTACTTCTTGGCGACCTCCTGGGTCGGCTCCAGCCGGCGGCCGATCAGCGACACCACCTCGACGCCGTCGATGTTCTTGATGCCGTCGAGATGCTTGATGCCGAACGCGCCCGCTCCCGCGAGCGCGACCTTGATCGTCTGTGCCATGTCAGGCGTTCTCCAGAATGAGGTGGCCGACCGCGGTGTTGCTGGCCGGGACGTGATAGAAACGGTGGGCGACCTTGGGCTTGGGTCCGCCGGTGGCGTCGGCCATCGCGCCACGCGCGATCAGCCACATCACCAGCTCGATGCCTTCCGAGCCCGCCTCGCGGACGTAGTCGATATGCGGCTTCTGCGACAACCCTTCCGGATCGTTGATGAGCTGATCCAGGAAGGCGTTGTCCCATTCGCGGTTGATCAGGCCGGCGCGCGGGCCCTGCAGCTGGTGGCTCATGCCGCCGGTGCCCCAGATCTGCACGTTGAGATCTTCGTCGTAGGACCGGATCGCCTTGCCGATCGCCTGGCCGAGCATGTAGCAGCGCCGGCCCGACGGCACCGGATATTGCACCACGTTGACGGCGAACGGGATCACCGGGCACGGCCAGGCCTGCGGCTCGCCGCACATCAGGCTGAGCGGCACGGTGAGGCCATGGTCGACATCCATCTTGTTGACGATGGTGAGATCGAAATCGTCCTGGATCACCGACTGGGCGATGTGCGCGGCGAGCCGCGGATGGCCGATCACCTTCGGCACCGGGCGCGGCCCCCAGCCTTCGTCGGCCGGCTGATATTCCGCCGCGGTGCCGATCGCGAAGGTCGGGATCAGGTCGAGGCTGAAGGCGGTTGCGTGATCGTTGAACACCAGGAAGATCACGTCGGGCTTCTGGTCGTTCAGCCACTGCTTGGAGAACTCGTAACCCTTGAACACCGGCTTCCAATAGTCTTCGCCGGTCTTTTGCATGTCGATCGCGGCGCCGATCGCCGGAACGTGCGAGGTATAAACGCTGGCGGTGATCCGGGCCATTACTTCTTCTCCCCGACGTAGCGATTGCCGTCGATCGGACGGCCACCGCCGACCATCATGTTGCGATATTCCTCTTCGGTCATCCCGGTCATCGAGCCGGCCATCTGCTGGAAGCTCTTGCCGTCGGTGGCGCCGATCTTGGCGAGGAAGTAGATGTTGCCGCCGAGCGCGATGCAGCGGTTGAGGTCGCGATCGAGCACCGCCTGCTTCTGCTCTTCCGTCATCGGCCACTCGTCGAGATAGGCGCGCTCGTCCGCCTTGAAGCGGGTGCGGTTCTCGGCCTTCATCAGCGACATGCAGAACTGGTTCAGATGATAGCCCTGGCGTGACATGTCGGCGTCGAAGATCGTGGTGCCGGGCACGTCGGTGTAGGGTTTGTCGAGGGGCATGGTGGGGTCTCCTCTGTGTTTCATGTTATTAGCTCGTCATGGTCGGGCTTGTCCCGGCCATCCACGTTCTTGTTGCGGAGCGTCCGCTTTCGTGGATGCCCGGGACAAGCCCGGGCATGACGGTGTTACTTCTCCTCCGGCCAATACAGCCTCATCGGGTTATCGACCAGCAGTTTGCGTTGAAGTTCCGGCGTCGTCGCGATGTGCGGGATGAAGTCGACCAGCAGGCCGTCGTCGGGCATGTGGTCCTTCAGGTTCGGGTGCGGCCAGTCGGTGCCCCACAGCACGCGGTCCGGGAAAGTTTCGACGATGCGGCGGGCGAACGGCACCACGTCGCGATAGGCGGATCGCTCGCCGTTCAGCGCCGGCGGACCGGACACCGACAGCCGCTCCGGGCAGCTGACCTTCGACCAGACATTGCCGTGCTCGCGCATGAAACGGACGAACAGTTCGAACTCCGGCCCGTCGACCGGCTTGGTGACATCCGGCCGGCCCATGTGATCGACCACCACGGTGGTCGGCAGCGCGGTGAAGAAGTCCCACAGCTCCGGCAGGTCCACCGCCTCGAAATAGATCACCACGTGCCAGCCGAGCTGCTTGATGCGCTCGGCGATCTCGACCAGCTCGTCCTTCGGGGTGAAGTCGACAAGCCGCTTGACGAAGTTGAAGCGCACACCGCGGACGCCGGCATCATGCATCGCCTGCAGCTCGGCATCGGTGACGCTGCGCTTGACGGTCGCGACGCCGCGCGCCTTGCCGCCCGAATTCACCAGCGCATCGATCATCGCGCGGTTGTCGGCGCCGTGACAGGTCGCCTGCACCACGACATTGCGGGTAAAGCCGAGATGGTCGCGCAGCGCATAAAGTTGTTCGTTGGAAGCGTCGCACGGCGTGTATTTGCGCTCCGGCGCGAACGGAAATTCTTCACCCGGCCCAAACACATGACAATGCGCGTCGACAGCGCCTGCCGGGACTTTGAATTTCGGCCTCGACGGCCCTTGGTACCAGTCCAGCCAGCCGGAGGTCTTTTCGAAGGTCATTCAGGTACTCGTCTCAAATCAGCGCGCGTCACAGTGCGCGCTCGTTTAAGTCAGTCGTTGTTACGCCTCGGCCTCTCGCTCCCCTCCCCCTTGCGGGGAGGGGTCGGGGGTGGGGGGCCCCAGGCACTGCGACTCGTGGACCTCCACCCCGGCCTCCGCTTCGCCATAGCCGATGCGGAGCATCGGCGTGTTTCTCCTTAACGGCGGCCGAAGGCCGCCTATGCGACCCTCCCCGCAAGGGGGAGGGGTGCCATCAGCACCGCGGCCAACCACGACTGCCGCTCAGCCGCCAATCGCTGCGGCGTTACGCTTTCGTCTCGCCCTTCACCTTCGCCAGAATCCGATCCGCCTCGCTCCGCCAATCCGCGCTGCGCGCAAAACCTTTGTCGCCGCGCGTCCCGAACAAGCCCTCCTCCGCTAGATCCGCCACCCACGCCTGCCGCTCGGCGGTGCCTTGCGCCGACCACGGCGTCAGACCGGCGTCGCGCACGGTCTCGGCGACTTCGCGGACTTCCTCGGCGCGGCGGCGGCCGTGTTCGATGACGCGCTGGAAGAAATACGCGCCCTGCTTCTCCCAATCGATCGACGGAAACGTCTCGGCAAGCGAGGCGATCACCGCGTCCTCGACGCCGTAGGCGCGGGCGGTGGTGAAGCTCTCGATCACCATCGCCTCGAGCCCCTTGATCATGATGCTGCGGCACATCTTGGTGGCCGAGGCGACGCCGAGCGTGTCGCTCGCCGGCTTGGCGGCGAAGCCAAGCGCATTGATCAGCGGGGCCAGTTCGGCAGCATGCGGCCCGCCGAGCAGCAGCGGCACCTTGATCCGATAGGGCGGCACCGAGGTCATCACCGCGCCTTCGACGTAGCGCCCTTGCGCGCCATGGATCAGCGCCGCGGCTCGCTGCTTGGCGCCGGGCGAAGCCGAGTTGAAGTCGAGAAACCAGGTGTCCTGGTTGATGGCGCCGGCGCAGGCTTCCGCCACCGCGACGGTCTGGCTGGCCGTCACCGCCGACACGATGAAGTCGCTGCGCGTTGCCAGATCGGCGTGCGACGAGGCCGGTGTCACGCCGTGGCGGCCGGCGTGTTCGCGCAGCGGCCCGCCGCGGTCGTCGTCCAGCTTGAGATCGTAGGCCGCGACCTTGACGCCCTGCGCGCGCAGTTCCTCGGCGAGAATCTTGCCGACCTCGCCGTAGCCGACGATCCCGATGCGCCACTGTTTCGGATCGCTGCTCATCAGTCGGTGTACTTCAGTCCGGCTTGTTCCAGCGGCTCGCGCATCTTGTACATGTCGAGGCCGAGCACACCGGAAGCGAGCTTGGCGCGCTTCTCGGCCTCGTTGGCTTCGCGGGCTTCGGCGGCATCGGCCGCCATCTGCGCCACCGCGGCCGGCACGATCACGACGCCGTCGTCATCGGCGATCACCACGTCGCCGGGCGTGACATAAGCACCGGCCGCGACCACCGGAATGTTGACCGAGCCGAGCGTCGCCTTGACGGTGCCCTTGGCGTGGATCGCCTTCGACCATACCGGAAACTTCATCTCGGTGAGATCGCGGACGTCGCGCACGCCGGCGTCGATGATCAGGCCGAGCGCGCCGCGGGCGCGGAAGCTGGTGGCGAGCAGATCGCCGAAGAAGCCGTCGGTGGAATCCGCCGTGCACGCCGCCACCACGACGTCGCCCGGCTGCAATTGCTCGGCGGCGACGTGCATCATCCAGTTGTCGCCCGGCTGCAGCAGCACGGTGACGGCGGTGCCGCAGATATGCGCGCCCGGATAGATCGGCCGCATATAGGGATGCATCAGTCCGACGCGGCCCATCGCCTCGTGCACGGTGGCGACGCCGAACCGCGACAGCTTCTCGACCGCCGCCTTGTCGGCGCGGTCGATGTTGCGCTTGACGATGCCGAGATCGTTCATCCGCACGGTCATTGTTACTTGCCCTTCGCCTTGAGCGCCGCATCGAGCCGCGGATAGACGCGGCGGGCGTTGCCTTCGTAGATCTGCTGCTTCTCTTCAGGCGTCAGGATCGTCGACGCCTCGATGTAGCGCTTGGTGTCGTCATAGTAGAAGCCTGTCCGCGGGTCGATGCCGCGCACCGCGCCGATCATCTCCGAGGCGAACAGCACGTTGTCGACCGGGATCACGGTGTTCAAGAGGTCGATGCCGGGCTGGTGATACACGCAGGTGTCGAAGAAGATGTTGTTGAGGACATGGTCCTCGAGCAGCGGCTTCTTCATTTCCTGCGCCAGACCGCGGAACCGCCCCCAGTGATACGGCACCGCGCCGCCGCCGTGCGGGATGATGAATTTCAGTTCCGGAAAATCTTTGAACAGGTCGCCGGTGACGCACTGCATGAAGGCGGTGGTGTCGGCGTTGAGATAATGCGCACCGGTGGTGTGGAAGCAGGCGTTGCAGCTCGTAGAGACATGGATCATCGCCGGGATCTGCAGCTCGACCATCTTCTCGTAGATCGGGTACCAGTTCCGGTCGGTCAGCGGCGGCGAGGTCCAATGGCCGCCCGACGGATCGGGATTGAGGTTGATGGCGACGAAGCCGTACTCCTTGACGCACTTCTCAAGCTCGGGAATGCAGGTCGCAGGGTCCACCCCCGGCGACTGCGGCAGCATCGCGGCGCCGATGAAATTGTCCGGGAACAGCTGCGACACGCGGTAGCACAGCTCGTTACAAATCGCCGCCCAGGTCGACGACACGTTGAAGTCGCCGATGTGGTGCGCCATGAACGAGGCGCGTGGGCTGAACACCGTCAGGTCGCTGCCGCGCTCCTGCATTTTCTTGAGCTGGTTGTCGATGATCGAGGCGCGCAGCTCATCGTCGCTGATCTTCAGCTCGGACACTTTCGGCATCACAGACGGATCCTTGATGCCCGCGATCTGCCGGTTGCGCCAATCCTCCAGCGCCTTCGGCGCGGTGGTGTAGTGGCCGTGAATGTCGATGATCATCGGGTGTCCCTAACTGCTTGTTCTTCGTCATTGCCGGGCTTGACCCGGCAATCCATCGCTCTTCTGAAGATGGATGCGCGGGTCAAGCCCGCGCATGACGCCTGTTGTATATGCCCCGCTCGCTAACTCAGCGAGCATCGATACGCGTTCCAGTTTCGTCGTTGTTTCACCCCGCCCGCCGCAGCGCCGCGTCGGCTTGCTTCCCGCCCCACACCGCCGCCGGCACCATCGCTTCGCCGCGCATGATCAGGCGCGCGGTGCGCAGCAGCGCGGCGCGGGTGACGGTCTGCGGATTGGCCGGATGGACTTCGATTTCGACCGAGAACTCGCCGGTCGGATGCTCGACCGAGATCTGCTTCACCGTGCCGTGCGGCACCTGCGCGATTCCTTCGGTGACGCTGCCCTTCAGCACGCAGGCGGTCGCCACCGTCACGGCGGCGAGCACGCCAATCGCGTCGTGGCAGACGTGCGGGATGAAGCTGCGGGTCGAGATGCTGCCGCCGGCGCGCGGCGCCGCGATCAGCGTCATCTTCGGATAGTTCTTGGAGGTGACGTCGCCGAGTTGCATGGCGTGGCCGCAGGCGATCCGCAGTTGCTCCAGCCGCGCCTTCAGCTCGGTATCGGCATTGAGCTGCGCGACGCCCTCATAGCCGGTGCGGCCGACGGCTTCAGCCCGAAACATCACCAGCGGCATGCCGTTGTCGATGCAAGTAACCTCGACGCCGTCGATGACATCACGGACGTTGCCGGTCGGCAGCAGGCCGGGCGCCACCGAACCGGCGGTATCGAGGAAGTTGATCTTGATCGGCGCCGAGGTGCCCGGGGCGCCGTCGATCCGCGCGTCGCCCTCGTATTCGACATGGCCTTCCGGCGTCTGCACCGTGATGTCGCACTGCATGTCGGTGTTGAGCGTCAGCACCCGCAGCGTGGTGGTCGACCCCTGCGGCGTCACCAGACCGGTTTCGAGCGCGAACGGGACCACGGCGGCCAGCATGTTGCCGCAGTTCGGTGTGGTGTCGACCGTGTCCTTGTCCGGCTGCAACTGGGCGAACAGAAAATCGAGATCGACGCCAGGCTTGCTGCCCTTGGAAACGATGCCGACCTTGCTGGTGAGCGGATGCGCGCCGCCGAGGCCGTCGATCTGGCGGCGATCGGGCGAGCCCATCACCGCGAGCAGCACCTTGTCCCGGGTGGCGATGTCACCCGGCAGATCGTCTGCGTTGAAGAAGGGGCCGCGTGAGGTCCCGCCGCGCATGAAAAGGCAGGGAATTGCGGTTTGCATTCGTTTCCTTCCGCATCGTTATTGCTATTTTGGCCGTGCGGCCTGACCGGCGCCACGGCGGGTGGTCTATAACAGCTATCGGCTTCCGGCATGGCAAGTGCGGAAAATCGATGCCGAAACTGTGTGCCGAGCTCAGGTCGGCAGTTGTTTGACCAGGTCGGTCAGCAATCGCATGGCGTGCTGTGCGAGCGGCGTCGGCCGCCGCGTCGCCGACACCACCAGACATAACGCACTGGCCGGCGCCGGGTCGACCAGCGGGCGCATCACCAGCTCGGTCGCGCGCGGCGAAGCGGCGACACCGCTGCGCGTCAGCACCGCATGGCCGTAGCCGGCGCACACCAGCTCGATGATCGACGGCACGCTCGACACCTCCCAGGCGATATCGAGCTTGACCCCGGCCAGCGCCGCCTCGTTTTCGAGCAGCCGGCGCATCGCGTGCACGCGCTCGGGAACAATCAGCGGATAGTCGGACAGGTCCTTGAACGGCAGCGGCGCCGCGGCGGCGCGGCGCTTGGCGGTGGGTGCGTGGCTGACCAGACCGAGCGGTTCCTGCAGCAGCGGCGTGATCTCGATGCCCGACTGCGCGTCCGGATTGTAGACCAGGCCGACATCGGCGCGGCCGGTGGTCACCCATTCGACGATGTGCGACGACAGGCCTTCGACGATCGCCAACCGTGCCGCCGGCAGCGCCCGCTTGAAATGATCGATCAGCGGCAGCGTGAGCTGGCGGGCGATCGACGGCGGCAACCCGATGGTGACGCGGCCGACCGGCGCGTCGCGGCTGGCGCCGAGATCCTCGCGCGCATGCGCGACCATCTGCATGATCGCGACCGAATGGTCGAACAGCCGCCGTCCGGCCTCGGTCAGCGCCACGCCGCGGCCGTTGCGCAGAAACAGTTGCTGGCGCAGCTCGGTCTCCAGCCCGCGCACCTGCCGGCTCAGCGCCGGCTGCGCAACGTCCAGCACCATCGCGGCCTTGCTGAACGAGCCGAGCTCGGCGACGTGCATGAAATATTCGAGCTGCTTGAGGTTCATCGCTGGATCGCGGGCCCGCCGCTATTGCCGCTCGATCCCGGCCTGTTCGATCACCGCGCGCCACTTCTCGATATCGGTGCGCAGCCGCGTAGCCAGTTGTTCCGGCGTCGACGGTTTGGCGTCGATCCCGAGTTCGAGCATTTTCTTCTTTAAAGCGGGATCGACCAGGATCTCCTGCAGGGCCGTGTTCAGCGCACTGATCACCGCCGGCGGCGTGCCGGCCGGCGCGAACAGCCCGTTCCAGGATTCGATGCTGGCTTCGATTCCGCTTTCGCGCAGCGTCGGAACGTCGGGGGTGATCTTCGAGCGGAGCGGACCGGTCGCCGCGAGCGCCCTGATCTTGCGATCCGCAAGACTGCCTTTCAGCGCCGAGTAGCTGTCGATCGTCAGGTCGACGCCGCCTTGAAGCAATGCGACCAACACCTCCGGCGTTCCGCGATACGGAACGATCACGAAGTCCACCCCTGCCGCCGTCTTGAACAGCTCGGCGGCGAGATTCTGGGTGCTGCCGTTGTTGATGGCGCCGACATTGAGCGCGCCCGGCTTCTGCTTCGCCGCCTTGATGAAGTCTTCGAGCGTTTTGAACTTCGAATCGGCGCGGACCGCGAACAGGAAGTCGAAGGTGCCGAGGCTCGAGATCGGCGCGAAATCCTTGACCGGATCGAACGGCAGTTTCTTGAACAGCGACACGCTGATCGCGGTCCCGTTCGACAGCAGCGCCAGCGTGTAGCCGTCCGGCTGAGCGGCGATCACCGTGCGGGCCGCGGCGATGCCACCGGCGCCCGGCTGGTTCTCGACATAAAATCGCTGACCGAGCTTGGCGCCGAGCTGATCGGCAATCAGCCGCGCGGTGAGGTCGGCGACGCCACCGGCCGCGAACGGCAGCACGATCCGGACCGGGCGGTTCGGATACAGTCCCTCGGCATATCCGGCGGGGGGCGCCGCCGACGCGGCGGCCAGAGCGGCGACGGCGGTTGCCAAGACCGCCCGGCGTGACAAAACAATGCGACGGATCAAGCTCATGGCGTGACGAT
This sequence comes from Rhodopseudomonas pentothenatexigens, assembly GCF_900218015.1. Classification (GTDB taxonomy): domain Bacteria; phylum Pseudomonadota; class Alphaproteobacteria; order Rhizobiales; family Xanthobacteraceae; genus Rhodopseudomonas; species Rhodopseudomonas pentothenatexigens. The sequence goes on along the minus strand of NZ_UFQQ01000003.1, from coordinate 229,798 downwards.
AGTCCAAACGAGGCGGATTTCACAGCGACGACTGGCGTTGACCTGATCCGGCCGGATCGTCAGAATCCTGGGCAACGAACGGGACGGGCCTGTCGCAGGCGCGAGGTGTCCGCCCGACTGAAGAAGAAGTCTTCCGAGGAACGTTGTGGAGTCCCGATGTCGCAGCCGCCGCTGTTTCGCCCTCTCACCCTGCGTGGCATCACCGCCAAGAACCGCATTCTGATCTCCCCGATGTGCCAGTATTCCGCGGTCGACGGCCTGGCCAACGATTGGCACTTGGTGCATCTCGGCAAATTCGCGCAAGGCGGCGCCGGCATCGTGATGGTCGAGGCGACCGCGGTCACCGCCAACGGCCGCATCACCCATGGCGATCTCGGGTTGTGGAACGACGATCAGATCCGCCCCTTGGAGCGGATCGCCGCCTTCCTGCGCGACAATGGCGCGGTGCCGGCGATTCAGCTCGCCCATGCCGGCCGCAAGGCGAGCATGCAGCGTCCCTGGTATGGCAACGCCGCGCTCACCGAGGAGGACATCGCCCGCGGCGACCAGCCGTGGGAGATCGTCGCGCCGAGCGCAATTCCGATGGACGAAGGCTGGCTGACGCCGCAGGAACTCACCGAGAGCGACCTCGATCGTCTGCTTGAGGCTTGGCGCAGTGCGACCCTGCGGGCGGTCGAGGCCGGGTTCGAGATGCTCGAAGTGCACTGTGCCCACGGCTATCTGCTGCACTCGTTCCTGTCGCCGCTGTCGAACAAGCGCACCGACGCCTATGGCGGCGACCGCGCCGGGCGGATGCGGTTTCCGCTGGAGGTGATCGAGACGGTGCGCGCCGCTTGGCCGGACACGCTGCCGCTGTCGGTGCGGGTGTCGTCGGTCGATGGCGTCGAGGGCGGCATCGAGCTGGCGGATACGGTGGTGTTCGCGCGCGAGGCCAAGGCGCGCGGCGCCGACATCATCGACTGCTCGTCGGGCGGCCTGCTCGGTTCGGCGACCGCCAACCGGATTCCGCGCGGCTACGGCTTCCAGGTGCCGTTCGCCGGGACGATCCGGACCGAGGCCGACATTCCGACCATCGCGGTCGGGCTGATCGTGCACCCTGATCAGGCGGAGAAGATCGTCGAGCAAGGCCAGGCCGATCTGATCGCGATCGGCCGCGAGGCGCTGTTCGATCCGAACTGGGCGCTGCATGCGCAGCTTGAACTGACCGAGGGCGACGAGGTGTTTGCCGACTGGCCGAAGCAATACGGCTGGTGGCTGGAGCGCCGCGAGTCGGGCCTGCGCAAGCTCGACGGACCGAAGCTGCCGTTCCGGCGAAGCTGAGAGATCAGCCGCGCCGCCTGAAAACGCAGATGGCCGGGACGAAGCCCGGCCATGACGACGCTGCTGCCGACCCAACTAAGAGCGAAGCCGATGGGATGGGTTGAGCAAGCGAAACCCATCGAACCGTTCGACGCCTCCAGATGGGTTTCGCGAGAGCCCAACCCATCCTCCGACGTCACCGCGAGCCGTTACCAACCGCAGCCGCCGCAGCGCGGGCGCACCGGCGCGTAATAGCTGTAGCCCGGCGAAACCATCTCGACGCGTTCGCGGGTGGCGTATTGGGGCGGAATGCGCTCGTATTCGACCCCACCAGGCGAGACCATCACGGTCTTCGGCACCATCACGGTGCGATATTGCGGCGGAATGCGATGCGCGACGACACGGCCCGGATTGACCATCACCGTTTCCTCGACGGTGCGGTACTCCGGAGCCACGTATTGCTGCTGATAACAAGTGTAGCACGGCGGCGGGGCGCAGCCGTAACAGGCGGAGGCGGCGGTCGGCAGCGCGACGGCGGTGCCGGCCACGACGGCGGAAGCGAGCAGAGCGGCGGACAAGCGAGACATGGACGATCCTCAGCGCCAGATGACTATCACCGCATGATTGTTGTGATCATGAGGTCCGTCAACGATCGAGCGGAATCAACCTTTACGAAGATCATTAACGCCATGCCGTGGTAAGGACTTGGTCACTGTGGAGATGCACGGCCCGATCACGCCGCCCGCACCGTGCCGAGGAAGCGGGACACCTCGTCCTTCAGTCGGGTGCTGTCCTGGGCCAGCGATTGCGCCGACGACAACACCTGCACGGAGGCGGAGCCGGTCGCGGTCGCGCCACGCTGGACCTCGACGATGTTGGCGGAGACCTGGTGCGTGCCTTCCGCGGCATGATGGACGTTGCGGGAAATCTCCTGGGTGGCGGCCCCTTGCTCTTCCACCGCCGAGGCGATGGTTGCGGAGATCTCGGACATCCGGGCGATGGTATTCCCGATCTCCCGGATCGCGCTCACCGACTGGTCGGTCGCGCTCTGGATGCCGCCGACCTGCTGGCTGATCTGCTCGGTGGCCCGGGCGGTCTGCTCGGCGAGTTGCTTCACTTCGGCTGCGACCACCGCAAAGCCGCGGCCGGCCTCCCCTGCCCGCGCCGCCTCGATGGTGGCGTTGAGCGCGAGCAGGTTGGTCTGCGACGCGATGGTGTTGATCAGTTCGACCACGTCACCGATCCGTGCCGCGGCCTCGGAAAGATGGCTGACGCGCTCGTTGGTGACCTGCGCCTGGGTGACCGCTTCGCTGGCGATCCTCGCCGATTCCTGCACCTGACGGCTGATCTCGTTGACGGACGAAGCCATCTCCTCGGTGGCCGAGGCCACCGATTGCACATTGGTGGACGCCTCCTCCGACGCGGCGGCGACCAGGGTCGTGAACTGCTGCGCACGTTCGGCGGTCGATGTCAGCGTCGTGGCCGAAGCCTCGAGTTCGGTGGAGGCTGACGACACCGTCTGGACGATCTCGCCCACTGCTCCTTCGAACTTGTCGGCGAGCGTGATCATGTCGCGCTTGCGCTGCGCGGCCGCGAGCCGCTCCTGCTCGGCCTGAGCGGCGGCCTCGGCGGCAGCGCGCTCCTGCGCTTTCAGCTTGCAGGACTCAACCGCGCGGGCCATGTCGCCGATCTCGTCGCTGCGCTGCAGGCCGGGCAACACCAGATCGAGTTCGCCGTCGCCGAGCCGCCGAACTCCATGGCTCAGTCCGCCCAGCGGTTTGGTGATCGAGCGGCCGATCAAGATGCCCAGCAGCACCACCGCCGCGATGATGGTGGCGATCGAGATCTGCATCCGGGTTTCGGTGCTCTGGCGCGCCGTTGCGGCCATCGCTTTGGCGCGGTCCACCTGCTGCTTCACCGCGGCGGACAATTCGTCGATCGCCGGCTGCAGAGACCGGTAGGTCGCCACCATATTCTTCTCTTCGCGTTCGGATGTGATCGCGCCGTCCATCCAGACGAAGAAATCTCGCTGATAAGCGGCGAGCTTCTCGCCCAGCATCGTTTTGGCGGAATCGGGCAGATTGGACGCGGCCAGTTCCGTCGAGAATTCGGCGGCGCGCTTCTTCATGTCCTCGCCGTATTTCGGATTGCGACGGAGCATGAAATCCTTCTCATGCCGCCGCATCATCAGCATCTTGACCATCAGCCTCGGTGAATCGAAGCCGCTCAGCGCCTTCTCGATGTCGTGCACCGAGGTGCGCAGGCTGCCTTCGAGTCCGAGGTCCTCCTTCAGGCCGAGCTTCACGGCGGCCGCGGCGAGCTTGCCGAACTGGAGCTGGTAGTCCTGAAAACCGGTGCGAACCGAGTTCAAGGTGCGGGTCAGTTCGATCTGGCCGTTGGCTTCGGTCTGGCGGATCATGTCCGCAATCGTGTCCCCGGCGATCTTGCCGTTCTGCTGAAACAAGCCGAGATACTGCTCGTCTTTCCGCATCAGGAAGTTCTTCTCGGCGCGACGTTGTTCGAGCAGGGCGATCTGCAGGGCGGCGTTGCTGTCGCCGAGCGTCCGGGCCTTTTCGTCGACGACGCGTGCGGCGTCCTGGGACGCCGCGCCGACCATGTAGAGCGTGCCGAGCGTCAAGACGCCGACGATACCGACCACCGCGATGGAGTTGATTTTGTGGGAGAGGCTGAGGCGAAAGGTCATCGAGGGTCCTGAGGTCGTTCTGTCTCGGTCGTTTTGAGGCGTGGTCTCGGCCTTGCCCGCAGCGTTGCCGCAATGCTGCCGACGCCAGGCGCCATCGGGCGGGGCAGCACGCGCGATAATGCAAAACCGACGTCGGGCGGCGAGCAGGTCGAGGTCAATGAGGCCGATACTGGGCTGCTCTTGCTAAGTTTGCCTTAAACAATTCCGCTGCAGGGAAATCCCCGCAGAATCCCGGGACGCGGCTGTTAGTTGTCGCGAGAGCTTCGCAAGACGATCGGGGCGCCGGCCGTCCGGGACACCTGTTGCGATGACCGAGCGAAACGGGTCCGAAGTCGGAGGAGCCGGCTGATGTCGCCGTTCAAACGCCGGGTACGAAGTCCTTAAAGACTTCTGACGCGTCGAGCCGGAACGCTCTCGTCCGGTGTCGATGCAGAGCTTCCTGTTCCTGGCCCGGAACCAAACGGCGCGTGGTCGTTGCATGGGGGAGCGATCGTTGGTCGCAGGTCTGTTTCAGTTTGGGACCGCTGACGCGGCGGTGCATCCTGCGAGCAACACTCGATTTGAAATTCACCGGACCTTGCGCATCGATCTGGACAAAGCGCCGATCGGAAATCACGCTGGGTCTGTTTCGAATCCGTGTCACGGACGGGTTCGCGACGGGGATGGGTGGGGGAGCCATGAGACTGATCACGGGGATGCTTGCGGCGGTGCTGCTGTTCGCCGGCGTGGCATCGAGCCAGGCGATGGTTCGAATCGCCGAGGATCGCGGCGGCCGGATCGGAACTTACGTCGACAAGTACCAGTCGCTGCGCAGCTCCGGCGAGACCGTGATGATCGACGGACTGTGCGCCTCGGCCTGCACGATCGTGTTGGGAGCGGTGCCGCACCACAAGATCTGCGTGACCTCGCGAGCCAATCTCGGCTTTCACGCGGCATGGGATCTCGGCTCGAACGGCCGGGCCATCACCAACGCCGAAGCGACTCAGATGCTGTACACGATGTATCCGGCCAACATCCGCCGCTGGATCGCCAAGCGCGGCGGCCTGACGCGCCACATGATCTTCCTGCGTGGCAAGCAATTGATGTCGATGTACCGCCCCTGCTACATGGACGCGCGAGCGCAGGCGGGACGCTGACGCCTCCGGAGTGGCGGCGGCTCGTTCTCCGCATCACGTGATCGGCGCAGCGGCGTCCCGGCTTGCCGGCCGCCACGGGGCGCTCTATTGGGGGGCGGTGCGGCTCGATCCGCACGTCGCACCGGCCCTGCGGAAATGACGCCACATCGGCCGATCCGGGTTCGCGAGGATTCCGTCGATGTCAGCACCAGCCAAATCCATCCGACCGCTCGTCATCGTCGCCACCTTCGCCGGCAGTCTGGTCGTCGGCCTCGTCGTCGTGCTGTGGCTGCTCGGCGGCCTTCAGAAGATCTCGGCGCCGGCGACGATCGGCGGCCCGTTCCGGCTCACCGACCACACCGGCCAGATCGTCACCGAGCAGAGCATGAAGGGCAAGCCGACGCTGATCTTCTTCGGCTTCACCCGCTGCCCCGACGTCTGCCCGACCTCGCTGTTCGAATTGTCCCAGGTGCTCGCAGCGCTGGGCTCCGACGCCGATCGGCTCAACGCCTATTTCGTCTCGGTCGATCCGGAGCGCGACACGCCGCAGTCGATGAAGGAGTATCTGTCGAGTTTCGATCCGCATCTGAAGGGGCTGGTCGGAACGCCGGAGGCCACCGAGAAGATCGAAAAGGGCTATCGGGTCTATGCCAAGAAGGTGCCGCTCAAGGACGGCGACTACACGATGGATCACACCGCGCTGATCTACCTGATGGACAAGTCCGGGAATTTCGTGGCGCCGTTCAACATCAAGCGCAAGCCCGAGGAGGCTGCTGCCGATCTGAAGCGGTACTTGTAGACGCCGCTGCACCTCTCCGCCGCTGTCCAGGAGACAGAGGCTCGAGCGGATCCGGACGCCGGGCGACGCCGTGCTGGGTCTTTTCCCAGCGATACGGACACCAGACGAAATGCGCCAGCGCGCGCCACGCCGCCAGCGACAGGCACAGCCAGTACAACGGCGTCAACGCCAGCACACCGGCATGCTGCCATTGCCTCCGCCGAATCAGACCGAGCAGGCCGACGACGACCGTCGAAGCGATGCCCGACCAGATCGCGAGCCAATGCAAGGCGGTAGGCATGTCCTGCGCCGGCCGCGACGGCGACAGATCCGCCCAGTCCGCGGCGGACATCACCGCGACGATCACGAGCAGCGGGTAGGCCAGCGCCGACAGCACGTTGCCGCCGAGCATCAGATTGAGGGCAAGAAATCCATGCGGACCGGTCTGGCGCAACAGCCGCAACGGGTTCCGCATGTGGACCTGCCAGGTTTGCAGCCAGCCCTTCATCCAGCGCGTCCGCTGGCGCAGCCAGTTGCCGAATGCGAGCGGGGCCTCCTCGAACGTGCTCGACGCAAAGGTGGCACAGCGAAAGCCGAACCGCGCCAACCGGAAGCCTAGATCGGCATCTTCGGTGACGTTGTGCGGGTCCCAGCCGCCGATCGTCCGCAGCACGTCGGTGCGGAAGTGGTTCGACGAGCCGCCGAGCGGCAGCGGCAGGCCGAGCGCGGCAAGGCCGGGCAGAAACAGCGCGAACTGGCCGGCATATTCGGCCAGGAAGGTGCGCGACAGCCAGTTATGGGTCAGGTTGTCGATGCACAGGCTGGCCTGCACGCAGGCCGTCGAAGGATCGGCCGCATCGAACGCGGCGAGCGCGGCGCGGAGCTGATCCGGGGCCGGCCGATCCTCGGCGTCGAAGATCGCAATGAAGCTGCCGCGTGCGAAGGCCAGCGCGTAGTTGAGGGCTTTCGGCTTGGTCTGCGGCGCCGCGTCGGGCGCGATCAGCACCCTTAGATGCGATCGCGGCTTCAGTCGTGCCAGCGCCGCGCGGGTCGCGAGATCGTCGGGCTCGATCACCAGAATCATATCGAGTTTCTCGCGCGGGTAGTCGAGAGCTTCGAGCGCATCGACCAGCGGCCCGACCGATTCGGCTTCGCGATACAGCGCCGCCACCACGGTGTAGACAGGCAACTCCGCATCCGCCTTCCGCCGGGTCGGTGGGAGCGCGTGCGACGGCCACAGGCTGGCGAGCAGCCGCAATCCTGCGAAGCCGACGAACCATGCCGCGAGCACCGTGGTGGTGACTTCGCGGTCCAGCAGGAAAGGCAACATCAGCAGGGCTGCCACGCAGGCACCGCGCCGCAGCCGTTGCCGCCACAACGGCTCGGCCCGACGCGGCGCCGCCGACAGGGTCGGAAACCTGCGATGCAGGTCTGTGCTGGCCGCTTCGGCGAGCGCCGACGCGCCATGATGTGCGAGGAAGGTCTGCAGCATTGCAGGCGAGCTGAGCCGCAGCCGCGACCGGATCTGCGGATACTCCTGCACCAGCCGGCACAGCCCACGGCAGGCCAGACGCTGCGGCGCGATCACCCAGAGCAGGTCCCCGTTCATGCGAAGCGGGACGATGCCGGTAGCCGCCGCGCGCGGGATCTGCTCGTCGCTCAACGGACAATCGGATCGGCCGACATCCTCGAAGTCTTCGAAGGCAAGCTGAAGTGCGTGGGAGAGGTATCGAAGATAGGAGGCTTCGTCGATCAGTTCCCAGTGGATCAGGACACGATCGGCGCCGATCTGAAGGTCCTGACTGCGCTGGGCCGCCGCTTGCAGCAGCGCCGGTGTCAACACGCCGCGAAGGCAGTCCAGTTCGGGCGTTCCGATGCCATTGAGCCAGCCAAGCCGGTGGGCACCTCCGCCGCCGAGATCCTGATTTTTGAGAGCGACGGGCCGGCAGGCCGGAGAGCCTGAGCGTCCGCCCCATGAGGCGATCGCCTCATCATCGCCGCGCTGCCCCGTGATCGTATCGTGCAGTCCGGCGCGGTCGGTCACGACCATGGCACGCCCCAACGCAAACGGCACTCGCCTCCCGCACCGGATGGTCTATAAGACCGCCGGTGCGGAACCCCTGATGATGCAACCACAGATTGTTTTTTTCGGCAAGAGACGACTCGCGGCATCGCGCGCGCGCCTAGTGGCGCTGGCGTATGCCGTCGCGATCGCGCTGCTGGCGCCGATGTCCGCGCGGGCCGCAGAGACCAGTCCGGAAACCAAGGCGGTTGCTGCAGCCACCGCGCATGCGGTGCCGGGGTTCTGGGATCCGCGGCGCCGGCCGGAGCGGCCGGACCTGTCCCGGCTAACGATGATCCGGTTCCTGACCGAGGTCGACTATCCGCCGTTCAATTTCACCGGCGCCGACGGCAATCCGGCGGGCTTCAACGTCGATCTGGCGCGGGCGCTGTGCGAGGAGATCAAGGTCACCTGCACCGTGCAGATGCGCAAGTTCGAGACCCTGCTGGATGCGCTCGGCAGTAACCGCGGCGATGCCATCATCGCCTCGCTCGCGGTGACGCCGCAAACCCGCGCCAAGGTCGACTTCACCGATCCGTACTACCGCACGCCTGGCCGCTTCGTCGCCCGCAAGGACGCGGTGATGCCGGAGATGCGGCCGGAACGTCTCGAAGGCCGCAAGGTCGGTGCGGTCGCCGGCTCGGCGCACGAAGCCTATCTGAAGGCGATGTTCACCGACGCCGTGTTACAGTCTTATCCGAATGCCGAGGCGCTGCGTACGGCGTTGAAGCGCGGCGACGTCGACTTCATCTTCGGCGACGCAATCTCGCTGGCGTTCTGGATCAACGGCACCGACTCGGAGAACTGCTGCGCGTTTTCCGGCGCTCCGTTCCTGGAGAGTCGCTATTTCGGCGAGGGTGTCGGCATCGCCGTGCGCAAGGGCAACGACACGTTGCGCCAAGCGCTGAATTGGGCGCTGTTCCGGGTTTGGGACAAGGGCCAGTACACTGATCTTTGGCTGCGGTATTTTTCCGTCAGCCCGTTTTGAAAGACCCGCCTTCACTGGCGGTCGGAGACCTGAATGACCACGATCGACCTTCCGAGCGCTTCCGAGCTGCGCACCCTCGCCGAACAATCCAACGCCTGGCCGTTCGAACAGGCGCGCGCGCTGGTGAACCGGCTGAAGAAGCATCCGAAGGACGAGGTGCTGTTCGAGACCGGCTACGGACCGTCCGGGCTGCCGCATATCGGCACGTTCGGCGAGGTCGCGCGCACCACGATGGTGCGCCATGCCTTTCGCGTGCTGACCGACGACAAGATCAAGACCAAGCTGCTGGCGTTCTCGGACGACATGGACGGCCTGCGCAAGGTGCCGGACAACGTGCCGAACAAGGAGCTGCTGGAGAAGAATCTCGGCAAGTCGCTGACCAGCGTGCCGGATCCGTTCGGCACCCACGACTCGTTCGGCGCCCACAACAACGCCCGGCTTCGTCAGTTCCTCGATACGTTCGGGTTCGACTATGAATTCGCCTCGGCGACCGATTACTACAAGTCGGGGCGGTTCGATGCGACGCTATTGAAGGTGCTGGAACGGCTCGACAAGGTGATGGCGATCATGCTGCCGAGCTTGCGCGAGGAGCGCGCCGCCAGCTACTCGCCGTTCCTCCCCGTCTGCCCGCGCACCGGCGTGGTGCTGCAGGTGCCGATCGTCGCGCACGACGTTGCGGCCGGCACGGTGTCCTATGACGATCCGGAAACCAAGGAACGGGTGACACTGCCGGTCACCGGCGGCCACTGCAAGCTGCAATGGAAGCCGGACTGGGCGATGCGCTGGACCGCGCTCGGCGTCGACTACGAGATGGCCGGCAAGGACCTGATCGATTCGGTGAAGCTGTCCGGCAAGATCGCCCAGGCGATCGGCGGCACCCCGCCGGAAGGGTTCAACTACGAACTGTTCCTCGACGAGAAGGGCCAGAAGATCTCCAAGTCGAAGGGCAACGGCCTGACGATCGAGGAGTGGCTGCGCTACGCCTCGCCGGAATCGCTGTCGCTGTTCATGTATCGCGAGCCAAAGGCGGCGAAGCGGCTGTATTTCGACGTGATCCCGCGCAATGTCGACGACTATCAGCAGTTCCTCGACGGCTATGCGCGTCAGGATACCAAGCAGCGGCTCGCCAATCCGGTCTGGCACATCCATTCCGGCAATCCGCCGCAGGCCGACATGCCGGTGACGTTCCAGCTGCTGCTGACGCTGGTGTCGTCGTCCAATGCCGAAAACGCCGAGACGCTGTGGGGCTTCATCGGCCGCTACCGGCCGGGCGTGACGCCGCAGACGCATCCCAAGCTCGACGCCATGGTCGGCTACGCGATCAATTACTATCGCGACTTCGTCGCCCCGACCAAAGTGTTCCGCGATCCGACCGATCAGGAGCGCGCCGCTTTGCAGGACCTGCGCGATGCACTGTCACAGCTGCCGGCGGACGCGACCGCGGAAGCGATCCAGGACGTCGTCTACGAGATCGGCCGCCGCGAGCCGTTCCTCGATCACAAGAAGGCCGCCAAGGACGGCAAGCCGGGCGTGTCGCTCGACTGGTTCAACATGCTGTACCAGGTGCTGCTCGGCCAGGAAAAAGGCCCGCGGTTCGGCTCGTTCGTCGCCGTCTACGGCGTCGGCAATGCAGTGTCGATGATCGACGGCGCGCTGGCGCGCAGCGCGTAGGATCGCGCCTGGCCGACCTGCATCGGGTCGATCGCCACGCCGTTTCAAATCGGCGAGGCGCCTCGGTGATTACTTGGCGGAGGCACCGGCGGCCAGCACCGGGCGCACCGCGTCGCCTTCGCGGAGCTGCGCGCCGGCGCGTTCGACCACGATGTCGCCTTCCTTCAAGCCCTCGCGGATTTCGATATTGCCGCCGTTCATCAGGCCGGTCTCGACGCGGCGGGTTTCCACGATCTGGCGCCGGACGACCTGCACGATGGTGCCGACCGGATTATAGATCACCGCGGTGAGTGGTACCGAAATGCCGCAGCTTTCGCCGGTCTTGATGGTGGCGCGGCCGGAGGCGTTGGCGAGCAGGCGCTTGTCGGTACCGAGGCCGACGAACACGTTGCCGAGCTGGGTCTTCGGCTCCACCGTCGCGGAGATGCGGCGGACCTTGCCTTGCACCTCGTTCTTGTCGCCGACCACCTTGACGGTCGCGGTCTGCCCGACCGAGAGCTGCGGCATGTCGCGGGTCGGCACTTGGCCGACCAGATCGAATTCACCCCTTGTGACGATGGTGAACAATGCTTCCCCCTTGGGCGAGGCCGGTGCGCCGATCAGCGCCGTCGAGGCCGACACCAGGCCGGCGACCGGTGCCTGCACCGTCGCGCCGCCTTCGAGCCTGGCAAGGGCCTGACCCTGGGTGACGGTCTCGCCGGCGTCGATCAGCACGTCGGTGACCTTGGCGGTCGGCCGCTCCGGACGAACCGAGACTTCGTCGCGCGGGATCAGGAAGCCGGATACTTCGACGGTCGCCGGGAAGCAGGCCCTGGCCGCGACGAACACCGTTACGGTCTGGCCGTTGACGTCGCTTTGCTGAGCCCGGGCAGGCTGCATCTGCGCGCAGGCGATCGCCAGCGCCAGCAGCGCCGCGGTCCGGTAGCCAGGATGGCTGCGCCGGGGGAGAGCGAACCTCGCCGTCATCCTGGTTCCTCGTCGTGACCGATCGCGATCGGAAGCCCGCACCGCGCCGGTCCTGATGTTGTCGATCTGCGGCATCGCGCCTCACCGTCCGAACAATTGTTTGATGACCGCATCCACCGCGGCGCCGCCGTCGTCGCGGGGCCGGTCCGTGCCGCCTGGATCGTTGCCGGGGCGGCTGCTCCCGAGCAGGCCGAACAGGCCGCTGCCGATCTCGCGCAGGCGCTTGTACGCCGCATCCGGATCGTCGAGCACGCCGGCGATATCGGGAAAGATCCGCGGAGCGATCCACGGGCCTTCGATCCTGACCGGAATGCCGAACCCGATCGGCTCGCCCGGCGCGGCGATGCCGCGCTCCAATGCGCTTTGCCCCTGTGTGGTCGGCACCAGTTTCGGCTCGACCCGCAGCGCCAGCATCTTGGCCGGCAGGTCGATGCTGCCGGCACCGGTCATCCGCACCAGCGGCCCTGCGAGCTTGAGGTCGGAGGTCTCGGCCTGGCCTTGCGTGATCTTGAACGATACGGCCAACGCGCTGAGATCGGTGACCTCGGTCGGCGCGAACTGCCAGCCGTCCTGAATATGCGCGGTCAGGTTGCGGATCATCCGGGCGAGGTCGAGGCCTCGGATCGCACCGTCCCGGACGCCCACAGCCGCGGTGCCGCCGAGGCCTTGGGCGATGGCGCGTGCGCTGCCGCCCTGACTGCGCAGCGCCAGCTGCGCCTGCAGTTTGCCGTCGATCCGATCGAAATCGGCCAGGCCATCGAGCAGCGGCAGAGCGTGAACGCCGTCGATGTCGCACCGCAGATCGAAAGCGGGCGTGGCGCCGGAGGCGTCGATCACCAGCGTCCCGGTCGCTTGCCCGCCATAGGCGCCGAGACGGCTCGCTTGCACCGACAGCACCCCGGCGGCCAGCTTGGCGTCGGCCAAGGCCGGGCCGATCCGCGCCGGACCGATGTTCAGTTCGGTCGCGGACAGCCGGATCTCGGCATCGACGTAGTTGAGGCCGACGAGATCGAACGGCGTCTCGCTCCACGGCGCGCCGGGCGGCGCCGAGCGCGTGATGGCGACGAGATCGAGCCGTTGAAAGTCGAGGTCGAGCTTGACCAGCGGCTTGCCGGCGACGTCCACCGACGCCCAACCGTTGAATGGCGCATCGCCGAGCTTGCCGCTGACGCCGTTGATCGTCAGCGTCGTGCCGCGCAGCCGCGTTTCCGCCTTCGCGCTGAGGCGCGACGTCAGCAGTCCCGGCGCGTCGAGGGTGAGGCCGACCAGCATCGGCTGCTGGTCGTCGGCTGTCGGCGCGGCGGTGAGCTCGAAAGAAACCGGCGAACGCCCGAGCGTCGCAGACCCGCTGGCGGTGATCGGACCCTTGGGGTCGTCGCGCTCCACGTCGGCCTGGATGCCGGCGATCCGCCGTTCGACGCCGTCGGCCGCGCTGGTCATCACCACCACGCCGTCCTGGATCACGACGTGCTCGATCTCGGCAAGCCCCGTCCCGCCTGGACGCGCGGGTGCAGGCGTTACGACCGCCTGGTCGCGTCGGCGCAGCAGCGGCAGGGACAGCTCGGGCTTGATCAGCGTCAGTTCGGTGATCCGCGGCGTTCCCGACATCAGACTGGTCAGCGGCAGTTCGGCGCGGATGGTGGCGATCTTCAGCCGCGGATCGGTTGGGCGACCGCCCGGCACCTCGGCGTTGACATCGTGCAAGGTCAGCGCCACCGCCGGAAACAGCCGGACGGTGCCGGAGCCGGCGAACCTCACGCGGTAGCCGGTGTCGCGTTCGATCCGGCTCTGCATCGCGGCGGTCAGCGGCCCGGCCGGAATCCCGATCGCGATCAACAGCGCGGCCGCGACGAGAAGCAGAGCCGCAATGGCGCCCGCGATCCGGATCGGCTTCATCTTGGCTCCTCACCCATGCGGCGGACGTCGCCCGATTGCATTCGCCTAGCCGCGCCAGAACGACGGTTTCTTGGCGGACGGCGGCGGTTCGGTGGGGGCAGAGGGCGTCGCTGCCGCCGGCGCCGCCTCGGCTGCCTCCCGCCCGCTGCCGCTGAGCAGGCGCTTGCCGACCGCCCAGAAGCCTCGGCCGACGTCGTCCATCATCATGAACACCGCGGGCACGAAAATCAGCGACAGCACCGTGGAGAAGATCAGGCCGCCGATCACCGCCAGCGCCATCGGCGAACGGAATTCGCCGCCGGCGCCGAACGCCAGTGCGCTCGGCGTCATGCCGGCGACCATCGCGATCGTCGTCATCACGATCGGTCGGGCGCGCTTCTGGCCGGCGTCGATGATCGCGGCGTCGCGGCTCTTGCCTTCGCGCATCGCCTCCATGGCGAATTCGATCAGCATGATGGCGTTCTTGGTGACGATGCCCATCAGCATCAGGATGCCGATCCAGACCGGCGTGGTGAGCTGCTTGCCGGTCAGCAGCAGCGCCCCGATCGCGCCGCCGATCGACAGCGGCAGCGAGAACAGGATGGTGATCGGCTGCAGGAAGGTGCCGAACAGCAGCACCAGCACCGCATACACCATCATCAGGCCGCCGCTGATCGCGGTGGCGAAGCCGTCCGACAGTTCGGCGAGGTTTTCGGCATCGCCCGAGGGACTGATTTTGACGCCCTTCGGCAGCGACTTCATCACCGGCAGCTCGTTGATCTGCTTGGTGGCATCGCCGAGCGCGGCATTGCCGACGAGGTCGGCCGCGACCGTCGCCTGGCGCAGCCGGTCGTAACGGTTGATGCTGGTCGGCCCCTGGTCGAACCTGACGTCGGCGACCACCGACAGCGGCACCGCACCGCGGCCGCCATAGATCGGCACCTGAAGCTGCTCCAGGGTGGCGAGCTCGCCGCGCGCCGAATCCTCGAGCTGCACCCGGATCGGCACCAGCCGGTCGCCGGCGTCGAACTTGGCGAGCGCCGGGCCGACATCGCCGATGGTCGCGACCCGGATGGTCTCGGACAGGCTCTCGGTCGAGACCCCGAGCCGCGCGGCGAGATCGGCGCGGGGGCGAATCCGCAGTTCGGGTCGATCCAGCGCCGTCTCCGAAACGACGTTCGATATCAGCGGAATCCGCTTCATCTGCGACGCCAGTTCCTGGGCGACGTTGTTGACCACGGTGCTGTCGTCGCCGGTCACCACCAGCGAGATCGCACGGAGCCCGTTCTCGTCGAGGAACCAGTAGCGGATGTCGGGCACCAGATCGAGCTGCTTGCTGATGTCGTGCTCGAGCTCGCGCTGGGTGATCGAGCGGTCACTCTTCGGCGTGTAGTTGATGATCAGCGAGGCGCGGCGGACTTCCTGGATGCCGGGCGGCACCCGGCCGCCATCGACGAACACGCTTCTGACTTCGGGCCGCTCGCGCAGCAGCTTGACGATCGCCTCGGTGGTCTTTTCGGTCGTGCCGATCTGGGTGCCGGGCGGCAGTTGCATCGCCAGCACCGAACGGGCGGTGTCCTGCGCCGGCAGGAAGCCCTGCGGCAGCAGCACGATGCTCCAGATCGAGGCGGCGAAGATGCCGAGCCCGATCAGCACCGTGATGTAATAGTGCTGCACCGACCAGGTGACGATCCGCGTATAGCCCCGCAGCACGCGACCCGGCGGTTTCTCGACATGCGGATGGTCTTTCAGGAAATACGCCGCCAGCACCGGCGTGACGAACCGCGCCGCCAGCAGCGAGAAGAACACCTGCACCGACACCGTGATGCCGAATTGCTTGAAGAACTGCCCGGCGATGCCCGACATGAAGCTGGCGGGTGCGAAGATCGCGATGATGGTCAGCGAAATCGCGATCACTGCCAGCCCGATCTCGTCGGCGGCTTCGATCGCCGCCTGATAAGGCGATTTGCCCATTCGCATGTGGCGGACGATGTTCTCGATCTCGACGATGGCGTCGTCGACCAGGATGCCGGTCGACAGCGTGATCGCCAGGAAGCTGACCAGGTTCAGCGAGAACCCCAGCATGTCCATCGCCCAGAACGCCGGGAAGATCGACAGCGGCAGCGAGATCGCCGCGATCACGGTGGCGCGGAGATCGCGCAGGAACAGGAACACCACGATGACGGCGAGGATGGCGCCCTCGAACAGCGTCGAGATCGCCGCCTCGTAATTGCCTTTGGTGTAGTCGACCGAGGTGTCGATCAGCTTCAGCTCGACATCGGGATATTGCGCGGCCAGCGCATCGATCCGCTTCTGCACCGCCTCGGCGACCACCACGTCGCTGGCGCCCTTGGAACGCTTGATGCCGAGCGCCACCACCGGCTCGCCGTTGAAGCGCGCGAAAGTGTGGCGCGCCGCGATGGTGTCGGTGACGGTGCCGAGATCGTCGAGCCGCACTTCGCCGCCGGAATTCAGGCTGATCATGGTGCCGGCGAGATCGTTCAGCGTCCGGGCGCCGGCGAGGGTGCGGATCGCCTGGTCGTTGTTGCCGATTTCGGCGCGGCCGCCGGCGAGGTCGACATTGGTGCCGCGCAGCCGCCGCGACACGTCGAGCGCGGTCAGTCCCGCCGCTCTCAGCCGGTCGGGATCGAGCGACACCAGGATCTCGCGCTCGACGCCGCCGATGCGCTCGACCTGGGCGACACCGCGCACGCCCTGCAGCGCGCGTTTGACCACGTCGTCGACGAACCAGGACAACTGCTCGGGGGTCTTGCCGGGCGAGATCGCCGCGTAGGTGACGATCGGCAGGCCGATCACGTCGACGCGCTGGATCAGCGGCTCGTTGATGTTCTGCGGCAGGTTGGCGCGGACCCGGGTCACCGCGTCCTTGACGTCGTTGAGCGCGCGATCGGTGTTGGTCTCCAGCGCGAACTGGATCGTCGTCACCGACAAGCCGTCGGTGATCGACGAGGCGATGTGGCGCACGCCTTCGACGCCGGAGACGCCGTCCTCGATGGTCTTGGTGACCTGCGCTTCCAGCTCGGCCGGGGCCGCTCCGAACTGCGAGACGGCCACCGAGATCACCGGGATGTCGGCGCTCGGCAGCCGCGTCACCGCCAGCTTGGTGAAGCTGATCCAGCCCAGCGCCAGCAGGATGATCGAAAACAGGATCGACGGCAGAGGGTGCCGGATCGACCAGGAGGAGACGTTGAGGCCCATCAGCGCGCTTTCGATCGCTCGGAATCGTCGGGGAATATCGGCTTGATGCGATCGCCGTCGTGCAGCGAGGTGCCGGCGTCGGCGACCACCGTCTCGCCTTCGCGCACGCCCTCGAGAATCTCGATCGCATTGTCGGACACCAGGCCGATCTTGACCGGTCGGGTCTCGACCACGCTGTCTTTCACCACCTGCACGGTGGAATGGTCGATCGCCGAGCGGGGGATCGCCACGCCGCAGCTCCGCCGCGCATCGATGGTCACGCGCACGAACATGCCGACCTTCAGCGTGGGCGAGGCCACCAGTGAAATCCGCACCTGACCGAATTGGGTCTTGCGGTCGATCTGCGGTGCGCCGAGCCGCACCGCGCCGTTGAGCTCGACGCCGTCGTCGCGGCTGATCCGTGCGGTGGCGCCGGGCCCCACCTTGAGGGCGTGGATGCTCGGCACTTCGGCCTCGACTTCGAGCTCGTTGCCGACCGCGATGCGCAGCATCGGTCCGGCCAGCGGCGAAGCCGGCGCGCCGGCGATGGTCCGCACCTCGGTGATCAGTCCCGCCGCCGGCGCCTTCAGGGTCCTGCTGCCCGCCGCACCGACGATGCGCACGACATCCTGGTTCTCGGTGACAACGCCGCCCTCGCGGACCAGAACGTCGGTGACGCGGCCGTCGCTGTCGGCGATCACCACAGCTTCCCGACGCGGCACCACGAAGCCGGTCACGTGGACTTTGTCGGAAAAACAGGCGCTGGTCGCTTTGGCGACGACGACCTGCACGCCGGCATGGTCCCCGGCCGGCTGATCCGCGCGCGCCGGCAGCATCGTGACGATGCCGCAGAGGATGCCGGCGGCGATCGCGGCGCGTGCCGGCAACAGGTTGGAGCGGGTCCACGCGTCGATCATCGGAGTACTCGGCAAACCTTCGAAACCTCGGCGCAAGCCGGCCCCACTATGGTGCGCGCGGGGAACTTCTATACACCGCTCGATAGTGACAAAACAGCGAAGGCGTCCCGGATCGCGGGACGCCTTGAAGAGCTGTGGTGATCGGCCAAAGCGGCGATCATTTGGCCGCAGCGCTCTGATCGGACATGTTGACGACCTGGACGCGCCGATTGAGTCCGTCGGCAGGGCGTTCCGGGTCCTTCAACCGGCTTTCACCGTATCCGACGGTGACGAGATCGGTGCCGGCGATGCCGTACTTCTCCACCAGCACCCGCTTGATGGTGTCGGCGCGCCGCTCCGAAAGCTCCTGATTGAAGGCGTCACCGCCGACGCTGTCGGTGTGACCGGCCACCACGAAGGTGGCGCCCTTGAGGTCGGGGCTGGACAGCGCCTTGCCCAGGGCCTCGACCGCCGCAGCGGCGTTGCGGCTGATGGTCGCGGAGTTGTACTCGAAGGTGATTTCGAGATCGATGTTCGGCTTGTCCTTGGTCAGCTCGGCGATCTGGGCGCGTTCCCCCGACGACAGCGACCGGGTCGGCCGGTTACGCAGGCTGTCGACGAACCGCACCTGGGTCGGGTCGACAGCGGCGGCCGGCTGTGCGGCCGACAGGCTGCGGGTCAACGGCTTGTTCGGCGTCAGCGCCCGGACGATCTGGTCCGATGTGACGTCGCCGGCCAGCGCCGGCCCGAGCGACAGGGCAGCGCTGAACGCCAGAGCGGCGGTTCCGAGAACGATGCGGGGGCGGGATACGGACATCCGCGGCATGATACTTCCTCCGTAAACGATCGCGCACCGTTGGCCGGTGGCGGACGGTTTGTTGATGACCCTCGTTCCTGATCGTCGCGCCATCTCGGCGGCAGGTTCAACGCGCCCGTCGGGCGCTCGCGGCATCGGGTTGGATCTGCTCAGCGCACGCCGTAGCCGGCGAACTCCTTGCCGATATTCGGATCCAGGTTCTTCGCCGTGGTCAGGTCGATGTCGCCCTCGGAGGTGAGCCCGGTCCGCTTGCGCGCCAGCCCGCGGCCATACAGCGACGAGGTCAGCCGCGGATTGACCTTGAGCGCGGCATCGAAATCGGCGATCGCGGCCTTGTCGCGGCCGCCCTTCAGGTGCAGCAGCCCGCGGCTGTCGAGCGCGTCGACGAAATTCGGCCTGAGCTGCAGCGCCTGATTGCAGTCGGCGAGCGCAGGCTCCAGTTCGCCGATCACGGTGCGGACCCAGCAGCGGTTGTTGTAGGCCTCGACGTCCTTGGGGTTGAGCCGGATCGCTTCGTCGAAGTCCTTGATCGCCGATCGATATGCGCCCTTGCTGGCGTACACCTGACCGCGCCGGTAATAGGAATTGCCGTCGGACGGCCGCTCGGCGATCCGCGCGTTGAGCGACTTCACCGTCGGATCGCTCGCCAGCGCGAGCACCAGCTTGTCGTCGTCGCGCCGCTCGCCGGGAGCCGGCGTCGGGCGCTGGTCGGCGGCGGTCTGGGCCGGCGCGGCCGAGGCCTTCGGCGCCGGCTTGGGCTGTTCGGCCGGCTTCTCCGGTTCGGGTGCCGCCTGCGGCGCAGCCACGGCGGCGGCCGCGGGCTTGGCCTCTACGGGCTTGTCTGCCGCCTTTGCGCCCGGGACGAAGGAGAATTCCTCGGCGAGCGACGACGAAATCCAAGGCACCTGTTCGCCGCGCGACGCCCGGGTCACCCCGAGCCGGGTGCGGTTCAGCGCTTCTTCGGCGGAGATTCCCGGGGCGCGGACTTCCTTGAGCAGCTCGCTGGCGAACAGGCTGTGCTCGTCGCCACGGTCGGTGACGACCGAGCTCAGCGCGGCGGCGTACATCACCAGCGATCCGCCCGGGGCGATGATCGGGGCGAGCCCGGCGGAGAAACTGCGGAAACGCCGTTCGAACGGATTGCGCCGCGAGGCGTCGATCAGCGCGATCTTGACCGACGCGCCGCGACTGTTCAGCTCACCCAGCACGGTTTCGAGCGCGATTCCGTCGCGGCGGACGTCGGGCTCGGTCCAGATCTGAGCGTCGACCGGCACCAGATAGCTCTGTCGGCCGGACTGGATTCCGAATCCGCTGAAGAACACCAACGCCACCGACCCCGGCTTGACCCGCTGATACAGCCGGTCGAAAGCGCGGCGCATGGCGTCGCCGCTGAGATCCTCGCCGAGATCGACATCGAAGCCGGCGCGCTTCAACTCCTCGGCGAGCAGGCGGGCGTCGTTGGTAGGCTGCTTCAGCGGCTTGTCGGCGTCCGGATACTTGCCGTTGCCGATCACCAGCGCGACACGGGCCGGCCCGTCGGCGGCGAACGAGTAGGGCGTTGCAAACAAAGCCGCGAGGAGGACGACGACCAAGCCGAGACGGATGTTCATTCGACGCCGGTCCTGTGGTGCATGCCGCCTCGAACGAGGCCGCGAACTCGAAAGCTTGTGCGCCGCATCTCACCCCACCGTCGTCGCGGCTGTCAATCATCGCCGCCCGGACCTGCCTCGTGCTGATCAGCGTGGTCGATCGACGGTCGCCGACTTGGTGGCGCCGATGCCGATCATCCGACCGAGGCCGGCGCCTTCGCCGGCGCCGTCTCGGAATGGTCGTGGCTGGCCTGGATCAGGTTCAGATGCCGCTCGATCTTGCCGAGGACGGCGGCCAGTTGCTCGCGCTCCCGCTCCGTCAGGCAGGACAGGATCTCCTGTTCCTTGCGTTTCAGCCGCGGCACCAGCTCGTGATACAGGCCGCGGCCCTTCCTGGTCAGGCGCAGCCGAAACTCGCGGCGATCATCCTCGTTCTCGACGCGTTCGATCAGTTCACGCTCGAGCAGGCCGGTGACCGCACGGCTGATGGTCGATTTGTGCGTGCGTGTGCACTGCGCAATGAACTGCGCCGTGCAGGCGTCATTCCTAAAACCGAGCGTGGCGAGAATGCGCCAGCCGGGAATGTCCAGCCCATAGCGCTGCTGATACTCCTCCGACAACGCGGCACTGACTTCCGCGGCCAGCCGGTTGAGCTGGAACGGCACGAACGAGAACAGATCGAGCTTCGACAAAAATTTCTCCCGGGCCGGGTTGCGCGGCGCGACGATCGCGGCTTAGATAGTTGCAAATGAAACTATCACACAGGAGGACGCCTTGACCAGCGCTTTGCACCGGCGAACGGGTCGGCGGGGCTGAGGCCGATGGCCCATCAGGAGCATTTCCAGTTCGGCTATCGCCGGCATCCGGATCAGGATCGACGGGACCCGGCACGCCATCCGGTGGTGGTGGTCGGCGCCGGCCCGGTCGGGCTGTCGCTGGCGATCGATCTGGCACAACGCGGCCAGAACGTGGTGCTGCTCGACGATGCCGACCGGATCGGCGAAGGTTCGCGCGCGATCTGTTTCTCCAAGCGCGCGCTCGAGGTCTGGGACCGGCTCGGCGTCGGCGCCCAGATGGTCGAAAAGGGCGTGATCTGGCAGGTCGGCAAGATCTTTCGCCGTGACGAGATGGTGTACCGCTTCGACCTGCTGCCGGAGACCGGCCACAAGATGCCGGCCTTCATCAATCTGCAGCAATACTACGCCGAGGCGTTCCTGGTCGGCCGGGTGCAGCAGCTGCCGGGAATCGATCTGCGCTGGCGCAACAAGGTGACGGCGCTCGCCCAGCACAACGATCATGCCGAGCTGACGATCGAAACGCCGGATGGGCCGTATCGGCTCGCCGCCGACTATGTGATCGCCTGCGACGGCGCCCGCTCCAGCCTGCGCGGCATGGTTGGCGCCGAGTTCGCCGGCGAAGTGTTCGAAGATCAGTTCCTGATCGCCGACGTGAAGATGACGGCGGAGTTTCCCACCGAGCGCTGGTTCTGGTTCGATCCGCCGTTCCACTCCGGCCAGTCGGCATTGCTGCATCGCCAGCCCGACGACGTCTGGCGGATCGATCTGCAGATCGGCGCCGAGGCCGATGCCGCAGTCGAGCGCCAGCCGGAGCGGGTGCGCCCGCGGATCGAGCGGATGCTCGGCCACGGCGATTTCAGCTTCGAGTGGATCTCGATCTACAAGTTCCAGTGTCGGCGGATGCAGCGCTTCCTGCACGAGCGGGTGATCTTCGCCGGCGACTCGGCGCATCAGGTGTCGCCGTTCGGCGCGCGCGGCGCCAATTCGGGTCTGGAGGACGGCGAGAACCTCGCCTGGAAGCTCGATTTGGTGTTGCGCGGGCAGGCGCCCGCCAGCCTGCTCGACAGCTACGATATCGAGCGCAGTCAGGCCGCCGACGACAACATCCGCCACTCCACCCGCTCGACCGATTTCATCGCGCCGCATTCGAAACAGGAACGCCGGCTGCGCGATGCGGTGCTGGCGCTGGCCCACGACGTCGAATTCGCCAAGCGGATGGTCAATGCCGGCCGGCTGTCGACTCCCTCGGTGTACGACAGCCCCCTGTCCACGCCGGATGTCGATGGCTGGGCCGCCGGTCCACGCCCTGGCGCCGCGCTGATCGATGCGCCGCTGTGTTCCGCCGAAGGCGAGCCGCTGTTTCTCACCGATGCGTTCACACAGGCGGGCCGTAACTTCGTGCTGCTCGAAAGCGCCAACACAATGCGCGCGCCGCTGCCCGCCGGAGTCGCAAGTCTGCGCATCGGCGACGACGCGCCGCTGCGCGACCAGCAGGGCGCCTTCGCGCAGCGCTACGATGCAGCGCCGGGTTCGGCCTATCTGCTGCGCCCCGATGGCTACGTCGCCGCACGGTTCCGGCACCCCACGGCAGATGCAATCGATGCGGCGCTGGCGCGAGCGAGCGGGAGGGCTGTGCTTTGACTGCCGTGCTGTCGACCAAGAGCAATTTTGCCGATCCCGATGCCGCCTATCGGCTGATCGTCGAGACGCATCGCGGTCTGAGCGACGAGCAGAGCGCGGCGCTCGATGCGGCGCTGGTGCTGATCCTCGCCAACCACGTCGGCGACCTCGGTCTGCTCCGCGAAGCGGCGGCGCTGGCGAAACGGAGCGTGGTGGAGGGGCAACGGGAGTGACCGGCGTCAACGAAACCGCGCGGCGCAAGCTCGTCGCCCCAAGGTTCGTCATTCCGGGGCACGCCGCCAGGCGCGAACCCGGAATCTCGAAGTGATGGTGCGAAGCGGCAGTCGCAGAACAACTCGGGATTCCGGGTTCGCTCGCTGCGCGAGCGCCCCGGAATGACGACCTGGAACGATCAGCGCATAAGCGCGTGAACGAGTCGACAACTAACAAGGACCGCACATGGCCAAAGGCTTCGCCTCCACCACCGACCTCACTGAAAAGAAGGTGACGTTCTCCGAGATCGGTCCCGATCTCTATGCGTTCACGGCGGAGGGCGATCCGAATTCGGCGGTGATCGTCGGCGAGGACGGCTGCCTGGTGTTCGACGCCCAGGCGACGCCGGCGATGGCCGGCAAGGTGATCGAGCGCGTCCGCGCCGTCACCGACAAACCGATCAAATACGTGGTGCTGTCGCATTATCACGCAGTGCGCGTGCTCGGCGCTTCGGCGTATCAGGCGCAAGGCATCATCGCGTCGCAGGAGACCTATCGGCTGATCGAGGAGCGCGGCCAGCAGGACTGGGATTCGGAATACGGCCGGTTTCCGCGGCTGTTCCAGGATGCCGAGAGCATCCCCGGCCTGACCTGGCCGACGCTGGCGTTCGACGGCGAGATGTCGGTCTTCCTCGGCAAGCGTGAGGTGCGGCTGATGCAGCTCGGCGCCGGCCACACCTCGGGCGATATCGTCGCCTGGGTGCCGGACGCACAGGTGATGTTCACCGGCGACCTCGTCGAGTATCACTCGGCCTGCTATTGCGGCGACGCGTATTTGCGCGAGTGGCCGGCGACGCTGAACGAGATCCGCGAATTCAATCCGAAGGCGATCGCGCCCGGCCGCGGCGACGCGCTGAAGGGGCTGGAGACGACGCGCGAGGCGATCGCGATGACCCGCGATTTCGTCGGCACGCTGTACGGCGCCGCCGAACTTTCGGTCGCCAAGGGCCGCAGCCTGAAGGAGACCTGGGACGCCACCCGCGAGGCGATGGACCCGAAGTTCTCGTCCTTCGCGATCTACGAGCACTGCCTGCCGTTCAACGTCTCGCGCGCGTTCGACGAAGCCTCGGGCATCGACGATCCGGTGATCTGGACCGCCGAGCGCGACCGCGAAATGTGGGCCGCCCTGCAGGGCGGCTAGTCCGAACCGCGAGCGCGGCTACGGCCGCGCCTCGCGCCAACCGATCGGAGCACGACCATGAACATCAATGCCGCCCCGCAGATCATCGGCCGCTCGTCGCAGGACATCACGCCCGGCTACATGTCGGGCTTCGGCAATTCGTTCGAGACCGAGGCGCTGCCCGGCGCGCTGCCGATCGGGCGCAACTCGCCGCAGCGTGCCGCCTATGGGCTCTATGCCGAGCAATTGTCCGGCTCGCCTTTCACCGCGCCGCGCGGCGCCAACGAGCGCAGCTGGCTGTATCGCATCCGTCCCTCGGTGAAGCACTCCGGCCGCTTCGCCAAGGCCGAGATGGGACTGTGGCGTTCGGCGCCGTGCTTCGAGCACGACCTGCCGATCGCGCAGCTGCGCTGGGATCCGCCGCCGATGCCGCAGGAGAAGTTGACCTTCCTGCAGGGCGTGCGCACCATGACCACCGCCGGCGACGTCAACACCCAGGCCGGGATGGCAACGCATCTCTATCTGATCACCGAGTCGATGGTCGATCAGCACTTCTACAATGCCGACGGCGAGATGATGTTCGTGCCGCAGCAGGGCAGCCTGCGCCTCGTCACCGAATTCGGCGTCATCAGCATCGAGCCGGCCGAGATCGCGGTGATCCCGCGCGGCGTCAAGTTCCGGGTCGAACTGGTCGACGGTCCGGCGCGCGGCTATCTGTGCGAGAACTACGGCGGCGCCTTCACGCTGCCGGAGCGCGGCCCGATCGGCGCCAACTGCCTCGCCAATTCGCGCGACTTCCTCACCCCGGTTGCGGCCTACGAGGACAAGGACACCCCGACCGAGCTCTACGTGAAGTGGGGCGGGCAGATGTTCATGACCAAGCTGCCGCACTCGC
This sequence comes from Rhodopseudomonas pentothenatexigens, assembly GCF_900218015.1. Taxonomy (GTDB): domain Bacteria; phylum Pseudomonadota; class Alphaproteobacteria; order Rhizobiales; family Xanthobacteraceae; genus Rhodopseudomonas; species Rhodopseudomonas pentothenatexigens. The sequence continues at coordinate 205,136 of NZ_UFQQ01000003.1, read as the reverse complement.
CGATCGACGTCGTCGCCTGGCACGGCAACTACGCGCCGTACAAATACGATCTTCGGACCTATTCGCCGGTCGGCGCGATCGGCTTCGACCATCCCGATCCGTCGATCTTCACCGTGCTGACCTCGCCGTCTGAGACTGCCGGCACCGCCAACATCGACTTCGTGATCTTCCCCGAGCGCTGGATGGTGGCGGAGAACACGTTCCGGCCGCCGTGGTATCACATGAACATCATGTCGGAGTTCATGGGGCTGATCTACGGCGTGTACGACGCCAAGCCGCAGGGCTTCGTGCCCGGCGGCGCATCGCTGCACAACATGATGCTGCCGCACGGGCCTGACCGCGAGGCGTTCGATCATGCCAGCAACGGCGAGCTGAAGCCGGTGAAGCTGACCGGTACGATGGCGTTCATGTTCGAGACCCGCTACCCGCAGCGCGTCACCGACTATGCGGCGAACTCGGGCCTGCTGCAGGACGATTACGCCGACTGCTGGAACGGTCTCGAAAAGCGCTTCGATCCGAACCGGCCATGACCAAAGCTCAGGATCACGACGCTGCGGTGCTGTACGGCTATTTCCGTTCCTCCGCGGCCTATCGGGTCAGAATCGCGCTGAACCTCAAGAACATCATCGTGGCGCAGCGCTACGTGCATCTGCGCGACGGCGAGCAGAACCTCGAGGCCTATCGGTGGATCAATCCGGCCGGCCTGGTGCCGTATTGGAGCGAGGGCGAGTTCAACCTCGGCCAATCGCTGGCGATCATCGAATATCTCGACGAGACTCATCCCGAGCCGCCGCTGCTGCCGAAAGATCCGAAGGCCCGCGCCATCGTCCGCGAGATCGCCTATGCGGTCGCTTGCGACATTCATCCGATCGGCAATTTGCGGATTCTGAAGCGGCTGAGCGAACTCGGCGTCGACGAGACCGATCGGGCGATCTGGTCGAAGCAATGGATCGAGCAGGGTTTCGCCGCGATCGAGGCGCGGCTTACGCAGACGCCGGGGCCGTTCGCCTACGGCGACCGGCCGACGCTGGCCGACATCTGCATCGTGCCGCAGATCTTCAACGCCCGCCGCTTCGACGCCGACCTCGCCCCGTTCGAACGCATCCGCCAGATCGAAGCCGAAGCGATGAAGCTCGACGCCTTCGTCGCCGCCGAGCCGGGCCGGCAGCCGGATGCGGAGTGAACGTGACGAATACCCTCCCCTGGAGGGGGAGGGTCGCTCGCGTCAGCGAGCGGGGTGGGGTGGCGAAGAGTTCATCCGCCGTGCCCGCGGCACACCCCACCCCGTCCCGCATCCCGCTGCGCGGGCTGCGTGCCGACCCTCCCCCTCCAGGGGAGGGTGAAGAGAGCTTCACGATCCGGTCGAGCCGTTCAACGTTCCAGGACCCTTCATGCACCCCAACGATCCTCGTCTGCGCTCCTTCATTGAGGTGAAGGCCGACTGCGACTTTCCGATCCAGAACCTGCCTTACGGCGTGGTCTCGACCGCGAACAGTCCATCGCCCCGGGTTGGTGTCGCGATCGGCGAGTTCGTGCTCGATCTCGCCGCACTGCAGACTGCGAAGCTGCTCGACCTGCCGGCGGATGTGTTCGCGCAAGGCTCGATCAATGCCTTCATGGCGCTCGGGCCGAACGTCTGGCGCAGCACGCGGGCGCGGATCAGCGCGCTGCTCCGGCACGACAATCCCGAGCTGCGCGACGACGCCGCGCTTCGCAAGCAAGCGCTGATTCCGATGGCGGAGGCGAAGCTGCATCTGCCGCTCCGCGTCGAGGGCTTCACCGACTTCTACTCGTCGAAGGAACACGCCACCAATGTCGGCACCATGTTCCGCGACAAGACCAACCCGCTGCTGCCGAACTGGCTGCACATCCCGATCGGCTACAACGGTCGCGCCTCGACCGTCGTGGTCAGCGGCACCAAGATCCACCGCCCCCGCGGCCAGCTCAAGCCGCCGTCGGCAGAACTGCCGAGCTTCGGACCGTGCAAGCGGCTCGATTTCGAACTCGAAATCGGCGTCGTGGTCGGGCAGCCGTCGGCGATGGGCACGATGCTGACCGAACAGCAGGCCGAGGAGATGATCTTCGGCTTCACGCTGCTCAACGATTGGAGCGCCCGCGACATCCAGCAATGGGAGTACGTGCCGCTCGGGCCGTTCCAGGCCAAAGCGTTCGCGACCTCGATCAGCCCGTGGATCGTCACCCGCGAGGCGCTGGAGCCGTTCCGCATTGCCGGGCCGGCGCAGGACCCGGCGCCGCTGCCTTATCTGCAGCAGAAGGGCGCCAACAATTACGACATGGCGCTGGAAGTCGCCCTACGGACGCCGGCAATGAATGCGCCGGCGCGGATCAGCGCCACCAATTTCAAATACATGTACTGGTCGTCGGTGCAGCAGCTCGTCCACCACGCCTCCAGCGGCTGCGCGATGAGCGTCGGCGACCTGCTCGGCTCCGGCACGGTGTCGGGCCCGACGAAGGATCAGCTCGGCAGCCTGCTGGAATTGAGCTGGAACGACACGGAGCCGGTGCAGCTGCCGGGCGGCGAGACCCGCAGTTTCCTCGAAGACGGCGACAGCCTGGTGATGCGCGGCTGGTGCCAGGGCGACGGCTACCGCGTCGGCTTCGGCGAGGTCGAGGGCACGGTGCTGGCGGCGAGCGAGTAATTCCCTGCACCGTCATTCCGGGGCGCGCCGTCAGGCGCGAACCCGGAATCTCGAGGTGATCATAACTTCTGGATTCCGGGTACGCTCACTTTCGTGAGCGCCCCGGAATGACGTGACGACTTGTTACTTCCCGCCCCAGGCCTTCACCACATCGCCGATCTGCGAATGCACCGGCGGTCGCGCGGACGACGGCGTGCGGGAGAATCGCGGCGCCGGGGCCGGCTGGGTGTGGCCCTCGTGATTGATGAACACCTCGCGCGCCACCATGTGCGGATGCTTGGTGGCTTCCGACATTGTCAGGACGGGTGCGAAGCAGACGTCGGTGCCTTCCATCAGCTTGCACCATTCGTCGCGGGTCTTGGTCTTGAACACCGCGGCGAGCTTCTGCTTCAGCGCCGGCCACTGCTTCTGGTCCATCTGGGCGTCGTAGTCGGCGTCGGTCAGGCCGGCGATCTGGCGCAGCAGCGCGTAGAATTGCGGTTCGATCGAGCCGATCGAGACGAACTGGCCGTCGGCGCATGCATAGGTGCCGTAGAAATGCGCGCCGCCGTCGAGCATGTTGCTCTCGCGCCCTTCCTTCCAGCGGCCCGCCGCGGTCATGTCGAAGAACATCGTGATCAGCGAGGCGGCGCCGTCGCACATCGCGGCATCGACCACCTGGCCCTTGCCGGACTTCGACGCTTCGAGCAACGCGGCAAGGATGCCGACGACGAGATACAGCGAGCCGCCGCCGAAATCGCCGACCAGGTTGAGCGGCGGCACCGGCTTGTCGGCCGGGCCGATCGCCGCGAGCGCGCCGGTGATCGAGATGTAGTTGATGTCGTGGCCGGCGGCCTGCGCCAGCGGGCCGGTCTGGCCCCAGCCGGTCATCCGCGCGTAGACCAGCTTCGGATTGCGCGCCATCACCACGTCGGGTCCGAGGCCGAGACGTTCCATCACGCCGGGGCGATAGCCTTCGACCAGCGCGTCGGCGCTATCGAGCAGCTTCAGCACGTCGGCCACCGAGGCCTTGTCCTTCAGATCGACGGTGACGACGGTGCGGCCGCGCGCGGCGGCGCCCTGCGGCTTCTGGCCGGCGCGCACCAGCGTGATCACCTCGGCGCCCATGTCGGCGAGCAGCATCGAGCCGAACGGGCCCGGCCCGATGCCGGCGAATTCGACGATGCGGGTGCCGGCGAGCGGGCCGCTGGCGTTGGCTTTCGTGGTCGGCTTGGGGGAGGCGGTCGCTGTGTCTTGCACCTTGGGTGTCCATTGTTGTTGTCCGCGCGCGGCGCGGAGCGGTTGTTGTCGGGATCAATCACCATGCCCGGTGTGCTCCGGGCAAGTGACTTTTCGTCCCAGCGCCGCATGCCGCCATGCTGCGGCACCGCACAAAAACAAAGCGGCGCGCGAAACCGCGCGCCGCCTGCCGTGTCATGGAATTGGTCAGCCGGCGGCCTGCACCGCGCGCTGCGCCATCACCTTGATCAGGTTGGCGCGGTAGTCGGAGGTGCCGTGGATGTCCTCGATCAGGCCATCGTCGGAGACCTTGATGCCGTCGAGCGCCGACGCCGACCAGTTCGCCTTCAGCGCGTCTTCGATCACCGGCACCCGCATCACGCCGTCCTGCGACGCGCCGGTCGCGGCGGCGCGGATCTCGCCGCTCTTCAGCTTGGCGACAAACACGCCGGTCAGCGCGAAGCGCGACGCCGGGTTGCGCATCTTGGCGTAGCCGGCCTTTTCCGGCACCGGGAACGAGATCGCGGTAATCATCTCGTTGTCTTCCAGCGCCGTCATGAACAGCCCCTTGAAGAACTGATCGGCCGGGATCTCGCGCTTGTTGGTCTTCACCGTGGCGTTGAGCGCCAGGATCGCGGCCGGATAGTCCGCGGCCGGATCGTTGGTCGCGACCGAACCGCCGATCGTGCCGCGATAACGCACCGCCGGATCGCCCAGCACCGAGGTGAGATGCGCGATCGCCGGGATCAGCCGCTTCACGTCGGCATTGTGCATGATGTCGTAATAGGTGGTCGCCGCCTTGATGGTCAGCGTGTCGCCGCTGGCCTCGATCCCGATCAGCGCCGGGATCTTGGCGATGTCGACGAGATCGCCCGGCGCTGCGAGCCGCTGCTTCATCACCGGCAGCAGCGTGTGGCCGCCGGCGAGGAATTTGGCGTCGCTGCCCTTGGCGATCAGCGCCACGGCTTCGTCGACCGAGGAGGCGCGGTGATAGTTGGTGGAATACATGAATATCTCCTGTCAGAGATCGATTGTTGTCTGTCCAACAAGCTCTGCGTCATTGCGAGGAGCGAAGCCTCTGGATCGCTTCGCGGAGCCTGTGCCCGGACCGCGCGACGCGCGGACCCGGGTGCTCGCAATGACGGTCTTATTCGGCCGCCTGTTGCAATTGCATCGCGTGCCAGACCCGGTCGGGCGTCGCCGGCATTTCCAGCCGGTTGTTGCCGATCGCGTCGGTGATGGCGTTGATCACCGCTGCGGAAGCGCCGATCGCGCCGGCCTCGCCGCAGCCCTTGACGCCGAGCGGATTGCCCGGACACAGCGTCGTGGTGTGCGAGATATGGAACGACGGCACGTCGTCGGCGCGCGGCATCGCGTAGTCCATGAACGACGCGGTGACGAGCTGGCCGCTGTCGTCGTAGATCGCGTTCTCCAGGATCGCCTGACCGATGCCCTGGACCAGGCCACCATGGACCTGGCCCTCGACGATCATCGGGTTGATCAGCCGCCCGAAATCGTCGACCGCGACGAAGTTGACGAACGAGGTCTTGCCGGTGCCCGGATCGACCTCGACTTCGCAGATGTAGGAGCCGGCCGGGAAGGTGAAGTTGGTCGGATCGTAGAACGCGCTTTCCTTCAGGCCGGGCTCCATGCCGTCGGGCAGGTTGTGCGCCGTGTAGGCGGCGAGCGCGACCATCGGCAGCGCGATCGCCTTGTCGGTGCCGGTGACTTTGAATTCGCCGTTCTCGATGACGATATCGTTCTCGGAGGCTTCGAGCTGATGCGCCGCGATCTTCTTGGCCTTGGCTTCGACCTTCTCCATCGCCTTGAAGATCGCCGACATGCCGACCGCGGCCGAGCGCGACCCGTAGGTGCCCATGCCGAACTGCACCTTGTCGGTGTCGCCGTGCACGATCGACACTTGGCCGATCGGAATGCCGAGCCGGTCGGCGACCAGTTGGGCGAAGGTGGTCTCGTGGCCCTGGCCGTGGCTGTGCGAGCCGGTCAGGATCTCGATGGTGCCGACCGGGTTGACGCGGACTTCAGCAGATTCCCACAGCCCGACGCCGGCGCCGAGCGAGCCGACCGCCTTCGACGGCGCGATGCCGCAGGCCTCGATGTAGCAGGACAGGCCGATGCCGCGCAGCTTGCCTTCGCTCTTGGCCTTGGCCTTGCGGCCTGCGAAGCCGGCATAATCGATCGCCTTCAGCGCAGCGTCGAGCGACGCGTTGAAGTCGCCGGTGTCGTACGCCATGATCACCGGAGTCTGATGCGGGAACTGGGTGATGAAGTTCTTGCGCCGCAGCTCGGCCGGGTCGACCTTGAGCTGCCGCGCCGCGGTCTCGACCAGACGTTCCAGCAGATAGCAGGCCTCGGGGCGGCCGGCGCCGCGATAGGCGTCGACCGGCGTGGTGTTGGTATAGACACCCACCACCTCGGTGTAGATCGCCGGGATGTTGTACTGGCCGCTCAGCAGCGTCGCGTACAGATAGGTCGGCACCGACGACGAGAACAGCGACATATAGGCGCCGAAATTGGCGTAGGTCTTGACCCGCAGCCCGAGCATCCTGTTGTCGGCGTCGAACGCCATCTCGGCTTTCGACAGATGATCCCGGCCGTGCGCGTCGGTGACGAATGCTTCGTTGCGGTCACCGGTCCACTTCACCGGGCGGCCGGTCTTCTTCGAGGCCCACAGCGCCACCATCTCTTCCGGATAGATGAAGATCTTGGAGCCGAAGCCGCCGCCGACATCGGGCGCCACCACCCGCAGCTTGTGCTCGGGGGCGATGTTGTAGAACGCCGACAGCACCAGGCGCGCGACATGCGGGTTCTGCGAGGTGGTGTAGAGCGTGAAGTGCTCTTCGGCTGGATTGTACTCGGCCAGCGCCGCGCGCGGCTCCATCGCGTTCGGCACCAACCGGTTGTTGGTGAGCTCGATCGAGACGACGTTGGCGGCCTTGCTGAACGCCTCGTCGGTCGCCTTCTGGTCGCCGATCTCCCAGTCGTAGACGATATTGCCGGGCGCTTCGGGGTGGAGCTGCGCTGCACCATCGGCAATCGCCGCCTTGATGTTGGCGACCGCGGGCAGTTCCTCGTAATGCACCACCACGGCCTCGGCGGCGTCGCGGGCGAGGTTCTTGCTCTCGGCGATCACCACCGCGACCGCCTGGCCGACGAAGCGCACCGTTTCCGGCGCCATCGCCGGCCATGCGCCCATCTTCATTGCCGAGCCGTCCTTGGAGTGGATCGCCCAGCCGCAGATCAGGTTGCCGACCTTGTCGTCGACGATCTGCTGGCCGGTGAGCACGTCGATCACGCCCGGCATCGCCTTGGCGGCGTCGATTTCGATGCCGGTGATCTTGGCGTGCGCGTGCGGGCTGCGCACGAAATGCGCATAGGTCATGCCCTGCAGCTTGATATCGTCGACATAGCGGCCGCGGCCGGTGATGAAGCGGCGGTCTTCCTTGCGCGCGACGCGCGCGCCGATACCCTCAATGCCCATGTGCAATTCTCTCCCTTCGACTGCTTTGGCCGCGCGGATTCGGAACGTCGCGGGTCGCAGCCATCATTCGAACGTGTGGTCGGCGACGAAACGGCAGGCGGGCAGGCGGCCTATTCGGCGGCCTGCGCCACATTCATGCGGGAGGCGGCGTCGAGCACCGACTTGACGATGTTATGATAGCCGGTGCACCGGCAGATGTTGCCTTCGAGCTCGTGGCGCACGGTCTCTTCGTCGAGATTGCCGCCGTAGCGGTTGACGATGTCGATCGCCGACATGATCATGCCGGGCGTGCAGTAGCCGCACTGCAAACCGTGATTGTCGCGGAACGCCGCCTGCATCGGATGCAGTTCGTCGCCCTTGGAGATGCCTTCGATCGTGGTGATGTTGGCGCCGTCGGCCTGGCCGACCAGCGTCGTGCACGACTTCACCGCACGGCCGTCGATATGCACCACGCAGCAGCCGCATTGGCTGGTATCGCAGCCGACATGGGTTCCGGTCAGGCCGAGATGATCGCGCAGCAGATGCACGAGGAGCGTTCGATCCTCGACATCCGCCGTCACCAGCTTGCCGTTGACGGTCATTGAGACTTTGGACACGCGTCAGTCCTCCCGATGAATTTTTAATTGTTCCAATTAGAAGCGCGGCAGCCGGACTTTGCAACTGGGATTTTGTCGCTGGCCGGCATGCTGCGAAGCGGCGAGCATCGATGACGGTTCAGTGACCGTAGCGAGCGTTTCCGGGAGTCGTTCGCAGAACTAAGCGGTTTACGCAGCTTTTAGAGAATGCCGCGTAGCTTCGGAGTACCCGGTTCGTTTCCGGGGCGTTGGCGCGTGGACGGGGTACGATCAAGTGAGCGTGACGACTGTCGCCGGACCGCAGGGTAAATCCGCGGGGCTGGCCCTGAGGTTTCGTGGCAAGGTGACGCTCGGCTTTGCGGTGGTGCTTGGCATCACCGCGATCAGCATGGGGCTGGCCTTTGTCGGGTTCGAGCGCGTGTCGGACGGCGTCCTCGCCTATCGCGACGGCGTCCGGCAGTCCGACCTCGCCCGCAATATCGACCGTGAGATGATCGGCTACGAGGCCCGGGCGCGGCACTACGTGCTCACCGGCAAGGACGACGACGCCAAGGCGGCGCTCGCGGCCCAGGATCAGCTCAAGGGCGCGATCGATCACTCGCTGCAGGCGGCGAGCAAGCCGGCGCAGCGCGAGGCGCTGACCCGGCTGTCCGGCGAATTCTCCACCTTCGCCAAGCTGTTCGCGGAGATCGTGGCGCTCAAGACCGACAGCGCCCGGGTGGTGCAGAACGGGCTGACGCGCGGCGGGCTCAACCTGCGCTACAAGTTCGACGATCTGGTGAGCACCGCGGGCGATCGCGAGGATTCGAGCGCCGAGCTCGGCGCCAAGCGGGCTTCGGAGCAATACGCGGCCGCAATGACGCTGGCCAACACCTTTGCGATCAATTCCAGCGTCCCGGTCGCCGACAACGCCTTGGCACGGCTGAAATTCGTCGAGAATTCGCTGAACATCATCAAGTCCGGCGACGCCGAGATCTCGGGCGCGGTGAAGGAAATCTTCACCATGCTGGAGGCTTACCGGCAGGCGTTGATCAAGCTCTCGGACAACGTCAAGGCGATCGACGCCAAGGTCGCCACCATGGTCGGCGCCGCGGCGGCGATCATCAAGGATTCCGAGGCGATCAAGGCGGACCTGCTGGCCGATCAGCAGCGGCTGGAGCGCGAATCCGACGCCACGGTCGCCGCCACCGAGCAGATGGTGGCGGTACTCGGGATCGGCGGCTTCCTGCTCGGCGCGGTGCTGGCGGTGCTGCTCGGCCGCGGCATCTCGCGCCCGATGCAGACGATGTGCGCTGCAATGCGGCGGCTGGCCGGCGGCGATTTCAACGTGGTGCTGCCGGGGCTCGGTCGCCGCGACGAGATCGGCGAGATGGCCGCCGCCGTCGAGGAATTCAAGATCCAGGCCACCCGCAAGGCCGAACAGGACGCGATCGCCCGCGAGCGCGAGGCCGAAGCCGGACGCGCGGCGAGGCGCGCCGAACTGTTCGGCTTCGCCAGCGAATTCGAGACCGCGGTCGGCGCCATCGTGGCACATGTCTCCGAAGCCGCGACACAGCTCGAAAGCGCCGCCGCGACGCTGACCCGTACCGCGGAGACCACGCAGGCGCTGTCCGGCCAGGTCGCAGGGGATTCGCAGCAGGCGTCGTCCGGGATGCAGGCCGTCGCCTCCGCCACCGAGGAACTGTCCGCCTCGGTCGGCGAGATCGGCCGCCGGGTCGGGCAGTCGAGCGAGATCGCCGAAGCCGCGGTCGAGCAGGCCCACGAGACCGACGCCCGGATCGGCAAGCTGACCCAGGCGGCGCAGCAGATCGGCGAGGTGATGCAGCTCATCACCACGATCGCCGAACAGACCAACCTGCTGGCGCTCAACGCCACCATCGAGGCCGCACGCGCCGGCGAGGCGGGCCGCGGCTTCGCGGTGGTCGCCGCCGAGGTGAAGTCGCTGGCGACCCAGACCGCAAAGGCGACCGACGAGATTTCGTCTCAGGTTGCCGAGATACAGGAGGCGACCCGCGACTCGGTGGCGTCGATCCAGAAGATCGGCAGCACGATCTCGGAGATCTCGACGATCTCCGCCTCGATCGCCAGTGCCGTCACCCAGCAGGACGCCGCCACGCGCGCGATCGCCGGCAGCGTGCAGGGCGTCGCCCAGGGCACCCAGCGGGTCGCGGGCAACATCGCCGAGGTCAATCGCGGTGCGGCCGAGACCGGCGCCGCCTCGGCGCAGGTGCTGCAATCGGCCCGCAGCCTGTCGGCCGAGAGTGCACGTCTGCGTGCCGAGCTCGATCGCTTCATGGCGAATATCCCGGTCATTGCCAGCGAGGCGAAGCAATCGAGGGCGTCGTAACGCGGCCCTGGATTGCTCACAGGGGGTTTTGTCCCCACGGCATCTCCCTGCTTGCGCAAACCGGGGTCCGAGCCTGTCGGGGGATCTGGGTTCGCCTGCCAGATCAACCTCACATTCGGTCGCCGTAGATGCGACGTGCCAGGATTCCGCTTGCGACGGGAGGCTCGGTTTGCGCGCCAAGGCGACGATCGATCCCCTGCGACCGCGCTCGCCGCGCTCCCGGAACCATTTCGTCAGCTCCGACTGCGGCTGGTGCCGTAGCGAAAGCCAAGCCAATTGGACGAAGCTAAGGGCATCAGTACACGCCCAAGCCAGCCCGTCAGGATGACGCTTCGTGCTGATCGGGGGCGTGCGGCTCCTCCCCCGGCTCCGCCGGGATCGTCACCAGCCGTCCGTAGCGCACGCCGCGCTCGGCGAAGATGTGGTCGGCGAAGTGCTGCAGCTCGCTGGCATTGCCGTCGAGGATCGTCACTTCCAGGCACTGATCGTGGTCGAGATGCACGTGCATCGTCGCCCGCGACAGCTCGTGGTGATGGTGGAAGCTCTGCGTCAGCTTGCCCGGCAGGCCGCGCTTGGCGTGATCGTAGGTATAGACCATCGCGCCGACGCAATGCCCGCTGGTGGTCTCCGCCGCGGTCTGCTGGATGCCGATCCGCGCCAGATCGCGGATCGCCTCGGAGCGGTTCTGGTAGCCGCGCGCCGCGATGATCGTGTCGAGCTTCTCCATCAGGTCGTCGTCGAGCGTGATGGTGACGCGGTGCATCGATGGCCCCTCTCGTGGTGACTGCGTTGTCGGTATGAAGTTTGATTGACTTTGTCATACTCGCCGGGCACGCTGCGACCGTGGGCGCTCTGCCGGGACCGCCTGCGATATCAGATTTGGGGCGGGCGCGTCTTGCAGCGATGCAGGACACGAGGGGGTGTGCGTGGCGAGTCTCCGGCGAGAGTTGATGCGCGGCTGTGCGGCCGGCTGCATCGCATTGAGTTTTGCTGCCACGAGTTGCACGGCGCAGGCCGAGCAGGCACTGCCGCAAGTCACGGTCGATGCCCCGGCCGACGCGAAGCCCAAACCGCCGCCGCGGCGTGCACCCGCGACCGCGGCGCGCGAAGGTCGCGCGATCCCGGCGCCATCGGCCCCAGCCCCATCTTCGTCGACAGCCTTGACCGCGAGCGCCGGCCCGGGCGCACGGATCGCGCCGGAGGACCAGGCCGCGAGCAGCCGCGTCATCACCGGCGCCGAGATCAACGCGCTGCCGTTCATGCGACCTGGCGAAGCGCTGGAAGCGGCACCCGGACTGGTGGTCACCCAGCATTCGGGCGAAGGCAAAGCCAACCAGTATTTTCTCCGCGGCTTCAACCTCGACCACGGCACCGATCTCGCCATCACCATCGACGGCATGCCGGTGAACATGCCGACCCACGGCCACGGCCAGGGCTATGCCGACGTCAACTTCCTGATCGCCGAGCTGATCGGCACCATGACGGTGCGCAAGGGGCCGTATTTCGCCGATGTCGGCGACTTCGGCTCGGCCGGCGCGCTCGGCATCGAGTACTTGCGGGCGATGCCCAAGAATCTCGCCGAGGTCACGGTCGGCAGTTTCGGCTATCGCCGCTTGCTCGGCGCCGGCTCGACCCGCGTCGGTGACGGCACCTGGCTGGCCGCGTTCGAAGCCAGCACCTACAACGGCCCGTGGGACGTGCCGGACAACGTCCGCAAGCTCAACGGCGTGCTGCGCTACAGCCAGGGCACCGCGACCGACGGCTTCTCGCTGACCGGAATGGCCTATTCCAACCGCTGGACCTCGACCGACCAGGTCGCGCAGCGCGCGATCGACTCCGGGCTGATCGGCCGCTACGGCTCGCTCGATCCGACCGATGGCGGCATCTCCAGCCGCTACAGCCTGTCCGGCAGGTTCGCCAAATCGAGCGACATCGGCCAGACCGACCTCAACGCCTATGTGATCCGCTCGTCGCTGCAGCTCTACAACAACTTCACCTACTTCCTCGACGATCCGGTGAACGGCGACCAGTTCAACCAGTACGACCGCCGCACGGTGCTCGGCCTGAACGGCACGCAGCGCTTCGACTATCGGTTCGCCGGGCTGCCGGTGGAAACCCGGATTGGACTTCAGACCCGCGCCGACAACATCGATCTCGGCCTCGACAAGACGCTGCGGCGCGACTGGCTGTCGACGGTACGGGCCGACGAGGTCTCGGAGCAGTCGCTCGGGCTCTGGACCGACACCACGGTGCGCTGGACCGACTGGCTGCGCACCACCGCCGGCGTTCGGCAGGATTTCTTCACCGGACGGGTGATCAGCGATAATCCGGCGAATTCCGGCAACGCCTCGGCATCGATGACCAGCCCGAAGGTCGGCATCGTGCTCGGTCCCTGGGCCAGCACCGAGTTCTACGGCAATGCCGGCACCGGTCTGCACAGCAACGATATCCGCGGCGCCACCATCACCGTCGACCCCAACTCGGGCGATCCGGTGAACCGCGTCCCGCTGCTGGTGCGCTCCAAGGGCGCCGAACTCGGCATCCGCAACAAATCGATCCCGGAGCTGACGACGTCGCTCGCGGTGTTCGTGCTCGATTTCGACTCGGAGCTGCTGTTCGTCGGCGACGCCGGCACCACCGAAGCGAGCCGGCCGAGCCGCCGGGTCGGTATCGAATGGACCAGCCAGTATCGGCCGCTGTCCTGGCTCGGCGTCGATCTCGATGTCGCCTACACCAAAGCGCGGTTCACGGATTTCGACCCGGCCGGCGACTTCATCCCGGGCGCACCGGCCTGGGTGGCGAGCGCCGGCATCACGCTCGGCGAGCAGCGCGGCTGGTTCGGTGCGCTGAAAGGCCGCTACTTCGGCCCGCGGCCGCTGATCGAGGACGACAGCGTGCGCTCGCTGTCGTCGCTGATCTTCAACGCCCGCGCCGGCTATCGCTTCGACAACGGCGTGCGACTGCAGCTCGACGTGCTGAACCTGTTCAACGCCAAGACCAATCAGATCGAATATTACTACCTGTCCCGGTTGCCGGGCGAGCCGCTGGGCGGCACCAGCGACCGCCACGTCCATCCGGTGGAACCGCTGGCGGTTCGGCTGACGCTGGCGGGGACGTTCTGATCACACGACCTTGTCATCACGCATGCAGCGGGCGGGATGCGTGATCATCCGGTTCCGGATGTGACTTCGTCCACTCCGGACGACCGGGAGTCCAAACGACAAACGCGCGCCGGCGTGTGAACGCCGACGCGCGCCTCGTAACTCGCTGGTTCCCAGGCGCTGCGAGACGCCTCGGCCGAGCGGCTCACTGCTTGTGCATCATCCACGACCAGCGGTCTCGTGCCGCCGCAAACAATGCTCAGTCAGCCAACCTCAGCGGGCGTCCCCAGCGAGGTGACAGCGTTTCGAGTGAGACACTGGACCACCTCCTTTCGTTGTTTCCGATGTAGTGAGGATAGATACGATTCTGCGGTTTGTGAAGAGGTCATGACGCTGGACCGGGCACGGAACAGGTGCCGGTCCCACTCGTTGGTTTCGCTTCACAGGGAGACCAACATGAACCCAGAAGCCAACGAAACCCTCAAACTGATCGGCAGCGACAAGGTGCAGGGAACCGCGGTGTACGGGCCGGACGGCGAGAAGATCGGTTCGATCGAGCGGGTCATGATCGAAAAGGTCAGCGGCCGGGTATCCTACGCCGTGCTGTCGTTCGGCGGCTTCCTCGGCATCGGCGACGACCACTATCCGCTGCCCTGGCCCGCCCTGAAATACAACGTCGACCTCGGCGGCTATCAGGTGATGGTCACCGCCGACCAGCTCGAACGCGCGCCGAAGTACGGCCGCGGCGCAGAATGGGACGGGCGCGGTGCCCGCGAGGTCGATGATTACTACGGCGTGGCGCTGACCTGATCGCAACACCGTCAGGTACCCGCGTCGTTGCCAGTGGAGCAGGCAATCCAAAAGCTCTATGCACGGAGCCGCCTGGATTGCTTCGCCGCTTTCGCTGCTCGCATTGACGCCATCGACTCTCTCCCTCAAGCTGCCGAGCGCCGATGATCGACGACCTTTGGTACAAGAACGGGGTGATCTATTGCCTGTCGGTCGCGTCGTATATGGACGCCAACGGCGACGGCATCGGAGACTTCAGGGGCCTGACCCGGCGGCTGGATTATCTGAACGGTCTCGGGGTCACGGCGATCTGGCTGATGCCGTTTCAACCCTCGCCCTATCGCGACGACGGCTACGATATCTCCGACTATTACGGCGTCGATCCGCGCTACGGCACGCTCGGCGACTTCGTCGAATTCACCCATGGCTGCAAGCAGCGCGGCATGCGGGTGATCATCGACCTCGTGGTCAATCACACCTCCGACCAGCACCCCTGGTTCAAGCAGGCGCGCGCCGATCCGGACTCGCCGTATCGCGACTGGTACGTGTGGTCGGACAGGAAGCCCGCCCATGCCGACCAGGGCATGGTGTTTCCGGGCGTGCAGAAAAGCACCTGGACTCACGACAAGCAGGCAATGGCTTGGTACTTCCACCGTTTCTACGAATTCCAGCCCGATCTCAACACCGCCAATCCCTATGTGCAGGAAGAGATCCTGAAGATCATGGGGTTCTGGATCCAGCTCGGCGTCTCCGGCTTCCGGATGGACGCGGTGCCGTTCGTGATCGCCACCAAGGGCCCGAAGGTCAAAAAGCCGGTCGAGCAGTTCGACATGCTGCGCACCTTCCGTGAATTCCTGCAATGGCGCAAAGGCGACTCGATCATCCTGGCGGAGGCCAACGTCCGGCCCGAAGACGATCTGCACTATTTCGGCGACGACGGCGAACGCATGCAGATGATGTTCAACTTCCATGTGAACCAGCATCTGTTCTACGCTCTCGCCGCCGCCGACACCGGTCCGCTGGCCAGGGCGCTGGTCGACACCAAATCACGACCTGCGACCGCGCAATGGGGCCTGTTCCTGCGCAACCACGACGAGCTCGATCTCGGCCGGCTGACCAAGGCTCAGCGCCAGACGGTGTTCGAAAAGTTCGGCCCCGACAAAACCATGCAGCTGTACGATCGCGGCATCCGGCGGCGGCTGGCACCGATGCTCGGCGGCGATCAGCGGCGACTCGAACTCGCCTACAGCCTGATGATGACGCTGCCGGGCACTCCGGTGGTCCGCTATGGCGACGAGATCGCGATGGGCGACGACCTGTCGCTGCCGGAGCGGCGCTGCGCCCGCACGCCGATGCAATGGTCGACCGAGCCGCACGGCGGCTTTACCACGAGCGACAAGCCGGAGGTCCCGGTGATCGACACGGCGCCTATGGCTTCGAGCACGTCAACGTCGCCCAGCAGCGCCGCGATCCGGACTCGATGCTGAACTGGACCGAACGCATCATCCGGATGCGCAAGGAAGTGCCGGAAATCGGCTGGGGCGACTTCAAGGTGATCGCTGTGCGCGATCCCGCGGTGCTGATCCTGCGTTACGACTGGCGCAACAATTCGGTGTTGTTCGTGCATAATCTCGACGAGCAGCCACGCGAAGTGTCGTTCGCGGTCGGATTGCCGGACGGCGCCGGCGACACCTTGATCGACCTGCTCGGCCACAATCACAGCCATGCGGAGCGCGGCCGGCATAAGCTGCTGATCGAAGGCTATGGCTATCGCTGGTTCCGGGTCGGCGGCCTGGACTATCTGCTGCGCCGGACCGAAGTCGATGGCGGCGGACGTTCAAAGGCCTGAGCCAAAAGGAGGCTTTCTGCATTGCGAGGAGGCTAAGCCGACGAAGCAATCCAGCTCAATGTACTGAGCTGGATTGCTTGGCTCGCAATGACGAAGTGCTATTGGACGAGGCTAGGCGCAGCTCAGCCGGCTACACCACTTCTTCCGGTGCGCGGCCGACGACGATGCCTTCGTCGCCGCGCAGATCGAGCGTGGCGCCGATGCGTTCGCCGGAGCGGTCGAGCATGGTGGAAAGCAGCACCTCGCCATCCAGCCCGATCGCATCTGAGGCGACCGAGATCGGATCGGGACCGAGATTGAGGGCGATGAGCACCGACTGCCCTTGATAGTGCCGGCGATACAGCAACAGATCACCTTCCGCGGCGAGCGGCTGATAGTCGCCGAGCGAAAGCTGCGGCAGTCGCCGTCGCAGCCGCAGCAGCGCGCGATACAGGTTGAGGATGGACTGCGCATCCGCCCGCAGATTGGCGACACTGTCCTGCGCGGCGTCCGGCGCCAACGGCAGCCACGGCCGGGCGTCGGAGAACCCGGCGTTGGCCGAGGCGTCCCACTGCATCGGGGTGCGGCAGCCGTCGCGGCCGACGCCGATGCCCGGCACGTTCTTTTCGAACGGATCCTGCACATCCTCCGGCGCGATCTCGACCTGCTCCATGCCGAGCTCGTCGCCGTAATACATCGTCGGAGTGCCGCGCAGCGTCAGCAGCAGCATCGCGGCGACACGCGCCTGCGCCGGTCCGACCCGGCTCGCCACCCGCGGCCGATCGTGATTGCCCAGCACCCAATTCGGCCAGGCGCCGGAGGGCAGCGCCTGCTCGTAGCGATCGATCAGCGCCGCGATGTCGCGGGCGTGCCACTGGGCCGACAACAGCGCGAAATTGAACGGCAGTTGTGCGCCGTTCAGCTCGGCGCCGTAATACGCCACCAGCCGTTCGATCGGCAGATAGATCTCGCCGATCAGGAGGCGATGATCGAACTCCTCGATCACGCTGCGCAGTTCGGCCACGACATCCAGCGTCTCCGGCCGATCGGCGGAGTAGATCGGGATCAGCGCGGCATGCGGCGGCATGCCGGGGCGGAAGTCCGGATTAGGCGGGTTGTCGCGGAACTGATCGTCCTTGATCAGATGCCAGATGACATCGACCCGGAAGCCGTCGACGCCCTTGCGCAGCCAGAACCGCATCGCCTGGTAGATCGCATCCCGCACTTGCGGATTGCGCCAGTTGAGGTCGGGCTGCTGCTTCAGAAAGGCATGATAATAATATTGGCCGGTGGCGTCGTCGTATTCCCAGCCGCTGCCGCCGAACTCGGACAGCCAATTGGTCGGCGGCCCTCCGTCCGGCGCCGGATCGCGCCAGATGTACCAATCACGCTTCGGATTGTCGCGAGACGACCGGCTCTCGATGAACCAAGGATGCTGGTCGGACGAATGGTTCGGCACCAGATCGAGGATGACCTTGAGCCCGCGGGCGTGCGCGGTGAGCACCAGCGCGTCGAAATCGTCCATGGTGCCGAAGATCGGATCGATGCCGACATAATCGGCGACGTCGTAGCCGAAGTCGGCCATCGGCGACGGAAAGATCGGCGACAGCCAGATCGCATCGACGCCGAGATCGGACAGATAGCCGAGCCGATCGATGATGCCGCGCAGATCGCCGATGCCGTCGCTGTTGCTGTCCTGAAACGAACGCGGATAGATCTGATACAGCACCCCCGCCGCCCACCACGACGCGCTCGCAACAGTTTCCATTCACCTGTCTCCCCATGTCGGTCTCTGACGCGGTAGGGCGCGGCTTTGTTCCGAGCGTCACCGCATCCGAACCGCCGTGGTTGCACAGTCGTGCGTCAGCGCCGTGAACCGATGGCCGCCGGGGTAATCTTCAACCAGGGCTCCGGCGGCGCCTGTGGCTTCAGAGTCATTCGACTGTCGGAGACAGCCGGCAAGATCCGGCCCGGCAGGAATCGCGGCGGTGACAGGTTCGTCGACAGGGCGTCGACTCGACGAAAACTATACCAGACTACCGATCAACGAATTCGTGAATTGTCGACGCGTCTGGAGATGGTCGAACCGACTTGATCGCAAGTGATTGTTTACTGCAAGCAAGCAGGTTCTGCTGCGGCGCGATGCCGCCGGTAGCCGAGTGTTTGCAAGGCTTGCCGCGTCGCGAAACTATGCCAAGTTGGGAACTGGGTGGGTTGCCAACGAATTGTCGGTCAAAGACTGAAATTCCAACCAACGCATCACTCTAGAGGAAGGTAGTAATGACGCAGATCTTCAAAGTGTATCAGGACGTCGCCAAGGCGCAGGCGGCTGTCGCGGAGTTGAAGGCGGCTTCGTTTAGCAACGCCGCGATTGTCTCCAGTGACAAGGACGGTACCGTGGTGACGGTCGACCCGCCGTTCGGCAAGGGCGGTCAGGCCGACGCCATCCTCAACCGCCACGGCGCGATCCGGGACGTTTCCAGCCGCCATGGCGGCAGCGCCTCGCTGACGGATTCGTCCACCCGCCTGACCGGCGCGCCGCGGCTGACCGACTCCCGCACCACCCTGGGCGGGATCTTCCCCGAGCTGACCAGCCCGAACTTCTTCCTGTCCTCGATGTTCGGCCCGCTGCTGTCGGCCTCGCAGAAGCCTTGGTCGTCGCTGGCCGCCAGCCAGAAGCCGTGGTCGGCGCTGACCAAGAACCAGGATGCCTGGTCCTCGCTGGCCGCCAATCAGAAGGCCTCGGCCCAGTTGATCAACAATCCGGCGCCGTTCTCGTCGATGCTCGGCCTGCCGGTGCTGGCCGGTCGCTGAGTCACTTTCCTTTTGCACCACGTTGATCGCGTCGAGAGCGCCGGTTCTGCCGGCGCTCTTTTGCGTTGCAACAATCGCTGGCGGTACGCCGAAATGGCTTGAAGGTGCAGGATGCTTCCGGAATCAATCGATGAATTCCGGAGGTCGCGATGCGGTTGGTGTCCGCGGGGTCGGATATTCTTGGCAGATTGCGGATCACGAGCGCGCGCCACGTGAACGGCGTCGCCGTGCCGGCAAGCCCCTCTCGGGTCGCGTACTCTGCTGAGGTCGCGTGCTTTGCTGAATTCGGGAGCGGATGATGCTCGAACTCAGCCTGATCGCCGTGATCGGACTGGCAGCGATCTACTGGACGGCGCTGTGGTGGGTGGGCCGGCACGACGACGTGCTGTACGGCGATTTCATCAGCTCCGAAGGCACCGCAATGTTGACGGCTATCGAACCGTCGCCCCGGTCGCAACCAGCGCCAGTTCCCCCGCTACCCCGCACGCGTCGCCCGCCATCCCTGATGGCACCGACCACACCAGCACCGGCTTCGGCCCTGGTCGGCGCGGGGCTCGCCTCGCCGACGAACCTCACCGCGCCACCAGCGTCGCGGCCAGCGCCGCTCGATTCAACTGCGGTCGAGCCACCTCATGAGCCGTCCCGCAAGGCCGATCAGTACGACGTGCTGGCGTCACTGCTCGAGACGATCAAGCGCGACCTGAACGCCGCCGCTGGCAGACCCTGATTCGAAGTCGATCGGCGCGCTCAGTCGTGATGGCGCGGGATCAGATTGGCCTTGGCGTGCTGATGCGCGCCCTGATGACCGCTCGCGATGACTACGCCGAACAGGATCAGCACCGTCGACGCCGCGGCCATAGCCAACAGCAGGATGTCGAAGGTCATCATGGTGCTCGTCATGATCGTATCCCCCTGCATGAAGCAGCGAGACAGCTTCGCGCCGATCCGGCAGGCGCGCGTTGACGCCGATCAACCGCGGCGGCGGCGTGCTACCAGGATTGCGCCGGGCGCAAGGTGGCCGGATGCAGCGGAGAATTCAGCGCCGCGTGCCGAGCACTGCCAAGGCGACCTTGCGGCCGCGGCCGTCGACCTGCAGGGCGAAGCCCAGATCGGTGCGATCCGGATCGAGCAGGCGCTGCTGATACTGTGGATTGTCCAGCCACTGCCGCCGGAACGCCCGCAGGTCCGCGACCGTCGGTTCGCGGCCGCACCCGCCGCAGGCTCCTGCGATGACGCCGATCGAGCGGAAGCTGCGCCGCTGATCCGCCGGCACGTTTTCAAACGCATCGCCGCCTGTCAGGTCGATGCCGTCGGAGCTCTTCGGCGGCATCATGGCTACGGCCGCTTCGCTCAGTGCGCTGCTCGGCTGCAGCGGCGGCGCGCCTTTCGCCTTGCGCGCGCTGTTGATCAGTTCGGCCATGCGCGGCAACACCTCGTCCTCGGCCAGCACTTCCGGCGTTTCGTCCGGAGCCGAGCCGCGCGGCGTGCCGGGGCCGGCGAAGGTCTGGACGCCGTACAGGCCCTGCTCGCGGTCGTGCACCAGGCCGTAGCCGAAACGATCCAGCCCCTCGCGCAAGATGTTCTCGCGATGATGCGGACTGTTCATCCAGCCCTGCTGAAGCTGCTCGACGGTGCCGGTGGTCGCCGGCGGCCGGCAACCGGCGCAGCGAGCGATGTTCTCCGCCACCAGCCGCCAGCGGCTGCCGCCGGCGGCGATGTAGCGGTCCTGGACATCGTTCCCCTCGGGCGAGGCGTGCGCGTAGTAGTTGCGTTTGAACATGTCGTCGGCGTGACGTTGCGCCGCCTCGTTCAACGTGTCGCCGAGCCGCAGCGGCGACAGTCCATGCTGCTGGCGGGCGGCATTGACCAGTTCGAGCGCGCGCTGCCGGAGCTGGTCGAGATCGTTCGGGGTTTGGGCCGCGGCCGGCACTGCCACCAGCGCCGCCGCAACCATGGCGACCGCCAGGCGACCGCGCCCGGCCGCGCGCCGGATTCCAGCCATATGGATGCGGACTGCATCGAACATCGCCAGACCAATCCGTCCAGGAATGACTGGTTCCTGGGAAGACGCCGATAGCCCTTGGCGGAACGGGCAGTCTCGGCTAGATCAGGAGCTGTCCGGCGGATTCCTCCGGCCCGGCGCGGGCGTAGTTCAATGGTAGAACGGCAGCTTCCCAAGCTGCATACGAGGGTTCGATTCCCTTCGCCCGCTCCACTCCATTTAGATCAACGCCACCCCGGATCGACCTCATCGAGAGCCGGGCGCGTTGCGCTGCAGCAAGAACCGCACTGCCCTGTCGTTAACGATCGGTTAACTTTCCGGATGCGCGTTGCGAGCGGCTTGCTATAGTTCGCCTATGGCGGGGGCTGCCTACACCATCTTCGACACCATGCTGGGCCGATGCGGAATCGCATGGGACCGCGACGGCGTGCTGGCCGTGCAGCTCGCTGAAAGCCGCGAGATCGACACCCGCCGCAGGCTGCTGCGGCTGTGTCCGGACGCCCGGGAAAACAGGCCCGCAGCCTGGGTCGAGCCGGTCATCGACGGAATCGCCGCGACCCTGTCCGGAGAGCCTTGGGATTTTTCAGAGGTCGCGCTCGATCTCGGCGGCATCCCGGCATTCGACTGCCGGGTCTACGATGCCGTCCGGGCAATTCCCCGCGGCGAGACGGCGACCTTCGCCGACATTGCCAAACAGCTCCGTTCCTCGGGCGCGGCACATGCCGTCGGCCAGGCGATCCGGCGCAATCCGTTCGCCCTGATCGTGCCGTGCCACCGCGTCCTGGCTGCCGCCGGTGACACCAGCGGCATCTGCGCCAATGGCGGCGCGATCACCCGGCGGCGTCTGCTGTCGCTCGAAGGCGCCTTGGCGACCAGCGGTCCGACCCTGTTCGACGTGCTGCTGCCGTTCGCGCCGCGGCAAGCCGACCGTTAGACGATGATCGGTGCGACCGGCGGCTTGGGGCCCCATCGTGTCAGCAGAACGCTCAGTGCCGAGGTGACGCCCAGCACCACCATCGATCCGGCGGCAAGCAGATAGAAGCTGCCGACGCTGCCGTGGTGCTTGATCAGCAGCCAGCCGCCGATCCCGACGAACAGCAGCCGTCCGGTCTGCGCCAGCACCGGACCGAGCACCCTCGCCGCACCCTGCGCCGAGAAATACATCGAGATCGCAAGCCCGATGAACGCGTACATCGGACCGGCCGCGCGCAGATATTGCTCGCCGGCGAGCCGCACCGCGGGATCGTCGGTGAACAGATCGACCCAGAGATGGGGAAAAACCGCGATCCCGGTACCAACCACGCCGACGAACAGGAACGACACCAGGCCGGCAATCCAGGCGATCTGCCGGGCCCGTTTCACACGCCCGGCACCGATCGCCATGCCGATCATCGGCACCGAGGCGATCCCGACTGCGAACGCGATCGAGGTGAGCATGAACTCGAGCCGGCCGCCGATACCGTAGCCGGCCAGCACTGCGGTGCCGAAATGCGCCAGCATGTGGGTGAAGATCGTGATGGTCAGCACCGACTGCAGCGGCGAGAAGCACGACACCGCGCCCACCTTGAGAATGTCGAAGAACATTGCGCGCTCGATCCGCAACCCCGCAAATCGCGGCTTCACGCCGGCGCGGCCCGAAAAGATCACCCAGGCCATCACCGAAGCGCCGATCGAGAACGCCGTCAGCGTGCCGGCGGCGACGCCGGGCATGCCGAACCGCGGAACGGGCCCGAAGCCGAGGCCGAGCACGCCGCCGAGCACGATCTGCAGCAGCGCCGCGCTGAGGATCATCAGCGACGGCAGCTTCATGTTGCCGGTGCCGCGCAGGATCGCCGCGAAGGTGTTCATCAGCCACGGCACCACCGCTCCGGCGAAGAAAATGTGGGTGTAGCCGACCGCCTGAGTCAGCACCGCACCGCGGCCGCCGAGCAGCGCCAGCGCCCGCTCGCCGAATGCCAGCATTCCGACCGTGAACACCAGCCCGAAGCACAGCCCGATCAGCAGCGCGTGCATCGCCAGCGCGGCGGCGCGGTCGTCGTCGCCGGAGCCGAGCGCCCGCGCGATCGCCGAGGCGACGCCGCCCCCCATCGCGCCGCCGGACATCGTCATGGTCAGGATTACGAACGGAAACACCAGCGCCATCGCGGCGAGCGCCTCGGTGCCGAGCAGGCCGATATAGGAGGTCTCGGCAACGGCCACGCAGGTCCCGGCGGTCAGCGCCACCACGTTCGGCCAGGACAGCCGCAGCAGCGTGCGCAGGATGGCATCGTCGAGCAGCGGATTCCTCGGAGGTGGAGGTGTCGGCGCGGGCGGAGCCGGTGCGCCTTGCGCAACCGGTGGCAGTTCCGCCACGGCGATATCGGACATGCGTTTCCCCCGGCGCCCGAACTCGAGCCGGGCATCAGCCTTCCTATCACCGTTCCGGGTGGGCGCGATGCCCACGCCGCGCATGGCCGCCCGCAGGCAGGTCGGAGCGCGAAACGCGGGCGGTCAGCGCACCGTCCATAGCAGCGGCGCAGCCGGGGGACCGCTGGCGAGGCTGACGGAGATACGCCGGCCACAGCCGGCCGCGAGCCCCTCGATCAGCCCCGCGAGCACGCGAACGCACGCCGGGTGAGCATCGGCCACATCGCCCATCAGCCTCCACCCGGACTGTCGGACTTCGTAACCGCCGCCGATGTCGTACAATTCGCCATCGTCGCCCTGCGCGGCGAGCAGCGCCTGCAGCAGGGCGGCGAAGCCGGCAGCGTCGCGGCCGGTCGTACCGAGCGCCGGCGCCAGATCGTCGTAACATTGCATCCCGATCAATTTTCCGGTGAGATGCAGTAGATAGCCGCCGTCGAGCGGGCCGAACAGCTGCACCGCGACCGGAGCCGCCGTCCGGACATATTCCATCGCGTAGTTGCGGTGGGCCTTCTCCAGTCGCGACTTCGGCCAGCTCTCGACCGGCAGCGCCGGCGCTGCCGCCGGATCGAACAGCGGCGCTTCGAGGTGGCGGGCGAATTGCAACCGCTGATCCGGCTCAAGGACGTCGTCGGCCTCGTAGTAATAGCCTTCCAATCCGTCCTGACCGTCGACGCTCTGCTTGGTACAGACGAAGCCGAGCCGGAGATTGCCGAGTGCGACGCCGTTATTGGCGTGCCAGCCGCGCAGCATCGCTTTCGACACCTCGCCAGGGACGCCGCAGATCGCGGTGCCTCGCCAGATCCAGCGCGGCGGCGGATAGCGGATCCACGCCTTGCGATCGGTCTCGTAGATGTATTCGACGTGCACGCCGCCGATCCAGTTCGACAGATAGTGATACTGCGCCGCCGCCACCGCCGGCGGCAGATGATCGAGTCCGAGCTTGGCGAGGCCGGCGACGAAGCGCTCCTGCTGCTGACGGCGAAACACCCGGAACACGAACTCGGCAGCATCCGCCGTGCCGCGCCGGCTGACCAGCGTGAGGATCAGGCCAGTGAACATCGAATGATACAAATCGGCGACGCCGCGCCAAGCGCGCAATGGCGACGCCTCCGCCGCTTCGAGCGTTCCTCCCATCAGCTCTCTCCCTTTTTCGTGGTCTTTTTGGTTTCGCCGCGAGCGGCTGCGACCAGCGGTCTCACTGATTTTCACGGCTGGGAATTGAACACAACCCCGCTTCCGACATTGCCATTGTTGAGTTCCTCCAACGGAGAATAGTCGATGCGCCGATCGCTTCCGACCAGCCGGCTCGCCCTCTGCCTCGTCCTGGTGCTGCCGCTCGCGGCCTGCGGCGATCAGTCTAATCTCGCGAAGGGCGAAGACTACGGCGCCTCGCCGAAGCTGCCGGAGCCGGCGAACACGCTGCTGCCCACGGTCAACATCGCCAAGGCGGTCGGTTGGCCGGAAGGCGCCAAACCCAAGCCCGCGGAAGGATTGGCGGTGACGGCGTTCGCAAAAGGACTCGATCACCCACGGACGATTCATGTGCTGCCGAACGGGGACGTGCTGGTGGCCGAGACCAACGCGCCGGAGCGCCCCGAAGAGGGCAAGGGCCTGAAACGCCGGATCGCCGAGTACGTGATGGGGCAGGCCGGCGCCCGCACGCCGAGCGCCAACCGCATCACCCTGCTGCGCGATGCCGACGGCGACGGCGTCGCCGAGGTGCGCAACACCTTCCTCGAAGGGCTCAATTCGCCGTTCGGCATGGCCCTGGTCGGCAACGAGTTCTACGTCGCCAATACCGACGGGATCATGCGCTTCCCCTACAATCCCGGTGATACCCGGATTACCGCTGCGGGCGAAAAGGTCGCAGACCTTCCGGCCGGCCCGCTCAATCATCATTGGACCAAGGATCTGGTCGCCAGCCCCGATGGCAGCAAGCTGTACGCGACCTCCGGCTCCAACAGCAACGCCGCCGAACACGGCATGGCGGTCGAGGAAAACCGCGCCGCCGTGATCGAAGTCGACCGGCAGAGCGGCGCGACCCGGCTGTTCGCGTCCGGCCTGCGCAACCCCAACGGCCCGGCGTTTCATCCCGAGACCGGCGAATTGTGGGTGGTCGTCAACGAGCGCGACGAGATCGGCAGCGACCTCGTGCCCGACTACATGACGTCGGTGAAGGACGGCGGATTCTACGGCTGGCCGTACAGCTATTACGGCCAGCACGTCGACGAGCGCGTGCAGCCGCAGCGGCCGGAACTGGTGGAAAAAGCGATCGTGCCGGACTACGCGCTGGGCAACCACACCGCCTCGCTCGGGCTCGCCTTCAACACCAGCGACCTGTTTTCGGACCAGATGAAAGGCGGCGCGTTCGTCGGCCAGCACGGCTCGTGGAACAGAAAGCCGCGCTCCGGCTACAAGGTGATCTTCGTGCCGTTCGAAGGCGGCAAACCGTCCGGCCCACCGCGTGACATCCTCACAGGCTTCCTCAACGCCGACGAACAGGCGCAGGGTCGCCCGGTCGGCGTCGCCCTGGACAACCGCGGCGCCCTGCTGGTCGCCGACGACGTCGGCAACACGATCTGGCGGGTGACACCGGCGGGTGACCAGTCTGCATCCCGTTGAACGTTCCTCGCCCGCGCGCAGCATTGCGGCAACTGGATCGCTGGTGCTGATTCTTGGGGCGTTCGTGCTATAAGTCGAGGATGAGCGTCGCTTTCGACATCGACGAACCGCTTCGCTTGCGCGAGGCCGTCAACCGGCTGGCCATGATCGGGCCGGTCGAGACGATCATCCTGTTCGGAAGCCGAGCTCGCGGAGACCACACGCCCGATAGTGATTACGACCTGTGCGTGATCCTGAGCGACGACGTCGCGCCGGGAGCGTTCACGCCCATCTCTCTGTGGCAGCAGGTTTCGGATCCGGGCATTCCGATCCAAATCGTGCCGCTGCGTCGGAGCCGCTTCGAAGCGGCGCGGGCCGATCCCGGCAGCATCAGCCATCAGATCGAGCGAGACGGCCGCGTCGTCTTCGACAAAGCCGCGCTTTCATTGGCGCCATGAGCTCGAGCGATCCGGGCTCTGGCTCGATTTGGCTACGAGTGACGTGATTGCGGCACGCCGCTTGCTCACTCCTCCAGCTTCATTGCCGCAAGCGGCCTATCTGGCTCAACAAGCCGCCGAGAAGGCGATCAAGGCACGGCTGATTGCTCTTCGCATCGCTTTTCCGCGGCACGGCGGCCGAGGGCACGATCTCGTTGCATTGACCAATCTGGTACCGACCGGTGACAGGGCGAGGCCGCTGTTCGAAGAGCTGTCGTCGATCACACCCTGGGCGACCGCTTTTCGCTATCCTTCCGATGACCCTGCCACGGAAGCGCACCTGACGGCGGAAGAGATAGCGGCAAAGCTGGAGCAGACCGAAACGGCCATCGCCCTCGTGCGTGGAGACCTCGGCCGTCAGCAGTCGTGATCGAACTCACGCCTTGAAATGCTTGCTCAGCTTCAGGCCCTGGGCCTGGTAGTTGGAGCCGATGCGCTGGCCGTAGAGCGCGTCGGGGCGCGACAGCATCTTTTCGTAGATCAGGCGGCCGACGATCTGGCCGTGCTCGAGAATGAACGGCACTTCGCGCGAGCGCACTTCCAGCACCGCACGGGCGCCCGAGCCGCCGGCGCCTTCGTAGCCGAAGCCGGGATCGAAAAAGCCGGCGTAATGCACGCGGAATTCGCCGACCAAAGGATCGAACGGCACCATCTCGGCGGCGTAGTCCGGCGGCACCTGGACCGCCTCCTTCGAGGCCAGAATGTAGAACTCGCCGGGATCGAGGATCAGCGTGCCGTCGGGGCGGGCCGCGATCGGCTCCCAGAACTCGCCGACCGCATAGCCGCCGCGGCGATCGATATCGACCACGCCGGTGTGGCGCTTGGCGCGATAGCCGACGAAGCCGTCGGAGTTCTCGCCCGACAGATCGACACTGAGCGCGACGCCGCCGGTGAGATCGGCATCGTCGGCATCGACCAGCCGCTCGGCGTCGTGCAGCGCATCGAGCTCGTCCTGCTCCAGCGTGGCCTGGCCGACGCGGAAGCGAACTTGAGAGAGCCGGGAGCCTTCGCGCAGCAGCACCGGGAAGGTCTTCGGGCTGATCTCGGCATAGAGCGGGCCGTGATAGCCGGCGCCGATCATGTCGAAGCGGCGGGTGCCGTCGGCGATCACCCGGGTGAACACGTCGAGCCGGCCGGTCGAGCTTTTCGGATTGGCGGCCGCCACGATGTGGCGCGGCAGCGCCAGGCTCTCGAGCAGCGGCACGATGTAGACGCAGTTGGTCTCCAGCACCGCGCCGTCCGACAGGTCGATCTCGTGCAGCTTGAGCTCGTCGATCCGCTCCGCCACGGTGCAGTCCGGCCCCGGCAGGAAGCTGGCGCGCACCCGGTAGGCGATCGGCCCGAGCCGCAGATCGAGGCTGGCCGGCTGGATCTGGCTTTCGACGAACGGATATTCCGGCAGGATCAGGCCCGATTCCGTCATCGCCGCGATCATGCGGTCGGGCAGAATTCCGTCGGCGTCGGGCGGCAGGGTGAACGGCACGATGTCGGTCCTTCGGAGCGCAGCCATGCCCTCCGGGAAACTCAGATACGAGCGCTCACCGCTAGCCGAAGCCCGGCTTGACGGGAAGAGTACGGAGGATTAAGAGCCCGACTTATCCCGTGGTGATTTGAGCCGGCCGGCTTGCAGCCACGTTAAACAAGTCGCTAAACAGGCCGGGGACGTTGTGGTCCCGGCCCGAGGGTTGATCCCCAGGCCGGTTTTTTTGTGCCCGCATCGCCCGATGTGGGCGCGCTGGAGACCACATGTCCGAGACCAAACCGACCATTCCCGTCCCTGCCACCTCTCATTTCCGCCGCGAGACCCGCCTGGTGCATTCCGGCAGCTTGCGCTCGCAATTCGGCGAGACCTCCGAAGCGTTGTTCCTGACCCAGGGCTTCGTCTACGACAGCGCCGAACAGTGCGAGGCGCGCTTCACCGGCGACGACGCCGGCTTCCAATATTCGCGGTTCTCCAACCCCACCGTGTTCAGCTTCGAACAGCGGATGGCGGAGTTCGAGGGCGCCGAAGCGGCGCGCGCCACCGCCACCGGCATGGCCGCCGTCACCGCAGCGATCCTGGCGCCGCTACGCGCCGGCGACCATGTCGTCGCGTCGAAAGCGATGTTCGGCTCGTGTCGCTACATCGTCGAGGATCTGCTGCCGCGCTACGGCATCGAGTCGACGCTGGTCGACGGTCTCGATCTCGGCCAGTGGCAGCGCGCGATGCGGCCGAACACCCGGACCTGCTTCCTGGAAAGCCCGACCAATCCGACGCTCGACGTGCTCGACATCGGCGCGATCGCGCAAATTGCCCATGCGGGCGGCGCGCGCCTCGTGGTCGACAACGTGTTCGCGACCCCGATCTGGCAAAGCCCGCTGCAGCTCGGCGCCGACGTCGTGGTGTATTCCGCCACCAAGCACATCGATGGCCAGGGCCGCTGCCTCGGCGGCGTGGTGCTGTCGTCTCAGGCCTTCATCGAGGAGCACATTCAGACCTATCTGCGTCAGACCGGACCGTCGCTGTCGCCGTTCAATGCCTGGGTGCTGCTGAAGGGCCTGGAGACGCTCGCGATCCGCGTCGAGAAGCAGACCAGCAACGCCGCGGCGATCGCCGATGCGCTGGCCGAGCATCCGAAGGTGCCGCGGCTGGTGTATCCGGGCCGCGCCGACCACCCGCAGGCCGAGACGGTGAAGAAGCAGATGGGCGCCGGCTCGACGCTGGTCGGCTTCGAGGTGAAAGGCGGCAAGGCCGAGGCGTTCCGCTTCCTCAACGCCTTGAACCTGGTGAAGATCAGCAACAATCTCGGCGACGCCAAGAGCCTCGTCACCCACCCGGCGACGACGACGCATCAGCGGCTGAAGCCGGAGGCGCGAGCCGAGCTCGGCATCACCGACGGCTTCATCCGGCTGTCGGCCGGGCTGGAGCACAAGGACGACCTGATCGAGGATCTGGTTGCGGCGCTCGACAGGGTGTGAGCGAGCCTCCGTCCTTGGAGCGGTTTATCGATTGATCGAAGCGGACTTCGCCGCTCCACATGCACTGCACCCTCATCCTGAGGAGCCCGGCAAAGCCGGGCGTCTCGAAGGATGAGGAGCCGCATCGCTTACGGCGCATGGTTCGAGACGGCGCTTCGCGCCTCCTCACCATGAGGTCGTGCCGATTGTAAGTAATCGAACTGTGCAGTCTTAGAGCGGTTCATCGTTTGATTGAAACGATCCGACCCTTCCGAAGGCACTGAGTCCTCATCCTGAGGAGCCAGGCGAAGCCGGGCGTCTCGAAGGATGGGGCAACGCGTTGCCTGCGTCACATGGTTCGAGACGGCGCTACGCGCCTCCTCACCATGAGGCTGTGCGTGTGGCAGGCGGTGCGGATCAGCTCTGATTCGATGAAAAACAGAAGTGCTCTAGCACGAAAGCATCGGGCGACGCCCAGCCTCGCCGGTGACTGTTCAGTTACGTCGTAACCAGCGGCTACGTGAGCTTGACGAAGTTATGCGCGCCAAGACCTTGGTCATTGCCGCATTCGCTACATCGGCCGGAACGCCGTGACGTCGCCAGGAACTGCGGTGCCGAGCCGGACCTGATCGACCGAGCGGATGATGCCGTCGCCGAGCAGTTGAGCGAAGCAGGCGTAGCCCCAATCGTTCATGTGCAAGCCGTCGGCGATGACGAATTTGTCGAACGGCATCGACTGCTGCTCGTGCCATTCCTTCATCACTTCGAACCGCGGGAAGATGCCGACGCGGCGCAGTTCGGCGAGCCGGCCGAGCGCCCTGATCATCTTGCCGGCGTGCTCGCCGCGTTCGTTGACCCGCGGCGCATATTGCGGATCGACCAGCACGATGTCGGCGCCGGCGGACTGGATCGCCTTGATGCCGTCGTCGACCAGCTTGCCGGTGTCGGCGGGATCGAGATCGCGCAGGATCGCATTGGTGCCGACCTGCCAGATCACCAGATCCGGCTTGGCGTCGAGCACCGTGGTCTTCAGCCGCAGCATCATCTCGGGCGCGTCCTCGCCGCCCTTGCCGCTGTTGATCACCGTGATGTCCGAGTTCGGATAGTGGCGACGCAGCTGCGTCGCCAGCCGGTTGGGATAGTTGAACGCAGGCGAGCTCGAGCCGTAGCCCTGCGTCGACGACGAGCCGAACGCCACGATCACCACCGGCCTGCGATCGGCCAGCTTGCGCGCCACCCGCGGCAGCGCGCCGATCGATTTGGCGCCGCCCTTCGGCGGCAGGCAGGGCACCCGGGCCAGGATGTCGCCGGCCTGTCTGGCAACGCCCTTGATCTTGTCGAGCGCGGCGCCGGCGACGCTCTTCTTGCGCTCGAAGGTGGCGACGTCGAGTTCGCCCTCGCCGGGCGCCGCCAGCGGGGCAGCACGAGCGGCCGGCTCGGGGGCGGTCTGGGCCATGCCGGCCGAACAGGAAAACTGAACCAATGCCGACGCCAGGAACGCCGCGGCGGCGGCCGATTGGATGCGGTCGGATACTCTCATTAACGCTGGGTCCTCACCTCCGCCGGATCGACCTGCGCCGCCTCCATCACGAACGCCATCAGCGCCCGTGCCAAGCAGTTGTGCACCCGCAACGCCAGGTCGATTCCTGGCGCGGGACTGAACAGATCGAACTCGCCGGTCTCGTTCCAGTGCCGCATCAAGGCGAAGCGGTCGAACAGCGGAACGTCGTGTTCCTGTGCGACCACACGCATCGCATCGAGATACGGCGCCGGATTGATCATGGTCTCGGTGCGTGGGCTATACTGCAAATTCATCAATACGATGTCAGCGCCGGCCTGTTTGACGGCATCGATGCCCTGGCCGAGCGCGGTGCGGAACTCGTCCGGGTCGATCGAGCGGATCGCGTCGAAGGTCCCGGTCTGCCAGATCACCAGCACCGGCTTGCGCTCGGTGACCAGAGCTGCGAGCCCGGTGGCAATGTCGGCGGCGGTGCGTTTCGGTCGCATCTCGACCGCCACGTTGACGGCAACGCCAGGCAGCCGGTCCCGCAGCAGCGTCTGCAAACGGCCGGGATAGGCGCTGTTTTCGGCCGACAGGATGGTGGAGGAGCGGCTGCCGACCACCAGGATGTCGAGCTTACGGGTGGTCTTCAGCGCCGCTGCGACGCCTTTCAGCTTGGCCTCGGAGGTCAGCATATAGGCCGGCGGGACGCAGCCCTGGCCCTCCACCGCGGCGGCTGCCGGCGACCACCAGCCGGTGGCGGCGAACCACGCCGCCGCCAATGTCCAAACCAAGCCGGCCATCACCACGGCCTTCATGCATCGCCCCCCGCGAGATCGGCATCCGGCGGTGGCCGCGACCCGGCTTTGCTCGCCACATTCTTGTACCACGAGAACAGCCAGGCGGCGGCAGACATGATCAAGATACCTGTCACGCTGACGGCGAAATGCATCAACGCGCCCCCGGACACCTCGGCCAGGACGAAATAGCCCGCGAATGCGAGGAAAATACCGATGCAGAAGATCTCCAGCGAGTGCTGGCCGCACAGGATCAGCGGCCGCAGCCAGCGCGAGTTGAGCGCCGGCCAGTCGCGCGGGATGAACCGCACCGTCAGCGCCGCCAGCGCCAGGAAGTGGGCGAACCGCAGCACGTCGAGGTTGGGCTTGTCGATCGGATACATCCACTGCTCGAGCCATTTCGGCAGGGTGTGGAACAATTGCGGGGTGTACCAGGTCAGCGTGACATAAAACGCAGCCAGCAGGTAGGCCGCTGCCAGCCACATGGTTACTTTCGAGGAGAGCACCCGCGACAGCCGCTCCGCCCCGCCCATCGCGCACCACGCCCCGAACACGAACAACAGCTGCCACGCATACGGATTAAAAACCCATACCCCGCTCGGATAAGCGGTCAAATGCAGGTCGAACTGCCAGGTCGCCGCGTAGAGCAGGGTCGCCAGCGCCAGCGTGGTGTCCGGCCAGCGCCGCATCAGCCACAGGATCGGCGGCAGGAAGAACATCAGCACGATGTACAGCGGCAGCACGTCCATGTTGACGGGGCGGAACCGCAGCAGCAGCGCCTGCACGATGGTGACGTCGGGCTGCTTCAGAAAGTCGAGGATGCCCATTTCCTCGGTGTACAGCGGGTTCTGGAAGCTGGTGGCGACGTAGGAGATCTCCGCCAGAAAGATCGTGAACAGGAACACGTGCGCGACGTAGATCTGCCAGACCCGCTTCATGATCCGCGCCGACGCCACGACGACACCGAGCTCGGTCATCGCCTTGCCGTACACGAAAGCGGCGGTGTAGCCGGAAATGAAGATGAAGATCTCGGTGGCGTCGGAGAAGCCGTAATTCCGCAGCGTGAACCAGGTCAGCACGCTCGCCGGCAGGTGATCGATGAAGATCAGCCACAGCGCCAGTCCCCGGAACAGATCGAGCCGCAATTCCCGCTTCGGCCCCGCCTTGCGCGGCGGGGGAGTGACCGACCGCGGAGGCGCAGCCGGCTCCAGCGGCGGTCCGCCCGCGGGTGGGGCGCCGGTGACCGGCTCGGCGACGATGGTGGCGGGAGGAGTCATGCGGCTCCGTTGCGATGCGTGGCGCGCGTGTCACTGCTATAGCAGCCGCGCGGTCGGCAGCGAAGGGTACGGCATCGCGCAATTTTCCGCGACGCTGGGACGCCGGCTCGCTACCGGGGAACTATGTTCAAACCGCGGAGGCTTTGCTCCCCGCAATCTGAAAATCATTCCGAACGACTGGTTTTGACGGGCTTTTTCGCTATATTCGGGCCAAGAGCTGGAAGTCGAGCCATGTACCGCGCTGTCACCCGCCGCATCGAAGTGACCGTCGAGCCGAACTATCTACCCGAGCGCTCCTCGGCGGAGAACCGCCAGTATTTCTGGTCTTACACCGTGGTGATCACCAATTCCGGCGAGGAAACCGTCCAGCTCCGTACCCGGCATTGGGTGATCACCGACGCGTCCGGCCGCACCCAGGAGGTCCGCGGCGAGGGCGTGGTCGGGGAACAGCCGGTGCTCGCCCCGGGCGAGCGCTTCGAATACACCAGCGGCGTCCCGCTCCCGACCGCCTCCGGCTTCATGGCCGGTCGCTACCAGATGGAAACCGAGGCGGGTGAGACCTTCGAAATTGACGTTCCACCGTTTTCGCTGGACAGTCCGGAGGGGAAACGGACGTTGAACTAATCATAAGCCCGTAGCCCGGGTTGAGCGCAGCGAAACCCGAATGGCTGTGAGGAGGAAGCGCTTCGCCTTCGGCTCAACCCATCCTGCGATCACTCCACCCCCGCCTCTTCCGGCGTGAATTCGTAGACCGAGCTGCAGAACTCGCAGGTCACCACGACCTTGCCGTCCTTGACCATGTCGGCGCGGTCGGCGGGAGCGAACCGGGACAGCATGCCGGCGACGGCCGCGCGCGAGCACGAGCATTCCGCCTTCATCGGCAGCGACGAAAACACCCGCACGCCGCGCTCGTGGAACAGCCGGTACAGCAGCCGCTCGCCGGACAGGTCCGGGTCGATCAGTTCGATGTCCTCGACGGTGGCGATCAGCGACTGGCCTTCGACCCAGGCGTCATCTTCCTCGACCGTATGGGTGACCGTGCCCTCCGGCGCGTCGCCCGGATGCAGGTCGGCCTGCCGCGCGCGCTCTGGGCTCTTGGGCAGGAATTGCAGCAGCATGCCGCCGGCGCGCCAATGGTGCCGGCCGCCCTCGCCGCCGCGCCATTCCTCGCCGACCGCGAGCCGCACGCGGGTCGGGATCTGCTCCGAGCGCAGGAAGTATTCGTGCGCGGCCTCTTCCAGTCCGCCGCCGTCGAGCGCCACCAGGCCTTGGTAGCGTCGCATGTCGGGGCCCTGGTCGATGGTCATCGCCAGATGGCCGCTCCCCAGCAAGGCGCCGGACGACAGCCCGGGCTCCAGCCGGGACTCGTCGTAGCGCGCATAGGCGCGCAGCCGGTCGGGCGCCTGGAAATCGACGATCAGGAACGACACCGGGCCGTCGGTCTGGGTCTGCAGGATGAAGCGGCCGTCGAATTTCAGCGACGAACCGAGCAGCGTCGCCAGCACGATCGCTTCGCCGAGCAGCTTGGCGACCGGCACCGGATAGTCGTGCTTGGCGAGCAGTTCGTCGAGCGAAGGACCGAGCTTGGTCAGCCGGCCGCGCAGATCGAGCGGCCCGACCTCGAACGGCAGCACGCTGTCGTCGATCGGCACCGCCGACGGCGCGCGCTCAGGGGGATGGTCGGTGATGCGAGGATCGGGGCTCTGTGAGGTCATGGGCGCTTATCTGGGGGCCAAGGGCGAAAATCGAAAGGGCTGACGGGCGGAAGGGGATGAATGGCAGCGATGCCGCGGGGCAGGCTTTAGTTTCCCTCCCCCTTGAGGGTGGCCGGCCGTCAGGCCGGTCGGGTGGGGGCGCCACAAGCTCCGTGCTCGCGGCACCGCCACCCCGGCCTCCGCTTCGCCATAGCCGATGCAGAGCATCGGCGTCACTCGGAAGAACGGCGGCCAGAGGCCGCCTCTGCGACCCTCCCCGCAAGGGGGAGGGAGACCGCACACACTTCGCCAAACAGGGCCTAGAACGAGCTACGCCACCGCGCCGAGGCACCAGGCCAGGATGCCCTTCTGCGCGTGCAGGCGGTTTTCGGCCTCATCGAACACCACCG
The DNA here is from genome assembly GCF_900218015.1 of Rhodopseudomonas pentothenatexigens. Taxonomy (GTDB): domain Bacteria; phylum Pseudomonadota; class Alphaproteobacteria; order Rhizobiales; family Xanthobacteraceae; genus Rhodopseudomonas; species Rhodopseudomonas pentothenatexigens. Next base: position 170,180 of record NZ_UFQQ01000003.1, on the reverse strand, counting down.
ACTGCGGGCCGTCGATCACCTCGTCGGTGACCTCTTCGCCGCGATGCGCCGGCAGGCAATGCATGAAGATCGCGTCCTTGTGGGCGAGCGACATCAGCTTGGCGTTGACCTGATAGGGCTTGAGCAGGTTGTGGCGATGCTCGCCGTCCTTGTCGCCCATCGACACCCAGGTGTCGGTGATGACGCAGTCGGCGCCGCGCACCGCCTCCTCGGCGTCGGTGCCGATGGTGATCGCCGCGCCGCTCGCCTTGACCCAGTCGCGCATCGCCTTGCCGGGAGCAAGCTGCGGCGGGGTGGCGACGTTGAGCTTGAACTCGAATTGATGTGCTGCGTGCGCCCACGACGCCAGCACGTTGTTGTCGTCGCCGGTCCAGGCGATGGTGCGGCCCTTGATCGGCCCGCGATGCTCCTCGAACGTCATCACATCGGCCATCACCTGGCACGGGTGCGACTTGCGGGTCAGGCCGTTGATCACCGGCACGGTCGCATTGGCGGCGAGCTCCAGCAGCGCCTCGTGGTTGAGGATGCGGATCATGATGATGTCGACGAAGCGCGACAGCACCCTTGCGGTGTCGGCGATGGTCTCGCCGCGGCCGAGCTGCATCTCGGCGCCGGTCAGCATGATCGACTCGCCGCCGAGCTGGCGCATCCCGACGTCGAACGACACCCGGGTGCGGGTCGACGGCTTGTCGAAGATCATCGCCAAGGTCTTGCCGGCGAGCGGTTTGTCGGCATCGGCGTTCGCCTTGCGCTTCGCCTTCATGGCGACGGCGGCGGCGAGCATGTTGCGCAGTTCCGAGGTCGGCAGCTCGGTGAGATCGAGGAAATGCCGCGGCGTGTTGCTGGCGCTGCTCATCACACCGCCTCCTGCTGCGCCGCATGCCCGGCAAGCGTGACGCAGGCGCGCTCCAGTCGCCCGATCGCTTCGTCGAGTTCGGCCTCGCTGACGATCAACGGCGGCAGCAGCCGCACCACGTTGTCGCCTGCGCCGACGGTCAGCAGCTTCTCGGCCCGCAGCGCCGCGATCAGATCCGGCGACGGCACCACCGCCTTGAGGCCGAGCAGCAATCCCTCGCCGCGGACTTCGCTGAGTACGCGCGGATGCCGGTCCACCACCCCGGCGAGCTTCTGCTTGAGCAGAAGCGACTTCTTCTTCACGTCGTCGAAGAACCCCGGCTGCAACATCACGTCGAGCACCGCGCCGGCGACCGCGACGGCGAGCGGATTGCCGCCGAAGGTCGAGCCGTGCGCACCCGGCGCCATGCCTGTCGCGGCCTCGGCGGTCGACAGGCAGGCCCCGATCGGGAAGCCGCCGCCCAGCGCTTTCGCCAGCGACATCAGGTCCGGCGCGACGCCGAGCCGCTGATAGGCGAACAGCTCACCGGTACGGCCCATGCCGGTCTGCACTTCATCGAAGATCAGCAGCAGGCCGTGCGCGTCGCACAGCTCGCGCAAGGCCCGGAAGAACGCCGGCTCCGGCGACCGCACACCGCCCTCGCCCTGCAGCGGCTCGATCAGGATCGCAGCGGTGGTGGGTCCGATCGCCTTCTTCACCGCGTCGAGATCGCCGAGCGGAAGCTGGTCGAATCCTTCGAGCGGCTGACCGTAGCCTTCCAGGTACTTCGCCGAACCGGTGGCCGCGAGGGTGCCGAGCGTGCGGCCGTGGAACGCGCCTTCGAAAGTAATCACCCGGGTGCGCTCGGGCGCGCCTTTGGAGAAGTGATAGTGACGCGCCATCTTCAGCGCGCACTCGACCGCTTCGGCGCCCGAATTGCAGAAGAACACCTTGTCGGCGAAGCTCTGTTCGCACAGCCGCGCCGCCAGCCGCTCGCCGTCCGGGCTCTTGAACAGGTTGGACATGTGCCACAGCCTGGTCGCCTGCTGCTGCAGCGCCGCCACCAGACGCGGATGGCAATGACCGAGCGCGTTGACGGCGACACCGCTGGTGAAATCCAGATAGCGCTCGCCGTCCGTCCCATACAGCCAGACGCCCTCGCCGCGCTCGAACGCGACATCCGCTCTGGCGAAAACCGGGAGGAGATGGGACGTAGAAGCGCTCTGAGACATGGCCGATCCGATCGGGAAAATGTGGGCCGTCGCCCGGCTGCGTCATGCGCAGGCACGAACGCAGTCTGGACAACGTACCCCGGAAACGAAACGTGCCGCCTTTCCAGGCGGCACGTGGGATTATTCTAGAAGCGCCGAACTCACTGTCAACACGGAGCTTCGGCCAAAGTGCGCCGCGGATCGGCGCCGTCGCTGCTGATTGTTGTGGCTTCGTGGACTCACTCGGCGGAGAAGGTGTGGACGCACCAGGTCGGACTCTTGCGCGTGAGTCACGGCATATTGTAGCCTTTTGCCTGTCGGGTACGACATCTCGTGCGCGGTTGGTAATCCATTTCGAGTTCTCGGATGAGGCGTAACGCCGGGGCGGCAGGGGTCGTCCGGCGAGCGCTAAGGGATTCTGCCAGCAGAGATTTTGACGACCTCACAGCCGCGGTTCCGCGCCTCGTCTCGGCGCTCACGGCACGAAGGGATAGAAATATGACGGCACTGACCTGGACCGACGAGCGCGTCGAGCAGTTGAAGAAATTGTGGGAGGGCGGGCTGTCGGCGAGTCAAATTGCCGCTGAGCTGGGCAATGTCACCCGCAATGCCGTGATCGGCAAGGTCCATCGCCTCGGCCTGTCGGGTCGGGCGAAGAGTCCGACATCGGCCGCACCGCGGCAGCGCAAGGCACGCCCGGTTCAGCAGATGATGAGGGTGAGCCGCCCGGTGGCGCGCGGCAATACCGCGCTGGCCCACGCCTTCGAGGTCGAGGCGGAGCCGGATCCGGTCGCGTTCGACAACGTCGTTCCGATGAACCAGCGGCTGTCGCTGCTGGAACTCAACGAAGCGACCTGCCACTGGCCGGTCGGCGATCCGTCGAGCCCGGAGTTCTTCTTCTGCGGCGGCAAGTCGTTGCCGGGCCTGCCGTATTGTGCGCATCACTCGCGCATCGCCTATCAGCCGGTCGGCGATCGCCGCCGCGCCACGCCGAAGACCACGCGGTAGACTGACGCCGCCAGCCCAAGGCTGCGGCAAGCCGCGCTCGCGCAGCGCAGGGCTGCGCCATCCTGCCAAACTGTCATCGCCCGCAAAAGCGGGCGACCCAGTATTCCAGAGTGTCCGTTACTTCCCATCCACTCACTGCAATACTGGATCCTCCGCCTTCGCGGAGGACGACGCTGCCATGTTGGGCTGAGGCCGCGGCTGAGCTATTGCAAAAGCGGCAGGGTCGGCAAAGGCGCGCCGCGTCGTTCCCACGCGACACAAAATCACGCTCGCGGTCATCGTGATTTGAAAAGAGTGTTTGGGTGGGCACGCTTCGCGTTGCCCACCCAACGTCACAATCCTGCTAGAGCGGCTCATCGTTTGATTGAAACGATCCGACGTTTCCGAAGGCACTGAGTCCTCATCCTGAGGAGCCCGGCGAAGCCGGGCGTCTCGAAGGATGGGGTAACGCGTTCCCTGCGTCACATGGTTCGAGACGGCGCTACGCGCCTCCTCACCATGAGGTTGTGCGTGTGGCAGGCGGTGCCGATCAACTCTGATTCTATCAAAAACAGAACTGCTCTAACAACTACGACGGGCTACCTTCGGCCTTGGCGAAGCGGTCGTCGAGTGCGTAGCCTGCGCCGCGCACGGTTCGGATCGGGTCCTGCTCGCGGCCGATGTTCAGCAGCTTTCGCAACCGTCCGATGTGCACGTCGACGGTGCGCTCGTCGATGTAGATGTCGCGGCCCCAGACGCCGTCGAGCAGCTGCTCGCGGCTGAAGACGCGGCCGGGATGCTCCAGGAAGAACTCGAGCAGACGATACTCGGTCGGGCCGAGATCGATCGGCCGGCCGGAGCGTGCCACCCGGCGCTTGTCGCGGTCGAGCTCGAGATCGCCGTAGGACAGCACGGTCGCGAGCCGCTCCGGCGCGGCGCGGCGCAGCAGACCTTTCACCCGAGCGAGAAGCTCCGGCACCGAGAACGGCTTGACGATGTAGTCGTCGGCTCCGGTCGCCAGCCCGCGGACGCGTTCACTCTCTTCGCCGCGCGCGGTCAGCATAATAATCGGCAGTTGCTTGGTTTCCGGCCGCGCCCGCAGGCGGCGGCACAGTTCGATGCCCGACAGTCCCGGCAGCATCCAGTCCAGCACCACCAGATCCGGAATCCGCTCTTTCATCCGGGTGTCGGCATCGTCGCCGCGAGCTACCGTCTCGACCTCGTAGCCTTCGGATTCGAGATTGTATCGCAGCAGCGTCGTCAGCGCTTCCTCGTCCTCGACCACCAGAATGCGCGCAGCCATCATCGTCCTCGTCTCAGCCTCTTCACGCTACGTCGTCGGCGGCGACCATCGGCCGCCGACGGCCAGGATCAATTGGGATCAATTGCCCGGCGTCGCGTTTGCGAATGTCGTCATGTCGCCCTTCGGTCGTTTGTCCATGATCTGCTGACCTTCGATCATGTAGAACACCGTTTCGGCGATATTGGTGGCGTGATCACCGATCCGCTCGATGTTCTTGGCGCAGAACATCAGATGGATGCAGAACGAGATGTTCCGCGGATCTTCCATCATGTAGGTGAGGAGCTCGCGAAACAGCGAGGTGCAGATCGCATCGACTTCCTCGTCGCCGTTCCACACCACCATTGCGGCGGGCAGATCGTGCGCCGTATAGGCATCGAGCACCGCCTTGACCTGGGACTGGACCAGATCGGTCATGTGCTCCAGGCCGCGGATCAGCTTCAGCGGATGGAAGTCGCTGTCGATCGCGTTGACGCGCTTGGCGATGTTCTTCGACAGATCGCCGATCCGCTCCAGATCGGTCGCGACCCGCATCGCTCCGACGATCTCGCGCAGGTCGACCGCCATCGGCTGACGCCGGGCGATCGTCAGCACCGCGCGCTCTTCGATGTCGCGCTGCATCTGGTCGATCTCGGCGTCGGCCGCGACGACCCGCGAGGCCAGCGCGACGTCGCGCCGGATCAGCGCGTCGACCGAGTCGACGATCTGACGTTCCGCCAGGCCGCCCATTTCGGCGACGAGCCGGGTCAGCTCCTGCAGGTCGCCGTCGAACGCCTTGGTGGTGTGTTCGAATCCCATGTCCGTTCTCCTCGCCCGTAGCGCGTCAGCCGAACCGGCCGGTGATATAGTCCTGGGTGCGCCGATCGCTCGGCGAGGTGAAAATCTTGTTGGTCGGACCGAACTCGATCAGCTCGCCGAGATACATGAAGGCGGTCGATTCCGAAACGCGCGCCGCCTGCTGCATGTTGTGGGTGACGATGGCGATCGTATACTGTTCCTTCAGTTCGTCGATCAGCTCCTCGATCTTCGCGGTGGAGATCGGATCGAGCGCCGAGCACGGTTCGTCGAACAGGATCACTTCCGGCCGCACCGCGATCGTGCGGGCGATGCACAACCGCTGCTGCTGACCGCCGGACAGGCTGAGGCCGGAGGCGTTGAGCTTGTCCTTGACCTCGTTCCACAAGGCGGCGCCACGCAACGCCTTCTCGACCCGCCCGTCCATCTCCGACTTGGAGATCTTTTCGTACAGGCGCACGCCGAAGGCGATGTTGTCGTAGATCGTCATCGGAAACGGCGTCGGCTTCTGGAACACCATGCCGACCCGCGCCCGCAGCAGATTGAGGTCGAGCTTGGGATCGAGGATGTTGGAGTTGTCGAGCAGCACCTGGCCCTCGGCGCGCTGCCCCGGATACAGGTCGTACATCCGGTTGAAGATCCGCAGCAAAGTCGACTTGCCGCAGCCGGACGGACCGATGAAGGCCGTCACCCGATTGGTGGCGAGCGCGAGGTTGATGTGCTTCAGCGCGTGGTTCTGACCGTAGTAGAAGTTCAGATCCCGCACGGTCACCTTGGGCGGACCGTCCGACTGTGCGCCGATCGCCGGCATCGCCGCAGAAGGGACATTGGTCGCGATAGAGATCTCGGTCATTTCGGGGTCCTCTCCGCGCCGATGATACGCGCGCCGATGTTGAGGGCGAGAACGGTCAGGGTGATCAACAGCGCGCCGGTCCAGGCGAGCTGCTTCCAGTAGTCGTAGGGGCTCTGAACGAAGTTGTTGATGGTGACCGGCAGGTTCGCCATCGTGCGAGTGAGGTCGAGGCTGAAGAACTGGTTGCTCAGCGCGGTGAACAGCAGCGGCGCGGTCTCGCCGGCGACGCGGGCGGTGGCGAGCAGAATGCCGGTGATCAGACCGGCGCGGGCCGCCCGATAGGCGATGCGGCGGATCACCAGAGAGCGCGGCAGGCCGAGCGCCGAAGCCGCTTCGCGGAGCGAACTCGGAACCAGCAGTAGCATGTCCTCGGTGGTGCGAACCACCACCGGGATCACGATCACCGCCAGCGCCAGCGCGCCCGCCAGTGCCGAGAACCGGCCCATCGTCACCACCACCGCACCGTAGATGAACAGGCCGATGATGATCGACGGCGCGCTGAGCAGGATGTCGTTGATGAAGCGGATCACCGAGGTCAGCTTGTCGTACTTGCCGTATTCGGCCAGGTAGGTGCCGGCGAACAGGCCGAGCGGCGCACCGATCCCGACGCCGAGTAGCGTCATGATCACCGAGCCGACGATGGCGTTGAGCAGACCGCCGTCGGTCGAGCCGGGCGGCGGAGTGTTCTTGGTGAATACGCCGAGATCGATCCCGGCAAGGCCGTTCCAGAACAGCGTGAACAGGATCAGCGCCAGCCAGGTGACGCCGAACAGCGCCGCGGCCGAGCACAGCACCTTGATCACCAGATCGCTGCGGTGACGGTGCTTGTAGATCGGGTTTTCGAGATGGATCGGCGACATCTTACTTGCCCGCCTTGAGTTCGAGCCGCAGCAACAGCAGCCGCGCGGCCGCCAGCACGATGAAGGTCAGAATGAACAGCAGCAGACCCAGCAGGATAAGTCCCGATTGATGCAGGCCGTCGCTTTCGGCAAACTCCGAGGCGATCGCCGCCGAAATCGTCGTGCCGGGCGAGAAGATCGAGCCGGTGATCCGAAACGAATTGCCGATGATGAAGGTGACGGCCATGGTCTCGCCGAGCGCGCGGCCCAGAGCCAGCATCACGCCGCCGATCACGCCGACCCGGGTGTAGGGAATCACCACGCTCCGGACGACCTCCCAGGTGGTGCAGCCGACGCCGTAGGCGGCTTCCTTCAGCACTGGCGGCACGGTCTTGAACACGTCGACCGAGATCGCTGTGATGAACGGCAGCACCATGATGGCCAGGATCAGCGAAGCGTTGAACAGGCTGAGATAGGAAGGCGGCCCGGCAAAAATGTCGCCCAGCACCGGCACACCTTCGAACAGCGCGATCATCGCCGGCTGGAAGTGGTTGGCCAGGAACGGACCGAGCACGAAGAAACCCCACATGCCGTAGATGATCGACGGAATGCCTGCGAGAAGCTCGATCGCCAGCCCGATCGGGCGGCGCAGCCACATCGGGCACAGCTCGGTGAGGAAGATTGCAATTCCGAGACCGACCGGAATGGCGATCACCATCGCGATCAAAGACGTCACCAGGGTGCCGTAGATCGGGCCGAGGGCACCAAGAATCGGCGGATCGTTGGCCGGTGCCCAGCGCGCCGTGGTGAGGAAGGAACCACCGAACTCCTTAATTGCCGGCCAGGCGCCGACGATCAGCGAAATGATGATCCCACCGAGGATCAGCAGCACGGAAATCGCGCAGGCTCGCGTCGTCCAATAGAAGGTCTTGTCGCCGAGCTTGAAGGCGCTCAGCGCCTTGGCTCGGTCGAAGGAGTCGGCCGCCACGTCCAACCCTGTGCCCTCAACCGCCATGTCGGCCACGCCATTTCTCCTTGTGCCGCTGCAGGTTTACGAAAGAACGAGCCGCACAGCCTGGGGGACGTCGAGCTCATCCGTTGATGCGCGAAGCCGTCGCAGCAGACGCGCCGGGTAGCTACGGATACTACCCACCGAGCTGGGCCGCCGATGTCATCGGACCGCGGCTCAAGCTCGGTGAAGTCGTTCGGCGCGGCCCCGATCGGGGACCGCGCCGAAGATCGATCAGCTCTTGATCTCGGACGACCAGGTCTTCTCGATCTGCTTGACCACGGAAGCCGGCATCGGGATGTAGTCGAGCTCTTCGGCCATCTTGTCGCCCTTCTCGAACGCCCACTTGAAGAACTTGATGGCTTCCGACGAGGCAGCCTTGTCGACCGGCTCCTTGTGCATCAGGATGAAGGTCGCGGCGGTGATCGGCCACGACGTCTCGCCCGGCTGGTTGGTCAGGATCAGGTAGTAACCCTTGGCGTTGGCCCAGTCGGCATTCGCCGCCGCTGCCTGGAACGCGGCGATGGTCGGCTGAACGGCCTTGCCGGCGCTGTTGACCAGACCCGTATAGGTCAGCTTGTTCTGCTTGGCGTAGGCGTATTCGACGTAGCCGATCGAATTCTTGGTCTGACCGACGTTGCCGGCGACGCCTTCATTGCCCTTGGCGCCGACGCCGACCGGCCATTCCACCGCGGTGCCCGACCCGACCTTGGACTTCCAGTCGGCGCTCACCTTGGAGAGATAGTCGGTGAAGTTGAAGGTGGTGCCCGAACCGTCCGAACGGCGAACCACGGTGATCGCATCGCTCGGCAGCTTCAGCTTCGGATTGAGCTTGGCGATCGCCGGATCGTTCCAAGCCTTGATCTCACCGAGATAGATCTTGGCAAGGGTCGGACCGTCGAACACCATCTCACCCGGCTTGACGCCCTCGAGATTGACCACCGGAACGATGGCGCCCATCACCATCGGCCACTGCGCGAGGCCTTCCTTGTCGAGCTGCTCGGGCTTCAGCGGCGCGTCGGTCGCGCCGAAGGTCACGGTCTTGGCGATGATCTGCTTGATGCCGGCGCCGGAACCGATCGACTGGTAGTTCAGACCGTTGCCGGTTTCCTTCTTATAGGCGTCGGCCCACTTCGAATACACCGGGTAGGGGAAGGTGGCGCCCGCGCCGGTGATGTCGGCAGCAAAGGCCGACGTCGACGCCGCAACCAGACCGGCCGCGACGATGGACTTGATGAAATTCATGGGTGAGGTCTCCATCTGTAAGCGAAGCGCTCAGCGCGCCCGACTGCGCTTACCCCGCCCCGTCTACGGGCGGTCGATTGACCTTTTATGAGGGTTTGATGACAGTCATGTGACTACCTCAACCCATTGTAATCATTTGAAAATCAGGCAGCGCCTGAGGGGTTTCCCCGAGGGAAAAAGACGGTGAAGGTCGCACCTTTCTTGAGTACGCTTTCGATCAAAAGACGGCCTCGGTGACGGTTAACAATATGTTTAACCAACGATAATCCTAACCCAGTACCGCCCTGCGAGCGGCTGTCGCCGACATCGACGCGGTAGAACCTTTCGGTCAACCGGGGCAGATGCTCCGGCGCGATGCCGGGACCGAAGTCGCGCACTGCGAAGCGATATTCCGGCACGCCATCTCCGGAGATCGAAGCGACCACCGAGACCATCACCCGTCCGCCAGAAGCGCCGTATTTGAGAGCATTCTCGATCAGGTTCTCGATCAGCCGCAGCAGTTCTTCGCGGTCGCCCGCGATCGTCGCGGCCTCTTCGGGCAGATCGAGTTCGATCACCACCTGGCGCTCCCTCGCCAGCGGCTCCAGCCCGTCCGTAACCTGTTTGATCAGCGGCTTCAGATCGATCATCACGTCGGGACGAACATGCGCGCTGAGTTCGACCCGCGACAGCGACAGCAGGTCGTCGATCAGCCGCGCCATCCGCGTCGCCTGGGCATGCATGATGCCGAGGAACCGCTCACGCGCTTTCGGATCGTCACGGGCCTGTCCCTGCAGCGTATCGATGAAGCCGGACAGTGCGGCGAGCGGCGTGCGCAATTCGTGGCTGGCGTTGGCGACGAAGTCGGCGCGCATCTCCTCGACCCGGCGCAGCGGAGTCTGGTCGTGGAACGTCATCAGCATGCATTGATCGCTGCCGCCGAACGCCGTCGGGACCGGCACCGGCGCAATGATCAGTTCGAGCCAGCGTTCGATCGAGCCGTGATCCAGATAGGTGACGCGGCGCGGCTCCGAGGTCGCGATCGCCTCGCGCAGTGCGGTGACAATCTCCGGGCTGCGTAGCGCGAACTGCGCCAGTTCGCGCACCCGCAGCGCAGGCGCGAGCTGTGCCGCGGCGGCATTGAGATGAATCACGCGCCCGGCGCGATCGAGCAGCACGGCCGGATCGGGCATGCCGCCGACGATGGCGCGCACCACCGGCATCTCGACCGGACTCACCCCCAGGGTGTCGTCCAGCGCTCGGGAGCCGTCGTGCAGCCGCCACGGCACCAGCGCCGCGGCGACCAGGCAGGCGAATGCGGCGATTGCCGGGCCGATCGCCAGTTCGGCGAACACCACCAGCCCGGTGAGCGCCAATCCGGCGGCCAGCAGGATGATCGCAGCATGACGAAGTCGGTCGGACCAATGCATCAACAGCGACCCCGGCGAGGTCGGCGCCGCAAGCATGAGATCACGGCCGGGGCGGGCTTGCTCGTCGGGCGCGGGGGCGGTGCTCATGGCTCAACCTGGTGAGGGGTCTCCGCGCACCGGTTTCGGCTCCAGCGCTTCGGCCAACGGACGAACCCGTTTCAGCCGCGCGCCGAGCACGATCTCCCGGACCGCAAGCACTACGACCGATATCACGAACGGCACGATGTAGTACAGCAGGCGGAACAGCAGCATGCCGGCGAGCAGTTCTTCCTTGTCCATCTGCCACAGCCCGACCAGCATCGCAGCGTCGAACACACCGAGCCCGCCGGGCGAGTGACTGGCGAAGCCGAGCAGCGTCGCCGACACGAAGATCACCGCCACCACGACGAAACCGACATGGGGCTCGGCCGGCGTCAGCACGTACATCGCCAGCGCGCAGAAGCCGAGATCGACGATGCCGATCGCGATCTGCAGCAGCGTCAGCTTGCCGCCCGGCAGCGTCACCGTCCAGCTGCCGCGTCCGACGCAGCGCGGCCGGACCGACACCCAAATGACATAAACCAGCAAGCCGGCGAGGATCAGCAGCGCAAGCACACGATTGACCGCCGGCGGCAGCTGATCGACCGCGGACGCGGCCTCGGGATGATAGGCGACGCCGAGGCCGAGCACCGCGGCATTGCCGAGCCAGAAGGTCAGGCCGGCGAGAAAACACACCTTGGCGACGTCGATCGCATCCAGCCCCCAGGCGGAATAGATCCGGTAGCGGACCGCGCCGCCGGTCAGGGCGCTGGCACCGACGTTGTGTCCGATCGAATAGCTGGTGAACGCGGCCAGCGCATTGACCCGATACGGCACGTGGTCGCGGCCGATCGCACGGACCGCGAACAGATCGTAAAACGTCAAAGTGAAATAGCCGGCCGCGACGAACAGCGCCGCCAGTGCGATCGCCATCGGCTCGGTCTGGCTCATCGCGTCGAGCACCCGGTCGATGTCGATCCCGCGAAGAATATGATACAGAACGTAGCAGGCGGCCGCGATGACCGCGATGCTGATCGCAACACCGAGTTTGTGCAGGATTTGCTTCTCGCGCAGAACTGCGATCGTCCTGCGTATTGCGATCCGCATCGAGACCTCGAATCCCCTTCCGCCGCCAGCGAAAACCTTGGTGTCCAAGCGCCCGTCGCCGCAGTTCGGAGGGCGACCCGTCGTTGGTAGCGTGTTTTGTGCCGGAGTGGAATTCAGTCGAAGCCCGAAGGTCGCTTTCGACGCTTCAATTCCGCTTCAGCCGCACGGCCGCAGCTTCGCCGTCATGGGCGTTTCGCTGCAGCGCGGGACCTATCGTCGCAGCGCTGGTTGCCCATCATGTGCCCACTGATCAGGGCTGCTGCGACTGACGCGCCACGACCCAGAACCGAACCCACGACCCGACTGCACACCCGATCAAATAGGCGCCGAGCAGGGCGAGGAAAAGGTCGAGCCAGTAGCCGGCCCGGCCGGGAACCAACCGGGCGAGCGACAGCCCGACCAGAACAGCCGCCAGCCCACCAAGGCCCATCGCCGCGTTCCTCGACAGGACCGGGCCGCGATGCACCACCGAAATCCATCCCACCGCAAAACCGAGCAGCAGCGATCCGACCAGCCAACCCCAGAAGAAATCCGCCAAAGCCACCATGCGTCACCTGACCACGAAATCGATACGGCGGTTCTTCGCCTTTCCGGTATCGGAATCATTGCCGGCCACCGGGATTTTGCTGCCATAGCCGAACGCTTGGAACCGCTCCGGCGGCAGACCGGCGCGAACCATATGATCGACCACTTCGCGGGCACGTTTTTCCGAAAGCGACTGATTGAACCCGTCATCGCCGTCGCTGTCGGTGTGACCGGCGACTTCGATCTTGGCGTTGGGACAGCGCATCGCAGTCTCGATCAGCCGATCGAGCAGGCTCGCTGAGTCCTTGTCGATCGTCGCGCTGGCAGAGTCGAACTGCACCGTGCCCTTGGCCAGCAGGCCGTTGAACAGCTGCTGGCAAACGGTGGCATCCACCGGCGCCGCCGGCGGCTTGACCGACAGGTCCGCCTTCACCGTCCACCCCTGTGGCAGGTCCTTGTTGAGACTGCCGCGGATCTGGTTGGCGGCGGCATCGTACAACGCATCTCCCGAGAGATGCACCTCGCGGTCGGACAGCACCAAGGTACCGGTCGAGAGCCGCGACAACGCCCCGAGCGCCGGTCCCGCGGCCTCCAGAAAGCCCTTCGGTGCACCGACACTGGCCTTGAGGTTGTCGACCACCTTTTCACCGAAGAATTTGCGGCCGGCAGCCGCGGCGACTGCGGCATGCACGGCATTGTCGGGCACATAGCCATCGAGCGTCACCTGGCCGGCAACCGGATCCTTATAGGCACGGAACACATAAGGCGGCGCTTCAATGTCGTTGTCGCCGATCGAGTAGCCGTCGGGCAGATTCCGCAGAGCCGCGGCGATCGCCTCGCGGCCGCCGAGATCCTTGGCCATGCCCTTCAGGGCGACCTGGGTGCCGGTGAGGGAGATCCTGCCCTGTTTGAGCTTGCCGATCTGGTCGATCAGCAGCATCGCCGCAGCGTCGAACCGCGGCGGAGCGCCGCGCGCCAGCGTCATCCGGTCGGCCACCTCGACGCCGTTGACCGCGGCCCGCGCGCCTTCAACCAGCCGCGAGCGGCTCGCCGGTAGCGGTGCGCTTCCCGTGAGCGTCACCCGGACGACATCGCGCTCGATCGACCACACGTAAGGAGAGGCTTCCGGGACCAGCCTGGTACGATCGTTGACCAGACGCAGGCCCGGCACAGCTTCGACCGCCGACACCGCGGCACGGCGCCCCTCCTCGGAGAACGCTTCGGCGGCCAGCGTGATGTCGCGGCCCGCTGCAGTGATCCTGGTCTTGTCGAGCACGGTGTCCTTGAGCGCGGCCGCAGCGCGCGCGCCGAGTTCGGCTTCCACGGCAGGCATCGTCGTCCAAGCGGCGACGGCCCAAAGGATAGCCAGCGGAATGGCGCCGGGCCACCATTTACCGCTGGAGCTGTAGAGTCCGCGCATTCCGCTTCCCGTGGATCAGAAGCAGAGAGAAATCAAACCGTTGTCGGGCTGTCAAACGCAATTGCGAGAAACAGCAACCAAAGTTGCGCTTCCCATAACCGTTTCTTCAACCGTCAACGCCTAGCATTGTGTAGAAATCGAGTAACCGCAATTCGATGAAACATTTCCGCCACAATATGATCCGCGCCGGGCTGGAAGCCCTTTATTACACGGGCGCGCATCGCGTGCTGCGCCCGATCTTCTCCGGCATCGGGACGATTTTCATGCTGCACAATGTGCGGCCGTCCCGGGACGATTCGTTCCAACCCAATCGCCACCTCGAGGTCACGCCTGACTTCCTGCGGGCGACGTTGAAGCATTTGCGGGAGCTCGGGATCGATCTCGTTCCGATGGACGAGCTGTATCGGCGATTGCGCACGCGCGATTTCAGCCGGCGCTTCGCCTGCATCACGCTGGACGACGGCTATCGTGACAACCGCGATTTCGCGCTCCCGGTGTTCGAGGAGTTCGACGCGCCGTTCACGGTGTTCGTGGCGAGCGACTTCGCCGAGGGTACCGGCGGGCTGTGGTGGGTGACGCTGGAACGGCTGATCGCCGCCCGAAGCCGGCTGGAGGTCACGATCGGCGGCAACGAACTGTGCCTCGACACCGCCACTCCCGAGGCCAAACAGGCGGCCTTCGATCGCTTGCACGATCTGCTGCGCAGCCTGCCCGGTGCCGACGACCTGGCCGCGGCGATGACTGCGCTTTGCAATCATTACGGCGTGGACGAGACCGCGGTCGCGCGTGAACTCTGCCTGTCTTGGGACGAGCTTCGCAGCTTCGCGGGGCACCCGCTGGTGACGATCGGCGCGCACAGCATCAGCCACTGTCTGCTCGCCCGGCAGAGCGAGACGGTTGCCGCGCACGAACTGACCGGTAGCCGCGGCCGCATCCAGGACGAGTTGCAGCGCCCGGTCGAGCATCTCGCCTATCCCTATGGGGACAAAGCCTCGGCGGGCGCGCGTGAGTTCGCGCTTGCCGCCGCCGCCGGCTTCAAAACGGCTGTGACCACGCGCCCCGGCATGATGTTCGCCGAATGCGCCGAGCATCTCACTGCGTTGCCACGGGTCTCGCTCAACGGCCACTACCAAGACGACCGGCTGCTGCCGGTGCTGACGTCGGGTGCTGCAACCGCGATGTGGAACGGCTTCCGCCGGGTCGCGGCGGCGTGATTCCTTGACTCGCCCCTGCCTTCGACCGCAAACAGGCGCCAAACACCCGAGGGAGGCGTCATGTTCAAGGATCTGTTCTCGCTGCAAGGCCGCGTCGCCTTGATCACCGGCGGCTCGCGCGGCATCGGCAAGATGATCGCAGCGGGCTTTCTCGCCTACGGCGCGACGCGGGTTTACATCACCGCGCGCAAAGCTGCGGCCTGCCAGGCCACCGCCGACGAACTCACCGAGATTTATCCCGGCGAGTGCATCGCGCTGCCGATCGACATCTCGACGATGGCGGGCATCGAGATGCTGGCTGCCGAGTTCAAGCGACGCGAAGACAAGCTCGACATCCTGGTCAACAATGCCGGCGCCGCCTGGGCGGCCGATTTCGACGAATTCCCGGAAAGCGGCTGGGACAAGGTGATGGACCTCAACGTCAAGACGCCGTTCTTCCTCACCAAGGCACTGGCGCCGCAGCTTCGCGCCGCCGCGAGCGCCGAGCAGCCCGGCAAGGTGATCAACATCGCCTCGATCGACGGCATCTTCGTCAATCCGCTCGAGACCTATCCTTACGCTGCGTCGAAGGCCGGGCTGATCCATCTCACCCGGCGGATGGCGGTGCGGCTGATCAAGGACCACATCGTCGTCACTGCGATCGCGCCGGGGCCGTTCGCCTCCGACATGAACAAGGCCGCGCGGGACGAAGCCGATGCGGTCGCCAAGCGCGTGCCGGCCGGCCGGATCGGCACCGACGAGGACATGGCGGGAGCAGCGGTGTTTCTCGCCTCCCGGGCCGGCGACTACGTGGTCGGATCGACCGTGACGGTCGATGGCGGCGTCGCTTTCGCCAACCCCGGCATCAAGGGTGACGGCTGGGCGTAACCGCTTCGGGTTCGTCGCCCGCCGAGACGGCGGGAGACGGACCAAGCCCGATGCCCCTGCGCCGCATCCCCGCGCCGTCGAGCGCGGGCGCGATCCGCGGCGCCGTGTCCCCGCTGGCGAGATTTGCCTTGAACTATAATGCATCGAACGGCATCCGTTCGATTGCTGCCGCCTGCCACCGGCACTATCATTCCCCGCATCGCGAAACGGACCGACATGGCCGAGCCAGACGATACCGACGCAGGCTTTCTGCTCGACCTCGGCCAACATGTCCGCACCATGCGCGGACGGCGTGGCATGTCGCGCAAGGTACTGGCCAAGGTGTCCGGCATTTCGGAGCGCTACATCGCGCAATTGGAAAGCGGCAAGGGCAATGTGTCGATCATGCTGCTGCGGCGGATCTCCGGAGCGCTGGCGACTCCGCTGGAGGATCTGCTGCCGTCCCAGGAAACGTCGGCCGACTGGCCGGTGATCCGCGACCTGGTGCGGCGTGCCACGCCGGTGCAGATCGCCTACGCCAAGGACGTGCTGGCAGGCCTCGGCTCGCCCGGCGACGGCGCCAGGCGCGAAGCCACGTTTCACGGTATCGCGCTGATCGGCCTGCGCGGCGCCGGCAAGTCAACCCTCGGCAAGATGCTCGCCGACAGCATCGGCTGGAGTTTCGTCGAGCTCAACCGCGAGATCGAACGCCAGAACGGCCTGTCGGTGTCCGAAATCATCGCGCTGTACGGACAAGAGGGCTTCCGCCGCATGGAGCAGACGGCGCTGACGCGGCTGTTGGCTCGCGGGGCGCCCGTCGTGCTGGCGACCGGCGGCGGGATCGTCTCCGAACCGATCACCTTCGATCAGATCCTGAAATCTTTCTACACGATCTGGCTGAAGGCCGAGCCGGAGGAGCACATGGCCCGGGTGCGTGGCCAGGGCGACCTACGACCGATGGCCGACGATCGCGCCGCGATGCAGGAGCTGCGCACCATCCTGCAGAGCCGCGAGCCGCTTTATGCCCGTGCCGCAGGCGTGCTCGATACGGCCGGGCTGTCGGTCGATGCCGCCGCGCGGAGACTTGTCGCGATGGTGGCACCGGTGTTGAGCCGGGAGGCCGGCGCCTTCGGCCTGCGCGAGGAGGCGCCGTAAGCGCCGTTACGGCTTGGTGCGTTCGAACTGCCGCAGCAGCTTGTTGCCGCGCTCGACCGCCGCATCCAGCGCCGCCTTGGCCGGCTTGTCGCCCCGAATCGCCTGCTCGAACTCATCCTCGATCGCCGCTCGGATCAGCACGAACGAACCGAGCCGCAGTCCGCGCGAGTGTTCGGTCGGCGGCTTCAGCGTGATCTGTTCGATCGAAATGGCGGTACCTGGATTGCGATCGTAGAAGCCCTGCGCGCGGGAGAGATCGTAGGCGGCCTTGGTGATCGGCAGATAGCCGGTGTGCTGGTGCCAGGCCGCCTGGATCTCCGGCTTCGACAGATAGGCGAAGAACTTGGCGACGCCCTTGTACTCGGCTTCCGGTCGGCCGCGCAGCACCCAGAGCGTGGCGCCGCCGATCATGGTGTTCTGCGGTGCGCCGGAAATGTCCGGCCAATACGGCAGCCGGCCGTAGCCGACCTCGAACTGAGCGTTGGTGACAATGTCGGCGCGGGTCGCCGACGATCCGATGAAGATCCCGCATTCACCCCGCTGGAAGCGCGGCTCGGCGGCGGTAGCGCGGCCGCTATAGTCGTAGATCATCGTCTTCTGCCAATCCGCCAACTGGGCGACGTGGCGCACCACCACCGGGTTGTTGAACACCAGCTCGGCATCGAGGCCGCCGAGGCCATTCGATCGGGTCGCCAACGCAAGATTGTGGTAGGCGGAGAAGTTCTCGACGTTGACCCAAGACGGCCACGCTGTGGTGAAGCCGCAGACGACTCCGGCGTCGAGCAGCCGCTTCGCCATGGTTCCGACATCGGGCCAAGTCGTCGGGGGCGACTCCGGATCGAGCCCGGCGCGGCGGAACAATGTCTTGTTATAATATAGAATCGGCGTCGAAGCATTGAACGGAAACGACAGCATATTGCCGGACAGATCGGTGTAATATCCGGTCACCGCCGGCAGGTAGTCCGCCGGCGAAAACGCCTCCTTCTCGTCGCGCATCAGTTCGTAGACCGGATAGACCGCCCCTTTGGCCGCCATCATCGTCGCGGTGGCGATCTCGTTGACCTGCACGATCGCCGGCTGGCTCGAGGAGCGGAATGCGAAGATCGCAGCAGTGACCGTCTGGGTGTAGTTGCCCTTGTAGGTCGGCACCACGCGATATTCGGATTGCGAGGCGTTGAAGTCCGAGGCCAATTTGTCGAGCTGCCGCCCGAGCTCGCCGGACATCGCGTGCCACCAGGCGATGTCGGTCGCCGCGATGGCCGGAATGGCGCCGGCACCCCAAGCCAGCGCAGCCACGGCGATCAGCGCAAGTCTGCCCATGATTTCGGCCATCGTCCGACACGCTCACTCCCGATAGCCATCGCCTGGGCTGATCTGCTAGCTTGGCGGGACTTCTCCGGTCCCAGCGATTGGTGCAACTTTATGGGATTGAACTTGCCGCTGTCCAGCCAAGCCGAGGTCCCGCACGCCGGCGCGGCAAAAAGCTGCCGGCGGTCGATGATGGACGGTTCATCGATGCCAGGTCGTCTGAATTGAATCCGACACACTTGCAGCCTCCGGACAGAGAGCCGCGGCCCGACAGACGTGGCCGCACTGGCCTTGTCGGTCTGGTGCGGGCTGTGCCGATCCGGTGGCGCATTCTGTCGATCGCGGCGCTGAATTCGCTGGTCGTGCTGGTACTGGTCAGCTTGATCTGGAGCGGAACGCGCGTGCTGCGCACCGCCTGGGACGACGTTCGTCAGGTGCGGGAGTCCGACCAGATCCTGGCGCTGCTGGAAAGCGAGACCGGTCGGCTGCAGAACCTGATCCATCGCTACATCAACCAGCCCAGCCCCGAACTGTTCGCCGAGATCCTGCTGCTCCGCGAGGCCGTGCTCGGGACGCTCACCAATCGCGCATCGACCGACCCGATGCTGTCGGGTTCGGTGGAAGAGCTGGAGCGCGCCACCGAGCGTTTTCTCGGCGGGTTCGGCGATCTGCGCGCCCTGCAGACCACAATCAAGGCGACTTACGAAAACCAGGTCCAGGCTCCGGCACGCGACATCGCCGCCCTGTTCGCGGTGATCGCCGGAGCCACCGGGCAACGCGACGCGCTGATCCTGCCGCCGCTCGGCCGCGCCCGCGAAGCATTCACCGCGATGCTGGTCGCGGCGAATTCCTACTACCTGTCGCTGTCGCAACAGGCCGCTGAAGACGCCCAGCAGAACACCGAGACGATCGAACGCACGATCCCGGTGATGATGGATTTCGCCGACAACGACCTGCAAAGGATGGCGCTCGACAAGCTGAAGCTCCGCACCGCGGCGCTGCGCGACGGCCTGCAGGAACTGACCGATCAGCTCGCCAAGCGCAGCGACCTGTTGCGCAACTCGATCGACGCCAGCCAGGCCGCCACGATTGCGGCGATCGATGCGCTGTCGGTGAAGATGCGCCAGCGCGAGCAGAAAGCGCAGGAAACGTTCGACCGCACCCTCACCGGCATCTCGCGCAAGGTGCTGTCGATCGCGATGATCTTCCTCGGAATCATCATCACGGCCGGCATCATCATCGCGCTCAGCATCCGCCTGCCGCTGCAGCAGATCCTGGCCGCGATGCACGCCATCACCTCCGGCAACTACGATCGCCGGGTCGCCGGGACCGAGGCCAAGGACGAGATCGGCGCCATGGCACGTGCCGTCGAGGTGTTCCGCGAGAACGCCATCGACAAGCGCAAAGCCGAGGACGATCTGCGCGCATCGAAGGAAAAGGCAGAGAGCGCGCTGCTCGAGCTGAAGACCGCGCAGCAGAATTTGATCGATGCCGAACGGCTGGCCGCGCTGGGCAGTCTGGTTGCCGGCGTCGCCCACGAGGTCAACAATCCGATCGGCATCAGCCTGACGGTGGCATCGAGTTTTGCGCGGCGGGCGACCTCGTTCGAGGCCGACCTCAAAGCAGACGCTCCGCTGCGGCGCTCCCAGCTCGACGAGTTCGTCCGCTCGACGCGAGACGCCGCGCAGCAGCTGGTCTCCAATCTGCAGCGGGCCGCCGAACTGATCCAATCCTTCAAGCAGGTGGCGGTCGACCGGTCGCACGCCGAACGCCGGCAGTTCAACCTCCACGAAGCGACCGACCAGATTGTCGCCAGTCTGAAGCCGGTGCTGAAGCGGGCTCCGATCCGGCTCGACATCGACGTGCCGGAGAGTCTGGTGATCGACGGCTATCCCGGTGCCTACGGACAGATCCTGACCAACCTGTTCCTGAACGCCGCCAATCACGCCTTCCCCGACAACCGGGCCGGAACGATCAGCATTACGGCACGTCCGCGGGGCACTGACGACGTCGAGATCATCTTCGCCGACGACGGTGCCGGCATGACGTCGGATGTTCAGCGCCAAGCGTTCGATCCCTTCTTCACCACCCGTCGCAACGAGGGCGGCACCGGTCTGGGCCTGCACATCGTTTACAATCTGGTGACACAGCAGCTCGGCGGCCGGATGATGCTGGAATCAAGACTAGGACAAGGCACGACTTTTCGCATTATCATGCCGAAAACCGCCACCGGCGGCACGGCACCCGCCGCCCCGCCCATCGACGGAAACCTGCAATGGCCGACCAGGACGATATCCTCGAGCTGATCGAAGACAGCGATTCGACGCCGGAGGTATCGGGCGCACGGAAATGGAAGATCGCGGTGATCGACGACGACATCGCGGTCCACGAAGGCACCCGCTTCGCGCTGAGCGATTACAGCCTCAACGGCCAGGGACTGGAAATTCTGTCGGCCTACTCCGGCGCCGAAGGCCGCGAGCTGATGCGGGGCAACCCGGACATCGCCGCAGTGCTGCTCGATGTGATCATGGAGACCGATGCCGCCGGACTCGATCTGGTGGAATTCATCCGCAACGAACTGAGGAACGAGACCGTCCGCATCATCCTGCGCACCGGCCAGCCCGGCCAAGCTCCGGAGCGCCGCGTCATCGTCGATTACGACATCAACGACTACAAGGCCAAGACCGAGCTGACAGCCGACAAGCTGTTCACCTCGCTGACCGCGGCGCTGCGCAGCTACCAGCAGCTCGAACGTATGGTGCAGACCCGGCGCGGCCTCGAAATTATCATCGATGCCGCTTCGACATTATACGATTTCAAGTCGATGCAGCGGCTCGCCGAGGGCGTGCTGACCCAGCTCGCCTCGCTGCTCAATGTCGATTGCGCTGGTATTTTAGTGTTGCGCGATTCCGGCGAGGAGCTGGCCGTACTGGCCGGCTCCGGCTGCTACAGCCGCTTCATCGGCACCCCCGGCCAAAGCGGCTCGCTCGATCCGGATTTGCGCCAAATGGTCGAGGAGGCGTTTCGCCGCCGCAAGCACGAATTCGCCGACCACCGCACCGTGCTCTACATCCGCACCGGCAGTGGCCGTGAAGTGGTGGTTCTGCTGCAGGCCGAGCGCGAGCTGTCCGACACCGATCGTTCGCTGGTCGAGATCTTCGGCAGTCGGCTATCCATCGCGTTCGACAACGTCATCCTGTACCGGCAGTTGCACGAAGCCAATACCCAGCTCGAGGAGCGGGTGGCGCAGCGTACGCGGGCGCTGACCCAGGCCAATCGCCGGCTCTCGACGCAATGGCTGCGGCTGCAGCGCGCCAATGCCTTCAAGAACGAAATCCTCGGCACCGTCGCTCACGACCTGAAGAACCCGCTCGGGGTCATCCTCGGGCGCACCGAGATGCTGACGGAACTGATCAGCGCCGAAGCCCCCAAGGATAATGTCATCGCCCAGGTCGACCATATCCGAGACGCGACCCGGCGGCTGACGCTGATGGTCGACCATTTGATCTCGGACGCCATGGCCGACGCGTTCGACATCTCGATCCGGCGCGAGCCGGTCGATATCGCCGCGCTGGTCGGCGAGGTGGCGGAAGCCAACCGCCCGATGGCGCAGAACAAGCAACAGGTGATTTCTGTGTCGACACCGGACGCCTGCGCCACGATGTGCGATTCCGACCGGATGCGCGAGGCGATCGACAATCTGCTCAGCAACGCCATTAAATACAGCCCGATCGGAGGTAACATCGCGCTGCAGGTCGACGGCGACGGCGACACCACCGTGATCCGCGTCACCGACGAGGGCGCCGGCCTGTCACCGGAGGATCTCGCCCGACTGTTCGGTCGATTTCAGCGGCTCTCCGCCAAGCCGACCGCCGGCGAGAGTTCGACCGGGCTCGGGCTGTCGATCGTCAAGAAGATCGTCGACATGCACGGGGGCCACGTCACCGCGGCCAGCCCCGGCCCAGGCCAAGGCTCGACCTTCACCATCACCCTGCCCGCAGCGACGGTCTCATGAGCCAGAATCCGCACATCATCGTCGTCGACGACGAAGCTCCGGCCCGCGAGATGGTCGGCGATTATCTGAAGATGCACGGCTTCGCCGTCACTTTGTGCGACGGCGGCAAGAGCCTGCGCGCCGAAATCGAGACCAAGCTGCCGGATCTGGTGGTGCTGGACCTCAACATGCCGGAAGAAGACGGGCTGTCGATCATCCGCGACCTGAAGGCCAAGTCGAACGTGCCGGTGATCATGCTGACCGCGACCGCAAGCCCGATCGACCGGGTCGTCGGCCTCGAACTCGGCGCCGACGATTACATCGCCAAGCCGTGCGAGCTCCGCGAATTGATGGCGCGGATCCGCTCGGTGCTGCGCCGCTCGGCGCCGCCGAAGCCGGCGGCGGCGGAAGCCGCGAGCGCCACCAAGGCCGACACGGCACAATTGGTCCGGTTCGGTACCAAATGGCTCGACCTCGAAGCTCAGGCGCTGCGCGACGACGACGGCAATGAGCATCCGCTGACCGCTTCGGAATTCGGCCTGCTCAAGGTGTTCGCCGCGAATCCGAAGCGGGTACTGTCGCGCGAACGGCTGCTGGAACTGGCAAACGCCCGCGATGCCGAAGCGTTCGACCGCGCGGTAGATCTGCGGATCATGCGGATCCGTCGCAAGATCGAGCCCGACCCGACCAAACCGGCCGTGATCCGGACAATCCGCGGTGGCGGCTATCTGTTCTCGCCCGCCAGCGAGCGTCCCTGAGCCTCACAATCGGCCTGCGACCGTCGCCGCCCCTTGCCCCCCCCCCGACTTCATAGGTCTTTCCATGCCGATTGTTTCGTCGCCGCGGTGCCGACGAAACAATCCAGGGATGTCACGAAACCATTTTCTGCACCGGCGCAGACCTCCTGAAACGGTAGCTGGCTAGTAGTTCTCCCAACACGCCGCGGGGGAGCGCGGCACGAAGGGAGCTTGTCATGCAGAACGTCATTGCGCTCAACGAGGCCGGCCGCCTGGGCATCCAAGCCGCCAGAGCCACGAGCGATGAAATGCTGCTCGCCAGCATCGCGGGCGGTGACCGGACTGCCATGCACACCCTGTATGCCCGGCACAATGTGCGGGTGTATCGCTTCATTCTGCGCATGGTGCGCGACGCCGCGACCGCCGAAGATCTCGTCAGTCAGGTCTTCCTCGATGTCTGGCGCACCGCCCGGCAGTTCGAAGGCCGCGCCCAGGTTTCGACCTGGCTGCTGTCGATCGCCCGCTTCAAGGCGCTGACCGCGCTGCGCCAACGCCAGCACGAAGACATCGACCAGGACGACGTGCTGGAGATCGCCGACGGCTCGGATTCACCCGAGACCGCGCTCGACCGAAGCCGCACCAGCGACATCCTGCGCACCTGCATCGCGAAACTGTCGCCCGCCCATCGCGAGATCATCAACCTCGTTTACTATCATGAGAAGTCGGTCGAAGAGGTCGGGCGGATCGTCGGCATTCCGCAGAGCACGGTGAAGACCCGGATGTTCTACGCCCGCAAGCAGCTTGCCGAGCTGCTGAAGCGTCACGGCGTCGAAAGCCTCGCGGCCTGATGCCGCATGCGGCGCCGATCCGCGCCGCTTAGTCGCACGCTCGCAATTTGGAGCGGTTCTTGTTCGCCGCTCTCGCGCCACGATGTGGGGGTCACTATATTCGCCAAGGCGGTGCGGGATCGTGGAATGAAACAATTGAAACGATCGGCGACATCGAACGGAAAGATCGGCCTGATAGGGTGATCTCCATCGACGCAGCTACCGCCATCGCGGGTTGCGAACAGCGAATTCTCCAAAGCCTCCGACACCCCATCGTAGGCCTCCAAGGGACCCGGACGAGATGCCCCCTCGTCCGGGTTTTCGCGTTTTGCGAGCTGCTGCTGTGCCGCGGCGCTTCATTGGAGGCGCTGACGGCGCGTCAGGAACAAACCGGGCGATCCCCGATTGAGTCCGTCGCCGTCGCGGAATTGTTAACCGCCGCCGTCTAGGCTTCGCAGCAGTACGGCGATACATCTCGATCGACGATGTTCGCATCGTCGCCCGTCACGTCTATCTGCGGATCGGTGGGATGCTCGAGAATCTTGATCCGGTCGTGCTGGCCCGCTTCCAGTTCGCCTTCACCGTCTCGTTTCACATTATCTTCCCGGCCTTTTCCATCGGCCTTGCGAGCTTCCTCGCAGTGCTGGAAGCGCTGTGGCTTTGGACCAAGCGCGAAGTCTTCATCAATCTGTTCAACTACTGGGTGAAGATCTTCGCCATCGCGTTCGGCATGGGCGTGGTGTCCGGCATCGTGATGTCCTACCAGTTCGGCACCAACTGGTCGGTGTTTTCCGACAAGACCGGCCCGGTGCTCGGGCCGCTGATGGCCTACGAGGTGCTGACCGCATTCTTCCTCGAGGCGGGATTTCTCGGCGTGATGCTGTTCGGCCTCAAGCTGGTCGGACCGCGGCTGCATTTCCTCGCCACGCTGATGGTGGCGATCGGCACCCTGATGTCGGCATTCTGGATTCTGTCGGCGAACTCCTGGATGCATACGCCGGCCGGCTACGCCATGAACGACGCCGGACAATTCGTCGCCACCGACTGGTTCGCGCTGATCTTCAATCCGTCGTTTCCTTACCGCTTGGTGCACATGGTGCTGGCGGCCTACCTCACCACTGCGCTGGTGGTCGGCGCGGTCGGCGCCTATCACCTGTTGAGCAACACCCGGCAGCCCGGCGCCAGAACGATGTTCTCGATGGCGATGTGGATGATCGCGGTGGTGGCACCGATCCAGATCTTTGCCGGGGATCTGCACGGCCTGAACACGCTGGAGCACCAGCCCACCAAGGTGATGGCGATGGAAGGCCATTACCAAAGCCATCCCGACGGTGCCCCGCTGATCCTGTTCGGGCTGCCGGACCAGGAT
Source organism: Rhodopseudomonas pentothenatexigens (assembly GCF_900218015.1). Lineage (GTDB taxonomy): Bacteria > Pseudomonadota > Alphaproteobacteria > Rhizobiales > Xanthobacteraceae > Rhodopseudomonas > Rhodopseudomonas pentothenatexigens. Next base: position 145,177 of record NZ_UFQQ01000003.1, on the reverse strand, counting down.
GCCGCGGTGGTGCGCTATGCGCTCGAGATTCCCAAACTGTCGTCGCTGATCCTGAAGCACTCGCTCGATGCGCCGCTCGCCGGCCTCGACACCGTGCCGCGAGAGGACTGGCCGCCGGTACCGATCACCTTCTGGTCGTTCCGGGTGATGGTCGCGCTCGGCTTCCTGATGCTCGGCCTCGGCCTGTCCGGCCTGTGGCTGCGCTGGCGCGGTCGGCTGTTCGAATCGCGACCGCTGCATCGGTTCGCGATGGCGATGGGCCCGGCCGGCTTCGTCGCCGTGCTGGCGGGTTGGGTCACAACCGAAACCGGCCGTCAGCCGTTCACGGTATTCGGCCTGCTGCGCACCACCGAATCGGTGTCGCCGCTCGCCGCGCCAGCCGTCGCGTCCTCGCTGATCGCCTTCATCGTGGTGTACTTCGCGGTGTTCATCGCCGGCACCGTCTACATCCTGCGATTGATGGCGCATCCTCCGCACCACGGCGAGGAGGGCCCGCGCGGCGATATGCCGGAACGCGCCGCCGGCATCACGCCGGCCCCGGCGATCGCCACCCGCAGATTCAGTTGACCAGCAGGATTCGGTTGTGACCATGGCTTACGACGTCGCGACGATCTGGGCCTTCATCATCGCCTTTGCGGTGTTCGTCTATGTTGTGATGGACGGGTTCGATCTCGGCCTCGGCATCCTGTTTCCGTTGTTTCGCACCAAGCGCGACCGCGACGTGGTGATGAACAGCGTCGCCCCGGTGTGGGACGGCAACGAGACCTGGCTGGTGCTCGGCGGCGGCGGACTGTTCGCGGCGTTTCCGCTGGCCTATGCGGTGCTGATGCCGGCGCTGTACACGCCGATCATCGCGATGCTGCTCGGCCTGGTATTCCGCGGCGTGGCGTTCGAATTCCGTTGGCGGACCCAACGCGAACGCAACCGCTGGGATCTGGCCTTCTTCCTGGGCTCGTTGATCGCCACGCTGGCACAGGGCGTCGCGCTCGGCGCGCTGCTGCAAGGCGTCGCGGTCGAAGGCCGCGCCTATGCGGGCGGGTGGTGGGACTGGTTGACGCCGTTCAGCCTGCTCACCGGCGTCGCGCTGGTGATCGGCTACGCGATGCTCGGCGCCACCTGGCTGGTGATGAAGACCACCGGAGATCTGCGCGAGACCGCGTACCGGCTGAGCCGCTGGCTGCTGGCCGCCATGATCGTGGCGATCATCGCCGTCAGCGCCGCGACGCCGTTCCTCAGCTACGATTACTCGGAACGCTGGTTCGCTTGGCCGAACGTGCTCGCCACCGCGCAGGTGCCGCTCGCCGTCGCCATCGTCACCGCACTGCTGCTGCGGGCGCTGGCGCAGAAGCGCGACTATCAGCCGTTCTTGCTGACGCTGTGCCTGTTCGCGCTGTCCTATGCGGGTCTCGGCATCAGCCTGTGGCCCTATGTGGTACCGCGCAGCATCACCATCTGGCAGGCCGCGGCACCGGAGAACAGCCAGATCTTCATGCTGGTCGGTGTCGCCATCCTGGTGCCGATCATCCTCGCCTACACCGCGTGGGCCTATTGGGTGTTTCGCGGCAAGGTCGATCCGGAGAGCGGCTATCATTGACCGGCCCGATTGAACCTCGAGGCCCGGTGTCGCGACGACTGCTGTGGTTCGTGGCGCTGTGGCTGGCCGGCGTCGGCACCGTGACGCTGGTCTCGCTGCTGCTGCGGTTGTGGATCGCGCCGGGCTGACGTGGTACACAGCCGGCGGTGTTTCGCGAAGGGGGTCTCATGAGAATGCCGCGTTGGATCGGCCGGCTCGCCACGGCGGCAGCCCTGATCACGTTCGTCTCGGTACCGAGCTACGCGCAACAGCCCGACGTCGGCGACGAGCCCGGGCTGATCGCAGACGACGGCTACGTGCTGCCGCCGGAATGGCGCAAGCAGATGGTGTATTACCGCAGCACGGAGGCGCCCGGCACCATCATCGTGCAGACTTCGGAACGTTACCTGTATCTGGTTCAGGGCAACAACCGCGCGCTGCGCTACGGCATCGGGGTCGGCCGCGAAGGCTTCCAGTGGCAGGGGCTGCTGAAGATTTCGCGAAAAGCCGAATGGCCGGACTGGACGCCGCCGCCGGAGATGATCCAGCGTCAGCCCTATCTGCCGCGCTTCATGGCCGGCGGCCCGGGCAATCCGATGGGCGCCCGCGCGATGTATCTCGGCTCGACGGTGTATCGCATCCACGGCACCAACCGCCCCGACACCATCGGCACCGCGATCTCGTCCGGCTGCTTTCGGCTGGTCAACGCCGACGTGATGGACCTGTACGACCGCGTCCCGGTCGGCACCAAGGTGGTGGTCCGGCAGAAGCCCGAGCTGTAGCGCACCGCGTCTGCCCACTGTTCTCATTGCGAAAGATTCAGCATGTTCAAACGGACGTTTCAGACCGGGCTCGCCCTCGGGCTCGTGGTCGCGGCGGGAATCGCGGCCGCCGCGATCACCTATGAGCGCTACGACACCAAGACGCTGAAGCGCACCATCCGCCGCGACGCGGTGCTGTGCGGCGTCAACAAGGGTCTGCCAGGTTTCGCCACCCCGGACGACAAGGGCAACTGGACCGGCTTCGACGTCGACTTCTGCCGCGCGGTGGCGGCGGCGATCTTCGACGATCCGACCAAGGTCAAATTCGTGCCGCTCGACGCCAATGAACGGTTCAAGGAATTGCAGAGCCGCAAGGTCGACATCCTGTCGCGCAACTCGACCTGGAGCATGTCGCGCGAGACGAACTACGAGCTGTATTTCCCGGCGGTTGCCTACTACGACGGCCAGGGCTTCATGGTGCCGGCATCGCGCAAGATCGACAGCGCGGTCGAACTCGACGGCAGCAAGGTCTGCGTGCAGAACGGCACCACCACCCAGCTCAACCTCGCCGACTACTTCCGTGCCAACAATATGAAGTATCAAGAGGTCAAGTCCGACAAATTCGACGACGTGGTGAAGGCCTACAAGGACGGCCAGTGCGACACCTTCACGGCCGACGTGTCGCAGCTCTACGCGTTGCGCCAGACCTTCGCCGCGGCCGGCGACCACGTCATCCTGCCCGACGTCATCTCCAAGGAACCGCTGGCGCCGGTGGTGCGGCAGCGCGACGACGACTGGATGATGATCGTGAAGTGGACGCTGTACGCGATGATCAACGCCGAGGAGCTCGGCGTCACCTCGAAGAACATCGACGAGGCTATGAAGTCGAAGAAGCCGGACGTGATGCGGCTGGTCGGCACAGAAGGCGCTTACGGCGAGGATCTCGGCCTGTCCAAGGACTGGGCCGCCCGCATCGTCCGTCACGTCGGCAATTACGGCGAGGTCTACGACCGCAACGTCGGCAGGCTCGGCATCCCGCGCGGCCTCAACCAGCTCTGGAGCAACGGCGGCATCCAATACGCCCCGCCGATCAGGTAGGAACGACGGTCAGTCCGTCTCGTCGGCGCTTCGACACCCTCCACCGTCATCGCCCGCGCAGGCGGGCGACCCAGTACTCGAGAGCGCTGGCGATTGGCAATCAGCTCCCTGGAATACTGGATCTCCGCCTACGCGGGGATGACGGCAATGGGCGAGGATGACGGTTTGGAGTTTTGATGCGCCTGCGCTCTCAAACACCCTCTCGTTCGTCATTCCGGGGCGCGCGCAGCGCGAGCCCGGAATCTCGCACTTTGTAGCACCGCTTTGAACGCAACCTCGGGATTCCGGGTTGGCGAACTTCCGTTCGCGCCCCGGAATGACGGCTTGTGACGCTAACCCATCAATACGTCTTCCACTCCGCCAGCGCTTCGGCGTGATAGGCGCTGTCGCCGAACAGCTCCTGCAGCACGCGGCCGCGCTTCATGAACAGGCCGATATCGAACTGGTCGGTCATGCCCATGCCGCCGTGCATCTGCACGCCTTCCTGCACCGCGAGCGTGGTCACCGTGCCGGCCTTGGCCTTCGCGACAGCGACAGCAACGCGCGCCTGCGCCGCGTCGGCGTCGACCGCCTGGAGCGCCTTGAGCACGGCGGCGCGCAGGATCTCGATCTCGGTGTAGAGATGCGCGGCGCGGTGCTGCAGCGCCTGGAATTCGCCGATCAGCCTGCCGAACTGCTTGCGCTCCTTGAGATAGCTCACCGTCCGGCCGAACGCCTCGTCGGCAACACCGAGCATCTCGGCTGCGACGGCAGCGCGGCCGATATTCAGCACCGCCTCAAGCAGCGCCCCGCCCCGATCGACCTCGCCGAGTACCTGATCGGCATTCACCTCGACGTCGTCGAAACCGATCCGCGCTGCATTGTGGGCGTCGACCATCACGGTACGCTCGATCGCAACGCCCTTGGCCTTCGGGTCGACCAGGAACAGCGTCAACCCGTCGGCATCGCCCGGCTGACCGGCACTGCGCGCCGCGACGACCAAAAGGTCGGCGACGTGACCGTCGACCACCAGCGCCTTCTCGCCCTTCAGCCGAAAGCCGTTGCCGGCGCGGGTCGCCGCCAGCGCGATCTTCGCGGGCCGGTGCTTGGCGCCTTCATCGACCGCGAGCGCGGCGATGAGCGATCCATCGGCGATCTTCGGCAAGTATGCCTTCTTCTGCGCGTCCGAGCCGCCGCGGACGAGCGCGGAAGCCGCCAGGATCGCGGTCGACAGCAGCGGCGACGGCGTCAGGTTGCGGCCGATTTCTTCCATCACCACGCCGGCCTCGACGCAGCCGAGCCCCGAGCCGCCGAACTCCTCCGGCACCAGCAGGCCGGCCAAGCCCATCTCGGCGAAGCTCTTCCACAAGTCGCGGGAGAAGCCGGTAGCGTCACGCTCGTCGCGCAGCTTGCGCAAATGCGCCACCGGCGCCTTGTCGCCGATCAGCCCGCGCGCCGAGTCGCGCAGCATGGTTTGTTCTTCGGTGAGGACGAGAGCCATGGGTGATGTTTCCGCTTCGGAATGATGGTTTGAGTTCGTTATTCCGGGATGTGCGCGGCGCGCGCAGACCTGGAATCCCGATGTTGTTGCGAAGAGAGATTCCGGGTTCGCGCTACGCGCGCCCCGGAATGACGTGGAGGGGTGGTGCTACGCCCCCGGCAGATCGAGGATGCGCTTGGCGACGATACCGAGCATCACTTCGCTGGTGCCGCCTTCGATCGAGTTGGCCTTGGTGCGCAGCCAGGCGCGGGCGCGGGCGCCGTCGTGGCTGCGCTCGCTCTCCCACTCCAGCGCGTCGATGCCGCCGGCCGACATCAGGATCTCGTGGCGGCGCTTGTTCAGCTCGGTGCCGTAGTACTTCATCGCCGACGAAAATGCCGGATGCAGTTGGCCGGCCTTGGCGAGATCGACCGCCCGCTCCGCCGCGCAGGCGAGCGCCGCCTCGTCGACATCGAACGTGGCGATCTCGCCGCGCAGGATCGGATCGTCAAGCCGCCCCTGCGCGTCGGTGCCGAGCGAATCCGCCGCGACTTGGCCGAGCGGCCGGCCGCCGTCACGGCCGCCCATCCCGGAGATCATCGCGCGCTCGTGCTGCAGCAGATATTTGGCGACGTCCCAGCCGCGATTGATGGTGCCGACGACGTGCGACTGAGGCACCCGGACGTTGTCAAAAAAGGTCTCGCAGAACGGCGACTTGCCGGAGATCAGCAGGATCGGCTTGGTGGTCACGCCGGGCGACGTCATGTCGAACAGGATGAAGCTGATGCCGTCGTGCTTCTTGGCGGCCGGGTCGGTGCGCACCAGGCAGAAAATCCAGTCGGCGTAATTGGCGTAGGACGTCCAGATCTTCGAACCGTTGATGATGAAGTCGTCGCCGTCCGGCACCGCGCGGGTCTGCAGCGAGGCCAGATCCGATCCGGCGTTCGGCTCGGAATAGCCCTGGCACCAGCGAATTTCGCCACGCGCGATCTTCGGCAGGTGCTCGGCCTTCTGCTGTTCGTTGCCGTATTTCAGCAGCGCCGGCCCAAGCATCCAGATGCCGAACGACGACAGCGGCGGGCGCGCGCCGATCGCAGCCATCTCTTCGCGCAACACCTTGTGCTGGGCGCCGTCGAGCCCGCCGCCGCCGTATTGCGTCGGCCAGTCCGGCACGGTCCAGCCCTTGTCGCGCATCCGCTCGAACCAGACCTTCTGCGCCTCGGAGGCGAATTTGGCGTTGCGGCCGCCCCAGAAATTGTCCTCGTCGCCCTGCATCGGCGTGCGCATCTCGGCAGGGCAATTGGCCTCCAGCCAGGCGCGAGTCTCGGCGCGGAATGTATCGAGATCGGTCATGCGGTTTCCATCCACATTTGCGCCGACGCTTTGCACGCCGACGATGCATTGTTGGCGGCAACCTTGGCGCGTCGCGCGGTGGAATTCAATATCCGTCTCGGCTCCGATCTTGCGGCAATGTGCTAGGGAACGAACGCCGACACCCGAAGAGGACAACCGAGGATGCGCCTGAATTTGCTTTCGCCCGGCGAAATGAGCGCCGAACAACGCGCCATCTACGACGAGTCGATCGCCAGCAAGCGCGGCAGCCCGCCGCCGCCGATGATGGCGTGGCTGGCGAGCCCGGAGATGGCCCGGCACGCCACCCGGCTCGGCGCCTTCCTGCGCTACGACACCTCGCTGACCCCGGCGCTGTCGGAACTGGCGATCCTGGTCACCGCGCGGCATTGGACCGCGCAGTACGAATGGTACGCGCACAAGAAGATGGCGCTCGACGGCGGCCTCGATCCCAGGATCATCGAAGCGATCCGCGACCGCCGCACACCATCGTTCGACAATCCGAAGGCGCAGGTGATCTACGATGTCGCCCGCGCCTTGCACGAAGCCAAGGGGCTGCCGCAGCCGCTGTATGACGAGGCGATGCGGCTGCTCGGCGAGCGCGGCTTGGTCGAAGTGATCGGACTGTGCGGCTACTACACGATGGTGTCGATGACGCTCAACGCCTACCAATTCCCGCTGCCCGACGGCGAGACGCCGGAGCTGGCGTGAGCCGTCGTTTCCGCTGCGATAGAAGGGCTATCTTCGCCCTCGCCGCACCATGATCAGCGCTGCGGCGGCGAGCTGCAGCGCGATACAGCCGGCGAACGGCAGCGCATAGCTGCCGGAGGCGTCGCGCAGCAGGCCGATGATGCCGGGGCCGAACGCGTAGGTGACCTGGTTGATCGCAGTGTTGAGCGCGACCAAAACGCCGAACGACGATGCCGGGAATTCGCGCTGGATGATCAGCGCCGGCAAGGTGATCAGATTGCCGACCGAAAAACCGAACAACGCGCAGGCGGCCAGCAGCAGCGTCGCGTCGCGGGTGGAGATCAAGACTCCCAACGCCACCGCTTGGCTGGCGAACGACAGCGCCGAAACCAGGCGCTGGTTGAGCCGGTCGATCACCACCGACAGCGACACCCGCCCGACCACCGCCATCGCGGTCAGCAGCGACATCGCCAGCGCGGCGCGCTCGCGACCGATCAGCGGATCGAGATAGGCGATCAGGTGGACGATGAAGCCGACCTGCGCGAACAGCACCAGCGAGAACGCGATCGTCGCAGTCAGAAAGCCGAGGTCGCGCAGCGCGCTGCCGCGGATCGCGCCGGACGACAGCGGCCTTGGCGCGGCGGCGACCGGAGCGGCATTGGCGGGATGCAGCGGCGGCGCGACCACGATCGCGACCAGCGGCATCAGCAACACCACCGCGGCGAGCGCGGTAGCCGTCGTCGCTCCGGCGAAGCCGAGCGCGCCGATCAGCGCCACCAGCAGCGGCACGCCGGCAATGCCGCCGAAGGAAGCGCCGTTGAGCGCCAGGCTGATCGCCATGCCGCGGCGCCGGTCGAACCACAGGCCGAGCGTGTTGGTGATCGCGCCGAGACTGGTCCCGGCCCAGCCGACCGCCAGCAGCGCATCGACCGCATAGAGCTGCCAGACCGCATCGATCCGGCCGAGCAAAGCGGTGCCGAGCGCCATCGCGGCGATGCCGCCGAGCAGGCACGACCGGGCCCCGATGGTGCGGATCACATCACCGACGAACGCGACCAGCAGCGCACCGGCGAGATAGAAGAACGTCGTCGCGGTGGCGATCTGCGACGATGGCCAGCCGTGCATGCGGGCCAGTTCGGCGAGATAAACGCTCTGACCGTAGAAGCCGAGTCCCCAGCCGAAGGTGGCGACGACGAAGCACACCACGACGATCCGCCAGCCGTGATAGCGGAACGAGGTCTCGTCGGGAGCCGGGGTCGTCACCATGGGCGGCGAGCGTCATTCGTCGCAGGCGACGGCATCGGACTCCCTCCCCTGTCCGGCGTTCGCCGCCGGCCGTGTTGGTGCGCGGTCAGACGCCGCGATCGGACAGTTCGGTGGCGGCCAGAGCCGCACGTTTTCGTATCTTCGACCAGCCGGTGATCGCCAGCACGATCAGGCCGAGCAACACCGGCGGAAACACCGCGAGATTGACGGTCGCCCAGCCGTAGTCGGCCAGCAACTGGCCGGACGCGAACGAGCCCAGCGCCATCAGCCCGAAAATGATGAAATCATTGACCGCCTGGACCTTGGTCCGCTCGTTCGGCTGGTGGGTTTCCAGCACCAGCGCGGAGGCGCCGACGAACGCCAGGTTCCAGCCGACCCCGATCACGAACAGCGTCGCCCAGAAGTGCGGGGCGGTGACGCCGGTGAGGCCGATGCCGGCACCGAGCGCCTCCAGGATCAGGCCGGCCGCGACCACGCGCGGCGCGCCGAACTTGATGATCAGCGAGCCGGTGACGAAGCTCGGCGCGTACATCGCCACGATGTGCCATTGCAGACCGAAATTGGAATCGCCGACGCTCAGCCCGCACATCTGCATCGCCAGCGGCGCCGAGGTCATCACCAGGTTCATCATCGGATAGGCGATTGCGCCGCACAGCGCCGCGGCGATGAAGCGCGGCTGCCGCACGATCTCCAGCAGCGGCCGGCCGCCGGCGCGTTCGGCCGGCTTCGGCTTCGGCGCATCGACGCCCCACAGCACCGCCATGGCGATCAGCGCGATTACCGCCTGCACCACATAGGAGAACGCGAACAGATACGGCTGCCAGACGTCCATGGTCCATTGCACGAGCTGCGGACCGAGCACGCCGGCGAACACCCCGCCGGCCATCACCCACGACACCGCCTTCGGCCGATAGGCCGCGCTGGCGCCGTCGGCAGCGGCGAATCGGTAGGATTGCGACACCGCGGCGTACAGCCCGCCGATGAAGGTGGCGACGCAGAACAGCAGGAACGAGCCGTACAGGATCGCGACCGCGCCGAGCACGCCGGTCAGCGCGCCGCAGCCGGTGCCGACCATGAAGGCGACACGCCGGCCGAAAGCCCGCGCGATCCAGCCGGTCGGCAGCGTGCCGGCAGCAAGGCCGAGCACGTACATCGACAGCGGCACGGTCGCGAGCGACATCTGCGGCGCGAGCTGGGCGCCGATGATCGAGCCGGTGGCGAAGATCACCGCGGCGTTGGCGCCGGTCAGTGCCTGCGCCGCGACCAGCCGCACCACGTTGGAACGGGCACGGGCATCGTCTTCGACGATGTCGTTGGCCGTCGCATCGACCATCGGCGGGGATTCTCCTCGCGCCGGCCGACCCCGGCCGGCGATTGCGCGCGCATCATAGGGCCGGGCCGGGCGCGATCAACCCGCCGCGGTACCACCGGCCGCATCGGCCCCCGCCGGTTTTGCCCGTACAAACACCAGGATCAGGTTGTTGGCCGGCATCTCGACGATTTCGCTCAGCGCCAGACCGGCGCCGGCCGCCAGCTGTTCCAGATCCGCCACGTCGCGGACACCCCACTCCGGATTGGCGTCGCGCAGGCTGGTGTCGAACACCGCATTGCTGAGCGCTGTGTGCCTGCCGTCCTTCTTGAACGGCCCGTACAGCACCAGCATCCCATCGTCGCGCAGCAGCCGTCCGGCGCCGGCGAGCAGCCCTTCGGCGACGCGCCACGGCGCGATGTGCACGACGTTGGAACAGAACAGCGCCAGCAGCGGTCCCGGGGCCGCCCCCTCGACCGGCGCGACCGACCAGACAGGATCGGCCAGATCGATCCGCTGCGGCGGCCGCAGATTGGCCAGCGCCGCATCGGCCCGCCAGGCCGCAATGCTCTCCAAATGCCGGTCGTTGAGATCGCTCGGCCACCACACGATCGACGGGTGCTCGCGCGCGAGCGCGGTGATGTGCTGACCGGTGCCGCTGCCCGCTTCGAGCACGTCGCCGTGCCGGCCGGTGAGCAGGCGGGCCAACACGGCGCGGATCGCCGCCTCGTTGCGGTGAAACGCGGCAGCATCGAGCCGGCCGTCAGGCTCGACCCGCCGTCCATCCTTGCCGAACTCGACCACGAACTCCGCCATCGCCACCTGCCGCATCCGCTAATCGTGTGAGGTGTACAGACCCGGCTGTTACACGCAAGTCACAGCTGGTCACAATCCGACCACGATTAGGCCTGTTCGACGCCATCGGCGAATTGACTCGCAAATCTCGGGACTTCTAGATGGTGCCGACGGTTTCCCGAGAGGGAATGAAAAGGGAATACGGTGCGGACGCTGCCACTTTCGCGTTCTAGGCCGTAGCTGTTCCCGCAACTGTAAGCGGATCGTCTTTCGTCGGATGCCACTGGGAACCTCGGTCCTGGGAAGGCGACGGAAGATCAACCGCGAGCCAGGAGACCTGCCGTCATTCGTGGTCACACGCGAAGTTGCCGGCCGGGAATTGCAGGCATTGTCTTCACCGCTTCCGAACAAGCCGGTGAGACCTCGTTCGCTGTGACGTGCCACAGACGTCAGCCGAGGTTGATCCCATGCATTCCCGACCCGCCGCGCCGCGGCCTTGCTCCGGCCTTTCGCGCGCACTTCTCGCCTCCACCGTTCTGGTTCCTTCGCTTTCGCTCATCACGCCCGCCGCCGCTCAGGACATGCTGCCGGAGATCGTGGTCAGCGCCACCGCCACCCGCACCTCCACCTCCATCGTCGGCACCTCGAGCACCGTGATCACCGCCGACGACATCGCACGTTCGCCAGCGCAGACCGTGCAGGACATCATCGCACAGACGCCCGGTGTGCAGAGCACGTCGCTGTATGGCGGCGTCAACGGTACCGGCTCTTCGGTCGACCTGCGCGGCTTCGGCGCCACAGCGACCTCGAATACGCTGTTTCTGATCAACGGCCGTCGCCTCAACGACCTCGACCTGCAGGGGATCGACTTGTCGAGCATCCCGCTGCAGTCGATCGAGCGCATCGAGATCACTCGCGGCGGCAGCGGCGCGGTGCTGTACGGCGACAACGCGGTCGGCGGCGTGATCAACATCGTCACCAAGACCGGCGCTGGCGGTCCGCCCGCAACATTCCGCGCCGAAGGCGGCGTCGGCTCGTTCAATCAGCGCCTCGCTGCGGTGTCGGCAGCTTTCAATTCCGGCCCATGGTCGACGTCGGCCTTCGCCAATCACGTCCGTACCGACGGTTACCGTACCAACAACGCGCTCGAACAGAACAATGCGCTGGGTGAACTGCGTTACACGACGAGCGACTTCAGCGCGTTCGTCAACATCTCGGGCGACAATCAACGCCTCGGCCTGCCCGGTTCGCGGACCGTCGACCCGTCGATCGGCCTGAATCAGTTGCAGACCGACCGCCGCGGCACCAACACGCCGTTCGACTACGCCGACAAGCAGGGCACCAATATCACGGCCGGCTTCACCAAATCGCTGTGGGACGGCGCCGAACTGATCGTCGATGGCGGCCTGCGCGACAAGCGCCAGCAGGCCGCCTATTTCGGCAATGTGCCGCTGTCGCCATTCAGCGCGAGCTCGTTCGACGCGCATCTGCAGACTTGGTCGATCACGCCGCGGCTGAGCATCAAGAACGCGTTCTTCGGCCTGCCGTCGAAGATCCTCACCGGCCTCGACTATTACGACGCGACCTATGATTCCGACCGCGGCCAATATCGCGGCACGCCGCCGGTTCACGTCTATAACCTGTCGCAGAAGACCCTCGCCGGCTATTGGCAGCAGACCATCGCCGTCCTGCCGACCACCGACTTCTCCTATGGCGGCCGGGTGCAGAGCGTGAAGGTCGAAGCCACCGACCGGCTCAATCCGCTGGCGCCCGGCTATTTCGGCGGAGCGCAGGCTCTGCCGCTGGACAGCACCGAGACCCAGCATGCGCTGCATGTCGGCCTCGAGCATCGCTTTAACGACGTGTTCAGCGTGTTTGCCCGCGCCGCTCGCGCGTTCCGCACCCCGAATGTCGACGAACGCGTCGCCTCTGGGCCGTCCTACGATGCGTTCTTCAATCCGATCCCGGGCACCTTTGCGCTCAAGACGCAGACCTCGGTGGATGTCGAAGGCGGCTTCCGCATCAAGTCCGGTCCGTTCGAGATGCAGACGAGCGTCTACAACATGGATCTGACCAACGAGATCCGCTACGACCCGGTGAACTTCTACAACACCAATCTCGATCCAACCCGCCGCTACGGCGGCGAGACCAGTTCGTCGATCCGCCTCAGCGACAGTCTGCTGCTGCGCAGCGGCGCGGCCTACACCCGCGCAACGTTCCGCGAAGGGCCGTTGTCGGGCAACGACGTGCCGCTGGTGTCGCGCTATACGGCGAATGCCGGCGTGACCTGGAACGTCTGGCAGAAATACGTCGTGTTCGATGCCACCGCGCGGGTCTGGAGCAGTCGCTTCATGGACAGCGACAATGCCAACAGCCAAGTCAAGATCCCGGCCAACGGCACCGTCGACGTCAAGCTGAGCGGCGAGATCGACCAATTCTTCTGGTCGCTGAGCGTGATCAACCTGTTCAACGCCCAATACTACGACTATGCGGTGGCCAGCAGCTTCACGCCCGGCCGCTACGGCGCCTATCCACTGCCCGGCCGGACCTATCTGGCCAAGGCGGGGGTGACTTTCTGATCGCACGGCTGCGTTCCACGCCGCTTGCACGCGAAACCAACGTCGAACAGCCTCCGAACGCCGAAAGGCTGTTCGGAGGCTTTTTTCGTGCTATCACGCCGACTTCCTCACGGACTGCAATTGAACTGGACGAATGACGAACGACGACAATCACCGCGCCGGCGGCGCCGCTGAAGGCGACGGCGGCAAGACCGAACGCGAAGCCGCGACCAAAGCGGTCCTCGACAACATGGCCCGACTGCGAGCGCTGCGGCTCGCCCGCGAAGCCGCGATGCCGCAAGCCGGGCCATCGAGCAAGACCAAGCGCACCAAGACCGCGAGCCCCACCGCAAAGCGAGGCGGCAAGAAGGCCGAGGACGATAAGCCGCGCCCGCTGTCGGAATGGCTGGCGGACCAGCAGAGCTCCGGCCGGCGGACCTGATCCGCGCCGAACGTCACGCTGCGGCATTGCATGATGCGAAAATTGCGTGCGAGCTTTGACGAATCCGGTCTAGTCTCGATTGTGCAACCGCGGTTGAATTGAACCGACAGCAACGCTGGTCGCGTGTGCGCTTAGAGCCACGCGTGCCGGCCATGACGGAACCGAGAGACAATGATCGGCTTCCTGCGCAAACGAGCCAAGGCCGCGGCTCCGAAACGCGACAAGAAGGCCGGCAGCGGCGGCGGAAAAGGCGAGCCCAAACCCGCGCCGCCGAAGCCGCCGCCCGCCGTCGACGACGATCTTTATGAGACCGGCGACATCTGCGCGCCGGACCGCGATCGCGACGACTATACCAAGGATCTGTAACCGTCAGGTGGTCCGGGCACGTCCGCTCGTCAGCTGCAACGCTCGAATCCTCGGTCGATCCGCGCGATCGTATCCGCGTCGAGCAGATGCTCGCCCCAGCCTTTTGCGGCGAGCGTCGAGGCGCGGTTCGGCGCGGCGAGCAGGATGACCGCAGTCGCCGTCAGCGGCACTGCGCTGAGCCAGTCGTGCCGCACCGGAGTGAGTTCCTCGGCGCTGCCGGCATAAGGCGGCTGCCGAAGGATCAGACGCGAATGTTCCCGCATCACGTCGCGCCGCGAACCGCCGCGCAACGCACAACCGAGCAGCGCCTGCATGCCGAGATGGCTGTGGGCGCCTTCACGGGACGGTCCGATCGTTCCGGGCCGCTCACCGAGCGACAGCCGCAGCAACAGGTCGACCAGGTCGAGGCCGGCAAGCTGCGCACTCATCGGCTCGACCAGTCGCGGATTGCAGTCGATATACAGCGGCCGCGCATCTGCCGGCTGAATGTAGTCGAACGACAGTGCGCCGTGCCAATGCAGCGCTGCGCCGATCGCCGCGACGTCCGCGCGAACGTCGTCGCGCCGGATGCTGCATTTGCGCGCCGGTCCGCCGCCGGCGCCGGCCGCCATCTGCCGATAGACGTGCAGCGCCAGCAGTTCGCCGTGATCGAACACCGCCTGGGCGTGCTCGATCGGCCCGGCGACGAACGCCTGCACCAGCAGTTCGTCGGCCAATCCGTTGACCGCGCGCAGCTCCTGCACCACCGGATCGAGCGCGCCCCGGTCCGGAACCCGCCAGACGCCGCGGCTGGCCGTGCCGACCGACGACTTCACGATACAAGGGGGCCGCGCCGCATCGCGCAGTTCGCGCTCCGAAGCCACGATCCGGGTTTCCGGCTGCGGCAGGCCGAGCGCGTCCAACAGCCGGCTGAAGCCGGCTTTGGCGAGCGCGGTGCGGTAGCTGGCGAACGACGGCAGCGCCACGCCGGTCAATGCCGCGACACGGTCGTGCGCACGCGCGAACACCAGGCCCTGCTCGTGGATCGGCAGCAGCACGTCGAAGCCGCGCCGTGCCAGCAGATCCTCGACGAAGCCGAGATAACCGGCGGGATCGCGGCGAAGCGGCGGACAGCGGTGGAACGCACGCACGAAGCGCGAGAACCGGCCGAGGCACACCGGCGACGGATCGCAGATCTCGACGTGATGCCCGGCGAGCCCGAGCACGGTGATCGCCTGACGCGCCGAGGTGCTGCCGCCTTCCGACAGCAGCACCCGCAATCGTCGTTCATCGGCTGTCATCGTGTATCCTCGCTGCCACCACACCGATCACTCCGACAACTTAGCAGCGCTTAGTCCGCTGCGCGAAATTTCTGCGACGACGATCGATCGCCTGGCGCTGCGTCGCCGCCGCGCAATTCAATTGAACCGGCGAGACTCTCGTGAGACCGTAGGCATGATTGCACCGCGCCCCGATCAAACAACAAGCCCGGGCGATCGACGTACCAGCCCGCACCGAAGAGTGCGGCTTCAACGACGAGAGGAAACACAATGTCCACACGCATCTCGCTCCTCGCAGCCGGCGCTGTTGCGCTTGCTGCGGCCCAGCCTGCGTTCGCCCAGAAGCAATACGGCCCCGGTGTCACCGATACCGAAATCAAGATCGGGCAGACCATGCCGTATAGCGGCCCGGCCTCGGCCTACGGGGTTCAGGGGCATGTCGAGGACGCCTACTACGCGATGATCAACGCCAAAGGCGGCGTCAACGGCCGCAAGATCAAGCTGATCAGCCTCGACGACGGCTATTCGCCGCCGAAGACCGTGGAGCAGACCCGGCGGCTGGTCGAGCAGGACGAGGTGCTGGCGATCATCGGCACGATCGGCACCCCGACCAATTCGGCGATCCAGAAATATCTCAACGCCAAGAAGGTGCCGCAAATCTTCATTTCGACCGGCGCTGCGAAGTGGGATGATCCGAAGAACTTCCCGTGGACCACTCAGCTCTACCCACCCTACCAGATGGAGGGCATGATCTTCGCGAAGTACCTGCTGAAGAACAAGCCGGATGCCAAGCTCGGGGTGTTTTCACAGAACGACGATGCCGGCAAGGACTACGTCAAAGGGTTGAAAGACGGCCTCGGCGACAAGGCCAAGACCATGATCGTCAAGGAAGTGACATACGAAGTCACCGACCCGACGGTCGATTCGCAGATCGTCGCGCTGAAGGCGTCAGGCGCCGATACCCTGTTCACCATGGCGACTCCGAAATTCGGCGCCCAGGCGATTCGCAAGGTTTATGAGCTGAACTGGCGGCCGCTGAACTACGTTGTGAGCGTGTCGAGCTCGATCAAGGGCGCGCTCGAGCCCGCCGGCCTCGAAGCCTCCACCGGACTGCTCACCGCGCTGGCGGCGAAGACGCCGACGGATCCGCGATTCGCGAACGACGCCGACATCAAGGAGTTCAAGGAATTCCTCACCAAGTGGTACCCGAAAGGCGACATCGCGGACGGCTCGACCGTCACCGGCTACATCTCGGCCTACATGACGGTGAAGGTTCTGGAAGCCTGCGGCGACAACCTGACCCGCGAGAACCTGCTGAAGCAGGCGACCAACATCAAGCCGACGGCGGCTCCGTTGCTGCTGCCCGGGATCAAGATCTCGACCCGGCCGGATCGCTACGCGCCGTACACCCAGATGCAGATCGCGCGGTTCGACGGCAAGAGCTGGGTGCCGGAAGGCGAGATCTTCAACACCGATGCGCCGAGCCGGTAGGATCGGCTTCGGACGCCGCACGTCCGCGTGCGGCGTCCTCGCCTTCCGCGCGATCAGGCGATCCTGCGCCGTCCGAGCGCAGCCTGGCTGCGCAGGTCGAGCAAGCGCTCACGCTCGGTGTTCGGCCACAGCAGCAACAGTCCGGCGATGCCCGACGCGATCATCACCACGCCGTTGATGGCGTAGCCGGCCAGGTAGCCGTCGAGCAGCGAAGTCGCGTGCTGCAGCACGCTGCCCATCACCCAGGGCGCGACGATCCCGGCCAGCGTGTACAGCGCGCCGTAGATCGCGATCGCGGCGCCGCGCTGCGACACCGGCGCGAATTCGGCGATCATCGGCGGACAGACCACGTAGATCGAACCGCACAGCCCGGAGCCGATCACCAGCGCGGCGATCCGCGCCGTGGCGCTGTCGATATAGGGCAGGGTCAGAATGATGGCGCCCCCGACCAGCAGCGGCGTGGCGCCGAGCACGCCCCGCGCCATCCGGCTGGAGACGCCGCGCTGCATCAGCCGCTGCGACAGCCAGCCGGTGAACAGCACCACGCAGGCGCCGAACACCCAAGGCGTGATCGAGATCAGCCCGGCCTGATGCTGGGTGAAGCCCAGTCCCTGCACGATGAAGGTGGTGAACCAGGTCAGCCCGAGCGACAGCGCCCAGTACGCACCGAAGGTCGCCAGGATGCAGCCGATGAAGGTGCGCGAAGTCAGCAGCCGCGCGTAGGGGATCCGCACCTCCGCGGCAGCGACCGCCGGACTGGGGACCAGCGGCCCCTCTTTGCCGAGCGCGAGCCACGCCACCGCCCACATCAGCCCGACAATGCCGAGCGCCGCGAACGCGTAGTGCCAGGAGTGATTGACGATGATCCAGTTCAGCGCCGGCACCGCCAGGATCACGCCGAATGCCGAACCCTGCGACAGGATCGCGGTTGGCAGCGTCCGCTGATGATCCGGAAACCACTTGTAGATCGCGTGCGCCGCGACCGAAAAGGCCGGGCCTTCGCCGGCGCCGAGAATGATCCGGCAGATCACGAAGGTGGCGAACGAGACTTCTCCGACCATCGGAAACTGTGCCACCGCCCAGATCAGCGCCAGCGCCAGCAGCACCCATCTGGTTTCGACGCGATTGACGATGAAGCCGACTACGATCGCCGCGATCGAGAACAGGAAGAAGAACGACGAACCGAGCAGACCGAATTGTTCGGGCGAAAGCTTCAGCTCCTGCATGATCGGCACGCCGGCCAGACCGACGACGATCTTGTCGGCGAAGTTCACCACCATGAACAGAAACAGGAGAAAAGTAATTCTCCAGGCGCCTCTCGGCGTCGATTGTGCAGCCACGACACACCTCCCGGATATTCTCGTTGAACGGCTCTTATTGCGAGCCTGTTGCAATGCTGCCGTTGTTCCCGGCCGAATGCAATCGGGGATGTTGCCGGCCGCAACCCAAAGGCTGCGTTATTTACGCGGTGAATACGAGTTATCTTGAGCACCCCGCTAACCGTCACCATATCGGTTCGACATTGTCCTGGCGGTTTGGAAGGCGACATGACCGGTTCGATCTCGCGCAGCCCGTGCGCGTCCATCGCTATGCTGCACGATCGTCACCGATGCTGACCGTCTCGGCCCTGACCAAATCGTTCTCGTCCGGACAGGAACGTGTGGCCGTCCTGCGCGGCGTCGATCTGGCGGTGCAGCCGGGTGAGAGCGTGGCGCTGACCGGAGAATCCGGCAGCGGCAAATCCACCTTGCTGCATCTGATCGCGGGCCTCGATCAGCCCGACAGCGGCGATATCCGGTTCGCAGAAGCGACGATCTCGACGATGGCGGATGCCGAGCGCGCCGCCTTCCGCCGCGAGCGACTGGGCCTGGTGTTTCAGCAGTTCAATCTGATCCCGAGCCTGACCGTCGCCGACAACCTCGTCTTCCAGGCCCGTCTCGCCGGTCGCCAGGATGAGGCGTGGCGCGCCGAACTGATCGAGCGGCTCGGGCTCGGCACTTTACTGAGACGCTATCCCGAGCAACTTTCCGGCGGCCAGCAGCAGCGCGTTGCGATCGGCCGCGCACTGGCGGTGAAGCCGCTGCTGCTGCTGGCCGACGAGCCGACCGGCAATCTCGACGAAGCCACCGCCGACGAGGTGCTGGCGCTCGCCACCGATCTGGTGCGCCGCACCGGCTGCGGCTTCCTGATGGTCACGCACAGCGAACGGCTCGCCGGCATGCTGGACCGCCGGGTGCATCTGCACGCAGGGTTGATCCATTGAGGCGGGCGCTGTGGATCCTCGCCGTGTTGCTGAGCCACTGGCGACGGCATCCGATGCAGCTTGCGACTCTGGCGATCGGCCTGATCTCCGCCACCGCGCTGTGGAGCGGGGTGCAGGCGCTGAATGCCCAGGCCCGCAGCAGTTACGACCGCGCCGCCGCCGCGCTGGGCGGCAACCGGACCGCGACGCTGGTGGCGCGCGACGGCGGCAGCTTCTCCCAGCAGCTCTATGTCGAATTGCGCCGCGCGGGCTGGCCGGTGTCGCCGGCGGTCGAAGGCGCGGTCCGGATCGGCGGTCGCTCGCTGCGGCTGCTCGGCGTCGAACCGTTGTCGTTGCCGATCGAAGCCAACGCGGCCCCGGCGCTCGGCACCTCCGATCTGCAGGGCTTCATTCTGCCGCCGGGCCAGACCCTGATCGCGCCGGAAACACTGCGCGAAATCGGCTTGGCCGATGGTGCGGCGCCCGAACTGCCCAACGGACAGCATCTGCCGCCACTGCGGCCGCAGGCCGAAATCGCGCCCGGCGTGCTGGTGGTCGACATCGGCATCGCACAGACGCTGCTCGACATGCCGGGCAGGCTGTCGCGGCTGCTGGTCGGCAGCAGGGCCGCCGCTCCGCGGCCGCCTCTGCAACAGGTCGTCGGCGACGCGCTGCAGCTCGATCAGCCCGACGCCACCACCGAGCTGGAGCGGCTCACCGACAGCTTCCATCTCAACCTCACCGCGTTCGGTCTGCTGTCGTTTTTGGTCGGACTATTCATCGTCAATTCGGCGATCGGGCTGGCCTTCGAGCAACGCCGGCAGATGCTGCGCACGCTGCGCGCCTGCGGCGCCTCGGCGCGGCAGCTCAACGCCGTGATGGTGATCGAATTGTGCCTGATCGCGCTGTTCGCCGGGCTGATCGGTCTGGTCTGCGGCTATCTGATCGCCGCCACATTGCTGCCGGACGTCGCCGCCACCTTGCGCGGACTTTACGGCGCGCAGATTCCCGGAGAGTTGTCGCTGCGGCCGGAGTGGTGGCTCGCTGGCATCGCCATCAGCATTCTCGGCACGCTCGCTGCCGCCTCAGCCTCGCTGATCAAAGCAGCACGGCTGCCGGTGCTGACGGCGGCGCAGTCTTACGCCTGGCAGCAGGCGCAGCATCGCTGGCTGGTCGTGCAGGCAACAGCCGCACTCGCGGTGTTCGCCGCCGGCCTCATCTTTCTGTGGTTCGGCGATTCGCTGCTATCCGGGTTCGCGGTGCTGGCCGCAATCCTGCTCGGCGCCGCGCTCGGCCTGCCGGCAATCCTCGGACTGGTGCTGGCGCTCGGCGAGAAGCTGGCGCGCGGACCACTGACGACCTGGTTCTGGGCCGACAGCCGGCTGCAGCTTTCCGGCCTGTCGCTGGCGCTGATGGCGCTGCTGCTGGCGCTGGGGGTCAATGTCGGCGTCGGCACCATGGTCGAGAGTTTCAGCCGGACCTTCCAGCGCTGGCTCGACGGGCGGCTCGCCGCGGAAGTGTATCTCAACGCCGCCAACAACCAGCAGGCCGCCGAAATCCGCACATGGCTGAAGGGACGCCCGGAAGTCACCGCTCTGCTGCCGGGCGCCCGCGCCGAAGTCAAGCTGCAGGGCCAGCCGGTGGAACTGATCGGGTTCGCCGACGACGCCACCTATCGGGATCACTGGCCGCTGCTCGAACACACTTCCGACGTCTGGGACCGCGTCGCGCGCGGCGATGCGGCGCTGGTCAGCGAGCAGCTCTGGCGCCGGCTGGGCGTGAAGCTCGGCGACCGCATCGTGGTGCCGACCGACCGCGGACCATGGCCGGTCGAGGTGGTGGCGATCTATGCCGACTACGGCAATCCGCGCGGCCAGCTCGGCGTCGCGTTCGACGCGCTGACTGGGCATTTCCCCGACATCGCCAGGACCCGGCTCGGCCTGCGGGTCGATCCGGCCCGGGTGCCGGCATTGATCGAGGCGTTGCGCGAAAACTTCGCGTTCGGCGAACGCAGCCTCGCCGACCAGGCGACGCTGAAGGCGATCTCCAAGCAGATCTTCAGCCGCACCTTCGCGGTGACGACCGCGCTCAACGCCTTCACGCTCGGCATCGCCGGCGTGGCGCTGCTGACCAGCCTGCTGACGCTGGGCGCTTCGCGGCTGCCGCAGCTCGCGCCGCTGTGGGCGATCGGCCTCACCCGCCGCCGGCTGGCGTTGATCGAGCTGATGAAGACGCTGGCGATGGCGGCGATCACCGCGCTGGTGGCGCTGCCGCTCGGCCTGATGGTGGCATGGTGCCTGATCGCGGTGGTGAACGTGAAGGCGTTCGGGTGGCGGCTGCCGTTCGAAATGTTTCCGTTCGAACTGGCGAAGCTGGTCGGCGTCGCGCTGCTGGCGACGCTGCTGGCGGCGGCGCTACCGATCTTGAAGCTGATGCGGATGCAGCCGGCCCGGCTGGTCAAGGTGTTTGCCGATGAACGATAGCCGCATCAACCGCCGCGCGTTCACGGCCGGCCTGCTCGCCGCGGCCGCCGCGTCGCCGCGCGCTTCGGCGCAAGGCTTCGCCGGTCTCGGCAGCGACGCCGGCGGATTTGCACCTGTGGTGCCCGGCCGCAGGCTGGCGTTTCCCGACGATCATGGTCCGCATCCCGACTTCCGGATCGAGTGGTGGTACCTCACCGCGAACCTGAAGGATGCCGCAGGCAACGCCTATGGGGCGCAGTGGACTTTGTTCCGCCAGGCGATGACGCCGGGCCCGCAACGCAGCGGCTGGGCCAACCAGCAGATCTGGATGGCGCATGCCGCCGTCACCAGCGACCACACTCATCGCTTTGCCGAGAAGTTTTCGCGGGGTGGCGTCGGCGTCGCGGACGTCGAAGCGACACCTTTCAAAGCGATCATCGACGACTGGGCGATGCAGGGCGGTCCAGCGATGGAAGCCGCAACGCTGTCGCCGCTGGAAGTGACCGCGCGCGCCGCCGATTTCAGCTACGCGCTGCGACTGAGCGCGAACCGGCCGCTGGTGCTGCAAGGCGACAACGGCTACTCGCGCAAGTCCGAACGGGGCCAGGCGTCCTATTATTATAGCCAGCCGTATTTCACCGCGTCCGGTATGCTCTCCCTCGACGACCGCTCGACTCCGGTGGAGGGGACGGCCTGGATGGACCGTGAATGGTCGAGCCAGCCGCTCGCCTCCGACCAGACCGGCTGGGACTGGTTCTCGCTGCATCTGTCGTCCGGTGACAAGGCGATGCTGTTTCGGCTGCGGCAGCGCGACGGCAGAAACTACTTCGCCGGCAATTGGATCGGCACCGACGGCCGCTCCGTGCCGCTGTCACCGGATCAGATCCGGCTCGAACCACTCGGCTTCACCGCGATCGGCACCCGCCAGATTCCGACGCGCTGGCGCGTGGCGGTCGCCGGCCAGGATGTTGCAATCGAAACCACGCCGCTCAACCCGACGAGCTGGATGGAGACCAGCTTCCCGTATTGGGAGGGGCCGATCGCCTTCAACGGTAACCGGAGCGGTGTCGGATATCTTGAGATGACCGGATATTGAGTTCAAGCTGCACGCAACCGGCGGCCATCAGCCGGGCACGAACGAATCTCGTCTGGGAGCCCTTGGATGTTTCATTACACCACGATCGCCACCCTTCTGGCGTTGATGTTCTACTTCTACACCTCGGTGCAGGTCGCGCGGGCGCGCATGCTGTACGGCGTCAAGGCGCCGGCGACCTCCGGCCATCCCGAATTCGAGCGGGTGTTCCGCGTCCAGGCCAATACGCTGGAGTGGATGCCGATCTTCCTGCCGTCGCTGTGGCTGTTCGCCTACTATCTCAGCGACGCCTTCGCGGCCGCCGCCGGCGCGGTGTGGATCATCGGACGGATCCTCTACATGCTCGGCTACGCCGAAGCCGCCGAGAAGCGCGGCGTCGGCTTTGCAGTGCAGATGGTGGCCACCGCCTTCCTGTGGGGCGGCTCGGTCTACGGCGTGGTGCACCAGATGCTGGGGGCGTGACCCAAGCAGCGCCGGCTCCCTCTCCCGCTTGCGGGAGAGGGCTGGGGTGAGGGCGCCCGAGGCAGTGAGTCATCGATCGCTGAGAGGAGTGCCCTCACCCAAATCGCTACGCGGTCCGACCTCTCCCGCAAGCGGGAGAGGTTGCGCAACGCTCGGCTCAGCCTCTCGAGACAAAACCGGCGGCCCTTGCGGAGCGCCGACTGTCGTCTCGAACCATCGATCGGCGCTTACTTCGTCAGCGGACAGCCGCTTTCCGCCGCAGTCGGGAACGCCTTGTCCCCCGGCACGGTGGCGAGCAGCTTGTAGTAGTCCCACGGCTTCTTGGATTCTTCCGGCTTCTTGACCTCGAACAGATACATGTCGTGGACGAAGCGGCCGTTGGCCAGCACCTTGCCGGACGCGAACGCGTCGTCGACCGGCAATTCCTTCAGCTTCTTGGCCACCGCCTCGGTATCCTTGGTGCCGGCTGCCTTGACGGCCTTCAGATAGGACAGCGTCGCCGAATAGGTGCCGGCCTGGATCATGCTCGGCATCCGGTTGGTGCGCTTGAAGAAACGCTCGGCGAACTGCCGCGATTTGTCGTCGCGATCCCAGTAGTAGGCTTCGGTCAGCACCAGCCCCTGCGCGGCCTTGAGGCCGAGGCCGTGCACTTCGGCCAGTGTCATCAGCAGCCCGGCCAGCTTCTGGCCGCCGGCCACGATGCCGAACTCAGAGGCCTGCTTGATCGAATTGGCGGTGTCGAGACCGGCATTGGCGAGGCCGACAACCTTGGCCTTGGAAGCCTGCGCCTGCAGCAGGAACGAGGAGAAGTCCGACGAATTCAGCGGATGCCGTACCGAACCGAGCACCTTGCCGCCATTGGCGAGCACGATCTCGCTGGTATCTTTCTCCAGCGCATAGCCGAACGCGTAGTCGGCGGTGAGGAAGAACCAGCTGTCGCCGCCGGCCTTGACCAGCGCACCACCGGTTCCGACTGCCAGTGCGTGGGTGTCGAACGCCCAATGAAACCCGTAGGGCTGACAGGCATCGCCGGTGATTCGCGAGGTCGCGGCACCGACCACGATGTCGATCTTCTTCTTTTCCTTCGACAGATCCTGGATCGCCAGCGCCACCGAGGAGGTGGTGAGCTCCGTGATCATGTCGACGCCGTCGACGTCGTACCACTTGCGCGCGATCGCGACCGCATTGTCGGGCTTGTTCTGATGATCGGCGGAAACGATCTCGATCTTCTGCCCCAGCACTTCGCCGCCGAAATCCTCGACCGCCATCTTGGCGGCTTCGAGCGACCACTTGCCGCCGTAGTCGGCGTAGACGCCGGACTGATCGTTGAGAATGCCGATCTTGACACCCTGCGCTGAGGCCTGCGAGACGGCGACAAGAGCCGTAGCCGCGAGCGCGGCGGAAAGAAGTCCGAGTTTCATGACGTGCCTCCCAGTGTTTTGGTTGGCGCGCAGCTTAGTTAGGAAAGTTGCCGCTGCCCAGCGGATTGTTCAGCAGCGGAAATTGTTAGAGGCCATCGAATTTGTACGCTGCTTGCAAGAAAGTTCCATATCGCTCGGTGCGCGTCGGCAACGTCTGGCACGGGCACTCCGAACCGAAAATGTTGGTGTAGGCGTTGGTGGTGGCCCACATCGCCCAATACCGCGCGCCGGCTCCGACGCTGAACGCATTCGAGACCTGATACGACAGGATCGCTTCGAGCTGTACACCCTGCCCGGTTCCCCGCTCCGGCGAGACGGTATCGCTGACATCGGTGCGCATCACGTGGTTGTCGGTTCCGAACATCTTCACATAAGGCAGATAGGCGGCATCGGCGGAAAGCTTGAGACCACGGCCCAGCCCGAGTTCGCCGTTGAAGCCGAGCCGCAGCGAATGCCAAGTGTCGTTCTCGGTCATGGCCAGAACGCTGTTCGCGATCGGCGAGCCGCAGATTGGCGATGCGGTCGCGCCGGCGGTCTGCACGCAGCCATAGGCCGATTTGTTTTCGCGATAGTAGTTGTAGCCGACGAAGCCACCGAACTTGTAGTCGGGTCCGCGCAGCAGATTGTAGCCGACGTCGAGCGTCGCATAGGCGATGCTGCCCTTGACGGGATCCGACAACGTATTTGAATAGGGGATGCCGTCGCTAGCGATCCAGTCTTCGTCGTTCATATGGCCGCTCACGAGCGTCCCGCCGCCGGCAAAGCCCTTGAGGAAGAGATCGTAAGGACCGTCGACACGACCGAACACTTCACCGGACGCCGAAGTGCTCTGGTAGGTCAATCGCGAGATCAGCCGATTCTGCCGACCCGGATCGACGCCCGCACCGAGGTCTTTCTGGAATCTGCCGAAGCTATACCAGACCCGGGCGCCGATCTCGGCGTCGGCGAGCGTCGGCGCATCCTGGCCGCGCAGCGATCCGCGCAGATGAAAGTCGTCGAAGCGCGCCTCGGTATCGCCGCCGAATTTCAGATTGAGCCCGACCTTCACACCATGAAGATCCTGGCGCACATTGGTGATCCCCTGTGGCGTCGGGAAGTAGCCGAATCCGGGCGCAAGCGCGAAGCTCGCCGGCGTCGCCATCTGGCTGCTGCCGAAGTCGGCATAGTCGTATTCGACCTTGACGGACCAGGCCGGCGCCAACGCCTGCTCGACACCGGCACCGACGGTCCAGCCCCATCGCCCTTCATTGTGCTCGGTCGATGACTGCAGCGGATTGCCGGCGGTGATGTCGATTCGCTCGCTCAGATATGCTGCGCCGCCCTTGCCGTACAGCAACGTTCGGCCGCCGGGACCCGTGACCAGACCCACGCGCGCGGTGAGCGTCGCCAATGCGTCCTGACGTACCCGGCAATTCGCCGAGATGAACAAACCGGACGAGGCCATGCAGGTGTTGGTGCCATTGCCGTTCATCGCGCTGATGTCGGCCTCGGCGCCGATCACCCAGCGGCCGCGCTGCAGATTGTAGCCGACCTGGATGCCGGCCGATGCCGCAGGTGTGCGGACGGTGCCGCCATACAGCGAGGCGCCGAGCGGATCGGGAAACTGCGACTGCGCGAAGCTGCCGCCGACATGTGCACCCCAATACAGCCCGGTCCAGTTCCATTGCACCGGTGCGGCGGGAAGCAACCTCGGCAGGTCGGCAGCGGCTGCAGGTGACAGGGCCGCCGTCAAGGCGGTGGCGACAACGAGACTGCGACGCATCGGACTCACACCATTGGCTGGCAATTCGATGCCAGCCAGTATCGATGCGAGTGCTTAAAATTCCGGTAACCGTGTTTGTTAGCCGGCCGCTAACCATGCGGGACGAGACCGCGCAGCACCAGCCGGTTGAGACGGCCGGCGAACGCAGCGGGGTCTTCGGGCAATTCGCCGTCGAGAATCTGCGCCTGCTCCAGCAGCAGGAACGACAGATCGGCCGCTTCGGCCTTGTCGTCCTTTGCCCTGCCGAGCGCCGCGACCAGCGGATGCTTCAAATTGATCTCAAGGATCGGCTTGGAGCCGGCGCCCTTGTTGGCGCGCGCCAGCATCTTCTCGAGTTCGCGGTCCGGGCCCATGCCGCCCGCAACCAGACACGATGCGCTCGATGTCAGCCGCTGCGACGCCTTGACGTCGGAGACGCGATCGCCGAGCGCGTCCTTGATCACCGCGATCACGGTCGCCTCGTCGGCCTTGGTGTCGTCGCTGCCGTCCTTGTCCTGGTCCTGATCGAGCTTCGGAATCAGATCGAAATTGACGTCGCCCTGGCTCAGCGACTTCAGCGGCTTGCCGCCGAAATCGAGCTGCGCGGAGGTCCAGAACGCATCGACCGGATCGGTCAGCAGCAGCACTTCGATGCCGCGCGCGGCGGCGGATTCCAGCTTTGGGTTGGATTTCAGCCGCTCCAGCGAGTCGCCGACCAGATAATAGATCTCGGTCTGGTTCTCCTTCATCGCCTCGACATACTGCTTCAGCGACCGCTTTTCGCCGGCCGTGGTGGTGAAGCGCGCCAGCGACAGCAGCTTTTCGCGGCGCTCGAAGTCCTCGTACAGGCCTTCCTTCAGCACCGGTCCGAACGCGTCCCAGATCTTTGCGAAGTCCTCCGGCTTCTTGTCGGCGAGGCTTTCCAGCTCGCCGATCACCTTGCCGGTCACCGCACTGCGGATCTGCGCGAGCTGCGGATTCTTCTGCAGCATCTCGCGCGACAGATTGAGCGGCAGATCCTCCGAATCGATCACCCCGCGCAGGAAGCGCAGATAAGGCGGCAGCATCTCGGCTTCAGAGGTGATGAAGACGCGGCGGACGTAGAGCTTGATCTTGCCCTTGCGCTCCGGCTCGAACAGGTCGAACGGCTTGGTCGACGGCGCGAACAGCAGCACCGCGTAGGACTGCCGGCCCTCGGCGCGATAATGCAGCGTCATCGCCGGCTCGTCGAATGCGCCCGCGATCTGCTTGTAGGCCTGCTTGTAATCGTCCTCGCTCAGCTCCGACTTCGAGCGCTGCCACAGCGCGCTGGCCGAATTGATCTGGCGCGGCTCGCCTTCCTCCGGCACCAGCAAAATCGGGAACTGGATGTTGTCGGAATATTCGGTGACGATCCGCTCGATCTGCCAGTCTTCGAGATATTTCGAGGCGTCGGGCTTCAGATGCAGCACGATCTCGGTGCCGCGTTCGACCCGCGCCGCATCCTCGTCGGAGGCCCGGCCGATCTCGAACCCGGCGCCGCCCGCGGACGTCCAGGTCCAGACGTCGTCCGATCCGGCGCGGCGGCTGGTGACGGTGATCTTGTCCGCCACCATGAAGGCGGCATAGAAGCCGACGCCGAACTGGCCGATCAGGCCGGCGCTGTCCTTGGATTCGGCGAGCTTGGAAATGAACGATTTGGTGCCGGACTTGGCGATGGTGCCGAGATTGTCGATCAGTTCCTGGCGATCCATGCCGATGCCGTTGTCGACGATCGTCAGGGTGTCGGGCGCCTTCTTCGGAATGATCCGGATGCTCGGTTCGCCGCCCTTCTCCATCAGCTCGGGCTTTGCGATCGATTCATAGCGCAGCTTGTCGAGCGCGTCGGAGGCGTTCGAGATCAGCTCGCGCAGGAAGATGTCGGTCTCTGAATAGACCGAGTGCACCATCAGGTTCAAAAGCTCGGCAACTTCGGCCTGGAACGGCTTCGTCTCGCTGGCGGTATCAGTCATGGTCATGGCGAATTCGCTGGTCCTGCAGAAGGAATGTGAGGGAAAATCGGGATATAGCGCGGGCGCGCGCGATGGCAAGGTGGCGGCGCCGGTTCAGAACCGGCCCGGCCCGGCCGAGGCCACCGCCGCGCAGCAGCAGGCCTTGAGGCCGCCGAGATCGGAACGCGTCAGCCGCAGGCTCCAGCCATAGGCGTCGAGCACGTCCTGGACGATCGCCAGCCCCAGCCCTGCCCCCTCGCCGCGCTGGTCGAGCCGGATGCCGCGCGACAGCACTTCGGTGCGCGCCGCCTCGTCCAGCCCCTCGCCGTCGTCCTCGATCATGACGCAGAATTCGTCGGCGTCGCAGGCGGTGCCGATCCGCACCCGGGATTTGGCGTGACGGGTGGCATTGTCGAGCAGATTGCCGAGCACTTCGGCGAGGTCGGTGCGCTCGATCGGCACCGCCACATAGTCGGCGACCTCGATTTCGTAGGCGATCGAACGGCCCGCGGGCGTGCGCGATTGAATCGTCACCAGCGATCTCACCAACGGCAGCAGCTCCACCGCGACGCTTTCGCCACGCCGCGCGGCGCCGCGCAGCCTCGCCCGCGCCAGCTCGCGGTCGACGTGCCGGCTCATCGCCGCGCCGACCGCCTCGATGTCGCGGGCGAGCTTGTCCTCGCCGCGCTCGCGCAGCCGCGCCGCATCGCCCGCGAGGGCTGCCAGTGGTGTCTTCAGCCCGTGGGCAAGATCGGCAGCGCGGTCGCGCGAGCGTTCGATCTCGTGCGCCTGCGCGTCCAATAGCGCGTTGACCTCCTCGACCAGCGGGCGGACTTCGTCCGGCACCGCCTCGGGCAGCCGGCGGCTGCGGCCGGAGCGGATTGCGGCAACGTCGCGGCGCAGCGCCGCGAGCGGCCGGAGGCCGAGCATCACCTGCACCGAGGTGGCGAGCGCCAGCACCGCGCCGAGCAGGCCGAGCGCCACCACGAGATCGCGGGCAAACGCCTTGCCGGCGGCGTCGACCCGCGCCAAGTCGACCGCCACGGCAGCGCGGATCGGGACGCTCTTGCCACCCAAGGTGAGCAGCACCCGGCGCTCGACGATCGACAGCCGCGAGCCGAACGGGCCGGCGATGTCGTGGTGATGCACCTCGCCGGGCCCGGGCTGATCGATCGGCACCGTCAGCCGATCGTCCCACAGCGACCGCGACCGCACCAGTTGATCGCCATCGTCGCCGACCTGCCAGTACAACCCCGACAGCGGCTCCGAAAACCGCGGGTCGGTCGGCGGCCGCACCACCGCGAGCCGGCCGTCCGGCCCGGCCTCGATGCCGGCGAGCAGCTGCTTAAGCGACACTTCCAGATCGTCCGCGATGGTGCGGGTGATGTGGCGCTCGAACAGAATGGTGAGCGCGAAGCCGGCGATGCTGAGCGCGATCAGGATCGCCCCGGCCCCGCCGGCGATCAGCCGCAGCCGCAGCGAGCTGTGCCTCATGGACGCTCGTCCGCCACAATGTAGCCGAAGCCGCGGCGGGTCTCGATCAGGTCGACCCCGATCTTGCGGCGGACCCGGCCGACCAGCACCTCGATGGCGTTGGAATCGTGGGCGTCGTCCTGGCCGTAGATGTTCTCGGCGAGTTCATATTGCGACACCACCCGGCCGCGATGCAGCACCAGGTAGGACGCCAGCCGATACTCCAGGGGCGACAGCGACACAGGCTTACCGCCAACGCTGACCTGCATCTGCCGCTCGTCGAGCGTGACCTCGCCAATGCTGACCACCGACGATGCATGACCGGCCGAGCGCCGCACGATCGAGCGCAGCCGCGCCAGCAGCTCCTGCATCTGGAACGGCTTCGGCAGGTAGTCGTCGGCACCGGCATCGATACCGTCGACCCGTTCGGCCCAGCTGCCGCGGGCGGTGAGGATCAGCACCGGGGTCAGGCGGCCGTTGTCGCGCCAGCGCTTCAGGATGGTGAGGCCGTCGAGACCCGGCAGGCCGAGGTCGAGAATGATGGCGGCGTAGTCCTCGGTGTCGCCGCGAAACCACGCCTCCTCGCCGTCGCCGACGATTTCAGCGAGGTAGCCGGCCTCGCCCAGACCGCGCCCCAGCTCCGACGCGATCCGGCTGTCGTCCTCGACCACCAGCACCCGCATCACTTCTCCCTGGTGCGACGGATCTCGCCACTCAGCGCATCGAGATAGACTTCGTACAGCCGGCCCGCCTTGTCGACCACGATGAATTCGTACAGCCAGCGGTCGTGGTGACGCTCGATCTCGACGCCGGTAATCTCGCCGGGCAGCTTGTCGCGGACCATCGCCAGCAGTTCGGTGAGCGGCCGGATTTCGCCGCGTTCGACTGCGCGCCGGGCTTCGTCATGGTCGTGGCGGCGATCGTGGGCGCCGTGAATATGGTCATGCGCGAGCAAGCGCGCCGACGGCAGCGATGCCGCGGCGATCAGGGCTGCGAGTGTGAGAATGAACAGGCGCCTCATCGAGATACCGGCCAGCTCCTTCGGACACCGCCAGTGTGGCGCGTGGCCGCTGACCGCTCGCTGACAGTGGTCGAACCGGTAGATCCGGCGTCAGCCCCCGTTGCGCGCAAACAGCGGCCGCAACACGCCGGCCACCAGCCCCGCGGCGACCAGCAGCCCCACCACCGGAATCCACAACAGGAACGCCCCGAGCAGCAGCACCAGCACCACAGCAATCACCGCACCGATCGCCAGCGCCATCAGGAACAAGCCGAGCGGACCAACCTTGCCGACGAAGACGTGCTCGGTGGTGTTCTGGTCGATGAAAATCCGCGTCCCCAGCGGATCATGGGTCTGTCCGGGCGGAATGATCTCCGGCTCATAGCGCGGCCGCTCCGGCGGCCTGGATTGATCGGTCATGATGCGAGTCCTTGGGGCGCGCGAGGCTCGGCTCCGGCGCGAATCAGCATAGCCACAAAAGTGGCGGGCGCGAGAGCCTTTCCACAGAGGTTACGCGGCGATCGGCCGCGCGACACACTGTTTCGATGCTGCAATACCGCCGAGCTGGCTCACGCTGCGGCCAAGCAGCCGCATTCTAGCGAACTCAGGACGCCCGCAGGAGTTCCTTGGCCTGGGCCACCCGCTCCGGAAAGGCAGCGGCCAGCGCGGCACGGTCGGCTTTCAGCACGCCGCGCTCGGTGATCAGGCCGGTGACGAGCCGCGCCGGGGTGACGTCGAAGCCGTAATTGGCGACCTTGGAGCCTTGCGGCACGATCCGCACCGTCTCGATCCGGCCATCGCGGGTGCGACCGGTCATGTCGGTCACTTCCGCGGCCTCGCGCTGCTCGATCGGGATCTCCTTCACGCCGTCGTGGATGGTGAAGTCGATCGTCGGCGACGGCAGAGCGACGTAGAACGGCACCTTGTTGTCGGCCGCCGCCAGCGCTTTCAGATAGGTGCCGATCTTGTTGCAGACATCGCCGTCGGCGGTGACGCGGTCGGTGCCGACGATGACGAGGTCGACCAGCCCGTGCTGCATCAGATGACCGCCGGTATTGTCCGGAATCACGGTGTGGTCGACGCCGTGATGGCCGAGCTCCCAGGCGGTCAGCGACGCGCCCTGATTCCGCGGCCTCGTCTCGTCCGCATAGACGTGGATTGGGATGCCGGCATCGAACGCCTGATAGATCGGCGCGGTCGCAGTGCCCCAGTCGACGGTGGCGAGCCAGCCGGCGTTGCAATGGGTCAGCACGTTGACGCGCTCGCCGGGCTTCTTGGTCGCTGCGATCGCTTCGATCAGGTTCAGGCCGCTGGCGCCGATCGCCTGATTGATGGCGACGTCCTCGTCGGCGATCTCGCCGGCACGCCGATAGGCCGCAGCATTGCGATCCGCCGGCTGCACCGGGGCGAGCGCACGGCGCATCTCGTCGAGCGCCCATTTCAGATTGATGGCGGTCGGCCGGGTCGCGACCAGCTTCTGATAGGCGGCTTCGAGCCCGGCGTCGGAGGCATCCTCGCGCATCGCCAGCGCCATGCCGTAGGCCGCGGTCGCCCCGATCAGCGGCGCGCCGCGCACCAGCATGGTGCGGATCGCATCTGCCGCCTCATCGGAGCTGGTCAGCTTCACCACGACGTAGTCGTGCGGCAGCCGGCGCTGATCGATGGTGCCGACGGTCCAGCCGTCAGCCTCGAGCCAGATCGTGCGGGTAGGTGTGCCGTCGACTTTCATGGTGCCTCGCTAACATCGAATCCGTCATTGCGAGCGAAGCGAAGCAATCCAGAAGTTCACGCACGAGCACTGGATTGCTTCGTCGCTTCCGCTCCTCGCCATGACGCGGTTTACGCCTTCAGAACCCGCCCGGCCACCGCGTCGAGCTTCTTCAGCAGTTCCGGATCGCGCGCTTCTGGCGCGGTGATGAAGGCGGCGTCGAGGGCGCGGTCGGAGCCGATCGGGCATTCCTCGTGCTCGCGCGGGAAGTCCTGTGCCAGCCGCGCCACCAGGCTCTTGGCCTTCTCGGCGTTGGAGGTCAGAACCCGGACGATGTCCTGCACCGTGACGGCGTCGTGGTCCGGGTGCCAGCAGTCGAAATCGGTGACCATCGCCACCGTCGCGTAGCAGATTTCCGCCTCGCGGGCGAGCTTGGCCTCCGGCATGTTGGTCATGCCGATCACCGAATAGCCAAGCTGCTTGTAGGTCATGCTCTCCGCATAGCTGGAGAACTGCGGCCCTTCCATGCAGAGATAAGTGCCGCCGCGCGCCACCGGAATGCCCTCCGCGTCCGCGGCGGCCGCAAGATGGATGCGCAGCCGCGGGCTCACCGGGTGCGCCATCGACACGTGGGCGACGCAGCCTTTGCCGAAGAACGAGCTTTCGCGCTTGTAGGTGCGGTCGACGAACTGATCGACCAGCACGAAGGTGCCGGGCGGCAGTTCTTCCTTGAACGAGCCGCAGGCCGACAGCGAGATCAGGTCGGTGACCCCGGCGCGTTTCAGCACGTCGATATTGGCACGGTAGTTGATGTCGGAGGGCGACAGCCGGTGGCCCTTGTCGTGGCGCGGCATGAACACGATCGGCAGACCGGCGATATTGCCGCGCCGCACCGCGGAAGACGGCTCGCCCCACGGGCTCGCGATCGCTTCCTCACGGACGTCTTCCAGCCCCGGCAAATCGTAGATTCCGGAGCCGCCGATAATGCCGAGCACGGCCTTGGTCATGGATTGTCTCCCCGACGACAGCGTTTCCGCGCGAAATGGTCACCGGTTCGCGTGAAGAAAACGCGTCACAACAAATTCTGCCGCCGCATTCAACATGCGGGCGGGGCAGCGACAACCCCTTACGACGGCGGATCAGCCAAACGTCTTATCTTACCGCGCTGGCCGCCCCCCACTGCGAACCGACATGGGGCGCCGCCGCGACGAATTTTCCTGTTCCCGAAGCTGCGACGATCGGATTAGGATCATCGCTAAGGCCACGCAAAAGCGGCCAACCGGGAGTGAAACAACGTGATCACGGGACGCGTCGTGTTCGGCGCCATGGAGGAGGTCGTCTACGGCCAGCCGGCTGCGGCCGCCGTCACCGAACAGCTCGACCGGATCGGCGCGCAGCGCGCGCTGCTGATGGTGTCGGGCACGCTGAACCGCACCACCGACGAAATCGCCAAGATCAAGGACGCGCTCGGCGGCCGTTGCGCCGGGGTGTTCGACGCGATGCCGGCGCATACGCCGCGCGCAGCAGTGATCGCCGCCACCGAACAGGCCCGCGCCATCCAGGCCGACCTCGTCGTCACCATCGGCGGCGGCTCGATCACCGACGGCGCCAAAGCGGTGCAGATCTGCCTCGCCAACGACATCAGAACCACCGCCGACATGGACCGCGTCGCCAATCAGGCATCGCCGGTCGCGCCGAAAGTGCGGCAGATCAGCGTGCCGACCACGATCTCGGGCGGCGAGTTCAGCGCGATAGCCGGCGTTACCAACGAGGCGACGCGGGTCAAGGAGAAGTTCGCCCATCCGCTGGTGATGCCGCGCGCCGCGATCCTCGATCCGACGATTACGCTGCACACGCCGGAATGGCTGTTTCTGTCGACCGGCATCCGCGCGGTCGATCACTGCGTCGAGGCGATCTGCTCGCGCGAGGCGCATCCTTACGGCGACGCCCAGGCGCTGCGCGGCCTCGCGATGCTGGCAGCCGGGCTGCCGCGGGTGAAGGCCGACCCGACCGATCTCGACGCCCGGCTCGACTGTCAGATCGGCACCTGGCTGTCGATGGGCGCGCTGTCGGCCGGCGTTCCAATGGGCGCCAGCCACGGCATCGGCTACGTGCTCGGCGCTGTGTTCGACGTGCCACACGGCCACACCTCCTGCATCATGCTGCCGGCGGTGATGCGCTGGAACAAGGCCGCCAATCACGACCGTCAGGCGCTGGTCGCCGCCGCGATGGGCCATGCCGGCGAAGACGCCGGCGACGTGCTCGATGCGCTGATCCGGGTGCTCGGCATGCCGCGCAGCTTGCGCGAGGTGAATGTCGGCCCCGAACATTTCGAGCGGATCGCCACCCAGGCGATGGGCACGCCCTGGGTGCCGCGCAATCCGCGCACCATCGAAGGGCCGGCGCAGGTGCGAGAGATTTTGGAGATGGCAGCGTAGTCACCGCATCCACCAAGAGGGGGCCGGCATTGCGAGTGCAGCGAAGCAATCCAGAAGCCCGGTGCACCGAGCTGGGTTGCTTCGTCGGCTTCGCCTCCTCGCAATGACGGCGGCGAATGACTGAACCGTTCAAAAAACCAGAAACTCAGGCACGCATCAGCACGAGGAGAACGATGTATCCCGGCCAGTTCGCGAAGACCCGTCCCGACCATCCCGCCTTCATCATGGCCTCGACCGGCGAGACCGTGAGCTATGCGGAGCTCGAAGCCCGCAGCAACCGTCTGGCGCATCTGCTGCGCAATCATGGCCTGCGGCGGCTCGACCATTATTCGATCTTCATGGAGAACAACAATCGCTACATCGAGGCGTGCGGCGCCGGCGAGCGCAGCGGCTGTTACTACACCTGCGTCAATTCCTATCTGACGCCGGCCGAGCTCGCCTACATCCTGACCAACAGCGAATCCCGCGCGCTAATCACCTCGAAGGCCAAGCTCGACGTCGCCCGCGAGGCCCTGAAGGAATGTCCCAACGTCACGCTGTGCGTGGTCGTCGACGGCGACGGCGAGAGCGAACGGATCGTCGGGCTCGCCGAAGCGACCAAGGATCTGCCGGGCACGCCGATCGCCGACGAAAGCCTCGGCACCGCGATGCTGTATTCGTCCGGCACCACCGGCCGGCCGAAGGGCATCCTGCGGCCGCTGCCGGAGCAGCCGCCGTCCGAGCCGCTGCCGCTGTTCCACTTCCTCAACATGCTGTGGAAGTATCGCGACGGCATGATCTACCTGTCGCCGGCGCCGCTGTATCACTCGGCGCCGCAGGCGGCGGTCGGCCTCACCATCCGGGTGGGCGGCACCGTGGTCATCATGGAGCATTTCGATCCGGAGCAGTATCTGGCGCTGATCGAGAAGTACAAGGTGACGCACAGCCAGCTCGTGCCGACGATGTTCTCGCGGATGCTGAAGCTGCCCGAGGAGGTCCGCAAGCGCTACGGTCTGTCCACCCTGGAGGTCGCGATCCATGCCGCGGCGCCCTGCCCGCCGCAGGTGAAGGAACAGATGATCGAATGGTGGGGGCCGATCATCCACGAATATTACGGCGCCACCGAAGGCCTCGGCTTCACCGCCTGCAACAGCGCCGAATGGCTGGCGCATCGCGGCACCGTCGGCAAGGTGATGTTCGGCGACCTGCATATTCTCGACGACGGCATGAAGCCGTGCCCGAAAGGCACGCCCGGCCAGATCTGGTTCAAGACCGCGACGCCGTTCGAGTATTTCAACGACCCGAAGAAGACCCAGGAAGCCCGATCCCAAGACGGCAGCATGAGCACCGTCGGCGACGTCGGCTATGTCGACGATGACGGCTATCTGCACCTCACCGACCGCGCCACCTTCATGATCATCTCCGGCGGCGTGAACATCTATCCGCAGGAGTGCGAGAACCTCCTGATCACCCACCCCAAAGTGGCGGACGCCGCGGTGTTCGGCGTGCCGAACGAAGATCTCGGTGAGGAGGTGAAAGCGGTGGTGCAGCCGGTCGAGGGTGTGGCCGCCGGTGCCGAGCTGGAGCAGGAACTGCTGGCGTTCTGCGCCCAATCGCTGTCGCGCCAGAAAGTACCGCGCTCGATCGACTTCACCGACGAAATGCCGCGCCTGCCCACCGGCAAACTCTACAAGCGCCTGCTGCGCGACAAATATTGGGGTAACAAGAACAGTCGAATCGTTTGAGGCGGAGCGTCGCAGCACGGCGCACTGCCTCTCCCGCTTGTGGGAGCGGGGGCGCGCTGTGCCGGGGGAGAGTCGCTGCCTCATGGGCAGAATCGGTGAGAATGGGCTATAGGGACCTCATGTCCCCGCTCCCCCGCCCGCTCCGATGACCCGCACCGCGCCCCGCGAAACCGACGACGAACTCGACGCTCGGATGCTGTCGACGCTGAACCATGTGTTCGGCATGTCGTCGTTCCGCGGCCAGCAGGAGGCGATCGTGCGGCATGTCGCCGATGGCGGCGATGCGCTGGTGCTGATGCCGACCGGCGGCGGTAAGTCGCTGTGCTATCAGTTGCCGGCGCTGCTGCGCGACGGCTGCGGCGTGGTGGTGTCGCCGCTGATCGCGTTGATGCGCGACCAAGTGGCCGGGCTGCTGGAGAGCGGCGTGCGCGCCGCGGCGCTGAATTCGGCATTGTCCTACGACGAGGCGAATGCGATCGAGCAGCAACTGCTGAAAGGCGAGCTCGACCTGCTCTATGTCGCGCCGGAGCGGCTGCTGACGCCGCGCTGCCTCGGCCTGCTGGCGCGGGCGAAGATCGCGCTGTTCGCGATCGACGAGGCGCATTGCGTGTCGCAATGGGGCCACGACTTCCGGCCCGAATATGTCGGCCTCTCGGCGATCGCCGAGAAATTTCCGAATGTGCCGCGGATCGCGCTGACCGCGACCGCCGATGCGCTGACCCGCCGCGAGATCGCAGAGCGGCTGGCGCTGACCGATGCGCCGTGCTTCGTGTCGAGCTTCGACCGGCCGAACATCCGCTACAGCATCGTCGACAAGCAGAACGCACCGGCCCAGCTCAAAGCCTTCATCGACGAACGCCACCGCGGCCAATCCGGCGTGGTGTATTGCCTGTCGCGCGCCAAGGTCGAGGACATCGCCGAGACGCTGAGCAGGTCCGGGCTCACCGCGCTGCCGTATCACGCCGGGCTACCGGCCGACATTCGCGCGCGCAATCAGGACCGCTTCCTCAACGAGGACGGCATCGTGATCGTCGCTACCATCGCGTTCGGCATGGGGATCGACAAGCCGGACGTCCGCTTCGTCGCCCATCTCGACCTGCCCAAGAGCATCGAGGCGTATTACCAGGAAACCGGACGCGCCGGCCGCGACGGCAAGCCGTCCGATGCCTGGATGGCCTATGGGCTGTCCGACATCGTCCAGCAGCGCCGGATGATCGACGAAAGCTCTGGCTCCGACGCGTTCAAGCGGGTCTCGATGGGCAAGCTCGACGCCCTGGTCGGCCTGTGCGAATCCACCGGCTGCCGCCGCACCCGGCTGCTCGGCTATTTCGGCGAGACGGCGCAACACGAGAGCTGCGGCAATTGCGACAACTGCCTCACCCCGCCGAAGGTGATCGACGGCACCGTGCCGGCGCAGAAGCTTTTGTCCTGCGCCTATCGCACCGGGCAGCGGTTCGGCGCCCAGCACCTGATCGACGTGCTGCTCGGCCGGCTGACTGATCGCGTCGCTCAATTCGGCCACGACAAACTGTCGGTTTTCGGCATCGGCGGCGAGTTCAACGAGAAACAATGGCGCGCGGTGATCCGCCAACTGGTGTCGCTCGGCCATCTGGTGCCGGACAGCGAGGCATTCGGCGCCTTGAAGCTGACCGAGACCTCACGGGCGGTGCTCAAGGGCGAAACCCAGGTGATGCTGCGCGAACAGACCGGCCGTCCGCCGCGAGCGAAATCCCGCCGCGGCGATCTGGCTGGCGGCGCGCCGCGCGAAACCAGCGGCGATCCGGAGTTGTTCGCGGCTCTGAAAGCCTGGCGCGCCGGGGTAGCGCGCCAACGCGGTGTCCCGGCCTATGTGGTGCTGCACGATGCCACCCTCGACGGTCTTGCGGCCGCCAAGCCGCGGACTCTGGACGAACTGCGCGGCATCCCGGGGATTGGCGACAAGAAGCTTGAGCACTACGGGGCCGAGTTGCTCGCGGTGATCGGGGAGCGGCGCTAGCCGGCGCCTTTGCAAGGAACTGGTCCGGATCCTGCAAAGCCTCTCCTGACGGAGTTCAGGAGGTGTCGCGATGCCGCTTTACGGCTTCCATTGTAAGCAATGCGACAAGGACTGCGAATTGCTGGTCGGGTTCGACGACAAGCCGCCCTGCCCGGCCTGCGGCAGCCGGCGGATGGAGCGGCTGGTGTCGCGCCCGGCCCCGCCCGGCAAGAGCAAGGGTCTGATCAAAGCCGCACGCGCCCAAGCGGCGCGCGAGGGGCATTTGTCGAACTTCAGCCGCAAGGAGCGCGGCCTTTAGTCACCGCGCTCCTGCTAAGTCTCCGCGAACCGATCAATAGACCGGATAATCATTGGCCGGCGCATAGCCGTAGCTGTCGTAGCCGCGATCCCATGCGCTGTAGCGCGGATTCGCGACACAGTTGCCACCAGTGCCGTTCGCGGTGTAGCGGCACGATGCAAAGGTCGAGTAGTTGCAGTCACCAGGATAGCCCTGCAGCGCGCCCTGCATGCAGTACGGATAGTTCACCGTCGCCTGCGCCGGCTTAGCGTCGATCAGTTGCGACGCGCCCAGCGCGCCGACCGCGATTGCCGCCATTGCCAAATATCGCATCTCGTTCTCCTCTGTCGTGGTCGATATGCGGATGAACGAGTGCAGCGCGGCGACGTTCCGGATATCGATTCACAAATCCTTCACTGAGGCGTTGCGACGCAGCCGATCGCGCTGAAGTCTTCGAGCCTTGCGCGTGACGCATCGCGCCGCGCGCCCTGGTCGATTGCGCAGGCGGCCTCCGAGTGGCAAACATCGCGACAACACGACGCAAGCGGCAGATCCGCCGCCTGCCAAGCGACAACAACAGCGCGAATGCGCCGACAGAATCGTATAGGGGAGGGAATATGCCGCTGCATGGTGACGCACCGGGTGTGGTGACGCCGTTCGATGGGATGGATGTGCCGTGGCTGCTGAAGCTGCATGCCGAAGCGCGGCGCGATCATCCGTTCGTGATCTGGGCGCCGTTCGACGCCCCGTCTCGAAGCTGGAGCTACGGCGAATTCCACGACCGCGTCGGTGCGCTCGCCGCCGGCCTCGTCAAGCGCGGCGTCAGGCCGGGCGACTACCTTCTGATCCACCTCGACAATTGCGTCGAATTTCTGCTCGCCTGGTTCGCCTGCACCGAGCTCGGTGCGATCGCGGTCACCACCAACACTCGCTCGGCTGCGGCCGAGATCGAGTATTTCGCCGCGCATTGCGGCGCGGTCGCCGCCATCACCCAGCCGGCCTATGCCGATCTCGTGGCCGCCAACTGCAAGAACCTGAAATGGATCGCGGTGATCGGACACGATCCAGGCGCGGCGATCGCTGCGCAGCCGGCCGCCAAGGCGGATTCCTTCGACAGCCTGTTCGGCGACAGTGCCGACCGGCCGCGCCGCGCCACCGATCCGCTGGCACCGTGCAGCGTGCAGTACACCTCGGGCACCACGTCGCGGCCGAAGGCGGTGCTGTGGACCCATGCCAATGCGCTGTGGGGCGCCAAGATCAACGCCGCGCATCAGACGCTGCGCGCCGACGATGTGCACCTTCTGTATCTGCCGCTGTTCCACACCAACGCGCTGGCCTATTCGATGCTGTCGACGCTGTGGGTCGGCGGCTCCGTGGTGGTACAGCCGCGATTCTCGGCGAGCCGCTACTGGATGGTCGCAACCGAGCACGGCTGCACCTGGAACTCGACGATCGCCTTCTGCCTGAAGGCGCTGCTCGACCAGGAGCGGCCGGCCGCGCATCGGTTCCGGATGTGGGGCACCGCAGTGGCGGATCCTCCGGTGTTCGCCTCGTTCGGCATCAAGACCATCGGCTGGTGGGGCATGACCGAAACCATCACCCACGGCATCATCGCCGAGGCCGACCAGCCCAACGCGCCGATGTCGATCGGCCGCGCCGCGCCCGAATACGCAATTCGCATCGTCGGCGACGACGGCACCCCGACCAAGGTCGGTGACACCGGCAATCTGCTGATCAAGGGCGTGCCGGGGCTGTCGCTGTTCAAAGAGTATCTCCACAACGAATCCGCGACGCGCGACAGCTTCGACGAATTCGGTTACTTCGTCACCGGCGACCGCGTCACGCTGCTCGAGCACGGCGCGATCCGGTTCGGCGACCGCGCCAAGGACATGCTCAAGGTCGGCGGCGAGAACGTCGCGGCCTCCGAGATCGAGCAGGTGGTGATCACCGTGCCGGGCGTGCGCGAGGCGGCGGTGGTGGCCAAGAAGCACCCGATGCTCGACGAGGTGCCGGTGGTGTTCGTGATCCCGCAAGGAGGCGTCGCCGCGGCGCCGCCGGATTTCGCCGATCGCATCACGGCTGCCTGCGCGGCGTCGCTCGCCGACTTCAAGCGACCGCGCGAAGTGCGCTTGGTCGACGACATGCCGCGCTCCACGCTGGAGAAAGTGGCGAAGGCCGAACTCCGCAAAATGCTGACTGAGTAATCGTCACTTACGTCATTCCGGGGCGCGCCGCGAGGCGCGAACCCGGAATCTCGAGGTTCGGGACGCAGCGATTCCGATCCGCTTCGCGCGTCCTGGAATTGACAGAGCCCGATCAGCCGCCCATCGCCACAGGACGGAACGCCTGCAGCAGGCGCTGATCGATCTTGTCGCCCATGTTCTCCATCGCGATGAACGCCTGCAGCGGTGTCTTCGGGGTGTGGTTCTTGCGTGGCGCGACCAGCGACGCGAAGATGTCGACGATGGTGGTGATCCGGACGATGTCGGCCACCTGATCGCCGTGCAGCCCGTCCGGATAGCCCGACCCATCGAGCAGTTCGTGATGGTGCAGCACGACATCGAGCGTCTCGCGCGGGAAGCTTCCTTCGGCGACCAGCGCCTCGTAGCCGAGCCGCGGATGCTCGCGATATTTGCGCAGCGTATCGCCGATTAGATTGTCGAGGTTGTCGAGCGCCGAGACGTCCACATAGGCTTTGCCGACATCGTACAACAGAGCCGCACGGGTCAGCCTGCGCTGATCCTCCTCGCGCATGCCGAGATGCTGCGCGAACGCCACCGCAAAGCCCGTCGCGAACAGGCAGAGTCGGTAACTCTCGTCGTGATGACGGCCGACGGTGGCGAGCCACTCGCGCAGCGACGAGCGCCTGATCGCCTTCAGGATCGGACCCTCCGCCTGCATCACGTCCTGAAACGTCAGCGGCTTGCCGTGCAGCCGCTCGAACATCTTGACCAGCACCTTGTGGGCGGCCGTGACACCGTCGCTGAGCGCTTCGGCGCGGGCCGTCGCGGTGTCTTCGGAAGGATCCGGAAACGCCGAGCGAACGCGCTGCAACAGGTCGCGCGGATCGAACGGGCGGGCGATCGTGTCGGTGGCACCGAGTGCCCACGCCTGCATCGAACCGTGATGCAACTCGTCGGCGAGCACGAACAGCCGCGGCATCGGCTGATAGGCGCCGCCGAGCAGCTTGCGCCGCACAAGTTGCACGCTGTCGGCCGACCGCAGATTGATGTCGACCACGATCCCCGACAGATCGCGCGCCGGCGCGTCCGGCAGGTGAGCTGTCGGTACGGTCTCGACCTCCGCCACACTCGACAGAATGCCCGCAATGTCGACGCTGCGATCGCGACGATCGGACGCCAGCAACAAACGCCGGCGCGTCGCAGGGTTGGACGCTGGTTGTCGGGCTAGTGCATTCATGAAGGTCACCGGATTGCTACCGTGGGCAGGTAATGTCC
This sequence comes from Rhodopseudomonas pentothenatexigens, assembly GCF_900218015.1. GTDB lineage: Bacteria > Pseudomonadota > Alphaproteobacteria > Rhizobiales > Xanthobacteraceae > Rhodopseudomonas > Rhodopseudomonas pentothenatexigens. The sequence continues at coordinate 103,295 of NZ_UFQQ01000003.1, read as the reverse complement.
TTACACTAACGAGAAATCGGTTCCCTGAGATTAATGGGCGTTGTTAATGCCCCGTAACCGAAGCGAAGCACATTTGATACAATGTCAAAACCGTGAATACGCCAGGACTCGCGCTCGCCCGCGGCAGCGTTATGATGCGTGCCCGACTGCAATGAAACCAACGCGGAGCGGGGACCGATGACAGCGACATCATCTGCGATGGCGGCGCGGCGCGGCGTGACTGCAGTGATGGTCGTGCTGCTGTCGGCCGCACCGTGCTTCGCTCAGCAACCCGCAGTGACGGCCCCGCCGCCGTTTGTTGCGACGCTGTCGAACACCACGCCGCTGGTGTTCGGCATGGATGCCCACGAGGCGGCGGCCGTGCTCGGCATGCCGCTCAACTATGTCAGCGGAAAGCCCGGCGACGAGATCTTCCTGGTGATCCGCACCGAGGGCGGCACCGGCTTCTTCGACCGCCGCGACCGGCTGTATCTGCAGTTCCGTCACGGCCGGCTGGCCGGCTGGAAGGGCGACTGGGGCCGCAACTGGATGTGGCAATAGCGCCGCTATCCGCTCGACCGAACCGCTGCCACTCTTCGCAAAGGATCGCCCGTGGGACACGACATCACGCTGAAGGCTGCCGACGGCTTCGAACTCGGCGGCTATCGGGTCGATCCCACAGGCACGCCGAAGGCCGCGATCGTGGTGATCCAGGAGATCTTCGGCGTCAACCATCACATCCGCAACGTCTGCGATCGCCTCGCAGCGGTAGGCTACGTTGTGCTCGCGCCGTCGATCTTCGATCGCACCGAACGCAACTTCCGGAGCGGCTATTCTGCGGAGGAGATCGCCGTAGCACGCAAATTCGTCGCCGATCCGGATTGGCCGGCGATGCTGCGCGACACCCAGGCGGCGATCGACGCGGCGCAGGGGATCGGCCCGGTCGGCATCATCGGTTTTTGCCTCGGCGGCAGCGTCGCCTATGCGGCGGCGACCAAGCTTCACGGGCTGAAAGGGGCGGTGGGCTATTACGGCGGCGCCATCGTCCGTTTCGCCGACGACACGCCGGCGGTGCCGACACAATTGCATTTCGGCGAAAAGGATTCCGGAATTCCGCTCAGCGACGTCGACACCATCCGGGCCAAGCGGCCGGAAGTCGAGATATTCGTCTATCCGGGCGCGCAACACGGCTTCGGCTGCGACGAGCGGGCGAGCTACGACAAGCCGAGTTCAGACCTCGCTTGGCAGCGCAGCCTGGCGTTCTTCGCCACCTATCTGAAATAGCGATCGGGAAGCGAAGCCGGCCTCCGGTCAGAACCAGCGTTCGCCGACATAGACAGTGTCGCCGGGGCTGAGCGGGGTGCCGAGCGGCACCACCTCGCGCACCATGCCGCCCCCTTCCGGATGCGTCACGGTCACCCGATCGCGCTGCGCCCGCGGCGTGAAGCCGCCGGCGATCGCCACGGCGCTTTCCACGCTCATATGCGGCACGTAGGGGTATTGGCCGGGCGCAGTGACCTCGCCGAGGATGAAGAACGGCCGATACGACTCCACTTCGACCGCGACTGAAGGTTCGCGGATGAAGCCGCGGCGCAGCCGCGCGGTGATCTCGGCGGCCAGTCCGGCGGGCGTGCGGCCGCGCGCCGGCACCGCGCCGATCAGCGGCATGGTGATCGAGCCCGCCGCGTCGATCGAATAGGTATTGGTCAGGCCTTCCTGACCGTACACGACGACCCGCAGCCGATCGCCGGCGTCGAGCCGATAGGCCGGCTCCGCACCGCCCGGCGCCGCATAGGCCGCAACCATCGGCGGCGGCGCCGTGCGTCCGCCATAGGCAATGGCGTCGAGGCTGTTCTGTGGCTGCACCATCGCGACCGGGCCTGGCCGGCGCATGCAGCCGCCGAGTGCGAGCGCGGTCGCCACGATGATCATCGATACTTGAAACGCGCTTACGACACGCACTGGAGCCATCCTCGCCACGGAGACGGCTTCGTTTATGCCCCGTTAGGGTTAACAAACGGTTTTGGCTCGGCGCGCATCCTCGTAAGGCAGCGAGGATCGTCCGCCGCATCCCGGCGGCGGACGAAGCGATCGTCAGGCGGTGACGCCGACGCCGACCCCGACCGGGCACGACACACCGGTGCCGCCAAGCCCGCAATAGCCGCCGGGATTCTTGGCGAGATATTGCTGGTGGTAGTCCTCGGCGTAATAGAAGGCGCCTGACGGCGCGATCTCGGTGGTGATCGGCCCATAGCCCTTGGCCTTCAAAGCGTCGGCATAGGTGTCGCGCGACGCCTCCGCTGCGCGCTTCTGATCGTCGCCGAAGCTGTAGATCGCCGAGCGATATTGCGAGCCGACGTCGTTGCCCTGCCGCATCCCCTGGGTCGGATCGTGGCTCTCCCAGAACGTCTTGAGCAGCTCGTCGTAGGAGATCTTGGCCGGATCGAACACCACCAGCACCACTTCGGTGTGGCCGGTGCGGCCCGAACAAACCTCCTCGTAGGTCGGATTCGGCGTGAAGCCGCCGGCGTAGCCGACCGCGGTCGAGTACACGCCGTCGCCGAGCTGCCAGAACTTGCGCTCGGCCCCCCAGAAACAGCCGAGCCCGAACACCGCCTGCTGCAGACCTTCCGGAAACGGCGGCTGCAATCGGTGGCCGTTGACGAAATGGGTCCGCGCCGTCGGGATCGGCGTCGGCCGCCCCGGCAACGCCTCGGCGGCACTCGGCATCGCGGTCGATTTGCGCATGAAGAACATCGAACAACCTCCCGGCGCGGCCGACGACGGCAGATCGCCGCTCGAGCGCGCACGCATGTTGGCGATAGCGGAACCCAGCATGACGCTGGTGCAATCGGCTCTCAACTCAATTTCAGGATATAGGTATCTTCGCTGCGGCGACGAGATTGTTACACCTCAGTCGCGGGCGTACCCGATCAGCGGCTTGCGCGGGCGGAACAGCAGCATCAGCGCCACTCCGATCACGCCCAGCACCGCAAAGGTGGGCTGTGCCAGCACGAACTTGGCAACGTGGGTCCAAAGCCAGGGCGCGGTCTGTTCCAGCCAGTCGCGGAACGCCTGCTGGCTCGCCTGGTGGACGTCGTTCCAGAAATCCCCCAGCTTGGTCCACTGCAGCGCGTTGTCGGCGACCGATCGGGCGCCGTCATAGACCAGGAAAATGAACCCTCCGGTCAAGAACAGCAGGCCGATCAGCCGAAAAAAGCCGCGGATCATCTTAACCACCCCGATCAGATTTCGCTTCTGCCCCAGGCGGGCTTACCGGGCAAAGCAACAAAATTCAACCTCGCCAGCTACTTGGACATTGACCCGAGGGTCGAGGGGCGGCCGGCCTGCCGGGCCGCCGCCCTCCCCGCGCTCGTGCCCGTTGACGCCTCCGAGTACTGCCCTTATAAGGCGGCCGATGGCGGTGGGGGCGATCCTGCCGCCGCTGTTCTTTGGGCGGCGCCGCGGACTGCGGCCGTGTCGGCTCCGGGAGCATCTTCAGCAACATCCGGAACACACGGCGCGTCGCGATCAAGCGGCTTCGCCATTCAGCCCGGCCGCTCGAGCAGAGGCCGCTGCAGGATTTGAGAGACCATGGCCAATACGTCTTCCGCCAAGAAAGCGACCCGCAAGATCGCCCGGCGCACCGCGGTGAACAAGTCACGCCGGACTCAGATGCGTGGGTCTGTCCGGACCGTCGAAGAGGCGATCGCCAACGGCGACCGCGAGGCAGCGTTGAAGGCGATGGCCCGCGCCGAGCCGGAACTGATGCGCGCTGCGCAGCGCAACATCATTCACCGGAACGCTGCGAGCCGGAAGGTGTCGCGCCTGACGCACAGCATCGCCAAGCTGGCACAGTAATTCGCTTCATCATCTCGGATGGTTTCAATGCCCGGCCTTGCCGGGCATTTTCTTTTTCAGCGACCGCCCGCAGGCACGGTGTACCTTCACGGCCGGCGCATGTAGTTGCTCACTCGATTGCTGTACGCGCTCGCTCATAATTTGAATCGCGCGACGCGTTTTCGGCACCACCTGCCCCGTTCCGGAACACTTCACCGGGAAGCGTCAATCAGGCTTGACGCGCGCCTTAAGAAACCGCTGCGGCACAGCGGGAACTGTTGCCCTTGCGCCGCTCGCTTGACTCTCCGAATGCCTTTCCTCGTGCAACTACGCGTTTGTTGGTGACAAGGGTTACCCTGTCCGAGCGCTCACGAAAATCCGCGGCGAGCGAACCACTTATCGACAAAGCGCGGGAGAGCGTTTGGAAAAGCCGCCCGCCCGACGGTCAAAGGTAAAGGATTCATGAAGTTCTTTTGGGCGCGCGGCCAAAATGTCACGCCGCCGGCACACTTCGATTCTGTGCACAGATTCAAAATCTTGTCGCTGCGGAGACGATTAGTTGCCTGTTCCGACGGCGCTCGAGGCGAAATCCGCGCCGTCCCCTCGGAATCATATCCATTGCAGCCGAAGAGCCGTCGTGGTTTTCATAGTCCACCCGCGACGCCCGCGGCTCTTCAGATCAGCGCGGTTTGAGAACCAAGGGCGGACATGCAGATCGGCGGCGGTATGCATGTTGGCGGCTTTTCCAAATGACGGTCGACCTGCAACTCATAGCAATATGGGGATGGCGAAGCCTTGTCCGAATTCATGTGGATGCCTTCGTCACAGCGAAGTAGCGTCTGAGCGAATGGCGACATCGGCGATCCGCTGAACTTGCAGTGATCGGCTGAGGAAAAGCAGCAACGGGGTTTTTGGTTTTGGCGACGTCTGGTCGCGCGTCAGCGCGACGAGAGGGGGAGGTTTCATGAGCACCGTATCCGACGTATCATTCGAGCCTGCCGATCCTGCGGTTGAGTTTTTCGCGTTCGCCGATCATGTCTTTTCGATCTTTCATTGCAGCGCTCACACTCCGGTCTATCCGTCGAGTCCTCCGCTGAGCTGACCCTTTTCACCTCGTGTCGGTCCAGATCTGACGTCGGCTGATCCAGCCGAATGGCGGAGCCATGGCCGAAACCAACTCGCTAGTCGCAGCGATGGCGTGAGTCCTCATGACTTCGCCGCGGCGACGGCCCGAAACTCTGAAACTGAAAAGTTGCTGAAATGTCCAACATGGAACAGGATCGCTGGTCTCGCGTGAAAGGCCGTTTGCGCTCGAGCGTCGGCGAGGACGTGTATTCGAGCTGGTTTGCGCGGATGGACCTCGAGAGTGTTCAAGACGAAAGCGTGCACCTGTCGGTCCCGACCCGATTTCTGAAGAGCTGGATCCAGACGCACTACTCCGACAAGGTGCTGTCGTGTTGGCAGGCCGAACTGCCGGAGGTGAATCGCATCGACGTCACCGTGCGCTCTCCGGTGCGATGCTCCACGCCGGCCAAGGAAATGCCGGCAGCCGCCGATGGTCGCCGTGACGAGCCGCGGCCCGCCACCGAGCGCAGCAATGGTGCGGCACCGGCGACATCCAATCACGATGCGCTCGGCGGCTCGCCGCTCGATCCGCGACTGACATTCGCCAGCTTCGTGGTCGGCCGTTCCAATACCCTGGCGCACGCCGCCGCCAAGCAGGTGGCCGAAGGCCGCCGCGGCGACCCGGTGATGTTCAACCCGCTGTACATCCACTCCGGCGTCGGCCTCGGCAAAACCCATCTGCTGCAGGCCGTCACCTGGGCCGGCAATGCCGGCACCGAACGCAAGGTGCTGTATCTCACCGCCGAGAAGTTCATGTACGGCTTCGTCGCGGCGCTGAAGACGCAGACCTCGCTCGCCTTCAAGGAAGCGCTGCGCGGCATCGACGTGCTAGTGATCGACGATTTGCAGTTCCTGCAGGGCAAGACCACCCAGGCCGAGTTCTGCCACACCCTGAACGCGCTGATCGACGCCGGCCGCCAAGTGGTCGTGGCCGCCGACCGACCACCGGCCGATCTGGAAAGCCTCGACGAGCGGGTACGCTCGCGGCTCGCCGGTGGTCTCGTCGTCGAAATGGCGCCGCTCGGCGAAGATCTGCGCCTCGGCATCCTGCGCTCGCGCGTGGTCGCAGCGCGCGCCCATCACGCCAGCTTCGACGTGCCGCAGCCGGTGCTCGAATATCTCGCCCGCAGCATCACCCATAACGGCCGCGATCTCGAAGGCGCGATCAATCGCCTGCTGGCGCATTCCAAGCTGAACAATCAGCCGGTGACGCTGGAGATGGCCGAGCACGAGGTGCGCGACCTGATCCGCCCCTCCGAGCCGAAGCGCATCAAGATCGAAGACATCCAGCGCATCGTCGCGCGGCAGTACAATGTCAGCCGCTCCGATCTGCTGTCGTCGCGCCGGACTGCCAATGTGGTGCGGCCGCGTCAGGTCGCGATGTATCTGGCCAAGACGCTGACGCTGCGTTCGCTGCCGGAGATCGGTCGGCGGTTCGGCGGCCGCGACCACACCACGGTGCTGCACGCCGTGCGCAAGATCGAAGGCCTGGTGTCCAAGGACACCACACTGTCCGATGAAGTCGAATCCCTGAAGCGCCAGCTTCAGGAGTAGGCTCTTCGGCACTCCGCAGCAGTCGGCGTCACTTTCAGCCGAATCTCGGGGAAATTTGCGCCGGCGGCGGTCCCGTGCTCTTGCGCCGATCGCACAACCACGCCACCCTGCGGACCCCTCGCGGGTCCGGGCGACCTCAGCGGGTGCCAATGGCCTTGGCGCCGCATCCGGCTGCCAGGCCCCTCCATCATATCCGGCAGCTTCATCACACGATGCGGGCGCGGAGCAGGCGGGTTTTGCAATGAAGGTCACGGTCGAACGCGCGCAACTGTTGAAGTCGCTGAGCCACGTGCATCGCGTGGTCGAGCGCCGCAACACCATCCCGATCCTCGGCAACGTGCTGGTGCGCGCCGAAAACGCGCAGCTCGCGCTGAAGGCGACCGATCTCGACCTCGAGGTCACCGAAACCTTGCCGGCCGAAACCGCGACAGCCGGCTCGACGACGGTGCCGGCTCACATGTTCTACGACATCGTCCGCAAGCTGCCGGACGGTTCGCAGATCGTATTGGAGAGCGACGGCGACCGATCGGTGCTGGCGATCCGCGCCGGCCGCTCACGGTTCACGCTGCAGACGCTGCCGGAGAGTGATTTCCCGGATCTCGCCGCCGGCGAGATGAGCCACGCCTTCCGGCTGCCGGCGTCTGACGTCAAGCGGCTGATCGATCGCACCCAGTTCGCGATCTCGACCGAAGAGACCCGCTACTATCTCAACGGCATCTATCTGCACGCCGCCGGCACCGCCACTGCTTCGACACTGCGGGCGGTCGCCACCGACGGACACCGCCTGGCGCAGCTCGATCTGGCCCTGCCGAGCGGAGCGGGCGGCATGCCGGGCGTGATCGTGCCGCGCAAGACCGTGGGCGAAGTGCAACGACTGATCGAAGACACCGAAGCCGAAATCGGCATCGAGCTGTCGACCGGCAAGATCCGCTTCACGCTCGGCAACGTGGTGCTGACCTCCAAGCTGATCGACGGCACCTTTCCGGACTACGGCCGGGTGATCCCGCAGAACAACGACAAGGAACTGCTGGTCGACAAGAAGGACTTCGAGGCCGCGGTCGACCGTGTCTCGACGATTTCCTCGGAGCGCGGCCGCGCGGTGAAGCTGGCGCTGTCGGCCGGAAAGCTGGTGCTGTCGGTGACCAATCCGGATTCCGGGAGCGCCACCGAAGAGCTCGAGGTCGAATACGCTTCCGATCCGATCGATATCGGCTTCAATTCCCGCTATCTGCTCGACATCGCCGCACAGATCGAAGGCGAAGTCGCGGTGCTGAAGCTCGCCGACCCGGGCTCGCCGACCCTGATCCAGGACCGCGATTCCAAGAGCGCCCTGTACGTGCTGATGCCGATGCGGGTGTAATACGAGCCGCTTCAATAGCACCATCGTCATCGCCCGGTTGCAGCCGAATTCGTCATTGCCGGGCTTGATCCGGCAATCCATCTTCTTCGTGTGGCCCAAGCGTTGCGGCGAGCGAGACGTCGCAGGATCTCGACGATAATTTTGTCCGCTGGCGCGGACGCTGGATTGCCGGGTCAAGCCCGGCAATGACACCCTCATCATGATCGCCGCCCGCATCACACGCCTGACGCTGACGCATTTTCGGAGCTATCGCGCTGCATCGCTGACGACGCAGCGCGACCAGGTGGTGCTGGTCGGGCCGAACGGGGCCGGCAAGACCAACTGCCTGGAGGCGATCTCTTTTCTGTCGCCGGGCCGCGGCTTGCGCCGGGCCAGACTGGAAGACGTCGCAGATCACGAGGGCGACGGCTCGTGGGCGGTGTCGGCGGAGGTCGAGGGTGCGCTCGGGCTGGCGACTCTCGGCACCGGGATCGAGCCGCCGCGCGGCGAGACGGCGACGGCGCGGCGCTGCCGCATCGACCGCGAGCCGGTCGGCTCTGCCGCCGCCTTCGGTGATCATCTGCGCATGGTGTGGCTGACACCGGCAATGGACGGGCTGTTCGTGGGCGCTGCCTCCGAGAGGCGGCGGTTCTTCGATCGCCTGGTACTGGCGATCGACAGCGGTCATTCGGCCCGGGTCTCCGCGCTCGACCGCAGCCTGCGGTCGCGCAACCGCCTGTTGGAAGACATCCGCAATGCCGACTCGCACTGGCTCGACGCCATCGAGCGTGAAACTGCGGAACTCGCGATTGCAGTCGCGGCGCAGCGCGGCCAGACTGCACTCAAGCTCACCGCGATGCTCGACGCCCGCGGCGCCACGTCGGCATTCCCATCAGCCAGGATCATGCTGGACGGATGGATGGAAAATGCCCTGGCCTCCGAACCGGCCACCACTGTCGAAGACCGCTATCGTGCCATCCTCCGCGACAACCGCGGCCGCGACGCCGCCGCCGGCCGCACACTGAACGGACCGCATCTGACCGATCTCGAAGTCGTCTATGCGCCCAAGGCGATGCCGGCGCGCGACGCTTCCACCGGCGAGCAGAAGGCGCTGCTGATCGGCCTGGTGTTGGCGCACGCCCAGCTCGTCGCCGAGACCACCTCGATCATCCCGCTGCTGCTGCTCGACGAAGTGGTGGCGCATCTCGACCCCGACCGCCGAAAAGCGCTGTTCGCCGAGCTCGGCAAGCTCGGCGCGCAGGTCTGGATGACCGGCGCGGACCCTTTGGCGTTCGCCGAGATCGGGCCGGCGGCGGCGATTTTCGACGTCGAGAACAGCCGAATCACGCCGCGCGGATGAGCGTTCGAGCCGCGCACAAGCGGCCGCTTCGCCGCTGTGCGCTGCGGACGCCGAATCGGCCTTGGAGCACCTTGCGTCGACGACAAAAAACCTTATATCTTCAAAGGTTTGAATGCCACGACTTTGCACTGGTGACGCCTCTCCTTTCGTGGCACAAAAGAGCGCTTCGCTCCGAATGGCGCACGCCGATTCGATCGCAATTCTGAAGGTCCCTGCATGACTGAACCTGCCCGGCAGCCCTCTGCCGAATCCGTGCATCCCGCGCCGGCCGAATATGGCGCGGAATCGATCCGGGTGCTGAAGGGCCTCGATGCCGTTCGCAAGCGGCCGGGCATGTATATCGGCGACACCGACGATGGCTCCGGCCTGCACCATATGGTGTACGAAGTCGTCGACAACGCCATCGACGAGGCGCTCGCCGGCCATGCCAGCCGCGTCGAAGTCATCTTGAATGCCGACGGTTCGGTGACGGTGCGTGACGACGGCCGCGGCATTCCGGTCGACATCCACAAGGGCGAAGGCGTGTCGGCGGCCGAGGTCATCATGACCCAGCTCCACGCCGGCGGAAAATTCGACCAGAACTCCTACAAGGTGTCGGGCGGCCTGCACGGCGTCGGCGTCTCGGTGGTGAACGCGCTATCGAGCAAGCTGATCTTGCGGGTGTGGCGCAACGACAAGGAGCACTACATCGAATTCGCCCATGGCGACGCCGTTGCGCCGCTCAAGGTGGTCGGCGACGCAGGCGGCAAGCGCGGCACCGAGGTGACGTTCTACGCATCGGCCGAAACCTTCACCCACATCGAGTATGATTTCGCCACGCTGGAGCACCGGCTGCGCGAACTCGCCTTCCTCAATTCCGGCGTCTACATCGTGCTGTCCGACATGCGCCACGCGGTCGAGAAGCGCGAGGAGATGCGCTACGAGGGCGGCGTCACCGAATTCGTCAAGTATCTCGACCGCAACAAGAAGCCGATCGTACCCGTGCCGGTCGTGATCGGCGCCGAGTTGAACGGCATCACGGTCGAAGCCGCGCTGTGGTGGAACGACACGTATCATGAGAACGTGCTTTGCTTCACCAATAACATCCCGCAGCGCGACGGCGGCACGCATCTGGCCGGCTTTCGCGCCGCACTGACGCGGCAGATTACCGGCTATGCCGAGGCCGGCTCCAAGAAGGAGAAGGTGGCGCTGACCGGCGACGACTGCCGCGAAGGCCTCACCGCTGTGCTGTCGGTGAAGGTGCCGGATCCGAAGTTCTCGTCGCAGACCAAGGACAAGTTGGTGTCCTCGGAAGTGCGGCCGGTGGTCGAGAACGTCATCAACGAAGCGCTCGCGGCGTGGCTGGAAGAACATCCGGCCGAGGCCAAGACTGTGATCGGCAAGGTGGTCGAAGCCGCCGCGGCCCGCGAGGCCGCCCGCAAGGCGCGCGAACTGACGCGGCGCAAGGGTGCGCTCGACATCGCCTCGCTCCCCGGAAAGCTCGCCGATTGCCAGGAACGCGATCCGGCCAAATCCGAACTGTTCATCGTCGAGGGTGACTCGGCAGGCGGTTCCGCCAAGCAGGGCCGCAACCGCGAATTCCAGGCCGTGTTGCCGCTGCGGGGCAAGATCCTGAACGTCGAACGCGCGCGCTTCGACAAGATGCTGTCGTCCGAGCAGATCGGCACGCTGATCACCGCGCTCGGCACCGGCATCGGCCGCGAAGACTTCGACCTGTCGAAGCTGCGCTACCACAAGATCATCCTGATGACCGACGCCGACGTCGACGGCGCGCACATCCGGACTCTGCTGCTGACGTTCTTCTTCCGGCAGATGCCGGCGCTGATCGAAGGCGGCTATCTCTACATCGCGCAGCCGCCGCTTTACAAAGTGACGCGCGGCAAGTCCGAGCAATATCTGAAGGACGAACGCGCACTCGAAGACTATCTGATCGCCACCGGCCTCGACGATTGCGTGTTCAAGCTGGCGAGCGGCGAGGAGCGCGGCCGCCGCGATCTGCTGAAGCTGGTCGAAGACGCGCGCGTGATCCGCTCCACGCTGCACAATCTGCACAGCCGCTACAATCGCAGCGTCGTCGAGCAGGCGGCGATCGCCGGCGTACTCAGCCCACGCATCACCGGGGACATTGCTACCGCCAACGAGGCCGCCGCCTACATCGCGCGGCGGCTCGACGCCCTGGCCGACGAAGTCGAACGCGGCTGGGTCGGCCGTTTCGTCGAAGGCGAAGGCTTTCAGTTTGAACGCACGGTCCGCGGCGTCAAGGAAGTCGCAATGATCGACGACGCGCTGCTCGGCTCCGCAGACGCGCGCAAGCTCGACGAATACGCGGCCATCCTGCAGGAAATCTACCCGCGCCCCGGCGTGCTGCGTCGCAAGGACGCCGAAACCGCGATCCACGGTCCGGTCAGCCTGTTCGAGGCGGTGACCGACGCCGGCCGCAAGGGTGTGACGCTGCAGCGCTACAAAGGCCTCGGCGAGATGAATCCGGATCAGCTCTGGGAGACCACGCTCGACACCAACGCTCGCTCGCTGCTGCAGGTGAAGGTGCGCGAGGTCGACGAAGCCGATGACATCTTCACCAAACTGATGGGCGACGTCGTCGAACCGCGCCGCGAGTTCATCCAGGAGAACTCGCTAAGCGCGACGGTGGACGTGTAGACGGTTCGCATCCTCGAGGCTCGACACGAGCCTCGAGTGCGCAGGTCTTGCGCTTGGAACGTCGCTACGTTTGACCCGTCATGGCCGGGCTCGTCCCGGCCATGACGCGAAAACACTTAGGACCGTTCGATCGGCGTCGCGCTTCGCGAAGCTACGCCGCCCGTTCCGCTTTCAGAACGCCGCGGCGGATCTGGTCTTCTTCGATTGATTCGAACAGCGCCTTGAAGTTCCCTTCGCCGAAGCCGTCGTCGCCCTTGCGCTGGATGAACTCGAAGAAGATCGGGCCGATCGCATTGGCCGAGAAGATCTGCAGCAGCACCTTGGTCTGGCCGCCGTTCACCACGCCTTCGCCATCGATCAGGATGCCGTTCTGCTGCAGCCGGGCGACGTCCTCGCCGTGGTTCGGCAGCCGAGCATCAACGCGCTCGAAATAGGTCTCGGGCGGCGACGGCATGAACGGCAGGCCGCTGGCACGCAGGTCCTCGACGGTGCGATAGATGTCGCGGCAGCCGCAGGCGATGTGCTGGATGCCCTCACCGCGATACAGCGTCAGATATTCTTCGATCTGGCCGGAGTCGCCGGCGTCCTCGTTGATCGGAATCCGGATCTTGCCGTCCGGGCTGGTCAGCGCGCGCGAGAACAGGCCGGAGGCGCGGCCTTCGATGTCGAAGAAGCGGATTTGCCGGAAATTGAACAGCTTGGCGTAAAACCCGGTCCACACGTCCATCCGGCCGCGGTGCACGTTATGGGTCAGATGATCGATGTAGTAGAGCCCGGCGCCGGCGGGCCGAGCATCGCGGGCGCCGAGCCAGTCGAACTCGGTGTCGTAGGCAGAGCCCTTGGCGCCATAGCGGTCGACGAAATACAGCAGACTGCCGCCGATGCCCTTGATCGCCGGCACGTCGATCGTCGCCTGCGCAGGCGTGACACCCGCCGGTTCGGCGCCGAGTGCGATCGCGCGTTCGTAAGCCCGTTTCGCATCGACCACGCGAAACGCCATCGACGGTGCGCACGGGCCGTGCGCGGTGACGAAGTCGGTGCCGTGGGTGCCGGGCTGCTCGTTGACCAGATAGTTGACGTCGCCCTGGCGATAGACCGAGATCGCCTTGGCGCGATGCTTCGCCACCAGACTGAAGCCCATCAGCTCGAACAAGCCATGGAGCTGCGCCGGATCAGGATGGGCGAATTCGACGAACTCGAACCCATCTGTGCCCATCGGATTGTCGGCGCTGATCGTGGCCGGCTGCGCATCGTGCGGAAATGGTCCCATCGGCGGCTCCTCCAGGTTGGTTCTTTAGCCGGTAGTATGATCCGCACGACACGCAAGGAGCGTGCAAATGCTAGCCGTTCGCGCTAGCTTGTGCACGATCCATGCATCAAGGATGGCTTCTGCGCATGATATCGGTCGATGCCTTCGATCTGAAAATTCTGAGCGCGCTGCAGGACGACGGCCGCCTCACCAACCAGGAGCTGGCCGACCGCGTGCAGCTGTCGCCGTCGCAATGCTCGCGGCGACGGATGCGGCTGGAGCAGGACAACGTCATCACCGGCTATCGGGCCGAGCTGGCGAGCGACGCGCTCGGCTTCGGTGTGGTCGCCTTCATCCAGATCACGCTGGCGACCCACTCACCGGACAATGCCGAGCGGTTCCGGTCACTGGTCGGCCGCATCGATGCAGTCCAGGAGGCCTACTCCCTGACCGGCGACGCGGACTACGTGCTCAAGGCCGTGCTGCGCGACCTCAAGGGCTTGTCCGACCTGGTCAACAACGTGCTGATGCCGCACCAGAGCGTCGCGCATGTGCGCTCGTCGATCGTGCTCGACCGCCTCAAGGATAGCGCGCGGCTGCCGCTGAAGCAGCTCGCGAACGGTTGATTCGCCCGGCGCTCCCTGGAGACTGATCACCCCCGCCGGGGCCGTCGTCGATCAGCTCCGTGGGATCGAGATGCGGCAGACCACCCCGGCAGGGCGGAATTCCAAGGTCGCCCCGCCGCTGCCGAGGCTGCGCGAGATCAACGTTTGCCCGAAACCTGAGCTTTGCGGCGGCGCGACCGGCGGTCCGTCATGTTCCTGCCACTCGATGGTCAGCGACTCGTCGCCGGTCTCGACCCGGCGCACCGATATCCTTCCGGACGGGACAGACAGCGCGCCGTATTTGACAGCGTTGGTGGTGAGCTCGTGAAACACCAGTCCCAGCGAGACCGCGGTCCTCGCCTCCACCGCGATGTCGAGCCCCTCGGTGACGATCCGGCCGCCGGACAGCGACGCGAACGGCGCCAGTTCGGCAGCGAGCAGGTCCCTGATCTGCAGGCTCTGCCACGAGGCGTTCGACAGCAGCGTGTGCGTGGCCGCCAGCGCCTGGATCCGGCCGGTGAAGGATTTCTGGAAGTCCTCGATGGTGCGCTCGTGCGCGGCGGTCCGCGCGCAGATCGCCATCACCATCGTCAGCGTGTTCTTGACGCGGTGGTCGAGCTCGCCCATCAGCAGCGCCTGGTGCCGCTCGGCGGCCTTGCGCTGCGACAGATCGATCAGCGTGACGACGCAGCCCTGAGTGCGCTCGCCGGACACCATCAGCGGCGCCGCGCTGATCATCACATCGGTAATCGTCGCCGACGGCGTGCGGACCGCCGCTTCCAATCCCTGCACCGGAAGACCCGCGGTCGCCATCGCGACGATATCATCGCTGCTCATCAGCTCGGACGCTTCGGGAAAGCCGAGCGCGATCGCCTCCGCAAAGGTCTTGCCGACCGGGGCCTCCGCACAGATCCGCGTTGCCGCGCCATTGAGGTGGGTGACGCGGCCGGCCCGGTCGCAGACGATCACCGCCTCATTGGCGGAGGCGAGGATCGCGCGCGCCAGCCGCTCCGACTCCCGGGCCGCGGCGGCCTGCTCGCGTTCGCTGATATCCGTGAAGGTGATCGCGGCCCCGCGGACCACGCCGAACTCCAGCGGGGTGCCGGTGAGCAACATGCTGCGCTCGGCATCGCCGACCCGCAGATGGATCTCGGCCGACTGCCGCTCGCGCTGCGCCTGCGCCTGCAGACCTCGGAACGCCGCCTGGTTGACCGGATCCAGCAGGGCAATGAGCGCTGGCGCGGTGAGCGAACCGTGCGCGCAATCCAGCAACGCGCACAGCGCCTGGTTGGCGTAAAGCAGCTGCCCGTCCTGATCGAACGCCGCGGCGCCGACATCCATCGCCTCCATGAAGGTGCGATAGGACTGGCCACCGCCTTCGAGCGTGAACACCTGCTCGGCGTCGGCGCCGCGTACCACGACCGCATCGATTTCGCCGTCACGGATCGCCCGCAGCGTTTCCTCGGCCTCTTCCAGCCGAGCCTCCAACTCCGCCCTGCTCAGCGCCGCGACCGCCGATGTCACGAGGACGATTCCTCCACCGCAAGATGGACCAGCACTTTCGGCGTGTCGGACAGGTCGCCGATGATCTTGCGGATCGGCACCGGCAGCTCCTTCACCAGGGTCGGGATCGCGACGATGCCGTGCTCGCGGGCGAGCTGAGGTGACTTCTTCAGATCGATCACCTCGACCCGGTACTTGCCGGCCAGGTGCTCGGCACAGATCTTTTCGAGATTACGGATCGCGGCCAGCGATTTGGGTGTCTCGCCCGCGACATACAGCACAAGTTTGATCGGATCGGCCATCGTCGTCCCTTACTCCGTACCGCCGGCCGACCCGGCGAAGCCCCGGCTCAGCGCCATCTCGGACGCATCGCGTTCGCTCTGCGCGCGGAAACTGGCTTCGGCCTGCGTCAGCCGGCGCAACTCGGCTTCGTCCACCGCGAGATCCGCCTGCAACGCGTCGATCTGCGCGAGTGCACGGCGGCGGCGCTGCTCGATCTGATCCTGCAGACGCGCCACCTCGGTGCGCCGCTCGTTCTCGGCGCGTCTTGCCTTGGCCTCTTCGGCTCGGCGTGCCGATCCGGTCACTGCGCCCCCGTCGCCGAGATACGGCGGCAGCAGATGAATACCGTCATTGGACATCACAAATTCGCGCACCTGATTGGAGTGCGCGATGCCGCGCGCCTTCAGCAGATAAAGCTCGCGATTGAATTCGCCATGCGCCTCACGATTCAGCAGCAGGATCCAGGCGTCCATCAGCGACGACAGACCGGCATCGGTCTCGGTCTGAGCGCCGTGCGCCAGATGGGTGAACACGCCGGTAATGCCTTTGGATTTCAAATAGTCGACCATGCGCAGCAGCATCGCCTGCACTTCGCCGATCTGCCCGCTTTCGGTGAATGCGGAGATCGGATCGAGCACCACGATGTCCGGCTTGAAGCGCGCGACCTCGCGCAGCATCACCGCCAGATGCATTTCCAGGCTGTAGAAGGTCGGGCGGGCCGCGATGTAGCGGAGCTTGCCGCCCTGCAGCCAACGTTCGAGATCGGTGCCGACCGACCTCATGTTGCGGACGGTCTGAGCTTCCGATTCCTCGAAGGACAGATACAGCGCCCTGTCGCCGCGGCGGCAGGCGGCATCGACCATCATGCAGGCCAGCGAACTCTTGCCCGAGCCTGCGACGCCGCTGATCAGGACGCTGGTTCCGCGAAAGAAACCTCCGCCGGACATCATCGCGTCGAGGTCGTCGACGCCGGTCGAAATCCGGTCCTGATAGACCTTGTGCGACAGGCCGAGCGACGACACCGGCAGCACGCTGAAGCCGTCTTCGTCGATCAGAAACGGGTACTCGTTGGTGCCATGCGCGGTCCCGCGATATTTGACGATGCGCAGCCGGCGAGTGGAAATCTGATTGTCGACGCGGTGATCGAGCAGGATGACGCAGTCCGAGACATATTCTTCGAGGCCCTGCCTGGTCAGCGTGCCGTCGCCGCGCTCGCCGGTGATGACCGCGGTCAGCCCCTTCTGCTTCAGCCAATCGAACAGCCTACGGATTTCGGCGCGCAGTACGGCCGGATTTTGAAAGGCCGAGAACAGGCTCTCGATGGTATCGAGCACGATCCGCTTGGCGCCGATTTGATCGACCGCGAATTCGAGCCGCAGAAACAGTGCTTCCAGGTCGTAATCGCCGACCTCGGCGACCTCGGTCGGATCGAGCGCGATATGCTCGATCAGAACCCGCTCTTGCTCGATCAGCCCCTGCAGATCGAACCCGAGTGATGCGACGTTGTCGACGATGTCGACCGGACGCTCTTCGAAGGTCACGAACACGCCGGGCTCGCCATACAGCCGGGCGCCGTTGATCAGAAAGGTCGAGGCGAACAGCGTCTTGCCGCAGCCGGCCGAGCCGCAGACCAGACTCGGCCGCCCGGAGGGTAAGCCGCCGAGGGTGAGATCGTCGAAACCTTCGATCCCCGTCAGGGATTTGGATATGCCGTCAGCCATCACAACACAGGTTCGTTTTCCGAGTTGTAAGAGAACAGGAACTCGCTGCCTAGAGCACGCGAAGCGAAAATCCTGAGCCTCCGGCGCGGAACGATTTCGCGACTCTTGCGTTACGGCGACGATCATCAGGTGTCGACGCTACCTGACTCCCGCGGCGAGATCGGCGGGCTACGACCGGCCCGCAGAGCTGGCGAACATCCCGACGGACCACGAACCTGCAAGCGACCCCATTTGATGCGGCCCGCGGCCGCGCTGCTTGCGCCTTATCGCGGCGGTGTGAGACACTGTACGCAATGCGCAAGGGGGCAACATGCAACGCGGGGATTTCGGGTTCTTCTTTCCGTTCCGGGTCAGATACTCCGAGGTGGACGGCCAGGGGGTAGTCTTCAACGCGCATTATTTGACGTATTACGACACGTCGATCACCGAATTCTTCCGCCGGCTCGGCTACGACTACGTCGCCGCCGTGAACACCACCGGTGTCGATTTCCACACCGTGAAATCGCTCGTCGAGTACAAGGCGCCGATCCGTTTCGATCAGGAGATCGAGGTCGGGGTGCGGGTCGGGCGGATCGGCAATTCCAGCCTGAGCTTCGATCTGGCGATCTTCGGTAAAGGCGACGACAGGCTTTACGCCATTGGCGAGATCGTGTGGGTGTACACCGACCAGACCACACACGCGACGGTTCGCGTGCCCGAAGAGTTGCGGGCAATGATCGCGGAAGCTGAGGGCCAGCTCACAGCCTGAGCGGCCTTGCAACGTCGCCAGCAGACCATCGTCGGGATCGCGCTCGCGAACGGCGGCGCCGATCGTGCCTGCGAACCGGTGTTCCGGCGCCCTAACCAGCACCCGGCGGCGGCACCGGCAGCGCCGTCACCGACTTGATCTTCTCCATGGCGAAACGCGACGTGACGTTCTTCAGCGGCACGGTGCCAATCAGCTTCTTGTAGAACTGGTCGTAGGCGCGCATGTCGGCGACGACGACACGCAGCATGTAGTCGACGTCTCCAGCCATCCGATAGAATTCGATCACCTCGGGCATCGCGCTGACGGCGTCGGCGAAGGCCTCGAGCCAAGCGTCGGAGTGATCGCCGCTCTCGATCGAGACGAACACCGACAACCCCAGCCCGATCTTGTCCTGGTCGACCAGCGCCACCCTTTTGGTGATCACGCCATCGGCTTCGAGCCGCTGGATGCGCTTCCAGCACGGCGTCGAGGATAAGCCCACCCGGTCGCCGATTTCGGCCACTGACAACGAGGCGTCCTGCTGCAGCACCGCCAGGATCTTGCGGTCGATGGCATCAAGCCGTCGAATTGGCTCGGCGGCACTGCTTTCGGTCTCAGCCATTTGATGGAGAACTTTCTTCCAAAGATGATGTTTCGTAGCATCATAAGTGGAAGAAAATTTCCCGCAAGTTGCAAGTTCCGGGAGCAGGGCTTCCCGGACCGTCTTGCAGCAGGGCGATTTGCTGCCGCTCAGGCGACCTGGAGCTTGGGGCCGCGGCTCCGAGGGGATGTCTCGAGATGGCGGACCGCCGCTTTCTGGGCGTCGCCAGGCGAGCGGAAGCCCTGCCCCTCGAGTCCGGAGAAGTCGTCGCACGCGGAATGGAAACGGAAGCTGCGGCCGTCACGCACCACGATACCTGCGGCGCGTGAATCGACTTCGATAATGAAGGCATGGGACATGGCGGCACTTCTTTGGTCGGCGACTCGCCCGATCGAGCGGTACGCCGGCCTGATAGCCCCGCACTGTTTCAGCCGAATGAAACCCGCTTAAAGCTTTGATCCTGCGACGATGTGTCGAGGCGGAGGGAACCGGCCGGTCAGCAGCAGGACATCGGCGGAAACGCCGGCTGCAGCTTGCGTAGCGCCCGGTAGAACCGTGCAAACCAGCGGCGCGGCCACGGCTGCGCCTGCAGCCAGCGTTCCTGCACGTCGTCATCGGGTTCGATCGACAATTCGGGTTCGGCAGGCGGAGATAGCTCCACGGGGCCGGCGGCGCGTTCCACGGGGGCGACCATGGGGGCGACCCGTGGCAGGTCGTCATAGGCGAGCATCGCCATGTCAGCCTCGCTTTTCTGCCGGCGATTCGGCCGGCGGCGGCAAAGGCGGATCGTCGTCGGCGATGGCTCGCCAGGCGGCTCCGTCGAGATCTTCGAATTGGCCGCTCTTCAGCGACCACAGAAACCCGATCAGTCCGAGCAGGCCGAGCCCGAGCGCCAGCGGGACCAGGATCACCATCACTTCCATGGTGCGCCTCCCTGGCGGACACGGCGCGCCCGCATCGCATTCAGCATCACCAGCAGCGACGATCCGGACATTGCCAGCGCAGCGATCAGCGGGGTGGCGTAACCGGCGATCGCGATCGGCACCGCCAGCACGTTGTAGCCTATGGCAAGACCGAGGTTCTCGCGCATCACCGCCATCGCCTTGCGCGAATAATCCACCGCCGCAAGCACCGGCGCCAGCTCCTTGCCGAGGAACACCAGATCGGCGGTGGCCTGGCTGAGATGCGTGGCGCTGATCGGCGACATCGACACATGGGCGGCGGCGAGCGAGGGCGCGTCGTTCATGCCGTCGCCGACCATCATCACGGTCCGGCCCTGTTTCTTCAGCGCCTCGATGTGGGCGATCTTCTCAGCGGGCGTGACCCCGGCGCGCCAGGCGGACACCCCGAGCGCGTCAGCGGCGTGGCGCACCGCCGGTTCGCGATCGCCGGACAACAGCTCGACGGCGATCCCGCGGTTGGTCAGCGCGTCGATCGTCTTGGCGGCATCGGGCCGCAGCAGCTGCCGGACCGCGAACACTACCCTGTGTTCGCCGCGACTGAACGCCACCACCGAAACTTCCGGGTCTTCGCTGAGGATCTTGTTGGCCTCGGCATCCGCGCCACAGAACGACGGGCTGCCCAGTCGCAGTTCCTCACCGCCGAACAAGGCGCGGACACCACGGCCCGGCTCTTCCACCACGCCGGCCAGCGGCGACTTGGCTTGCGCTGCGCGGGCCACCGCGGCGGCGACCGGATGGTGGCTGGCGAGCGCCAGTCGGCCGGCGAGGTCGAACACGTCCGGCGGCACGCTGGCCGCGTTGACGACATCGAGCTCAGGCAGCGTCAGCGTGCCGGTCTTGTCGAACACGATGGTGTCGACGGCTGCGGCTCGCTCGATCGCGTCACCGGCATTGAGCAGCACCCCGGCCCGGAACATAGCGCCGGAGGCGACCGTCTGCACCGCCGGAATTGCCAGGCCGAGCGCACAGGGACAGGTGATGATCAGGACTGCGATGCCGATCACGATCGCATCGTGCCAGCTCGCACCGGCCAACATCCAGCCGATGATAGTGAGCAGCGCGGTGGCGTGCACCACCGGTGCATACAGTCGGGAGGCACGGTCGGCCAGCTGGACATAGCGCGAGCGGGCCTGCAGCGCATGGTCGAGCAACCGGGTGATCTCGGACAGCAGGGTGCCTTCCGCGGCCGCGGCCACCCGGACCCGAAGCGTTCCGGAAATATTGAGCGTACCGGCATAGACCTGGGTGCCGCGCTCGGCCGGCACATGCAGCGTCTCGCCGGTGATCAGGCTCTGGTCGATTTCGGATCGGCCGTCGACCACGGTGCCGTCGACCGCGCAGCGCTCTCCCGGCCGCAGCAGCACGATGTCGCCGGACCGCACCGCGGCGATCGGCACCTCCGCGATTTCGTCGGGGCCGACGAATTTGGTCGCAGTCTCGGCCTTCAGCGCGGCCAGATTGCCGGCGACCGCGCGTGTCCTCTGCCGCATCTTCTGGTCGAGGAAACGACCCGCCAGCAGGAAGGCGATCAGCATCACGGCGGCGTCGAAATACGCGTGCTCGGCGTGATTGATGGTCTCGACCAGCGACATGCCGAGCGCCAGCGTGATGCCGATCGTGATCGGCACGTCCATGTTGACGCTCTTGGCCTTGAGCGCGCGGAACGCCGACTGGAAGAACGGCTGACCCGCATAAGCGGCGCAGGGCAGCGCCACCAGCGCCGACAGCCAATGGAAGAAGTCGCGCGCCTCGGGGCTCAGATCGCCGCCGTACCACACCGGCACCGACAGCATCATCACGTTCATGGTGGCGAAGGCTGCGACGCCGAGGCAGCGCAGCAAGTACTTGCTGCGCTCGGCCTCTTCGACCTCGGCCCGCACAGGTTCGTAGGGATAGGCCTTGTAGCCGAGTTCGGCGAGGCGATCGATGAACTGGCCCGGCTCCAGCGCGCTGCCCTTGTTCCACTCCACCGCGAGACGGCGATCGGTGAGATTGACGCGGGCGAGAGTCACGTCCGGAATCGATTGCAACCCGCGCTCGATCTTGGCCATACAGCTCGCGCAGTGCACGCCTTCTACCGCGAGGTCGAGATGCGCGATCCGGCCGTCGACATCCTTCACGTAATGAGAGAAATCCCGCGTCTGCAGCATTCGGCGATCCTCGTCACGCCTGCCGGATCGGCGTCAGTTCAGCAACAGCTTGTTCTTGGAGAGGAACATGCGGATGCCGCCTTGATCCCCTTCCAGCACCAGATCCCAGCGCCCGGGCAGCACACTATCGGCGTTGCCGCGATAGATCCCGCCGCCGACTTCCGCCAACGTCACCTCGCGGTCGAACCGCTTGTCGGACGGCCGCTCCAGACGGCCGAAGAAGCTCAGACCGGCCAGTGGCAGGCCGGCCTTGTCGCGCGCCTCGACCTGAAGCACCGCGGCGCCGTTCGGTTTGCGCTCGACCTTGGCGTCGACCTTCCAGCCGCGCCGATCCTGGTCGCGCGCGGCGATGATCTCGCGTTCGTAAGCCAGACTGGCGGCGTAAGCGCTGTCGACCTCGGTGCCCGGCAGCGTCTTGATCGCCAGCGCCATCATCAGTCCGTTGACGCCGAACACGATGCCGAAGAAGGCGACGAGCAGCGCCAGGACGACCTTGCCGGTGAGAGGACGAGGCGATGGTTCCGATCGGTTCATGAGACGGCTCCGACTTCGAATCAGGGCGTGACGAACACATCCTTGGTGGAGGCGACCTCGCCGAGTCCGATATCGGTGACGTGGAACGTCACCGGTACCGACTGCGGCACGTCGTCATTGGCATTGGTATTGGAGTCGACCAGCACCCGCAGTTCGGTGGTGGTGTCGCGCCCGAGCACGATCATCGGCCGATCCGGGGTGATCGAGTCCGCACCGACCACGTGGATCACCGCGTTCGGCGGCCCCTCGACGTCGACCGCGACGACGCGATCGAATCCGCGCTTGTTCAGGAAGCGGATGGTGTAGCCGTTTCGGACCGAGCCATCGGACAGCCGCACCGCGACCGGGTTGCGGTCGTGCAGAACGTTGACGTCGAGCAGGGTGCGGTTCGCCAGCTTGTACAGCATGGCGCCGCCGATCGCGACGATGATCAGCGTGTAAACCACCGTGCGGGCGCGGATCGGCTTGAAGATCTCCGGCTTGCCTTCCATCCTGCGATGGATGTTGATGTCGTTGTCGTAGCCGATCAGCCGGGTCGGGCGGCCGATCTTCTTCATCACGTTGTCGCAGGCATCGATGCACAGGCCGCACTGGATGCAGTCGAGCTGCGGCCCGTTGCGGATGTCGATCCCGGTCGGACACACCGCGACGCACTGGTTGCAGTCGACGCAATCGCCGACCGGCTCCCCGAGCGCGCGCAGCTGCGCCGCCTTCTTCAGCGACGAGCGTTTTTCGCCGCGGTCGTATTTGTAGGTGACGTTGAGCGCCCATTCGTCGGTGAGCGCCGCTTGGATTCGCGGCCACGGGCACATGTAGACGCAGACCTGCTCCCGCATGAAGCCGGCCAGCGTGTAGGTCGTGAAGGTAAGGATGCCGATCCAGATATATGCCACCATCGGCGCGTCGAAGGTGACCAGTTCCTTGATCAGGGTCGGCGCATCGGCGAAGTACAACACCCAGGCGCCGCCGGTCCACCAGGCGATCATCAGCCAAATCGAGTGCTTGAGCGCCACTTCAGCGGCGCGCTGCAGCTTGAAGCCTTCGCCGGCTTTACGCATCCGCTCGCGGCGGTCGCCCTCGACGAACCGTTCGACCGCGTAGAACAGGTCGGTCCACACCGTCTGCGGGCAGAGATAGCCGCACCACACCCGGCCGCCGAGCGCATTCATCAGGAACAGCACGATGGCGGCGACGATCAGCAGGCCGGTGAAATAATAGATTTCCTGCGGCCACAGCTCGATGGCGAAGAAATAGAACCGGTTGTTGGCGAGGTCGATCAGCACCGCCTGATCGGGCGCGCCCAGACCGCGGTTCCAGCGCACGAACGGCAAAAAGTAATAGATCCCGAGGCAGACCGCCATCAGGATCCATTTGATCCGCCGGAACGGACCGGAGACGCTTTGCGGGAAGATTTTCTTCTGTGCCGTGTACAGCGGACCATCGTCGTCGGGCTGCAGATCGGCCGCGCGCAGGGGCTTGTTCATAGCGAGGGTTCTTTTCCCTTCCAGCGTCGAGCGCAAGCTCTATTCCGAGCGCGCGGATCAAATCCTCGCGTGCCCCCCAACACGCAGGTCCCGCGCGCCCGTCGGAGCGGCGGCTATTTGCCGCCGCCGAGCGAGTGGACGTAGACCGCCATCGCCTTGATGGTCGTCGGATCGAGACGTCCGATCCACGCCGGCATCACGCCGGCACGGCCGTTGGTGACGGTTTCGATGATCGTCGCCTCGTCGCTGCCGTACAGCCAGATCCGGTCGGTCAGGTTCGGCGCGCCGAGCTCCTGATTGCCCTTGGCGTCCTCGCCGTGACAGGCGACGCAATTGTCGGCGAAGACCTGCTTGCCGGCGGCGAGATCGACACCCGGCCGGGTCGACAGACCGGACAGCGAACGAACGTAGTTGGCGACCTCGACGATCTGCTCCTTGGTCAGCACGCCGTCCTTGCCGAACGCCAGCATGTTGCCCATGTGGCCATCGTCGTTGCCGGAGCGGGCGCCGTACTTGATGGTCTTCTCGATCTGCTCGAGCGAGCCGCCCCAGAGCCAATCGTCGTCGTTCAGGTTCGGGAACCCCTTGCCGCCGGCGGCACCGGAGCCGTGGCACGGCGCGCAATTATCGCCGAACACCACCTTGCCCTTGGCACGAGCCAGCGCCAGCAGCGCGGGGTTCTTCTCGATCTCCTCGAGCGAGGCGGTCGACAGCGCCGCCATCTTCTCACCGCGAACCTGATTCAGCTTGGCCAGATCGACATCGAGCTCCGCGCGCGACGAGTAGCCGAACAGGCCGCGGGTATAGCCATTCATCATCGGCCAGGCCGGATAGACGATGAAGTAGCCGATCGACCAGATGATGGTGGCGTAGAAGGTCCAGATCCACCACCGCGGCAGCGGCGTGTTCAGTTCCTTGATACCGTCCCATTCGTGGCCGGTGGTGGCGGTGCCGGTAACCTTGTCGATTTCGGCGTGGTGTGCGTGGTCAGCCATGACGTCTCAGTCCTCTCGCAGCGGCATCCGGGCGGCCTCGTCGAACGCCTTCTGGTTTTTCGGCCAGAGCGCATACACCACGATGGCGACGAAGATGGCCATGAACAGCGGCGTCCACCAGCTCGTGACCAGACTGGACGCGATATTGTCGAAGTAGATGATCGCTTTCATGTCGCCGCCTCAGCGAAGGTTGGCTTTTTCGTCGTACAGCTTGAAGTCGACCAGGGTGCCGAGCATCTGCAGGTAGGCGACCAGCGCGTCGAGCTCCGTCGGATCGCCGGACTGACCGTCGAAATTGCGCACCACAGCCTTCGGGTAGCGCTTCATCAGGTCCGCCGCTTCGGCGCCCTCGGGATCGAGCTGCGCCTTGGCGTCGGACGCCGCCTTGGCGATGTCCTCGTCGGTATAGGGAACGCCGAGGGTGCGGTTGGTCTTGAGGTGATCGGCGAGGCTCGCGAGATCGACCTTGCTGTCGGCCAGGAAGGCGTAGTTCGGCATCACCGACTGCGGCACGATCGAGCGCGGATTCTTCAGATGCGCCACGTGCCAGTCGTCGGAGTACTTGCCGCCGACCCGCGCGAGGTCCGGACCGGTGCGCTTGGAGCCCCACTGGAACGGATGATCGTACATCGATTCCGCGGCCAGCGAGTAGTGGCCGTAGCGCTCGATTTCGTCGCGCAGCGGACGGATCATCTGCGAGTGGCACAGATAGCACCCCTCGCGGATGTAGACGTTGCGCCCGGCGAGCTCGAGCGGGGTGTAGGGACGCATCCCGTCCACCTTTTCGATCGTGCTCTTCAGGTAGAAAAGCGGCGTGATCTCGACCAGACCGCCGATCGCGACGACGATCAGAATGCCGACGATCAGAACGACGGAGTTGGTCTCGAAGATTTTGTGCCGAGCCCAGATAGACATGAATTGCTCTCCTTACTCGGCGGGCTGCAGGGCGACCCGAGGCTCGGCCTCGGACGACTCGCCGACGCGAACCGTCATCCAGAGATTGTAGGCCATGATCAGCGCGCCGATCAGGAACAACCCGCCGCCGGCGGCGCGGATGGCGTAGAACGGATGCATGGCTTCGACGGTCTCGATGAACGAGTATTCCAGGAAGCCGAGCGAGGTGTAGGCTCGCCACATCAGGCCCTGCAGGATGCCCGACACCCACATCGCCGAGATGTAGAGCACGATGCCGAGGGTGGCGATCCAGAAGTGCCAGTTCACCAGTCGGATGCTGTAGAGCTGCTTGCGGCCCCAGATCCACGGCACCAGGCAGTACAGCGCGCCGAACGACACGAAGCCGACCCAGCCGAGCGCGCCGGAGTGGACGTGTCCGATGGTCCAGTCGGTGTAGTGGCTGAGCGAGTTGACCGCCTTGATGGCCATCATCGGACCTTCGAAGGTCGACATGCCGTAGAAGGCGACCGACACCACCATCATGCGCAGCACGGGGTCGGTGCGGAGCTTATCCCACGCGCCCG
This sequence comes from Rhodopseudomonas pentothenatexigens, assembly GCF_900218015.1. Taxonomy (GTDB): domain Bacteria; phylum Pseudomonadota; class Alphaproteobacteria; order Rhizobiales; family Xanthobacteraceae; genus Rhodopseudomonas; species Rhodopseudomonas pentothenatexigens. The sequence continues at coordinate 77,149 of NZ_UFQQ01000003.1, read as the reverse complement.
ACAGCGTCATCAGACCGTTGATCATGCCGCCCCAGGACGGCATCCACAGCATGATCGAGAACGTCATGCCCAGCGTCTGCGTCCAATCCGGCAGAGCCGTGTAGTGCAGATGATGCGGACCGGCCCAGATGTACAGGAAGATCAGCGCCCAAAAGTGGATGATCGACAGCCGATAGGAATACACCGGCCGCTCCGCCCGCTTCGGGATGAAGTAGTACATGATGCCGAGGAAGCCGGCGGTCAGGAAGAAGCCGACCGCGTTGTGGCCGTACCACCACTGGAACATCGCGTCCTGCACGCCCGACCAGGCGATGTAGGACTTCGAGCCGAGCAGGCTGACCGGCAGCGTCGGGTTGTTGCCGAGATGCAGCACCGCGATGGTGATGATGAAGGCGAGATAGAACCAGTTCGCCACGTAGATGTGCGGCTCTTTGCGCTTCATCAGCGTCGCCAGGAACACCAGCAGATAGGTGACCCAGACGATGGTCAGCCACAGGTCGGCGTACCATTCCGGCTCGGCGTATTCTTTCGATTGGGTGACGCCGAGCAGATAGCCGGTGCCGGCGATCACGATGAAGAAGTTGTAGCCGATGGCGACGAACCAGGGGGCGAGGTCACCGGCGAGGCGCGCCCGCGTCGTCTTCTGGACGACGTAGAACGAGGTCGCCAGCAGCACGTTGCCGCCGAAGGCGAAGATCACCGCCGAGGTGTGCAGCGGCCGCAGCCGCCCGAAATTCACCCATTGGGCGATGTTGAGGCCGGGATAGGCCAGTTCCAGAGCGATGTAGAGGCCGGCGGTGAAGCCGGCGATGCCCCAGAACATCGCCATGAAGGACATGAACTTGATCGGTCCGAGGTTGTAATTCGGAACCCCGTTGATCTCCTGCGGCGGCAGCCCCGAGCGGCTGCGGTGCCGAACGATGATCGCGAACACCGCCCAGGCGCTGAACGCAGCCGCGAGCGCGGCATGAAATGCGAAGGGAGCATCCTTGGCGAAGATCGCCGCGTAGATGGACAGGACCGTGGTCAATGCGAACACGACCGTGAGACCACCCTCGCCAAGGGTGATCCGCTTCGAATTCAGGGCTTGATTCATCTGATCAATCTTTTCTTCGGCGGGCAGGTGACTGCACCATCCCCGGTTTCGGGACCGCACGTTTGATCGAGATCAAAATGCCCAAATTCGCGCCACTGCAATGGGCGTTTTGTGCGGTGCGATCGACACCTCGTGCTTTTCGATGAAATGCCTCGAAATTGCAAGAACCATCACGACTTGCGTCTGTCACCCTCGGCTGCGCACGAGGTTGGCCGGAGCGCCGGATCACGGCCCTAGACCAAAGAATGAGGCAAAACTCAGCGAATGACTTTCATTCGCCCATTCGAGGGTGCGCTGACGCTCCGCCGCAGTCCAGCGCGCAGGCCTCAAGACGAGTATGGATCAACCGCAGCCACGGAACCGAGCCGGGCGGCACTCCTTACTCGCGACTGGATCACCGGCGGCTTGGCCGCCTCGCCTCCCCTGACCGGTCGATCCCAGAACGCCTTCGACATGCTCCTCGGCACGCAACAGGCCGCAGCCGCGCCAGCGCACCTGGCGGCAGAAATGCCCCTCACCACTTCTCGCCGTAGGGACGGATCTCCATCTCGAAGGTCCAGGCGCTTTTCGGCTGCTGATAGAGCTGCCAATAGGCGCCGGCGACGGCTGCCGGCGGCATCAGCAAATCTGGGTTGGCGAGGGCGTCCTTGCCGAACATCTGCTCGCGGCGCTCGCGCACCCAGGCGGTGTCGACGCCGGAATCGATGATCAGATGCGCGACATGGATATTCTTCGGCATCAGCTCACGCGCCATCGACTGCGCCACCGCCCGCAGCCCGAATTTGGCGGAGGCGAAGGCGGCGAAGCCCGAGCCGCCGCGCAGGGACGCGGTCGCGCCAGTGAAGAAGATCTTGCCCTGCCCGCGCGCCAGCATCAGCCGCGCCGACTCCCGTCCCGACACGAAGCCGGCCCAGCACGCCATCTCCCAGACCTTGCGGAACACCCGATCGGTGGTCTCCAGGATCGGGAAATTGACGTTGGCGCCGACGTTGAAGATCGTCACCTCCAGCGGCGCATGGGCGTCGGCGTCGTTGAGGAATGCCGTCACCTCGTCTTCTTTGCGTGCATCGAGCGAGCGCGCGACGATCTTGCCGCCGGCCGCCTCGATCTCCGCCACCAGCGGCGCAAGCTTCTCCCCGTTGCGCCGGCCGGCGAACACGGTGAAGCCCTCGGCAGCAAACTTCTTGGCGATTTCCGCCCCGATGTAATCGCCGGCTCCGATCACCGCGACGGTGGCGTTGCGTGGCTGCATTGGCGTCTCCCGTTGTCCCCGTCGTTGCGAGCGCAGATCTCGATTGAAGCTAGCCGTACATCTCTTCGACGTCGCGAAGCTGTTCCTTGCCGAAGAACATCTCCTTGCCGACGAAGAAGGTCGGCGAGCCGAACGCGCCGCGCTGCACGGCGTCTTCGGTGTTGGCGATCAGCTTCGCCTTCACCTCCGGCTCCTGCGCACGGGTCAGCAGGGCCTTGCCGTCGAGCCCGGAGGACGACAGCGCTGCCGCGGCGACTTCGAGATCATCCATCTTCTTCGGCTCGACCCACATATGGTGGAACGCGGCCTCCACATACGCCTCGAACACGCCTTCGAGCTGCGCCGCGACCGCGGCACGCATCAGGTTGAGCGTGTTGACCGGAAAATGCGGATTCCAGACATACGGCTTGACCGCGTAGCGCTTCAGGAAGCGCTCGGTTTCGAGCGCGTGGAATTCGCGCTTGTTCTTGATGCCAGCCAGCGTCTCCGCCGGGGACTTGTTGTTGGTGGCCTTGAAGATGCCGCCGAGCAGCACCGGCACGTAGTCGAATTTGGCGCCGATCCGCCGCTCGATCGCCGGGATCGCCTCGTGGGCCAGGAAGGCGTTGGGGCTGCCGAAGTCGAACAGGAATTGCGGGGCGGGCTGGGTCATGGTCTCCTCCGGCAGCGGCGGGGTCGCCTTATATGATTGTCGTCATTCTACGAAGACCGTAGCGCGTCTGCCGCGACCGATCAACCGGGTCGGGGGCGAGGTCCGCAATCTTCGGAACTGTGATGTCCCGCGCCGCGGAAACTCTGCTAAGGCGGAGCACGTTCTCACGGCTGGTGCCGCTTCAATCACTGACAGACATCCGGGATCTTCGCGACATGCTGACCGTCCATCACCTCAACAACTCCCGCTCGCAACGCGTGCTGTGGCTCCTGGAGGAGCTCGGCACCCCTTACGAGATCAAGCGCTATCAGCGGCAGCCGGACATGATGGCGCCGAAGGAGCTGCGCGCCGTGCATCCGCTCGGCAAGTCCCCGGTGATTACCGACAGCGGCAACACCATCGCCGAGTCCGGCGCCATCATCGAATATATCGTCGGCACCTACGGGGACGGCCGGCTGATCCCGCCGCCAAACACTCCGGAACGGCTGCGCTACACCTACTGGCTGCACTATGCCGAGGGATCGGCGATGCCGCCGCTGCTGCTGAAGCTGCTGTTCTCGATGATGCCGAAGCGCGCGCCGGCGCTGGTGCGGCCATTGGTGAAGATGGTGGCGTCCGGCGCGCTGACCGGCTTCGTCGATCCGCAGCTCAAGCTGCATATGGATTATTGGGAGAGCGAACTCGGCAAGGCCGCGTATTTCGCCGGCGACGAATTCACCGCCGCCGACATCCAGATGAGTTTCCCGCTGGAAGCCGCCGCCTCACGCGGCGGTCTCGACCAGCGCTATCCCAAGGCGCTGGCCTGGCTCGAACGCATCCACGCCCGCCCCGCCTACAACCGCGCGCTGGAAAAAGGCGGGCCTTACGAGATCGGCAAGGCGTAAGTAACAGCTTCGATGAAAACAACGATCGACGCGCCAAGCACGACAGCTCCCTCTCCCGCTCGCGGGAGAGGGAGCGCTCTGTGCTTGGGGAGAGCCTATCCCATCGGCAGCGGCGCGACGGTCACGCCGGGCGGGGGAACGTCGTCGTCGGGGACGAAGAAGTCGGACATCAGCTGCACGCTCGGATCGACCCGGTACGGCTCGAAGTCGCGCACGCCGGCCTCGTACAGCACGCTGTCGTCGATGCAGAACTGGCCGGTGAAGTCGCGTGCCGGCTTCGTCAGGATCGCGTGGGCGGCGTCGCCCATGATCTCCGGCGTGCGGCTGGTGCGGATCATCGCGTCGCCGCCGAGCAGATTGCCGACCGCCGCCGTGGCGATTGTGGTGCGCGGCCACAGCGCGTTGACGGCGACACCGGCTTGCTTCAGCTCGCCGGACAGGCCGAGCGCCACCATGCTCATGCCGAACTTCGCCATGGTGTAGGCGGTCGACGCCGCGAACCACTTTGCCTTCATGTCGAGCGGCGGCGACAGCATCAGGATGTGCGGATTGGCGGCCTTCTTCAGATGTGGGATGCAGTATTTGGACACCATGAAGGTGCCGCGGGTGTTGATCCCCATCATCAGGTCGTAGCGCTTCATCTCGGTCGCCTGCGAATTGGTCAGGCTGATCGCGCTGGCATTGTTGACGCAGATGTCGATGACGCCGAACTCCGCCACCGTCTTGCCGATCGCGTCGATCACCTGCGCTTCGTCGCGGATATCGCAGACCAGCGGCAGCGCCTTGCCGCCGGCCGCGACGATCTCTTCGGCGGCGGTGTAGATCGTGCCCTTCAGCTTCGGATGCGGCTCGGTGGTCTTGGCCGCGATCGCCACATTGGCCCCGTCCCGCGCCGCCCGCAGCGCGATCGCGAGCCCAATGCCCCGGCTCGCCCCGGTGATGAACAGCGTCTTGCCCTTTAGTGGTGCCATCTGACGTCCTCTCCCTCGTGCAAACCGGATCGTTCTCCCGCGAGGGTAGCGCCGGTTCTCTGAAAATCGAAGTCATCGGAAGGCTAGCAGGCGCCCGCCGGGTCAACTTGCGGCGAGAGGTTGCGCCTGTTGGCGTCATGCGCGGGCTTGACCCGCGCATCCATCCTCTTCGCAAGAAAAAGTCGGACGAAGATGGATTGCCGGGTCAAGCCCGGCAATGACACCTTGCACTACTCATTACGATCAATTCCCCGCCGCCGTCGCCCCCCGTGTTCGCGGGTCCGGCGCGCCATGGAAGCCGTCTCCGTCGATCCAGATTGAGTTCGCCGAGGTCTGGCCGAGCGGGGTGACAATGCGGTGCTCCATCGCGCGCAGTGCATCGAGCGTCGCATCGGGGAAGCCGGCTTCGACCCGGACCTCGTCCGGCATCCACTGATGATGCAGCCGCGGCGCCGCCACGGCGTCGGCGACGTTCATCCGGTAATCGATCACATCGACGATCACCTGCAGCACCGCAGAGATGATGCGGCTGCCGCCGGGCGAACCGGTGACCAGCACCGGCTTGCCGTCCTTGAGCAGAATCGTCGGCGACATCGACGACAGCGGGCGTTTGCCGGGCGCCGGCAGATTGGCCGCGAATCCGACCAGACCATAGGCGTTCGAGGCGCCGGGCGCGGCGGTGAAATCGTCGAGCTCGTTGTTGAGCAGCACGCCGGTGCCGTCCGCCACCAGTCCGACGCCGTAGGAAAAGTTCAGCGTGTAGGTGTTGCTGACGGCGTTACCGGCGGCATCGGCGACCGAGAAGTGCGTGGTGTTCTGGCCCTCGCGGGGCTGCGGCAGCGGCTCAGCGACCGGGGTGGCCCGCTCCGGATCGACCCCGGCCCGCAGGGCAGCCGCGTAGTCTTTCGACAGCAGCTTCGCCACCGGCGCCGCGCTGAATGCCGGATCGCCGAGATAGCGGGCGCGATCCGCATAGGCGCGCTTCATCGCTTCGATTAGCAAATGCAGCGACGGCGGCGTGCCCTGCCCAAGGTCGCGCATCGCGTAGCCTTCCAGGATGTTCAGGCTTTCGATCAGCACCACGCCGCCGGACGACGGCTGCGGCATCGCCACGATATCGTAGCCGCGATAGCTGCCGCGTAGCGGCGTGCGCAGCACCGGCCGATAGCCGGCAAGGTCTTCGGGCGTGATCAGCCCGCCGGCGTCGCGCACGCCGCGCGACAGCTTCTCGGCGACCGGCCCGCGATAGAACCCGTCCGGCCCCTGTTTGGCGATCGCCTCGAGCGTTGCAGCCAGATCGGGCTGTACCAGCCTGTCACCCGACTGCAGCGGCGAACCATCGGAGCGGGCGAACACCTTGCGTGTCGACGGCCAGCGCGACAGCCAGCGGTGCCAATCCGGCAGCGTATCGGCGGTGTCGTCGGCGACCTCGATGCCGTCCCGTGCCAGCGCGATTGCCGGCGCGATCACGTCCGCCAGCTTGAACTTGCCGGAGCCGTATGTGTCCAGCGCCAGCGCCAACCCGGCCACGGTGCCGGGCACGCCGATGCCGAGCGCCGATTTGCGTGATTTGTCCGGGTCGGGTTTGCCGTCGGTCAAAAACATGTCCTGTGTGGCGGCCTGCGGCGCGGTCTCGCGGTAGTCGATCGCCACGTCCTCATTCTTTGCCGCGGAATGGATCACCATGAAGCCGCCGCCGCCGAGATTGCCGGCGCGCGGATAGGTGACCGCCATGGCGAAGCCGGTCGCCACCGCCGCATCGATCGCGTTGCCGCCGCGGGCCAGAAAGCTCGCGCCGATTTCGGCGGCCAGCCGCTCCTGCGCCACTACCATGCCGTGTTTGGCGACCACGGCTTGGGTCGGCTCGCGCGCCGTGCCGCCCCGCATGTCCTGGGCCGGCGCGGGAAGCGGACTCACCACCAGCACCAGCACCAGCACGGCCAGCGTCATCAAAATGCGATGCGGGATGCGCAGTCTGATCATCGAACGGCTCCGATTTCTGCGGCGCAGGCTGCCACGCGCCGGACGAATCCTATAGGCAATCGAAGCCGCGAGGCAAAACGCGGTCCGGCCCGCGGAAGGAACAAGATGTCGTCGTCGCTTGCGGAAGGCATCGCGCAAACTCGTGAACCGATCCGCTATCCGTCGCAGGGCGCCGTCGTCGGCTGGATCCTGTTCGACTGGGCGGCGCAGCCTTACTTCACGCTGATCACCACCTTCATTTTCGCGCCCTATTTTGCCACCTACGTGGCGCCCGATCCGGCAACCGGCCAATCGATGTGGGGCTTCGCCACCGCGGCGAGCGGATTCGTCATCGCCTTGGCGTCGCCGGTGCTGGGCGCGATTGCAGATGCCAGCGGCCGTCGCAAGCCCTGGATCGCGCTGTTCGGCGCCATGCTGGTGATCGGATCGATGCTGATGTGGTTCGGCAAACCGGGCGAACCACATACGATTCTGCCGCTGCTGATCGCCTACGCCATCGCCACCATCGGGGTCGAATTCGCCACCGTGTTCAACAACGCGATGATGCCCAATCTGGTGCCGCCGGAGAAGATCGGCCGACTGTCCGGCACCGGCTGGGCGACCGGCTATGTCGGCGGCATCCTGTCGCTCGTCCTGGTGCTCGGCTTCCTCGCCGCCAGCCCGGACACCGGCAAGACGCTGCTCGGCATCGCACCGTGGTTCGGACTCGATCCGGCGCAGCACGAAGGCGATCGGATCAGCGGCCCACTCACAGCGGTGTGGTTCGTGGTGTTCGTGCTGCCGATGTTTCTGCTGACGCCGGACTTCCCGGCCAAGCTGGCGCCGCGGGCCGCGATCCGCGAAGGATTGCGCGAGCTCCGCGAGACGCTGCGCGATCTGCCGCGTCGTCGTTCGCTGGCAATCTTCCTGCTCGCCAACATGATCTACACCGACGGGCTGGTGTCGCTGTTCGCGTTCGGCGGCATCTACGCCACCGGCACCTTCGGCTGGAGCACGATCCAGATCGGCACCTTCGGCATCATCCTGGCGATCGCAGCCACCATCGGCGCGTTCGTCGGAGGCCGCCTCGACGATGCGTTCGGTTCCAAACGGGTGATTGCCGGCTCGCTGCTCCTCCTGCTGGTCGCAATCGCCGGCATCCTGCTGATCGATCCCAGCCATGTTCTGTTGATCGAAGTGACTCCGCCGCAACCGGGAGGCGCATTGTTCGCGTCACCGGCGGAGCGCGCTTATCTGCTGCTCGGCTGCCTGATCGGCATCGCCGGCGGACCGCTGCAGGCCGCATCGCGCACGCTGCTGATCAGGATCGCCCCACGGGACCGGATCGCCCAGTATTTCGGCCTGTTCGCCCTTACCGGCAAAGTGACGTCGTTCATCGGCCCGCTGCTGATCGCGACCGTCACGGCGTTGGCCAGCAGCCAGAAGGCCGGCATGGCCGTGCTGGTGCTGTTCTTCGTCGCCGGATTGGCGCTGCTGACCCAGGTTCGGGGCTCGGCGGACTGATCGCGCCGGTGCGTGGACAAACACGCCGACCTGGTCTATATGAGCGGGCATGATCCACCTGACCGCCTCGTATTGGTACTTTTACTTTAGCAGCTCGCTGGCGGCGGGAGGATTTCGCGCGATCTGACGATTGCTGCATTAAATCCGACAAGCCGCCAGACCTGGCGGCTTTTTTGTTTCAGCCGGCAGGTCTCCTGAACAGGAGCAAACTGCCGTGTTGACCACCACAGACGACCTTCGCCTTCAGAAAATCACCGAACTGAGTACGCCTGCCGAGGTGATGGGCGAGATTCCGCGCACGCTGACCGCGACACGCACCGTTGCGGCGAGCCGCAGCGCGATTCACGCCATCCTCACGGGGGCCGACGACCGGCTCCTCGTCGTGGTCGGCCCCTGTTCAATTCACGATCCGGCCGCGGCCATGGACTATGCCAGCCGTCTGGCGGCGCTGCGCGAGACCCTGGCCGACCGGCTCGAGATCGTGATGCGGGTGTATTTCGAAAAGCCGCGCACCACGGTGGGTTGGAAGGGACTGATCAACGACCCCGATCTCGATGGCAGCTTCCGGATCGACAAGGGGCTACGGCTGGCGCGTGAAGTGCTGTCGGCCGTAAACAATCTCGGCCTGCCAGCGGCGACCGAATTCCTCGATCTGATCACGCCGCAATACATCGCGGATCTCGTCGCCTGGGGCGCGATCGGCGCGCGCACCACCGAGAGCCAGATCCACCGCGAACTCGCTTCGGGCCTGTCGTGCCCGATCGGCTTCAAGAATGGCACCGACGGCAACGTCCGGATTGCGGCGGAGGCGGTGAAATCCGCCGCGCAGCCGCATCATTTCATGGCGGTGACCAAGGGTGGGCGAAACGCCATCGCGGCGACGACCGGCAACGGCGATTGTCACGTCATCCTGCGCGGCGGCGTCACGCCGAACTACGACGCCGCAAGCGTCGAAGCCGCCGCAGCGGTGCTCGGCAAGATCGGCCTGACGCCGCGGCTGATGATCGATGCCAGCCACGCCAACAGCAGCAAGCAGCCGAACAACCAGCCGAAGGTCACGGCCGATATCGCGCGCCAGATGGCGGCGGGCGAATCCCGCATCATTGGGGTGATGATCGAGAGCAATCTGGTGGCCGGGCGGCAGGACGTCGCGCCGGGTCAGCCGCTGCGCTACGGCCAGAGCATCACCGACGGCTGTATCGACTGGACGACGACCGAAACAGTGCTGCACGAGCTGGCCGCTGCGGTCGAAAACCGGCGAGCTGCGCGGTGTAGCGCTCAGCAGGAAGGTGCTGCGGCTTGATCAGCTAAATGCGGGACAGCGACCTCGGGTCGCTGCCCCCGTTTTCGCATCTGTTGTTAGGACGCTGCAGGACTTGAGTGAAGCGATACGATCCAAGGTGCACTGAGTCCTCATCCTGAGGAGCCCGGCGAAGCCGGGCGTCTCGAAGGATGGGGCCACGCATTGCCAGCGGCGCATGGTTCGAGACGGCGCTTCGCGCCTCCTCACCATGAGGCTGTGTTTGTTGCCGACGCTTCAGAGCTCAAGCTATCAAACGCCTCAGTGCCGGAAGTGCCGGGTGCCGGTGAACACCATGGCGATGCCGGCGTCGTCTGCAGCCTTGATCACTTCGTCGTCGCGGACCGAGCCGCCGGGCTGGATCACCGCGGTGGCGCCGGCCTCGATGCAGGCCAGCATGCCGTCGGCGAACGGGAAGAACGCATCCGACGCGACGACCGAACCCTTGGTCATCGGCGCCGCGAGCTTCAGCTCAGCCGCCGCATCCTGCGCCTTGCGGGCGGCGATGCGGGCGGAGTCGACGCGGCTCATCTGACCGGCGCCGATGCCGACAGTGGCGAGGTCCTTGGCGTAGATGATGGTGTTCGACTTGACGTGCTTGCCGACGCGGAACGCGAACTTCAGGTCGCGCAGCTCGGCTTCGGTCGGCTGCCGCTTGGTGACGACCTTCAGCGCCATGTCGTCGACCACCGCATTGTCGCGGCTCTGCACCAAAAGGCCGCCGGCGACGGTCTTGTAGGTCAGGCCGTTGGCGCGCGGATCGGGCAGTGCGCCCGCCAGCAACAGCCGCAGATTCTTCTTCGCCGCGACGATCGCGATCGCTTCCTCGGTGGCGTCGGGCGCGATGATCACTTCGGTGAAGATCTCGGTGATGGCGCGCGCGGCTTCCGCATCGAGGGTGCGGTTGAGCGCCACGATGCCGCCGAACGCCGACACCGAGTCGCAGGCCAACGCCTTGCGATAGGCATCGAGCAGACTCGCGCCCTCGGCGACGCCACACGGATTGGCGTGCTTGACGATGACGCAGGCAGCGGTGCGCGCCGCGTCGAATTCCCCGACACACTCATAGGCCGCATCGGTGTCGTTGATGTTGTTGTAGGACAGCTCCTTGCCCTGCACCTGGCGTGCGGTGGCGACTCCCGGGCGCTTCTCCGGCGTGGCGTAGAACGCCGCGGTCTGGTGCGGGTTCTCGCCGTAGCGCAGGCTCTGGATCAGCCGCCCACCGATCGCGCGGAAGTCCGGCGCGTCGGTCTTGAGCTGCAGCGCGAACCAGTTGGAGATCGCCGCATCGTAGGCGGCGGTGCGCGCGTAGGCCTTGGCGGCGAGCCGCTTGCGCAAGTTCAGCGTGGTCGCGCCGTTGTTGGCTGCGAGCTCATCGAGCACCGCCTGATAGTCGTTTGCTTCGACCACCACCGCGACGTCGTCGTGGTTCTTCGCCGCGGCGCGAATCATCGCCGGGCCGCCGATGTCGATGTTCTCGATGCAGTCCTCGTAGGACGCACCTTTGTCGACGGTGGCTTCGAACGGATACAGGTTCACCACCAACAGGTCGATCTGCGGGATGCCGTGCGCCGCCATCGCCTGCTTGTGCTCGTCATTGTCGCGGATCGCCAAGAGGCCGCCATGCACCTTGGGGTGCAGGGTCTTGACCCGGCCGTCCATCATCTCGGGGAAGCCGGTCAGCTCGGAGACGTCCTTGACCGGCAGGCCGGCCGCAGCGATCGCCTTGGCGGTGCCGCCGGTCGAGACGAGCTCGACGCCGTGGCCGGCGAGCGCACGGGCGAAATCGATCAGTCCGGTCTTATCGGAGACGGACAACAGGGCACGGGTGACGCGACGGGGATTCTGGGTCATGGGGCACGATCTTCTGTTGGAAGGAAAGCTATGCCCAGGCGCGCGGCAGATACGTCCCGCGCTTCCCGATGGTGCTCCATCCTAACGTCGCCAGTCGCGCAAGGCGTCGGTTCGGTAGCAGTTTTCACCGCCCTCGACAACGGCGACCAAGGTCGCCGCAAGCTTCATATTCTAAGGAACGCGCTTCAGAGCGGCAGTTCGGGCTCGTGGCGGGCGGCGCGACGGGCGCTGGTCGCCTGCGGCGAGGCATTGGAGCGGATCAGGCTCCAGCGCAGGTTTGGCGCCTCGATCGAATTCTGGCGGATCACGATCTGGGTCGAGCGCCGCGGCCCGTCATTGCCGGCCAGGAACACGGTCTCTTCGAGATCGACCTTGTCGTCGGCCGCCTCGAAGGTCCAAACTTCGCGGTTGGGCAGCACCAGCATCACGCCGCGCGCATCGTGCAGACGACTGGCCTTGACCAGCGGGTGCAGATGGAAGCGTACGGCATAATCGGCCTGCGCGGCGCGGTGGCGACCGCCCTGCACCGGGGACAGACTGTCCTCACCGTCGACCCGGCTGCCGTCATGCTTCACCATCAGGACGCGCCGATGCAGCACGCCGAATTTGTCGCGGTAGCCGTCGTGAGACGTCGTCAGCAGCACGCCGCCGGCGACGTCTTCGCGGCGGTTTTCGACCTGGCGCGGACCGCCGACCACCGGCGCGCCGTGCAGAAAGCGCTTCATCGCCGAGCGCTCGACGAAACTGCAGGATGAGGTGTCGTGGCAGGTGACGGTGGAATGCGCCACGGTCGAACGGGCAAACCCGCGCCAGCTCTCGCGATTGGTGGTCGGCATGCCGCTGTTGATCACGATCCGGCACGGGCCCGACGACAATTCGAACGACAGGCAGCCGGCATGCGCCTCCTGGCTGACATTGGCGGGCGGCGGCGCGCCGGCATCGACGATCACCAGCGTCGTGCCGGCGTCGATCCGCTGGTAGCCGGAATGCGGCATGCTGGCGAGCGGCGTGCCCTGGCTGTCGTCATAGGCGAGCAGCGTCGCGAGCAGATCGGACGGCGTCGCGCTCATGCCGTTAAACAGCGCGAAATTGCCGTCGCCGTGGCGGAAGAACCGCAACATCGGCATCATCCGGTCGATCGCGTTCAGCAGCGCCGGCGGCGGCGCGATGTTGCGGGCCGCGAAGGTCTGGCGCAGCGGCAACAGGTCGATCAACAATTCGATCAGCGCGCCCGGATTGCGCGAGATGTGGCCGCCGTCCGGGAGGATCTGGCGCTGCAGCTCGTCCGACAGCTTCTTGGTCGCGCCGCGGATCTGACGCGCCTGATTGGCGAGGCACAGCGACGCGTAGCACAGCGCGATCAGCACCTGCAGCCGCGGCACGCCGTCCTGCACATCGAGCAGTGCGTAGCGCAGCGCGCGGATTTCGCGGGTCAGTCCGCGCAGGTAGCGCCGATAGAACTTGCCATCGGTGTCGGACAGCACCAGCGGCGCTTGCGACAGCAGCGAGATCACCCGCCGCGCCAAAACGTCCGGCCGCCGTCCGACCGGGCCGGTGCGCGACATATTGCTGAGCCAGTCGTCGACCAGCGAGCGGGCGTTGGCGCGGGTAATCGCGGTGTCGGCGGCGCGCAGATGGCGCAGCCAGCCGAAGCCGAGCAGTGCCGCTTCCCAATCGTCGGAAGGCGGTTCGAGGTCGAAGATCGAGCGGCCGTGGCAGGTGACGATCTTGCCGGCGAATACGAAGCGGCCGGCATAGATCTCGGCAGCGCGGGTCGCGTCCGCAGTGCGCAGATCGTGCGGCGCAATGATCAGCCGGTCGGTGCGGCCGGGCCACAGCCGGGTCATCGCCACCGAACCGCTGGAGGCGCGCGCCATCACGGTCCGCGCGAAGCGGCCCATGATCAGCGTCGAAATCCGTCTGCGGGGCGCGGCGGACACCTGCGCTAGAGCCCCGGATCGTTGGTACGCATCACGTTGCTGCCCCCTGCGGACGGCCGACGTCAGGTCGCGCAAGACGTCGGACAATCGTCCAGTCCGGTACAGCTTCGACTGAAACGGCTCTGCAGACATGCGCGCAGCGGAGACGAAGGAATGTTCGGAACCAAACCAACCTCAAGTTAACGAAAATTCGTTGCGAATCCTTTTAATCTGGATTTGGGCTCCACACACCCTGGCGATAGGCGAATGTGGACGGCCGCTGCCGCGCCACTTCCCGACAGCCGTCAAACTTGAGAAATTACAACGACTTCACGAGCCGTGCGGCGTAAAAGCCGTCGAGCCCTGCGAGCCGCGGATCGGCATGCGGGAGGTGGCACGGCAGGGTCCGCAGCGCGCCATCGGGGGTGACGATCTCGGAGAGTCCGGCGACTTCCGCCGGATTGATCGGCTGACGGCGCATCGATGGCTCGGCATCGAGCAGCGAGACAATCGCCTGCTCACCCTCCTCGGGCTCCAGCGAACAGGTGCAATATACTAGCGTACCGCCGGGTCGCAGCAGCGACACCGCTTTCGTCAGCAACCGGTGCTGGACCGCGGCGAGCGCGCCGATATCGCTCTCCTGCTTCAGCCAGGCGACGTCGGGATGGCGGCGGATCGTGCCGGTCGAGGCGCAGGGCGCGTCGATCAGCACCGCGTCGAACTCGGTGATCGCATCGCCTCGCCATTCGGCCGCGTCCGCGACGCCGGTTTCGGCCTCGAGCGACAGCCGCGCGAGATTTTCACGCAACCTCGCAACGCGCGCCGGCGAACGATCGATCGCACTCACCCGCGCACCTGCCGACACGAGCTGCGCAGTCTTGCCGCCCGGGGCGGCACAAAGATCGGCAACGGCTTTGCCCTCAAGATCGCCGAACAGCCGCACCGGCAATGCGGCAGCGGCATCCTGCACCCACCATTCGCCTTCGGCGAAACCCGGCAGCATCCTCACCGAGCCCTGCAGCAAGGTGCGCACGGTGCCGGTCGGCAGCACTTCGCCATGCAGTCGCGCGGCCCAATGCGCCGGGTCGGATTTGACCGTCAGGTCGAGTGACGGTTCGTGGCTGATCGCCTGCGCAATCGCGTGCGCGGTTTCAGCTCCGTAGTGCGCACTCCAGCGTGCCAGCAGCCATTGCGGCACGTCGGGCGTGCCGCCCGACAGTTCCTCGACCAGCGGCTGGCCTTCACGCGCGCAGCGCCGCAGCACAGCGTTGACGAGGCCGGCATATTTGGCTGCGCGGCGGTCGGACTGGACCAGCCGCACCGATAGGTCGACTGCGGCGTGATCCGGCACGTCCATCCAGAGAATTTGCGCGGCCCCGATCAAGAGCGCGCTCTTGGCGCGCGGCGCATCGGTCGGCACACCTCGATCGAGCAGCCTCGCCAGCAGACCTTCCAACGTGCCGAGCCGGCGCAGGATGGTCGCAACCAGCCGGCGCATCAGTGCGCGGTCGCGATCCGACAGCGCCTTCAGTCCCGGATGTGCGGACGGACCTTCGAGCTGGTCGTCGAGCATGCGGCGCTTCTGCAGCACCCCGTCCAGAATATCCGCGGCAATGCGGCGTGCAGCGAGGCCGGGCACCTCGGAAGCTTGGGCGAATCTTGGAGCAGGCATGGATTGAGGGTATCACAGCAGGAGGATAGACGCCGCGCGAGGCCGCGCGCTGGTCTGCCGTGGATGGCATTCGAATATGCCAAATATAAGAATCGCCGTCGCACCTGCCGGTGATGGTCTGCGCCCCGCGCGATGAAGAAAGGCGTCCGCCGATGAAAAATCCCGATCCGAAATCCGCCACGACGGATGTCGCCGCGCCCAACAAGGACCTCCCCGAAGCGGCCAAGCGCGCTCTCGCTGAAGCCGAAGCCCGCCGCGTCGAAGCCGCACGCCACGCCGAAGCGCGCGCCAAGGAGTTTCAGGGGCCGAAAGGCCCGGAGCCGACCCGCTACGGCGATTGGGAAGTCAAAGGCATCGCCTCGGATTTTTAGGCTATGCCGAGCGGAGAGGCGGAGCGCAACCGTTGATTGTGCCCGAGTATTGCGGCGATGGCCGACTCGGGCTACAGTAGGAATATGTCCCCATACCCGAGAACGAACCCGGTCCGGATTTCGCGACTGCCCTGGCGCAGGCGGCTGTGGCCATGGGTATTCGTGCTCGGCGTAGCGGCCGGTACCATGCTACCAGCACGGCATTGGCTGCATCTGCCCTGGATGAAGCCGTTCGAATCAGAGTCTGTCGACAATGACAGCGAGACGGTGTGGCGGCGCGCCGGCAATCCGACCACCCGGCATGCAGTCGACGTGCTGTACACGATCGACGGCGACACCTTCGATGCCATGGTGCATCTGTGGCCCGGGGCGGAGCTGCGCACGCGGGTGCGGCTGCGTGGCATCGATGCGCCGGAGCTGAAGGCGCAATGCGCCCGGGAACTACGGATGGCCGAAGCAGCTGCCGAGGCGCTGCGCCGGCTGCTCGCCGAGGGCGAGGTTGCGATCTACAACATCGGCCCCGACAAGTATCAGGGCCGCGTCGTCGCCGACGTGGCGACTCGCCGCACAGCCAATGTGTCGAGCGCGTTGCTGGACGGCGGCTACGCCCGCGCCTATGGCGGCGCTCATCGATACGGCTGGTGTGAGGTGCGTTGAGCACCGCGTCAGGCGACAGCGTCGAGCTTCGGCGCCGTCCCGCCCTCGCACAGAGCCTCGGCTTCGGCCGGCTCCGGCGCGACCGAAGGTGCGGCGATCGAAGCGGCCGGTTCAAGTTCGTCGGCAAAGCCCCTGAACGGCCCATCGCCGTCCGGGACGAGCCTGGGTTTGTCGGCCCAATGCAAGGCCGTGTAGTCAAAACCGTTGACGATGGTCGGCTTCACCACCTCGAAATAGGGCGAGATATCGAAATCGCGCGGCATGTACAGCGACGAATGCCGGATTTGGAGGATCTCGCGGCGCGCGGCTCGGCTGCCGGCTTTGGTGATCTTCGGCAGGATCGGATAGCGCACCGCCTCGAACGCCTGGGCGATCAGCGCCGAACAGATGATCTTGGTCGGATCGCCGGAGCCGAGCGCGATCATGCGGCGTCGCCAGCGCTGCGGCAAAGGAAGCGGCACCAGATAGCGCATCAGGTCGATGATGTTCTTGGTGTCGTAGCCGAAGCCGATCCGGTTGATCGCGTAGCGGCAGACCGTGTGGCGATCCTCGTAAGACAGACCGACCGGGCGACACACCCTTGTGTGATAGGCGAGATGCCGTGACAGCGGCGACGAACTGACGCCCTCGCCGATATTGGCCTCGACCAGGACGTGCGGCTCGCCATCAGGCTCCGCCACGCCGTCGATCGGCCCGACATACAGCGCCGCATGCGACCAGGTCGATTGCGTCAGATACTTGATGATGCCGGCGATCCGGCTGTTGCCCTCGACCAGAAGGACGTCGCCGGGCTGCATGATGGTGCGCAGATGATCGGGATCGCTGGGCGTGAACGGCTCGTAGCCCGGCTCTTCCTTCTGCAAGTAGCTGGCGATCAACTTGCCGATGGTCTTGAGCACCACGCCCATTGCTGCGCTCCTGCGGGGTCACTGCTGCGACATCGTCACATCGCAGTCGTCGACGATCGTCGAGCAAAGCCGTTGCAGTTTAGTTCATCTGGTTCCTCGCAAGGCTACGCATCGTTCACCACGAACGGTTGCCGGGCGGGAGCGATTCCGGCAAGTTGGCTCGGTCGACTGCGCCGTGCGGCACCATCGAAGCAGTCGGCGCACGACGCTAAACGCGACGGAGTTCAAGACATTGGTCACAGTCGCGCGTCACCTTGCCGTCGCCTCTCGGGACACCCGCCGCGCCGGCCGCTGTGGGTTGCACGAGTCGACCGTGCCAGCCGCCTTCAAGTTTTCGGAAACCATGCCATGACGATTTCGCGACGCAGCCTGCTCGAGGGGCTGCTCGGCGCCACTGCCGGCCTTGCTTTGCTGCCGACTCTGGCGGGCCGGGCGAACGCCGCTTTGCCACGCGAGGCGGAGATCGTTGTGGTCGGCGCCGGCGCCGCCGGGATCGCCGCGGCACGGCGGATCGTGGCGGCCGGCCGCAAGGTGATCGTGGTCGAGGCTGCTTCGGAGATCGGCGGCCGCTGCGTGACCGATACCACCAGCTTCGCAGCCCCGTTCGACCGCGGCGCGCGCTGGCTGCACAATCCCGACAGCAACCCGCTGGTCCGGCTGGCCCGCAGCTCCGGCTTCGCGGTGACACCGGTATCGCCGGGTCAGAAGATCCGGATCGGCCGCCGCAACGCCCGCTCACGCGAGACCGAAGATTTCCTCGCCACATTTGTCCGCGCCAGCCGCGCGATCGTGGAGGCGTCGCGCGGCAAGACCGACATCTCCTGCGCCGCAGCGCTCCCGAACGACCTCGGCGATTGGGCGGCGACCATCAATTACGTGCTCGGCCCAGCGGCAACGAGCAAGGATCTTCGCGCCTTGTCGGCGATGGACGCGGTGCGGACGCTGGACCGCACCGCGCTGATCGGCTGCCCCCAAGGCGTCGGCAGCTTGCTGACCCAACTCGCGGCTTCGCTGCCGGTCGCGCTGTCGACCCCGGTAAAACGGATCGTGTGGAGCGGTCGCGACCTCGCGGTGGAAACGGCTGCGGGCCGGATCGCTGCGCGCGCGATCATCGTCACCGCTTCGACCAGCGTGCTGACCTCGGGCAATCTGGCGTTCTCCCCCGACTTGCCGAAGCGGCAGCTCGACGCCGCCGCGCGGCTGAGCCTCGGCAGCGCCGACCGCATCGCGCTGCAGTTCAAGGGCAACCCGCTCGGGCTGTCGCGCGACGAGACCATCATCGAACGCGCCGACGACATCCGCACCGCGACGCTGGTGGGCAATGTCGGCGGCACCTCGCTGTGTACCGTCGACGTCGCCGGCTCGTTCGGACGCCAGCTCGCCGCACAGGGCGAAGCGGCGATGCAGGATTTCGCCGTCGAGTGGCTCGGCAAGCTGTTCGGCAGCGACATCGCCAATGCGGTCGAGCGCAAGGCGGCGACGCGCTGGAACGAGATGCCTTACGTGCTCGGCGCAATGTCGGCGGCGGAGCCCGGCGGCCAGCCCTCGCGCAAGGTCCTCGGCGAGCCGCTCGGCAATCTGTTCTTTGCCGGTGAAGCGACGCACGAAACGCTGTTCGGCACGGTGCAAGGCGCCTGGGAGTCCGGTGAACAGGCTGCCGAAGCCGCGCTGAAGAAGATCGGCCCTGTCAAAGCGCCGGCGCCAGAGAAGCCGGTGCGAAAGCAGAAGCCGCGGCGCCAGCCGCAGCGACCGCGCGAACAGCGCCCGCCGGCACCGGCGAGCGGCACTCCGTCGTGGTGGCGCTGAACCGGCTCAGCCGCGCAAGCTGCCGCCGGTCTTCTTGGTGACTTCCGCCACGACCTTGGCGGCGACCGCGTCGATCTCCTGATCCGTCATGGTCTTGTCGCGCGGCTGCAGCGTCACGGCGATCGCCACCGACTTCTTGTCGGGATCGATGCCCTTGCCTTCATAGACGTCGAACACGCCCACCGAGGTGATCAGCTTCTTGTCGACGCCCTGCGCGGCACGGACGATATCGGCGACCGCGACCTTGCGCTCGACGATGAAGGCGAAGTCGCGCGACACCGGATGGAACGCGGACAATTCCAGCGCCGGCTTGGCGCGGGTCGGGCGCTGTTTCGGATCGGGGATCTTCTCCAGGATCACTTCGAACGCCACCAGCGGACCGTCGGCACCGAGCTGTTCGAGCACCCGCGGATGTAATTCGCCGAACCAGCCGAGCACGTTCTGCGGCCCGATCTGGATCGCGCCGGATCGCCCCGGATGCAGCCAGGCCGGCAGCTTGTTGGTGGCGATCTGCAGCCCCGCCATCGGCGCGCCGGCCGCGGCCAGCACCGCGAACGCGTCGGCCTTGGCGTCGAGCGCGGTCGCCTGCGCCGAGCCCGACCAATGACGTCCGAGGCCGGCCGAAGATGCGACGCCGCGGCGGACACCGCTGGCGGCCATGAACTGGTCCTGCGGCTGGTCGCCCTTGAACACCTGCCCGACCTCGAACAGCGCCAGATCCGGCGAGCCACGATCGGCGTTGGCCTGCGCGGCAGCGATCAGGCCGGGCAACAGGCTCGGCCGCATGTCGGACAGATCCGATGCGATCGGATTGGCGAGCGCCAGCTCCGGCTGACCACCACCGAACGCTTCGGCGAACGGCTTGGAAATGAACGACCAGGTCACCGCCTCGGTCAGGCCGCGCGCCGCCAGCGCGCGCTTGGCGCGGCGGGTGCGGTTCTGGATCTGGGTGAGCACCGGCTTGCGCGGGTCATCGCCACGCTCGAACGGCGTCAGCGGCACCTTGTCGACGCCGACGATCCGGACGACTTCCTCGACGATATCGGCCTTGCCGTGAACGTCGCTGCGCCACGACGGCACCGCGACCTTCACCACCGGCCCCTGGCCGGCGACGACGAAACCGAGGCGGGTCAGGATGCGACGAATCTCGACCAGCGGCACTTCGATGCCGGCGAGGCGCTTCACCTCGGCGAGCGGGAAGTCGATGATCTTGTCTTCACCGAAGGCGCTGCCGACCACGACCACGTCCGACGGCGTTCCGCCGCAGAACTCCATCACCAGCTTGGTGGCCAGTTCGAGCCCCGGCAGCATGAAGGCCGGATCGACGCCGCGCTCGAAGCGATAACGCGCATCGGTGTTGATGCCGAGCTTGCGGCCGGACTGGGCGATATTGATTTCGTTCCACAGCGCCGATTCGATCAGCACGTCGGTGGTCTCGGACGAGCAGCCGGACAACTCGCCGCCCATGATGCCGGCGAGCGATTCGACACCGTGATCGTCCGCGATCACGCAGACCGACGAATCCAGCGTGTAGGTGCGGCCGTCGAGCGCCAGCAGCGTCTCGCCATCGTGAGCGCGGCGCACCACCAGATTGCCCTTCACCTTGGCGGCGTCGAACACATGGAGCGGTCGCGAACGATCGAACGTCAGGTAGTTGGTGATGTCGACCAGCGCGTTGATCGGGCGCAGGCCGATCGCGGTCAGACGCTTCTGCAGCCATTCCGGCGACGGGCCGTTCTTGACGCCCTTCACCAGCCGCAGCGCGAAGCCGGGGCACAGCTTGCTGTCTTCGACGGTGACGCTGACCGGGCACGGGAATTCGCCCTTGACCGGCTTGATGGCGGGATCCTTGAACTTGCCCATGTCGGCGGCGGCGAGATCGCGCGCGATGCCGTGCACGCCGGCGCAGTCCTGCCGGTTCGGCGTCAGGTTGATGTCCAGCACCGGATCGCCGAGCCCGGCCCAGGCCGCATAGGCGGCGCCGACCGGCGCATCGGCCGGCAACTCGATGATGCCGTCGTGGTCGTCGGAGATCTGCAATTCGGCGGCCGAGCACAACATGCCGCGGCTCTCGACGCCGCGAATAGTGCCGATACCGAGCGTGAAATCCTTCGCCGGGATGTAGGTGCCCGGCGCCGCGAACACGGTGACGAGACCGGCGCGCGCGTTCGGCGCACCGCACACCACCTGCACCGGCGCGCCGCCGTCACCGGTGTCGACGGTGCAGACCTGCAGCTTGTCGGCGTTGGGATGCTTCTCCGCAGTCAGCACCTTGGCGATGGTGAACGGCGCCAGAGCCTTGGCCTTGTCCTCGATGCCCTCGACCTCGAGCCCGATCATGGTGAGCTTGTCGGCGAGCACATCGAGCGGCTCGTCGGTGTCGAGATGATCCTTCAGCCAGGAGAGGGTGAGCTTCATCGGTTGTTACTTCCGTCTTGCAGCGCGGAAAGATGCGCCGTGCTGAATAGTCGAAACGGTGCCCGCGGCGCCCTCACCCCAGCCCTCTCCCGCAAGCGGGAGAGGGAGCGCGCTGCGCTGGGTGGAGGGGCTGCGGGCCATGTCGTTAGTCCGCATCGTCCGTTGCCGAGCGCTGCGTTGTATCGTTCGGTGCAGGCCGCTGCTTATCCCCGCGATCGGCGAGCCCCCTCTCCCGCTTGCGGGAGAGGGTTGGGGTGGGGGCCCTTGCCGCAAGCACATCTGCAATGCTCTGCAGCACCCCGGCCCGATTGCTCATCACCTCGGCATTGTTGAAGCGGATCACCCGAAACCCGCGGGCCTCGATCGCCGCCGTGCGGGCCGCATCGGCGCGTTCACCGTCATCCGAAAAATGCTGACCACCATCGAGCTCGACGACGAGCTTCACCGAGTGGCAGGCGAAGTCCGCGATATACGGCCCGATCGGCACCTGCCGCTTGAACGAGAAGCCATTGAGCTGCTTGTCGCGCAGCGCCGCCCACATCAGTCGTTCGACGTCGGTCGACTTCTTTCGCAGCTCGCGCGCATGGCGGTGCTGGCTCGGGGAGGCGTTCCAGCTCGGTTTCGGAGTCGGCTGCTTCGGATCGTCCATCGCAAGCTCCGTGCCCGTGTCGCCCTCACCCCAACCCTCTCCCGCAAGCGGGAGAGGGAGTTCGCCGTGCGGCGTTGCGAGGTCGTCAATCATCTCAAAAACTTATCATCTCAATTACTGACGCCCGCGTTCAGGCAATGAGCTTCCGTAAGCCGCAGCCTGCCCCCTCTCCCGCTTGCGGGAGAGGGCTGGGGTGAGGGCACTTGCTCAAAGCACGGCGCGCAACATTCACGAGCTCAATCCGCCCGCCAGCGTCGGGATGTCGAGCGGCTTGAAGCCGTAGTGATTGAGCCAGCGCACGTCGGCTTCGAACAACTGCCGCAGATCGCTCATGCCGTATTTCAGCATCGCGATGCGGTCGATGCCCATGCCCCAGGCGAAGCCCTGATACTCGTTGGGATCGAGACCGCAGGCGGTGAGCACGTTGGGGTGCACCATGCCGCAGCCGAGAATCTCCAGCCAGTCCTCGCCTTCGCCGAACCGGATCTCGTCCTTGCCGCGGCGGCACTGGATATCGACTTCCAGTGACGGCTCGGTGAACGGGAAGAACGACGGACGGAACCGCATGTTGACGTTGTCGACCTCGAAGAACGCCTTGCAGAACTCGTGCAGGATCCACTTCAGGTGGCCGAGATGGCTGCCCTTGTCGATCACCAGCCCTTCGACCTGATGAAACATCGGCGTGTGGGTCTGGTCCGAGTCGCTGCGATAGGTGCGCCCCGGACAGATCACCCGGATCGGCGGCCGCTTACTGAGCATCGTCCGCACCTGCACCGGCGAGGTGTGAGTGCGGAGCAGAAGGCGCGAGCCGTCTTCCTTCGGGTTGAAATAGAAGGTGTCGTGCATCTCCCGGGCCGGGTGGCCTTCGGGGAAGTTCAGTTTAGTGAAGTTGTAGTCGTCGGTCTCGATGTCCGGACCTTCGGCGATCGAGAAGCCCATGTCGGCGAAGATCGCGGTAAGCTCGTCCCACACCTGGCTGAGCGGATGCAGCCGGCCCTGCTCGGCGAGCGGCTCGCGCATCGGCAAGGTGACGTCGATGGTTTCGGCGGCCAGCTTGGCGTCGAGCGCCGCCGCCTTCAGCACGTCGCGGCGGGCGGCCAGTGCCTCGGTCACCGCCTCTTTGGCGCGATTGATCGCGGCGCCTTCGGTCTTGCGCCGCTCCGGGTCCATCTTGCCGAGGGTGGCGAGCAGTGCCGAGATCGAGCCCTTCTTGCCGAGCGCCCCGACACGGACCGCTTCCAGCGCGGCTTCATCAACCGCCGCGGCGATGTCGGCGAGGATCTGGGATTGGAGGTCTTGAAGGTTCGACATGGCGAAGCCACTCCCCAATGTAGTCATGCCCGGGCGTGACCCGGGCATCCATCGCGCTTGAAAGATGGATCGCCGGATCAAGTCCGGCGATGACGATCAACCCGGTGGCGGGCCTTTAGGCTGCGAGCGCAGCCTTGGCCTTCTCGGCGATCGCCTGAAACGCCGCCGGTTCGTTGATCGCGAGGTCGGACAGCACCTTGCGGTCGACGACGATGCCGGACTTGGCGAGGCCGTTGATGAACACGCTGTAGGTCATGCCGAGCGGGCGCACCGCGGCATTGAGGCGCTGGATCCACAGCGCGCGGAACGTCCGCTTCTTGCGCTTGCGATCCCGGAACGCGTACTGGCCGGCCTTGTCGACCGCAGCCTTGGCGGTGCGGATCGTATTCTTGCGACGACCGCGATAGCCCTTGGCGAGCTTGTAGACCTTCTTATGCTTGGCGTGAGCCGTCACACCGCGTTTGACGCGAGCCATGACTGATCTCCTTCATCTGAATTTGGTTTGGACGGCCGCGATGCGGCCCGATGAGGCTGCCGCGCAAATGCGCAGCGTGAACGGTCAGGCGTTCGGCAAGAAGTACTTCTTGATGTTGTCGCCATCGGTCTTGAAGATCACGCGGGTGCCGCGAAGCTGACGGATCTGCTTCTTGGTGCGCTTGATCATGCCGTGGCGCTTGCCGCGCTGGGCGGACACCACCTTGCCGGTGGCGGTGACTTTGAAGCGCTTTTTGGCGCCCGATTTGGTCTTCAACTTGGGCATTTGGCTCTCCTTTGCCACGCGCGAAAAGCGCCCCGGGGGCGCTCTGCGGCGGCGGACATGCTCGTTAGAGCGTTGAAATTGCACGACCATTCTCAAAATCGAGGCAAGTCGGCAGGGCCATCGCCACGGCAGCCCTTGATCAGCCGGGCGATGAAGGCTGCGCTTATGGCAGAGCGGAGGCCGGTTGGCAATGTGTAAGGCGCAGCGCTGTCCGGTGACGCCACGCGCCGGCCAAAGAAGCCGGTCAAAGAAAAAGGCCCGTCAGATCGGCTGGCGGGCCTTGTTCGTTCTGAAATCGAAACTCGACCCGCGTCAGCGCGGTGCCAGCACCATCACGACCTGCCGGCCTTCGAAGCGGGCGTCCTGCTCGACCTTGGCGATTTCGGCGACGTCGTTCTTCACCTTTTCGAGCAGCTTTGTGCCGATCTCCTGGTGAGCCATTTCGCGTCCCCGATAGCGCAAGGTAATCTTGACCTTGTCGCCTTCTTCGAAGAAGCGCTGCATCGCCTTCATCTTTACGTTGTAATCGTGGTCGTCGATCATCGGGCGGAGCTTGATCTCCTTGATCTCGACGATCTTCTGCTTTTTGCGCGCCTCGGCGGCCTTCTTCTGCGCCGAATACTTGTACTTGCCGTAGTCCATGATCTTACAGACCGGCGGCGACGAGGTCGGCGAAATCTCGACGAGGTCCATGCCTGCATCCATCGCCATTTTGATCGCGACGATGGTCTCGACCTTGCCCTGGTTCACACCGGTCTGGTCAATCAGTTGGATCTCGAAATTGCGGATTTCATCGTTGGTGCGCGGCCCGTCCTTGGCTACGGGGGGCGGCGCTCTGTTGGGACGGCGAATGGGTGCTTCTCCACACTTGTGAACGTTGACGGCGAACAATGGGATCGAGGCAGAACGGCTGCTGGTCGGATCTCATGCTTCATATAGGTCGAAGCGCGACCGGACGCAAAACCATCCTGCGCGTCGACACCGGGCCAATGCCCCTCTGATCCGCACGCAGTGTGGCGGAAGAACCGCCGGCCGGCAAGCCGACTTCGGCATAACCGAAATCGGACACTTCGCCGCGCGCCCCTTCTTACCACGCTACGTTACGAGAGGCGCCCGGCATTGACGGCACCTCGACGCGTACTGCAAACCAACCCGGCAGCGAGGTTGTTGATCCATGACAAATTCATCCGACACAGCGCCCGACTTCATCACCGTCGGCGAGGGCCCCACGGCGCGGCGGATCGCGGTCCGGCCACGGCCGGGCGCCTCCCCCGGCCTGTTCTGGCTCGGCGGCTTCAATTCGGACATGACCGGCACCAAGGCGACCGCGCTCGACCAATGGGCCGAGGCCCGCGGGCGAGCCTGCGTCCGGTTCGATTATTCCGGCCATGGCGAATCCTCCGGCAGCTTCGCCGAGGGCACGATCGGCCGCTGGCTGGAAGAGAGCCTGGCGGTGTTCGACGCGCTCTGCCGCGGTCCGCAGATCGTGGTCGGGTCGTCGATGGGCGGCTGGATGGCGCTGCTGCTGGCGCGCGCGCTGCGCCGCCGCGGCGGCGAGTCGGCCGCCAGCCTGGCCGGCCTGGTGCTGATCGCGCCTGCGCCGGATTTTACCGAAGCGCTGATGTGGAAGGGATTTTCACCGGAGATCCGCGCCGAGATCGAGACCAAGGGCGTCTGGTACCGCCCGTCGGAGTACGGCGAGCCATACCCGATCACCAAGGCGCTGATCGACGACGGCCGCAATCACCTGGTGCTCGGCGGCATGACCGAGGTCGGCTGCCCGGTGCGCATCCTGCAGGGCAGACAGGATGAAGACGTGCCATGGCGTCACGCCTTCGCGTTGGCCGAGCGGTTGCCGACCGAGGACGTGGTCCTGACCATGATCCAGGACGGCGACCACCGCCTCAGCCGCCCGCAGGACATCGCCCGGATGCTGGCGGCGGTCGAGGAGTTGGGCTGACGAGGGCGATGCGTTTGAAGTCCGTCCACCAATTCTTCTTACCGTCATCGCCCGCAAATGCGGGCGATGACGGTATTCCAGTGCGATTCAGGGACGTTAACACCCTGGACACTGGATCCCTCGCCTTCGCGAGGGATGACGATTGATTGGGGGTAGCGCCCTACTCAGCAGCCACGCCGCCCCACTCCGCCCGCACGCCCTGATGTGGCTCGCCGGCAAGATGCGACGCCTTCAGGGCCGCGAAGCGTTCCGGCGGCAGCAGCTGTGCCAGCGCCCAGGCCGCAGCGCCGCGGATCGTGGCACTTGGATCGGCGAGCAGCCGCTCGGCCTCCACGGCCAGTTCGACGTCACCCGAATTACCGATCGCGATCAGCACGTTGCGGATGAAGCGATCACGGCCGACGCGCTTCACCGGCGACTTGGTGAACAGCGCACGGAACGACGGATCGTCGAGCCGGACCAGTTCGCCGAGTTCCGGCGCCCGCAGCCCCTGCCGGGCGGCGAGCTTTGCCTCGCGCCCCGCCTGGGCGAACTTGTTCCATGGACAGGCGGCGAGGCAATCGTCGCAGCCATAGATCCGGTTGCCGAGACGCGGCCGGAACTCATGCGGAATCGCGCCCTTATGCTCGATCGTCAGATACGAAATGCAGCGCCGGGCATCGAGCTGGTACGGCGCCGGAAACGCGGCTGTCGGGCAGGCGTCGAGGCAGGCGCGGCACGAGCCGCAGTGATCGCGCTCGGACGCGTCGCGCGGCAGATCGAGCGTGGTGAACACCGCGCCCAGAAACATCCAGGAGCCGCGGCTGGTCGACACCAGATTGGTGTGCCGGCCCTGCCAGCCGAGCCCAGCAGCCTGTGCCAGCGGCTTCTCCATCACCGCCGCGGTGTCGATGAACACCTTCACGTCGCCGCCGGCCGTGGCGACCAGCCAGCGGCCGAACAGCTTCAGCCTGGCCTTGATGACGTCGTGATAGTCGTCGCCCTGCGCATACACCGAGATTGCACCACGATCCTTTCGCGCCAGAACGGTGCGGGGATCGACGTCCGGGCCGTAATTGAAGCCGAGCAGGATGACGCTTCGAACCTCACTCCACATCACCCGCGGATCGGAGCGACGCTCGGGACGATCGGCGAGCCAGGCCATGTCGCCGTGGTAGCCGGCGTCGAGAAAGGCGCGCAGCCGGGCCGGCGCTTCCGGGATGGAATCGGGGGCGCAGATCCCGAACGCATCGAACCCGAGCGCGCGTGCCTGGTCGGCCAACTGCGCCTTCAAGGCCTCGCCATCGCCCCGCGGTGCGGGCTGCCCCGCGGCGGCGCTCAGAAATCCAGATCCACGTAGGTGCGGGACGCCGGCACGCCAGCCAGCCATTCGCTCAGCAGCGGCCGGAACGACGGCCGCGACTTGATTCGCGCGTACCAGGCTTTTGCCGCCTCGTCCTCGATCCATGGCACGTCGCCCAGATAATCGATCGCCGACAGATGCGCCGCGGCGGCGAGATCCGCATAGGTCATGCGATCGCCGGCGAGAAAGTTCCGGGTTCGCGCCAGCCAGCCGATGTAGGCGAGATGATAGCGTACATTGGCGTTGGCGGCGCGGATCACGTCCATCGCAGGCGGGCCGCCACCGTCCTCCTCGCTCATGAAGCGCTTGTAGATGCGCTCGGTCATCAGCGGGCCGGAAGCTTCTTCGAAGAATTTGTCGTTGAACCACGACAGCAGCCGCCGCACCTCGATCCGCTCGGCGGTGGATTGCGGCAACAGCCGGCGGTCGCCGAGTTCGGCACCGTGCACTTCATCCAGGAATTCGGCGATCACCCCCACGCCCGGAATCGCCGGGCGCCCCTCGGCGACCAGCACCGGCGTGGTTCCGGCGGGGTTCAGCGCCAGGAACGCGGTTCGCCGCTCCCAGGACCGCTCCTCCACCAACCGCAGATCGAGGCCGTGTTCTCCGAGCGCAAGGCGAACGAACCGCGACTGCGGACAGAACGGGTGGTGGAACAGGGTGTACATGATGTCCTAGATAGTTTCGAAGAGCTTAACAAACCGTGGCGGATCGCGTCGAACACGCTCTTCGGGAGGCCGCCAAACTAGTCTCCTGAGGCTCCGAGGCAAGGCATCGAAAGACGGATTTTTGCCGTTGCGGCCCCGTGGGGAATAGGCGACAAGGTCCCGCCTCGCGGACGACCGATCCCTTTCAGCGGACGATTCCATGCTCACCGATATCATCAGGGCCGTCATTCTCGGCATCGTCGAGGGTGTGACCGAATTTCTGCCGGTGTCTTCAACCGGCCATCTGTTGCTGGCGGAGCGGTTCTTCAATCTCGGCGAGGGCAATTTCTGGAAGAGCTTCGCGGTGCTGATCCAGCTCGGCGCCATCCTGGCGATCCTGGCGCTGTATTTCGTCAAATTGTGGCGGATTGCGCTCGGAATGTTCTCCGATCCCGCCGCGCGCCGCTTCGTCATCGGCGTGCTGCTGGCGTTCCTGCCGGCGGCGCTGATCGGCGCGGCGTTCGGCGGCTATATCAAGCACTACCTGTTCAATCCGTGGGTGGTGTGTTTTTCGCTGATCGTCGGCGGCGCGATCCTGCTGTGGGTCGATCAGCTCGACCTGACGCCGCGCTACCACGACGCCACCGCGTTTCCGCTCCTGACCTACTTCTACATCGGCTGCGCGCAGTGCACCGCGATGATCCCCGGCGTGTCGCGCTCCGGCGCCAGCATCGTGGCCGCCATGCTGCTCGGCACCGACAAGCGGTCGGCGGCCGAATTCTCGTTCTTCCTGGCGATTCCGACGATGCTGGGCGCGTTCGTGTACGATCTGTACAAGAACCGCGCCGACATGACCGCCGACAATCTCACCATCGTGGCGATCGGTTTCGTGGTATCGTTCATCACCGCGATCATCGTGGTGAAGACCTTCCTCACCTACGTCACCCGCCACGGCTTCGAACTGTTCGCATGGTGGCGCGTGATCGTCGGCACGCTCGGCCTGATCGCGCTGGCTCTCGGAATGTGAATCGCGGCAGCCGCCGTATTCGATCGACCCGACTTTGATCGACGTGACGTAGCTAAGCGGTCTTGCGCGCGAACTGCCCGGTCTTGCGGAATCGCCACAGATAGGACGGCGCGATCGCCTGCAACGAATCCGGCTGGATGCCGAGCCCCTGCAGCGTCAGCCCGGCCGATTTGGCGGCCTCCGACACCACATTGTCGACCTGCAGCATCCGGACCTGATCGGGCGTCAGCTTGAACGCGCCCGGGGCGAATTGCAGCAGCATCGCCTGCAGGCCGGCGAGGCCGAACGGCAGCGGCAGCAGCAGGCGCTTACGATCGGTGATCTGCAGGATGATCTGGAGGATCTCGCGCATCGTCAGCAGTTCCGGGCCGCCGAGTTCGTAGGTCACGCCCGGCTGCGCCTGGCCGTCGACCGCTTCCGCAATCGCGGCCGCGACGTCGCCGACATAGACCGGCTGCAACCTGGTGTCGGCCCCCACCAGCGGCAGCACCGGCGACATCCGCGCCAGCGACGCGAACCGATTGGTGAACTGGTCTTCCGGACCGAACACCACCGAGGGCCGGAAGATCGTGGCCTGCGGGACCGCCTCATGCACCGCGCGCTCGCCGGCGGCCTTGCTGCGGGCGTAGCGGGCCGGCGAATCCGGATCGGCGCCGATCGCCGAGACATGCACCATCCGCGCACCCACCGCGGCGGCGGCCTGCGCCACCGCTCCGGCGCCGCTGCCCTGCACCGAATCGAATTTCTGCGCGCCGCCCTCGGCCAGGATGCCGACCAGATTGATCGCCACATGCGCGCCGCGCATCGCCGCCGCGACCGATTCGGGATAGCGCAGATTCGCCTGCACGGCGTGGATCTGGCCGACCCGGCCGAGCGGCTGCAGATGTCCGGCAAGCTCCGGCCGACGCACCGCCACCCGAATCCGATAGTCGCGCCGCGCCAATGCGCTGACGACATGCCGGCCGAGGAAGCCGGAGCCACCGAAAACCGTGACGAGCGTGTCGATGTTCGAAGTCATGCGGGCTGATCCTGCTGGCAGGGAGCGTCTTTCGACGTCCGGGAATTCGCGGACATTTTGGCGTTTTCGCGTTACGCCATCAACCTTCCGCTGTACAGCGGATTTGGCCGGCGGAAGCCATTTGACTTTTCCGTAACGCCTCCCTATCAAGCGCCCCGGGCCCAGGTGGCGGAATTGGTAGACGCGCTGGTTTCAGGTACCAGTGGGTAACACCGTGGAGGTTCGAGTCCTCTCCTGGGCACCATTGCCCACGCCCTTCTCCTCACATCGACCTCGCTTCGAGGCCATCGCTTTCGGCTCCCACCATCTCGGTGGCCGGCGCCCCTCGCCTCCTGCGAATCGGGGCGGTAGGTTGAGTGGCGATTCGGAGGCGCTCAGGCCTCCTGATCCATTGCCCGAGGTTTGCGACACCATGACGATCCGCCTGCATCGCGGCGACCTGCCGGATCTTTCGCGCTATCCGCATTCGGTGGCGATCGACACCGAGACGATGGGGCTGCATCCGCATCGCGACCGGCTGTGCGTAGTGCAACTGTCGAACGGCGACGGCAGCGCCGACGTGGTGCAGATCCCGCAGGGCGCGACCGACGCGCCGAACCTCAAGAAGCTGCTCGGCGATCCGGCCGTGGTGAAGATCTTCCACTTCGCCCGATTCGATCTGGCGGCGCTGTACAAGGCGTTCGGCGTGATGCCGCAGCCAGTGTACTGCACCAAGATCGCCTCGCGCCTGACCCGCACCTACACCGACCGCCACGGCCTGAAGGATCTGGTGCGCGAACTGCTCGGCATCGATCTGTCGAAGCAGCAGCAATCCAGCGATTGGGGCGCCGACAGCTTGAGCGACGCCCAGCTCGCTTACGCCGCCTCTGACGTGCTGCATCTGCATGCGCTGCGCGACCGGCTCGACGCGATGCTGGCGCGGGAGAACCGGACGGAACTGGCAACCGCCTGCTTCGGTTTCCTGCCGGTGCGCGCCCGGCTGGATCTCGACGGCTGGAGCGAAGAGGACATTTTCGCTCATTCGTGAACGGTTTAGCCGCGCCGACGCCGGCCGTGACGCCGCACCCGGGGCGGCGCGCCGCGTTTCGGTCATACTCCTCGGCCTGATGGGCCGGGCGTGGCCCTCCCCTGACGGGGCGATTAAGATAAGATTAAGGATGTACTGCAGACTGGAGGTCGCCCTCGGCAGCGGCGCTCCGGAGGATGGGGCGTACGGCTCCGTAACAACCACGAGATCAGCTCGGGAGCAGCGGTGACGGCGATTCAGATGTCGTCTTATCAGGCCGGTATGGAGGCGCGCTTCGCGGCAGCGGCGCGTCACAGCCGCTTGGTGCGCACGCTGCGCGTCGCCGTCCCGCTGGTCGTGGTGCTGTCGATGGCGGTGATCGTCGCGATCTCGATCTTCAACCCGTTCCGTTATCTGTCCAAACTGCCGCTCGACATCGGCGACCTGGTGGTGTCCGGTACCAAGATCACGATGGAAGCGCCGCATCTCGCCGGCTTCACCGATGACGGCCGGCCCTATGAAATGTGGGCCCGCTCGGCCACCCAGGATCTGACCAGCCAGGACCATGTCGACCTGCATACGCTGCGCGCCAAGGTGCTGTCGGAAGACCAGTCCACCGTGGTGATCGAGGCGCGGGAGGGGCAGTTCCAGACCAAGGCCCAGCTTCTGAAGCTCAACAAGGACGTCTATCTGCACAATTCCACCGGCACCGAAGCGTGGATGACTCAGGCCGATGTCGACATGGGCCAGGGCACGGTCACGTCCGACGCCCCGGTCGATGTCAAATGGGAGGGCGGCACGCTGCGCGGCCAGCGGATGCGGATCACCGAAAAGGGCGACCTGATCCGGTTCGAGGGCGGCGTGGTGATGAACCTCGACAACGCCTCGCCGGTCGATCCGGACGCAGGCTCGCCCGCTCGGCCTGCAGCCCCCGCCCCGGCCAAGCGGCCGGCTCCCGCCTCCGGCCAGCGCGCCCTCGCGAAGTGAGCCCGACCATGAACGTTGCCGCTTTTTTCCATCCGCGCCGCGGCCGCCTCGCAGCAGCCTGCGCCGCGCTGGCCGTGGCGGCGCTCGGCCCCGTGCCGGCGGTCGCCCAAAGCGCCATGCAGGGCGTACCGAATGCGATGCAGGGCTTCTCGCAGAACCGCGACAAGCCGATCCAGATCGAATCCGACACTCTGGAAGTGCGCGACAAGAAGAAGGAAGCGACCTTCACCGGCAACGTCAAAGTGGTGCAGGGCGACACCACGATGACCTCGCAGAGCCTGGTGGTGTTCTACGATCAGGATCAGGCGCCGGCGAAAGGTGCCAAAGGCAAGCCGATGGCAGCAGCGGCCCCCGGCCCGGACGGCGCCTCGTCGATCCGGCGGCTCGAAGCCAAGGGCCACGTCGTGGTCACCCAGAAGGATCAGGTCGTCACCGGCGACAGGGCGGTGTTTGAGACCAAGACCAATCTGGTGACGATGACCGGCAATGTGGTGCTGACCCAGGCACGTAACGTGGTGCGGGGCGACCGGCTGCTGGTCGATATGACCACCGGCGTGTCGCGGGTGGAATCCGACACCGGCCGGGTCCAGGGTCTGTTCCAGTCGTCCGGCGCAAACGGCGGCGGCCCGCTGCCGCTCGGTCCGCCGACCAGCTCCGGCAAGCCGAAGTGATCACGCCCCGCCGACATCGAGCACCGCCCAGGTTGAACCTGATGCTGCACAGCTGTAACAGCGACCGCAAAGCCTCGCCCCGTTCGGTGCGCCGTCCGCTGTCCGCGCCCGATCCCGGCAGCGGCGCCGCCGACGCGATGGTGGCAGGGTGGATCGCGAAGCAGGTACTGTAGCGCATGGTGGATCTTCGCGGCATGTTCCGTCGGCGCGGCCCAAAGGCTTCCGGCTCGTCACACGTGGGGAGCGACATCACCGGATACGGCGACGATGTCGGCGATCTGCTGACCGTGCCGGTGCGCGATGCCCCCCCGATCACGCGGAGCGATGCTTACGCCACACAGCAGCGGCAGCCGGCGGCGGCGCGGCGCCCGGCTGCCGCCCCCCGGCAAGCGGCCACGCACCAGCAGGCGCCCTCGCCCAATTATCTGGCGGTCCACAGCGTCGAGAAGAGCTTCGGCACCCGCAAGATCGTGCGCGGTGTCAGCATCTACGTCCGCCGCGGCGAAGCGGTCGGTCTGCTCGGCCCGAACGGCGCCGGCAAGACCACGGTGTTCTATATGATCACCGGCCTGATCAAGGCCGACCGCGGCGCGATCGAGCTCGACGGCCACAACGTCACCAAGCTGCCGATGTATCAGCGCGCCCGGCTGGGCATCGGCTACCTGCCGCAGGAAGCCTCGATCTTCCGCGGCCTCACCGTCGAACAGAACATCCGCGCGGTGCTGGAAGCGGTCGAACCCGACAGGCGCAAGCGTGAAGCCCAGCTCGATAATTTGCTGCAGGAATTCAACATCGAGCGCCTGCGCAAATCGCCCTCGATCGCATTGTCCGGTGGTGAACGCCGCCGCGTCGAGATCGCCCGCGCGCTGGCCAGCCGACCGAACTACATGCTGCTCGACGAGCCGTTCGCCGGCATCGACCCGATCGCGGTCGGCGACATTCAGGACCTGGTGCGGCATCTGACCAATCGCGGCATCGGCGTGCTGATCACCGACCACAACGTCCGCGAAACCCTCGGCCTCACCGACCGTGCCTACATCGTCTATGCGGGCGAGATCCTGACCGAAGGCACGCCTGAAGACATCGTCAACGATCCGGACGTGCGCCGGCTTTACCTTGGTGAAGAATTCCGGCTGTGAAGCTGGTTGCGGTTTAGGGCCGGCGGGTCCATGATTACCATTACCGGCCTGATCGTGAGGCGCGATCGGAACTACTTAGATACCGGAAAGACATCCCGCCCGAAGGGCCGGCGCCTCTACTCCAAATTTCCCATCCGTCAAGGCGTGTACAACCGCTCCGGAAAGGCGTAAGCAAGAAACGGACCAACTACCGTTTCCTGGCCACCATGGCGCTGTCGCAACGTCTCGAATTCCGCCAGACCCAGTCTCTGGTGATGACCCCGCAACTGATGCAGGCGATCAAGCTGCTTCAGCTGTCGAATCTCGACCTCGCGGCATTCGTCGAAGACGAAATCGAGAAGAACCCGTTGCTGGATCGCGCCGGCGACAATGCGGAACCGCCGGTGGCCGGAGAAGCGGCGGAAGGCGCCGAAGGCGGCGCTGACTTCAACGCAAACGGCGGCGAAGATCTCGGCGGCGACGGCTCGTCCGATTTCGCCGACACCACCGGCGCCGGCGCGTTCGAGCCCGGCACTGAAGAGTGGATGCACCGCGATCTCGGCAGCCGCAGCGACATCGAGCAGACGCTCGATACCGGCATGGAGAACGTGTTCCCCGAAGAGCCCGCCGAAGCCGCGGCGCGCGCCGCGCAGGACAGCGCGCCGGCCTCCTATACCGAATGGGGCGGCGGCGCTTCGTCGGACGAGGGCTACAATCTCGAAGCTTTCGTGGCCGCCGAATTGTCGCTGGCCGATCATCTTGCCGAGCAGCTCGCCGTCGCGGTGACGACGCCGTCGCAGCGCCTGATCGGGCAGTACCTGATCGACCTGGTCGATGATGCCGGCTACCTGCCGGCCGATCTCGGCGATGCCGCCGAACGGCTCGGCGCCAGCCCGGCCGAGGTCGAAGCGGTGGTGCAGGTGCTGCAGAGCTTCGACCCACCCGGAATCTGCGCGCGCAATTTGAGCGAATGCCTCGCGATCCAGCTCCGCGAGCGCGACCGCTACGATCCGGCCATGCAGGCCCTGGTCGAGCACCTGGATCTGCTCGCCAAGCGCGATGTCGCGAATTTGCGGAAGATCTGCGGCGTCGACGACGAAGACCTTGTCGACATGATCGGCGAAATCCGCCATCTCGATCCGAAGCCCGGCCTGAAATTCGGCTCGTCGCGGGTGCAGACCATCGTGCCGGACGTGTTCGTCCGTCCCGGCCCCGACGGCGGCTGGCTGGTCGAGCTCAACAGCGACACGCTGCCGAAGGTGCTGGTCAACCAGTCGTATTATTCCGAGCTGTCCAAGACGATCCGCAAGGACGGCGACAAGTCGTACTTCTCCGACTGTCTGCAGAACGCCACCTGGCTGGTGCGCGCGCTCGATCAGCGCGCCCGCACCATCCTCAAGGTCGCGACCGAGATCGTGCGCCAGCAGGACGGCTTCTTCACCCACGGCGTCAAGCATCTGCGTCCGCTGAATCTGAAAGCCGTGGCCGACGCGATTCAGATGCACGAATCGACCGTGTCGCGCGTCACCGCCAACAAATACATGGCGACCAACCGCGGCACCTTCGAACTCAAGTATTTCTTCACCGCATCGATCGCGTCCGCCGACGGCGGCGAAGCGCATTCGGCCGAAGCGGTGCGCCACCAGATCCGCCAGCTGATCGACGATGAAGATCCGTCGGCGATCCTGTCGGATGATACGATCGTCGAACGACTGCGCGAAGCCGGCATCGACATCGCGCGCCGCACCGTCGCGAAATATCGCGAAGCGATGCGCATTCCCTCTTCGGTGCAGCGCCGTCGCGACAAGCAGAACATGCTGGGTGCGTCCGCTGTGGCGAGCCGCTCCCGCGACACCGCCCCAGCTTGATTGCGTCGCCCTGCTCTGACTAGAGTCAGTTCCCCAAACGTGAATCGAGGCACTCCCATGACGATCCGGATATCCGGCAAAAGCATCAGCATCGGCGAAGCGCTGCGCAGCCGCGTGAGCGAGCGCACCGAGGAGGTGCTGCGCAAGTATTTCGATGGGAATTATTCGGGGCACTTCACGCTCAGCAAAGACGGCTTCGGCTTCCGGACCGATTGTGCGCTGCATCTCGATTCCGGCATCACCCTGGAGGCCGAGTCCAACGCTGCCGACGCCTATGTCAGCGCGGATCAGGCTCTGGTGCAGATCGAAAAGAGGCTCCGCCGCTATAAGAGCCGGCTGAAGGATCGCTCCGCCCGCAAGGCGCACGCCGAGGCCAACGCGCTCGCCGAGCTCAGCGCGCCGGTCGACGCGGCCAGCTATGTGATCGAAGCGCCGGGAGACGAAGAACACCACGAGGACGCCTACAATCCGGTGATCATCGCCGAGGCGACCACCGCGATGAAGCGGCTGTCGGTGAGCGAAGCGGTGGTCGAACTCGATCTTACCGGAGCTCCGGTGCTGGTGTTCCTGCACGGCAGCTCGGGTCGGGTGAACATCATTTATCGTCGGGCCGACGGCAATATCGGCTGGATCGATCCGCCGGTCCTGAACGGCGCCGCAAGCTGATGCCGACGCCCTGGGGAACCACTGCGCAGCGGTCTCCTCAGGGCATTGACGCCCGTTGGGCGCTCTGCCTATGGTCCGCCGCTCCTCGGCGGGCCGCCGACGTCGTTTTACGGTCGCCGTCTGGAATGCTAGACTTTGGTTAGGATGATGATTTCAGAAGCGTATTCGCCCTGGTCGGACGATCGGGCGAAGCTTCTCAGATCGAACGCTTGACGCAACCCACCGCCGTCCTATTTCACACCGGACCGCAGCAACCTCCCCGGAACGCCTTGATGACGATAACGGATCTTGTCGCGCCCGAGGCCGTCATCCCGGCGCTGAAGGTGATCAGCAAGAAGCAGGCGCTGCAGGAGCTGGCGGCGCGCGCCGCTGAACTGACCGGCCAAAACGAGCGCACGATCTTCGAGGTATTGTTGCAGCGCGAGAAGCTCGGCACCACGGCGGTCGGCTATGGGGTGGCGATTCCGCACGGCAAGCTGCCCAAGCTGGAGAAGTTGTTCGGGCTGTTCGCGCGATTGGAGCGGCCGATCGACTTCGAAGCGATGGATGGCCAGCCGGTCGATCTGATCTTCCTGCTGCTGGCGCCGGAAGGTGCCGGCGCCGACCATCTCAAGGCGCTGGCGCGGATCGCCCGCCTGCTG
Organism: Rhodopseudomonas pentothenatexigens; assembly: GCF_900218015.1. Classification (GTDB taxonomy): domain Bacteria; phylum Pseudomonadota; class Alphaproteobacteria; order Rhizobiales; family Xanthobacteraceae; genus Rhodopseudomonas; species Rhodopseudomonas pentothenatexigens. The sequence goes on along the minus strand of NZ_UFQQ01000003.1, from coordinate 40,232 downwards.
CGCGACCAGGACGTCGCCAAAAAGCTGCGCGCTTCGCGCGATGCCCACGCGATCTACTCGGTGCTGGCGCTGCCTCCCGCGACCGCGGCTTAACACCGCGGCTGATTAGCTGGGCGATCAGCTCCGAGGAGCCTTCGCCTCCTACCAGGTTGTGCCGGTTGCGAGCAGGCGAGGCTGCGAGCCCTGTTTAACCGGGGGCAAGCAAGTAACGCGGCGCGATCCGCGGCGAACCGACGACGCCGGCCCGGGGCCTCGGTGCCGCTGTTGAGACACGACAAACGCGGGGGCCGTCACCGGATTCCCCGCGTCGCGTAACCGTTTTGTTTTCGAGTCAGCGCTTAGTGGACGCTGACGGCCTGCAGTTCCTGGCTCCAGGCATTGGCGATCGCCGCTTCCCGGCTGTCGGTCAGCATGATCGGCGTGCCGTCGGCCGAATGCAGCGCGAACAGCTTGAGACCGGGCGCGATCTGCGGCGCCTGCGGGAACAATCCCGGGACGTCCTCGGAGCGGATCTGCTTCACATAGGCGATGTGGCCTTCGCCCAGATGCGCCAGCGCTTCCGGCGTGACACCCACATTTTCAAGCGTAGTACCAGATTCAGTCATGGTCTCGACTCCTCTAGGAGACAAGCGGTCGAGTCCGCTACTCGTTCCATTATTCGTGTTCGGTGATGGCGATTGTCTTAATGACCCTTTCCGGCTCCGGCCGGACGAGGTCGACGGACAACAACCCGTTCTTCAGGTCCGCACCCAGCACCTGCATCCCGTCGGCCAGCACGAAGGTCCGCTGGAAGTGACGTGCGGCAATGCCGCGGTGGATGTATTGCCGAGCTTTGTCATCCTGCTGCCGGCCCCGGATCACCAGTTGATTCTCCTCAACCGTGACGTCGAGTTGATCGCGGGTGAATCCAGCCACCGCCAATGTGATCCGCAGCTTTTCGGGATCGCCGTTGCTGCGTTCGCACCGCTCGATGTTGTACGGGGGATACCCGTCGGCGCCTTTGACGACGCGGTCGAGCGCACGCTCGATCTCGTCGAATCCCAGCAGGAAGGGACTTGATAACGAAGGAACACGAGACATCACAAAGTCCTCTCGAAGCGACTTTGAGGGGGTCCTTGCGGCACCCCGTCGACCGTCCGGCACCTCGCCGGCCGGTCCAGACCAATATGGGCAGTGCAAAAGAACTGTTCAAGAAGCCGGAACGGTGAATTCCACCAGGAGCTTAGGCTCCCCAGCCGGCGATTCGCCGACGCCCGTCGGCAGAAAACAGATGCAGGCTGTACGGCGCCGCTTCCACTGCCAGACGCTCTCCGAGCGCCGGCGCGGTCTGGCCGGGAATCCGAATGATGATCTCTCCACCTGAGGACTCGCCGGGCTTGCCCGCGACCACCGGCCGCGGCTCGCGGCCGGCGCGGACGCCATAGACGAACGTTTCTGGCCCAACCCGCTCGATCGCCTCGACAACGATGTCGAGCGCCAGCCCGTCGCTACGCGCCGTCCCTCGGGCGACCACCAGGTCCTCGGGCCGGACTCCGAGGATACCCGCCTCGGCCGGTGCACCGCCGAGCTGCGTCCGCAGATCATCCGCGAGCGGCAACAGATTCATCGGCGGCGCGCCGATGAAGGACGCCACAAAGGTGGTTGCCGGCCTGGCATAGACGTCGAGCGGCGCACCGATCTGTTCGACCTCCCCCGCATTCATCACCACCAGGACATCGGCCAGCGTCATCGCTTCGAGCTGGTCGTGGGTGACGTACACCGCCGTGGTGGCGAGCCGACGCTGCAGCTTGCGGATCTCGACTCGCATCGCGACGCGCAGCTTGGCGTCGAGATTGGACAGCGGCTCGTCGAACAGGAACACCTTGGGCTGGCGCACGATGGCGCGGCCCATCGCCACGCGCTGGCGCTGACCGCCGGAGAGCTGCCGCGGCTTGCGGGCCAGCATCGAACCGAGTTCGAGGATGCGCGCAGCCTCCTGCACCCGGGCGTCGATCTCCGGCTTGGCCATGCCGCGGTTTCGCAGACCGTACGCCATGTTGTTGTAGACGGTCATGTGCGGATACAGCGCGTAGTTCTGGAACACCATCGCGATGTCGCGGTCGGCCGGCTCGACCGCATTGACGACGCGCCCGCCGATCTCGATCTCGCCGGCGGTGATCGTTTCCAGCCCCGCGACCATCCGCAGCAGCGTGGACTTGCCGCAGCCGGAGGGGCCGACCAGCACGCAGAACTGGCCGTCGCCGACCGCGAAGTCGACGCCCTTGATCGCCTCAAATCCACCTGGATAGGTCTTGCGGACCTGACGGAGAACGACATCGGCCACGATTACTTCTCCGTCTCGACCAGACCGCGCACGAACAGCTTCTGCATCAGCACCACCACCGCGACCGGCGGCAGCATCGCCAGCACGGCCGTCGCCATCACCACCGGCCATTCGGTGAGCGCGTCGGAGGTGACGATCATCTTGCGGATACCGATCTGGATGGTCTGCATGTCGTCACGCGTGGTGATCAGCAGCGGCCACAGATATTGATTCCAGCCGAGGATGAACAAGATCACGAACAGCGCCGCCATGTTGGTGCGCGACAGCGGCAGCAGCGTATCCCAGAAAAACCGCAGCGGCCCGGCGCCGTCGATCCGGGAGGCCTCCAGCAGCTCGTCCGGCACCGTCATGAAGAACTGCCGGAACAGCAGGGTCGCCGTCGCCGACGCGATCAGCGGCAGCGCCAGCCCCGCATAGCTGTCGAGCAGATTGAGATCGGCGGCGATCTTGTAGGTCGGATAGATCCTGACCTCGACCGGCAGCATCAGAGTGATGAAGATCAGCCAGAAAATCGACATCCGGAACGGGAAGCGGAAATACACGATCGCGAACGCCGAGATGATCGATATCGCGATCTTGCCGAGCGCGATCGACATCGCCATCACGAAGGAGTTGAACAGCATGCTGGCGACCGGCTCGCGGGTGGTGCCCGACGAGCCGACGAAGATCGTCTTATAGTAGGTCTCGAGAAAATGGTCGCCCGGCAGCAGCGACATCTGGCCGTTGGCGATGGTGGCGTTGTCCTGAGTCGAGGCGACGAAGGCTAGATAGACCGGAAACGCCACGACCGCGACGCCGATCCACAGGATCAGATGCGGCACCAGATTTCCGAACTTCCGGTGCTCGACCATCAATAGTTCACCCTGCGCTCGACGAAACGGAACTGGATCGCCGTCAGTGCGATCACGATCGCCATCAGGATTACCGATTGGGCCGCCGAGCTGCCGAGGTTCGATCCGAGCAGACCGTCCTGGTACACCTTGTAGACCAACGTCTCGGTGGCTTTCGCCGGGCCGCCGCGGGTCATGGTGTCGATGATGCCGAACGTATCGAAGAACGCATACACCACGTTGACGATCACCAGAAAGAAGATCGTCGGCGACAGCAGCGGAAAAATGATGGTCCAGAACCGGCGCATCGGCCGGGCGCCGTCGATCGCCGCCGCCTCGATGACGCTCGACGGGATCGCCTGCAGCCCCGCGAGGAAGAACAGGAAATTGTAGGAGATCTGCTTCCACGCCGCGGCGAGCACGATCAGCAGCGCCGCCTGATCGCCGTCGAGCAGCGGATTCCAGTCGACGCCGAGCGCGCGCAGCCCGTGGGCGATCACGCCGAGCGAGGGATTGAGCATGAACACCCACAGCACGCCGACCACCGGCGGCGCCACCGCGTAGGGCCAGATCAGCATGGTGCGATAGAAGGTCGATCCGCGCAGCGGCCGGTCCGCCATCACCGCAAGCAGCAGCGCCAAAGACAGCGACGACAGGGCGATCGCAAAGGAGAAGGCGAAGGTGCGGACGATCGCGGCATAATAATCGGGTTGCTCCAGCAGCTCGCGATAATTGTCGAACCACACGAACACGGTCGACAACCCGAATGCGTCCTGCAGCAGAAACGACTGGATCACCGCCTGAACGGCGGGCCAATAGAAGAACACCAGCACCACCGCGACCTGCGGCAGCACCAGCAGGTAGGGCAGGAACTTGGATTGAAAGACGGCGTGCTTGAGCATGCGTTAACTCCCCTCCCCCCGCTCTTGCGGCGGTGAGGGGTCGGGGGTGGGGGGAGCCGCGCGGACGGCGTCTACGATCGTCTGCATCACACCGTCGATGTTGTTCAGGACATCGTTATTCCAGAAACGCAAAACGCGATAGCCCGCCGCATGGAGATAGCTGGTTCGGACTACATCGGCGGCTGATTCTGCGTGCTGGCCTCCATCGAGTTCGATGACGAGGCGGAGGGCATGGCAGGCGAAGTCTGCGTAGTAAGGCCCGATCGTCGCCTGGCGGCGGAAATGAACCTCGCTGAAGGCGGATCGACGCAGTCGCTGCCACAGCTTCCGCTCGGCGTCCGTCGGATTTTGACGAAGGCTCCTAGCTCGTTCGATCCGCTGGTCAACCGTGCGTGCCATCAGCGTTCGTGCCTGGGGCACCCCCACCCCCGACCCCTCCCCGCCGCAAGAGCGGGGGGCAGGGGGGATAGAGAGCGTGCTGCGAAATAACTATCTCACCGCCGTCTTCTCGAACTGCCGCAGCATCGCGTTGCCGCGTTCGACCGCGGCGTCGAGCGCTTCCTTGGCGGTCTTCTTGCCGGCCAGTGCCTGCTCGATCTCCTCGGCCCAGACTTCGCGGAGCTGCACCATGTTGCCGAGACGCAGGCCGCGCGAATTCTCGGTCGGCGGCTTGTTGGTCAGCTCCTTGATCGGAGTTTCGAGGAACGGCTGCTCCTTGTAGAAGCCCTCGGCCTTGGCTTTCTCATAGGCCGCCTTGGTGATCGGCAGGTAGCCGGAAGCCTTGTGGATCGCGACCTGGCGGTCAGTGTCCGACAGGAACGCCAGGAACTTGGCGACGCCCTTGTACTCGTCGGCTTTCTTGCCGCCCATCACCCACAGCGAGGCGCCGCCGATGATCGAATTCTGCGGCGCGCCCTTGACGTCCGGATAATACGGCATCGGCGCGTTGGTCCAGTTGAACTTGGCCTGCGACTTGACGTTGCCGAAGAAGCCCGACGAGGTCAGGAACAGCGGGCATTCGCCCGAGGTGAAGCGCCCTTCGCCGGTATTGGTGCGGCCGGAATAGTCGTAGGTCTTGTCCTTCTGCAATTCGATCAGCTTCTGCAGATGGTTGACCTGCACCGGGCCGTTGAATTCGAGCTTGGTGTCGAAGCTGTCGAGACCGTTGGCCTTGGTGGCCAGCGGCACGTTGTGCCAAGCGGAGAGCTGCTCGAGATTGGCCCAGGTGACCCACGCGGTGGAGAAGCCGCAGGTGGCGTAGCCGGCCGCTTTCAGTTTCTTGGCGTCGTCGAACACCTCGGGCCAGGTCTTCGGAATCTCGGCGATGTTCGCTTTCTTCAACGCGTCGAGATTGACCCACATCACCATCGACGAGGAGTTGAACGGGAACGACAGCATCTCACCCTTGGAGGTCGAGTAGTAGCCGGTGATCGCCGGCAGATACGCCTTGGGATCGAACGGTTCGCCGGTCTCCTGCATCAGCTTGTAAACGGGCTTCACCGCGCCGGTGGCGGCCATCATGGTGGCGGTGCCGACTTCGAACACCTGAAGGATGTGCGGCGCGTTGCCGGCACGGAACGCGGCGATGCCGGCGTTCATGGTGTCGGCGTAGCCGCCCTTGTAGGTCGGCACCACCTTGTAGTCGCTCTGGGCGGCATTGAAGTCGTTGGCCAGCTTGACGATGACGTCGTTGTTGCCGCCGGTCATCGCGTGCCACCACTGTATCTCGGTGACCGCATGCGCCGGCGCAGCCAGCGTCAGCGTCGCGGCGATCGCCGTCGCGGCGGCCGCGGTCAGGCCAAAGGATCGAAATGCCATGAAAACCTCCCGGTTGGGCACGTCACTGTGGTGGTTGTGGCGCGGGTAGCAGTGCTGAATGACAGACACATGACCGTATAAGGGAGGGCCGGGCGGTTGGGGAAGTGACCGCATCGTGGCCGCGGCAAAAACCTCGTGGTGCAGTGCGAGACGCATTGCACCACGGTATTGGTTGCGGGAGAGACGGCGGTCGCCGACGCAGACGGCGGTCGCCATCGCTGCCGGAGCGACGGTGATCAGCGCTTGCGCTCCGGGCCGCTGACGATGCCGTCGGCGACCAGTTTGGAGATGTCGTCAGCCGAATAGCCGAACTCCCCAAGCACCTCTCCCGCGTGCTCGCTGAACTTCGGCGGCACGCCGCGCAACGACGCCTTGGTGCGGTCGAACCGGATCGGCGAAGCGACGCCCCTGTACCAGTCCTTCTCGATGATATCGCCGCGGTACTTGACGTGCTCGCTGGCGAGCGCCTTGTCGATCGCCTGCACCGGCCCGGCCGGCAGACCGGCGGCGAGCAGCTTGCGGCACAGCGGCTCGGCGTCGTGATTGGCGAGGATCGCCTCCAGCTCGGCGCGCAGCTCCGCGCGGTTGACGACGCGGTCGCGGTTGCGAGCGAAGCGCGGATCGGTGCCGAGCTCCGGCTTGCCGAGTTCGCGGCACAGCTTGCGGAAGGTGCCGTCGTTGCCGACGCCCATGAAGATGTTGCCGTCGCGCGCCGCGAACACCGAATACGGATACAGATTCGGATGCTCGTTGCCGGTACGCGCCGGCGGCTTGCCGTGCATGAAGAAGTTCGCCGTGTGCGGATGCATGATGGCGAGGCCGGTCTCGAACAGCGTCGCCTCGACGAACTGGCCGAGCCCCGACTTCTGCCGCTCCAACAGCGCCATCAGGATGCCGACGCAGGCGTAGAGTCCGGTCGACATGTCGACCAGCGCGACGCCGATGCGGGTAGGGCCAGAATCCGGCGTGCCGGTCGATTCCATCAGGCCGACCATCGACTGGATGATGGCGTCGTAGCCGGGATGGCCGCCGTGCGGGCCGTCGCCGCCGAAGCCCGAAATCCGGCAATGCACCAGCTGCGGAAATTTCGCCCGCAGCACGTCGTTGCCGATGCCCCATTTGTCGAGCGTGCCCGGCTTGAAGTTCTCGATCATCACGTCGGCGTCTTCGAGCATCTTCATCAGCACGGTGCGGCCGCCCTCGGAGGCGAGGTCGAGGCCGATCGAACGCTTGTTGCGGTTGGTGCCGATGAAATACGCCGCGTCGTCGTCGTGGAACGGCGGGCCCCAGTCGCGGGTCTCGTCGCCAGCCGGCGGTTCGACCTTGATGACGTCGGCGCCGTGGTCGGCGAGGATCTGGGTGCAGTACGGGCCGCCGAGCACGCGCGACAGATCGATCACGCGCAGACCGGCAATCGCGCCGGAATTCAATGCAGGGGTCATACGGGCTTTCTTACCGAAGCTTTGCAGGAGCGGAGAACTTACCTCTCAAAGACGCTTTTTTGCAAACGCCCGCCCGGACGCGGACTTCAGATACTTTTCAAAAGCGAAAGCCTGGCGGGGGTCACTAAAGGCAATGTACGTCTTCAGCCTCCACGGACGGAATTTCGACGTATGCGGCACCTCACCGGCGTTATGCTTGCGAATTCGCGCAGGCAAATCGTCAGTGATGCCGACGTAGAAGCGCTCAGAAACTTCGCTTTGAAGAATGTAAACGTATTTCATTGAGCACCCCGCGCTAAGGCGCTCGAAATCGATTCGAGACAATGAAGCGAATTTAGCCCGGCTTCGCCCTTCGGGCTACGCCGCGGCAGCCTTCGCTTGCTTCGCCACGATAGGTTTCCGGGCTTGCCGAGCCGAAGCTTGCGTGCTCGTGGCCCGGCTTCGCCCTTCGGGCTACGCCGCGGCAGCCTTCGCTTGCTTCGCCACGATAGGTTTCCGGGCTTGCCGAGCCGAAGCTTGCGAAGCAAGCGAAGGCTGGTGGAGCCAGGCGGGATCGAACCGCCGACCTCTTGCATGCCATGCAAGCGCTCTCCCAGCTGAGCTATGGCCCCTGACCCTGGGTGCGCGGCGCAAATCAAATTCGCCGCGCGGCAATCGTTGATCACATATCGGCGACGATCTCAAGTCTCCTCATCGCCAGAAACGTCACCAATGATGTCGGTGACGTCTTCGTCCTCTTCTTCCTCATCGGCGATGAAGGTCGAATCGTCGTCATCGTCGTCGATCGTTTCGTCGATCTCGATGTCGTCCTCGGATTCCGGAACCACCGCCTTGACCTTGCCGGTATTCTCCTCGGCATCGGCCTCTTCCAGCGACACCAGCTCTTCGGCCTCCATCGCCTCGGGCGCCTCGGTGTCCGCGCTGGCGGTGGGGCGCTGGTCGGCACGAGTGCGCGGCGCCGCGACCGGTGCGATCGGCACCACCTCGCCGGTGTAGGGCGAGATCACGGGGTTCTTGTTCAGATCGTAGAACTTTTTGCCCGTCGTCGGGCAAATACGTTTGGTTCCGAGATCGGATTTCGCCACTTGTGCAACCTTGGGATTTCTTGAAAAACGGTGCTTCACTTGGCTAGTTGGCACGCCGCTGTCAATAGCGGTTTATGCCGAAGGCCGCGAAGCGGGCCGCGGCGCCGAGCCGAATCACCCGCAGCCGCGAGGGGACCACAATCTTGACCGATTCGAACCAGCCGACGCCGCTGCAGGCGCGCAAGAGCGGCGCCCTGCGCGGCACCGCACGCGTCCCGGGCGACAAGTCGATCTCGCACCGGGCGCTGATTCTCGGAGCGCTGGCGATCGGCGAGACCCGAATCTCCGGCTTGCTCGAGGGCGAAGACGTTCTCAACACCGCCAAGGCGATGCGCGCACTCGGCGCCAAGGTGGAGCGGACCGGCGACTGCGAATGGCGCGTTCACGGCGTCGGCGTGGCCGGTTTCGCGGCTCCGGAAATCCCGCTCGATTTCGGCAATTCCGGCACCGGCTGCCGGCTGGCGATGGGCGCGGTGGCGGGATCGCCGATCGTGGCGACTTTCGATGGCGATGCGTCGCTGCGCAGCCGGCCGATGCGGCGGATCGTCGATCCCTTGGAGCTGATGGGCGCCAAAGTGGTGTCGAGCAGCGAAGGCGGCCGGCTGCCGCTGACCCTGCAGGGCGCCCGCGATCCACTGCCGATCCTCTACCGTACCCCGGTGCCATCGGCGCAGATCAAATCCGCCGTGCTGCTCGCCGGCCTGTCGGCACCCGGCATCACCACGGTAATCGAGGCCGAGGCCAGCCGCGACCACACCGAGCTGATGCTGCAGCATTTCGGCGCCACGGTCGTCACCGAACCGGAAGGCGCCCACGGCCGTAAGATTTCGTTAACCGGCCAGCCGGAATTGCGCGGCGCCCCGGTGGTGGTGCCGGCAGATCCGTCGTCGGCGGCCTTCCCGATGGTGGCGGCGCTGGTGGTGCCGGGCTCCGATATCGAGCTGACCGACGTGATGACCAACCCGCTCCGGACCGGACTGATCGCGACGCTGCGCGAAATGGGCGCCTCGATCGAAGAAAGCGACGTCAGAGGCGATGCCGGCGAGCCGATGGCCAGCTTCCGGGTGCGCGGATCGAAGCTGAAGGGCGTCGAGGTGCCGCCGGAACGGGCGCCGTCGATGATCGACGAGTATCTGGTGCTGGCAGTGGCCGCGGCGTTCGCCGAAGGCACCACGGTGATGCGCGGCCTGCACGAATTGCGGGTCAAGGAAAGTGACCGGCTGGAAGCGACTGCGGCGATGCTGCGGGTCAACGGCGTCGTGGTCGAGATCGACGGTGACGATCTGATCGTCGAGGGCAAGGGCCAGGTGCCCGGCGGCGGCGTGGTCGCTACCCACATGGATCATCGCATCGCGATGTCGGCCTTGGTGATGGGACTGGCGGCCGACCGGCCGGTGGCGGTCGACGACACCGGATTCATCGCCACCAGCTTCCCGGACTTCGTCCCGATGATGCGGCGGCTGGGCGCAGAGTTCGGCTGAACCTCAGGCGGCTTCGACCGGAGGAATGCCGACCAGCCGGTCGGCTTCCTGCTGTGCGGCGGTCAGCGCCGCCTGCAGCCGCTCCGCGATCTCTGCGGTTTGCGAGCCGGTCTCGACGGTGATCGGCTCGCCGAACCGGATCGCGACCTTCGCAAAAAGTCCCGGCAGCATCAGCCGGTCCCAGCTCCGTAACAGCTTGTGGCGCGACAGGCTGACCGACACCGGCAGGATCGGCAGACCGGTCAGCCGCGCCATATCGAGAACGCCCTCACTGTTGATACGCATGCGGGGGCCGCGCGGGCCATCGGGCGTGACGAACAGGCTGTGGCCGGACTTTCCAAGCCGCATCATTTCGCGCGCCGCCCGCATGCCGCCGCGCGAGGACGAGCCGACCGCGGTCTGAATCCCGAACGCGGCCCCGACCCTGGAGATGATCTTGCCGTCGCGATGCCCGCTGATCAGCGCGACCAGCGGCTTGCTCTTGGTCTGCAGCATCGGCGCCATGATCAGCCGCCCGTGCCACATCGCCAGGATGTAAGGCTCGGGGATCGGAGCGGCTTGCCGGTCGTATCGGCCGGTCCACATCACGAACTTGAAATAGATCTTGGAAAAATTGACGCCGAGCGACAGGACCGCATCAGATCGCGTAATGCGTTTGACGAAAGCGGGCGTGGCCATCCAGGAAGGGTCCGGGCAGAGATTGATGCTGAATCGCCAAGAAGGCTGGCTTTGGCGGATCGCGGGTTTATACCCAGTCGTTGGCGGCTGCAAACCGCCCCCTGACCCCGCCGCGACGACCGGTTGCCGTCGCCGGCGTAGCAAGCACCTGGAATGCGACAGAGAATGATTATTGCGATCGACGGACCGGCTGCGTCCGGAAAGGGCACACTCGCCAAGCGGCTTGCCGCGCATTACGGCTTTCGTCACCTCGATACCGGTTTGATCTACCGCGCGGTCGCCAAGGCCATGCTGGACGCAGGCGCCGACCTCACCGACGAGGTCCGCGCCGCCGAGGTCGCGCGCACGCTCGACCCGACGGGATTCGACGATCCGGCGCTCAAGAGCCACACCGTGGGTGAGGCTGCGTCGGTGGTGTCGGCGCATCCGCAGGTCCGCGCCGCCCTGGTCGAGTTCCAGCAGATTTTCGCCGCCACCCTGCCGGGCGCCGTACTGGATGGTCGCGACATCGGCACGGTGATCTGTCCGGATGCCGAGGTGAAGATCTTCGTGGTCGCCGCCCCCGAGATCCGCGCGCACCGTCGCTTCCTGGAGGCGCAGTCCCGCGGCGAACCGGCGGACGAGGCTGCAATCCTGGCCGACATCATCAAGCGCGACGAGCGCGACAGGAACCGCTCGGCGGCGCCGCTCAAGCAAGCACCGGATGCAGTCTTGCTCGATAATTCCTATTTGGATATAGAAGGCGGCGTCCGGGCCGCCATCGATATTGTCGAGGCCGTTCGAGCGGGCCGGCGTCGGGTCTAATCGACCAAACCGACGCCGTCATTGGAGGTTCGCCCGCTCCGCCGCCACCGCCGCGATGGCCGGATGAAGACCGCGAGATCCGTATCGGATTCGTCGCGCCTTTCGCCGCCGGACGTTCTGCTGGAATGCCCCAATCTGCGATCCGCCTCACCGCGGATCAACGTCTCGACCGTGCAGGCATGCTGCCGGCCCGCTCCGCACCGATGTGCAGGGCGGTCGTCAAGTTCGCGGACCCCTGACACTGTGCGCGCGAGACGGCCCTCAACCGAACTGCCGGCGACATCCGCATCTGGAGAACAAATGGCTTCGACTGACACTTACAACCCGACCCGCGACGATTTTGCCGCGATGCTCGACGAATCCTTCGCCGGCGGTAACCTGCAGGAAAGCTCGGTTATCAAGGGCAAGGTGGTCGCGATCGAGAAGGACATGGCCGTCATCGACGTCGGCCTGAAGACCGAAGGCCGCGTGCCGCTGCGCGAATTCGCCGGTCCCGGCCGCGACAACGAGATCAAGGTCGGCGATACCGTCGAGGTGTTCCTCGACCGGATCGAGAATGCCCTCGGCGAAGCCGTGCTGTCGCGCGACAAGGCGCGCCGCGAAGAGAGCTGGGGCAAGCTCGAGAAGGCGTTCAACGCCAACGAAAAGGTGTTCGGCGTCATCTTCAACCAGGTCAAGGGTGGCTTCACGGTCGACCTCGACGGCGCCGTGGCGTTCCTGCCGCGCAGCCAAGTCGACATCCGTCCGATCCGCGACGTGGCGCCGCTGATGAACAACTCGCAGCCGTTCCAGATCCTCAAGATGGATCGTCGCCGCGGCAACATCGTGGTGTCGCGCCGCACGGTTCTCGAAGAGACCCGCGCCGAGCAGCGCCAGGAGCTGGTGCAGAACCTCGAAGAGGGTCAGGTGATCGACGGCGTGGTCAAGAACATCACCGATTACGGTGCGTTCGTCGACCTCGGCGGCATCGACGGCCTGCTGCACGTCACCGATATCGCCTGGCGCCGGGTCAATCACCCGACCGAGGTGCTGACCATCGGCCAGACCGTCAAGGTCAAGATCATCAAGATCAACCACGAGACCCACCGCATCTCGCTCGGCATGAAGCAGCTGCTGGACGATCCGTGGCAGGGCATCGAGGCCAAGTATCCGCTGAACGCGCGCTTCACCGGCCGCGTCACCAACATCACCGACTACGGTGCGTTCGTCGAGCTCGAGCCGGGCATCGAAGGCCTGATCCACGTCTCCGAGATGTCGTGGACCAAGAAGAACATGCACCCCGGCAAGATCGTTTCGACCTCTCAGGAAGTCGAAGTGCAGGTGCTCGAAGTCGATTCGGTCAAGCGCCGCATCTCGCTCGGTCTCAAGCAGACCATGCGCAATCCGTGGGAAGTGTTCGTCGAGAAGCATCCGGTCGGTTCGACCGTCGAGGGCGAGGTCAAGAACAAGACCGAGTTCGGTCTGTTCCTGGGTCTCGACGGCGACGTCGACGGCATGGTCCACCTGTCGGATCTCGACTGGAAGCTGCCGGGCGAGCAGGTGATCGACAACTTCAAGAAGGGCGACATGGTCAAGGCCGTGGTGCTCGACGTGGACGTCGAAAAGGAGCGCATCTCGCTCGGCGTCAAGCAGCTCGAAGGCGACCCCTTCGCCGAGCCGGGCGACGTCAAGAAGGGTGCGGTCGTGACCTGCGAAGTGCTCGACGTGAAGGAATCGGGCATCGACGTGCAGATCTCCGGCACCGACTTCACCACCTTCATCAAGCGCTCGGAGCTGGCGCGCGACCGCAACGACCAGCGCAGCGATCGCTTCGCGGTCGGTGAAAAGGTCGACGCCCGCGTCATCCAGTTCGACAAGAAGGCCCGCAAGGTCCAGGTGTCGATCAAGGCGCTGGAAGTGGCCGAGGAGAAGGAAGCTATCGCGCAGTACGGCTCGTCCGATTCGGGCGCGACGCTGGGCGACATTCTCGGTACCGCGCTCAAGCAGCGCGACAAGTAAGCCTCGAGCTTAGCTTCACGACATCAAGGGCTCCGGCATTGCCGGGGCCCTTTTTAGTGGCGTGACATCTGACGCGCGGCGACAACGCCATGCGGTCGCGGCCCCGCGCACGGGGCGCGAAACGAACCATGTTTTCTTCATATTGGATTGCAATTGATGTATTTCGCTCACGGGACGTCAACGATCTCGTCTGACAACCGAAACGATAGCCGCCGACCGGAGAACCGCTGATGTCGCTGGATGCCGATGTGATCGTCGATCGCCGCCGGATGCGCAGGAAGCTGACGTTCTGGCGCGTGGCGGCCGTCCTGGTCGCGATCGTCGCCGTGCTGGCGGTCGGCGCGATGGTATCTCCAGCCGGCCGCACCGCGCTCACGACGACCGGCTCGATCGCGCGCATCAAGATCGAGGGCCTGATCCGCAGCAATGACGAGCGTGTCCAAGCGCTCGACCGGCTCGGCAAGTCTTCCTATGCGGCCGTGATCGTGCACATCAATTCGCCCGGCGGCACCACCGCGGGCTCCGAAGAATTGCACGACGCGCTGGTCCGGCTGAAGGCAAAGAAGCCGATGGTGGTGGTGGTCGAAGGGCTCGCGGCTTCCGGCGGCTACATCGCCGCCCTCGCCTCGGAGCACATCGTCGCGCAGCAGACCTCGCTGGTCGGTTCGATCGGCGTGCTGTTCCAGTATCCCAACGTCTCGGAACTGCTGAAGACCGTCGGCGTCAAGGTCGAGGAAGTGAAATCGTCACCGCTGAAGGCCGCCCCGAACGGCTTCGAGCCGACCAGCCCGGAGGCGCGCGCCGCTATCGAGGCATTGGTGAAGGATTCTTACGCCTGGTTCCGCGGCGTGGTGCAGCAGAGCCGCAAGATGACCGATGATCAGCTCAACGTCGTGGCCGACGGCCGGGTGTTCACCGGCCGCCAGGCCGTCGGGCTGAAACTGATCGACCAGCTCGGCGACGAGAAGACCGCAATCGCCTGGCTGGAGAAGGCGAAGAACGTCAAATCCGGTCTGCCGGTGCGCGACTACAAGCTGGCACCGCAGTTCGGCGACCTCACCTTCCTGCGCGCCGCGGCGTCAGTCGCTTTCGACGCTGCGGGCCTTGGCGCGATCGCGCGTCGCCTCGAACAGAGCGGCGCGATGCAATCGGTCGAGCGGCTCGGCCTCGACGGCATGCTGGCGTTGTGGGCGCCCTCCGCCGGTCAGTGATTGTGCCCGCCGGGCGTGCAGTCGCGTACGGTATCGGAGCCCTGAAAGCGGGCTCGATGATGTCGATTTGGCGCCTGTCCCGGGAGCGGCTGATCGATTTAGCGTCTTGACAGTTCACAGCATTTTCACGGAAATGGCGGTCCGCACGCACGGACCACATCCTCGATGATCAAATCCGAACTCGTTCAGCGTATCGCCGAGCACAACCCGCACCTGTATCAGCGGGACGTCGAGAATATCGTCAACGCGATCCTCGACGAGATCGTCGAAGCATTGGCGCGCGGGGACCGGGTCGAGCTTCGCGGCTTTGGCGCCTTCTCGGTGAAGCATCGGCCGGCGCGAGCCGGGCGCAATCCGCGCACCGGGGCCCATGTGCCGGTCGAGCAGAAGACCGTGCCATTTTTCAAGACCGGCAAGGAAATGCGTGAGCGGCTGAACCGCGACAGCGGCGACGCAGCCCCGACCACCGACACCGCGTAGCGCGACGCCCATTGCCGGGCAAGGCGAGCGAATGACATGCAGAAATTCCTGACGGCCCTGGTGCTGATCCCGCTCGGTCTGATCCTCGTGGTATTCGCGGTCGCCAACCGCCATCTGGTCGACGTCTCGTTCGACCCGCTCGATCCCACCAGCCCGCTCGGCCATATCCGGCTGCCGCTGTTCGTGGTGATCATCGCCGTCGCGATCATCGGCGTGATCGTCGGCGGTATCGCGACCTGGTTTGGGCAGCGGCGCTGGCGTCGCGCCGCCCGCCGGCACCAGGCCGAAGCGATCGAGGCCCAGGCGCAGCTCGCCAGCCTGCGCGCCAGCATCGCGACGCCGGCGCAGAGCGAGCCCCGCCGGCTGCTGCTCGAGAGCGGTTCCACCAGCGCCGGGCGCGACAAGTCCCGCGCCGCGTTGTAAGACTGCGCATTCTCTGCGGCGCGGTGGCGCGCCGGCAACCCAGACTCAGCGCAAAGCCATGTCCACAATTGTCAAAATCTGCGGTCTGACGACCGCCGACACGCTGGAAGCAGCGGTCGAAGCCGGCGCCGACATGGTCGGCTTCGTGTTCTTTCCTGCTTCCCCTCGCCATCTCGACATCGACTTCGCCGATGCGCTCGGCCGTCAAGTCCGCAGCCGCGCCGCCAAGGTCGCGCTCGCCGTCGATGCCGACGACGACCTGCTCGACGCCATCGTCGAGCAGCTTCGGCCGAACTGGCTGCAATTCCACGGCAGCGAGAGCCCGGAGCGGGTGCGTTCGATCAAGCGGATCTATGGCCTGCCGGTGATGAAGGCGATTGCGGTGGCGAGCCCCGAAGATCTTTCGGTGCTGCCGGACTACGCGGGGGTAGCGGACCGCATCCTGTTCGACGCGCGGCCGCCGAAGGACGCCACCCGCCCCGGCGGGCTCGGCACCGCGTTCGACTGGAAGCTGCTCGATGGCGTCGATCTCAAACTTCCCTTCCTGGTCTCCGGTGGGATCAACGCCGACAATGTCGCCGAAGCGCTGCGGGTGACGCGGGCGCAGGGCGTCGACGTCTCGTCGGGGGTTGAAACCTCACCCGGTGAGAAGGACCCGGACCTGATCCGCGACTTCATCCGCGCCGCCCGCGCGGCCTAACCGAAGAGCTCACATGAACCAAGCTTTGCCGAATTCCTTCCGGTCCGGCCCCGACGAGCGCGGGCACTTCGGCATCTATGGCGGCCGCTTCGTCGCCGAGACGCTGATGCCGCTGATCCTCGACCTGGAAAAGGCCTATGCGGAAGCCAAGGTCGACCCGGCGTTCCGCGCCGAGATGGACGGCCATCTCAAGCACTATGTCGGACGTCCCTCGGCGCTGTATTTCGCCGAGCGGCTGACCGAGCATTTCGGCGGCGCCAAGATCTACTTCAAGCGGGAAGACCTCAACCACACCGGCGCCCACAAGGTGAACAACGTGCTCGGCCAGATCATGCTGGCCAAGCGGATGGGCAAGCCGCGGGTGATCGCCGAGACCGGCGCCGGCATGCACGGCGTCGCCACCGCGACGATGTGCGCCAAGTTCGGTCTCCAATGCGTGGTGTTCATGGGCGCGGTCGACGTCGAACGCCAGCAGCCCAACGTGCTGCGGATGAAGGCGCTCGGCGCCGAAGTCCGCCCGGTCACCTCCGGCGCCAACACGCTGAAGGACGCGATGAACGAGGCGCTGCGTGACTGGGTCACCAACGTCCACGACACCTTCTACTGCATCGGCACCGTGGCGGGCCCGCACCCCTATCCGATGATGGTGCGCGACTTTCAGGCGGTGATCGGTCAGGAAGTTCGCGAGCAGATCATGCAGGCCGAAGGGCGCCTGCCCGACTCCCTGGTCGCCTGCATCGGCGGCGGCTCCAACGCGATGGGCCTGTTCCATCCGTTCCTCGACGATCCGGGCGTGGCGATCTACGGCGTCGAAGCCGCCGGCCACGGGCTCGACAAGCTGCACGCGGCCTCGATTGCCGGCGGCAAGCCCGGCGTGCTGCACGGCAATCGCACCTATCTGCTGATGGATGCGGACGGCCAGATCGAGGAAGCGCATTCGATCTCCGCCGGCCTCGACTATCCGGGCGTCGGGCCGGAGCACTCCTGGTTGCATGACGTCGGACGCGTCAATTTCCTGTCCGCCACCGACACCGAAGCGCTCGACGCGTTCAAGCTGTGCTGCCGGCTCGAAGGCATCATCCCGGCGCTGGAGCCGAGCCACGCGCTCGCCAAGGTCGCCGACCTCGCGCCGAAGCTGCCGAAGGATCACCTGATGGTCGTCAACATGTCCGGCCGCGGCGACAAGGATCTCGCCTCGGTCGCCGAACATCTCGGGGGCAAGTTCTGATGACCACCCGCATCGACACACGCTTCACCGAGCTGAAGCAGCAGGGCCGTCCCGCGCTCGTTACCTTCGTGATGGCGGGCGATCCCGATCTCGACACCTCGCTGCAGATCCTCAAAGCGCTGCCGGCCGCAGGCGCCGACGTGATCGAAGTCGGCATGCCGTTCACCGATCCGATGGCGGACGGTCCGGCGATCCAGGCCGCCGGCCTGCGCGCCCTGAAGGCCGGCACCACGCTGAAGAAGACGTTGGGGTTGGTCCGCGACTTCCGCGCCACCGACAACGCCACGCCGATCGTACTGATGGGGTACTACAACCCGATCTACATCTACGGCGTCGATGCCTTCCTGGCCGACGCCAAGCAGGCCGGTGTCGACGGCCTGATCATCGTCGATCTGCCGCCCGAAGAGGACGAAGAGCTGTGCCTGCCGGCGATGAAGGCCGGGCTCAATTTCATCCGCCTCGCCACCCCGACCACCGACGAAAAGCGGTTGCCGGCGGTGCTCGCCAATACTTCGGGCTTCGTCTATTACGTCTCGATCACCGGCATCACCGGATCGGCCGCGGCGGACGCCTCGGCGGTTGGTGCCGCGGTGCAGCGGATCAAACGTCACACCAACCTGCCGGTCTGCGTCGGCTTCGGCATCCGCACGCCGGATGCGGCGCAGGCGATCGCCGCGCAGGCGAACGGCGCGGTGGTGGGCTCGGCTCTGATCGATGCGCTCAAGGCCAGCCTCGACTCCGAGGGCCGCGCCACCAGGGCCACGGTCGGCGCGGTGGCGGATCTGGTCGCCTCGCTGGCGGCCGGCGTTCGCGGTGCGAAACAGGCTGCGGAATAGCAGCAATCGAACCAGGACGATGGTCTGGACGGGGCCGTGCCCCGCCGCCATATCCTGACAATGCCATGAACCCAGGCGGCGCCTCGTCGGGCGACGCGCGGAGCACGTCATGAACTGGTTGACCAACGTCGTCCGTCCGAAGATCCGCAACATGCTGCGGCGCGAGACTCCGGAGAACCTCTGGATCAAATGTCCGGATACCGGGCAGCTCGTGTTCTACAAGGACGTCGAGCAGAACCAGTTCGTCATCCCCGGCTCCAACTATCACATGCGGATGGGCGCGCTGGCACGCCTGAAGTCGATCTTCGACAACGAGACCTGGTACGACGTCGCGCTGCCCGAAGTGGTGGCCGACCCGCTGAAATTCCGCGACGAACGTAAATACGCCGACCGCATCAAGGACGCCCGCACCAAGACCGGCGCCCATGACGCGGTCCGCGTCGGCTTCGGCAAGCTCGAAACGTCGCCGGTCGTGGTCGCGGTGCAGGACTTCGACTTCATGGGCGGCTCGCTCGGCATGGCGGCCGGCGAAGCGATCATCCGCGGCATGGAGCTCGCGGTCGAAAAGCACGCGCCCTTCATCATGTTCGCGGCCTCCGGCGGCGCCCGGATGCAGGAAGGCATCCTGTCGCTGATGCAGATGCCCCGCACCACGGTCGCGGTGCAGATGCTGCGCGAAGCCAAGCTGCCCTACATCGTGGTCTTGACCAATCCGACCACCGGTGGCGTCACCGCGTCCTACGCGATGCTTGGCGACATCCACATCGCCGAACCGGGCGCGCTGATCGGCTTCGCCGGCGCCCGTGTGATCGAACAGACCATCCGCGAGAAGCTGCCCGACGGCTTCCAGCGCGCCGAGTATCTCAAGGACCACGGCATGGTCGACATGGTGGTGCATCGCCACGACCTGCGCCCGACGCTGGCGCGGCTGTGCCGGCTGCTGACCAAGTCGCCGGCGCTGACCGTCACCACCGCGGTCGAGACACCGGCCGAAGCCGTCGCCCAGGCCGAGCCGGAGGCCGAAGCCCCCGAACAGAAGACCGCGGCTCCGGCGCCGACCGAGCCGCCGGCCCAGCCGGCCCCGCCGCAGGCGTGAGCGAAGGCACCGCGCCGCCGGCCTCGCTCGGCGAACTACGCGCGCGCCTGGCGCGGCTGCATCCGATCGCGATCGACCTCACGCTCGGGCGGATCGAGCGGCTACTCGCCGCCCTCGGCCATCCTGAGCGCAAGCTCCCGCCGGTGATCCATGTCGCCGGCACCAACGGCAAGGGCTCGACCGTCGCGTTCCTGCGCGCGATTCTGGAAGCCGCAGGACTGAAGGTCCACGCCTACACCTCGCCGCATCTGGTCCGTGTCAACGAGACCATCCGGATCGCCGGCCGGCTGGTCGGTGACGACGAATTGCTGGCGGCGCTGGCGCATTGCGAACGCGTCAACGCCGGCGTGCCGATCACGCTGTTCGAAATCGAGACCGCCGCCGCGCTGTGGCTGTTCGCGCAGCATCCCGCCGACGTCACGCTGCTCGAAGTCGGCCTCGGCGGCCGGCTCGACGCCACCAACGTGATCGAGCAACCGCTCGCTTGCGTGCTGACGCCGATCGGCATCGACCACACCGAGTTCCTGGGCCCGACCATCGCCGACATCGCGGCCGAAAAGGCAGGCATCCTGCGCCGCGGGGCGCCGGTGATCGTCGCCGAGCAGCGCGACGAGGCGATGGAGGTGATCGAGCGCGAAGCCAAGCGGCTGCGTGCGCCGCTGTTCGCCTGCGGCCAGCAATGGCACGTCCAGCTCGAACATGGCCGGCTGGCCTATCAGGACGAACGCGGCCTGCTCGACCTCGACGCGCCGAAATTGTTCGGCCGGCATCAGATCGACAATGCGGGCCTCGCGATCGCGACGCTGCGCGCACAATCGCACTTCACGATTCCGCAGAACGCCTATCAGGCCGGACTACAGGCGGCAGAGTGGCCGGCACGGATGCAGCGGATCACTTCGGGCAGGCTGCTCGACGATGCACCGGCCGGCTGCGAGCTGTGGCTCGACGGCGGTCACAATGCCGACGGCGGACGCGTCGCCGCCGCCGCGCTCGGCGACCTCGAAGAGCGCGTGTCGCGGCCGCTGGTGCTGATCGCCGGGATGATGGCCAACAAGGACGCCGCCGCGTTCCTCGCCAACTTCACCGGGCTGACGCGTCACCTGATCGTGGTGCCGATCCCGAACCGCGATGGCGCGATGCCGCCGGAGCGCCTCGCCGACGCCGGCCGCGCGCTCGGCCTGCGCGTCGAGCTTGTCGACGACGTCCCGGCGGCGCTGCGACGGATCGCATCGCTGGCCTACGAACTGCCGCCGCGTATCCTGATCACCGGGTCCTTGTATCTCGCCGGCCACGTGCTGGGCCTCAACGGCACACCGCCGAACTGATCGTTCGGCTCACGCCAGCAGCTTGATCGGATCGACCTGCTTCTGCTCGAGCTGATCCATCGTGCATTGCCGCGGCGCCTTGTCGGGGCGCCAGCGCAGCAGGCTGGTGCCGTGGCGAAACCGTTCGCCGCTGAAATGATCGTAGCAGATTTCGACCACCAGCTTCGGGGCAAGCGGCTGCCACTCCGCCGATCGCGCCGTCGACCACCGGCTCGGACCGCCCGGCGCATTGCCGGTGAAGCCTTCACCGGGCAACTCTTCGAGCTTGTCGGTCAGCGCCGGTTTCTCGGCACGTTTCAGCGCCGAGGTGAAGCCGACGTGATGCAGCAGGCCGGCTTTATCGTAGAGCCCGAGCAGCAGTGAGCCGACCACCTTACGGCCGCCGAGCGGCGCGCTGCCGTAGCGGAAGCCGCCGACCACGCAATCGGCGCTGCGGAATTTCTTGATCTTCTGCATGCCGTCGCGATTGCCGGACTGGTAAGCGAGATCGCGGCGCTTGGCGATCACGCCGTCGGAGCCGCCACCGGCCTGCGCCAGCCAGTTCGCGGCCTGCTTGTCGCTGGTGGTGACCGGCGACAGCCGGAACGTCGGATGGCCCTTGAACTGCGCCTCGGCGAAAGCTTCGAGCGCCTCGCGCCGCTCCCCCAGCGGCGCAGCCGCGAGCCGGTCGTCGCGCGGGCCGGCGAGCAGATCGAACACGATCAGCATCGCCGGCGTTTCGGTGGCCAGCTTCTTCACGCGGCTGGCCGCAGGGTGAATCCGCTGCAACAGGTCGTCGAACGAGAATGTCCGCTCCTGCGGCACGACGATCTCACCGTCGAGTACGAAGCGCTCGGCCTTCAGCTTCAGCGCCGCTGCAACAAGTTCGGGGAAGTAGCGGGTGAGGTCTTCACCCGACTTCGACCACAGCGCGACATCATCGCCGTTCCGCACCAGCAGACAACGGAAGCCGTCCCATTTCGGCTCGTACTGCCACTCCGATCCGGTCGGGATCGCATCGACCGACCGCGCCTCCATCGGCTCGATCGGCGCGGCGGATTTGGTCTTCGACGACTTGGCTCTTGCCGCCACGCAGGACACCCTAAACGCAAAACGGCCGGCGGATTGCCGGCCGTCTCAGAACGTTCATGGAGCGTCGGAGTTCAGACCGCGGCCGAGATCCACTGCTGCAGCTTGGCCTTCGGCGCGGCGCCGACCTGGCGCGAGGCCATTTCGCCGCCCTTGAAGATCATCAGGGTCGGGATCGACATCACGCCATACTTCGAGGCGGTGACCGGGCTCTCGTCGACGTTGAGCTTCACGATCTTGACCTTGTCGCCCATCGCCCCGGCGATTTCGTCGAGCGCCGGCGCGATCATGCGGCAGGGGCCGCACCACTCGGCCCAGAAGTCCACCACCACAGGCCCCTGGGCGTTGAGAACCTCGTTTTCGAAATCGGCGTCTGACACCTTACCAACGGCCATGGGATACCTCGTGAAACCGGATGAAGAGCGGCGGCGGGAATCGCGCCGTGATGACGGGTGAACGTATGAACGCGCCGCGGTGCGGTCAAGCACGGCTCACGGCACCGTCAGATCGGCCTGCTCCGCGTCCAGCGCAGAGGCCGAAATCTCCATGATTTCAGCCGCTTCGGTCCAGAGCAGGGCGGCCCGGACGGTGCGCTGTGGATAGATCGCGCCGAGCAACGCGCGGTAGCGGGCGAGCTGGCGGACGTAAGGGCGCGGCGCCTCCGCCTCGACCCGCGGCGGGGCGTGGTTGGTCTTGTAATCGACGATCAGGACCTCGGTCTCGGTCACGACCAGGCGGTCGATCTGGCCGGACACCAGCACCGGCCCACCGCGGCGCTGCAGCCGGCCGACGATCGGCACCTCGGCGCGGCTGCCGGGGCCGAACACCGCCGCAAACCTCGCATCGGCAATCAGCCCGAGCACCTGGGCGACGAGCGCATCCCGATCCTCCTCGCTCCAATCCGGCGCATTGCGGGCGAGGAACCGGTCTGCCGCCACCGAGCGATCGACAACCGCGATCTCCGGCAGCGATTGCAGCAGCCGGTGCACCAGCGTGCCGCGCTGCAGCGCGCGGCTACGGCTAGCGTCGGACTCTCCCGGCCGCAGCCGGCGCCGATCATCGTCGTCGGCATCCGAGGGCCGCAGCACCTGTTCGGCAGACGGTAAGCCGGGCGCCGGCCGGCGCAGCCAGTCCGGCAGCAACGTGACCGTCGCCTCGTGGCGCGGCGTCGCCGCGCCAGTTTCCTCGATCACGTCCTCCGGGCGGCAGTAGCGCTTGATCACACCCTCGGGCGGGACCGGCTGCATCATCAGTCCGGACGACTCCAGCCCCTTGCTGATCAGATCATACCAGGAGTGCGGCCGCACCTCGTTGCGGTTGCCCGGCATGCAGCCACCGACGATCAGCCGGTCGGCCGCGCGGGTCATCGCCACGTACAGCAGCCGGCGATATTCGTCCTCGGTCTCCTCGATCATCGCGCTGCGCGCCTGCTCGACGACGCTCGGATCGTCGGCCTTGCGTCCCGCCCACACCATCGCGGCGACCGAGCCCGGCGCGGCGTTGCCGCCCGGCAGCCGGATCAGGTTGAGCCGCTGGGTGTCGGCCGGCGACGAGGTGGTGTCGATCAGGAACACCACCGGCGCTTCCAGACCCTTGGCGCCGTGCACAGTCATCACCCGGACTTCGTCGCGGGAGATTTCCATGTCGCGTTTGATCTCGGTGTCGGCTTCGCGCAGCCACGCCATGAAGCCTTGCAGCGACGGCGCCCGCTTCTGCTCGAAGCTCAGCGCCAGCTCGAGAAACTCGTCGAGCGCATCGTTAGCCTCCGGCCCGAGCCGGCGTAGGATGCGGGCGCGGCCGCTGTCGCTGCCGTCGCCGCCGAGCAGCCAGGCAAAGAACCCGAACGGCGTTTCGGCCTGTGCCCGCGCCGCGTAGCTCTCCAGCCGGCGCTGCACGGCCGCTAACTTCGGATCAGACGCAGCATGATCGGCCAGCGCAGCGCGTAGTGAACCCTTGCGCTGCCAGGCCAGTTTGAACAGGTCGTCGTCATCGAGCCCGAACAGTGGACTCTTCAGCGCCACTGCGAGCGCCAGATCGTCCTGCGGCAGCAGCAGTGCGTCGGCGAGATTCATCAGGTCGATGATCGCGATGTGCTCGGTCAGCTTCAGCCGGTCGGCGCCGGCGACCGGGATGCCGCCGCGTTTCAGCGCCTGGATCACCGCGTCGAACGCCGAGCCACGCCGCCGCACCAGGATCAGCACGTCGCCATAGCTCAGCGGCCGGCGGCGGCCCATCGGACCGGTCTGGGTGCCGCGCGTGATCAGTGCGCCAATCTCTGCCCGCACCTTGTCGGCGAGCCGGACCTCGGGACTGGTCTCGGACACCGCATCGAACGGCGCCTGCCAGCCTTCGATCTGTTGGCGATCGTCCGGGACTTCCAGCGGCCACAGATCGATCAGGCTCGGCCCTGCATCGGCGAGCGACTGATGCAGCGGGTAGGTCGAGTCGGCGTGGATGCTGCGGTAGATCGCCGGATCGCGGAACACCTGATCGACCGATTGCAGGATCGCGGCGCCGGAGCGGAACGAGTAGTTGAACGCCACCTTCTCGAAGGTCAGCCCGGCACCACTGAACCGCCGCTGCAACAGGTCACGCCACTCGGCGAACTCCTTCGGCACCGCGCCCTGGAACGAGAAGATCGACTGCTTCTCGTCGCCGACCGCGAAGATGGTGCGTTTGATGCCATCGCGCGCGCCCTCGCCCGACGTGAACTCGTCGATCAGCCGGGCCACGATCTTCCACTGCTTCGGCGACGTATCCTGCGCCTCGTCGATCAGCACATGATCGACGCCGCGGTCGAGCTTGAAATGCACCCACCCGGCCGCGCCGCTGTCGAGCATCGCCAGCGTCTTGTCGATCAGGTCGTCGTAATCGAGCAGCCCACGCTCGCGCTTCTCGCGCGCGATGTTGCCGGCAACCTGGGCGGCGATCACCAGCAGCGCCCGCGTGCGTTCCCGCAACGCCAATGCGCGGCGCCGTTCGAGCAGAGCACCAAGCCGCGCGCCTTCGCGCTGCAGCCTCTCGGCGAGGCCGGGCGCGCCGTCGCCGAGCTTCTTGGTGATCAGGCTTTTGCGCAGGCCGCTATCCTTGGTGAAGAACACCTGGAGATAGGCTTCGATTTGCGCCGCATCCGCCAGCGCCAGCGCGGCACGCAACCGCCTGCCCTGCGCCTGATCGTTGGCGCTGCCGTCTTCGAATGTCGCGGCGACGGCAGCCCATTCCGAGCGCGGCAGGTTCGGCCCGTCGACGATGTCGCGATCGGCCGCCGCGCAGCTATCGTCCGGCACAACGCCAAGCGTGGCGGACAATTGCGCCATCGCACGCTCGACGCTACCGGCCTGCGCCACCCACGCCATGAAGCGATCGCGGCTCATGCAGGCTTCCTGCACCACATCGCGGAAGGTGACGTCAGCGGCACTCGTCATGGCGAACGCCAGCGCGCGCCCGGCGTCGCTGTCCGGCGCCGCGGCGGCGCGCAGCAGCACGTCGAGGCTGGCGCGCTGCATCAGCTCGGCCTGGTCGCGGTCGTCGAGCACGGAAAACCGCGCCGGCACGTTGGCCTCGAACGGAAACTGCTGCAGCAGCCGCGTGCACAGCGCGTGGATGGTCTGCACCTTCAGCCCGCCCGGCGTCTCCAGCGCGCAGGCGAACAATTTTCGCGCCTGCGCCAGCAGTGAGGGGCCGACCGTCTTGACGCCGGTGGCGCGAATCGCCGCTGACAATTCCTCGTCGTCGAGCTTCACCCAATGGCCGAGCGTGGTGAACACCCGCTCGGCCATGTTGGCGGCCGCTGCCTTGGTGAAGGTGATACACAGGATGCGCTCCGGCGAGACGCCGTCGAGCAGCAGGCGAATGACTCGCTGAACCAGCACATGGGTCTTGCCCGAGCCGGCATTGGCGGAGACGAACACCGATGCCGACGGATCGGACGCGATCTCCTGCCGGGCACGTGCTTCGTTGGGAATGACGCGGCTCATGACGACGCGTCTCCGCGACCGCCGGCCGCCGACCATTCCTTGATCCGCGCCAGATCGTCGTAGGTGCCGTAGCGCTGCGACCACATCGACAGCACCAGCGAACGATAGGGCTGCTTCTCGTCCTCGAAGCGGCGGACCAAACCTTCCAGCTTAGCGCGCGCTTCATCGGCGGCATCGTCGGGGAGCTGCGGCTCGTCCTTGCGTTCGATCTTCAGTTCAAGCACGCGCTCATCGCCCGGCGGCGTATTGCCGCTCAGCTTGACGTAAGTGAGCTCGCTCACCGAGGCGGCAGCCGGAATATCCTCGAAGCCACCGTCGCGCAGGATCGCCGCTTCCAGCGTGAGCTGCGGCGACAGCCCCATCCGCACTTGTTTGCCGGTCGGCGGATGTCCGGTCTTGTAGTCGAGGATCGCGTAGCTGCCGTCGTCGCGACGTTCGATGCGGTCGGCGCGCGCCGACAATTCGAAATTGCGTTCCCCACCAAGCGGGATCGTCAGCGTGCCGCGGCGCTCCGCCTGCACCTGCACGACGCCAGCACGGCGCCGCTGCTCCCACGCGCCGAACCAGGTCGCGATTCGCAGGAAGCGCGGCCACCACAGCGCACGGGCTTCGGCATGGTCCATCAGCGGCTCAAAATGTTTCTGGCCGATTTGGCGCAGCGCCGTCACCGGATCGTCCGGCAGTGCGTCCTGGTAGCGCTCGGTGAATTCGCCGAGCGCCGCGTGGATCGCCGAGCCGCGATCGGCGCCCGACAGCGGCATGTCGGCCGGATCGAGCGGCGACAGCCGCAGGATGTACTTGGCATAGATCGTATAAGGATCGCGCAGCCAGTCCTCGATCGCGGTGACCGGCAGCTTCAGCGGCCGCGCGATCCGCGGCGGCTTCGGCGCGGGCTGCGCGATCGGCGTCACGGTTTCGGGGCGATCCAGTTCGTGCGCGTAGTCGAGATATTTCTGCCCGCGCGCCTTCATCGCCTTCCAGCGATCCGCGCCGGCGACCGCTTCGAGCCGGTGCAGGAAGCGCGACGCCACCGCCGGCGCACCGCCGACTTTGGCCGCGTGGCTGATGAACACCTCGTCGGCGCCGAGCGCCTGCGCGAAGTCGTGCGCCGACAGGCCGATGCGGCGCTCCGGCAGATCGAGCCCGAGTTCGTGCCGCATCGGCCGGCTCAGCCACGGGTCGATCCGCGGCGCCGGCGGCCACACGCCCTCGACCAGTCCGCCGAGCACGACCCGGTCCTGCTGCGTCAGCCGCGCTTCGAGCGGGCCGTAGATGCGGATCGGCGCCTCGGCGCGTTCGGGACGGCGAACCACGCGATCGCCGAACGCGGTCTCGAACACTTCGCCATAGTCGCGCGCCGCGACCAGTACGCCGCTCGCCGGACCGACTGCGGCGAGATCGTCGAACGCGCGGAGCAATGCCGAACCTTGCGGGCCTTCGAACGCTTCGACGATGCCGTCGTGATCGGCCGTCAACGCCTTCAAGACGTCGCGATGCCGCGCGCCGATCTCGGACAGATCTAGCGGGCTCGGTCCGAACGCCTCCAGCGGTGCGAGCGCGGCTTTGAGCTGTGCGATGAGTTGCTGCGCTTCATCGAGGCTCGGTTCGGACAATCGCGTGCGCGGCTCGGACGGATGCAGCGCGCTGGCTTCGCCGCGCTTCAGCTTGGCAAGCTCTTCCCGGAAGATCGCGAATTCCTTGGCCAGCCCGTCGCAGCCGGGGGGCGGCCGTGGGCCGCGCAGCAGCGCGAGTTCCAGGGTTTCGATCGCGCTACGCCAGCCATGATCGGCGCGGCCGAGCCGCAGCAGCGGATGCTTGAGCAGCGCCAGCAGCGTCGCCGGTTCGCAGCCTTCGAGCGCGGTCTCGGCCGCGAGCCGCGCGAAGATGCCTGGCTGCGTCTCCATCAGCGAGTCGCCGCCGGAATCGTCCACCGGCAGATGCCAGCGGCCGAGCGCGGCGACGACGCGGCGCGCCAGCGCGCGATCCGGCGTCACCAGCGCTGCGGTCTTGCACTGCTCACGCGCCTCGCGCAGCACCACCGCAACCGCCAAAGCCTCGGCTTCCGAATTCGGCGCTTCGATCAGCGTCAGTCCATCTGCGCCTTCGCCGATCAGGCGATCGACCTCGGCCTCCTTCAGCCGGTCGTGCCACACCGCCGTCGCCGACGACGGCCGCAGCGCCTCGGAGGCCAGCAGTTCGCGGCCGTGGCGGGCCGGCGTGCCGAGCTGCTGCACCTCGCGGCGCGTCACACCCATCCGTTCGAGCAGGCCGTGCATGGCGTATTGCGGATGATTCGGCGACGGCGGCGCCACCGGCTTGCCCTGCCGGTCGCGGCTGCCGCCGATCAGATCCCATGCCGCGTCGTCCAGATCGATGTCGAGGCCGGGCAGCACCACTGCGCCGTGGGGCAGCCCTGCGATCGCGGTGAGCAGCTTCGCGGTCGCCGGCATCGAGCCGGTCGAACCGGCGGCGATCACCGGACCGGTGCGCTGGGTTGCCAACCGCTGCGCCTCCGCATCGATCAGCCGATCACGCCGCGCCGCCGGTTCGATCCGGTCGGTCTCTTTCAGATGTTGCGGCCAGGCGTGGCCGGCGATCTCGAGAAATTCGAGCGTGAGGCTCCAGTAGCGATCGAATGCGTCGGGCACCAGCTTCCCGAGCGCCGACCAGTCGACGCCGCGGGTCGACATATCGTCGATCAGCCGCGCCAGATCATCGGCGAGCGCCAGCGCCGAGGCCGGCCCCCCGACCACCAGCGGCGCTTGCGCCGGATCGTCCGGCTTCAGCCGGGCGGCCCAGCCCGCGATCAGCTGCGCCAGCAGCAAGCGGCGCGGCAGCCCGTCGAGCGCGGGGGGAATTTCCAGATCGGCGAGCCCCGATGCGGCCTGCGCGAACGCCAGCTCATCTTCGTCGATATCGCCGAGCGCGACGATCCGCGGCAGCAGCACGGCGTCGGCGCCGAGCACGTCGAGGAAGATCTCGCGCGCCATGCGGCCGGCGCGCCGGGTCGGCAGATACAGCGTGGCGTCGGCGAGCCGCTCCGGCGCGCTACGCGCCTCGAAGCCGTCGACCAGCCGGCCGTCGACCAGCGCCGCGATGGTCGTGCGCAGAAATGGCGCCGAAGATGGAACGCTGAAAAGGTGCATCGATGTCCTGATTCGCCTTCGCCATCATGGCACGGCAAATCCGGCGAAAGGAGGTGGCCGGCGCCCCCTCAGGCGACGCTGGCGAGATACGCCCGTTCGGCCGCAGCCACCGCGTCGGGCGTGCCGACATGCATCCAGACGCCGTCGAGCCGCAACCCGTGCAGCCGGTGTCGCTGGCCGGCGCTGTCGAACATTTTGGTCAGCGAAAATTCGCCCTGCGGCGCGTCCTTGAAGATCGCCGGCGACATGATCGCGGCACCCGCATAGACGAACGGCACCACCTCGGTTTCCTTGCGCCTGTGCAGGCTGCCGTCGGTGCTCATCGCGAAGTCGCCCTTGCCCGCATAGCCGATGCTGCCCGCGGTCGGCGCCATCAGCAGCAGGATGTCCATCCGCGCCGGATCGAACGCTTCGGCGAGCCGCGCCAGATTCGGCCGCACGCCGTCGATCCACATCGTGTCGGCGTTGAGGTGATAGAACGGCGCATCGCCGAGCAACGGTAGCGCTTTGACCACCGCGCCGCCGGTGCCGAGCACCTGATCGCGCTCGTCCGAAATGATCACCCGCGGGCTGGTTCGCCCGGCCACGTGATCGATGATCTGATCCGGCAGATAGTGGACGTTGACGACCGCTTCGGTGACGCCGACCTCGGCCAGCCGGTCGAGCACGTGGTCGAGCAGCGGACGGCCGGCGACGCGCACCAGCGGCTTCGGCATGTGCTCGGTCAGCGGGCGCATCCGCAGGCCGAGGCCGGCGGCCAGCACCATGGCTTTGTGGGGACGAACGGTCATGGTCTCCGACTCGGAACGCACCAGGCGGCGCGAATCGATTGTATCACGCGACTCCGATCGGTCTATCGGAGGCGGTCACTGGGTAGTCGGCGATCATGACGACGATACGACGCGCGCGCTTCGCTCCGGCTGCATGAGCGGAGCGGCTCAGGCGTCCTCGACCTGTGCGGCCTGGCGCTTCTTTTTCTTGTCGAGGCGCAGGAAGGTGACGCCGATCTGGTCCCCGTTGATCCAGCTCAGTTCGCAGCGCCGATAGGCCAGCCCCGTCGACGACAGCAGCAGGAAGAATTCCTTCAAATTGAGTCCTTCGACCGAGCCCTCGATCGTCAGCTTGGCGCCGAACTCGGAGACGTCCTCGATCAGACAGGGACGACGCCAGGTTCCGTCGATCGCCATCATCTGAGCGCGCAAGCCGCGGTCGAACACCACGCGGCCGTCCTTATTGCGTTCGGCAACCATCTCGAAGTCCTGCAGTTCGGTCTTGACGCCGCCGGGCCATGCCTCAGCGACCACGCAACACTACGTGGCCGCCTCTAAAGATGGGTAAAGGAAATCCGCCGAATCAGAGCGGTGGCGGCACATGGTCCCGGTACCAGGCCCGGACCTCGGCGAGCGCCGGATGTGCCAGCGAGCGGGCCAGATACGCCCACACCCGCGGCTGATTCTTCAAGTAGTGCGGCTTGCCGTCTCGCCG
This sequence comes from Rhodopseudomonas pentothenatexigens, assembly GCF_900218015.1. Taxonomy (GTDB): domain Bacteria; phylum Pseudomonadota; class Alphaproteobacteria; order Rhizobiales; family Xanthobacteraceae; genus Rhodopseudomonas; species Rhodopseudomonas pentothenatexigens. The sequence goes on along the minus strand of NZ_UFQQ01000003.1, from coordinate 9,896 downwards.
GTTGAGCCGGGCAAAAGTTCCGAGCAGCCGCGTGTTCCGCTGCGCCGACATCACGGCATAGAGCCGTGCGAAACCGGCGGCGTCGAACTCGGGATCGGCGGCGAGCCGGGTCTTGACGTAGCGACCGAGCAGCGACAGCTCGACTGCTTCCGGCACGTCGATGCGGGCATCCTGCAGCAGCGACACGACGTCGTAGGCGACCGGGCCCAGCACGGTGTCCTGAAAATCGATGATCCCGACGCGCTCGATGCCGGGACGATCCTCCAGCCAGATCAAATTCGGCGAGTGATAGTCGCGCAGCACCCAGGTGCGCGGCGCGGCCGCGATGCCGGCGAGCAGCTTGCGCCACAGCGCGACGAACTCGGCGCGCGTCACTTCCGACGGCGGTGCGCCGCGATCCGGAAGGTACCATTCCAGCATCAGGCCGACCTCGATCATCATCGCGTCTTCGTCGAAGGTCGGCACCGCATAGCTCTCGCGCGGCGACAGCGGCAGATGATCCGGCAGCGGCTTGGCGTGCAGCGCGGCCAGCATGTCGGTTGCGGCCTGATAGCGCGCGACCACCGGCGCCGGCGGATCGCCCTCGACGAAGCCGACGCTGCCGAGATCCTCGGTGATCAGGAATCCGGCGTCGAGATCGGCATGATGGATCGCCGGAGCCGAGAAGCCGCGCTCGCGCAGGCCCTGCCCGATGGCGACGAACGGGCGGACGTCCTCGGCCAGATGCACCGCGGCGCTGTAGCTCTTGCCGGCATACAGCGCCGGACCGTCGGGACGGCGCGGCGCGTTCATCAGGATCACGCTCTCGGAGCCGCGCTGCAGCCGCGCGTAGGAGCGCGTCGACGCATCACCCGGCATGTGCCGACGCTCGGCATCGGCGTAGCCGGCGGTCTCGATGAAGCTGCGCAGCGCGGCGAGCCGCTCGACCTGCTTGACGGCCTTGCCGTGGCCGGTGATTTCCGCCGCGCGCGCCGACGGGCCGAGCGCGGGACGATGGCTGAGCGCGATGTCGATGCGGTCTTCCGGCAACGCCGTGGCGGCGCGCTCCGGCCATTCGATCAGCGCGACGGTGCCGTCCGGCAGCGGCGACAATCCGATCTCTTCGAGTTCGGACGGATCTTCGACGCGGTACAGATCCGCATGTAGTAACGGATAGGGCGGCAAGTCGTAGGTCTGCACCAATGTGAAGGTCGGGCTCGGTACCTCCAGCATGTCGTCGGCCGCGAGATAGCGGATCATCGCCCGCGCAGCGGCGGTCTTGCCGGCACCGAGATCGCCCGACAGCGTGACCACGTCGCCGGGGGCGATCAGCAGCGCAACCTCGGCCATCAGCCGCGTGGTCGCGGCTTCGTTGGCAAGCGCGACGGAGAATGTCGCCGCCGCGCTCATTCGGCGGCGTGGCGTTGGACGGCCGGCTCGATCGGAAACTCGCAGGTCACCGAGGTGCCGCGGCCGACCGTCGATTCGACCTGGACCTTGCCGCCGTGCAGTTCGACGAACGAACGGACCAGCGACAGGCCGAGCCCGGCGCCGCGATGGCGCGAACCCTGCGGATCGCTCTCGAACAGGTCGAACATCTTTTCCTTGAAGGCCGGAGCGATGCCGGGCCCGGCATCGGTCACGGTGAACGCCACGCGGCTCTCGCCCCTGCGCACCGTGAGCCGCACCGTGCCCTGCTGCGGCGAGAAATCGACCGCATTGGCGAGCAGATTGTAGAGCACCTGCACCACCCGCCGCTCGTCACCGACGAAGCTCTCGATACCCGGATCAACGTCGATCTGCAGCGCGATCTGGTCCCGTGCGAGCCGGTCCTGGATTCCCTCGGCGGCCGCGTCGATCGCCTTGCGGATGTCGATCGGCCCAAGATTCAGGGTCATCGCGCCAGCGTCGATGCTGGCGAGATCCAGGATGTTGTTGATGATCGCCATCAGCGCGTTGGTCGAGGTCGTGATGTAGTTCACGTACTCGGCCTGCTTGTCGGTGAGCGGCCCGGTCGACGAATCGCTGAGGAAGTGCGCGAAGCCGATGATCGTGGTCAGCGGCGAGCGCAACTCGTAGGAGACGTGGTGGACGAAATCGATCTTGATACGATCGGCCGTCTCCAGCGCCTCGTTGCGCTCGCGCAGCGCGCGCTCGACATTCTCGGTGTCGGTGATGTCCTGGAACGTCAGCATGGTGGCGCCGTCGGGCAGCGGCATGGTCTTGCAGGCCAGCACGCTGCCGTCCTTGCGCTCCAGCTTGAGCAGGACATGGCGCCGATCGTCGATGCCGGTGATGGCGCCGCGCAGCGCCTGCCAGAACACGTCCTCGTCGAACAGCGGCCGGCACCACGCTTCGATCGTCTCGATGTGCGGCTGGCTCTGCATCGCCTCGGCCGACAGGTTCCACATCCGCGCGAACGGCGGGTTGAACAACTGCGCGCAGCCGTTGGAGCCGAACACCGCGACCGCTTCCGACAGGTTGTCGAGCGTCTCGCGCTGGACGTCGATCAGGCCGCCGTACCGGCGCTTCAGGTCGAGACTTTCGGTGACGTCATCGAACAGATAGGTGACGCCGCCTTCCGGGTTCGGCGTGGTGACGATGCTGACGGCGCGGCCGTCCGGCAGGTACCAGACGTCCTTGTCGGCCTCGACCGCCCGATAGGCTTCGTGCAGCTTGTTCTTCCACGCCTTGAAGTCTCGCTCCTCCGGCAGCTTGCGTTCGGCGCGCAGACGGTCGAGCACAGTGGAGTCGTCGGGATGGCTATCGAGGAAAATCCGGTCGAGGTCCCACAGCTTGCGATAGGAATCGTTGTAGAACTTCAGCCGGCGCTGGGCATCGAACACAGCCACACCGGACGAAAGCTGATCGAGGGTGCGCCGATGCGCATCCGCCATTCGCTCGAGCGCGGCGCCGAGCGCGGCGGTTTCGGTGGCATCGACCGCGATACCGGCGCTGCCGCCGGGCACCTTGAGCGCCCGCACGTCGAAATAGCGGCGCTCGCCACCGACCACGATCGGCAACCGACCGGTGAATTCGGCGCTGTCGCCGAGCGAGCGGGCCAGAGCGGCGCGGTCGCTACTGTCGAGCAATTCGAGATTGCGGCCGATCGCGTCCGCCGCGTCGCTGGCATCGGTCGCGCGCGCATAGGCGGCGTTGGCGAAGCTGAGCGTTCCGTCCGTGCGCCGGGTCCAGATCGGCCACGGCGCGGCGGTGGCGAAGCCGCGCAGCATCTCGGTTTCGTCCTGCAGCGCCTTGAAGCGCCGGGTCATGTCGGCGAGTTCGCGCCGGACGCCGCTCAGTTCGCGGATGCGCACGACGGCCTGGCCGCCGACGGCGCGTCCCATCGCCTCGATCGACCGCCCGCTCGACGTGACGAGCTGCAGCAGAAAGCCCTCGCCCTTGTCGAGCAGGGCATCGACCGCATGATCCATCTGCAGCGCCGGCTCGGGCGGCAGCCAAGTGCCGAACGCGAGAATGCGCTGCGGCTGACGGTTCTGAGCCTCCGAAGACAGGAACAGCGCGGTGTCGCCGCTGATCTGCGGCCGGCTGTCGCCGGCGGCCCAGGAGATCAGCACCTGGGGCTCGGCGAACAGCAGCGCCTGGAAGCGGTCGGATTCCGCCTGCAGCCCCTGCAGATCGGCGCGCAGCCCGGCTTCGCGGGCGCTGGCGCGCTGCCGCGTCCGCACCAGAACGATCGCCGACATCACCGAGAAGCCCAGCGCCGCGAGCGCGATGATCAGCGTCATCATCTCGTGGCGGTTGAGATCGAGCAGCAGCGATGAGGTGATGGCGGCCAGCTGATCGTCGGCGGCTCGCGCCGGCGACGACGCGACCATCACGGCCGTCCCAGCCAGACCGTGCACCAGGCAGGTGCACGACAGACTGGTCCGACGTATGGACCCTAATACGCCTGACATCGATTGCCCCAAACCGCACGGCGCAACTCACAAGCCGCGCCATAGCCGAATCACGGGACATTATCGCCATCGCGACTCGGGGGGTAAGAGTCCAGACCGTGAACGGAGGCCCGACCGTTCGTAAACGGACGGTTTATATTTTCCGCCGCGGATTCCGACCGTGCTTGACACTAAATCTAGTGGAGTCGCGGAAGTATCACCTCAATGCGGGTCGCTACTCAGCGGCCTGTCGAGCCGAAACCGCCGGCGCCTCGGCCGCTTTCCGGCAGCGCATCGACCGCCACGAACCGCGCGCGGCTGACCGGCGCGATCACCATTTGGGCGATGCGTTCACCGCGACGGATGCTGAACGGCTCGGTGCCGTGGTTGATCAGCAGCACTCCGATCTCGCCGCGATAATCGGCGTCGATCGTGCCGGGTGCGTTCAATATGGTGACGCCGTGCTTGGCGGCGAGCCCCGAACGCGGACGCACCTGGGCCTCGTAGTTTTCCGGAAGCGCGATGGTGAGCCCGGTCGGCACCAGCACGTAGCGGCCGGGCTGAAGCGTCAGCGGCGCGTCCTGCGGGACCGCCGCGACCAGGTCGAGCCCGGCGGCATGCGCGGTCTGATAGTCCGGCAGCGGCAAGCCTTCGCCGTGCGGCAGGTGGCGAATCAAGACGGTGATCACTTGGGTCATGCGGGAACTGCCATTGCTTGGGCGATCCGCGCCACGAGCGCGGTCGCGACTTCGTCCTTGGTCATCAGCGGCCACGATTCGAGGTCGGTGGCCTCGCCGTGGCGCATCAACAGATGCACGGTGTTGCGGTCGCCGCCCATCACGCCGGTGGCCGGAGACACGTCGTTGGCGACGATCCAGTCGCAACCCTTGCGCGCGAGCTTGGCGTTGGCGTTGTCGATCAGGTTTTCAGTCTCGGCCGCAAACCCGACCACCAGCGGCGGCCGGCCTTCGGTCAGCTTCGAGATCGTCGCCAGAATGTCGGGATTCTCGGTGAGCTGCAGCGGCGGCGGCCCGCCGGCACCCTTCTTCAGCTTCTGCTCGCCTTCGGCAGCAACCCGCCAGTCCGCCACCGCGGCAGCGAAAATCGCCACATCCGCCGGCAATGCGGATTGCACCGCAGCAAGCATCTCGCGCGCCGACTCCACGCGGGTGAGATCGACGCCCGCCGGCGCCCGCAGTTCGACCGGACCGGAAATCAGCACCACCTCGGCGCCGGCGGCGGCGGCCGCGGCCGCTATCGCGTAGCCCTGTTTACCGGACGAACGATTGGCGATGTAGCGCACCGGATCGATCGGCTCGTGGGTCGGGCCCGCGGTGATCAGCACCCGCTTGCCGAGCAGCGGCTTCGGCGGCTGCGGCCGCCACAGCGCTTCGGCCGCAGCCGCGATCTCGATCGGCTCCGCCATCCGTCCGACGCCCGCCTCGCCGCGTTCGGCCATCTCGCCGGCATTGGGGCCGACCATCGCGACGCCGTCCTGCTTGAGCTGAGCGACGTTGCGCCGGGTCGCGGCGTTGTTCCACATCAGCGGATTCATTGCTGGGGCCAGCAGGATCTGGCGATTGGTAGCGAGCAGGATCGCGGTGGCAAGGTCATCGGCATGACCGCCGGCGATCTTGGCCATCAGGTCGGCGGTCGCCGGCGCGACGACGATCAGGTCGCAGTCGCGCGCCAGACGGATGTGTCCGGCATCGAACTCGCTCGCAGGATCGAACAGATCGGTGTAGCAGCGCTGATGCGACAGCGCGCTGGCGGTCAGCGGGGTGACGAACTGCTGGGCCGCCTTGGTCAGCACCACGCGGACGTCGGCGCCGCGCTCCTTCAGCCGACGGATCAGGTCCATTGCCTTGTAGGCCGCGATGCCACCGCCGACGATCAGCGTCACCCGCACGCCACCCGGCTGCGGCTGGGGACGCGCGCCGTCCGGCGGATCGTCGGGCGCAGGGGCTGACGGAAGAGCAGGGCCGGCTGAGGAAGACTCCGCGAAGCCGAGCCGCTTGTGGCAGGCGTCGCGCAGGATCACCCGAACCTCGTCCTCCATCGAGCGGCCATTGGCGGCCGCGCGCTGGCGGAGTTCGGCCTTGAGCACGTCGTCGAGCTTGCGGATCGTCAGATTGGCCATGCGGGAAGGCTATTCGACGCGTGCACTGCAATCAAGAGATGAATGCAATGCGGTCAAATCATCCGCGACAGCGCGATCAGCACCCCGATGAAGGTGGCGGCGATGACCCACAGCGCCACCGTCCGGCCCCGGGTGCGGCCGCGCTCGGTGCGGCCGATCGCGGCGATGGTCTCCGGCGCCAGCACCAGCCCGTCCTTGGTCATGACCTCGAGCTGGTTCAGCACGGTGACGGCGCGCGACACGATGGTCGGCAAGCCGCTCAGCGTATGGCCGAGTTCGCCGGCGCCGGCCAGCGCGCCTTCGACCTTGCCGATCGGGCCGAGGTTGCGCTGAATCCACTCGCGCACAACCGGATCGGCGACCTTCCAGATGTCGAGCTTGGGATCGAAGCTCCGCGCCACGCCTTCGACCACCACCATGGTCTTCTGCAGCAGAATCAGCTCCGGCCGGGTCCGCATGTCGAACAGGCCGGTGACCTCGAGCAGCAGCGTCAGCAGCTTGGCCATCGAGATTTCTTCGGCCGTGCGATTGTGGATCGGCTCGCCGATCGCACGGATCGCTTGCGCGAAATTCTCCACCGAGTGATGCGGCGGCACGTAGCCGGCTTCGAAATGCACCTCGGCGACGCGGCGATAATTACGGGTGATGAAGCCGAGCAGGATTTCGGCGAGGAATCGCCGCTCGTTCGGCAACAACCGCCCCATGATGCCGAAATCGACCGCGACCAGGCGCCCGTCGCTGCCCAGGAACAGATTGCCGGGATGCATGTCGGCATGGAAGAAGCCGTCGCGCAGCGCGTGGCGCAGGAAGCTCTGGATCACCTTGCGGCCGAGCTCGACGGTGTCGACATTTGCGGCCTGGAGGCGGGCGTGATCGTTGAGCGGGATGCCGTCGATCCACTCCATCGTCAGCACGTTGTGGGTGGTGCGATTCCAGTCGACGGTGGGGACGCGGAAGTCCGGATCGTCCTTGGTGTTCTCGGCCATCTCGGACGCCGCGGCCGCCTCCAGCCGCAGGTCCATCTCCATCGCGACCGAGCGCGACATGGTGTTGATGACTTCGACCAGCCGCAGCCGACGCGCTTCGGCCGAATAGATTTCCGCCTTCTCGGCCACATAGAAGAAGTCGGACAGATCGCGCCTGAACCGCGCCGACACGTTCGGCCTCAGCACCTTGACGGCGACCTGCTTGCGCACCCCGTCGACCTCGATCTCGCCGCGATGCACCTGGGCGATCGAGGCGGCCGCGACCGGCGCGCTGAGGCTGACGAACACGTCACGAACCGGGCGTTCCAGCGAGGCGGCGATCGCCTGCTCGGCCTCCTCCTGCGAAAACGGCGGCAGCCGGTCCTGCAGGCTTTCCAGATCGCGCGCCATCGCCACACCGACCACGTCGGGACGGGTGGCGAGGAATTGTCCGAGCTTGAGATAGGCCGGGCCGAGGCGGGTCAGCGCCCGCGACAGCCGCGGCCCGGACTTGGCGCCGCCTCGCTCGATCAGCCGCGCCAGCCGCACCGGCACCTGGCCGGCCGGCGGAATCAAACCCGGATCGACCACGCCGAACACGCCCTCGCGCGCGAACACGAAGGCGGCGCGGCCGAGCCGCGCCAGATGAGTGAGTGCTGCGATCACAAACGCCAGCCCGAATGCAGCGCGACGATGCCGCCGCTCATTACCTGCCAGTTGGCGCGCGCGAAGCCGGCGTCACGCATCATCTCGGCGAAATCATACGGCTTGGGGAATTTGCGGATCGATTCGACCAGATACTGGTAGCTCTCGGCATCGCCGGTGACGACGCGGCCGATCTCCGGGATCACCTTGAACGAGAACAAATCGTACAGCTTCGACAGGCCCGGCACGTCGACCGACGAAAATTCCAGGCACAGGAAGCGGCTGCCCGGCTTCAGCACCCGATAGGCTTCCTTCAGCGCCAGATCGATCCGCGGCACGTTCCGGATTCCGAAAGCGATGGTGTAGGCATCGAAGCTGCGGTCGTCGAATTGCAGGCTCTCGGCATTGCCCTCGACGAAATCGACCTTGTCGTCGAGATGGCGCTCGGCCGCACGCTGGCGGCCGACTTCGAGCATATCGGTGTTGATGTCGCAGACGGTGGCGTGGAAGCCGGCGCCCGACGCTTTGGCAGCGCGGAACGAGATGTCGCCGGTGCCGCCGGCGACGTCGAGCAGCCGGAACGGCGTGTCGTCGCGCGGCGGGTTGAGGGTCGTGATCATCACGTCCTTCCACAACCGGTGCATGCCGCCCGACATCAGATCGTTCATCAGGTCGTAGCGGCCGGCGACGCTGTGAAACACGTCGTTGACCAGCGTCTGCTTCTCGTCCAGCGGAACGTCGCGATAGCCGAAATGCGTGGTCTCGCCCGGCTCAGTCATGCCTTCAACTCCTGCGCGCGGACGGTTTTCGGGCCGAATACCGCCCGAAACACGAAAACGCGGTCCGCGGCGGACCATATAGCGCGCCACGGCCGGAGGCGCTATCACCTGAATGCCCTAGCTTAGGGGCGGGAATTTCCGCGACGAATCAAGCCTTCCCCGTCATTGCACGCGCGGCGAAGCAATCCACGGGCTGCCCGAGCGGCCTCGGTTTGCGTCGTCGCTTCGCTTCTCGGGTGACGGGGGAGCCAAGCGACGAGCTTTCCATGCCTGAACTCCCCGAAGTCGAGACCGTCCGCCGCGGGCTGCAGCCGGCGATGGAGGGCTTTCGGATCGACCGCGCGGTGGCACACCGGGAGACCTTGCGGTTTCCGCTGCAGAAGGACTTCGTCGCCCGCCTCACCGGTCAGACCGTGACCGGCCTCGGCCGGCGCGCCAAATATCTCTTGGCGGATCTGTCGAGCGGCGACGTGCTGCTGATGCATCTCGGGATGTCCGGCTCGTTCCGGGTGGTCGAGGCCGACGGCGAGACCACGCCGGGCGAGTTTCACTATCCGCGCAGCGAGGACCGCACCCACGACCACGTCGTATTCGAAATGGCGTCCGGCGCCCGCATCGTGTTCAACGATCCGCGCCGGTTCGGCTTCATGAAGGTGTTTCCGCGCAGCGAGATCGAAATCGAGCCACATCTGAAGGGCCTCGGCCCCGAGCCGCTCGGCAACGCGTTCGACGCCAGCCTGCTGGCAAAGTCCTGCGCCGGCAAGCAGACCAGCCTCAAGGCGGCGCTGCTCGACCAGCGCGTGGTCGCGGGCCTCGGCAACATCTATGTCTGCGAAGCGCTGTTTCGCGCGCACCTGTCGCCGAAGCGCAAAGCCTCGGCTCTGGCCAATCGGAAAAGCGAGCCGACCGACCGCGCGGTGCGGCTGACGGAGGCGATCCGCGAGGTGCTCGGCGAAGCGATCAAGGCCGGCGGCTCGTCGCTGCGCGACCACCGCCAGACCAGCGGCGAACTCGGTTACTTCCAGCATTCGTTCAAGGTCTACGACCGCGAAGGCGAGCCGTGCCCGACCTGCGGCGGCACGGTGCAGCGCTTCGTGCAGAACGGCCGGTCGACGTTCTGGTGCCCGAAGTGTCAGAAGTAGGCAGCATCTGCGGAACAAGCTCCAACCAGAGAATAATCTAGCCAGATCAAGGTATTGGCAGGGATCGAGCCCATTCGAGACTTGAAACTGTTGTCATTGAAACTAAGCATCTTGTACGGTATTGTATCTACACGAAGCGATAGATCGGTTGAAAAAGCGCTTCCCCGCCAAGTTATCTTGGTCCACGCGTGAGCGAGATTGGCCAAACGGCCGAAGTGGAAACCGAAACGAGACCTCCCTTCGGGGAGGTCTCAGACCGCTGACAAACCCCGTCGATTTTCGGCGGGGTTTTATTTTTGGCGAGTGGCGCAGCGCCCGGTGTCTCAGGCTGGCGCTGGGATCGGCTT
>NZ_UFQQ01000037.1 GCF_900218015.1 Rhodopseudomonas pentothenatexigens | reverse complement strand
ACGCTGACCGCCAGGGGTAAACCACACAAGCTCGCCTTGGTCGCCTGCGCCCGTAAGCTGATTATCTTCATCAACACAGTCGTCGCCCGCGGCACCCCTTGGATCGCTAAATCTGCCGCGATCTAATGGTTGCTCAGGATGAGGACTCAGTGTCTTCGGAAAGGTTGGATCGTTTCAATCAAACGATGAACCGCTCTAGGACGGCCCGCATGGCGCGGGCGCCGGAGCGACTAATCGACGTCCTCGATCGCGCCCGGTCCGCCACCGAACGCGCGCTGGGCCAGGGTGGCGGCCATGAATTCGTCGAGGTCGCCATCGAGCACGCCGGCAGTGTCGGAGGTCTGCACGCCGGTGCGCAGGTCTTTGACCATCTGATACGGCTGCAACACGTAGGAGCGGATCTGGTGGCCCCAGCCGATCTCGGTCTTGGCGGCCTGATCGGCGGCGGCCTGCTCCTCGCGCTTCTTCAGCTCGATCTCGTACAGCCGCGCGCGCAGCATGTCCCACGCCTGGGCGCGGTTCTTGTGCTGCGAGCGGCCGGCCTGACAGACCACCGCGACGCCGGTCGGGATGTGGGTCAGGCGTACCGCGGATTCGGTCTTGTTGACGTGCTGACCGCCGGCGCCGCCCGACCGCATCGTATCGACGCGGACGTCGCTTTCGGCGATGTCGATCTTGATCGAGTTGTCGATCACCGGGAAGATCTGCACCGACGAGAACGAGGTGTGCCGCCGCGCATTGGAGTCGAACGGCGAGATCCGCACCAGGCGATGCACGCCGGCTTCGGTCTTCAGCCAGCCATAGGCGTTGTGGCCGGAGATCTGGATCGTCGCCGACTTGATACCGGCCTCTTCGCCCTCGGACTCTTCGAGATACTCGACCTTGAAGCCGTGCTTCTCCGCCCAGCGGACGTACATCCGCAGCAGCATCGAGGCCCAGTCCTGGCTCTCGGTGCCGCCGGCACCGGCGTGGACTTCGAGGTAGGTGTCGAAGCGGTCGGCTTCGCCGGACAGCAGCGCTTCCAGCTCGCGGCGCGCGACTTCCTTCTTCAGCGCTTTCAGCGCCTCCTCGGCTTCCTTGACGATGCCCTCGTCGCCCTCGGCCTCGCCGAGTTCGATCATCTCGATATTGTCGGTCAGCTCACGTTCGACCTTGCCGATGCCGGTGAGCGAATCCTCGAGCGAGGTGCGCTCCTGCATCAGCTTCTGGGCCTTCTGCGGATCGTTCCAGAGGTCGGGGTCCTCGGCGAGCTTGTTCAGCTCCGCGAGGCGGACGGTCGACTGGTCGACGTCAAAGATGCCTCCTCAGCAGCCCGACTGACTGCTTGATCTCTTCGACGAGGCGTTCGATTTCTGCGCGCATGGGATCTCTTCGGAAGCGGCGGCGCCGCGAATGCTGAGACGCGATTTAGCGGGCGACGCGGCAAAGCGCAATCGCCCGTTGGGCGCGACGCCGGATCCATACAGGCCGGATCGATAAAAGCCCCGGATCAATAAAGCCCGCCGGTGCCCGGACGGAAGAAGCCGCGGTCGTCGGGCGGCGCCATCTGCTGCGGCTGCCGGCCGTCGGCATCGGCGACGCCGATCACCGAATAATTGTCCGGCGGCGCGGTGCCCGGCTTGAACGCCTCGAGGATGGTGCGGCCGTCGCCCGGCCCGGCGCGCATGCCGCTCTTGGCGTCGACGCGGATCAGCTTGATGCCGGCCGGCACGCGGAACGGCACCGCCGGCTTGTCGGCGAGCGCGAGCTTGAAGAAGTCCTTGGCGACCGGCGCGGCGAGATGGCCGCCGGTGGCGCCGCGGCCGAGATTGCGCGGCTTGTCATAGCCGAAATAGATCCCGACCACGAGATCGGGCGAGAAACCGATGAACCAGGCGTCCTTCTCGTCGTTGGTGGTGCCGGTCTTGCCGGCGATCGGCTTGCCGACCTCGCGCACCACCGTGGCGGTGCCGGCCTGCACCACGCCTTCCATCATCGAGGTGATCTGATAGGCGGTCATCGGGTCGAGCACCTGCTCGCGGCGGTCGACGAGCTGCGGCTCGGGCTGATTGTGCCAACCGTCCGGAGCCTCGCAGCCGCGGCATTCGCGCTGGTCGTGCTTGAAGATGGTGCGGCCGTAGCGGTCCTGGATGCGATCGATCAGCGTCGCCTTCACCCGGCGTCCGCCGTTGGCGAACATCGAATAGGCGGTGACCATCCGCATCACCGTGGTCTCGCCGGCGCCGAGCGCGTAGGACAGATAGTTCGGCAGCTCGTCATAGACGCCGAACCGCTTGGCGTATTCGCCGATCAGCGGCATGCCGATGTCCTGGGCGAGCCGCACCGTCACGGTGTTGAGCGAGCGCTGCAGCGCGTTGCGCAGCGTGGTCGGGCCGTAATACTTGCCGGTCGAATAGTTCTCCGGCCGCCACACCCCGACGCCCTGCCCCTGGTCGATCTCGATCGGCGCGTCGATCACCACGGTCGACGGCGTGTAGCCGTTGTCCATCGCGGCCGAATACACCAGCGGCTTGAACGACGAGCCGGGCTGGCGATACGCCTGGGTGGCGCGGTTGAACTGGCTCTGGTCGAACGAGAAGCCGCCGACCATCGCCAGCACGCGGCCGGTCAGCGGATCCATCGCCACCATCGCACCCGACACTTCGGGGATCTGCCGCAGCCGGTACTGGCCCTCGACCGCCTTGCCGTCCTTGTCGAGCAGCGGATCGACATAGACGACGTCTCCGGCCGACAGCACCTCGGACACCGTCCGCGGGGTCTTGCCGCGCGACGGCCCCGCCGCCGGCTTGGCCCATTTGACGCCCTCGAGCGTCACCAGACCGGTTTCGCGTTGCTTCGACACCGCGCCGCCGAGCTCGCGACCGGGCTGGAAGCCGATCCGGGCCGACTGGTCGGACGTCTCCAGCACCACCGCCAGCCGCCACGGCGTGATGTCGGCGAGCGCCTTGACGTCGGCGAGCTTGACGCCCCAGTCGCCGGCGATCTCCAGCTTGGTCACCGGCCCGCGCCAGCCGCGCGCCTCGTCGTAGCGGACCAGGCCCGCCACCATGGTCTTGCGCGCCTCGACCTGCAGCTTGGGATCGAGCGTGGTGCGCACCGACAGGCCGCCCTCGTACAGCTTCTTTTCGCCGTAGCGCTCGAAGATGTCGCGGCGGACTTCCTCGGCGAAGTATTCACCGGCGAAGGTGTGGGCTGCGTTTCCGCGGTTGGTCACCGCCAGCGGCGCCTTGCGTGCCTTGTCGGCGTCGGCCTGGTTGATCCAGCCGTTCTCGACCAGGCGGTCGATCACGTAGTTGCGGCGCTCGACCGCGCGGTCGTGGTTGCGGATCGGATGCAGCGCCGCGGGCGCCTTCGGCAGCGCCGCCAGATACGCCGCCTCCGATACGGTGAGCTCGTTGACCGACTTGTCGAAATACACCAGCGACGCCGCGGCGATGCCGTAGGCGCCGAGGCCGAGATAGATCTCGTTGAGATACAGCTCGAGGATCTTGTCCTTGGAATAGGCGCGCTCGATCCGCATCGCCAGCAGGGCTTCCTTGATCTTGCGGGTGAACGACACCTCGTTGGTCAAAAGGAAGTTCTTGGCGACCTGCTGGGTGATGGTCGAGGCGCCCTGCGGGCGGCGGTTGGTGCCGATGTTCTGCGCGTACAGAATCGCGGCGCGCGCCATGCCCTGATAATCGATGCCGCCGTGCTCGTAGAAATTCTTGTCCTCGGCCGCGAGGAACGCGTTGATCACCAGCTTCGGAACCGCCTGGATCGGCAGGTACAGCCGGCGCTCCTTGGCGTATTCGGCCAGCAGCGACCCGTCCGACGCGTGGATTCGCGTCATCACCGGCGGCTCGTAATCCTGCAATTGCGAGTAATCCGGCAGATCTTTGGAGAAGTGCCAGATCAGCCCGGCGGCAGCCGCGACGCCGACCAGAAACACGATGGTGCCGGCCGCAAAGAGGAAGCCGAAGAACCGCAGCAGCAAGCGCATCAGAGAGTTCCGTTTCATCCAGGGTCGCGCCTTGCGGCGGATGTCCCTTGACCGAGAATGCCGCCGTTCGCAACCCGGGCGGTTCGCGCCTCCCGGCGAGGCCCACCTGCAATCAAGCCCGAACCGTGCAGACCGTCTTATAGAACTTACGCTGTGGCCAAACTAGGGCCCGACGCGGCCGGTCGCCGTACCGGACGTACCCGGCATCAACCCGGCGGACCGGCCGAAACCAGCCGCTTGCTCAGAAACGAATCGATCGCCTGGGCCACTGCCCCGACCGTCTTGCTGCGCCACTGTTCGGACAGCAGATGCTGCAGATCGGCCTTGTTGGAGACGTAGCCGAGTTCGATCAGCACCGACGGCACGTCGGGCGCCTTCAACACCCGGAAACCGGCCGACTTCAGCGGCCGCTTGTGCATCCGCGTGGTCGCCTTCATGTCCTTCATCAGTTGCTGGGCGAATCGGTTGGAGAACGTCTTGGTCTCGCGCTGTGCCAGGTCGATCAGGATGTCGGCGACCTCGCTCGGCTCCTCGGTGAGATTGACGCCGCCGATCGCGTCGGCCTTGTTTTCGGCGTCGGCGAGGCGCTGGGCTTCGGCGTCCGACGCCTTGTCCGACAGGGTGTAGATGGTGGCGCCCTGGGCGTCGCCCTCGCGCCGCGGCAGCGCGTCGGCGTGGATCGACACGAACAGCGCCGCGGATTGCTCGCGCGCCACCTTCACCCGGTCGGCCAGCGGAATGAAGGTGTCGTCGGCGCGGGTCAGCACCACCCGGAATTTGCCCTGCTTCACCAGCCGGTCGCGCAGCGCGACGGCGAAATCCAGCACGATCGCCTTCTCGGCGATGCCGTCGGCCGACTGGGTACCGTTGTCGATACCGCCGTGACCGGGATCGATCACCACCACCGGCCGCGGATCGTCGCGCTCGACCTTGGGCAGCGGCGCGCTGTGGGAGACCGCCGCCGTCGTGTCGCCCCCGGAAACCGTCGGGCGCAATTCGGCGACGCTGTCGGCCGTCCGCAGCGCCTGCATGAACGCGTCGCGCTCGATCGGCTCGAGCTCGATCACCATCCGGCCGGGCTGGCCATTGGCCGGTTCGAGCATTTCGGCCTTGGCGATCTTGGCCGGCCCGCTCAGGTCGAGCACGATCCGCGAGCCGCCCGGCATCACCAGTCCGTAGCGGAACGCCTTGATCAGCCCGCGCGCGCTTTCGCCCGTCCCTCTGGGGAAGCGGAAGCTGATCTGCGGCAGATCGATCACCACGCGATACGGGTCTGCCAGTGCAAACGCGCGCAGCGGCACCTTCCCGTCCAGATCGACGATCAGGCGGGTCTGGCGGTCGTCACCGGCGATGCGAACATCGGAGGCGACTGGAAACGAGGACGGCGCCGCCACCGCGCCGGACGCTGCCGGCTGGGTCCACGCGGGATTCGGCGACAGACACAGCAATGCTGCAGCGCACGCAAGGATTGCACCGAACAAAACAAAATGATTTGCGCGTCCTGGCAAACGAATCCCAACCCTCCCGGAAGTCGTCTTACCGCAATAAAACTGCACGGTTAATCGGAGCTTAAGTGCTCCAGGATGAAACCTGCGGAGTGTTGCCGGGCCGCGACGCCTGCCTTGCAAGCGCCACCCAATCCACGTATGTATTTACTGCTGACGGTCTATACTACCGGTTGTGTCGCGTTCAGCCACTCGGTGCAGCGCCAAGTCCCCCGATCCCAACCCGGCGGATTTTGCGTTTTGCCGGCCCCTCCGAGCCAGCGCAGTGCGCGGCAGGTCAAGGAGTGCCGGCCCAGCCCGAACGGCGTCCGTCCCCGGGCCCTCTCTCGTACCAGGGACGGTTCAACACTTCATGACCGACCACATTCGGCTCACCGGCCGGATGCCCACTCCGGCTTAGCGCCTCGGCGCGGAGCCGGCCCATCAGCAAAACGATACGGCGGCCGATCGAGCCGCCACCTGTTCAGACGGGCCGACGCTTAATGCGCCAGACTGCGATGCCGACACCGACCCACGCAACGGCCGCGCCGCCGCGAAGCACTCGCTTCGCTTCGCGCGTCGCCCCGGGTCAACGACCGGCACGGCACACCGCGATGCGTTTCGGCCTTCCCCTCACCCCCGAATCAGGTGGACCGTCGCGTCAGCCGGCCGCGCACTTCGCGCGAGCCGTTTCGCGCGCGCTCCGCCGACATGAGTTGAAAAATGGCCAACAAGATGCTGATCGACGCCACCCACCCGGAAGAGACCCGGGTGGTCGTGGTCCGTGGCAACCGCGTCGAAGAGTTTGATTTCGAAACAGCCCAGCGCAAACAACTCCGCGGCAATATTTATCTCGCCAAAGTCACCCGGGTCGAACCCTCGCTGCAGGCCGCCTTCATCGAATACGGCGGCAATCGTCACGGCTTCCTCGCCTTCAGCGAAATCCATCCCGACTACTACCAGATCCCGGTCGCCGACCGGCAGGCCCTGATCGAGGCCGACGAACGCGCCCATCGCGAAGCCGAAGAGGAAAGCGAGCAGCGTTCCAACCGCCGCCGTTCGCGGCATCGCAGCCACCGCCGCCGCAACAACGGCGAGCGGGTGCAGAGCGAGATCGTGGAAGCCGCGACCGAGGCGGCGGATCAGCCGCACGCGGCCGTCGAACACCACGACGTGCACGAGGTCGATGCGGAAGCCGCCGGCGACGAGCGGCTGATGCACGAGCTGCATGAGACCGACACCACCGAGCGCGCCGAGGCGACCGAGGCCGCTCCCCAGTTTGCGGCCGAGCACGACGAACCGGCCACCGGCGCGCCGGCCGAAGCCGTCGAGCCGCCGCCCGCCGCCGAGGTTGCGGTCGCAGAACCGGCCGAGGCGGAAGCAGCCATCCCGGCTGCGGCTGAAGCGCAGGCGAGCACCGAATTCGCCGTCCCGGCGGCGAACGACGACGCTGCCGATCATGCCGTGCCCGCGACCGGCTATGCCGAGGACGCGCCGTTCCCGATCGAAGAAACCGACGAGGCAGATGACGGCCACGAGGTCGGCGAGATCAGCGAAGCTTCCGAACACGACACCGAGTCGGAATCCGAAGCCGAGGTGGAAGAGGACGACGAGGAAGAGGACGACGAGGAAGACGCCGAAGAGGACGTGGTCGAGTCCGTCGGCGGCGACGACGTGCTCGAGGAAGTGCCGGAGCGCGCCTTCCGTCCGCGCCGGCAGTACAAGATTCAGGAAGTCATCAAGCGCCGCCAGGTGATGCTGGTGCAGGTCGTGAAGGAAGAGCGCGGCAACAAGGGCGCGGCGCTCACCACCTATCTGTCGCTCGCCGGCCGCTACGCCGTGCTGATGCCCAACACCGCCCGCGGCGGCGGCATCAGCCGCAAGATCACCTCGGCGCAGGACCGCTCGCGGCTGAAGGAAGTGGTGCAGGACCTCGACGTGCCGGAGGGCATGGGCGTGATCCTGCGCACGGCCGGGGCGTCGCGGACCAAGCCCGAGATCAAGCGCGACTTCGAGTACCTGATCCGGATGTGGGAGACGGTCCGCGACATCACGCTGAATTCGCAGGCGCCGAAGCTGGTCTACGAGGAAGGCTCGCTGATCAAGCGGTCGCTGCGCGACCTCTACAACAAGGAGATCGACGAAGTGCTGGTCGCCGGCGAAGCCGGCTATCGCGAGGCCCGCGACTTCATGCACATGCTGATGCCGTCGCAGGTTCGCGCGGTGAAGCTGTATCGCGACGGCCAGCCGCTGTTCTCGCGGATGGGAGTGGAGAGCCAGCTCGACGCGATGTTCTCGCCGACCGTGCAGCTCCGCTCGGGCGGCTACATCGTGATCAACCAGACCGAAGCGCTGGTGTCGATCGACGTCAACTCCGGCCGTTCGACCCGCGAGCACCACATCGAAGACACCGCGCTCAAGACCAACATTGAGGCTGCCGAGGAAGTCGCGCGGCAGCTCCGCCTGCGCGACCTCGCCGGCCTGATCGTCATCGACTTCATCGACATGGACGAGAAGCGCAACAACCGCGCGGTCGAGCGCAAGCTCAGCGACTGCCTGCGGCAGGACCGCGCCCGCATCCAGGTCGGCCGCATCTCGCATTTCGGCCTGCTCGAAATGTCGCGCCAGCGTATCCGCGCCAGCGTGCTGGAGAGTTCGACCGAGCCCTGCCCGCATTGCGGCGGCTCCGGCCACGTCCGCTCGGTGTCCTCGGTGGCGCTGCAGCTGCTGCGCGGCCTCGAAGAGGTGCTGATGAAGGGCGCGACGCACAATCTGATCGTGCGCACCCGCACCGACGTGGCGCTGTATGTGCTCAATCACAAGCGCGGTCACCTGCGCGACCTCGAGACCGGCTTCAAGGTGTCGCTGTCGGTGCTGGCCGATCCGACCGTCAGCGGCCAGCAGTCGTTCGTGATCGATCGCGGCGAGCAGGTCCACACCCTGGAGACCGCCAAGGCGCTGCTCGCGGCGCAGGTCGCCGCCTCGCCGGCCCCGATCGAGGAGCCGGACGACGAGGACGGCTATGATTTCGAGGCCGAGATCGAGACCGAGGAAACCGTCGGCCTCACCGAGGATCAGGGCGGCGAAGCCGGCGAGACCGAGGGCGAAGGCCGCAAGCGCCGTCGCCGGCGCCGCCGGCGGCGGTCGGGCGAGCCGCGTGAAGCGGCCGAGGCCGGCACCTCCGCCGAAGACGGCGAACAGCCGTTCGCAGCCGAGGGCGTCGAACAGCTCGGCGAGACCGACGAGGGCGACGACGCAGGCGAAGACGACAACGAAGGCGAAGCTCGCGCCGATCAGGGCGAGAACGGCGAGCGCCGTCCGCGTCGCCGTGGCCGTCGCGGCGGCCGTCGGCGCCGCGGCAATGCGGATGGCACCGAGAACGAAGCCGAAGCCGGCGTGGTCGGCTCGATCAGCGACGAACTCGCCGCCGCCGATGAGGCCGAAGCTGCGGACGCTGTCGCCGACATCGACAGTGGCAGCCAGTCGGTGCAGCCCAGCTTCGAACCGGCCGCGGAGGCCGAGCAGTCGCAGCCGGTCGCCGAGCCCGAACCGCAGCCGGCCCCGCCCGCCGCGTCGGAAACGGCCGAGCCTGCAATCGAGGACGAGAGCGCCGCGAAGAAGGCCGCCCGCCGCCGCTCCACCGTGCGCGAGAAGGTGAGCTTCGGCGCGCCGGCATCCCCCCCCGAAACCACCGCCGCCCCGGCTGCCGAGGTCGAGACGCAGCCGGAAGCCGCCGTTCATGAGGAACAGACCGCGCCGTCCGTGCCGGTGAGCGAACCGCCGGCGGCCGAGGCCGAGACGGCGGCTGAAGCCGCGCCGGCAACTGCAGCAGCGCAGGAACCTGCCCCCGCCGCCCCCCGCCGTGTCGGCTGGTGGTCGCGCCGCTTCGGCGGCGGCAACTAATCCATTGTCGACACGATCGATTACAAAATGCCCGCGCAGGTCGCGGGCATTTTTCGTTTCAGGCACCGGTCGTGATCTGAGCTGGCCGAAGGGACGCCTGTTTGATGAGTCCCGACTTGCCCCGTCGTCATGCCCGGGCTCGTCCCGGGCATCCACGCCTCGAGGCTGAAGTTGCGAGGAAGACGTGGATGGCCGGGACAAGCCCGGCCATGACGAAGTAAGCGACGAACAGAGCGCTATCTCGAGAGGCGACGAATTCTCTGCGCCCCGAACTATCCTCTCAAGCTGCCGGCCCCTCAAAACGCCGATGCCCGCGACATGCGCGGGCACTCCACGTTGAGCGAGCGATGATGCGTCGAACTCCGCTCAGCCCGTCGTGACGGCCGTCTCCACGTCGGAAGGATCGACGCTGCGGTCGAGATTGGCGAGCAGCCGGCCGTGGTCGAGTTCGCCTTCCCACCACGACACGAACACCGCGGCGACGCCGTTGCCGGTGATATTGGTCAGCGCGCGGACCTCGCTCATGAACTTGTCGATCGAGAACACGATCGCCATGCCCGGAACCAGCGCCGGATTGACGGCCGCCAGCGTGCCGGCGAGCGTGACGAAGCCGGCGCCGGTGACCCCGCTGGCGCCCTTGCTGGTCAGCATCGCCACCAGCAGGATCGCGACCTGATCGCCGAACGACAGCTCGATGCCGAGCGCCTGGGCGATGAACAGCGTCGCCAAGGTCATGTAGATGTTGGTGCCGTCGAGGTTGAACGAATAGCCGGTCGGCACCACCAGACCGACCACCGACTTCGAGCAGCCGAGCCGCTCCAGCTTCTCCATCAATTGCGGCAGCGCGCTTTCCGACGACGAGGTGCCGAGCACGATCAACAGCTCGTCCTTGATGTAGCCGATGAACTTGAAGATGTTGAAGCCGACGAACTTGGCGATGGTGCCCAGCACCAGCACAACGAACAACGCCGAGGTGGCGTAGAACAGCGCCACCAGACCGATCAGATTGCCGAGCGCGGCCGGGCCGTATTTGCCGATGGTGAAGGCCATCGCGCCGAACGCGCCGATCGGCGCCGCCTTCATCACGATGGCGATCACGCCGAACACCGCATGTGCGGCGTCGTCGATCACGTCGCGCAGCCGATGGCCGCGCTCGCCGAGCGCCATCAGCGCGAAACCGAACAGCACCGCGAACAACAGCACCTGGAGGATGTCGCCCTTGGCGAAGGCGCCGACCACGCTGTCCGGGATGATGTGCAGCACGAAGTCGACGGCGTTCATGTGACTGGCCTGATCGACGTATTTGGCCACCGCGCCGACGTCCGGCTTGGCGGCGAGACCGTGGCCGACCGGAAACAGATTGCCGACGACGAGCCCGAGGATCAGCGCGAACGACGACACCACTTCGAAATACAGCAGCGCCTTGATGCCGACGCGGCCGACCTTGCGGGCGTCCTGGATGTGGGCGATGCCCGACACCACGGTGCAGAAGATGATCGGTGCGATCACCATCTTGATCAGCTTGACGAAGCCGTCTCCCAGCGCCTTGACCCATTCGTTGGTGGCGAAGTGCGGCGACAGCCAGCCGACCAGTACGCCGATCACGATCGCGAACAGCACCTGGACGTACAGCACCTTGTAGAACGGCTTCGACTTGCCGCTGCGCGGCAGCGCCGGTGCTTCGATTTGGGCCGTCGCCGACATGGCCATCACTCCACTCGCTTGGTGCCTGTCGAACGAGGAGACGTTGCTGGCCGACCGCAGGCAGACCGGCCAGCCAAGTCGATTTGACTTTGAATCGTCAGCGTTGGTGGTCGAGGATGCGGCGCATCGCGGGTAACAAGGTGGCGCCAAGCGCGGACTTGACCAGCGAGCCGGCGAGGAACGGAACCACACCGACCCACCAGGCCTTGGCCACGCCGAGATGCAGACCGAAGGCGAGCCAGGTGAAGCCGAGCGTCAGGATGACGAGGTGACCGGCGAGCATCGCCGCGAACAGTTTCGCCACCGAACGATCGCAGCCGCGTTCGGCGAACCAGCCGACCAGAGACGCGGCGGCCACGAACCCTGCAAGATAGCCGGCAGTCGGGCCCGTCAACGGCGCCAGCCCTCCGACCGGGCCGGCGAACACCGGCAGCCCCGCGGCACCCGCGGCGAGATAGGCGAGCAGCGTCGCGGCACCGAGCCGTACGCCGTAGGCGGCCCCGATCAGCACCACCACCAGCGTCTGCAGGGTCATCGGAACCAGCGGCAGCGGCAAGTTGACCTTGGCCGACAGCGCCAACACCAGCACGCCGGACGCGATCAGGACGATCATCCGCAACCAGACGGAGAATCCGCCCGCGTGCCGCGGCCACAAGTGAGCAACAAGCACTGCGTGGCCGCCGGTGCACGGCGGCGCGGACGAACCAAGCGGCAAGGGAATTCTCCCGGAAGGAAATAGTCGCGGGAGCCTATAGCGACGAAATGCCGCAAAGATCAACCGTTGAAATCGCAACTCCTGTCATGCGCCGGAGATCATCGCCCGAGCCAGGCAGTGATCCGACGTACTGCCTCGCGCATGTCCTCCGCCGACCGGGCATAGGAAAACCGCACGAAACTCTTGCCGCGCACCGGATCGAAATCGATCCCCGGCGTCGCCGCCACCCTCGCCTCTTCCAGCATCCGCTTGGTGAAATCGTAGCTGTCGGAGGTGAAGGTCGAGACGTCGGCATACAGATAGAACGCGCCGTCGGCCGGCAGAAACTCGGTCAAGCCGGCCTTCGGAAGCCCCTCGATCAGAATCGCGCGGTTCTCTTCATAGCCGCGCTTGACCGCTTCCATCTCGGCGCGGCCGTCGAACGCCGCTTCCGCGGCGATCTGCGACAGCGTCGGCACCGAGATCGCGAGATTCTGCTGCAACCGCTCGACCGGCCGCACCAGGCTCTCCGGCAGCACCATCCAGCCGACGCGCCAGCCGGTCATGCAGAAGTACTTCGAGAACGAGTTGATCACCACCGCATCGCGCGACAGTTCCGCGGCGGTGACCGCGGGGAACGCGTAGTCGAGGCCGTGATAGATCTCGTCGGAAATGAAGCGGATGCCTTCGCTCTCTGCGACCGCGATCAGTTCGGTCAGCGCCTCGCGCGTCATCATCGTGCCGGTCGGATTGGCGGGGCTGCCGACCAGCACGCCCTTCAGCGGCGCCTTGCGATGCGCTTCGAGCAAGGCCTCGCCGGTCAACGCGTGACGGGTTTCGCTGTGGGTCTCGATCGGCACCGGCTCGCAACCGAGCGCATTGAGAATGTGCCGGTACGGCGGATAGCCGGGAACCGTCACCGCGACCCGGTCGCCGGGCTCGAACAGCGCCAGGAACGACAGGATGAACGCGCCGGACGAGCCGGTGGTGACAACGATCTGGTCCGGATCGACGTCGCAGCCGTAGGTCTCGCGATAGTGCCGGGCGATCCGCGCGCGCAGCGACGGAATGCCGAGCGCCGAGGTGTAGTCGATCCGGCTGCTGTCGAGCGCGGCGTGCGCGGCGGCGAGCGCGGCGCGCGGCGCCGGAGCCCATGGCTGGCCGACTTCCATGTGGATGACGTGGCCACCGGCGGCTTCGATGCGGTCCGCCGCCGCCATCACATCCATCACCATGAAGGGTGGTACGTCGCTGCGGGCGGAGGCGGTCAACAATCCGCGCGCACGCTGTGTCTTGGTCGCATCGAGCATCGAATTCTGCTATTCCCGCGCGGTCTGTCCGGTTGTAACCCGCTGCGCGCCGCGCTGCTGCCACGTTGCTGGGCTGATCAGGGAATATCCGGTAATTGAAGCTCGGCCAATGCTGAAGGTCATTGCAGTTTTCGCCGGACGGCTATGTCCGTCCGTTCGCAGGCAGGCGTCGCGACTGGTCGCGGTCGTCACCGCGCTGGCGCTCGCGCTGGCGCCGGTTCCCGTGCTGGCGCAGGCCCCCGCGGCGAAAGGGCCGCCGCTGCTGCGCGACACCGAGACCGAACAATTGCTGCGCGACTACACCCGACCGATCCTGCGGGTCGCCGGGTTGGAAAAGCAGAACATCCAGGTCGCGATCATCAACGACCCGTCGTTCAACGCCTTCGTCGCCGACGGCCAGCGCATCTTCGTGAACTACGGCGCGCTGCTGCAGGCGGAGACGCCGAATCAGCTGATCGGCGTCCTGGCGCACGAGACCGGCCATCTCGCCGGCGGCCATCTCTCCAAACTGCGGACTCAGATTTCGCACGCCCAGACCCAGATGATCGTCGCGATGCTGCTCGGCGTCGGCGCGATGGTGGCCGGCGCCAATGCCGGCCCGAACAGCGGCGCCGGCAACATCGGCGCCGCGGCGATCTCGGCGCCGCAGGAGATGATCCGGCGCAATCTGCTGTCGTATCAGCGCCAGCAGGAAGAGAACGCCGACCGCGCCGCGGTGAAGTTTCTCAACGCGACGCAGCAGTCCGCGAAGGGGATGTACGAAACCTTCCAGCGCTTCACCAACGAGAGCCTGTTCGCCGCGCGCGGCGCCGATCCCTATGCGCAGTCGCATCCGATGCCGGCCGAACGCGTCGCCGCGCTCGCCGAGCTGGCCCGCTCGAGCCAGTTCTGGGAGAAGAAGGACGATCCTGCGCTGCAGCTCCGCCACGACATGATGCGCGCCAAGGTTTCCGGCTTCATGGAACGGGCCGACACGGTGCATCGCCGCTATCCGGCATCGAACACCAGCCTGCCGGCGCGCTACGCGCGCGCCATTGCGAGCTATCTGCACGGCGATCTGCGCTCGGCGCTGGCGCAGATCGACGGCCTGATTCAGGCCCAGCCCAACAACCCGTATTTCTACGAGCTGCGCGGCCAGGCGCTGCTCGAAGGCGGCAAGCCGGCGGAAGCGATCGCGCCGCTGCGCAAGGCGGTGGCGATGACCGGCGGTGCACCGCTGATCCAGATCCTGCTCGGCCAGGCGCTGGTCGCCAGCAACAACAAGGCCTACACCGACGAGGCGATCCAGATCCTGCGTGGCGCGCTGGGCCGCGAGCGTGAAGTGCCGATCGGCTACAGTCAGCTGGCGATGGCCTACGGCCACAAGGGCAACTACGCCGAGGCCGATCTCGCCTCGGCGCAGGCGGCCTATCTGCGCGGCGACGCCAAGACCGCCCGCGACCTCGCCGCCCGCGCCAAGACCCGCTTTCCGGTCGGCTCGCCGGGATGGGTGAAAGCCGACGACATCGTCGCGGCGAAGATGCCGGGTCAAAAATAGCGGTCCGCGATCGATTGTCGCGCCGCGGCGGTTGTCCCCTGTCCGCGGCTCTGTCACACTCCCGGCGCGGCGATCTTGTCCGCCTCTTTGAGTCTCGCGGTCGCCCCCGTATCGCGACAGTTGCGTCAAGCGCGCGGCGCTCACCAGCAAACAGTATCGCTGCACCAACATCGGGAGAAGCATCCATGACCAACTCGACACGGCCCTCGGGCAACAGGCCCCGCAAGTTCATCACGCGTGCGCTGGCGAGCGTTGCGCTGCTGACGATGTACGGATTGGGGATGATCGCCACCACCGGCGCGGCGATGACGCTGGCGTCGACCCCCGCGCAGGCGCAGCGCGGCTGGGGTCGTGGGCGCGGACGTGGTCGCGGACGCGGGCGCGGCTGGGGCGGCCCGGGCGCGGGCGCTGCGATTGGTCTCGGCATCGGCGCGGCGATCGTCGGCGGCGCGATCGCGGCCAGCCAGGCCGAGGCGGCACGGCAGCAGGACTACTGCGCGCGACGCTTCCGCTCATACAATCCGGCGACCGGCACCTACATCGCCAAGGGTGGCCGCGAGGTGCCCTGCCCGTAGCCGTATCGAGATACGTATCATTCGGGCGGTGCATGAAAATCATGCACCGTCCGAACCGTTTTTGCGGATGCTTTTGCGATGAGTTCCTTGATCCTGCGGTGCGGAATCTCCATCTACGAGATCTCCATCCTTCCACGCGCGCGATCAGCGTTCGGCGCGTGACTCAGCACTCACCAAACCGACAGGAGACCGTACCGATGTCCCTTCATATCGGCGATATTGCCCCCGACTTCACGGCCGACACCACCAAGGGCAAGATCTCGTTTCACGATTTCATCGGGGATTCCTGGGTCTTCTTCTTCAGCCACCCCGCCGACTTCACGCCGGTCTGCACCACCGAAATGGGCAAGACCGCGAAGCTGGCCGGGCCGTTCGCCGCGCGCAACGTCAAGCCGATCGGGTTGTCGACCGACACGGTCGACGAACACGTGAAGTGGATCGCCGACGTCAACGACACCCAGCAGACCGACCTGCAATTTCCGATCATCGCCGATCCGGACCTGAAGGTCGCCAAGCTGTACGACATGATCCATCCGAACCAGAGCGACACCGCCGCGGTGCGTTCGGTGTTCATCATCGATCCGAACAAGAAGATCCGTCTGACCATGACCTACCCGATGAATGTCGGGCGCAATTTCGACGAGATCCTGCGCGTGATCGACGCGCTGCAGTTCGCCGACAAGCACACCGTCGCGGCCCCGGCCGACTGGCGGCCGGGCGACAAGGTGATCATCCCGCTGTCGCTCAAGGGCGAAGCCGCCGCCAAGGCGTTCCCGCAAGGTTGGGACGAGCCGCGGCCGTATCTGCGCCTGACCACCATCAAGTAACGCAGCCCCCACCCATGCGACGCCGGCGTTCGCTGCCCCGAGCGCCGGCGTCGTCGCGTCCGGCGCCGACGATCGAGGCACTGGCCGGATCGTGTTCACAAAAACCGCGTAATCGGCGGTGAAAAGCGCTATGAAGCGTTCGAATACGCAGCTTTCCACCGCATCGACCCGCCGAAGGGATCCGCCCATGCCGTCGTTCCGCCCGCTCGCCTCAGCCCTGATCGCGCTCGCCCTCGTGGGCGCGCCGGCCGTCGCCTCGGCGCAGAAATTCTCCGACGAGCAGCGCAGCCAGATCGAGGCGATCATCAAGGAATACCTGGTGTCGCATCCCGAGGTGCTGGAGGAAGCCTCCGAAGAGCTCGGCAAGCGGCAGGCCGCGGCCCAGGCCGAGAAGCATCAGGCCGCAATCAAGGACAACGCCGACACCATCTTCAATTCGCCGCGCGGCGTCACGCTCGGCAACAAGAACGGCGACGTCACCATGGTCGAATTCTTCGACTACAACTGCGGTTACTGCAAGCGCGCGATGCTGGACATGCTCGAACTGATGAAGGGCGATCCGAAGCTGAAGGTTGTGCTGAAGGAATTCCCGGTGCTCGGCCCGCCCTCGGTGGAGGCCGCGCAGGTCGCGATCGCGGTGCGGATGCAGGACCCGAGCGGCAAGAAGTATCTCGACTTCCACCAGAAGCTGCTCGGCAGCCGCGGCCAGGCCGACAAGGCGCGGGCGATGGCTGCGGCCAAGGACGCCGGCCTCGACATGGCGCGGCTGGAGAAGGACATGGCCGGGCCGGAAGTGCGCGCCACCATCGAAGAGAGCTTCAAGCTCGCCGAAGCGATGGGGATGAACGGCACGCCGAGCTACGTGATCGGCAAGCAGGTGGTGGTCGGCGCGGTCGGCCTCGACACGCTGCGCCAGAAGATCAACACCGCACGCTGCGGCAAGGAGACCTGCTGAGCGCGATCGGAAGCCTGCTTTCAGATCGCCTGTTGCCGGCGCCGGCGATCTTGACGCGGGCATGACGGCGGAGAACGTGTCAGTCGGGCGAGCGGCCCGGCTGGCCGCACAAGCCTCGGATAAAGAGCTCGTTGGCGATCTCGAAGACGGCTTGGCTCTCGAGAGCCAGATACGAGGGAGCCAGTTTCCTCAGCACCGGAAACTCGGCGGCAGGCAGCGCCTCGATTTCCGCGACTTCGGAGGCGCGAGCCGGCCGTACCAGCCCGTTGATCTCCGCCGCGCACAGGCCGATCACGCCTGCGTACCAGGCGAGACACACCGCGGGAGCCTCCTGGTCCGGTACGCCGGCATCAGCAAGCGCACGATGGACCATTTCAATATGGGGGAAGTCTGCAACCCCGGTGTTGAGAAACCTCTGCAGCAGCGGAAACGTGTTGGGATATCGGAGCGCCAGCGCGCGATGATCGCGCGCATGGGCGCGTAGCCGATCCTGCCAAGGCTGGTCGCTGCCGACGGGTGACAGCTTCGCCACCAGGGCGTCGGCCATCGCGCGATACATGCCGTCCTTGTTCTTGAAGTGATAGAGGATCGCCATCGGATCGCAGCCGACTCGGTCTCCGAGTTTGCGTACGCTGAAGCCGGCCTCCCCCACCTCCTCGATCAGCCTCACTGCGGTATCGACGATCTCATGCTTGGCGAGACCGCGCGGGCCGGAACTCACGCGGGCCTTGATGTTCAGCTTCGCGTCTGCGGTCGAGCTCATTCGGCCCATTCAGGATCACCCGTGAACACGACGGTCAGCCAACGGTTCGGTCCGTCGTCGCCGACCAGATCGCCGATCTCGTCACGCAACGCGTCCCATTCGCCGATGGTTCGCGCAGGCGCGTCGGCGGGAACGATGAAGTAGAGTTCGATCTCCTTCGAGCGGCCGACACGCGCGACGTAGGCGCGATAGGACAGGAAGCCATGCTTCGCGACGAAAGCCGCCGCCACCGTGTCGAGGTGCTTCTTCAAGTCGATCGGCGTCACCAGGAAGATGTCCGCTAGCGCCTGTCGCACGGTCGAGATCGGCAGCGGAATGATCAGGATGCAAACCGCCGCCAGGACCACCGGATCGATATAGGGCGAAATCCACTGCCATGACGTTCCCTGCACGGCCAAGCCGATCATGAAGGCGATCAGCAGCGCGGCGCTGATCCCGGCCGACATGGTCCAGCCGCGCACATCGAGCCTGACGAACTCGGACCCGATCTTCCGATTGGCGCGCCACTCGACCGCCGCGATCCCCGCGCAGACGATCACCGTCACCGCCGCGTAAATCACCGCCCAGCCGAACTCCAGGTGGCGCCCACCGCTCAACAGGCTGCCGATGGCCGTGACCAAGGCGTAGACCGCCGCGCTGATCAGCAAGGTGCCGTTCAGCCCGAGCACCATCGGTTCGAGATGCCAGAGACCGAACGAAAAGCGTTCCCTGAGTTTGCGCGACAGATGATCCGCCACCGCGTAGGACGTGATCAAATTGACCACGATCAGCGACAGCAGGCTCATCCCCGCATCGATCAGGGAATACACGCCGTCGAAAGCGATCGCGAACGATCCCGAAAACAGCCCGAAGCCGATGCCGAGAAAGGAGATCAGGAACGTGACGGCAATCGAGGTTCTCAACACGCCGCGTTCGTCTGACAGATCGAAAATGGAGAGCAGTCCGCTCATGGTTCGCTCGCAATCCGAGCCTCGCGTCACGAGTCGGCTCCCGGACACGCGCATCAGCGTGCTCCGCAGACTGAACAAGACCGGCGGTCCAGTGTAAGAGCGGTCTAGCCAAACAGCCTGATTGAGATCGCGAAGCGGATCGCGATGTCACCGTGTGAAGCTCTCGCAACGCTGTCAGCTCCCACGGTCCGCCATTTCTACACTGTAGAAATGCACAGGGCAACCGTACGATGTGATCCATGCGGACGCGGATCCAGCGATCGTCCCGCGCTGGTTCGGACAACGAAGGCAGATCCGAACGCGCGATGATCGCGCAACATCCCGCACGCGCGCTCACGAGTTGCAAGAGAGCTAGGACGGAAACTCGGTTTCGGCGACGTCGACGCGATCGGCGTGCAGAGACCATTCCGGCAGCCGTTCCTGTTCGCAGAAGCGCCGCTTGGCGAGTTCGACGGCATCGTCGCTGGTCTCGGCATCGACCTCGATCAGCCTCTGGCAGACTTCCTCGTGACGACCGTTCTCACCGAGGATGCCCTTCATAAATCGCACGATGTAGCGAGACATGACACCTCCGGTCTGCAACTACTAACGGAGCGCGAGACGCCTGAATGCGCAAAGCCGATCGGTTCAGGCTGAAGCCGCGCGCGGGATCAATCGAGCCTTCGGAATCGCGACCGCATCGCAGTCGCCGCAGAGCCTCACACGCGCGATCAGCTTAGTCCGATTGTGACGGTTCGACAAAACAAAACTCGGGATTCGACGAGGGAACCCAGTACGTCGGGAACAGTGGCGCAGACCTGCCGTTGAGGCACGGGCAGGCAACCTGGAGAGCGCCATGAACCATCGTTTGTTGCTGTCAGTCGCCGCGGCGACCCTGATCGCCGGCGGCACGGCCGTCCACGCCCAGTCACCCTCAGGTTCCACCGGCGCCGGCGGCGGCGCCCCTGCGCCATCGGTCGGTCAATCGCCATCGAGCCCGAGCGGTAGCGGCGCCGGGGCCGGCGCTAGTCAAATGCAGCGCTCCGATTCCGATCGTTCCGGCGCGTCCCGCGAAGCGCCCACGATCGACCGCAGCGCCGGCAACGACCGCGACCGTGATCGCGACATGCAACGCGGCGCCGACAGCCGTCGGGATGGTGACCGGGACATGCAGCGCGGAGCCGACAAAGATCGCAGCCGCGACGCCCAGCGTAGTGCCGACAACGACCGCGACCGCGAGGGATCCGCGACCACCACGGGACAGGCCGGCACCCGAGCCAAGCTGTCCGGCGAGCAGCGCAGCAAGATCACCACGGTGATCAAGAACCAGCGCGTCGAGCCGCAGACCAACATCAACTTCTCGATCTCGGTCGGCACGCGCGTCCCCCGCGACGTCCGTTTCCACCCGCTTCCGGCCGAGATCATCACCATCTATCCGGACTGGCGGGGCTACGAATTCTTCCGGGTGCGCGACGAGATCGTGGTGGTCGACCCGCGCACGCTGGAGATCGTCGCGGTCCTCGATATCTGATCCCTGGCCGCGATCCGGTCCGGTGCGAGGGGGCGGAATGCGCGCCGCCCCCTTGACCGGTGCCGATGCCACGGTGCGTCGATTGCAAACGATTCCCGCCGCTTGGGTATCCCCCCTCGCCCAAAGCATCAGGCATTTCATCCATGCCGTGAGCCTGTTCAGGCTTCCCCTCAGCGCCGAGGTTACCTATAAGGCCCGCAATCAGGTGAATTTCGCCGGATTCCGACAGGCTGTGCGAAGGGTTGCCCCGCCCGGCTGGATCAGATTCGCAGATATTGCCGGAATTTTCGATGGCTCAGACGATTTACGTGCTGAACGGCCCGAACTTGAATCTGCTCGGGACCCGGGAGCCGGAAATCTATGGTCGCGCCACGCTGGCCGACGTCGAGAAGCTGTGCGCCGAGACCGCCGCCGGTTTCGGGCTGGTTGCGGTGTGCCGGCAGTCCAACCGCGAAGGCGAGCTGATCGACTGGATTCACCAGGCGCGCAGCGACAAGGCGGCAGGCATCGTCATCAACGCCGGCGGCTACACTCACACCTCGATCGCCCTGCACGACGCCCTGGTCGGCGTGCAGATCCCGACAGTGGAGGTGCACGTCTCCAACGTGTTCGCCCGCGAAGACTTCCGTCACCATTCGTTCATCGCCAAGGCCGCGTTCGCCAGCCTGTGCGGCTTCGGCATCGACGGCTATCGGCTGGCCATCAATGGCCTCGCCGCCAAAATCGGCGCCAGCGCCCCGGCCTGACCCCGCCCGTTCACTCAAGACATCTGGATCGACACATCATGGCCCGCCAGCCTGCAGAGAAAACCGCCGCCGAGCCGACCACCACCCCGGCGACCAACGACAGCACCCTGATCCGCGAACTCGCCGTGCTGCTCGACGAGACCAACCTGACCGAAATCGAGATCGAGCGGGCCGGCCTGCGCGTGCGCGTCGCCCGCAACGTCAGCATCGCGGCGGCGGTGCCGACCGCCTATGCGGCGGCGCCGGCGACCATCGCGACGTCGGTCGACAGCGCGTCGGTCGATCTCGCCAAGCATCCCGGCGTCGTGTCCTCGCCGATGGTCGGCACGGTGTATTGGGCTCCGGAGCCCGGCGCCAAGCCGTTCATCGATGTCGGCAGCCGAGTCTCCGTCGGCGAGACCCTGTTCATCGTCGAAGCGATGAAGACCATGAACCAGATTCCGTCGCCGAAGGCCGGCCTCGTCACCCAGATCCTGGTCGAAGACGGCCAGCCGGTCGAGTTCGGCGAACCGCTGGTGGTGATCGAGTAAGACGCGAATGGCGAGTAACGATTAGCGAATAGACGTTCGCTTCGTTACTCTTTCCATTCGCTACTCGCCCTTCGCCCTTTGGCCTCACAAGGCGGTTAGTCCGATGTTCGACAAAATCCTGATAGCTAATCGCGGCGAGATAGCCCTACGCGTGCTCCGCGCCTGCAAGGAGCTCGGCATCTCCACGGTCGCGGTCCACTCCACCGCCGATGCCGACGCGATGCACGTCCGTCTCGCCGACGAGAGCGTGTGCATCGGGCCGCCGCAATCCAAGGACAGCTACCTCAACGTGCCGGCGCTGCTCGCCGCCTGCGAGATCACCGGCGCCGACGCGGTGCATCCCGGTTACGGCTTCCTGTCCGAGAACGCCCGCTTCGCCGAGATCCTCGCAGACCACAATCTGCACTTCATCGGCCCCAAGGCCGAACACATCCGCCTGATGGGCGACAAGATCGAAGCCAAGAAGACCGCCAAGCGGCTCGGCATCCCGGTGGTGCCGGGCTCCGACGGAGCCGTCGGCCCCGACGACGACGCGATGGCGATCGCCAAGGACATCGGCTTCCCGGTGCTGGTCAAGGCGGCGGCGGGCGGCGGCGGCCGCGGCATGAAGGTCGCCCATACCGCTGAAGACCTGGCGCTGGCGATCGCCACCGCCGGCAATGAAGCCAAGGCGGCGTTCGGCGATGCCTCGGTCTATCTCGAAAAGTACCTGCAGAAGCCGCGCCACATCGAGATCCAGGTGCTCGGCGACGGCCGCGGCGGCGCCATCCATCTCGGCGAGCGCGACTGCTCGCTGCAGCGCCGGCATCAGAAGGTGTGGGAGGAGAGCCCGTCGCCGGTGATCAGCCCCGAGGCCCGCGCGCGGATCGGCGGAATCTGCGCCAAGGCGATGCAGGACATGCAGTATCTCGGCGTCGGCACCATCGAATTCCTTTACGAGGACGGCGAGTTCTACTTCATCGAGATGAACACCCGCATCCAGGTCGAACATCCGGTGACCGAGATGATCACCGGCATCGATCTGGTGCTGGAGCAGATCCGGATCGCGGCGGGCGGCGACCTCCCGGTCAGCCAGGACGAGATCACCCTCAACGGCCACGCCATCGAATGCCGGGTCAATGCCGAGAACCCGGTGACCTTCCGTCCCTCGCCCGGCAAGATCTCGCGCTACCACCCGCCCGGTGGCCTCGGCATCCGGATCGATTCGGCGGTCTACCAGGGCTACACCATTCCGCCTTATTACGACTCGCTGGTCGGCAAGCTGATCGTCCATGGCAAGACCCGCGGCGAATGCCTGATGCGGCTGCGCCGGGCGCTCGACGAGATGGTGGTCGACGGCGTGGAGACGACGCTGCCGCTGTTCCGCGCCCTGGTTCGCGAGCCGTCGATCATCGACGGCGACTACCACATCCACTGGCTGGAGCAGTATCTGGCTTCCGGCGCCCCTGAAGGGTAGCGACGTCACCCGCTAAAGCGGACCCGGCGTGCTTGCGCCTCGTTCAAGCAGGTCGACGGCGCGGCAAAAAATCGCGCGGTCTCGGGAACCAAACCGCCTCCCCGGCGTTGGATAGCGTTCGAAATTCCGCTTGTGACGCGTCTGGGGGATGGTTTGGCTGGTTTCGTTGGTGCTGGAGGCGCGCGGTGACGCCTGAATCTGCGCGCAGGCGCTCGCTTGCCCAGATCACCCTTTTGTCGCTTTCGTTCGGCGTGCTGGTCGCGGTGAGCCTCGCGTCGGTGTACTGGCTGCAAAAGGCCCGCGAGGACAACGCCTGGGTCGCCCACACGCTCGAAGTGCAGAACCAGATCGCACTGGTGCAGTTGCAGCTTCGCCGCGCCGAGAGCGCCGAGCGCGGCTATGTGCTGACCGGCCAGGACGATCTGATCGACCAGTTCGAGGAAGCCGCGTCCGACGTGCTGCCGCGGCTGACCAAATTGCGCAGCTTCGTCGCCGACAACGCCGTTCAGAGTCCGCTGGTCGACATGGCGATCGCATCGGCCAGCGAGCGGCTCGACCGGTTTCGCCGCGTCATCGCCCTGAGCAAGGACGGCCGGGACCAGGAAGCCCGGCAAATGCTGCGCGACGTCGGCGGCCGGCGCGCGATGAACGAGCTCACCGACGCGCTGACCAAGATGCGCGTCGAGGAGAACCGCCTGTTTGCGGAGCGCACTACCGCCGCCGACCGCAGCCAGGCGCTGGCCACCATCATCACCACCACCGGTTCGGGCTTGGTGCTGGTGCTCGCCGGTCTGTCGATCTTCCTGGTCCGGCGCTCGTCGCGGGCCCGCGACGAGGCCGAAAACCAGCTTCGCGAGAACAATCTGAACCTCGAATCCACCGTACAGGAGCGCACCACCGACCTGCGCGAGGCCAACGAGGAGATCCAGCGCTTCGCCTACATCGTCAGCCACGATCTGCGTTCGCCGCTGGTCAACATCATGGGCTTCACCAGCGAGCTGGAGGAGCTGCGCAGCGACATCTTCCGCCGCATCGCCACGCTGAGCCGGGAAGTCGCCGGCAAGCAGAGCGCCGCCAATGCCGACAGCGACGGCGAGCCGGAACTCGAGCCCGCCGACCAGCAATTGTCGGAGGATTTCACCGAGGCGCTCGGCTTCATCAAATCCTCGATCGGCAAGATGGACCGGCTGATCAGCGCCATTCTGAATCTGACCCGCGAAGGCCGCCGCCAGTTCCAGCCGGTACGGATCGACACCCGCGAATTGATTGAGAATATCGCCTCCACCGTGGCGCATCAGGCCGCCGAGGCCAATGCCCAGATCCGCATCGAGCCGCTGCCGGAGATCGTCAGCGACCGCCTCGCGCTCGAACAGATCTTCTCAAATCTTATCGATAACGCCCTGAAATATCTCAAGGATGGCGTGCCGGGCGACATCGTGATCCGGGGCCGGCAGAAGCTCGGCTTCGCAATCTACGAGATTACCGACAATGGCCGGGGGATCGATCCCAAGGACCACCAGAGAATCTTTGATCTTTTCCGCCGCGCCGGTACACAGGATCGGCCCGGCCAAGGGATCGGACTCGCCCATGTGCGAGCGCTGGTCCGACGCCTGGGCGGCACCATGTCGGTGTCATCCGCGCTCGGCGAAGGCTCGACCTTCACCATCACCCTGCCGGCCAAATGGACGGCGAACAAGAACCAGGAACAGCGCGCATGAGTAACCCTGTCACCATCATCATGATCGAGGACGACGAGGGGCATGCTCGCCTGATCGAGCGGAATATCCGCCGTTCCGGCGTCAACAACGAGATCATCCCGTTCACCTCCGGGACAGCCGCGCTGAATTATCTGTTCGGCAGCGACGGCACCGGCATCGAACACAAGCATCGCGCCCTGCTGGTGCTGCTCGACCTCAATCTGCCCGATGCCAGCGGCATCGACATTCTGCGGCGGATCAAGGAGAACGATCATCTCAAGACCACCCCGGTGGTGGTGCTGACGACGACCGACGACGCCCACGAGATCAAGCGCTGCTACGAGCTCGGCTGCAACGTCTACATCACCAAGCCGGTGAATTACGAGAGCTTCGCCAACGCGATCCGCCAACTCGGCCTGTTCTTCTCGGTCATTCAGGTTCCGCAGCCCGACGCTCCATGACAGACGCCAAGCCGACCCTGCTCTATATCGACGACGACGAGGCGCTCGGCCGCCTCGTCTCGCGCGGCCTGCAGCGGCAGGGATTCTGTGTCGAGCACGTGCTGAGCGGCGAAGCCGGCCTGGAACGGTTGCGCCAGGGCGGCATCGACGTGATCGCTCTCGACCAGTACATGCCCGGCCTCGACGGGCTGGAGACGCTGGAGCAGATTCAGTCGATCCCCGATCCGCCCCCGGTGGTGTTCGTCACCGCCTCGCAGGATTCCAAGATCGCCGTGACCGCGCTGAAGGCCGGCGCCGACGACTACCTGGTCAAGGACGCCCAGGGCGAGTTCGTGCCGCTGCTGCAGGTCGCCGCCGATCAGGCGCTGAAGCAGGCGATGGTGCGCAAGGCGCGCGACGACGCCGAAGCCGAAGTACGGGCCTCGCGCGACCGCTATGCCGCCCTCGCCGCCGAACGCGAAGTGCTGCTGCGCGAGGTCAACCACCGCGTCGGCAATTCGCTGCAGATCATCGCCTCGCTGCTGCATCTGCAGGCCTCGTCCAGCAAGCAGGAGGAAGTCAAGGCGGCACTGACCAATGCGATGGGCCGCGTCGCCGCGGTGGCGCAGGTGCACCGCCGGCTCTACACCTCGCACGACCTCAAGAGCGTGATGCTCAACCAGTATCTCGAAGCGCTGCTCGAAGACCTGCGGCGCTCTGCCGAGGGCAACCGGATGTCGCGGCTGACGCTGTCGGCGCAGCCGGTCGAGACCGATCCGGACCGCGCGGTGGCGATCGGCATCATCGTCAACGAGCTGGTGATGAACGCGGTCAAATACGCCTATCCGGAGGGCAAGGGCCCGATCCACGTCGAACTGAAGGCCGACGGCGACGAGCTCGAACTGGTGATCTGCGACGACGGCGTCGGCCTCAACGTCAAGGCCAATCCGCAATCGACCGGCATGGGCCAGCGCATCGTCAGCGCGATGGCGGCCAAGCTCGAAGCCGAGGTCGAGCGCGACCCGCGGCACGCCGGCACCCGCATGGTGCTGCGTTTCCGCCGCGCCAACGCGCCCGCCACGCCCGCTCCCGAGACCGCCGCTCCCTGACGTCCTGCTGCTGGTGACACCACGCCGCCTGCGCACTACACAGGGCGCGGATTCTCCGGGCGGGCGTCCCCTCCTGCCGGCGACCTCTCAGCGACCAAAGGCGACCACTGTGCTTCCCTGGATTGAACTGGCCACCGCGAACATCCCCGGCGGCGGCCACCTGCGGCTGATGCGGCGCGGCGAGGAATTCTCGATCCGGCTCGACGCCAACGAGCTGATGAACAGCCGGCTCGGCGGCTCCGAGGAGGCGCTCGCCACCCTCGCCTGCCAGAAGCTCGCCGGGCGGCCCCGGCCGCGCGTGCTGATCGGCGGCCTCGGCATGGGCTTCACGCTGCGCGCCGCGCTGAAGGTGTTCGGCGACGATGCCGGCATCGAGGTCGCCGAGCTGGTGCCCGAGGTGATCGACTGGGGGCGCGGCGAGATGGCCGGGCTGTTCGGCGACAGCCTCACCGATCCGCGCGTCACCATCCTGCAGCGCGACGTCGGCGAGCTGATCCGCGCCGGCGCCGGCCGCTACGACGCCATCCTGCTCGACGTCGACAACGGCCCCGAGGGGCTGTCCCGGCCGGCCAATGACCAGCTATACGACGCCAAGGGCCTCGCCGCGGCGCGCGCGGCACTCCGCCCCGGCGGCGTGCTGGCGGTGTGGTCGTCGGGACCAGACGACAGCTTCACCAAGCGGCTGCGGCGCGGCGATTTCGCCGTCAACGAAGTCCCGGTGCGGGCGGTCGGCAAACGCACCGGCTCACGGCACTGGATCTGGCTGGCCGTCCGGAGCTGAGCCGCCGACAGGGGGCCGGTCAGGTCGGTAAGCCGGCAGCCAGCAGACCATGGTCCCGCTTGCCATTTTGTCGCACCTCGGGCAGCTTCCGCCGCGCCCGGCGCTCGGCCGGTTCGGCTGTTTCACCTCGGGACCAGACCCATTGATCGCCCAGGCCCTCTGCGGCAAATCCCTGCCGCCTGCATTGTTGCGGCGCGCCGTCCCGGCGCAGCCTGCGGACACCGCCGCGCCCGCCCTGCATGACACGAGGGCGCCGTGACACCGATCCTGCTGTTCGGCATCCCGCTCGACTTCATCCTGTTCGCCGCCACCCTGCTCGGGGTGGCGATTTTCCATCGCCACACCTTGCTGATCGCGCTGGCCGGACTGGTCACGGTGGCCGGCTACAAGCTGGCGTTCGCCGGCTTCAAGACCGGCACCGGCCTCGGCGGCCTCGCCCTGCACATGCAGCACGAATGGGTGACTCTGGCGAACCTGTTCCTGCTGCTGATGGGCTTTGCGCTGCTGTCGGCGCATTTCGAGAAGAGCGGCATTCCCGACGAGATGCCGGCGCTGCTGCCCGACGACTGGAAGGGCCCGGTGGTCCTGCTCGGCCTGGTGTTCGTGCT
Source organism: Rhodopseudomonas pentothenatexigens (assembly GCF_900218015.1). Lineage (GTDB taxonomy): Bacteria > Pseudomonadota > Alphaproteobacteria > Rhizobiales > Xanthobacteraceae > Rhodopseudomonas > Rhodopseudomonas pentothenatexigens. The sequence continues at coordinate 11,858 of NZ_UFQQ01000037.1, read as the reverse complement.
GTCGAGCTTTCTCGACAACATCGCCGCGGCGCTGATCGGCGGCATGGTGGCGCGGCATGTGTTCCGCGGCCGGGTGCACATCGGCTATCTGGCCGCGATCGTCGCCGCCTCCAACGCCGGCGGGTCCGGCAGCGTGGTCGGCGACACCACCACGACGATGATGTGGATCGGCGGCGTCAACCCGCTGGAAGTGCTCGACGCCTATGTGGCGGCCGCGATCGCGCTGGCGTTGTTCGCGGTGCCGGCGTCGATCCAGCAGCAGCGGTTCTCGCCGATCGAGAAGAACGCGCCGCGCGGCCTGAAGATCGAATGGGTCCGGGTCGGCATCGTCGCTGCGATCCTGGTTGCGGCGCTCGCCGCCAACATCACCGCCAATCTCAAGTTTCCGGCGCTGCTCGACCACGCGCCGGTGCTCGGCCTCACCGTCTGGGCGGTGATCCTGCTGACCGCGCCGCTGCGCCGCCCGGACTGGGAATTGATGCCGGCGACCTTCAAGGGCACCATCTTCCTGCTGGCGCTGGTCACCACCGCCTCGCTGATGCCGGTGGACCAGCTTCCGGCGGCGAGCTGGCAGACCGCGCTCGGCCTCGGCTTCGTGTCGGCCGGTTTCGACAACATCCCGCTCACCGCGCTGGCGCTGAAGCAAGGTGGCTACGACTGGGGCTTCCTCGCCTTCGCGGTCGGGTACGGCGGCTCGATGATGTGGTTCGGCTCCTCGGCCGGCGTCGCGATCACCAACATGTTCCCGGAAGGCAAGTCGGTGGTGCTGTGGCTGCGTCACGGCTGGCACATCGGCATCGCGTACTTCGTCGCGTTCTTCGCGATGCTGGCGCTGCTCGGCTGGAACCCGGATCTGCCGCACTGAGCGGTCACCGGTCGGCCGACGAGGTCGCACGCGCGAAGCCTCGTGCTATGCTCCCGGCATGACTTCACGCGAGTCCGCCGCTTCCGAGATCACCCCCGACGTGCTGCTGCGCGCCTATGCCTGCGGCATCTTTCCGATGGCCGAGAGCGTCGACGATCCGTCGCTGTTCTGGGTCGAGCCGGACATGCGCGGCATCATCCCGCTCGGCGGCTTCCGGGTCGCCTCGCGGCTGGCCCGCACGGTGCGGTCCGACGTCTTCACGGTCACGGTCGACCGCGACTTCAAGGCGGTGATCGACGGCTGCGCCGCGCCGCAGCCGGGACGCGACGACACCTGGATCAACCGGCGGATCCGCGAGCTGTACATCGGGCTGCACGAGATCGGCCATTGCCACAGCGTCGAGGTCTGGCAGGACGGCGATCTCGCCGGCGGCCTGTACGGCGTCAGCCTGGGCCGCGCTTTCTTCGGCGAGAGCATGTTCCACCGCGTCCGCGACGCGTCCAAGGTGGCGCTGGTGCACCTGGTCGCCCGGCTGCTCGCCGGCGGCTACACCCTGCTCGACACCCAGTTCGTCACCGACCACCTGCGCAGCTTCGGCGCGATCGAAGTCCCGCGGATGCGCTATCGCACACTGCTGGACGACGCGCTCGACGGCGACGCGGCGTTCGCCGCACTGCCGATGGATCGGCCGATTTCAGGCGCCGAGGCGCTGGCAATCATCGAATCCCGAAGCTAGAGCGGTTCATCGTTTGATTGAAACGACCCGACCTTTCCGAAGGCACTGAGTCCTCATCCTGAGGAGCCCGGCGAAGCCGGGCGTCTCGAAGGATGGGGCAACGCATTCCCTGCGTCACATGGTTCGAGACGGCGCTACGCGCCTCCTCACCATGAGGTTGTGCGTGTGGCACGCGGTGCGGATCAGCTCTGATTCTACAAAAAGCAGAACTGCTCTAACCCGCTACTGCTGGAATCCGGGCAGCGGCGGCGGACGCTGGGGGCGCTGCGGCGGCGGCTGTTGCGCACGGCGGCGCGGCTGCGGCTGGGCGGCCGGCTTGGGCGCCTCGGGCTGCGCACTGGCGACGTTCGGCGTCTCGGGGTTCTTACAGTCGGTCAGCCAGATGTCGTAAATCGGGTGTTCGACCGCATGCAGGCCTGGGCTCGCCGCGAACATCCAGCCCGAGAAGATCCGCTTCACCTCGCCCTGCAGCGTGATCTCGTCAACCTCGACGAAGGCGTCGGTGTTGGTGGCCTCGGTCGCCGGCCGCGTGTAGCAGGCGTCGGTCTTCACCCGCAGCGCGCCGAACTGCACCGTCTCGCCGATGTCGGCGTCGAAGCTGATGGTGCGGCCAGTGATCTTGTCGAGTCCGGTGAAGCTCGCCTTCTTGTTGACGATCTTCTGCGCCGGCGGCTCGGTGACGATCTCGTCGCCGGGCTGCAGCGTCGCCGGCGACGGCGGTGGATTGGTCTGCGGCGTGCCGCGCGGCTGGCGCTGTCCCGGCGGCAGCCCGGGCAGCGGATTGGCCGCAGCCGGCGCATTGGCGACGCCGGTGTTCGGCTCGGCCGGCGCAACCGGCGTACCCGGCGTGGTCTGGGGGATCACGGTGGACCCGGGCGGCGGCGGCAGCGGCTGCGACTGCACCGGTCCCGGCATCGCCGAGCCCTGCATCGCCCGGTTCGGCGCCGGCAGCACCCGCCCCTGCGGCGGCAGATCCGGCACCTCTTCCTCTTCGTCGTCGGCCGGCGGCGCGCCACGCGGCACCATGCCCGGCGGCCGCGGCGGCGGATCCGAGAAGATGTTGCCGATCTGCGCCTGCGCCGGCGGCGCGAACGCGATCAACGGGGCGACGATCAACGCCGCAAGACCGACTAGGCTCAGGCTTCGGGACATTCCGCGCGGCTTCAATCGACGAATCAGGCTTGCGACATTCTACAGCTTCGGGCCGCTCGCATCGGCCTTCCGGTTAACACGGGGAATACGGCGGGGAAAGGGCGGGTCCTCCGAGCCGAAGCGCCCTGCCCGCTGGCTATTGCGAGGAACTCCTGAGATATTGGTTGCAAACAATGCGAGGTCCGCCTGTTGCGGCCGCCACAATCCCGGCCTGAACCGGGAAGCCTTAGGGAGTGATCCATGCCCGCCAAGCTCGATCCCGACGCCGCCGCCGTCTACAGGGCATTTCAGGACGCCGGCCGCCCCGCCTATGAGACGCTGACCGCGGACGAAGCTCGCGCCTACTACTCGGCGGCGCGGCTGGTCAGCAATCCGGAGGCACGCGAACTCGCGTCCGTACAAGAGCTGGCGATTCCAGGGCCGGCCGGTGACATTTCGGCACGGATCTATACGCCGAAAGCGCTGCGCCAGGATAACGGGCTCGCGCCCGCGTTGGTGTTCTTTCATGGCGGCGGCTGGGTGATCGGCGATCTCGACACCCACGACGTGGTGTGCCGCGCGATCGCCGACGACGGCCAGTTGGTGGTGATCTCGATCGATTACCGGCTGGCGCCGGAGCACAAATTCCCCGCCGCGGTCGACGACGCGATCGCGGCCACCGGCTGGATCGCCAGCCATGCCAAGAAGCTCGGCATCGACCCCGAACGGCTCTGCGTCGGCGGCGACAGCGCGGGCGGCAACCTCTCGGCGGTGGTCGCGCTGCACGCCCGCGATCACGGCGGACCGCTGCTCGCCGGCCAGGTGCTGATCTATCCCGCCACCGATTTCTCGATGCGGCATGCTTCGCACAGCGAACCGGAGACCAGCGTGCTGCTGACGCATTCGGTGATCCGCTGGTTTCGCGATCACTATCTGAGCGGCGCGCAAGATGCCGACGACTGGCGCGCCTCACCGGCCCGCGCCGAAACCCTTGCGGGGCTGCCACCGGCCTTCGTGGTCACCGCGGGTGCCGATCCGCTGCGCGACGAGGGCGACGAATACGCCCGCCGCCTCGCCGACGCCGGCGTGCCTGTGGTGCATCGGACCTATCCGGGCCAATTCCACGGCTTCTTCACCATGGGCAAACTGCTGCCCCAGGCCGACGTCGTGGTACGCCAGATCGCCGACTGGCTGAAGGCGCTTTAGCCGCAGCCCGGCATTGACCGGCGTCAACGTGACCGCGCTCCAGCCGGCCGAGGATTTGCGCGGTCAACAGGGAGCAGCGGCGCGCGGGCGCCGACCGTCGCGACGGAATGACTGAACTTGCACGCACGCGCTGGGGCGGCCTTGCCGATCGCAAGGTCGAAGCCGGCGGCTTCTTCCGGACCGAACAGATCGACGGCGTGTGGTGGTTTGTCGATCCGGACGGCGGGCGGTTTCTGTCCAAGGGCGTGGTGTCGGTGCAGTTCGATCACGACAACATCCAGGGCACCGATCGCCGGCCGTATCGCGAAGCCTGCATGCGCAAGTACGGCAGCCGCGAAGCGTGGCGGCGCGCCGCGGCGGACCGCCTCGCCGCCTGGGGCTTCAATACGCTCGGCGCCTGGTCGGAGCCGGAGGTCGCACACGCTGGCGCCGTGCCCCTCGCCTCCGCCGCCGGCGTCGTCTATGTCGCGACCGCCTTCGGCGAAGGCCGCGGCGGCTGGCCGCTGTGCGACATTTTCGATCCGGCGTTCGAACAGTTCGCCCGCGCGCATGCACGCAAGATCTGCGCGGCGCAGTGCGATGATCCGCATGTGCTCGGCTGGTTCACCGACAACGAACTGCCGTGGGGACCTGACTGGCGCGGCGAGAACGAACTGCTGCCGACGATCCTGCGCGCGATGGACGCGCCGTTCTCGCGGCGCGCCGCACTGGCGCTGCTGAACAGCCGCTACGAGGGCATCGATCAGTTCAATGCGGCGTGGCAATGCACGCTGTCGTCGTGGGACGATCTCGCCGCCGCGCCGCTGCAGCCGCCGCCGTTCAGCCGCAACTTCTTCACCAACGATCGGGCGCAGGAGCATGATCCGATCGCGCGCGGTTACTTCGCCGATTGCGACGCCTTCGCCGGGCTGCTGGCCGAGCGCTATCTGTCGGTCAGCGCCGCCGCGATCCGCGCGGCCGATCCCAATCACTTGGTGCTCGGTGCCAGATTCGCCTACGTGCCGCCGCGCGATGTCGTCGCGGCTGCCGGCAGGTATTGCGACGTGATCAGTGTCAATTGCTACGATCCGTTGCCCGACGCGGTCATCGACGGCTATGCCGACACCGGGCGGCCGTGCCTGATCAGTGAATACTCGTTCCGCGGCGACGATGCGGGATTGCCCAACAGCCACGGCGCCGGTCCACGGATGCCGACCCAGCGCGAGCGTGCGGCGGGTTTCACGCGCTACACCGCGGCGGCGCTGCGCCACCCGGCGCTGATCGGCTATCACTGGTTCGTCCACGCCGATCAGCCGGCGCAAGGCCGCTGGGACGGCGAGGACTCCAACTACGGCGTCGTCACCATCGACGACGACGTCTATCCCGAGCTGACCCAGGCGATGACGACGCTCAATGCCGAGGCCGAGCGCGTCCATGCGGAAGCAGCGATCGTCACCGTCTGACGGTCAACCGCGACGGCGCGATCTTCACGCCGCCTTGGCGGCCCGGCGCAGCGCCTGCGGCGGGTGACCGAAAGCGCGGATGAAGGCGCGGCGCATCCGCTCCGGATCGCCGAAGCCGGTGGCCTGCGCGACCAACTCGATCGCTTCACCTGAAGCCTGCACCCGGCTGCGCGCAACGTCGAGCCGCAGCCGCTCCACCGCCTTCGACGGCGTGGTTCCGGTTTCGGCCAGAAATGCGCGGGCGAAATGCCGCGTGCTCATCCCCGCCTGCTCGGCCAGTCGCTCGACGGTCAGCGGCGTGTCGAGGTGTTCGCGCATCCACGACAGCAGTCCGGCGAACCGCCCGGACGGCGCCTGCAGCTCGATCAGCGACGAGAACTGCGACTGACCGCCGGCACGGCGCTGCGCCACCACCAACTGCCGCGCGACGTCGCGGGCGATCGCATCGGAGTAATCCTCGGCGATGATCGCCAGCGCCAGATCGATACCGGCGCTGATGCCGGCCGAGGTCCACACCTCGCCGTCGCGCACGAAGATCCGATCCGGCTCCAATCGGACCTGCGGATAGCGCGTGCGAAAGTCGCGGCTGCGGCCCCAATGCGTGGTGGCGCGCCGACCGTCGAGTACTCCGGCTTCGGCGAGCAGAAAGGCCCCGGAACAGACGCTGGCGATGCGGCAGCCGCGCCGCACCGTCCCGCGCAGGAAAGCCAGCGTCCGTGCGCAGTGGATCGCGCGATGCACCCCGTCGCCACCAGCGACGACCAAGGTGTGCATCGCCCGATCGTGGCGCAGGCCGCGCGCCAGCAGTTCGGCTCCCGACGAACTTCGCACCGCACCGGCCTCTGCCGCCATCACCTTGATGGCCGGCGCCACCTTCGCGTAGCGCGCCGCGATCTCGAATGCCGCGATCGGTCCCGCGGCGTCGAGCAGTTGAAAATCCGGATAGATCAGCACGCCGATCATGATGCGCCTCGCCATGTCCGAAAACGAGGGAAAAATGCCATTTCGGCTATCAGCCGAGCATGTCAGATTGGCGTCGTCAAGCGCCGCGCGCCGAGCCGTCGCAGGGAGACCGCCATGACCGCCACGACCATCGGATTGCTGCTGTTTCCGAATCTCACCCAGCTCGACCTCACCGGCCCGCTGCAGGTGTTCTCGCGTCTGCCGGACGCGAAAGTGTATCTCGTCGCCAAGACGATGGCCGCGGTCACCAGCGACACCGCGCTGATGCTGCCGCCGACGATCGACTTCGCGGGCTGCCCGCAGCTCGACGTGATCTGCGTGCCCGGCGGCACCGGCACCGACGATCTCGTCAACGACGACGACACCCTCGCCTTCCTGCGCCGTCAGGCGGAGCACTCCCGCTATCTCACCTCCGTTTGCACCGGCGCGCTGGTGCTCGGCGCGGCCGGCCTGCTGCGCGGCTACCGCGCCACGACGCATTGGTCGGCGCTGGAGGATCTGAAGGCGTTCGGTACGATTCCGGAGCGGTCGCGCGTCTGCATCGACCGCAACCGCATCAGCGGCGGCGGCGTCACTGCGGGAATCGATTTCGCGCTGACGCTGGCAGAACTGCTGGCCGACCGTGCGACGGCCCAGGCGATCCAGTTGATGCTGGAGTACAATCCCGCGCCGCCGTTCAACGCCGGTTCGCCGGACACTGCGCCGCAGGAGGTGGTCGCGATGCTGAAGCAGCGGATGCAGGGCGCGCGGCAGCGCCGCATCGACGCGATCAGACGCGCGGCCGAGCGGCTGTCAGTCGGTTCGGCGCCGGCGGACTGATCGGCCGCGACGGCGAGCCGAGGCTCAGGCTCCCGGAGTCCAGGGCTGATAGTCGCCGGTCGCTTTCGGACGGCGGCCGATCGACAGCGTGGAGCCGGTCGGCCGGTGCGCCAGCGGCGTGCCGGTGAGGTTCGGCTGATGCGGCTTCATCCATTCGCGCGGCGTGAAGCTCTCTTCGGTCGGCGGCAGGTCGACGACATTGTGCAGCCAGCCGTGCCATTCCGGCGGCACCCGGCTCGCCTCGGCATAACCGTTGTAAAGCACCCAGCGTCGCTGGAAGCCGAGCGTCGGATCGATCTTGCCGCCCTTGGTGCGGAAATAGCGGTTGCCCTGATCGTCGGTGCCGACCAGCTCGCCGAACCGCCAGGTCCACAGCTGGGTGCCGAACGTGAAGCCGTTCCACCAGGTAAAAATCCGCAGCAAAAACAGTTTCATCTCGGCGCATCCTCAGCGGCCACAACGCAGTCCCTGATGCCACCGGCGGATGCGGTTGTCCAGTCGTTGCAAATGGCTGCGAACAAGCCGCCCGCCGGTTCCGCAAATTCACCGCAATTCATTCAGGTTCCATACAGCCGACTTTGACGAGCTTTTGGCGACGGTCGCGAGCGAAACGGAACGACCGCCATCCGATCGGGTTGAGACGACAGCGGATGTTCCCGAACCGATTCCCGTCGATGGAGCTCAAAATGCTGAATCTGAAGACGTTGAGTGCCGTGGCCGCGTTGGCCATCGCCGTTCCCCTGACCACTTCCGCCAGTCTGGCGCAAGGCCCGGCCGTGGCCGGCGGCGGAGGTGGAGGTGGCGGTGGCGGCGGTGGCGGTGGCCCCGCGGTCGGCGGCGGTGGCGGCGGCGGACCGGCGATCGCCGGTGGCGGCGGCGGACCGCGTGGCGGTGGCCCGGCGTTCTCCGGCGGCGGACCGCGCGGCGGCGGGCCGATGTTCGGCGGCGGTGGCATCAGCCGCGGCGGATTGGCAGGCGGCGCGATCGCGCGCGGCGCGCCGGTCGGACCGCGGGTTGGCGGCGGCAACTGGCAAGGCGGCGGCGGCCCGCGCTGGCATGGCGGCGGAGGCCGCCATTGGCATGGTGGCTGGCACGGCCGGCGCGGATACTGGTCGGGCGTCGGCATCGGGGTGATCGGATCCCCCTATTACTACGGCTCCTACGGCGACCCGTACTATTACGGCTACTACGACGAACCCACCGTCACCGTGGTGCCGGACGACGACGATCGCACCGAAGCCTATTGCCGGCGGCGCTTCAAATCCTACGATCCGGCCTCGGGCACCTATCTCGGTTACGACGGCAAGCGGCATCCCTGCCCGTAACGTCTCGATTTTCTGACGCAAGTCGTGAGCGGCGCCGACACCGGCGCCGTTTCGCGTTTTGCGACGAGCCGTGACGCCCTGCGGCGATCGGACTCACCCCGCGGTGAGGGTTTGGTCGTGTTTTTGCCCCTAAATCGCTGCAAACAGTCCGCGGCGACTGTCCGGCAGGTCTGCGGGCGCGCCTTCACTTCGTCGGCGGATGCTGACAGACTCGCCGAATCGCCCCCACAGGGAGGCCGCCGCATTTTGCACCCGACACCGTCACGCCTCACGTTGTTCGCGACCATGCTGCGAACGTCGACCGCAACACTGGCGCTCGGCTTCGGGGCCGCCGCAATCATCGACGCGGCTGAGGCGGCCACCGCCAAGGTTCCGCTGCCGAAGCCGAGACCGGCGGTGCGAAGCGTCGCCGCCAAGCCCGTCGCGGCTCAATCGCTGCCGAAACCCGACCCGCGTCCGTCCACCACGCTCGCGGCGACCACTCCGACCGACGCGGTCGAGCCGATGCGGCAGCGTCCGCCGGCCGCGGCGCTGCACAAACCGGCGAAGCGCTCCGCGGTCGCCGCCACGTCGGCGACCTCGGCAGCCGACGCCGGCGCGCTGGAGAACGTCATCGAGCTGATCCGGAAACGCAAACCGGGCGACGCCACCGAGGTGGCCAACACGATCTCGGATCCGGTCGCGCGCAAGCTCGCCGAATGGGTGATCCTGCGCAGCGAGGACAACGGCGTCAGCGTCGAGCGCTATACCGCGTTCATCCGTGCCAATCCGAGCTGGCCGTCGCAGAGCTTTCTCCGCCGCCGCGCCGAGGCCGCGCTGTGGGACGATCGGCGCGACGATGCCGCCGTGCTGGCGTTCTTCGACGGCGAGCGTCCGTCGATCGGCAAGGGCAAGCTGGCGCTGGCGCGCGCGCTGCTGGGACGCGGCGACCGTCGCTCGGCCGAGCAGCTGGTGCGCGACGCCTGGCGCAACGACACGATGTCCGAGGCAACCGAAACCATCGCCTTGGAGCTGTTCGGTCCGCTGATCACGCCGAGCGATCACAAGGCGCGCATGGACTCGTTCCTGTACGGCAACGATCTCGGTCCGGCCCTGCGCGCCGCCAGGCGGCTGGGCAGCGCGCAGCTCGCTTTGGCGCGGGCGCGAATCGCGGTCGACAAGAAGGCTTCGGACGCCAAGTCCCTGCTCGCCGCCGTCCCCGGCGAACTCCACCACGATCCGGGCTATCTGTTCAGCAAGATCCAGCTGCTGCGGCGTGACGACAAGATCGCCGAAGCCGGCCGGCTGATGCTGACGGTGCCGCGCGATCCGAACCGGCTGCACAATCTCGATGAATGGTGGATCGAGCGGCGGCTGGTGGCGCGCAAGCTGATCGACATCGGCGATTATCGTCTCGCCTATCTGGTGGCGCGCGACGCCGCGACTCCGACCAAGGGCATCTACAAGACCGAACAGGAATTCACCGCGGGCTGGATCGCGCTGCGGTTTCTGAACGATCCAGGCACCGCCGCGCAGCATTTCTCCCGAATCGGCCGCGACACCACCAACCCCACGGCGCTGGCGCGCGCCGGCTATTGGCAGGGTCGCGCCGCCGAGGCCGCCGGTCGCATCCAGGAGGCGCGCGCCGCGTATTCGGCGTCGGCGGCGCACTCGACCAGCTATTACGGCCAATTGTCGCGCGCCAAGCTCGGCCTGCCGCAACTCGACCTCGCCCCGCCGCCGTCGAGCCACGGCCGCAGCGTCGACCGGCTCGAAGTCGTCCGTGCGGTGAACCTGCTGTACGCCATCGACGAAGGCGACATGGCGATCCCGATCTTCGCCGATGTCGGGGAGAACGGCGACGTCGACGCCCTGCTCGGGCTCAGCGAAGCCGCGGCGCGCCACAACGACGCGCGCGCGATGCTGCTGGTCGGCAAGGCGGCGCTCAATCGCGGTCTGCCGTTCGATCACTACGCCTACCCGATGATGGGCATTCCGCAGTTCAGGTCGGTCGGCCCGGAGGTCGAGCGTGCGATCGTCTATGCCATCGCCCGCCAGGAAAGCGGCTTCAATCCGTCGGTGGTGTCACCGGCCAAGGCCTACGGCCTGATGCAGGTGACGCCGGACGCCGGCAAATACGTCTGCCGCCGTCACGGCTGCACCTTCGACGTCCAGCGCCTGAAGTCGGACTCGGTCTACAACGCCGCGCTGGGCGCCGCCGAGCTCGGCGGCCTGATCGACGATTATCGCGGCTCCTACATCATGACCTTCGCCGGCTACAATGCCGGGCGCGGCAGCGTGCGCAAATGGGTCGCGCGCTACGGCGATCCGCGCGATCCCAAGGTCGACGCCGTCGATTGGGTCGAGCTGATTCCGTTCGCGGAGACCCGCAACTACGTGCAGCGGATCATGGAGAACCTGCAGGTCTACCGCGCTCGATTCGGCGGCGGACACCGACTGCAGATCGAAGCCGACCTCCGCCGCGGCGCCAGCGCCGAATAGAGCGCTTCGGGCGACCGAGACCGGTTCGCACGAGCCCACGCCTGAAGATCGAACAGCCAGAGCGCCGGTCCTGACGCGAGCAGAGCCGGACCTGCTGCGGCGACTCCCCTCGGCAACCCGCCTGATGCCGGTGGCAGCTTGCGAGACCCATGGCGCGTGCGCGGACGCAAGCGTCGTCGTTGGACGCATCCTCGCCTTCGCAGTCGTCAAAAGAAAAACCCCGGCGGTTGCCCGCCGGGGTTGGTCGATGATCGCTTTGGAAGCGAGGATCAGAAGTTGCGCTGAACGCGGAGGTTGCCGCTCCAGACGCCCTGGTCCTTGAACTCGTAGAACGCGGCCGGCTTGGTCGCCGCAGCGGTCAGCGGCAGGATACCCGAGGAGGCCTGATCCAGATAGGTGTACATCACTTCGCCCGACAGGGTCAGACCCTTGACCGGGGTCCAGCGGGTGACGGTACCGATCTGAGAGATCGCGAAGTCCGGGTTGCAGGTGAAGCCGGCCACGTTGGCGCCCAGACCGGTGCAGATCAGAGCGGTCGCGGTGCCGTTGTAGTCGAGCTTGGTGTACGACCCGAACAGCGAGGTCGACCAGTTCGGGTTCCAGTTGTGGTTGAACGCACCACGGACGCCCCAGGCACTGGTCTTCTCGATACCGGTGCCGTTCAGGTTGTTGGTGCCGGCGAACACGCCGTCAGCCGCAACGCCGAACGCGACGCTCTGGTAGGTGCCCGGCACCGAGTTGTTGCCGTAGATCGCGAACGAGTTCGGGCTCACGCCGCCCAGCACGTAACGGGTCGCGCCGTTCGAGTAGGTCGCCGTGATGTTGATGCTGTCGCCGGGGCCGGTCGGCAGGTTCTTGAGCGACAGAGCGCCCTGCACGGCGTAGCCCCA
>NZ_UFQQ01000005.1 GCF_900218015.1 Rhodopseudomonas pentothenatexigens | reverse complement strand
TGTGAATGTTCATCCGGTCCCTCCCTGGATACTGAAGCATCGCAACCTCAGCATCCCCGGTCCGGACCGGATGGACAACCTAATGAAAGCTCACACCTAGAGCGACGGCAATGATCGCACCAAACAGCAGACGAAAATCGACGCGCGCCTCGCCGCGGAGGCTGCGTAGCTCCGTCTTGATATCGCCGATGTCGCGCTCGATGTGCTCGACGGCGGCTTCCAGCTTCGCGATCCGAGCTCCCATGCCATCAAATGTGCCCCCTCCGTCGGAGGGCTGCAAGGGTGTCGCAGTCACCTTCTGTACCACGGTCGGTCCGCCCAACGATTGAAGCGTGCGCGCCGATCCTACACTCACAACCGAGGATTGTGAGGTATTGTCATCCGGAGGCGGTATGAAGTCCTTTGACTAGGACCGTGGCACTCACTCCCACCGTTTAATCCCGGGGGCACCCCGAAGCGCTGCAAGCGTCCCGGTGGGCGGTTCTCGTGAAGTCAGTAACCGCTACCGCGCCGTCTGGATGACGCGGACCTTCGGCGGGATCTGAGGCAGCGTTCCGGTCGAGGTCATGTCGGCGCCGGGCGGGACGGCGCGGGCCGAGGCGTCGGGGAAGCGCTGCTTCATCTCGCGCAGGAAGCCCTCGAGCGTGTCGACGCTGGCGGCGATCTTGGCGATCGCCGCGAAAGCGGCGCTGTTGCCGGCGGTCGGCTGGCTGGCGATGTCGAACGCGGCGCGGTCGGCCGGATCGGTCATCAGCGGCGCGAACTTCTCGCGGAACCGGTCCAGCCCGAGCGAATCCTCGGCCAGCGCGTAGCCGACCACGGCGCGAACCACGTCGCTCTTCTCGGCCGCCGACAGCGGCGTGAAATCCTTCCAGCGATCGCCCAGATACAGCTCGATCTGCTCCGACGATTCCCGCCAGCGCCGCGCCGCCCAATACACGTCGGAGCGCAGCCTGATCGCCTCGCGGCCGCCGATGTTGCTGATGATATCGAGCGCCAGATCGTGGCGGCCGATATCGCTCTGCGCCCGCGCTTCCAGCAGCAGCCGCTGCTGACGCAGCTCGCCGGCGAGATCGGCGATCCGCGACGAGTGCAGCGCCCCGATCGCGCGATCCGGCTTGCGGTTCATCAGGTAGATCATCGCCAGCTTGGCGGCGACCTGGGCCCTGGCGGCACCTTCGAGCCGCTTGTCGACCTGGTATTGCAGCAGTTCGCTGGCCTGATCGAGCAGATCGACCGCGACCAGACGGTCGGCGAGCCTGCGGATCATCTCGTCGCCGCGACGGCCGATCGGCGTCAGCTCGCGATACTCGTAGAACATCGCCAGCGCCTCGATCGGCGGCAGGTCGTCGCCCTTGCTGCCGAGGAAGATCTGCGAGAACAGCGTGCGGGAGTCGTCCTGCGCCTTGCGCGCGGCTTCGGAGTTCGGCGCGAGCTGGGTCGCGACCCGCGCCGCCTGCAGCGACTCGCGATAGCGGCCGGCGTCGGCGTACATCTTCGACAGCAACTGCTGGGTGCTGACTTCGAGGTCGTCGCCGCGCCAGTTCACCGACAGCCGTTCCAGTTCGGGCAGCGCGTCCGCCGGCGTGAGTTCGTCGCGCTTCAGCCGCAGCAGGATGTCGCGGAACCGGGCTTCGGCGGCGGCCTGGCGATCGGGCGAGGCCATCGCCTCCTTGTATTTCTTCAGCGCGTCCTGCTCGCGGCCGAGCGCCTCGTCGAGCCAGCCGCGCATCACCATCACCTGCGGCCGGATTTCCGGCGACACTCCGACCAGATCGAAATCGGTGCTGAGCTTGGCGGCGCCGGAGTAATCGCGGACTTCGAGCGAGGCCCGCATCGCGGCACCGAGCACCGCGCGCTGGATGTCGAGCGGCAGCGCGGTGATGGCGAACTGCACGCTCTTCAGCTTCTCGCGCGCCTCCGCCCATTTGCCCTGCCGGGCCAGCGCCACGCCTTTCCACATCTGCGCGTCGTAGGTCGAGGCGATCGTCGGATTGGCGACGTCCTTCAGCGTCTGCTCCGGCCGCCACATCAGGGCGCTGGCGGCGGCGTGTCCCAGCATCGTCGCGGCGTCTTCCTGACCCGGCTTGCTGGCGGACAGCGCCAGATCGAGCACGCCCTTAGCTTCGGGGTACAGTCCACGCGCCATGTAGAACCGCGCAAGATCGAGCCGCGCCGGCAGCTTGTCGTCACCGTCGGCCACCGAAGCCGCCGCCAGACGGGCGTCCAGCATCTCGTTGAAGCTGCCGGTCTGATCCTTGTCCCATTGGCGGACGTCGAAGAACGGCCGCTCGGCGGTCGTATCGCCGTTGGTCTCGGGCGCCGACGACAGCGTCAGGCCGCCGGGCCGGGTCAGCACCACCGCATCGGCGGCGGCTTCGACGCTGACGTCGTCGGACCTCAGATCGATCACCACGCCGTGGATCGATTCCAGCAGATTGAACTCGACGAAATTCTGCCGCTTGATGAAGCCGCGCGGCGGCGGCAGCGCCGTCACCACGGTCAGCGTGTCGCCGGCATCGGGATCGGCCAGGCGTTGCACCTGGCCGATCGCGGGCAGCGCGATCGAGACGCTGGCGCGCGCCGGATCGGCAATGTTGCGGACCGCGGTGAGCGGCTGCGAGGCGGCGCGGCCGGCATCGGCGAGGATCACCGACCAGCTCCGGCCGGAGCCGTCTTCCTCGTTCAGCGTCGCGATCTGCGGCCGGCCGAGCTGGATGCGGATCGCCTGCCCGCTCGCGAGCGGCACCCGGCTGGCATCGGCGACCACCGCGCTGCCCTCGCGGCGGATCGCCGACAGGTCGAACGCCGCGGTGTTGTCGAGTACCAGCCACAGCACGTCGCCGCGGCGGAACAGCGCCGCCGGCGTCGGCGCCGCGAAGGTGAAAGCGAGATGCAGGCCGTCGTTGCGCATCCGCACTTCGACCGGCCTCGCGACGTTCGACACCGCCGGCTTGGCCGGCGGCGGCTCGGCCGCGGGAGCGCTCGCCACCGGCGCCGGTTGCGGAGCCGCCACGACGGGTTCGGCGGGCGGCGCGGGCGCCGCGATGCGGATCTCGGCAGGCGGCGCAGCGGCGGAAGACGGCCTGGCCGGCGGGCCGGCCAGAGACGGCGTCACCGAAGGCCCGGCCAGCGATGGCGGCGGAGTCGGCGCCGCGGTGACAGAGGCGGCCGGTGGTCGCTGCGGACCAGCCGGTGTCGCCGGCTTGGTCTGCTTCGCTTCGGCCGCGGCAGGGGCCGGCTTGGTATCCGACTTTTGCTCGGTCTCGGCCTTCGCCTCGCCGGCCGGCTTTGGCGCCGGCGCATCGGCCTGAAGGAACTGCTTCGGATCGAGCCTGCCGATCTCAGGCAGCTTCAGTGCCGACGGTCCCATGGTCTGCGGCGACTCCGAGCCGGAAGGCTGAAAGCCGACATCGATGATGAAGTTCTTCTCCTCGCGGAAGGAATGTACGTCGGCGCCACCGATCAACGTGAAGTCGACGGTGGAGTTGCCGCCGTCCATCGCCTGCGCGATCGAGGCGACGCTCGGCGGCGAGGCGAGCTGCGCGTCCGCGAGGTCGAAGGTCAGCGGCGTGTTGAACTGCACACTGAGCTTGCGATCGGTCAGGGTCGACGACACCCGCACCTCCGGCGGGACCTCGAACACGTAGCGCACGAAGGTCGGCTGCACCGAAGTTCGGACCCGGATCGGCGGCCGCTTCTTCACTTCGGCGGTGGCGCGCTGCGCCCGCAACGCCCGCTCGGCGGCGCGCGCCCGCTCGGCCAGTTCCTTGACGACGTCGGGCGGCAACCCGGGCGGCGCACCGGTCCAGTTCTCCGGCAACAGATCGACGAACAGTCGCTCGCCGGCCGCCATCGCGTTGACGGTGAGCTTGCGCGTCATCGCCAGGCGAATTGCATAACCGTCCGGATCGACGCGCGCCGAACCGATGTAACCGGATGCGGACTCGGCGAGCTTGTCGACCGGAATATCGACCGGACGCTTGAAGCGGATCACCACGATCAGCCCGGCAGTCGCAACATCGGACTCGACGTCTTCGGCGAGCTTGAGCAGCAACCGGCCGTAACCGCCCTTGGCTTCGAAGCTGGCTTCGCCGCGGACTTGCGCCGCAGCCGGCTGCGCGGTCAGCGCGGCAGCGATCAGCAGCGCGAGCGCCAGGCAGAGCCGTGCGACGCGCCTGACCAGCGCCTGTGACCAAACTCCAGCGGCAGCCATTCGCGCCATCCGTCGTGTCTTTCGGTCAACGACCCTGTCGTCTGCCGGTCTGAGCGGCTTCGCAGCTCGCAATCACTATACGCTTCGCGCATGCGGTCGGGCGCGGCGGAAGCGCACAGAACCGCAGCCTGCTGCCACTAGGGCACAGAAGCCGTTAACGGTGGTTTAACCATCGTCCGCCGCGGCAATAGCTACAGCAGTACCGCTGCAACGACTTCGCATGTTCGCAATCAGAGATTTAGATTGTCGACTTAAACACGTTTTTGGTAGTATTTACCAAAGTGGGGAGGATCCCCGTCCGAACATCCCTTCATGTGACCGTGACCGCTTCTGCCTTACCGCGACGCTGCTCTCGGCTGCCCTGGCGGCGGCCGTGCTCGGCTTCGACGGCTTGGGGCCGGCTCCCGCCGACGAGACAATGATCGACATCCGCAATGCGCGTGCGTCGCTCTGCGACGCGCGCGACGCCACTGGCAATCGGACCCGACCAAACCATGCTGCTGAAGGGACTCTACAAAGTCGAATTCGAAACGCCACGCCGCAAGGCGGTGGGAGTGATTTTCGCAGCAGACGGCCGATTGCGGGGCGGAAGTTCAGCCTTCGCCTATGTCGGGTCGTTCGAACAGAACGGTCAGACCATACGCGGCGCAGTCACCGCCCGGCGTCACACCATCGATCCCTCGATCCAATCGGTATTCGGCGTCGACGAGGTGCGGGTGGACTTTCACGGTTCGACCATCGGCGACTACGCACAGGTCGAGGGCATGGCGGCGGAGGCGCCTTCGCTCGGCTTCAGAGCGGTGCTGACGCGGATCTGCGACTAGGCTCGCTCGACACGTCCGGCTGGGTCAGGGTCGCGGCATCGGCCGGCCTTCGATCTTCGGCAAGACCGCGTTGGAGACGGCGACCGCGGCCTTGCCGGTCGCGCGGCGGGCCATTTCCACGGTGAGCTTCTCGGCGGCTTCCGCCGTCATCAGCCCGAGGATGTCGGACATCTTGCGCGGGGCGATCTGGGTGGCGATCTCGATCAGCACCGGCATCTCCAGCCGATCGAAGATCTTGGCGGCGTCCTTCGGCTTCATCGACTCGTACATCGTGACGATGCCCTTGAAGCGCGCGGCATCGGCCTCCGATTTCTCCTCGTTGGCCTTGCCGATCTGGCCCTCGGTCTGCTTCATCTCCTGGACCTTGGACTCGATCCGCTTCTCCGCGGCCTTCAGCAGGCTCTCGCGGATTTCGACTTCGCGGGCGCGGGCCTCGAGCTCCTGGCGACGCGCCTGCAGCCGCTCCAGAATGGCGCGCTCCGATGCGGAGATCGGCGGCGTTTCCGGCTCGGTCTCGGCCGGCTTGGTCTGCTCCGGCGCCGCCACCGCAGGCTTCGGCTCTTCTTCCTTCTTCTTCGGCGCGCTGGCCACCGAGCCGGTGATGTCGGGATCGACCGGCTTCCGACCGGGGAAGTTCAGGTTGTCCTGGGCCCATGACGGCTTGGTCGCATTCGGGTCGTAATCGAACACGTAGCCGCCATCGAGCACCAGTCCGGCGATCTTCAGCACCGCGAGGCCGAAGACCGCGACCAGCACCACCGGAAGGATGCGGATGTCCCGGAATGCGTTCATGCAGCCAAGCCGTTGTGTCGCCTACGCTCCGCGAACGCCTGCGCCGCCGCCGCGTTGGCCTGCGCCGCAGATACCGCCGGCTGCTCGCCCGCCGGCCGCGCCGCCGCGACGATCTTCGACAGTCGCCGCAGCACGTTGTCGCCTTCGCCGAGCTGCTTCTTCAACTGATCGGACAGCGCTGACGC
The DNA here is from genome assembly GCF_900218015.1 of Rhodopseudomonas pentothenatexigens. Classification (GTDB taxonomy): domain Bacteria; phylum Pseudomonadota; class Alphaproteobacteria; order Rhizobiales; family Xanthobacteraceae; genus Rhodopseudomonas; species Rhodopseudomonas pentothenatexigens. The sequence goes on along the minus strand of NZ_UFQQ01000005.1, from coordinate 255,580 downwards.
GGCGGCGATGTCGCGGCCGAGATTCTCGTTGACCTCGCGCACCGTCAGCTTCAGCCCGCCGATCGCCCGCTCGGCGATCTCGGTGACGGTGATCAATTCGCCGATCGTCGCCTTCAGCGACGCTTCGTCGGCCTTCAGCCGCAACAGCCGTTTGTTGAGCAGCCAGCAATAGCCGACGGTGACGAGGAGCAGCACGGCGACCAGGCTTTCGATGACGATTGCGAAGGTGTGGCTCATTGTGCCTCCATCATTTTGCTCTGCTCGTCGGTGCGCTCGAACATCGCGTAGGTAGTGAGCGGCCTACGCAACGGCTTGGTGACGCGAATAGCGACGCGATCGCCGACCCGGCCCATCCGGCCTTCGGTCAGCACCACGTTGCCGCAGCGCACCGTCACGGTCGCGTCGGCACGCAACTCCAGCGGCAGGGTGTCGCCGACCTGCAGCGCCATCAGTTGCCGCAGCGGCAGTTCGGCTTCGTACAGCACCGCATCGACCGAAATATCCGCCTGCACGATCTCGGTGGCGAGATGACCTTCCCAAACCTGATCACGGCCGAACTTTTCGCCCATGAACATCTGCATCAACACGCCGCGGATCGGCTCGATCGTGGCGTAGGGCAGCAGCAGTTCGATGTTGCCGCCGCGGTCTTCCATGTCGATGTGCAGGCGGACCAGGATCGCGGCGTTGGCGGGCCGGCTGATCGCGGCGAAGCGCGGATTGGTTTCGAGCCGGTCGATCGAGAACGACACCGGCGAAAGCGGCCGGAACGCCTGCTCGGCGTCGGCGAGCACAACCTCGAGCAGCCGCTTCACCAGATTGGTTTCGATCGTGGTGTAGGGCCGGCCCTCGATCCGCAGCGCGGCCTGGCCGCGACGGCCGCCGAGCAGCACGTCGATCATCGAATAGATCAGGCTGGAATCGACGGTGGCGAGACCGAAGTTCTGCCACTCCTCGGCCTTGAACACGCACAGCACCGCCGGCAGCGGGATCGAGTTCATGTAGTCGCCGAAGCGGACCGAGGTGATGCGGTCGAGCGAGACTTCGACGTTGTCCGAGGTGAAATTGCGCAAGCTCGTCGTCATCAACCGCACCAGGCGGTCGAACACGATTTCGAGCATCGGCAGACGCTCGTAGGAGACCATCGCCGAGTCGATGATCGCGCGGATGCCGGAGTTCTCGTCGAGGTGCACTTCGCCGACGCTGAAGCCGAGGAGATTGTCGATCTCCTCCTGCGACAGCACCCGCTCGCCGCCGTTCTTGCTGCCGCCGAGATCGCGGCCGCCGTCCTCGACCATGGCGGCCCATTGCTCCGCCATCGTCCCGGTGAGTTCGTTTTCCGCTGCCGCCTTTGCCGCGGCCTCGGGATCCTCCGACGCCATGGAGGCTTCCCACTGGGCGGCAATTGCGTCCTGGTCGAGTTGGTCCTGGCCGGCCATGATCAGCTCACTGCACCAGCACTTCCTTGAACAACACGGCCGACACCTGCGCAGGCGCGATCGCCATGTTGACGCGGCGCGTCAGCTCCTCCTTCATCCGAAACATCCCGACCGAGCCGTTGAGATCGCCCGAGCGCAGCTCGCGCAGATAGGTCTGAAACAGGTCGGTGATCCGCGGCATGTTCGGCTTGATCTGCTCGACCAGCTTCTCGTCCTTCACTTCGAGCACGACCTTGGCCTTGAGATACTGCACCCGCTCGCCCGGCGTGCCGGCGAGGTTGACCATGATCTCCGGCACTTCGACGAAGCTCGGCGGCTTCACGGCCTTGGCGGCTTCGGCGTGGTGATCCTTGTCCTTGTCGTCATGGCCACGCATCAAGAAAAACCAGCCGCCGCCACCGCCGCCGATCAGCAGCAGGGCGGCCGCGGCGATGATGATGATGAGCTTCTTCTTGCTCTTCGGCGCTCCGCCTTCACCGGCGTCGGCGCCCTCTTCCGGTTTCTCTGCGTCCGCCATCGGCCGAATCGCCCGTGTCCTGAAATGCGAGCCGCGGCCGAGGCGAACCGTAAACGCGAGACTAACGCCGCCAGCGCCCAAGGCTCTGATTTCCCGACGCTATGTCGCAATGGTTAACGGAACCTTTCCGCGCCGCCCGGGACTAGGAAGAATTTGCCGCCCGGTATGGTCAACAAGACCTTTCTTGCCGCCTAACCCGGGGCGCCGGAAACAACTAAGTTACTGACTGACAACGATTTTATATGTTGGCACGAGGCTCGCAAGGTGTTCGGTGAGCCGCGCGCTTGGGAGAGCGCCTGCGGTTCGTACGATCCGCCGACGGTCTGGGAGGGCTTGGCGGCGGGTCATTGAAGGGAGAACCACCGATGGAGAATGCGCTTCTCGTCGGACTGTCACGGCAGGTCGTGCTCGAACGGCAGATGGATGTCGTCGCGAACAACCTCGCCAACATCAGCACCACCGGCTTCAAGGCCGAGCGGTCGATGTTTCAGGAATTTCTGAACACCGGCGCGCACGAAGACAACTTCGCGCGTCCGGACCGGCGCATCAGCTTCGTGCAGGATCGCGCCACCTTTCACGACCTGTCGACCGGCCCGCTGGAGCAGACCAAGAACCCGCTCGACGTCGCGATCGACGGCCAGGGTTTCTTGGTGGTGCAGACGCCGCAGGGCGAGCGCTTCACCCGCGACGGCTCCCTGAAGATCAATGCCCAGGGCCAGCTCGTGAACGGCTCCGGATTTCCGGTGCTCGGTACCGGCGGTCCGATCGTGATCCAGCCGACCGACAAGGAAGTCTCGATCTCGCCGGACGGCCGCGTCAGCGTCCTCGAAGGCACTTCGATCATCGACTCGCTGCGCGGCAAGCTGCGGGTGGTGTCGTTCGATCGGCCGCAGAGCCTGATCAAGGAGGGCGGCAATCTGTTCGCGCCGACCTCCGATCAGGGCACGCCGGACATCAAGTCGGTGCTGCGCCAGGGCTATGTCGAGAAATCGAACGTCAACTCGGTGCTGGAAATGACCCGGATGATCGAGGTCACCCGCACCTACACGCAGATCTCGGCGATGCTGCAGCAGCAGAGCGAGCTGCGCAAATCCGCGATCGAGAAACTCGGCGAAGTGCCGGCCTAACGGAGACCCACGATGCGCGCACTCTACACCGCGGCGACCGGGATGGCGGCCCAGGAGCTCAACGTCCAGGTGATCTCCAACAACATCGCCAACATGCGGACGACCGGCTTCAAGAAGCAGACGGCGCAGTTTCAGGACCTGATCTACGATCACGTTCGCCGCGTCGGCGCGCAGGCGTCCGACCAGGGCACGATCCTGCCGGTCGGTGTCGATATCGGCGGCGGCGTCAAGACCGTCGGCACGCCGCGGCTGATGACCCAGGGCACGCTGTCGCCGACCGGCAACGACCTCGACATGGCGGTGCGCGGCGAAGGCTTCTTCAAGATCCAGATGCCGGACGGCACCTTCGCCTACACCCGCGACGGCTCGTTCACCACCGACAACACCGGCCGCGTCGTCACCGCCGGCGGCAACCCGGTGCAGCCGACAATCACCATTCCGAACGGCGCGACCAGCATCACCGTCGCCTCCAACGGCCAGGTCTCGGTGACGGTCTCAGGCTCGACCACGCCGACCGTGCTCGGCCAGATCGGCCTGACCCGCTTCATCAACAAGGCCGGCCTGCAGCCGCAGGGCGACAACCTGTTCGTCGAAACGCCGGCCTCGGGTACGCCGCAGGACGGCATCGCCACCGCGGACGGCCTCGGCGACATCCTGCAGAAGACGCTCGAGCAGGCCAACGTCGAGGTGGTGACGGAAATCTCCGACCTGATCTCGGCGCAGCGCGCCTACGAGATGAACGCCAAGGTGGTCAGCGCAGCCGACCAGATGCTGCAGTCCACCGCCAACATGTTCCGCTGAGGGAGGCGTCAGATGATCCGGGCTCTCCTCCTCGCGGCAAGCTTCGCCGCCGCCGCCGGTGCCACCGCCTCCGGCCAGACAGTCGCTCCGCAGAGCCAGCCGGCCGCCGCGTTGCAGCCGAGCGAGGTGCTGAAAACACCGGTGCTGCGCCGCCACGTCGAAGTCACCGGCGAGCTGGTGCGGATCGGCGACGTGATCGACAACGCCGGCTCCGCCGCCAACATCGCGATCTATCGGTCGCCCGATCTCGGCACCACCGGTGCGCTGCCGACCGCGACCGTGCTCGCCGCGCTAAGCGCGCATCAGGTCATCGGGGTCGACACCCGCGACATCTCCGAAGTCACCGTGACCCGGCTCGCCCGGACGCTGGCGGCCAAGGAAATCGAGCAGCAGGTGATCCAGACCCTGCAGCAGCGCCACAATCTCGGCGCCGCCGAGGACCTGACCGTGAACTTCGACCGGGACATCGAGAGCAGGACGCTGCCGGCAAGCTATGCCGGCGCCCCGCAACTCGTCAGCGAGCGGTTCGACGTCCGCAGCGGCCGGTTCGACATCAGCTACGAGATCAACGGCGGCGAAGGCGCCGCCCCGGCTCGGCTCCGGCTCACCGGCACCGCGGTGGAAACCGTGATCGCCACCGTGCTGACCCGTCCGGTGCAGCGGAACGAGGTGATCAAGGCGTCCGATATCGTGACCGAGCGCCGGCCGAAGAGCGAGGTCGCCTCCGACGCCGCATCGCGCGATGCGGCGATCGGGATGCAGGCGCGGCAGACGCTGCGCAGCGGTCAGGTGGTGCGCAGCGCCGATCTCGCCAAGCCCGACCTGGTGACGCGCGATCAGGGCGTCACCCTGATCTATCGCGCCGCCGGCATCTATCTCACCGCGCGCGGCAAGGCGCTCGACACCGGCGCCGAGGGCGACGTCGTCAACGTGCTCAACCTGCAATCCAAGCGCACCATCACCGGCACCGTGATCGGCCGCGGCCAGGTCGCGATCACCGTCATCTCCCCGCGCATCGTCGCCAGTGCCACCAAACCCGAGTAACGTTCATGTCCAAGCCGGTACCGCTGCAACGCATCGTTCTGGTCGCCGCCCTGGTGGCGACGGGCGGACTTGCCGGGGGCTGCTCCTCGATCGATCGTCTCGCCGCGATCGGCGAACGCCCAGCGCTCACCCCGATCGAGAACCCGACCACGCAACCCGGCTACAAGCCGGTGCAGATGCCGATGCCGAAGCCGGAAGTCGCGTCCTACAACGCCAACTCGCTGTGGCGGAACGGCAGCCGCGCGTTCTTCAAGGATCAGCGCGCCGCCAAGGTCGGCGACATTCTTACCGTGACCGTGAACTTCACCGACAAGGCCAACATCGCCAACGAGACCCAGCGCAGCCGCACCAGCAAGGAAGACTCCGGCATCACCGATTTCATCGGCAGCAAGACGATCACGACCCCCGCGACCGCAGTGCTGCCGGGCCGTATCCTGACCACCGATTCCACATCGTCGTCTGACGGCAAGGGCTCGGTGCAGCGCCAGGAAGCGTTGCAGACCACGGTCGCCGCGGTGGTGACGCAGGTGCTGCCGAACGGCAATCTGGTGGTCGAGGGCAAACAGGAGATCCGGGTCAATTTCGAGATCCGCGAACTGATCGTCGCCGGCATCGTGCGGCCCGAGGACATCCAGAGCGACAACATCATCGACTCGAGCAAGATCGCGCAGGCCCGCATCGCCTATGGCGGCCGCGGCCAGATCACCGACGTGCAACAGCCGCGCTACGGCCAACAGGTGATGGACGTGCTGCTGCCGTTCTGATCCGCATGAACCCGAAAAGTGGACACCGGTTTTCGGGATCAGATCATGCGGACTCACCCAACGAGCTCCCACACCCGACCGCGAACCTAGGCGCGGTCAGGTGTTCCACGCGGCCTCCGTCCGGCTCTCCCTCCGGACGGAGGCCGCGGTCGTTTTGAAGCAGTGCAGGCGTCGCTGAACGTGCTAAGTGACTTCCGTTATGGCCGGCTTCTCCCGCCATGACGATTAGCTAACAGCACCTACGATCGTGCAACCGTCGTCGATCGCAGCTCGCTTTTGCCCGCCGCGCCCTTGCTGCCTCCCGCCTTCCGCCGCTCCACCTTCTGCAGCACGAAGACGTAGAACACCGGCACGAACAGCACCGCCAGCACGGTGGCGGACAGCATGCCGCCGAACACGCCGGTGCCGATCGCGTTCTGGCTGCCGGCGCTGACACCGCTGGCGAACGCCAGGGGCGTGACGCCGAGAATGAACGCGAGCGAGGTCATGATGATCGGACGGAAGCGGATGCCGGCCGCCTCGATCGCCGCCTCGCGCAGCGGCTTGCCATCGGCATGGAGATCCTTGGCGAATTCGACGATCAGGATCGCGTTCTTGGCGGACAAACCGATGATCGCGATCAGGCCGACCTTGAAGTAGATGTCGTTCGGCATGTCGCGCAGCATCACTGCGAAGAGCGCGCCGATGATGCCGAGCGGCACCACCAGCATCACCGACAGCGGGATCGACCAGCTCTCGTACAGCGCCGCCAGCAGCAGGAACACGAACAGCACGCTGAGGCCGAGCAGGAACGGCGCCTGATTGCCGGACTGGATCTCCTGCAGCGACTGCCCGGCCCATTCGAAGCCGAAGCCGCGCGGCAATTGTTTCGCCAGCCGTTCCATCTCGGCGATCGCTTCGCCCGATGAATGCCCGGGCGCGGCGTCGCCGGCGAAGCGCACCGACGGATAGCCGTTGAAGCCGATCACCTGAATCGGTCCCTTCGACCATTCGGTCCGCGCGAACGCCGACAGCGGCACCATGCCGCCTGCGGCATTGCGGACATTCAGCTTGAGCAGATCGTCCGCGTGCATCCGGCGATCGTCCTGCGCCTGGATGGTGACGCGCTGCATCCGGCCGGCGTTGGGGAAGTCGTTGACGTAGGCCGAGCCGAGGCTGCCGGTGATGGTGGCGTTGATATCGGCGAACGACACGCCGAGCGCGTTCGCCTTCTCACGGTCGATCACCAGATGGAGCTGGGCGGAATTGGCCAGGCCCTCGACCCGGACACCGGCCAGCACCGGGCTGGCGGCGCCGGCCGCGGTCAGACGCGTCGCGGCATCATCCAGCGCCGCATTGCCGCGGCTGCCGCGATCCTGCAGTCGGAAGGTGAAGCCGGTGAAATTGCCGAGACCGTCGATCGGCGGCGGCTCGAATGCCATGACGGCGGCATCGCCGATCTTCGCCAGTTCGACATTGGCGCGCCGGGCGATCGCCCCCGCGCTATCATGGCCGCGTTCGCTCCAGTCTTTCAGCGTCACGAAGGCCACCGCGGCACTCTGCGAATTGCCGGAGAAGCTGAAGCCTGCGACGGTGAACACTTGCGACACGCTGGGGTCGGCGAGAAAGACGCGTTCGGCCTGTTCGATCGACGTCATCGCGCGGGTCTGGGTCGCTTCGGTCGGCGCCTGCATGTCGACGATCAGATAACCCTGATCCTCGGTCGGCAGGAACGCCGCGGGCAGCCGCAAGTAAGCCCAGCCGAGGCCGGCCAGCAGCGCCAGATACACCACCATCAGCCGCCCGGTCCGCCCCGTGGCCCAGCGGACGCCGCTACGGTAGCGGCCGGCGATGCGCGCGAAGCTGCGGTTGAACCAGCCGAAGAAGCCGGCCTTCTCGTGGTGATCGTCCGGCACCGGCTTCAGGAAGGTGGCGCACAACGCCGGCGTCAGGGTCAGCGCCAGGAAGCTCGAGAACAGGATCGACACCACCATCGTCAGACTGAATTGCCGATAGATGATCCCGACCGCGCCGGGGAAGAACGCCATCGGCAGGAACACCGCCGTCAGCACCAGCGTGATGCCGACGATCGCACCCTTGATCTGCCTCATCGCCTTGATGGTCGCCTCGCGCGGCGACAGCCCCTCGGTCGCCATCAGGCGCTCGACGTTCTCGACCACCACGATGGCGTCGTCGACCAGGATGCCGATCGCCAGCACCATCGCGAACATCGTCAGCACGTTGATCGAGAAGCCGGTGGCGAACATCACCGCGCAGGTGCCGAGCAGCGCGATCGGCACCACCAGGGTCGGGATCAGGGTGTAGCGGATGTTCTGCAGGAACAGGAACATCACCACGAACACCAACGCGACCGCTTCGGCGAGCGTGTACAGCACCTTCTCGATCGACGCCTTGATGAACGGCGTGGTGTCGTATGGAATCTCGTAGGTCATCCCTTTCGGGAAATACTGCGCGAGCTCCTTCATCTTGGCGGTGACGGCCCTGGAGGTGGCGAGCGCATTGGCGGTCGCCGACAACTGGACGCCGATCGACGCCGCCGGCTGACCGTTCAGCCGGCTCTCCGAATTGTAGTCCTCGCCGCCGACCTCGACACGGGCGACGTCGCGCAGCCGCACCGACGAGCCGTCGCGGTTGGCGCGCAGCACGATGGCGCCGAATTCCTCCGGCGTGCCGAGCTGGCCCTTGACCAGCACCGGCGCGGTGACCTCCTGCGACACCGGATTGGGCATCGCGCCGATCCGCCCGGCCGCGACCTGCGCGTTCTGCGCGGCGATCGCCGCCGAGACGTCGCTGACGGTCAATCCGACGCCGAACAGCTTGTCCGGATCGATCCAGACCCGCATCGACCGCTGGGTGCCGAACAGCTGCGCCTTGCCGACGCCCTCGACCCGGCGGATCTCGCTGATGATGTTGCGGATGATGTAGTCGCCGACCGCGATGCTATCGAGCGAACCGTCGGTGGTCTGCACCGAGATGAACATCAGGAAGGTGCTGGAGGCTTCGTCGACCAGGATGCCGCGCTGCGTCACCGCGCTCGGCAGCCGCGACTCCACACGGCGGATGCGGTTCTGCACATCCACCGTCGCCTGCGCCAGCGAGGTGCCGGGCTGGAACGAGACCTCGATCGAGATCTGGCCGGTCGCGTCGGTGGTCGACTCGAAGTACATCAGGCCGGGAATGCCGGCGAGCTGATCCTCGATCAGCCGGACGACGCCCTGGTAGATTTCCTCGGACGACGCGCCCGGGTAGTTGGCGGTAACGGAAATCTTGGCGGGCGCGATATTGGGATATTGCGCGACCGGCAGAAACGGGATCGCCAACGCGCCGGCGATCATGATGAAGATGGCGACCACCCACGCGAACACCGGCCGCGCGATGAAGAAATCGGGCATGACCGCCGAGCCTCACTTCGCCTGCGCGGCGGCGCTGGCCGCGCCCGCCGCCGCGATCCCGGACCATGGCTGCGGATCGACCGAGGCACCCGGTGACAGCGCCTGGAAGCCTTGCACGATCACCGCATCGCCGGCCTTCAAGCCGGCGGCGATGATCCAGCGGCCATCGACCAGACGCGTCGGCGTCACCGGCCGCAACTCGGCTTTGCGATCGGCGGTGACGACATAAAGCTGCGCCTGCCCGCCGGGATCGCGGCGCAACGCGCGGTCGGGAACAGCCAGCACGCCGGCCTCCTCGCCCTGTACCAGTTGCACCCGGACATACATGCCGGGCAGCAGATCGCCGTCCGGATTTGGAAACTCGCCGCGCAGCGTCACCTGCCCGGTGGTGGCGTCGACCGAGGCCTCGGAGAACAGCAACCGGCCGCGATGCGCGTAGTTGGTACCATTGTCGAACCGCAGGCGCGCCTCGGCTTCGATCGCGTCGCCGGGCTTTGCGGTTCGCTGCGCGGCATGCTTGAGCGCCAGCATCTCGTTTGCCGATTGAGTGAAGTCGGCATAGACCGGATCGAGCTGCTGGATCGTCGCCAGACTCTCGCTGCCGCCGACGGTGAACAGCGCGCCCTCGGTGATCAGCGCGCGCCCGATGCGGCCGGTGATCGGCGCGCGCACCTCGGTGTATTGCAGATCGAGCTCGGCCGCCTGCAGTCCGGCACGCGCCGAAGCCTCGTCGGCCTCCGCCTGCGCCAGTTCGGCGACCGCCTTGTCGTAGAGCTGACCGGTGGTCGCATCACGGTCCTTGAGCTTGGTCTGGCGCTCGGCCTGCTGCGCGGCGAGGGCGCGCGTCGCCTCGGCGCGCTGCAGCGCCGCCTTGGCGCTGGCGACGCGGACCTGAAACGGCGCCGGGTCGAGCCGGTACAGCACGTCACCCTGCTGGACGATGGTGCCCTGCTTGAACACCCGCTCGATGATGATGCCGGAGACCCGCGGGCGCACCTCGGCGATCCGGGTCGGCGCGATCCGCCCCGGCAGATCGCTGACGATGCGCAGCGTTTCCGGCGCGACCGTCACCACGCTCACCACGACCGGCGGCGCTTGCTTCTCGGCTGGGCCGGCCTGCTTGCCTTCGCCGCAGCCGGCCAGGCCAACCATCATGCCAAACGCGCAAGCGGCCCGGAGAGCGGCTATCGTCTGCGTCCTCACGCTCATCACCTTTGCTCGGCGCGGCCGCAGGGCTCCCCAGCCTCGCCGCAACCGCTCAAAAGATACCGGCCGGTTGGTATATTATCTGATTGACAATGACAACCGCCGCCCGTCTAGATTCACCGAACCGTCACAGGGAAAGCCTGTCGCCGCGATGAGCAGCGCCTATGAGCGAAAGAAACAACCTGAAGTCGTCCGGCGCGCCCTGATCGATTGCGCCGCCGCCCTGGCGCTGGAGCGGGGGTTGCAGGCGGTGACGGTGCAGGCCGTCGCCGCCGCGGCCGGCGTCACCAAAGGCGGCCTGTTTCATCATTTCCCGACCAAGGACAAACTGATCGAGGCAGTGTTCGACGCCCAGCTCGACGTGTTCGGCGCCGCCGTCGACGACGCGCTGCAGGACGACCATTCCAGCTACGGCTGCTTCACCCGCGCCTATGTCCGGGCGACCTTCGATCTCAGCGACCAGGACGACAGCCAATGCGGCGGCGCGCTGGCCGTATCGATGATGACCGATCCGCTGCTGCGGCCGCGCTGGTCGGCCAGGATGCGGGCATGGCTGACCAAGCACAAGAAGACCGACTCGGCGCCGGCGCTGGAAATCGTGCGTCTCGCCGCCGACGGCGCCTGGCTCGCCGACCTCACCCACCTCGCCCCGGATCTCCGGATGGATCGCAAGAAGCTGCTGGCGCGACTGCTGGCGATGACGCGGAAAGATTGAGGCGCTGCTCCTGAGCGGCACGATGCGGGACACGCCACATTACGGCGGATCATAAACCGCCTGTCCAGACATCCGCAGACATGATCCGGCGCATCGGCGGCATCCTGCGCTCGTAGTTGTATCGCGACCGGGAGACGCTAACTTCCCCCCGCGACCGACGATTCCTGCAGGGGAGTCCTCGGGCTCAATGGAGAGACCAGATGACCAAGACCGGCGCCGCTTTGCTCGCGGCCGCGACCCTTCTCACCCTGGCGGCGGCTCCGGCCTCGGCCCGCGACTTCCCCTACTGCCTGCAAGGCGGCGAATGGGGCTATCCCGGCAATTGCCAGTTCGACTCCTATCAGCAATGCATGGTGACCGCCTCCGGCACCCGGGCCTATTGCGACATCAATCCGATGGTCGCGTTCGGCGCGCGCGAGCAGGACGCCGAACCGCAACAGGTGCCGCCGCCGCGTCAACGTCAGCGCCGGCATTGAGCAGCGCGGACTGGTCGCGTCCGCGTCGTTCGACACCCTGTCGTGCAGCACGGCCCGGCCAAAAAAACAACGGCGCCGCTTCCGATTGGAGGCGACGCCGTAAAACTTCGATGAGCCGACCGGTCTATTCGTCGCGATACACCTTTTCGCGCTTCTCGTGGCGCTCCTGGGCTTCGACCGAGAGCGTCGCGATCGGGCGCGCCTCGAGCCGCTTCAGCGAAATCGGTTCACCCGTCTCTTCGCAGTAGCCGTAGGTGTTGTCTTCGATACGTTGCAGCGCCGCGTCGATCTTGGCGATCAGCTTGCGCTGGCGGTCGCGAGCGCGCAATTCGATCGCGCGGTCGGTTTCGGAAGAGGCGCGATCGGCCAGATCGGGATGATTGACGTTCTCTTCCTGCAGTGCCTGGAGCGTGAGTTTGGCTTCACGCAGGATCTCGTCCTTCCAAGCCAACAATTTGGCGCGAAAGTATTCGCGCTGCCGCTCGTTCATGAACGGCTCTTTCTCGGATGGTCGATAGTCTTTCAACTTTTCCAAGGGCAATCCATGATTCACATTGGGCGGTAAACACCCCGCCTGCGCGGCAGCTTATATAGCGCGCGGTTGTGACAGACAATATCGACCGCAGCGATAGCTCGGCCCGTCGCACGGCCGAGGAACAGGCGTGCGACCGGATTCGACCTGCCTTGGATTTGGGCGCGAGATCAGGCTTGGCCGGCTTTGGCGAGTTCGACCTCGACTCGCAGCTCGATTTCCCCCAGCACGGCATCGAGGCCGGGATCACCTGACGAATTCTTCAATTCGGCCGCCGCAGCGCGCAGCCGCGCCACCATGGCGGCGTCGAGCGAGCCGGACAGCAGCCCGATCTTCAGATCGTCGAGCGCATCCAGCGCGGTGCGGCCACGCTGCACCGAGCGCTTGCGGCGTTCGGTGGCGTCCTCGACGCCCTGCATGGCCAACAGAGCGTCCAGCCCTGCCGCCGGCCGCGGCGCACTGATCGGCTTGGATTCCGACGGCGTCGGCGCGGTGGGCAACGAGAACGTGCTCGATCCGGAGCGCCGGACGGTGCCGGAGCCGGTCGATGTGGTGGTGCCGTTCGGACCGTAAATGCGCATCGCTTCTCTCGCCGTGTCCAGGCTCGCCGCGTGGAACAGCTTACACCCAGGGCGGCAACAGGGCTGAGGCCCCCGACCCTGAGGAAACAGATTTATGGTTAACGGCGAGTAAACACCCGGCAAGATTTGCCGGGGACGGCAGTTTCGCCGTGGCGGGAACCCGGACGGAACTCGCCGAAACGGAACTTACCCTCGGCAAATCAACAAGTTGCGCGACGTCGAGGGGTGGCACAGGACTGGCAAGGCTGAGCCGACCCACGTCGTCGGCGAAAGCCGATGGCGGATCGACAGGAGCCGTGAATGCCGCGCCCGACCACCCGAATCCTCAAGCTGGCCTCGGCAGTGCTGTGCGCGCTGCTGCTGACCGGCGTGGCGGCGAACGCGACCTCGCGGATCAAGGACCTCGCCAACATCGAGGGCATCCGGCAGAACCAGCTGATCGGCTACGGCCTGGTGGTCGGCCTCAACGGCACCGGCGACACTCTCAACAACATTCCCTTCACCAAGCAGTCGCTGCAGGCGATGCTGGAACGGATGGGCGTCAACATCCGCGGTGCCACCATCCGCACCGGCAACGTGGCGGCCGTCATGGTCACCGGCAATCTGCCGCCATTCGCCACCCAGGGAACGCGGATGGACGTCACCGTCTCGGCGCTCGGCGACGCCAAGAACCTGCAGGGCGGCACCCTGCTGGTCACCCCGCTGCTCGGCGCCGACGGCAATGTGTACGCAGTCGCCCAGGGCTCGCTGGCGATCGGCGGCTTCCAGGCCGAGGGCGAGGCCGCCAAGATCACCCGCGGCGTGCCCACGGTCGGCCGGATCGCCAACGGCGCGATCATCGAGCGCGAGATCGAATTCGCCCTGAACCGCCTGCCCAATGTGCGGCTGGCGCTGCGCAACTCCGACTTCACCACCGCCAAGCGGATCGCCGCCGCGGTGAACGACTATCTCGGCACCAAATGCGCCGAGCCGCTCGATCCTTCGACCGTCCAGCTCTCGATTCCGGCCGAATTCAAGGGCAACGCGGTGGCGCTGCTGACCGAGATCGAGCAGTTGCAGGTCGAGCCCGATCAGGCCGCCAAGATCGTGATCGACGAGCGCAGCGGTATCATAGTGATGGGACGTGACGTCCGCGTCGCGACCGTGGCGGTGGCCCAGGGCAACCTGACGGTGTCGATCTCCGAAAGCCCGCAGGTCAGCCAGCCCAATCCGCTTGGCGGCGGCCGCACCGTGGTCACGCCGAATTCACGGATCGGCGTCACCGAGGACGGCAAGAAGCTCGCGGTGGTCAAGGACGGCGTGTCGCTGCAGCAGCTCGTCGACGGCCTCAACAGCCTGGGAATCGGACCACGCGACCTGATCGGCATCCTGCAGGCGATCAAAGCCGCAGGCGCGATCGAAGCCGACATCGAGGTGATGTGATGACGCTCGCTTCCGCCTACGGCCCGACGCTTCCGACCTACAACGGCCGGCCGGACTTTGCCTTCGCCGAGGCGCTGGCGCAGGTGCCGTCGAAGGTCAAAGACAAGGCCCAGAAGACCGCCAAGGACTTCGAGGCGATGTTCCTCAACACCATGTTCTCGCAGATGACGACCGGGCTGAAGGGAGACGGGCCGTTCGGCGACACCGTCGGCACCGGCGTCTGGCGATCGATGCTGACCGAGCAGTATTCGCAGACCATCGCCAAAGCCGGCGGCGTCGGCATCGCCAGCGACGTCTACCGCTCCCTGATCCTGCAACAGGCAGCCCGCTCCTGAGCCCGTAGAGGACGACGCCATGATCTCCACGCAAAATCAGTCCGTTCAGCCCGCCGCGGCGCAGCCGGTGGCGACTCCGGCCGAAGCCCGCAAGCTCGCCGAAGCCCTGATCGAGGTGATGGACGGGCTGCTGAAACTGATCGAGCGCGAGACCGAACTGGTCCGCGCCGGCCAGATCGCCGAAGCGATGCGGCTCGAGGGCGACAAGACCGGGCGCACCAAGCAATACATCACGGCGATCACCCTGGTGCGCGCGAGTCAGCCTTATATGGCCAAGGCGACGCCCGAGCTGCTCGCCACGCTGCATCGGCATCACGAAGTGTTCCGCGCGATGCTGCAGGTTAATCTCACCGTGCTCGCCACCGCCCACGCGGTGTCGGAAGGCATCGTGCGCGGCGTCAACGCCGAAGTGCAGAAGCGCAACTCGCCGCAGACCTACACCGCCTACGGCCGGCCCACCGCCCCGAGCCCGCGCCAGCTCACACCGATCGCGGTCAGCCGCTCGCTGTAACCTCGCAGACGTCCCGCCGCTGGATCGCGCGACACCCGGTGCCGCGCGATCGTGCACGTCCATGCGACATGCTGCATTCGACTCAAATCATCGTCATCTTTGCAGGAGGAATTTCAGAACTGTTTGCCACGATGCTGGCGGAGGTGTGGGATTGACCTGATGGAGGCCAGGAGGCTGACATGAGTATCGATTTCAACGTGAAGCCGGTGGGGGCGCCGGTGACTACGCCGATCATCAGGCCGGAGCCTGAGGCGGCGCGAACTGCGATCCCGACCGACCTGCCCGCGCCGCAGAGCGTCACCGCGGCGGAGAAAGGATTCGGATCGGCTACGGTCAAGGCCGAGACCAATGCGTCGTCGTCCGTGCTGCGCCAGGTGATCTTCGATCAGGCGGCGGCGGAGATGGTCTACGTCGCGGTCGATCGGGATACCAAGGCGGTGATCAGCCAATATCCGGAGTCCTGGCAGCTCAAGGCACGCGCTTACTTCCGCGAGCTCGATCAGTCCAAACCGGAACGTATCGGGGCGCTCGCCACCGACCGCATCGTCTGACCTGCCCTCGGATCGTCCGATGGCTTTCCCGGCCTGCCGATCGCGGGCGCGGGCGATTGCTGCTGGGTAAAAGAAGCTGTGATCGAAAATCGTCGGCACGCCGTCCACGTCGGCAGCATCAGGGACGACCGCTGAGGCCCGCTGCGATGTTGCGGTTGATGTCGATCAGCGCCTGCAGGCGCTCGACTTCCGGCTTGATCTGCAGCGCGCTGGACTGGCTGAGCACGAACACGCCGATGTTGGCGATGTTCTGGCGAATTTCGATCGATTGCGGATTGTCGTCGCGCATCGCTTCGGAGACGAAGATCGACCACAGTTTGCGATTGAACATCAGCGCTTCCTGAAGTCCGATCGCGCCCTTCTCGTTCCAGTTGGTGACGACGTCCTGGAGCTGCTTGGCCGCCTTGAGCAGCGCTTGCGCTTCGATTTCGCGAGGAGATGCGGTTCTCTGCGCGGTTCTGGCGTAAGCTTGCGCGGCACTCGACATCGGCTACCTCGACAACAGTTCTTCTTCACGCTTGATGAGGGGGCGCAGCTCTCTGAGTGCCTTATAGAGATTGCCGCTTAAGATATGATTACTGGTCGCCTCGATCGTTTCGCGAAAACTCGGCACAGCTTCGAGCAATTCCTTGATGAAGCCGAGATACAGATCCTGATAGGCGGGAATGTCGTTCTGCAGATACATCATCTGCACGCACAGATAGATGCGCTTGACCGGCGTGTTTGCGGTCTCGGCGGTCAGGATGTCCTTCTCGCGCAGGATCGGCGCGTCGCCGTCGATGAGAAATGTCGTGCGGGTGTCGGAGTTGGTGATCACGCTCTGCCCGATCACGATCCGTTCGAACGGCTTCAATTCGACTCGTAAAGGCATCGCTGCTCCCTTCGCGTACGGTCACCGGACCGAGATCGACTCATCCTCCAGCCCTTTTTCCTTATGCGCAGGGTTTCCGAATCGATCCAGTGCAAACGCGCCGTGCTTTCAGGGGAAAAATGGAACAGGCGGTTGCGCGACGCCGAATCGCGTCGACGCTTCGAGCAGGGCTGCTCCGCCGCCGTCCCGGCGCGAGGCCGGGACCGCCGTGTTTACCGCAGCAACTGCAGCACGCTCTGCTGCGACTGGTTGGCCAGCGACAGCGCCGACACGGCGATCGATTGCCGGGTCGACAGCGCCTGGCTGTTGGCTGCTTCTTCGTTGGTGTCGGCCAGCGTCAGGTTGGACGAGCCGGTCTGCAGCACGTTGATGAGGTTCTTGGCGAACTCCTGACGGATCTGCACGATCGACAGGTTGGAGCCGTAGGACGACGCCTGCGAGCGCAGCGTGGTCGACGCGGTGTTGAGAGCGGCGAGCGTCTTGTTGGTCGCGGCGTTGTCGATGAAGTCGACGCCGGCGACCAGCGTCGGCAGGCCCAGCGCCGCCGGCGACAGCGCGGTACCGACGATGGTCAGCGTCGATTTGCCGGTCTCGTTGAACACCAGCTTCAACGTGTCGCCGTTCAGGAGGTTGACGCCGTTGAACGACGCGTCCTGCGACGTGGTGGTGATCTGCGCGATGACGTTGTTGTACTGCTCCACCAGCTTGGCGCGCGCGGTCTGCGAATTGAGATCGGCGACCGGCGGATTCGGCGTGGTGAAGGTCAGCGTCGAGGTGATCGTGCCGCCGAGCACGCCGCCGTCCTCCGCCGAGCCGAGCGTCGACGAGGCGTAGTCGTTGTTCGACGAAATGGTCAGCACGCCGTTGGCGTCGATCTGCGCGATCAGATTGTTCGGCGCCAGCTTGGCGTTGAGCTGGGCGAGCGTCTTCACCGTGCCGCCGGTGCCGTCGCCGAAGGTGACGCTGACCGGGGTGCCGCCCTTGAAGGCGGTGAAGGTCATGGTCTTGCCGGAGACGCCGCCGGCGCCGGAGGCGCGCGACGCCTGGAACACGGTCGAGGTGCCGGTGTTGCCGGCGAGGCCGAGCGCCAGCATCGCGTTGCCGGTGCCGCTGATGGTGAGGTCCGAGGCGCTGCCGGTCGAGATCTTCAGCGAGCCGCTCGACAGCGACGAGTTCGCAGCGCCGGTCTGCGTCGTGAGCGTCGCGCCCGTCTGCGACAGCGTTGCGGTCTGCACGCCGGTAGCGAGGTCGATCGCCTTCAGCACGTCGGCGATGGTGCCGCCCTGCAGATAGACGGTCGAATTGCCCAGGCCGTCGGTTTCGACATTGCCGGTCACGCCGGTGTGGGTCGCCGAGGGCAGCGGCACCGGTGCGTTCTTGAAGGTGATGGTCTGGCCGTTGACGGTCAGGATCGACCCGTCTTCGATCAGGGTGCCGATGGTGCCCGCCCCCGTGATGCGCGGAACGTCGATCGTGGTCGGGCCGGATCCGGTCGAGGTGGTGAGGTTCAGCGATTTCAGGAAGTCGGCCGGGCCGGTGACGTGGAGGTCCGCACCGGTGGAGGAATTCAGCGTCACCACGCCGCCGGTGCTGATCGAGGACGGCGTACCGTTGGCGGCGAAGGTCGCGACACCGCCGGCAATCGTCGCCGACTTGACCCCGCTGGCGAGATCGATCGCCGTCAGCACGTCGCCGACGGTGGCATTGGTGAAGGTGTTGCTGGTGCCGAGATAGATCGTCGAGTTGCCCTGGGAGTCGGCGACGATGTTGCCGAGCACGCCGGAGCCGACCAGCAGGCCCGACGGCGACGGCGGGTCGGAAGCCTTGAAGGTGATGGTCTTGCCGTTCACCGTCAGCGTGGTGCCGTCGGCGATCGCAGCGCCGAGACCGCCGACGGAATTGAACAGCTTGGTGCTGGCGTTGATCGCGGTGGCAGCGGCGCTGCCGAGCGGCACCGTCACCGAGGAGCCGAGACCGAGCTTGGCCAGCACGGTGCCGCCGGTGGTGTCGGAGATCTGCAGTTCGCGATTGGTGCCGGTGTGAAGCTCGAGCCGGCCGGCGGCATTGACCACCGACGGGTTGGAGGTGTTGCCATTGATGGTGTCGATGGTCGCCAGCAGCGCGTTGATCGGCTGGTTGACGCCCAGCGTGTAGTTTCCGTTGCTGTCGATCGTCGGCGTGCCGGTCGCGGTGAAGGTGATGGTCTTGCCGTCGACCACCAGCACGTCGCCCGCCTGAGGGCCTGTCGGGGTCGTGGTCGAACCGTTGGTCAGCGACGAGATCAGGTCGGTGCCGGTCGCGGTCGCAGTCGCGGTGCCGGTGTACAGCACGGCGCCGGTCGCGGTGGCGTCGGTGGCGACGTTCTTGGTCACGGCAGCAAGCGACGACACGCTGCCAATGCCGCCGCCGAGCGTATCGGTCGCCGACACCCCGTTGGTGCCGCCGACGGTGCCGTCGTAGATCACGTTGCTGGTCGCGATCGCGCTGGCGAAGGTCTGGGTGCCGCGCAGATCGTTCGGCGTGGCGCCGGCGATGGTGGTCGAGACGTTGGATTTGGTGCTGTAACCGACGTTCGACTGCAGCGCCTGGTTGGCGATCGATTTGGCGGTGTCGATCAGCTTGTTCAGCGAGGTGATGCCGGTGTTGGCCGCCTGCAGGATCTGGACGCCGTTGCCGATGCCGTCGAGCAGGTTGTTGATGTCACTGGCGCGACTGTCGAGCCCTGCCGCGGTGAAGAAGTTGGTCGGATTGTCGAGCGCGGTATTGACCTTCTTGCCGGAGGCAAGCCGGTTCTGCGTCGTCGCCAACAGATCGGCCGTCGACTGCAGCGATAGCAGATTCTGGCGAACCGCTGCTGAGAGAACCACATCAGCCATGATGCAAACCTTCCTGATCCGCGCTGGACGTCGACCTTCAGTCGCACGTCGCTGCTCGCGTCGAACGGTCGTTGCCGCCGCGACGCTTGCCGGTTGTGTTTAGACGCCTGTTCTGGAGAGGGACCTCGGACGCACCGCACACGTGCGCACCGGATCAACGCGGCCGATTCTCGACCTACCTTCTTCCTGAGCACCGGGGACTATGGCGAGGGCCATTTAAAATATGGTTAACAGCATCTTAAGGCGAAAAACGTCAATCAAATCAAAGGCCATTGGCACACTCATGGCCGTCGCTCGCCGCCGAGGAGCGATTCACGCAGCGTGATTCGCGACCTTCCCAGCCCTGTTGCAGCCGGGCGAGCCGGGTTTTCCGTTGCTCCGGCACGGCTTTTGCGCGGTCGGCGGGCCATGGTTTATGAATTGTTTACGCGCGTACCCGAGGATGAACCCTGCGGGTCTCTCTGAGGTGCGTCACAGGGCCTGACGAGATACGATCACTCCGCCAGATTCGGATCATCAGATGCAGCCCGGACGTAGCAAGGTCGTTCCCACCCGCAACCAGGCGGACAAAGCTTACGAGCCGGTGGTGCTGCTGATGCGTGCCCGGGTCCTGCATCAGCACGGCCAGCTCGACGAAGCGCGCTCCGCTTACAAGAAGGTGCTGAAGAAGGCGCCGGACAATTTCACCGCACTGCATTTCTACGGGCTCGCCGAGTATCAGAGCGGCAATCTCGAGCTCGGCATCCGATCGCTGAAGCGTGCGCTGCTGATCGAGCCGGGCTCTGCCCAGGCGCATTCCGACATGGGCATCATGCTGATCGCCTCGGGGCGGTTCGCGGACGCCGTCGCGGCCTGCGACAAGGCGCTCGCGCTCGATCCCGGCCTGGCGCTCGCATACGCCAATCGCGGGCTGGCGCTGGCCGGCCTCTCCCGCCACGACGAGGCGGTCGACAGCTTCGACAAATCGATCGAGCTGCTGCCCAGCCGCGCCGACAGCTGGAACGATCGCGGCAACGCGCTGCACAAGCTCGGCCGCTACGACGAGGCGCTGGCGAGCTACGCCAAGGCGATCGAGATCGACCCGCTCAACGACATCGCCTTCATCAATCGCGCCAGCACCTTCAAAGAACTGAAGCAGTTCGATCAGGCGCTGGCGAGCTACGACCGCGCGCTGTCGATCGGCAAGCGGCCGGTCGAGGCCGGCATTGCCCGCGCCGAGACGTTGCTGTTCATGAAGAACGTCAAGGACGCGCTGGCGACCTGCACTGCGGTGCTGCAGGTCGAGCCGAACTCGGTACCGGCGCTGACGCTGCTCGGCAATTGCATGGCCGCGCTCGGCGACGCCGAGACCGCCACCACCCTGCACAGCCGCGCGCTGGAGCTGCGCCCGAACTTCGAAGCGGCGATCTCGAGCAAGATCTTCTCGATGGATTTCTGCGCCGGTTCCACGATCGAGGCCCAGCAGGCGACCCGCAAGACCTGGTGGACGCAAGTCGGCGCGCCGATCTACCGGGCCTGCGCGGTGCCGCCGGCCAACGACCGCAATCCCGACCGCCGTCTGGTGGTCGGCTACGTGTCGGCCGACTTCCGGGCGCATTCGGCGGCGTTTTCGTTCCGCCCGGTGATCGAGCATCACGACCGCAGCCAATTCGAAGTGGTGCTGTACTCGGGCGTGGTGATCCCCGACGACGTCACCCGGGCGTTCGAGGCGACCGCCGACAAATGGCGGGACATGACTCACATGACCGACCAGCAGCTCGCCGACCAGATCAAGCAGGACAAGGTCGACGTGCTGGTCGATCTGTCCGGCCATTCCGGCGGCAACCGGCTGCGCGTGTTCGCCCGCAAGCCGGCGCCGGTCCAGGTCACCGCCTGGGGCCACGCCACCGGAACCGGCCTGCCGGTGATGGACTATCTGCTCGGCGACCCGGTGGCGATCCCGGTCGAGGACCGGCACTTCTACGCCGAGACGATCTACGACCTGCCGTCGATCGTGATCGTCGAGCCGTTGCCCGACGAGTGGCGCTCGCAGGACCTGCCTTTCGACCGCAACGGCTACCTGACCTACGGCTCGCTGAACCGGATCTCCAAGATCTCGGACGCGGCGATCGAGGTGTGGGCGCAGCTGCTCGCGGCGGTGCCGACGTCACGGCTGATCCTGAAGGATCATCAGATCGACGATCCGGCGGTGCGGCAGACGCTGCTCGAGAAGTTCGGCGCGCGCGGCATCGCGGCGGACCGGATCACCTTGCTCGGCTCCAGTTCGCGCCAGGACCACCTCGAAACTCTCAAGCAGATCGATCTCTGCCTCGATCCGTTTCCGCAAGCCGGCGGCGTCTCGACCTGGGAAGCGCTGTACATGGGCGTCGCGGTCGTCAGCCGGCTCGGCAACGCCGTCTCCAGCCGGGTCGGCTGCGCGGTGCTCGCTGCCGCCGGGCTGCCGGACTTCATCGCCACCGACGATGCGCGCTACATCGAGATCGCCAGCAAACCGGACCTGGAGCGGCTGCGCTCAATCCGGCGCGGCCTGCGCGACTTCATCCTGGAGCGCTGCGGCCCGGCCGCCTACACCCGCGCGGTCGAAGACGCTTACCGGACGATGTGGAAACGCTGGTGCGCCACCCCGTTCGACGAGGCCAAGGATCGGGCGCTCCGCCGCGGGCGCTGACCCCCTTCCCCCGCTACACGCCGGCGCCGCCGCTGTGCTTCGGCGCAGCACCAGCGACGAACGGCGCGATCAGCATCTCGCGTTGGATCAGTTCGTCGTCGATCGCCGGCAACTGGCTTTCCAGCGGCGCGCCGAACTTCAGCACCGGGTACAGCTTCTGCCCGGGGTTGATCTCGACATTGCAGAACACCGGCCCCTTCCGGGCATAGACGTCGCGGAGCTGGCCGGCGATGTCGGTGCTGCGGCTGATCGTGACTACCGGCAGGTCCATCGCCTCGGCAACTTTACGGAAGTCCACGAACGACAATCCGCTCGGCGCATCGACGCCGACATAGTGGCCGTCGAGCCAGGTCTCCAGCGTCTGCTTCTGGATGCCGTGGCCGTGATTGTTGAACAGCATCAGCCGCACCGGCAGTTGGTGCCGCTTCAGCAGCGCCAGTTCGCCGAGTGACAGCATCAGGCCGCCGTCGCCGATGATGCAGGTGACGCCGCCTTTCGCCTGTACCGCGGCGCCGATCGACGCCGCCAGCGCGTAGCCCATCGCGGTGTTGTTCCAGTCCGAGATCAGTCGCTGGCCGCGCTTGATGCGGAAGCCGTTGCAGGTCCAGGTCAGGTTGCCGCCGGTGTCGACATAGAGCAGTTCATCGGCGGGCGCAGCGTCGCTCAACTTGTCGATGAAGTCGTAGGCGTCGACGAAACCGGCATTGTCGGGCGCGGGGCCGGGCCGATCGTCCGGCAACGTGCTGCGCCAATGCGCGATTGTACTCAGCCACGCGTCGCGCGGCGGCGCCGCCTCGATCGCGGCGAGCAGCTTCGGCACGAAGTCATCGAGCCGCGCCGCGATCCGCGTCGCGATGCGAATGCCGCGGTCGTCGAACTTGTCCATCTCGCCGCGGCTGGCGTCGACCATCACGATCGTCGCCTCGCGCGCGAACGACGGCAGAATGCCGCCGGTGACGTTCTGCGACAGCCGGCTGCCGAGGCACAGGATCAGGTCGGCGTTCTGCACCGTGAAGTTGCCGAGCCGCGGCCCGTAAACCCCGAACGGCCCGACCCGCAGCGGATGGTCGGCTGCGATCAGATCGGTCGCCGCCCAGGTGGTCAGCACCGGCATGCCGAGGCGGTCGACGAGCTGATCCAGCATCGACCCGATCCGCGGCGTCGACAGCCCGCCGCCGAGCACCAGCACCGGCCGTTTGGCCCGCGCGATCAGCGGCAGCAGCGCCGCGACCGCGGCGTCGAGATCGTTCGATCCAGCCTCCGGCTCCGGCGTGAAGGCCGGCAACGCGTCGGGATCGATCTCGGCGCGTTGCAGATCGTCCGGCAGATCGATCAGCACCGAACCGGGCCGGCCTTCGAATGCGAGGTGGAACGCCTTCTCCAGATGATAGCGGATGGTGGTGGGATCGGAGATCTGCACCGCGTATTTGGTCACCGTGGCGAAGATCGAGGTGACGTCGGTTTCCTGAAAACCGAGCTGGCGGATCTGATTCTTGCCCTTCAGCCGATGGGTGGCGACCTGCCCGGTGATCATCAGCGTCGGCACCGAGTCGTAATACGCGCAGCACACCCCGGTCAGCAGGTTGGTGGCGCCCGGACCCGAGGTGGTGATGGCGACGCCGAGCTTGCCGGTGGCGCGCGCATAGCCGTCGGCGGCGATCGCAGCCGCCTGCTCGTGCTGCGGGAAGATCGGCGTGACATCCGGATGGCGCTGGGCGGAATCGAACATGTGCACCGCGGCGCCGCCGGAAATGCCGAACACATGGGTGACGCCGCGCCGCGCCAGAAAATCGATGACGTAATCGGAGAGCTTCACGCTTGTCCTCCTCGCGCGCCGATCAATTGCCGTGCCGGCGCAGCTTGTAGATGTTCGGATCGGCGGCGAGCCGTTCGGTCAGCGCTGCGCCGCCGTCCCGCCAGGCATCGTGCACCACCGAGAAATTGCGCCCGCCGGTCGCGGCGCGGCCGGCATCGAACGCCCATTCGATGCAGCCGAAGATGTCTTCGTAGGACGTGCCCTGCGCGCCGCTGTCGAGGAATTCGAGGGTGCGGCGCAGATTGACGCCGGCGTCGTCGCCGGCCTCCACGGTCTGGCGATGGATCTTGGTGTTGACCCAGCCGGTGCCGACCGCGATCGCGTGCACGTCTTGGTACTCGTCGTCGAGCAGCTCGCACAGCTTGACCAGCATCACCTTGCCGAGGCAATAGGCCGAGTAGTTGCGGAACGCGCCATTGATGCCGCCGCCGACCAGGAACGCGACTTTGGTGATCGCCCCCTGCGCGCGATGCGGATACAGCGCGTGCAGCAGCCGGATCTGCGCCACCGAATTCAGCGACAGCGACGCCGCCCAATCCTCGAAATCGCGCCCGAAGAAATCGCCGATCGGCGACAGTTGCCCGGCGGCACTGATCAGCCGCTCCCACGGCTTGCCGAGCGCCGCGATCTCCGCCGCCGCTTTGCTGACGCTGCCGGGGTCGGTCAGATCGCAATGCACCAGATGAATGCCGGCATCAGCCTGCAGCTCGCTCAAATTCTCACTCGACCGATAGGTGCCGATGACGTCGCAGCCCTGCGCGCGATAGAGCCGCGCCAGCCTGACGCCGATGTCACTGGAGATCGCCGCGATGACGACGCTGCCGCTCATCGCTGACCTCCATAGGTCTTTGCCGCAGCCTGGGCGAAAGCTCTGGCTAGAGCGCCGCTATTGTCGGTCATCAGGCCATACCAGGGATCGTCGTTATTGGTCTCCGTCATTGCGAGCCGAATGCGAAGCAATCCAGAGGCGCCATGCGCGGGGCTGGATTGCGTTGTCGGCGGCGCCTCCTTGCAATGACGGGAAGAGGCTTCAAACTGAATAGCCGCAAGCGGAAAATCGAGCTGCGCCAGCGCCAGGCTGGAGGGATTGCCGATGTCGCGGTGATAGCTGCCGTTGTGGAACGAGAAGATCCGGCCCATGAACACCGGCAGCACTTCGGTCGAGAAATCGACCACCGGCTTGCCGAGCGAGGCGATGAAGGCGATCACCTCGGGCTCGACGAGATAAACCGCGGCGTTGGCGAGGTTGCCCTTGGGATGCTGCGGCTTCTCGTCCATCTCCAGCACGCGGCCGGCGGAATCGAGCGTGAGGATGCCGCAGCTCTGCGGATGATCGGTGACGAAACTCATCATCGTCATCGCGCAATCCCGCGGTCGCTGCGCATGGGCGGCGAGGAAGGCGCGCGGATCGAACAGGCTGAGATTGTCGGCATGGGCGAACAGCGTCGGGCCGTCCATGAAGCGCTCGCGATGCCGCAGCAGCGTGCCGGCGGTGCCGAGCAGCGTGTCCTCGGGCGCGAGGATCACCCACCCCGACCATGGGCTGCGGCGGATGTACTCGCTCACCAGCTCCGCATGGTGATGCAGATTGACGACGACCTCGGAGAAGCCGGCCTCGCTCAGCATCTGCAGCCACAGCCCGAGCAGCGGGCGGCCTGCGATCGGCATCAGGCATTTCGGCAGCACGTCGGTGAGCGGCGCGAGCCGCGTGCCGAGACCAGCCGCGACCAGCAGCGCCTTGGCACTCCCGCTCACGTGTCGAGCTCCCGGATAATGTCGCGCGCCGTGACCGGGATGTTGCCGATCCGGCCGACCTGACAGGCGGCGGCGATCGAGGCGAGATAGGCGCTGCGCCAGATGTCGGTGCCGATCGCCAGCGCCAGCGCGGCACAGACGAAGAACGAGTCGCCGGCGCCGGCAGCATCCTTCGGGGCGGTGTTGAACGCCGGCAGCCGGTCGGTCACCACCGTGCCGGCGCTGCCGGTTTCGGCGTGCACCAACAAGCCCTCGGCCGCCAGCGTCAGGATCACGTTCTTGGCCCGCGCCTTTTCCCGCAACGCTTCGACCAGCACGACCAGACCGGAATCGAAATCGCGCATCGCCAGCCGCGCCTCGCGCTCGGTCGGCTTGATCAGCAGCATCTCGGTGAAGCGCGAGATGTCGCCGACCTGCGACGACGACTGGCTGTCGGCCACCATCGGGACGCCGCGGGCGCGGCACGCCTGCCCGACCGCCTCGACCAGCCGGGTCGGCAGACATCCGTAGTTGAAATCCGAGAACACCACGAGATCAGTCGTCGGCAGCCGATGCTCGATCGTCTCCAGCATCCGTGTCTGCAGATCGGCATCGACATCGTGCTGCTTGAGATGGCTGACGCGCAGCAGCGTCTTGTTGCCGGCGCGGAACCGCTGCTTGGTGGTGGTGGGCCGGCTCTCGTCGGTGAGGATGGTGGCGTCGACATTGTACGACGCCAGCCGCTCGCGGGCGAAATCCGCCATCGCGTCGCCGCCGCCGACAGTGAGCAGACCGACCTGCGCGCCCATGCCGGCAGCATGACCGGCGACGATCCCGGCACCGCCGACGAACAGCTCGCGCAGCACCGGGGTCACCACGATGGTCGGATCTTCCTGCGACAGGCCGAGCGGATCGCAGGCGATGTATTCGTCGACGATCAGGTCGCCGATCACCAGCACCCGCAGCTTCGGAAATCCCGCCAGCACGCTCTTCAGCTCGAGCGGTTCGAAGCGATGCCGCCGCGGATAGTCGAGCGGCTTGACGATCGACGACGGGTTGAACTCGCGGAACTCGCGCTTGATCAGATCGAGCGACGAAAATGCGACTTCGCCGGAGGAGAACACCAGCCGGCCGCCATAGCCGTCGAGCACCGCCTTCTCCGGATTGTCGGCGCCCTCGTGCTCCTTGCCTTTGACCACCACGCTCGGCTGCAGCGCCGCGATGAAGTCCTCCGGCGCGTCGTGCAGCAGGAAAGCGTGATCGACCACGCCGATCGCGCGCACGCCTTCGAGCCGCAGCTCGGCCGGCAGCATCCAGTCGTAGCCGGGATCGGCGGTGACGCCGACCACGAGATAGTCGCCGCAGTCGGCGGCGAATTTCAGAAGCCGCAGATGGCCGGGGTGGACGATGTTGAAATTGCCCGACACGAACACGATGCTGCGGCGACGCCCGGCTTTCTTCCGGATCTCCGCGAGCGTGGTGCCGGTCTCGGGATGCAGCATCGTCGTCACCTCAGCGACGGGTCGATTTCGATCAGCGGGCGCACGCTGCGGCGATGTTCGAGATCGTCCAGCGCCTCGTTGATCTCGTCGAGCGTGTAGCGCCGGGCGAACATCGCATCGAGCGGCAGCTTGCCGTCGCGATACAGTCCCGCCAGCAAGGCGATGTCGCGCTCCGGCTTGGCATCGCCGCCCCAGGTGCCGAGGATACGCTTGCCGCAGATCAGCTCGAACGGATCGAGCGCAATCTTCTCGCCGCTGCGCGGATGCGAGGCGAACACGCACAGCCCGCCGAACCGCCGGGTGGCGTCGAACGCCTGCTCGATCACGCGGGTGAGGCCGGCGGATTCGATCGCGATGTCGACGCCGATCCCGCCGGTGAGCTTGCGGATCTCCTCGACCGGGTCGGTGCGCGAGGCGTCGATCACGGTCGTCGCGCCGAACTCGGTCGCCATCTTCAGCTTGGCGGCTTCGACATCGACCGCAATCACCTGCTTGCAGGCGAACAGCTTGCAGGCCATCAGCGCCGCGAGCCCGATGCCGCCGAGACCGAACACCGCCAGCGTCGAACCGGGCTGCGGCTTTGCGATGTTGATGACGATGCCGGCGCCGACCGGCAGCGCGCAGCCGAACAGCACCGCGGCGTCCATCGGCAGCCCGGCCGGCAGCGGCGTGAGGCGGTTCTCCGCGGCCACGGCGTATTCGTTGAAGGTGGTGACGGCGCCGGCGTTGATGATGCGCTCGCCGCTTGCGTAGCGCACGCCCTGGGTGTCGGCGCCCTGCCCCTTGATCCAGCCGAGAATAACGCGGTCGCCGCGCGCGACCTTGGTGACGCCCGCGCCGATCTCGACGACGACGCCCGAGCCTTCGTGGCCCATCATGTGCGGCAGATAGCGATCCGGCCCGCGCCCGCCGCGCGCTTCCATCAGCTGGCTGTGGCAGACTCCGGAGTACGCCAGCTTGACCAGCACCTGTCCGGCCGCGAGCGCCGGCGCCTCCACGGTCTCGATCGAGAGCGGCTGGTTCAGCTCGGTCAGCACCGCGGCGCGGAAGGTCACGGACATGACGGCCTCCACCTATTCGAGTCCCGCCCTCGCCCCGTCATTGCGAGCGGAGCGAAGCAATCCAGGAGCACGGTGCACCGAGTTCCTGGATTGCTTCGTCGGCTTCGCCTCCTCGCAATGACGTGGAAAGTCTGTGCCATCATCGCTCCCTCAGAACGGTCCCGAAAACCAGTTGCCCGGCACGTCGTGCGGGAACTGGCGTTGGGCGACCAGCGAGGCGGTTTCGACCTCGCGGCCGAGCATCCGGCCGACGGCCTCGGCGATGTGTTCGGCGCGGACGTGATAATTCTTGGTCAGCGCCGGGCTGGTCGCTTCCGGCACGTCCGGCGCGGCGAGCCGCTGCGGCGCGCATTTCAGGCTGGCGAAGTGGTCGGTCGCGATCCGGGCCACGATCTCGCCGGCAATGCCGCCGGTCAGATGGCCGCTGTCGAGCGCCAGCAGCCGGCCGGTCTTCTGCACCGAGGCGATCACTGTGGGCCAGTCCAGCGGGCGGATACTGCGCAGGTCGATCAGCTCGCAGGCGATGCTTTGCGCGGCGAGATGATCGACCGCGTGCAACGCCTCGACCGTCATGTAGCTCATCGCCACGATGGTCACCGCATCGCCCTGGCGCACCACGCGCGCCTTGCCCAGAGGCTCGCGCACGTCGCCGGCCGGCACCTCGCCCTGCATGTTGTGCAGCCAGCGATGCTCGAGAAATATCACCGGGTCGTCGTCGAAGATCGATCCGAGCAGCAGCGTCTTGGCGTCCTCCGCGGTGGTCGGCATCACCACTTTCAAGCCGGGAATATGCGCGAACCAGGATTGCAGGCTCTGCGAATGCGTCGGGCCCTGCCCCCAGCCGCGGCCGATGATCATCCGGATGGTGATCGGCACGCCGCGCTTGCCGCCGAACATGAAACGCCATTTCGCGGCGTTGTTGACCAGCTGATCGAGCGACAGCAGCGCAAAGTCGAGCCGCTGATGCGTCAGCACCGGCCGCATCCCGTTGAGCGCCGCGCCGATCGCAAAGCCGGTCATCGCCGCTTCCGAGGTCGGCATGTCGAATACGCGGTGCGAGCCGAACTCTTTGTGCAGATCGAGCGTGGTGCCGAACACGCCCTTGGGGTCGTCGGTGCCGAGCCCGAAGCAGATCACGTTCGGATCGGCCGTAAGCGCGGTGGCGAGCCCATCCCGGATCGCGGCGGCGAAGCTCGTTGCCATTCCGCCCTCCTCAGCCTGCGGTCGACGCATAGACGTCGGTGAAGGCGTCTTCGGGCGGCGGGAACGGCGAGCTTTCGGCGAAGGCGAACGCCTCCTCGATCTCGGCATCGATTTCCGCCTGCATGTCGGCGACATCGGCCTCGGTCACGATGGCTTCGGTGATCAGCGCGCGCTGCAGCGCCGGCACCGGATCGCGCAGCTTCCACGCCTCGTATTCAGCCGCCGAGCGATAGCCGATGTCGTTGTCGTAGTTCGGCCCGCAATGCTCGCGCCAGCGATAGGTCTCGAACTCGTAGAACCGCGGCCCCTCGCCGGCGCGGATTGCCGCCACGCCTTCGCTCAGCGCCGCAACCACCGCACGGGCATCATTGCCGTCGCCGTGATGCGTCTCGAGGCCGAAGCCGGCGACCAGCTCGTGCAGCTTGCGGCCGGGCGGCTGCCGCACCCTCAGCGGCGAATACACCGAGTAGCCGTTGTTCTCGCAGAGGAACAGCACGGGCAGTTGTTTCACCACCGCGAAGTTCACCGACTCGAAGAACACGCCGGTCTCCGGCACCGCGTCGCCGAGGAACACACAGGAAATCTGATCGGTGCTGTTCAGCTTCATCGGATAGGACAGCCCGACGCCGACCGGCACCGTGCCGCCGACGATCGCGGTCGAGCCCATGAAGCCGACGCTCTCGTCGATCAGATGCATCGAGCCGCCCTTGCCGCGGGCACAGCCGGTGACCTTGCCGTAGATCTCGGCGATCATCGCCTTCAGCGATCCGCCTTTGGCGAGATAATGCGCGTGAGCGCGATGGCCGCTCACCGCGAGATCGGTCGGCCTCAGCACCGCACCAGCGGCCGCGGCGACCGCCTCCTGCCCGACCGACAGATGCGTCGGGCAGCGCATCTTCTGCTCGCCGTAACGTGCCGCGATGGTCTCCTCCACGCTGCGGATCCGCAGCATGTCGAACAGCAGGCGGCGCGACGTCTCGGGATTCATGGGATGAACCAGTAGTAGTCGCCGGTGTAGCCGACTTGCGCGAAGAACGCCTTCCACTCGTCGACATGCATGATGGTCTGCGCGGTCAGATTCCACGCCATCATCCGCCGCTTCTCCTCGTCGTCACGATAGGCGTCGACGGTGATGAACGCGCCTTTGCGCGCCACCCGCTCGATCTCGCGCAGCGCGGTCGCGCAGTCGTCACGGACGAGGTTATGCACGGTGTTGATCGAGATCACCACGTCGAACGATTTGTCCGGGAACGGCAGCTTCGTCGCACTGGCGACGGAAAGATGCGGCTTCATGTCGTCGATCGCATGCGCGATGGCGTAGTCCGACACGTCGACACCCTTCACGGTGATGCCGGGGATCAGCTCGGCCATGTCGTGCAGCATGAAGCCCTTGGCGCAGCCGACGTCGAGCACCGAGGACGAGGCG
The DNA here is from genome assembly GCF_900218015.1 of Rhodopseudomonas pentothenatexigens. Classification (GTDB taxonomy): domain Bacteria; phylum Pseudomonadota; class Alphaproteobacteria; order Rhizobiales; family Xanthobacteraceae; genus Rhodopseudomonas; species Rhodopseudomonas pentothenatexigens. The sequence goes on along the minus strand of NZ_UFQQ01000005.1, from coordinate 225,013 downwards.
TCGAGCCCGAAATGCTGCTGGAAGGTCGGGATCACCGGCTGCCAGAACCGCGGCATGTAATTGAAGCCGCCGTAGCCGTGGCGGCGGTCGCCGTCGAAGAACTCCTTGCCGAATTTGCGCGCGATCGCGCGATCCTCTTCGGACTTGGTCTGGCCGCGCTCGTCGACGTTGCGCTTGGTGCGCGGATAATTGACGAGCAGATCGATTTCCTGACCCATCGCGATCCTCAAGGCTTGTGCGCGTAGTCGAACGGCTGGCTCTTCAGTTCCTCGAACCAGCGATCGATCCAGGCGATCGTTTGTTCGATACCCTGCTCCAGCGTGATCTGATCGCTCCAGCCGAGCTCGTTGCGGAGCTTGCTGCTGTCGAGCTTGTAGGCGGCGTCCTTGCCGAGCCGCTCGCCGACGATCTCGACCTGGTCCTCGAACCGTGCCCCCATCATCGTGCAGATCATCTCGACCAGCGCGCGGATGGTGACGATGCGGTCGGTGGAGATGTGATAGCTGTCGCCGAGCCTGCCGTTGCAGGCGATCCGCCGCGTGGCGTCGGCGACGTCGGCTGCGTGGATGAACGAGCGCTCCGATGTGCCGCCGCCGTGCAGTTGCAGCTTGCGGCCGAGCTTGATGAACAGGATGGTGCGCGGCACGATCCGGTACAGCCGCTGCCCCGGCCCATAGACGTTGGCGGCGCGGGTGAACAGCACGGGAAAGCCGTAGGCACGGAAATACGAGCGCAGGCTCATGTCGCCGGCCGCGCGCGACACCGCATAGGGCGTCGAGGGATCGAACACCGCATCCTCGGTGAGGGTGCCGGTGGCGTTGCCGTACACTTCCGGCGTGGTGACGTGAACGTAGCGCTCGAGGAAATCGCAAGCGCGCAAGCGCTCGTGCAGCCGCACCGTGGACACCACATTGGTCATGAACCAATGGTCCGGGTTGGCCCAGCTCTCACCGACCATGCTCTGAGCTGCGAAATTGATGATGCAGGGAAACCGCTCGGCGGTCACCAGCTGCATGATCGCATCGAGATCGTGGTTGAGGTCGAGCTTGTGAAACCGGAAACGATCGGCCTTCTTCCAGCGATACGGCAGGAATGCCGGGTGCGGCTCGTCGGAGCGGCTGATGCCGACGACCTCGGCGCCCTGGTCGAGCAGATAGCCGACCATCGACGCACCGGTGAACGAGTTCGAGCCGACCACCAGATATTTGTCGAAGCCCGCGCGGGCCATCGCACACGGCGCAGACGCGGGAACGATGCCGGTCACGCCTGCAGGCTCCGCTGCATCCAGCGCAGATTGTAGTGACGATCCTCGTTCTTCAATTCGCCGCGCTGGAATTTGACGATGATCTCGCGGATCGCGTCGTTCACCGTCTTCTTCGGTTTGAAGCCGGTCGCCAGCAGCTTGTCGGAATTGATCCGGTACGAGCGCGGATCGTTCGAGGCGGTGACGGTGATCTTGGTCGGCACCTGGGCGTCGACCATTTTGGCGATGTCCAGGATCGAGATGTTTTCGAACCCGGCATTGTAGATGCCGCGCAGTTCGGGCCGGTCGAGCAGCATCAGGTAAAGATCGGTGATGTCGTCGATATGGATGTTGGGGCGGACCTGATTGCCGCCGAACACGGTGATCTCGCCATTGGTCAGCGCCTGCATGGTCAGCATGTTGACCGAGACGTCGAGCCGCATCCGCGGCGACGGCCCGCACACCGTCGCCGGGCGGACGATCTGCACCGCCATGTCGCCTGCGTAGCTGAGCATCACCCGCTCGGCCACCATCTTGGTCTTGTTGTATTCGGAGATCGGCTCCAGCGTCAGGTCCTCGGTGACCTGCTCTTCGTCCTTGATGCCGTAGACGCTGCCGGACGAGGCGTAGACGAAGCGCTGGATCCCGGCGCGCGCGGCGCGGTCGGCGAGCTGCATGGTGGCGAGCGCGCTGATCTCCCAGGTCAGCTTGGGGTCGAGGTCGCCGCACGGATCGTTGGCGACCGAAGCGAGATGCACGATCGCGTCGATCCCGGAGAGATCGATCGAGCCCGTATCGCGAACGTCGCCGCGAACCACCGTCAGCTTCGGATGCGGCGGCAGATCGTTGCCGAACCACATGATGTCGAACGCCACCACGTCGTCGCCGCGCGCCAGCAGCTTCGGCACCAGCGTGGTCCCGACGTAGCCGCAGGCGCCGGTCACCAGGATCTTCATCGCGTCATTCCCACTGATCAGCCCGTCCCCGGCGCGACGCTTCGCAGCGCCGACGAATCACTTCAGCCCTGAATGCAAGAGATAAACGCATTTCCGCACGCCCTGATAGGGCCGCCCGGATCGGTCTCGTTTGGTCCGGTCAGCCGGCCGCCGGCAGCGGCACGCGCTGGCCGCAGGCGAAATCGAGGATGGCATGGCAGATCGTCAGATGGCCGAGCTCGACGAAACCGTATTGATCGGAGGCGAGGTAGAAATTGATGTCGCCCTCGCGGCGCAGCGGATTGTCCGCCGAAAATCCGCTCAGGGTGATCACCCGGCAGCCGCGGACACGGGCCGCAGCCACCGCGTTGAGGATGTTCGGCGAACGCCCGGACGAGGAGATCGCGATCAGCAGATCGCCGTCCTGCGCGAACAGCTCGATCTGCTTGGCGAACACCTGCTCGTAGCCGTAGTCGTTGCCGAGACAGGTCAGCATCGCGCCATCGTTGAGGCAGAGCGCGCGCATGCCGCCGTTCTTGGAATAGTCGGTGGCCATATGGCTGGCGATCGCGGCGCTGCCGCCATTGCCGATGAACATCAGCTTGCGGCCTTCGGCATGGACCTCGCGGGCCCAGGCGATCACCAGCGAGGCGGCGACTTCCTGCGCGAACGGCCGGCCTTCGCAATCGGAGGCCTGTGCGGCAGCGAGCGTCGCCCGAAGGTGATCGTAATAGCCGAGCATCTGTCGTTTCGACAGCAGCGGCGTCGCGGCGACATCCTCAGGGACGTCGTCGGGAACGGGGGCGGTGCTGTTACGCGACTGCGTCATCGGCGGCGTCCTCGGCATTCCGAGCCATCACGGTTGCGCGTGATTCGTTAGCAATGTGTAAATCATGGCCGGCCATCGCCGCGCGACCCGAGTCGCCTCGGAATACTACCTGGCAAGCGCGGATCATTATGACGGCGGCAGCCCGGGCATCGCATCCTTGGCGGTGAGGAACGCGCTGCCCTGCTTGTAGGAGGTCGGCAGGTCGGCCAGCGTCTCCGCCCGGCGCCAGCCGGTCTTCTGGGTGAACAGACGCACGCCGGCGTCGCGCGCATAGTCGAAGATCGCCGAAGCGTTGGCGTCGCTGCCGATCTCGAGCATGACGTCGATCGTCGCCCAGCGTTCGCGCGGCAGCGAGGTGATGATCACCGCCTCGTGGCCTTCGGCGTCGATCTTGGCGAAGTCCGCCGTTGCGGCAATGTCGTCAAAGGCGGCGAGCCGAACCTTGAAGCGATCGATCTCGCCGTAGGGATCGAGCTTGGCGCCGGCGATGTGGCTGCCGGTGGTGTTGCCGCGCAGCCGCAGGAATTCCGCCTCGCCGGCTCGCGCCGAGACCGCCGCCTCGTTGACGTGGACCGTGGTGATGCCGTTGGCACGCATGTTGGCCTGAAACAGCGCGACGTGCTCGGGGTCCGGTTCGTAGGTTTCGACCGCAAAGCCGCAGCGCGCCATCACCAGGCTGTGCAGGCCGATATTGCCGCCGATGTCGGCGACGCGGCGGTAGCGGCCGCGGTTCTGCCAGTAGAACGAAAACAGGATCAGTTCATCGAGCCCGAACAGGTCGAGCGAGTCCACCGCGCCCATCCGGTGATAGGGAAAGCTGATCGGCCCGAACGGGCCGAACGTCACGTCGCGGCCGCCGCGCGCGAACAGCGCCACCACGGCGCTGCGCGCCGCCGAGGACAGCGCGGTGTAGGCGGCTCCCCCCGGGGCGTGATGCCGCGCCAGTTCGGGCAGCGCGGCGATGATGTCGGCGAGGATACGGTCGGGACCCGGCGCATGCGGCGCCGGCGCGTCCGGAGGCGCGGCGTTTGTATCTGCCGTCGGGGCGATGTCGGTCATGCAACGGCGCCGTTTCTGGAACAACCCGAATCACCTGCACCTTACTGCATCCCTGCCCGCAACACGAACCTCGGGCCGGTCGCAGCCGGGCAGAAAAAAAGACGGCGGGGTCGCCCCCGCCGCCTTCAGTCGTTCGATCAGCTACGCTGCGATTAGCGGAGGAGCTGCAGCACGCTCTGCTGCGACTGGTTGGCCAGCGACAGCGCAGACACCGCGATCGACTGGCGGGTGGTCAGCGCCTGGCTGTTCGCCGCTTCCTCGTTGGTGTCGGCCAGCGTCAGGTTGGACGAGCCGGTCTGCAGCACCGCGATCAGGTTCTTGGAGAACTCCTGACGGGCCTGCACGATCGACAGGTTCGAACCGAACGCGGAGGCCTGCGAGCGGAGCGAGGTCGACGCCGTGCTCAGCTTGTCCAGGACCGCATTGGTGGCCTTGTTGTCGATGAAGTCGGTGCCCGAGGCCAGGGTCGACAGGCCGAGGCCGGTCGGGTTGAAGGTGACGCCCTGGATCGAGATCGTCGACTTGCCGGTTTCGTTGAACACCAGCTTCAGGGTGTCGCCGTTCAGCAGGTTGACACCGTTGAAGGAGGCATCCTGCGCCGTGGTCTTGATCTGCTCGAGCACGTCGTTGAACTGCTTGACCAGACCGGCGCGGGTGTTCTGGGCATTGACGTCCGCCACCGGTGCGGTCGGCACCGAGAAGGTCAGGGTCGTGGCCAGAGAGCCGCCGATCACGCCGCCGTCCGCGCCGCCCAGGGTGTGGGACGCGTAGTCGTTCGACGCAGCGATCGTCAGCTTGCCGGTGGCGTTGTCGATCGACGCGGTCATGTTGTTGGCGGCCAGCGCGGTGTTGAGCTGGGCCAGCGACTTGACGGTGCCGTTGGTGCCGTCACCCAGGGTGACGTTGACGCCCGCGCCGCCGTTGAACGACGTGAAGGTCAGCGTCTTGCCGTTCAGGCTGCCGGCGGCGGTGCCGCGGGCCGCGGTGAACGAGTCCGAGGTGCCGCTCGCGCCGGTGAGGCCGAGCGCCGACAGAGCGTTGCCGGAACCACCGCTGATGCTGAGATCGGAGGCGAGGCCGGTCGAGATCTTCAGCGAGCCGCTGGAGATCGTCGAGTTGGCGGTGCCCTGCGCGGTCGAGATCACCGCACCGGAGGCGCCGAGGGTCGCAGTCCGCACGCCGGTGGCGAGGTCGATCGCCTTCAGCACGTCGTCGAGGGTGCCCTTCTGCAGGTACACGGTCGAGTTGCCCGAGCCGTCGGTCTCGACGTTGCCGCTGATGCCGGTACGGCTCGCCGAGGCGGCCGGGGTGCCGGCGTTCGTGAACGTGATGGTCTTGCCGTTCACGTTGAGCGTCGAGCCGTCCTGGATCAGCGTGCCCAGCGTCGAAGCGCTGGTGGTGCGCTGCTTGGTCAGCGTCAGCGGGCCGGTACCGGAAGCGGTGGTCAGGCCGAGGTTCTTGAACAGATCGGTGAAGCCGGTGACGTTCAGGTCAGCGCCGGTCGAGCTGCGGATGGTGGTGACGCCGGCGGTGGAGGTGGACGCCGTCTGACCCGAGTTGGTGCTGATGGTGGCGACGCCGTTGGAGATCGACGCCGACTTGACGCCGTTCGCCAGGTCGATCGCGGTCAACAGATCACCCACCGTGGCGTTGGTGAAGTTGGTCTGGTTGCCGAGATAGATCGTCGAGTTGCCGTTGCCGTCGGTGCCGATGCGGCCGAGCACGCCGGTGCCGGACGCGATGTTGTTGCCCTGCGGCGCGTCGGCGGTCTTGAAGGTGATGGTCTTGCCGTTCACCGTCAGCTGGGTTCCGTCCGAGATCGACGTGCTGGTCAGGCCACCGTTGGTGTTGAACAGCTGCGTCGTGGACGAGATCTGCTGGGTCGAGGTCGCCGCCGCGGTGGTGTTGATGGTCTGCGCGGTCAGCCCGAGCTTGGTAAGCACGGTACCGCCGGAGTTGTCACCGATCGTCAGCGGGCTGTTGGTGCCGGTGTGCAAGGTGATCGCACCGGCAGTCACGGTCGAGGTCAAGCCGGTGTTGCCGTTGATCGTGTCGATGGTGTCGAGCAGCGAGTTGACGGTCTGGTCGATACCGATCGTGTAGTTGCCTTCGCTGTCCTTGCTGGCGGCGCCGGCGGTGGTGAAGGTGATGGTCTTGCCGTTGACGGTGATCGAGTCACCCGCAGCCGGACCGGTCGCCGTCGAGGTCGCACCGTTGGTCAGTTCGCTGATCAGGTTGGTGCCGGCCGCGGTCGCACCGGCGGTGCCGACCGTGAGCGCGCTGCCCGCCGCCGAGTTGTCGACGGCAGCCGCGACCACAACGGGAGTGCTGGGATCGGACGCGATGCTGACGATCGCGCCGCCGAGCGTGTCGGTCGAGGACGCCGCGGTGGTGCCGCCGGCGGTACCGTCGAAGATCACGTTCGAAGTCGCAACCGCGTTGCTGAAGCTCTGGGTGCCGCGCAGGTCGTCAGCGGTGGCGCCGGAGATGGTCGCCGACACGTTCGACTTGGTCGAATAGCCGGAGGTGGTCTGCAGAGCCTGGTTGGCGATCGACTTGGCGCTGTCGACCAGCTTGTTCAGCGAGGTGATGCCGGTGTTGGCGGCCTGCAGGATCTGCACGCCGTTGCCGATGCCGTCGAGCAGGTTGTTGATGTCGCTGGCGCGGCTGTCGAGCGAAGCGGCGGTGAAGAAGTTGGTCGGATTGTCGAGCGCCGTGTTCACCTTCTTGCCGGACGAGAGGCGGCTTTGGGTGGTGGCGAGCAAATCAGCCGTGGCCTGGAGCGACGAAAGATTCTGGCGAACGGCGTTGGATAGAACGATACCGGACATTTTGATGCTACCTTCCTGGTGTGCAAACGCGATCTTCTTGATCGGCCGCGGAACCTTGCCGGCGAGACTCTAAAATTGCGTAAAGGCAGAGAACCGGGTTTGACGGAAGGAAACGCCCGTAAAATCACTGGTTTGTGCAAGATGAGACGAGCGTCGGGACGCGACCCGAAGCCTCGCAAGACTACGTGGTTTGTCTGGATCTGTGAGCGTTTAGGATGACTTGGCTGCAGCTGCGACAGCTCAGCGGCGCGAAATAACACGCCGAGCGGCCGCCGGAGCAGCGGCCCCTCGTTCAGAGATAATTAACTAGAGAAACTTGACGAGGCTGAGCTGATAGAGTTTCGACGTCGTCTGATACGACGCCTGCAGCGCTGTCTGCAGCGCCAGGATTTTGGTCGCGACCTCGTCGTTGTTGATGCCTTCGATCGAACTCAGCATGGTCTGCGCCAGCGCCTTGCTCTGGACCTGCCGATTGCTGGTGGCCTTGATCGAGGCCTGGGCGCCGGCCAGTTCGGCCTGCATGTTCTGGATCGACTGCTCGCCCGGCACCACCGCGAGATTGGCGGCGACCCGCTGGTTCAACCCCGCGATCTTGCCGGAGCTGTAGGGATCGGTCGCCGAGGTCGTGACCGCTGCGAACACCGCCACGGTCTGCAACTGCTTGCGCAGCGCCTGTTCGTCGGCGCGGGCGCCGTATTGCACCGTGATGGCGTCGTCGATCTTGGCGACGGCGGTGCCGCGCGCCGGATCGCTCGCCGAGTCCGGCTCGCCATTGTACCAGAAGACGGTGTTGTCTTTGGTACCCGCGACCTGCGCGGTGGCGGCGCCGAACGGCGCGGTGCCGGCGACCCGGAGCGGCGGGGTGTTGTTGAAGAAATCGTTGCCGGCTTTGATGGCCGACGCCGCGGCCAGCGGACCGTTGGCCAGCTTCTTCACGGCCGCGGTCAGGGCCGTCTGCAGGTTGGTCGCGGTGACCGAGGACGACGGGGCGACCGGCGGCACTGCGGTCGGATCGCCTTGATCGATCGCGAAGCAATTGTCCGGCAGCGGCGTCTTCGAGGAAGCCGTCAGCGTGATGGTCTCCTGGGTGCCGTCCGGCAGGTCGAAGGTGAACTTGACCGCGTCGCCTTCGTTCGGGATCACGCCGTTGAGGTCGATTCCCATCGCCACCGGGTTCGGTGCCGCCGGCGGCGTGGTCGGCGGCGTCTCGGTCGGCTGGGTCACAGTCGCGCCGGCGATGGTGGTGGAAATCGCGTCGAGCTTCAGCCCGAACGGAGACGCCCCGATCGGATCGGGCAAGGCATATGGATTGGCGGCGAAATCCTCGCCGATCTGCACCGCGGTCGCGGTCGCGCCGGCAGAGACGATGGTACGGCCCATACCGGTCGTGCCGACGTCGGCGTCGTGGCGCTCGCTGATCACCTGTTTCAGCCCGGCGACCGCGGCACCGTTCCCGTTCATGATCTGGTCGGCGGCAGTCACCGGAGCGGTGTCGGTGACCCGGCCGCCGAACAGATAGCGGTCGCCGACCTGCGCGTTCAGCATGTCGACGGAGTCGAAGAAGTCGAGCGACGCAGTCTTTTGTCCCGGGGTCTGGCCGGTGTTGTCGAGCGTCGAGCCGGCACTCACCGCCGCGCCCTTCACCTCGCTGCTGATCTCGGCCATCCGCTGCAGCGACAGATTCGCCACGCTGATGCGGGTGGTGATGTTGGTCATCGTGTCGCTGTAGCTGGCGATGTTCGCCATCTGCGCCCGCAGGCCGATCGCCAGGCTGCGACCGGTGCCGTCGCCCGCATAGGTCTGCGAGACCCGGCCGGTGGCGAGCTGCTGGCTCAGCGTCTCGAGCTGGCTGCGCAGGTTGAGAATGGTGGAGCCGATATAGGAAGTACGCCCGCTTACACCGTCGATCGCCATGGCTCGCCTCAGATCGCCTGCATCAGGGACTGATACATCTGGTTGATAGTCGACATCACCCGCGCGTTCGCCGCGTAGGCGTTCTGCAACGACAACAGGTGCGCCATCTCTTCGTCCATGTTGACGCCGGAGGACGTGGAGAGCTTCTGCTGCAGGGTGTTGAGAACTACGTTCTGGCCCTCCGACAACTGCTTGGCGGCCGCGGCGTTGGAGCCCTGCTGGCTGACGAACTGCTGCAGATAGCTCTCCAGCGAGCCGTTGAACGGCGCAGAGTCGGAACCAATCCCGGTGCTCGCCGAGTAGTAGTACCGGCCGCTCATCAGCTGCTTGATCATGAAATCCGGACGCGCGGTATCCCCGGCGGCCGTCGTCGGCGAGGTGGAGTAGACCACCAGCTTGGAATTGTCCTTCACCAGGTCGGCATTGACGGAGATTCGCTGGGCGTAGCCGGTCATCTGATTGCCGGCGACGTTGAGCGCCCCGGAATAGGCAGAGCCGTTGTCGTTGAACAGCGGCACCTCGACGCTGCCGCCGGCCAGCCCTGTCACCGTGGTCGTGACGGACGCCGAGTTCACCGTCGAGAACCCGGCGTTGTCCAGCACGTCGATCGCCGGATAGGTCCCGGTGAACTGCAGGTTGCGGCCGTACAGCGCGGAATTGAGTTGAGAGACAACCGATCCCGACAGGCCGGAGAAGTCGATGCCGACGACGTAGTCGTTGGGGTCGTTGGTTGCGGTCTGCGGCAGAGGCAGCAGCGCGGGGTCGTCGACCCGAACCACCGTGACGGAACGCTTCTGCCCGGTGGCGGTGTCAGTATAGGCGATGTTGATCGTATTGCCGTTCTTCATGCCCGACAGGTCGAGCGAGAAGCCGGCCGACGCGCCGGACGTCACCGGCGTGCCGGCCGTGGTCTTGTCCGACAGCGAGCTGGACAGCGTTGCGGCGAACTGGTCGAGCTGGGTCTGCGCCGTGACCAGCGTATGGTCCCGCAATTCGACATAGGCGGCCATCTGGCCGGACTTCAGCGACGCGGTGAGATCGATCGACGATCCGCTGGCGTAGCTCACCGTGATCGAACCGAGTTCGCTGGTCAGGCTGTTCGACGACCAGGTGGTTCCGGGGTTGACCGTGCCCTGGGCATTGAACGATAGCGTCGCGGCTTCCATGCCGGCGAGTTGCACGCCCGACCCGGTGAACACCGAGACTTGGTTGGCGGCATTGGTCACGATGCGGATGTCCATCAGCTGCGAGAGCTGGTTGATCGCCTGATCGCGCTGGTCCAGCAGCGCCGCGGTCGCTGCGTCGGTCGAAGTGCCGCCCTGAGGATTGCTGCGAATCTGGGTGTTGATGGTGGCGATCTGTTTCAGCAGATTGTTCGCCGTTCCCACCGCGTCGGTCAGCCCAGCCTCGCAGCCGGAGCGCAGCGTCTGGATGCCGTTCGACATCGAGTTCAGGCCAGCCGCCAGCGCCTGGGCTGCGTTCAGCACCCCGATCCGCGCCGACGTGCTGTCGGGGCTGGTCGCCAGCGCCTGCATCGCCGTGGTCAGGGCGTTGAACGAACTCTCCAGAGTGCCGGTGGCGTTCGGGTCGCCGAACAGCCCCTGAAGCTGTCCGAGAAAGTCGGATCGAAGCGACGCGTAGGCGGCGCCCGAGATCTCGGTCCGGAGCTGCGCCAGCACATAGTCGTCGAGTTGGCGGTTGATGCCGTTGACCTGGACCCCGGTGCCGGTCTCGCCGGAGACGGTGACCGACTGATTGATCGTCTTGCGGACATAGCCCGGCGTCTCGGCGTTGGCGACGTTGGACGACACCAGCGAGATCGCCGACTGGTTCACCCGCAGGCCGGCCATTGCGATCGAAAGTGCGTCTCCGAGACTCATGACTGGTTACCCGGGTTCGAGGACGGCGCCGCGGAGCCGCTCAACGCATCACGTTGAGCAGGTCCTGCACCATGGTGTTGGCGGTGGTGATGACCTTGGTGTTGGCCGAGTACGCCTGCTGCGTGACGATCAGCTTGGTGAACTCGTCGGCGATGTCGGTGTTGGATGATTCCAGCGAAGCGCCGGAGATGCTGCCGCCTTTGCCGAACAGCGCCTCACCGGACTCGTTGGTGGTCTCGAACGCGCCGCCGTCGATGCGCTTCAGGAAGTTGGCGCCGTTGAAGGTGGCAACGCTGACCTCGGCGAGGTCGATGTTCCTGCCGTTGGAATAGGCGCCGACCACGCGACCTTCGTTGCTGACCGAAACGCTGACCAACTGTCCGGCGGCATAGCCGTCCTGCTTCAACTGGTTGACCTGGACGTTGCCGTTGCTGTCGGAGAACTGGGTCAGGCCGCCTGTTCCGATTGCCATGGTCAGGTTGCCGAGACTGATGCCGTTCACCGTGACGCCCGGCAACGTGACTTGGCCCACCACCGGCTGCATCTGGCCGGTGCTGCCGAAGGTGAAGTTGGTGCCGACGTTCACCCAGCTGACATCCGATCCGGTCGCGTTAGGATTGGTCTGATAGAACAGGTTCCAGGTATCGGTGCCGCCGACTGCCGCCGATGCCACCTTGGCCCAGCGGAACTGCAAGCTGACAGGAGCGCCGTTACCGTCATAGGCCGTCAGCGCGCCGCCCGCGATCGACTCGTCCAGGAAAGTCTGGTTGTCCGAGCCGATCACCACTCCCGTGCCGGCAGTGCCGCCGCCGCCGCGTAGCCCAGTGAGCGTCCCAGTGAAGCCGAGCGCGTTCCATGCGGTCGAACTCGACGACGTCAATTGAACGTCGTTGGCGAGGCCACTGTTGATGGTGACGACGCCGCTGGCGACGTTGGAGAGGTTCGGTGCGGCGTTGCCCGTCAGGCCGTCGATCGCGGCCAGCAGAGTCGAGATGCTGCCGCCGTTGAGATCGACATAGGCGGTGTCGGGAGCCGAACCGGCGCTGCCGCCGGCGCTGGAATCGTAGAACGCCACCGTCTTGTTGGTCGTGACGCCGCCCGTCGTGGTCTTCACCGTGATGGTATCGCTCGCGGTGAAGCCGGCTTGCAGCGAGTCGGTGCCGCTGGCGGATTTCAGCAAGGTGGCGCCGGTCACTGCCACCGCCGGAGTTTGGAAGTTGGTCCGCGCCGAGCCGAGAATGCTGGTGTTGGTATACGGAGCCGCAGGTGTTCCCAGCGGTCGCGGGTTGGACACGAAATCGGCCGGACGCAGCAATTCCGAGCCGACCACCGACTTGTTGGCCTTGGTCGTGAGCGGATAGCTGGCGAGGTTGGCGCGATAGTCGATCTTGGTGGTCGCTTGCGACGGCAGGAAGTCGTTCTGAAACTTCAGGATCTGCGGTACGCTGCCGGCCGGATTGCCAGTGCTCGGATCGATCGGCACGCCCTGCAGATAAAAGCCGGCTCCGTTCACCAGATAGCCGTTCTTGTCGAGCGAGAAGTCGCCGCGGCGGGTGTAGTTGTTGACGCCGGCGAAGATCGGGTTGTTGTCGGTGAACGAAGCGGGCTTCTGCACCACGAAGAAGCCTTCGCCGTTGATCGCCATATAGGTTCCCACCGCAGCCGACTGGACCGAGCCCGTGAGCGTATTGGTCAGCCGCGATTCGGCGTTCACCGAGCCGGCGAGCTGCTGATTGTTGCCCGTCCGTGGGATCAGGTCGAGGAACGAGGTGTCGATCCGCTTGAAGGCCGTGGTCTGCGAGTTCGCGATGTTTCCGGAGATGTTCTCCAGCGCGTAGGAATTGGCGCGCAGGCCCGCAACCGAGGTGGTGAGAGCGCCGAAAATACCCATTACTGACTTCTCCGGTTGCGGCCGCCCCGCGGCGGCTGGTGAGAGCGAAATTCGCACAAGCTTCGCAAGCGGCGTGCCAAAGAAAAAATTCTAACGATGTCATATGGTTGATCCGCATCGAGCGGATGCCGATCCAGGGCGGTTTTGCCGGGTCGGGCAACAATTGCCGAGATCAATCGGCAAACTCGCCCCTACCGGAATGCCGGGGAACCAAACCCTCCGCTGCACGTTTTGGTCCGGGACAGCGGGGGCTTGATCGGGGGATTCCTTGGCTGACAACTCGCCCGACGAGCGACTTCGCAAAGCCGCGGGGCAAGACACTCTGTTTCTCGGCCGCGGCGAACTTGCGTCGCTGATGCGTGCGTTCGACTGGGCCTCCACCCCGATCGGTCCGGCGGACAGCTGGCCTCAGGCGCTGAAAACCGCTGTCCGGATCATGCTGACGTCGCAGCAGCCGATCTGGATCGGCTGGGGCTCCGAACTGACTTATCTCTACAACGACCCCTACAAGTCGATCATCGGCGGCAAGCACCCCTGGGCGCTCGGCCGCCCGACCTCGCAGGTGTGGTCGGAAATCTGGGAAGACATCGCTCCCCTGCTCGCCAAGGCGACCCGTGGCCAAGAGGGCACCTATGTCGAGGCCCAGCTCCTGATCATGGAGCGCAACGGCTTTCCCGAGGAGACCTACTACACCTTCTCCTACAGCCCGATTCCGACCGACGACGGCTCTCCCGGCGGCATCTTCTGCGCCAACACCGATGACACCCAGCGGGTCATCAGTGAGCGGCAATTATCGCTGCTGCGCGATCTCGCCGCCAGCGCCGCCGAATCCCGCAGTGTCGCCCAGGCCTGCGCGCAAAGCGCCGCAGCGCTGGCCACCGATTCCCGCGACCTGCCGTTCGCGCTGATCTATCTCACCGCCCCCGGCGGCGACTGCGCCGAGCTTGCCGCCTCGTCCGGGATCGACGCCGACCACCCGGCGGTGAAGCAGACGCTTCCGCTCGACAGCGGCGACGGGCCGTGGCCGATCGCCGAAGCTTTTTGCCGCAATGCGCCGGTCATGGTGACGGATCTCCACGAGCGGTTCGGCATGGCGTTTCCGACCGGTGGCTGGCGCCAGCCACCGACCCAGGCAGTGGTGCTGCCGATTCCGGCGAGAGGCGATACCGGCCGCTCCGGATTCCTGATTACCGGACTCAACCCGTTCCGGCTGTACGACACCGCCTACCAGGATTTTCTGGCTCTGGTCGCCGGTCAGATCTCGGCGGCGATCGGCAATGCCGACGCCTATCAGGAAGAGCGCCGCCGCGCCGAGGCGCTGGCCGAGATCGACCGCGCCAAGACCGCATTCTTCTCCAACGTCAGCCACGAATTCCGCACCCCGCTGACCCTGATGCTGAGCCCGCTGGAAGAAGCGCTCGGGCGCGACGGGATTCCGGACGAACAGCGATCGCTGCTCGGCATCGCCCACCGCAACGGCCTGCGCCTTTTGAAGCTGGTCAACACCCTGCTGGATTTCGCGCGGATCGAAGCAGGCCGCGTGACGGCACACTTCACCCCGGTCGATCTGCCATCGTTCACGGCCGAACTCGCCTCGAACTTCCGCTCCGCGCTCGACCGCGCCGGCCTTCGCCTGGTGATCGATGCGCCACCGCTGCCGCAGCCGGTCCATATCGACCGGGACATGTGGGAGAAGATCGTCCTCAACCTGCTGTCGAACGCCTTCAAGTTCACCTTCGAAGGCGAGATCGCAGTCCGGGTGAGCAGCGATCCGGACGACCGTCATGCGGTGATCGAAGTCAGCGACACCGGCACCGGCATTCCCCGGGCGGAGATCCCGCATCTGTTTGAACGCTTTCGCCGGGTCGACGGCGCCCGCGGACGTTCGATCGAAGGCAGCGGCATCGGGCTGGCGCTGGTGCAGGAACTGGTCAAGCTGCACAGCGGCACGATCAGCGTCGACAGCGAGATCGGTCGCGGATCGACTTTCCGGGTGACGCTGCCGTTCGGCTCTGCCCACCTTCCTGCCGACCGGCCACGGCACGGCGCGCTGCAGGTCTCGACCAATGTCCGCGCCCAGGCCTATCTCGACGAGGCGATCGGCTGGCTCGGCGACGGCGGTGACGCCGATCTGCCGCCGGCGTCCGGCGCGCAGGATCTCGGCATCGCCATGGCGCCCGCGACGGGTCGGCCGCTCATTCTTCTGGCCGACGACAACCACGACATGCGCGACTATGTCGCCCGGCTGCTCGGCGACGCCTACGAGGTCGAAGCAGTCGGCGACGGTGTCGCAGCGCTGGAAGCCGTCAAGCAGCGCCGACCGGATCTGGTGCTCAGCGACGTGATGATGCCACGGCTCGACGGTATCGGTCTGCTCAAGGCGCTACGCGGCGACCCGGCACTCGCCGACCTGCCGGTGATCTTTCTGTCGGCGCGCGCCGGCGAGGAAGCCAAGCTGGAAGGGCTGGAGGCCGGCGCCGACGATTATCTCAGCAAGCCGTTCAGCGCCCGCGAACTGCTCACCAGAGTGCGCGCCAATCTCGACACCGCGGCGATCCGTCGGAAGGCGCTGCGGACCGAATACGCGCTGCGCCAGGAGGCACAGGCGGCCCGCGAGCATGCCGAAGGCATTCTGGCCTCGATCAGCGACGGCTTCATCGCGCTCGACCAGGACTACCGCTTCACTTACGTCAACGCCGCCGCCGAACGACTGATCCAAAGCAACGCGGGCGAACTGATCGGCAAGGTGTGTTGGGACGTGTATCCGATGCTGCTCGGCACCGAGATCGAGCAGGCCTATCGCCGCGCCATGACAGAGCGCGTCGCCTGCGATTTCGAAACCTATGATTCGTCGAGCAGGCGCTGGTTCGAATTGCGGGTGACGCCGGCCAACGACAGCAGCATTTCGGTGTATTTCCGCAACATCACCGAGCAGAAGAAGGCGGAAGCGGCGCTGCGCGACATCAACGAGCAACTCGAGGAGCAGGTCTCCGAGCGCACCGTCGAACTTCAGCAAAAGGAGGCGCGGCTCCGCACCATCTTCGCCGCCAGCTATACGTACCAGGCCCTGCTCGATGTCGACGGCGTGGTGCTCGACGCCAACCGCACCGCGCTGGCCGGGATCGATGCAGAACTTGACGCGGTTGTCGGAAAGCCGGTGTGGGCCACCCCGTGGTTCGCCGCAACCCCCGGACTGCCGGAAACGATCCGCGGCGACATCGCAGCAGTCGCGGCCGGCGAAACCGTGCGACGCGAACTCCACATCAACCTGCCGGCCGGCGGGTGGCGCTGGTTCGATCTGCAGATGCGTCCGGTGCAGGATGCGCAGGGCAAGGTGATCGCGATCGTCCCCGAAGCGGTCGACATCACCGAACGCCGCAAGGCCGAAGAGGCGTTCCGGCAGGCGCAGAAGATGGAGGCAATCGGCCAGCTCACCGGCGGCGTCGCCCACGACTTCAACAACCTGCTGACGGTGATCCGCTCCTCGGCGGATCTGCTGCGCCGGCGCGAACTGCCGCCGGAACGGATCCGCCGCTACGTCGACGCGATCTCCGACACCGCCGACCGCGCCGCCAAGCTCACCGGCCAGCTTCTCACCTTCGCGCGCCGCCACGCACAGAACCGCGAAGTATTCGACGCCGCGGCGCATATCGAGCATGTGTCCGACATGCTGAAGACCGCACTCGGCTCACGCGCCGTGTTCAATCTGGACATCGCCGAGCGACCGCTGCCGGTCGAGGCGGACACCAATCAGTTCGACGCCGCACTGGTCAATCTGGTCGCCAATGCCCGCGACGCGATGGACGGCCACGGCACCCTCACCGTCTCGGTCACGCGCGCCGCGCCGACGTCGCAGGAAGCAGCCGCGGGTCGCCGCGGCTTCGTCGAAGTGTCGATCGCCGACACCGGCTGCGGTATTCCGCGCGAGCAGATCGAGCGGATCTTCGAGCCGTTCTTCACCACCAAGGACATCGGTCGCGGCACCGGCCTCGGCCTGTCGCAAGTCTACGGCTTCGTCCAGCAATCCGGCGGCAGCATCAACGTCGACAGTGCCTTGGGCCGCGGCACCACGATCACGCTCAGGCTGCCGCTCAGCGACAAGCCGATTCAGCGCCGGAACGGCAACGCCTCGGATGCGCTCGACGGCCGGCAGCGCGGCTGCATCCTTGTGGTCGAGGACAACGCAGAGGTCGGCGAATTCTCCACCCAATTGCTCCACGATCTGGGCTACCAGACGGTGCTGGCTTCGTCCGGTGAGCAGGCGCTGGCGCTGCTCGGCGACAACGCCAGACGCTTCGATCTTGTGCTCAGCGACGTGGCGATGCCGGGGATGGATGGGGTGACGCTGGGTCGCGAGATCAAGAAGCGTTTGCCGGAACTGCCGGTCGTGCTGAATTCGGGCTACGCGCACATGCTCGCCGACGATGACCACGGCTTCGAGCTGTTGCACAAGCCGTATTCGGTGGAGGATCTGTCGAAAACCCTCCGCAAGGCCATGGCTGAACGGGCCTGAATTCGGTTCCGCCGCGGAACCGGCAATTGCACGGCAGCTGCAGAGTTCGCGTCATTGTGATCAAGGCGTCGCGCGTGCTTCGCTATCGCATTGAGCCAGATCATTTCTCAGCACAATCGCGCATGGCATCGAGACCGTCATCCGGCCCGAGCATGTCCGTCCGCGAGCGTAGCCAAGAGCGCACCATGACCGAGATCGAGATCGCCCAGCAGGTGCTGTCCTGTTTGCAACAGACCGAAAAGGCGGAGCCGCATTCGGCAGTCTCGTCACTGAAGCGACTGATCAGCTACATCCACGGCGCCGGCAATGTGCATTCCTGCGAGGTCGACGAGGCCCGGTCTTCGACCTTCATGGCGATCTGCGAATACGCCAAGGCCCTGCACCGCGGCCTGCCGGCAGACGGCCTGCGTCCCGCCGCGATCGACGCCGCAGAAAGATGGCGGTCGCTGGCGGGCTGACCCGTACGCCGTTTCTCACGAGCTCGAGCCAATCCAGCCGCTACCCGCCACCCCTCACCTGTCGCACCCTTTCGGCGCGACAAACCGGTAATAGTATTCTTTGGTCTTGCCGTTGTGGGTGCGCAACACCGGCACGTCGATGCGCTTTTCCTCCGACATCGCCCGGCCCGGATAGGCGGCCGCGAATTGCGCCGGCACCTGCGGCAGCGTGTAGACCAGCACGGCGCCCTGGTCGTCGAGCTTGCGCTGATCGAACCAGCGCGTTGCCGGAATGAAATGGATGGTGGTCGAGTCGCCATCGGGACCGGCGGCGATGCCGATGCCATAGACGGTCTGGCGGTCGCCGAGAAAATAGCCTGGGCCACAGCTGTAGCGGCCGCGCCAATCGTCGAGGATCAGGCGCGCCGCATCGGCGGTCGGCTCCTGCAGTCCGCTGTGCGAGGCGGGACCGAGATAGGCGATCATCACCACAGCGCTGAGCGCGCCGTATAGTCCGGCCAGGGTCCAGGCCGTCTGCCGCTCGCAACTCTCGCGTCGCGGCTCGTTCCAGCGGAGCAGCGGTGCCAGCGCCGGCACCGCCAGCAGCGAGAACGGCGCCCCGTAGCGCGCGATGTACTCCAGCCCCAGCCCACCGATCAGGCCGAGCAGAATCACCAGCATCGAAACGTTGACGATCACGATGAACTTCAGATCGTCGCTTGCTTCCGAGAACCGCGGCACGCGCACCGAGATCATGTGCCGCGCGCTCGACACCGCGACGATCACCCCGCCCGGCAGCAGCAGAAGCAGATAGCCGACCACCAGCAGTCCGAAACGTCGAGCGCTGTCACCGAGCGAACCGCCCCCGGTGAAGTGGCGCTCGCCGTACGCCAGGGTGCTGCCGAACTTCAGCGCGGTGATGACGTGCGGCAGCAGCAGCAGCGTGGCGATCAGCACAGCCCCGTAAAATCCGGGCCGCGTCAGGCACCGCCGGAACGAAGGCAGAGCGACGACGCCGACGGCGATCGCGAGAAACAGCACGGCGGCGTTGTATTTGGTCAGCGCCGCGATCGCAGCCCACACGCCGAGCAGGATCCAGTGCAGCCAGCGATCGCTCTGTCGGGCGCGCAGGAGATGGAAGATCACCGCCGGCCACGAGGTGAGCTGCAGGATGTCGGCGTTGAGCGCCCAGGACAGCGGCGCGAACACCGCATAGAACGAAGTGCCGGCGAGGACGATCAGGTAGGTCGCCATCGGACGTTCGACCAGCAGCCGCAGGACGGCATAGAGGTACGCAAATCCGATCGCCATCAGCACCTGATTGGCGGCGACGATCGCGGCACCCGAGGGGCCGAACAGGCGGTCCACAGCGCCGCCGGCCCATACCATCATCGGCGGGTGGACCGGGGTGATCAGCGGGAAGTGCCGCCCCCAGGCGATCAGTTCACGGGTGTCGTACAGCGGCGTCGGAAACACCACTGCGGCGAGCAGGACCGGCAGGACGATCGCCGCTGCGAGAACTGCCAGCAGGCCGCCAGAGCCCCCTGGCCGCGACACCAAAGGTTGCATCAAGCTAGCCGAACATTTCCAATTGTGAACGCGCGGCTAAATGCGGGTGTGGCGAAGCATTGTCAACCAGAGCGGCCGGCTCGATCGCACCGCAAGGGGATTGTTGAGACGCCGGGGCAAACGATTCAGCCGGCGTGCCCCATCGCCCCTCAGGAGCGAACGTCAGCTCGGCTTTGGTGTGGCCGGCTGGAACGTCAGCGCGTAGCCGTCGATGCAGTAGCGCAGTCCGGTCGGCTTCGGTCCGTCGTCGAACACATGCCCGAGATGTCCGCCGCAGCGCCGGCAATGCACTTCTGTGCGCGTCATCCCGAGCGTGCTGTCGTTCCGCTCGCCGACGGCATTCGGCAACGGCTGCCAGAAGCTCGGCCATCCGGTACCGCTGTCGTATTTTGTCTCGGAGGAGAACAGCGGCAGATCGCAGCCGGCGCAGGCGAAGGTCCCCTTGCGGTGCTCCTTGAGCAGCCGGCTGGAAAACGGCCGTTCCGTACCTTCCTCGCGGAGGATGTGGTACTGCATCGGCGTCAGCTGTTTGCGCCATTCCTCGGGAGTCTTCTCGATCTCGAATTTTTCCGCCGCACGGGCGTCGTCCGGCCGCAGCCAGCGGAAGCCGAAAGCGGCGGCAAGAGCGGCGGAAGCGAGCAGGATGCGGCGATCGATCATGATTGTTTCCCTGCGTGGTCTGCGTGAAAGCCCAGGCGGCGCTGGTCGAGATACGCAGCCGCCGTGTGTCAGGTTACATCCGCCGACCCGCCGGGCGCTCACATTGTCGCGAGCCAGACCGTCTGCGGTGCGGGCCTAATTGGCCGGAGGCTGCTCCGACTGTCGGGCGGCGGCACTGCTGCGGCGCGCCGCGCGCTTGGCCTCGGCCCGCTCGTCCTTGATCCGGGTGCGGGCGGCGGCCCGCTCGCGATAGCGCGCCAGCGCACCGGCGGCGAGCGCGCTTTCCCGCGTTGCAAGGTACACGCCCTGGCCCACGATGCGGCCGATCCGGCCGCCGGCCCACACCAGATCGAACGGCGAGAACAGCTTCCATCGTTCGTCAGCGTGAGTGAGGCCGCGGGCGATCAGCCGGCCGGCAATCGCCGTGGTGGCGAGCCCCTGGCGGCCGAATCCGCTCGCGACCCACAGACCCGGACGCAACTCCCCGATCTGCGGCATGCCGTGCACCGTCATCCCGACCGCCGCGGTGAAGCTTCGGGCGATCTCGACCTCGCCGAGTTGCGGGAACACCGCGCGGATCCGGCGACGGATCACGCCTTCCAGACGCTGCGGCGCAACCTCGAACGTGGTCTCGCCGCTCGCCCACAGCAACCGGTCGCCGCCGACGATGCGGTAGTGATCGACACCATCGGTGTCGGCAATCGAGCCGGCGAAGCCGATCGCCTCGAGGAGGCGATCTCCGAGCGGAGCCGTCAGCGCCGCGGCGCGCCACACCGGCAGCAGCGTCTCCGCCACCTGCCGCGATGGCGCACCGAGATGAACGCTGCCGGCCAGCACGATGTCGGAGGCGCGCAGCCGCGCATTCGGCGTCGAGATCCGCTTGCGGATGCCGGAAAAGTCGATTCCGACCGCCGGCGTCTCCTCGAAAATCCGGACCCCCGCCCGCCGCGCCAGCCGCTCCAGGCCGACCAGGTAGAGACGGGCGTCGATCTGGAAGGCGGTCGGATAATAGATGCCGTGGAAGTAACGGTCGGTCCGCAGCACGTCGCGGACCTTGTCGATCGGCCAACCCTCGACCTCGGAGCCGAAATCGACGCCGAGCGTCTGCAATCGGGCCACCAGGCGGTCGCCGAGATCGACGTTGGAGACCTCCAGCGCGCCATCCGACAGCGCGAGGCCCGACATCGCCTCGTCGGTGGCACGGGTACGGACGATCTCCATGCCTTCGCGCGACAGCGCCCACAGCGCACTGGCGTGCTCGAGGCCGACCCGGGCGATCAGATCCGCGATCGGTACGCCGTAGCCCGGCATCACCGTGCCGAGATGATGCCCCGACCCGCCCCATCCGATCCGCCCGCTCTCCAGCACCGCGACGCTGAGGCCGGCCTGCGCCGCCTCCAGCGCCACCGACAGTCCCGCCAGCCCAGCTCCGATCACACAGAGATCGACATCGAGATCGAAGGTCAGCCGCGCGTGCGGTTCCGCGTCGGTTTCGGTCGCGAAACCCGGTCCATTCGTCGCACTTGTCGGGAGCGAATCCATGCCGTTTCCTAAAGAGCGCATCCGCAAACGGGGGTCCCGTTGTTGCGAGATACGCGTTCAATACGGACAGCACGGACGGTTGTCACCTTGTCCTGCCGGCCGGTCTCGATTAATCCGCAAGCTCCACCCGCTGGGAAGATTTCATGCGCCGCCTGATCCTGCTGCGACACGCCAAAACCGAAAGGGACGCGCCGAGCGGCAAGGACCATGACCGCCGCCTGGAAGACCGCGGCCGCAGCGATGCCGCGGAGATCGCCGCCTGGCTCGCCGCGGAACATCTGGTGCCCGATCAGGTGCTGATCTCCACCGCGACCCGGACCCGGCAGACCTGGGACGTTTTGTCAGAGCTGTTTCCGGCGAACCGCGAGCCGCAGGTCGAGTATCTGCCGGAGCTGTACAGCGCGAGCGCTTCGCAACTACTCCAGGCGATCCACGGGGTATCCGCCGGCATCAACCGGCTGATGCTGATCGGCCACAATCCAGGCCTGCACGAACTGGCGCTGGCATTGACCTGCACCTGCAACGAGGCGGAGCGGCGCCAGCTCTCCGGCAGCATGCCGACCGCGGCGGTGGTGGTGATCGACTTCCCGATCGCCGATTGGGCCGACGCCGCGTTCGGCACCGGCAAGCTGCAACATTTCGTCAGCCCGAAAGTATTGCGCGAAGCGAGCTGACGGAGGACGATGGTGTCGCCCTTCCGCTGATCAGGAGGAGCCGGCGATGTTCAAGTCCATCCTCGTACCGATCGACCTGGTCGATCCCGCGCTCGCCCAGCCGGCGATCGCGACCGCGGCGAAGCTGGCCGACAGCTATGACGGCAAGGTGCGGCTGCTGCACGTGCTGGCGATCACCCCGGTGATGCTCGCCGAATACGTCCCGGCGGATTTCGACGATCAGCAGCGGCAGTCGGCGGAAACTGCGCTGGCCGAGATCGCCCGCAATTCCGGCATCCCGCCGCACCGGCTGTCGACCAACGTGCGCCAGGGCGGCATCTATCACGAGATCCTCGAAGAGGTGGCGGCGATCGGTGCCGATCTGATCGTGATGAGTTCGCACCGGCCGGCGATGCGCAGCTACTTCCTCGGCTCCAACGCCGGCCACGTCGTGCGCTACGCGCCGTGTTCGGTACTGGTCGTTCGGGAAAGCGACTAGCTCCATCGCCGAAGCATCGATGCCTGCGGCTACGGCAGCAAATCCTTCGGCACGTCGGCGAAAGTGTAGCGGCGCGGGCGGTTGCGGCGGATGAAGCCGCCGATCTGCCAGCCGAACAGCAGCGCAAAGCCGGCCAGGAACAGCGCACCCGACCACGATCCGACCGCCACCGCGCGCGCCAACAACCCGGTCAGCGCCACGGCGACCAGTGCGATCAGCACCAGCGCGGAGGTATGCACGACCGGCGGCAGGCCACCGATTAGTTCGGCGCGGCTGCCGGCCTTGTGCATCCGGCGATGCAGTTCGATCATGAAGGTGCGGTAGGCTTCGTCCTGCGGCGCCATCAGCGCCACCGTCTGCCAGGTGGTCGACAGAATCCGCAGCCGGGCGCCGGAGGCGTCCTGGAGATCGGCGCGGTAGCGCCGCGATTGCATCGACACCGGCCGGTAGCTCAACCGCACCTTGGCGATCGTCGCATACGGCCAAAGTCCGGCCTTCGGCCCGATCCGCCAGATCAGACCATCCTCGCCCAGCTCGAACTGTTGCGCTGCACCGATCAGCGAGGCCTTGTAGGCGTAGGCCGGCCCCGGATCGCGGTGGTCGGGTTGATCGGATCGTCGCGTCACCGCAAAGCCTCCCCTGCCGGTTCGCCGTCATTGCCGGAGCCGATGCGGCGATGCAATGCGGCGATCAGCCCGCGCCGCAGCGACCGATCGGACAACTTGTCGGCGGAGGCTCGGTTTTCTACAATTGTGCTCCACGGACCCGCCATGCCCAAGACCGAATCCACCCAGTACCCTCGCCACCTGATCCTGGGCGGCGCCCTGATGTCCGGCCTGTTGATGGCCTTGGCGCTACACATGCTCGGGCAGAACGTCGGGCTCGATCTCAGCGGATTGTGGCGCAGCGACTCCGGCAGCTTGATGCCGGCGAGCGCGGCGCTGGCGTGGTGGCTGGTCGCGACCGGCGGCTTCGCCGGCGGCTACTTCACGGCGCGGCTGATGGACCATGCCGCAGCCGGACAGATCCCGCCGAAGCTGCGCCAGTTTCTCATCGTGGTGCTGGTGCTGGTACTCGCCGCCGCCGGGCAGGCTGCGTCGGCGCCCTCCACGGCGCCGAGCGCGGCGGGCGTGATCGCGGGTCTGGTCACGCTGTTGCTGGGCGCCGCGATGGCGTTTTGCGGCGCTTATTTCGCCTTGCGCAAAGTCTGAACGCCCGATCGGGCGCGTTCGCGGCTGCAAACAGCAAAGGCCGCACGGAAATCCGCGCGGCCTTTGGCCTCATCGGGGCGTCATACGCCTGTCGTAAGCGGTCAGCCGGCGGCGCGCAGATTGACCTGGCTCTCGGCCAGCGTGTTGAGCTTCTTGTCGGTGGCCTTCTCTTCGTCCAGCGTCTTCTGCAGCACAGCCGCACAGTCGTTACGGCCGAGCAGCTTGGCCCACGAAACCAGACTGCCGTAGCGCACGATTTCGTAGTGCTCGACCGCCTGCGCAGCGTTGATCAGCGCGGCATCGAGCACCTTCTTGTCCTCGACCTCGCCGGCGGTCTCGTCGGCTTCTTCGATGATGCCGTCGATCGCCGGGCAATCGATCGCCTTGGCCTGCACGCCGTGCATTTCGAACACCTGCTCCAGGCGCTTCACGTGACCCTTGGTCTCGTCCAGATGGGTCAGAAATCCCTGTTTCAGCATCGGATCGGTGGCCTTGTCGGCCATTTTCGGGATCGCTTTCAGGAGCTGCTTCTCGGCATAATAGATATCCTGCAGCTGATGCACGAACAGATCGTCCATCGTCTTGATGTCTTTGGTGAAAAGTCCCATTGCGGTTCCTCTCTGGTTACCCGGAGCGGGGCCCGGCGACTGCGCCGCACGCCGGTGCTCCGGCCTTCGCGACGTTAACCAGCGGCACCGAAGCCCGTTCCGCAGTTCCCGGGGGCGCCACGCCGCAATGGCGCGGGCCGCAGCTGCGCCCTATATCGAGCGGGCGTTGCGAGCACGCACAGCCCTGATCGGGGCCGCCATGCAGCCGCCGGACGGCTCGTTTGCGCCACGTCAAGGGCGCTGACAGCCGACCGTCCCATTGATGCGCGATCCGCACGCGACAGTACGGCGGATTGCACGACGGGGCATTTATGCCCTAAGGAATTGCGCGGATGAGTAAGTCGAACGCCGGTAGCAGGGTCGTGCTGCAGGCGGCGTTCGTCGCGTTGCCGCCCCGCCGGGAGGACGAATGCATCGACTGCTGAGCGCGCTGGGGCGTGGCTTCAAGACGTATATCGGCTGGAAACGTGTCGGTATCGTCGCCAGCATCTTGATTATCGGCTTCGCGATATCGTCGCTGGTCCGTACCCTCAAGGGGGTCGATCACACCGTCATTCTGACCGCGCTGACCGACAAGAGCCCCACCCAGATCGGGCTGGCGGCGCTGTGCGTGGTCGGTGCGTTCTGCACCCTGACGTTCTACGATTTTTTCGCGCTACGGACGATCGGCAAGCTGCACGTGCCGTACCGCATCGCCGCGATGTCGGCGTTCACGTCCTACGTGATCGGTCACAATCTCGGCGCCACGGTGTTCACCGGCGGTGCGATCCGGTTCCGGATCTATTCGGACTACGGCCTCACCGCGATCGACGTCGCCAAGATCTGCTTCATCTCCGGCCTGACGTTTTGGCTCGGCAACCTGTTCGTGCTCGGCATCGGCATGATCTGGCATCCGGCGGCGGCGAGCGCGATGGACCTGCTGCCCGATCAGATCAACCGGCTGATCGGCGTCGCCTGTCTGGTCGGCATTGCGGCCTATTTCGTCTGGCTGGCCACCGGCAAGAAGCGCCGCGAGCTCGGTCAGAACGGCTGGAAGGTGGTGCTGCCGTCGGCCAAGCTCACCCTGGTCCAGGTGCTGATCGGCGTGATCGATCTCGGCTTCTGCGCGCTGGCGATGTACCTGCTGATGCCCTCGGAGCCGTATATCGACTACGTGTCGCTGGCGGTGGTGTTCATCCTCGCCACCCTGCTCGGCTTCGCCAGCCATGCCCCGGGCAGCCTCGGCGTGTTCGACGCCGCGATGCTGGTGGCGCTGCCGATGTTCGCCCGCGAGGACATCATCGCCACCCTGCTGATCTATCGCGTATTGTACTTCCTGTTGCCGTTCGGAATCGCGATCTCGATCATGGGCCTGCGCGAGATCTGGCTGAGCGTGATCAAGCCGTGGCGCGACCGCCGCAACGCCTGCAATGGCGAGGACCACGCCGCCACCGCCGCAGCGCCGGTCAGGGCTCCCGTCGGACAGGCTCTGCACCGTTCCCCGAAGCTCTAGTTCCAATATCCGTCCGTGGTCGCGACGGGGCTCATATTTTGGCCTCAACCGCGGCGTCAATGGCCGCGATCCCTCATGGCCGCGTGGTACCATGTCCCGTTTCCGCTCCCTGGCGTTGTTGTTGCTGCTGACCGCCGCGGCCGGCGCCTCGCCGCTGCCCGCTTCCGCTCAATTCTCGCTGTTTGGTGGCTCGAAGAGCCCCGAACCGGCCGCCCCCGCCGCGCCGCCACCGGCCGCAGCGCCCCCCGCGACCGCGCCGCAGACAGCCACCCCGCCGCTGGCGGCGGTGCCGGTCACCGACGGCTCGATGCTGATCAGTTGGGAAGTGCGCAACCGGTTCCGGCTGTTTCGGGAAGAACGCGACTTCCGCGAGCAGGTCGAGGCATTGTCCGGACTGACCGTGCTGACGTCGGAACAGACGCTCGGCCGGCAGAGCGAAGGCCGCGGCTGGGCCCGCAACGTCGTCAACCGGCTGTGCATCGATCTCGCCGGCCGGGTCAACGAACCCTGCACCCGTGACGGGGTCAAGGAAAGCTACCTGACCCCCACCGAGCATCCAGTAACGGTACGGCTGAGCGGCGCGATCCCGGTCGGGGCGATCTGCGCCTGGACGTTCGACGACGGCGAGGGTCCACGCAACGCCACCCAGGACTGCGCCGAACCGATCAATTTCCGCGCCCGCTACGGCAAGCCGACGGTCGCCACCGTCGACATCACCAGCGGCGCCGACGCGCCGCTGCGCGTCACCACCCAGATCATGGTGCGGGATTTCCTCATCGCCGGCCTCGGCGACTCGATCGGGTCAGGCGAAGGCAATCCGGACCGCGCCATTGCGCTGTCGGACGAAGGCTTCTGCTTCAAATCCTATCTCGGCAGCGGCATCGGCCAGTTCTACCGGCCGAGCCGCGCCGGCTTCAAGGGCGGCCGCGCCTGCGAGGCGCCCGACACGCTGGCGAACTGGCAACGCTATTCGGCGACCTGGTTCAACGCCGCCTGCCACCGCTCGCTGTACAGCTACCAGACCCGCACCGCGCTGGCGCTCGCGGTCCGCCACCCGCACATCGCGGTCACCTACCTGCCGCTCGCCTGCACCGGCGCGACCATCGCCGATGGACTGTTCGGTTCGCAGCGCGCCAGGGAGTGCATCCGCACCAAATCCGGCACCTCCTGCCCCGGCAGCGTCGACGGCCAGCTCGGCGAGTTGCGCGCCGCGCTTACCGCAGCGCATCGCCGGCAGCCGGACCGCACGCTCGACCTGGTGCTGCTGTCGATCGGCGCCAACGACATCAACTTCTCGGGTCTGGTCGCCGACGTCATCGTCGATTCCGCCACAGAGCGGGCGCTGTTCCGGCGTTCCGGCGTGATCGGGTCCGTCGAGGAATCGCGCACCGCGCTGGCCCGCACTTTGCCACGGGATTTCGCTCGGCTGCGCGAGGCCCTCAAGCCGATGGTCGAGGATCTGTCGCGGGTGGTCTACGTCGCCTACGCCAATCCGGCGCTGGCGAACCGCGGCGCGCCCTGTCCCGGCGGCCCGGCCGGCTTCGACATCCATCCTTCGTTCAACGCCGATCCGGCCCGGCTCAGCACGGTGAGCTCCTTCGTCGACAACGAGTTCCTCCCGCGGCTGAAGGATCTGGCGCAATGCTCCAACGGAGTGTTGTGCCGCAATCCGTCGTCGGACCGGATGACCTTCGTCGACGGCCATCAGCGGGTGTTCGCCGACCACGGCTTTTGCGCCCGCGCCGCCACCGACCCGGAATTCGACCGCGCCTGTTTCTCGCAGAGCGGCAACAGCTTCAACCCGGACATCGTCACCGCCGGCAGCTCGCCGATGACCTGCGGTGCCGGCGCCAGCAACTACCGCGCCTACTTGCCCCGCGCCCGATGGATTCGCGACGCCAACGACAGCTACTTCGCGGCGATGACCTATCCGCAGGGCCTCGCCGCTGCGATCCAGCCGGCAGACATTCACGACGCCACCTGGGGCGTGGTGTCGGCGGTGTATGGCGGCGCGATCCACCCGACCGCCGAAGGCCACGCCGCGATGGCCGACGCAGCATTGCCGGCGGTCGAGTCGGTGCTATCGCTGCAGCCCGGTGGCCCCGACGTCGAAAGCCAGCCGTTGCCGCCGCCGGCCGTCACGGCTCCGCCGACCACCGAATAGAGTCGCTCAGCTTGGGATCAAGTTCAGGCCTGGAGTGATCGACTCGGGATCCGGTGGGTCCGAGCAAGCGCAGCGTTCCAACAAAAAAGAGCGCCCTCATCCGAGAGCGCTCTTTGCTGTTGGTCGCAATCTTCAGAAACAAACGCCGGCTCGCGTGCGTCTCACTTCGCCGGGGCCATCGCGCCGCCCTTCGGGGCCGGGGCCGGCGGAGCCTTGGCCTTCCCGGCCGTTCCCGGCGCCGCGGCCGGCTTGCCGGCCTGCGCCGCCTGGGTTGCGGCCTGTTCCGGCATGAACTTGGCGACGATTTCCGGATCGAGCTGAGAGATCGCGCTGTCGGGCAGCCTGAACCAGTCCTCGTCCTGGCCGAGCGCGGGCGTCATCAGATAGCCGCGCAGCGTCAGGGTCTGGCCATCGGGGCTGACCGTCAGCATCGCCTTCCACACGTCGCCGTTGCGCGGATCGAGGATATTGCCATCCTCATAGACACGGCCTTTCCGCTTCATATCGCGGATCAGCGAGATGCCGAGGATCGGCTGGTTCTTGCGGTCGTCCTCGCACTCCTCGCAAATCGTCAGGTTGGGTTGCCCTGGCTGCGGAAAGCTCTTGGCGACGACGCCTTCGTACATGTTGTTGCCGCGATCGAGCATCAGCACCCAGACCACCGGCTTGCCGCCGGGCTTGCCGGTTTCGGTGCGCTGCCAAAGGCCGGCGGCGGTGGGTTCCGCGGCAACCGACGGGGCGGCCGCGGATAGCAACAGCGCAAAAGCCGCGACAGCGGCCCGCGCGACTAATCGGATCGGTCGATGTGTAGTCGGTCGATGTGTAGTCGGTCGATGTGTGATCATAGCAACACCTGAAACACCGCGATGAGACGACAATATGGCGGATCGATCCGGCAATCCAGTGAGCAGAGCGAGGCGGATCAGGACCGATTTCATGACGCGGCGATGTCGAGAGCCGGCGTCAGCCGCGGGATGCCGGAACTCGTCTCGCAGCCGACAGGGCGACACCGAGACAGATCGCGACCGGCAACCAGAACAGAATGTACAGATAGCCGAGGTCACTCGGAACGATTTCGTAGTCGACAGCGGTGGCTGCCAGGCAGGCCGCGAGCAATCCCATCCCCACCACCTCGCCCGAGCGACGAAACGCCCGCCAGCCGCTGGCCAATGCCGCCAGCACGACGCCGGCAAGCGCCAACGCAGCAAACACGCCGCCACGGACCGCAGCACACATGAAGATGTTGTGGCCGTTCATCACCTCAGTGCCGCTCGGCAGGGTGACTTTCGGGTCGAATGCCAAGCCGTAGCCCAGCCAGGGCTTCAGCGCGACCATGTGCAGATACACCGGCCATAGTTCGAACCGCAGGCTGTCCCGCCGCTGCACCAATTCACCTGCGAGCGGCGTCAGCAGCGCCGCCAGTGCGGCGATCGAAACGAGTGCCCCCACCGCTGCGGCAATCCGCCAATTCGCTGCCAACAGCACCGAGACGCCGATCCCGCCCAGCGCCGCCATCAGCGAGCCGCGACTGCCGGAGAGCAGCACCGTAGCCAACAGGACCAGCGCCGACACGAAGAGCAGCGCGAACTCCCAGTGCCGCAGGCGCCGCGTCGCCATGATTGCAACGGCGCCGATGCACGGCATCGCGTAGATCAGGCCGACGACGTTGGAATTGTAGTAGAGGCTCAAACCCTTGGTGCCCTGCAAGCGCACCGACAGCATCTCGGTCAGCGACCAGTGGCTGAACGCACCGATGTCGCGGATCGCCGCACAGGCGGCCACCGGCGCCAGCCACAGAAACAACAGCCGCAGAAAATCGCCGTCCCGACTGACAAGGTGAGCCACGATGACGACGAACGCCAGGACCGCGGCGACGTAGCGGATGTTCTTCCAGAGCAGCGCCCCCGTCACGCCGTCACCGAGCAGCGAAGTGACGATGATCACCCCGAGAAACCCCGCCGTCGCGACGAATACGCTGGACTTGACGATCGGCAGCAGATTGCGCGGAGGCATGGCGGTGATCAGCAGCGTCGGCAACACCAGGAACCAGAGGATGGTCCGCGACAGCCAGATGTTGTGCATCGCATACATCAGGCACATCACCAGCACGAACAGTCGTTCGGGTGCCTTGACGTCCGACAGCCAGGCTTGACTGCGATCGAACAGCGATTTCGACGGCGAAGCGCGGGTGACGACAGAAACCATTTAACCTCTATCCGGCCCGTCGGGCGGTGGTCGGAGTTACCGCCAATCCGCGCAGAACTTCAGCGAGCCGCTTGGCCGATTCAACCCAGGTGACGGGGCGATACACGGCGCGGATCGCAGCTTCGTGACGGTCAAGTTGATCAGGCGCGACGATCAGGTCAAGTACCGCGTCGCGCCAGGCGGCGAAATCGAGCGGATCGAGGTGGTGCGCCAGGCCGGCGCCAGCCTCAGGAAGTGACGAGGCGTTCGAAGCAAGGCAGTACTTCCCGAATGCGAGGCTTTCCGACACGGGTAATCCCCATCCCTCGTAGAACGAAGGGTAGAGTGTGAACAGGCAGTGCTGATACAGCCACGCCAGTTCGTCGTCGCCCGCGCGCGGCAGATGAACGATCGAACCCGCGGTGACCGGATCATTGGCGATCTGCCACAGCAGGTCGGAACTCCCGAAGCCGGGCTGGCCAATGATGACAAGCGTCGGCAGGTCTGGAGTGTTCTGTTCGGTCAGCCGATGCCAGAGGTGATACAACAGATCGAAATTCTTGCGCGACTGAATGGTCGAAACACTGATCACGAATCGCGCGGCCTGCGCATCGGTCAGCGCCGCAGGTCGCCGCACCGCCTGCGGCGTCGCGATATCGGCCCCAAGATGCACGATCTCGACCGCACCTTGCATCCCGCCGTGGCGCTGCGCGTAACCTAGAATATCGCGCTTGGTCGCCTCCGAAATCGACACGACCAGATCGGCCTCTTTGATCAGGAACTGCGCATAGGCATCGAACTTGGCGACGAAATCGCCACCGGCGAAGAATTGCGGCGCCACCACCGGGATGAAGTCCTGGCACAGCGCCGCGACCTTGGTACCGCGCTCGCGGCGCATCCGCGCGATGGTTGAGAAGTCGACCCGCGACCAGTTTTCACCGGCGAGAAACAGGACCTCGCCGAGATCGTCATCGCCCAGTTTCGGCAACGGTTCGGCCTGGCTCGTCTTCCTCAACAGCGATGCGGTCGCCCCC
Source organism: Rhodopseudomonas pentothenatexigens (assembly GCF_900218015.1). Classification (GTDB taxonomy): domain Bacteria; phylum Pseudomonadota; class Alphaproteobacteria; order Rhizobiales; family Xanthobacteraceae; genus Rhodopseudomonas; species Rhodopseudomonas pentothenatexigens. The sequence goes on along the minus strand of NZ_UFQQ01000005.1, from coordinate 193,865 downwards.
CGGACCGCGGTCTTGACGGCGCGTTCGACCGACTTGCCGATCGGTTTCAGCGTCGCAGCGATGCCGCCGCTCGACTTGGTCTTCGGTTTGTCCGCGATCGGCTTGCCGCTGAGGTCGGGGGGAGTTGCCACCGCCACGTAGTCGCACCGCAGCGGATCGTAGCGACAGAACCGCAACGCAGGCGCCATCTCGGCCGACAGTGCGCGGATGTAACTTTGTTCAACACGCAGCGTACCGTTCATCTGGCCGGAGCGCGCCCGCGCGCTGGTCGAGACGTCCATCCACAGCCAGGGCTGATCGTGCCGGTCGGCGATCTGATCCACGGTGCTGTCCGTCGTTGGTGAAAATCCAGCCCTTCAGGCCAGCGCTGGGAGGCGGGTCTAGCGGGTCGGGCTCCGCAACGTCAATGCCGCCCCACTTGCATTGCCGGCGTCCGCGCAGTCTAAGTTCCTCCGCCGCCCCTCAGGGCCGGCACAGCGATGAGGATGGCGTGTCGCCGGAACAGCCGAAAGTCTCGGTGATCATGCCGGTTCGGGACGGCGAGCGCTGGGTCGCCGAAGCGATCCGGAGCGTGCGGGACCAGACGCTTGCGGCGTTCGAACTGGTGGTGATCGACGACGGTTCCACCGACGCCACCCCCGACATCCTGGTGGCGGCCGCCGCTGCCGATCCGCGGATCGTCGTTCTGCAGCAGCAACGTGATGGGCTGGTGGCCGCGCTCAATCGCGGCCTTGCGGCGGCTCGCGCGCCGCTGATCGCCCGGCTCGACGCCGACGATGTCGCCCTGCCCGACCGGCTGGCGCGGCAGGTCGACCACATGGCGGCCCATCCTGGTGTCGTGCTGCTCGGCGGCTGGGCAACGATCATCGACGAGCAGGGCCGGCCCAAGGGGCGAGAGATGCGGCCGAGCCCGAAGAATTTGCGGGCGACACTGATGAAGAAAAGCCCGTTCATCCATCCGACCGTGATGTTCCGCGCCGAGGCCGCGCACCGGGTCGGCGGCTATCACGCCGCGTTCGAAGCCGGCGAAGACTACGATTTCTGGCTGCGGCTCGCGGACGTCGGCGAAATCGCGATTCTGCCGGAGCTTTTGATCCGCTATCGCGAGCACGGCGGCAGCGTCACCCGCACCCGGCAATTGCGGCAGATCTACTCCGCCCGGCTCGCCAAACTCGCCGCGGCGGAACGGCACGCCGGCCGGCCCGATCCCTCGACCGCACTCTCCGCCCCGCCCGATTGGCACAACGCCACGCCCGGCTCGTTCGAGCGGGACAGCTCAAGGCTGTTCAGAATGCTGGAGTTCGCCGATCCGGCTGTTGCGGCGTCGATCCCCGCCTCGGCCATCGATCTCGATGCCATCACCTCGCAGTTCGCGACCCTAACCGCAGGCGAGCGCAAATTCGCCCGAGCCGCGCTGCTCAACCTGCTGCTGAAAGATCGCGAAGCGCTCGGCGGCGCGCGATGGCCGATGATCCTGACGCTATTGAGACTCGATCCATTGAAAACCATAAAGGCGGCATGGCAGCTTCGAAACAGATAAAGCAGCGAGCGCCCGCGTATCACTGCGCCGTTCGGCGTGCTCCCAAGCTCGGCCCACTCAACCACCGGAATCAGTCCAGTAGACCATGAGCGAGACGGCTTTCATTACCGGCGTCACCCGACAGCAGGCGCCCTTGCGCATCCTGATGACCGGGGCGGTCGGCTTCGTCGGGCTCCACCTCGCTGCCGCGATCCGCCGCAGAGTCGGTGAGGAGGCCAAGCTGATCCCGACCGCACTCCATGCCGGGAGCGATCCGGTCCTCGGCGAGGTGGTCGCTCTCGATGTCACCGACGCCGCTGCGGTCTCCGGCATTATCGCCGAACTTCAGCCGACCCATGTCGTCAACCTTGCGGCGCTGGCCGCACCGTCGGCGGCCAACGCCGATCCGTCGGCGAGCTGGCGGGTGCATCTCGACGGCCCCCGCAATATCGGGCGCGCGATCCTGCAGGCCGCGCCCGACTGCGTGCTCGTGCACATCGGCTCCGGCCTCGCCTATGGCAAGAACCGTCCGCCGATCCGGCCGACTGCCGAAGACGCCGTGCTGGCCCCGACCGACGAATACGGTGCCTCGAAAGCGGCAGCCGACCTCGCCCTCGGAGTACTGATCGCCAGAGGTTTGCGCTGCATCCGGATGCGGCCGTTCAATCACACCGGGCCCGGCCAGACCGAGGCGTTCGTCGTCCCGGCGTTCGCGCGCCAGATCGCCCGGATCGAAGCCGGGCTCATGCCGCCGCAGATGCAGGTCGGCAACCTCGACGGTCAGCGCGACTTTCTCGACGTCCGCGACGTCGCTGCCGCCTATGTTGAGGTGATCGCGCGCAGCGACAGCCTCGAAGCCGGGCTGATCCTCAACGTCGCGTCCGGCCTGCCGCGCAGGATCGGCGACATGCTGCAGCAGTTGCTGTCGATGGCGCGCGTGCCGATCGAGGTGCAGAACGATCCGAGCCGCGGCCGCAGCGACGCTTCGGACGTCATCGTCGGTGATGCCGGCCGGGCCCGGTCCGTGCTCGACTGGCAGCCGAAGATCCCGTTCGAGCAAACGCTGGCCGACGTGCTCGACGATCAGCGCGCCGCTGTCGCGACTGCCCCCAAGTAACAGTTCACCCCCGCAAAGAAAGAAGGCGCCCCCTGCGGCGCGCCTCCCTAAATCCGCGGTGATACGCGTGCGGCGCGATCAGTTCACGCCGAGCTTCTTCTGTAGATTGGTGGACGAGGTCGTGTACTGGAACACGACACGCTTGTCCGGATAGACGTACTTGACGGCCTTCTGCGCCATCAGCGCGCCTTCGTGGAAGCCCGACAGGATCAGCTTCAGCTTGCCCGGATAGGTGTTGATGTCGCCGATCGCGAAGATGCCGGGAACGTTGGTTTCGAACGTGCCGGTGTCGACCGGGATCAGGTTGTTCTCCAGATGCAGGCCCCAATTGGCGACCGGCCCGAGCTTCATGGTCAGGCCGAAGAACGGCAGCATGGTGTCGCACTTGATCTGCGAGACGGTGTTGTCGTTCAGCTTCACGGTCGCGCCCGAGAGCTGACCATTGTCGCCCTGCAGCTCGGTGATCTGGCCGATCTTGAGATCGAGCTTGCCGCTGGCGACCAGCTGGCGCATCTGCTCGACCGAGTGCGGCGCGCCGCGGAAATCGTCGCGGCGATGCACCAGCGTCATGCTCTTGGCGATCGGGTTGAGGTTCAGCGTCCAGTCGAGCGCCGAATCGCCGCCGCCGACGATCAGGATGTCCTTGCCGCGGAAGTCTTCCATCTTGCGCACCGCATAGTGCACCGACTTGCCTTCATAGGCTTCGACCCCCGGCACCGGCGGGCGCTTCGGCTGGAACGAGCCGCCACCCGCGGCGACGACCAGCACCTTGCACTCGAACACGGTGCCGGCATTGGTGGTGACGCGGAATTCCGGATCGCCGATCTTCTCGACCGTCTCGATCATCTCGTTGAGATGGAAGGTCGGGTTGAACGGCTTGATCTGCTCCATCAGCGCTTCGGTGAGGCCGTGACCGGTGATCATCGGCACACCGGGAATGTCGTAGATCGGCTTCTCCGGATAGAGCTCGGCGCACTGCCCGCCGACCTTGTCGAGAATATCGACGAGATGCGCTTTGACGTCCAACAGACCCAGCTCGAACACGGCGAATAGTCCGCACGGACCGGCGCCAACAATCAGCACGTCGGTTTTGATCGTTTCGGTCATCTTTGCTTCTTTATCGGTTGAAGATGTTCGGACGCGGGCCGTCCGGTCGCGGCCTGTCTAACCAAGCGCGGCGGGGGAGAAAAGCCATAAAAGTCTATTGGTAGCTTGTTCTAGCGCAAGTTTTGCGTTCAATGGTTCTAAAAAGCCCGGAGAATGGCCCTTGACCGCACGATCCCGTGACCACGCGCTGCCGCAGCTCGCCGATTTCCCGTTCCGCCTTGCGGACAACGTCCGCTTCGCCGACCTCGATCCAAATAACCACGTCAACAACGCGGTTTACGCCAGTTATTTCGAGACCGGCCGGGTCACGCTGATGAAGGACCCGAACCACGGACTGATCCCGCCCGGACTATCCTGGGTTCTGGTACGGCTCGACATTCATTTCCGCAGCGAACTGCACTGGCCGGGCAAGATCGAGCTCGGGCTCGGCCTGGTCAAACTGGGGCGCACCTCGACGCATTTCGATCAGGTGGTGTTCTCTGAAGGCGTCTGCGTCGCCTCGGCGCGCGCCGTCACCGTGCTGGTCGACGAGACCAGCCGGAAGCCGGCGCCGCTGACCGAACAGATCATTGCCAATCTGGCGCCGTGGTGGCGCCGCGGCGTCGAGCACGATTGATCGAGGCGTCTTTCGTCCGGCCGCGACGCGCGCCGGCAGGGTCATCCGGAGATGGCGACCGCAGTAGATGCGGCGTTGCACGATACTCCGTGCAACGGCCGCTCGCTGGATGAGAACGCCTGAGCTCTCAGGCTTGGCGCTCGGGCGTGGTCACAACCAGCCCGTCGAGTTCACTCGAGACCTTGATCTGGCACGACAGCCGCGAATTCGGGCGCACGTCGTAGCCGAAGTCGAGCATGTCCTCTTCCATCGGCGACGGGCTGCCGACCTTCTCGCGCCAGGCTTCGTCGACATAGACGTGGCAGGTCGCGCAGGCGCAGGCGCCGCCGCATTCCGCCTCGACGCCGGGAATGGCGTTGCGGATCGCCGCTTCCATCACCGTGGCGCCCTCCTCGACTTCGACAGTGCGGGTTTCACCGGTGTGATCAACGAAGTGAATCTTGGCCATGATTGCTCGTCGGACGCTTTGCTCGTTTTATGAATTATGGGCTGACGCGCCAGTCCTATAGCGTCTCGGCCGACGTTCCGCCAGCCGTGGCGCCTTTCAAAAGCGGGGGCGGGACGGCTTGACGCGGTCGTCGATCGCGATGCGGACGTGGTCCACCGCCGCTTCCAGCACCGCAAGCGGTTCCGCCGCATCCTCGCCGCGGCGCAGCGCGTCTTCGAGGCCGGCGGCGGCATCCGCCACGGCAAACGCGCCGATCGACCGGGCCGAGCCTTTCAACGTATGGGCGAGCGCGGCGGCATCGGCGGGCCACGATGCAAGCAACGCCATCAGGCTGGCGGCCTGGGCGGTGAACAGCAGCAGCACTTCATGCTCGAGCGCGACGTCGCCCAGTGTCATCTTCCGGAGGTGCGCGTCGTCGATCGGCTCGAGATCCGGAACCAGCGGCGGCGATGGCATCCATTCGATCCGGTCGACCTGTAGCGGCACGTTCACCTCGGCACAGGATCGCGGTTTTCCACATCTCGGCAATCCGGGCTCCGGAGCCAACCACAAGTCTGGTTAACGCTTCCTTGCCGGTGCCAAAGCACCATTCCGGGACAATGCCGCCGAGTTGCCGCGGTTAAGTCGCTAAAATGCCACCGTTACCGCCCGGCCCGGTAGGATTTTTCCGTTCTCCAAAGGGCTTAGCCCCGGATGCCGTTAACGATGATTAAGAAAGTCTTAATCCGAACCATTCCTTTCGCGCGATCCAGCCAATAGGATGTTTGATGAAGTGGCGGACAAAAGCGCGGTGGGAATGGGGTTCAACTTCGCCGTGCTGGGGGAGCACCGAGGGGCCTGTCTGCGGTCTCCACTGAACCGACGTCCCCGGATGCGTAACAAGGGCGTAATTCAAGATGGCGAACAATCCCAAGAAGATCAAAGATCCGACCGAAGTCGCGCTGTCGGCGATTCAGGAAGCCCTGAACATCCCCGATGCGCCGCCGGCCGGTGAGGATCAGGCCGCAGGGCCGAAGGAAAGTGCGTCAATTTCGGACACCGAGCCCCTGCCCGATCTGCCGGAACTGACGGCCGAGCCGCGGATCGCGCCGCCGTCGCCGAATTTCGAGCCGGCCGCCGAGCGTGGCTTCGCCAGTCGCCCCGCCAACGACGACCGCGAAACCATCGGCCAGTTGCTGCAGTCGCTTCAGAAGGGCCGCACCACCCGCAACGTCTACACTCTCGCGACGATTTTCGCCGGCGTCTGGGTGTTCGGCGGCATCATTCTGACCATCAGCTTCCTGCCCGCCCTGCAGGCGCTGGTCGGCCAGGGCAGCGGCGGAACGCTGGCGCTGGCCGGCCTCGCCGCGCTGTTCTTCGCGCCGGTGATGCTGTTCTACTTCCTCGCCAGCCTGGCGTGGCGCGGCCAGGAGCTGCGGATGATCGCGCAATCGATGGCGCAGGTCGCGATCCGCTTCTCCGAGCCCGAAATCGCCGCCAGCGATTCGGTGGTGACGGTCGGTCAGGCGATCCGCCGCGAGGTCGCCGCGATGGGCGACGGCGTCGAGCGCGCGATCGCGCGCGCCAGCGAACTCGAAGCCCTGGTCGCCAACGAAGTGTCGGCGCTGGAGCGCGCCTATTCGGACAACGAAGTGCGAATCCGCGCGCTGCTGCAGGACATCGCGCATCAGCGTGACAATCTGGTCGGCCAGGCCGAGCAGGTCCGCAGCGCGATTTCCGGCGTGCAGATCGACCTCCGCCACGACATCGCGCTGATCTCGGACGCGATCGCCAGCCGCGTCGACGAGGTCGCCAAGAGCATCACCAGCGCGCTGGAAGAGCGCGGCGCCCACATCACCAGCGCGCTCAGCCACGCCGGCGACAACATGATTCTGGCGCTCGGCGAGCGCGGCGGCGAACTGCTCGACCGCCTCGAAGAGGCCAGCTCCGAGACCACCCGCGCGGTGCTCGACGCCAGCGAGCGGCTGACCACCAGCCTGAATTTCAAGACCGGCCACGTCCACGCCGAGTTCGTCGAACTGGCCGATCGCGTCCACGACATGATGAACGAGCGGCTCGACCGCATCACCACCGATTTCGAACAGCGGTCGTCGACCATCATCGACGGCATTTCGGAGCGCACCGAGCAGGTGCAGGATTCGCTGAAGAACTCCGGCGACTCGCTGCTGCTCGAACTCGAGCTGCGCAGCGGCGACCTGGTCACCAAGATCGACGACGCCGGCCATCGCCTCGCCGATCAGATCCTGACCAGCGGCGACAAGGCCAGCGAAGCGCTCGACGTCACCGTCAACGCGCTGGTCGCCAAGGTGGTCAGCCAGACCGAGGCCACCCACGACACGCTCGCCATCCAGATGAGCGCGTTCGACGATCTGGTGAAGCAGCAGGGCAGCGAGCTCGCCGAGAAGTTCGCGCGCGACAGCGGCACGCTCGGCGCGCTGATCACTCGCCACATCTCCGAGTTCGACCGCACCGTGAAGACCTTCGGCGGCGAGATCGTCGAACGGATGGGCCAGCGCACCCAGGACATCAACGAGACGCTGAAGACCTATGTCGACGGCTTCGACCAGCGGGTCGCGACCAGCTCGGGCGAGATCACCGCGCGGCTCGACGATCGTCTGCACCAGTTCGAGACCATGTTCGAAACCCGCACCGGCAGCCTCGACGGCGCGATCGACAACCGTCTGAAGGCGCTCGACGACACCGTCGGCAACCATCTGAATTCGCTGGAACGCATTCTCGACACCCGCACCGACGCGGTCACCGGCAACATCGACGGCCGGATCGAGAAGCTCGCCTCGGCGCTGTCGACCGGCGCCGCCCATGCGGTCGAAGCGATCGATACCCGGATCGTCCAGCTCAGCACCACGCTGTCGAGCGGCACCGCCAACGCGGCCGGAGTGATCGACGAACGGATCACCACCCTGACCACCACGCTGTCGACCGGTGCGGTGCAGGCGATCGAGGCGATCGATTCGCGCCTGACCCATCTCACCCATTCGCTCACCGACGGCACCGCGCAGGCGATCGACGCGATCGACCGCCGCATCGGTGCGGTTACCGAAACGATCGACGGCCGCACCGCCGATCTCAGCGCCACCGTCAGCGCCCGCTTCCAGGAGATCCACGACGGTCTCGAGGGCCGCGTCACCGCGGTGATCAACGACGTCGACCTCCGGGTGTCGCAGTTCGAGGATCTGCTCGGCTCGCGGATCGAGGCGGTCGCCGGCCGGTTCGAAAGCAGCGGCCGCGAAGCCAGCGATCTGCTGATGGCACGCGCCGAGGAACTCTCGGTCGGCATCAAGTCGAACGTGGCGGACGCCGAGCGCGCGATCACCAGCCTGGTGGTCAACACCACCGACACCATCCGCAGCAGCACCCAGTCGGCACGGGACTCGATGCTGTCGGTGTCGCACGACGTCGGCGCCCAGCTGCAGGTCACCTCGGCCGAGATCGAACGCGCCCTCACCGCGGTCGGCACCACCGCCGCCGCCACCGTAGTGTCGAGCGCCACCGAGGCCCAGGCCAAGCTGGCGTCGGTGTCCAGCGAGGCTGCTGTGCAGTTCCGCTCGCTGTCCGACGACATCGAACGTACATTGTCGGCCGCCGGCACGGCGACCGCCGCCACGGTGCTGGCCGGCGCCCGAGATGCCCAGACGACCCTGGTCGCGACCTCGACCGAGGTTGCCGGCCAGGTGAGATCGCTGGCCTCCGAGATCGAACGCACGCTCACCACCATCGGCAGCTCCACCGCGACCGCGGTGCTGGGCAGCGCCCGCGACGCCCAGACCACCCTGATCGGCACCTCGTCCGACGTCACCGACCGGATCAAATTGCTGTCGGCTGAGATCGAGCGCACGCTGACCGACGCCGGCGGTACAACCGCCGCTTCGGTGCTCGGCAGTGCGCGCGAGGCTCAGAACGTCCTGACCGTGACCTCCACCGACGTTGCCAATCAGGTGAAGTCGCTGGCCGGCGATATCGAGCGGACGCTGACCGGCGCCGGCGACACTACCTCGGCCTCGGTGCTGGCGAGCGCGCGGGAAGCCCACGCCACGCTGGTGTCGGCCTCCTCGGAGGTCACCGGCCAGATCCGTTCGCTGTCGACCGACATCGAGCGCACGCTGTACGCGGCAGGCAACGCCACCGCCGAAGCCGTGCTGACCGGCGCCCGCACGGCGCAGTCGACCCTGGTCGCGGCGTCGGAAGACACGGCCGAAAAGGTCCGGTCGCTGAAGTCGGAGATCGAGCGCACGCTGTCGGAGACCGCATCGTCGACCGCCGGCGCCATCGTGGCCGGCGCCCGCGAAGCACAGACCACGCTGGTCGCCGCCTCGTCCGAGGTGTCCGGACAGGTCGAAACGCTCAGCGCCGACATCGAACGCCGCCTGTCGGCGGCCGGCGCCAGCACCATCGAGGCGATCGTGGCGGGTGCGCGTGAAGCGCAGAGCACGCTGGTCGCGACCTCGACCGATGCCGCCAACCAGGTCAAATCGCTGGCGGGCGACGTCGAACGCACCCTCACCGCCGCCGGCAGCGCCACCGCCGGCGCCCTGCTCGCCAGCGCCCGCGAAGTCCAGAGCGCGCTGGTGTCGACCTCCTCCGAGTCGGCGGGCCAGGTCCGCTCGGTCGCGGCCGAGGTCGAGCGCGCCCTCGTCGCCGCCGGCCGCACCACCGCGGAGTCGATCGTGGAAGGCGCCCGCGAAGCACAGTCTGCCCTGGCGGCCGCCTCGACCGAAGCCGCCAACCACGTCAAGTCGCTGGCGGTCGACGTCGAACGCACCCTGACCAGCGTCGGTGCCGCCACCGCCTCGACGATCCTCGACAGCGCCCGGGAGGTGCAATCGACGCTCACCACGAGCTCGGCCAGCGCCGCCAGCCAGATCAAGGCGATCTCCGCCGAGATCGAGCACACGCTGTCGACCGTCACCACCAATACGACCGACCATATCCAGGCCAGCGCCTCGGCGGCGCAGTCGACCCTGGTGGCGATGTCCAGCGAGGTCAGCGCCAAGATCAAGTCGACCTCGGCCGACGTCGAGCGCTCGGTGTTCGCCGCCAGCGGCAGCTTCGGCTCGACGATCTCGGCCAAGAGCGAAGAGATCGTCGGCTATGTCCAGCAGCAGGCCGAGCGGCTGTCGCAGATCATCGACGGCAAGCGCGGCGTGCTGGTCGAAGCGATCACCGGCAAGACCAACCAGCTCACCGTCGAGATCGACCGCGTCACCACCGATGCGCTGAACGCGATCGAATCCCGCGGCAAGACCTTCTCGAACTCGATCCTGACCAACGGCACCGAGGTCGCGCGCTCGATCACCGGCGCCGGCGATCTGGCCACCAACGCGATCAACAAATCGCTCAAGGACCTCGACCTGGCGTCGCGGTCGGCGATCGAACAGTCGCGTCAGGTCTCGGTCACCGCCGTCACCGAGATGCAGGAGACCAGCAAGATCCTGCGCACCGACACGGTGGCGCTGTTCGAGCGGCTGCGCGAAGGCAACATCCTGTTGCAGGAGGTGCTGACCGGCGCCCACGAGAACCTCAACTCACTGGAGCGCGCGCTGGTCACCCGCGTCGCCGACTTCGTCACCACCATGAACGAGGTCAACGCCCGCAGCGGCGCCGCGACCCAGACGTTGGAAGATCAGCTCACCGGCTTCCACGGCAAGACCGCCAAGGCGCTGGAAGATCTCGGCGCGCTGTCGGCGCAGTTCGAAGCCCACGGTCACGCGCTGGCCGAGGCGGCCGACCTGCTCGAGCACAGCAACCGCGCCGCATCGACCTCGGTGAACGATCGCAAGGAGGCGCTGGAATCGCTGGTCACCACCATCGACCTGCGCACCGCCGATCTCGACCAGCGGCTCGGCCGGTTCACCGGCCTGCTGGACGAATCGCTCGCCGCCGCCGAAGAGCGCGCCCGCGACATCGCGCGGATCGTCGCCGAAACCGCCGGTGCCGGCTCCGCCAGCATCAGCCAGCAGTTCGAGGCGGTGCGTAGCGCCGCCGAACAGGAGCGCCGCCTCACCGTCGAGGCGATGCACCAGGTGTATCAGCAGGGCACCCAGGAAGCCGACGCGCTGTTCAAGCAATCGGCCGATCGGTTCACTTCGATCGTCCAGGGCATCAAGCAGATGGCCGCCGAGATGCACCACGAGCTCGAATCCACCCGCGAGGAACTGCGCCGCGGCGTGCTCGAGATCCCGCAGGAGGCCGCCGAGAGCACTGCGCAGATGCGCAAGGTGATCGTCGACCAGATCGAAGCGCTGGCCGAACTCAACCGCATCGTCGCCCGTCACGGTCGCGGCATGGACGTGGTGACGCCGTCACGCGCCACCGCGGTCACCCGCGAGGAGGAGCCGGTGCTCGCTGCCGCCAGCGGCGGACGCGCCGAAACCGTCGCCGCCCGTCCCGCGCCGCGGAGCCGGGAGTCCAGCGCCGCGACGCTGCCGCCGCCCGACCTCGGCATGCCGGTCGGCCCGCGCCGCACCGAAGCGCCGCCGGTCGCGCCGAGCACCGCCGACCAGGGCCGCGACGGCTGGCTGTCGGAGCTGCTCAACCGCGCCGATACCAGCGCCGAGCGCGAGCCGCCGCGCGGCCGCGCCGCCCAGGCCCAGACCGCAATGAGCGGCAATCCGCTGGAATCGCTGTCGCTCGACATCGGCCGGCTGATGGACCGCAACCTCGCGCTGGAGATGTGGGAGCGCTATCAGCGCGGTGAGGCGAAGTCCTTCACCAAGCGGCTGTACACCCCGGCCGGCCAGAAGGCGTTCGACGAGGTCGCCCGCAAGTATCGCAGCGACCGCAGCTTCAAGCAGACCGTCGACCGCTACATCGCCGAGTTCGAGCGCCTGCTCGACGAGGTCGCCCGCGACGACAACGCCCCGCAGGCGCTGCGCGGCCACCTCGCCTCGGAAACCGGGCTGGTCTACACGCTGCTGGCGCACGCAGCGGGGCGGCTGGGGTAACACTGCACTCTGCCCGGCCCGGGCAGCAGCTCAAGTAATCGATCCAAAGCGGGGGCCGTCGGCTCCCGCTTTTCGTTTGGCGTTGTCGAAGCCCGGCTGCATCGCTATCTCACGTCGAAACGCTTTTCGATTTCCGCCCCGCATCAGGCCGAGGACTCACGATGCCTTCCGAACCCCGCTCGCCTCGCCTTGCCGTTCTGATCGATGCCGACAACGCATCCGCCAAGATCGCGGACGGACTGTTCGAGGAGATCGCGAAGATCGGCGAAGCCAGCGTTCGCCGGATCTACGGCGACTTCTCCACCCCGCGGTCGAAGGGCTGGGCCGATATCCTGGCGAAGCACGCCATCATCCCGCAGCAGCAGTTCGCCTACACCACTGGGAAGAACGCGTCCGACATCACCCTGGTGATCGATGCGATGGACCTGCTCCACAGCGGCCGTTTCGAGGGCTTCTGCCTGGTATCGTCCGACAGCGACTTCACCCGCCTCGCCTCCCGGATTCGCGAGCAAGGCGTCGACGTGTTCGGCTTCGGCGAACAGAAGACCCCGGAGAGTTTCCGGCAGGCGTGCCGACGCTTCGTTTACACCGAGAACCTGATCGCCGGAGCGGCCGACAGCAAGGGCACCGCGTCGGCTGCGAAACCGCTGCAGCCGCCGAGCGCCGCCACGCCGATCATCGAACGGGTGATCAAGCAGATGGAAAACGAAGACGGCTGGGTATCGCTCGGCGAGGTCGGCAAGCACCTGTCCAATCTGGCGTCCGACTTCGACCCCAGGACCTTCGGCTTCCGCAAGCTGAGCGACCTGGTGCGCAAGACCAATGCGTTCGAGCTGGAGCAGCAGAACGGCCACTCGATGCGGATTCGGCTGAAACCGACCGGCGCACCGGCCGCCAAGGCGACGTCCCAGCGGAGGCGCTCCGCAAGACCGAACCCGCCCACGGGCGGCGCCGAGTCCTGACCGGCCGGCGCGACCGCGCGCCAGCTCGACGCGGGCATCTGTGCCGGCAATCGGATAGATCGTGCCACCCGCTGCACCGAGATGACGCGGCGACCGCGTTCAGCGGCTGCCGACCGTCTGCTCCTCACCGGCCACCCGGCTCGCGCTGAGTTCAACCACGGTGTCCACCGGCGTCAGCAACGATCGGCGATGGGTGATCGCCAGCACCGTGACGTTGCAAGCAATCGCCCGGATGTGGTCCATGATGTCCCGTTCGGTGTCTTCATCCAGGGCTGAGCTGACTTCGTCGAGAAACAAGATCGCCGGGGCGCCGTACAGAGCGCGCGCGACCGCAATCCTCTGGCGCTCCCCGCCGGACAGTTTGAGACCGCGTTCGCCCACCGCCGTATCGAACCCCTCCGGCAGGGCTTCGATCAGCTCAAGGATCGCGGCCTTGCTGGCCACGTCGCGCAACCGCGCTTCGTCCCGCTCCCGGCCGAGCAAGATGTTGTCCGCCAGACTCTCGTTGAGCAGGATCACCTCCTGCGGAACGACCGCGATCATCTTGAACCAATCGGCGCGCGCGATCTGCCGGATGTCGGTGCCGTCCACCGTGATCCGGCCTTGCTGCGGCTCAATGGACTTCAGGGCGAGCTTGAAGACGGTCGACTTTCCCGCGCCGGTCTCGCCGACGATGAACGTGATGGTGCCGCGCCCGGCGGAAAAACCGATACCTGATACGCCTCGCCCATTCCCGTAGTCGTAGCCGACCTCTTCGAACATGATCGTGCCATCGGAGATGCTGAAGGAGGCCGACGACCGATCGTCGTGTTCTTCCGGAGCATTCCAGAAGCGCGTCAGCGGCACCAGTTGCGCGCGCGATCGGGCGAAACTGTCCATGGTCTGCGCAATCATCTCGAACGGGGTGTTGAGCTGCAGCAGGAGAGCGTTGAACAGCACGATGTCCCCGATGCTCACTGCCCCAGCCTGATATTTCGGTAGCAGAAGCGCGAAATTGATCGCGAATTGGGCTGCGAGACCCAGGCCGAGCAGAGCCGAAGTTCCTGACCGCCTGAGCATGTAGGCTCGCCACCCGTCCCTGACGGCAGCTGCGCGATCGGCGAAGCGCCGGCTCATCCAGGTCGAGCCACCAAGCTGGCGCAGGGTTTCCATCGCGTTCATCGCGTTGCCGGCGAACCGGGCGTTGTCCTGGCTGGCGGCCATCGCGGCGTCCAGAAGTTGCTGTGACCCTCGCGTCGAGCCTAGTGTGACGACAACGACGACCGCGCCGTAGACCGCAACCGCGAGCACGATCTGCAGATCGAGCAGATAGCCGAGCGTGACCAGCGTCAGCCCGACTTGCGTCGCGCTCGGAAGCCAGACGATCAGAGCGATGTTCGCGATGGTCGTTAGAGCGCCTCGTCCCTGGCCGACCGCATTCTGGATCTCGGCAGGATTGTGCTCGATGAAGAATTCGGAGCGCTTCCGCAAGATTCGCGCGAACAGCTCGGTGGAGACGAAATATCCGAGGTTCTCGGAGATGATAACCGAGAGATACTGGACCACCCGGCTCAACACCGACGCGATCCCGATCAGCGCCGCATAGGAGAACAGCGCGTACAGCAGTTCGCCGGACGCGTTGTCCTTCGGCAGTTGGTCGATCGCCCGGGAAAACAGATACGGCGCCGCGACGCTCGCTGCGCTGGAGATCAGGACGACGACCACGACGACCGAAAGCGACCGCCAATCCTCTCGCGCATGGCTGCGCAATATCGCCACGGCAGGGCTGGGACCAGAACTGTCGTTGGTCATGCGGCCCTCGCGCGTCGGAGCGTTGTCCAGGGAGGGGCTGTCTTAGACGTCAGAGATTGCGATTTCCACCGTCTGCCGATTGGTTGAAACGATTCAAAGCAGATTCGCGAAACCGGTGTGATCGCGTTGGTTGGCCGGGCGCAAGCGAAACGATCAACCAAGCGTGCGGCGGCCATCCTTCGACGCTCGCTGCGCGGGCGCCTCTGGATGACGATAATCCTCGCTGAGAACCGTCTGTTCGACGCGAAGCCGCGCCCTACTGCGCCCGCCGTCGCGGCGGGCGGGGCTGCTCGGCGCGCGCGGCGTCCGGCGGGGCCTGCTGCGCTGTGTTGCTCGGGCCGAACAGCACCCGGGTCGGGTTGCGGTCGAAATTGTTCACCGCGCGGCTGATGTCGCCCAGCGTGCGGCGGCCGTCGAGGATCAGCGTGGCCGAGCGCTTGTCGAGGTTGTCGGCGAGTTCACGGAACGACTTCACCGCCTGGAACAGCTCGCCGCCGTCCTTGCCGCCGGCCAGCGCGTCGATGCCCTGCATCACGCTGTCGGTCTTGGCGATCACGCCGTCGACCCGCGACATGATGCTGTCGATCTTGTCGGAGCTGCGCGCCAGGCTCGAGGTGAAGGTCTGCAGATTCTCCAGCGAAGTCTTCACCGACTCCTGGTTCTCGGAGACCAGGCGGTTGACGTTGCGCAGCGTCGCCTTGATCGACTCGGAAATGTCCTGCAGCAGCTCGGGATCGGCGGTCAGCACCGGTGTGCCGTCGTCGTCGAGCGGCACCGGGGGCGCAGTCTCCGAGCCGCCCTTCAGCGAGATCGCGGCGACGCCGGTCAGGCCCTGGAATTCCAGGCCGACCTGGGTGTCCTTGCGGATCGGGGCGGTGTTCTCGACCATCGCCAGCGCCACCACGCGGCGCGGATTGTCGAGCTTGACCGACACCACCTCGCCGACCCGGACGCCGTTGAAATTGACGCTGCCGCCGTTGCGCAGGCCCGACGCCGCGCCTTCGAAGATCACCCGCAGCGGGCTGCGCGCCTTGGTGGAGTGCAGGCTCTGAAACCACAGCACGAACCCGAGCGCCGCGGCGATCACCGCGAGGGTGAACGTCCCGATCAGGAAGTAATTCGCACGCGTTTCCATTCGCCTCTACTCCAAACCAACTTGCGGCGCCGCCGGTTCACAGGCCGCTGCGCCATGCGGCCGGCTTTGAGCGCAGATTGCGGAAGCAAAACGACGCACCTGCGGTGCGCCGATCGAAATTTTCAGGCGCATCCCGATCATGGCGAACCGACCACTGCGCGGGCGCGCTTGCCGTGAAAATACGAGCGCAGCCACGGATGCTGCGAGGCCTGCATGTCGGCGATGGTTCCGGCCGCGATCACCTTGCCGTCACCCAGCACCGCGATGCGGTCGCAGGCGGTGTGCAGGCTGTCGAGGTCGTGGGTTACCATGAAAACCGTCAGGCCCAAAGTGCGCTGCAGCGTCCGCACCAGCTCGTCGAAATCGCCGGCGCCGATCGGGTCGAGGCCGGAGGTCGGCTCGTCGAGGAACACCAGTTCGGGGTCGAGCGCCAGCGCGCGGGCCAGCGCCACCCGCTTGATCATGCCGCCGGATAGTTCCGACGGGTAGCGGTCGATCACTTCGGGCTTCAGCCCGACCATCACCAGCTTGGCGATGGTGATCTCGTCGAGCAGCCGCTGCGACAGCTTGAGATATTCCCGCACCGGGAACTGAATATTCTGCCGCACCGTCAGCGACGAGAACAGCGCGCCCTGCTGGAACAGGATGCCCCAGCGCCGCTCGACGCCGCGGCGTTCCGCCTTGCCGGCCCTGTCGAGATCGATGCCGAACACCTCGATGCTGCCGCTCAGCTTCGGCACCAGGCCGATGATGGTCCGGGTCAGCACCGACTTGCCGGCGCCGGACGGGCCGACGAAGCCGAGGATCTCGCCGCGGCGGACGTCGAGGTCGAGCCCGTTCAGCACCTTGGTGGCGCCGAACTGCACCGTGACGTCGCGCACCCGGATGATCGGATCGGCCGCTCCCGTCATCGTCAGATTCCAATTCCCGCAAAGAAGATCGCGAACACGCCGTCCATCACGATCACGAAGAAGATGCTTTTCACGACCGACGCGGTGGTGTGGCGGCCGAGCGACTCGGCGCTGCCCTGCACCGCCAGCCCCTCGACGCAGGCGACGATGCCGATCACCGCCGCCATCACCGGCGCCTTGATCATCCCGACCGTGAAGTGGTCGATCGAGATCGCGTCGCGCAGCCGCAGCAGGAACGCTTCCGGATCGACGCCCCCGTACAGCCAGGCGACCAGGCCGCCGCCGTACAGCGCCGCCATCGCGCCGAGGAAGGTGAGGATCGGCACTGCGAGCACCAGCGCGATCAGCCGCGGTACGATCAGCACGTCGATCGGATCGAACCCCATGGTGCGCAGCGCGTCGATCTCCTCGCGCATCTTCATCGAGCCGAGTTCGGCCGTATAGGCGCTCCCCGACCGGCCGGCCACCATGATCGCCACCAGCAGCACGCCGAGCTCGCGCAGCACCAAGACGCCGAGCATGTCGACCACGAACACGTCGGCGCCGAATTTGCGGAAATGGAAGATGCCCTGCTGCGCCACGATGCAGCCGATCAGGAAAGTGATCAGCAGGATGATCGGCACCGCGTTCCAGCACACCTGCTCGAGGTGGTGCACCGTCGAGGTCAGCCGGAACGAGGTCGGCCGGATCACGATCCGGCCGAGCCCGGCCAGCACCGCGCCCATCATGCTGATCAGCGCCACGATGTCGTCGACGAACGCGTACATGGTGCGGCCGAGCCGCTCGATCGGCGCACGCAGCGAGCCGCGGCGTCGCGGCGCCGGGCCGTCGTCACCGACCTGCCGGACTTCGTCGACCAGGCTGGCATAGTCCGTCGACAGCCCGGCGATCCGCGCCTCGGCGCCGTCCTGGCCGAGATTGCGCCGCAGCCGCTCGATCAGCCAGGCGCCGAAAGTGTCGAGCCGCGAAATCCCGGAGACGTCGATGAAGACGTTCGGCTTGGTCTCGCCGATCTTCTCGGCCTCGTTGACCAGCCGCTCCAGCGCCGGCGCGAACCGTGCCGTCCACGATCCCGACGCGCACAGCGCCAGCCCTTCGCCACGCGCGATCCGTTCGAGCGACGGGCCGCCCTCCAACGCCATCTGCTGTGTCATTTTGAGCCAATCCGGTTTCGATCGTCGCCTTGCGGGACAACTGCTTTACCAGCCATACTTGTCAGCTCCGGGCAACCCTCGGATTGAGCTGACAAGGCCTGCAAATGACCTCCCCGACAGCGCCCGACCTTACGGCCCGCATCGAACGGTGGCCGATCGCCGGCACCTTCACCATCAGTCGCGGCGCCAAGACCGAGGCGATCGTCGTCACCGCCGAGCTGCGCTCCGGCGTCCATGTCGGCCGCGGCGAATGCGTGCCCTATGCGCGCTACGGCGAGACGCCGGACGGGGCGCTCGCCGCGCTGGAAGCAATGCGCGCTCCGCTCGCCGCCGGCCTGGACCGCACCGCTCTACAGGCCACGATGCCGCCCGGCGCCGCCCGCAATGCGCTCGACTGTGCGTTCGTCGATCTTCAAGCCAAGGCGAGCGGACGGCGCGCCTGGGAGGTGCTCGGCAGTTCGTCGCCGGGCCCCGCCCTCACCGCCTACACCATCTCGCTCGGCACGCCTGAGGCGATGGCGGAAGCGACCGCCAGGGCGGCGTCGCGGCCGCTGCTCAAGATCAAGCTCGGCGGCGACGGCGACGAGGCCCGGATCGCGGCGGTCCGCCGCGCCGCGCCGAATGCCGAACTGATCGTCGACGCCAACGAGTCCTGGACGCCGGACAATCTCGCCCGCAACCTCAGCGCCTGCGCAGGCGCCGGGGTGACGCTGGTCGAGCAGCCGCTGCCGGCCGGCCGTGATGAAGCGCTGGCCGCCATCACGCGCCCGATCGCGGTGTGCGCCGACGAGAGCGTGCACGACCGCGCCTCGCTCGCCGCGCTGCGCGGCCGCTACGATGCGGTCAACATCAAGCTCGACAAGACCGGCGGCCTCACCGAGGCGCTGGCGATGGCGCAGGACGCGCAGGCGCTCGGCCTGCAGATCATGGTCGGCTGCATGGTGGCGACCTCGCTGGCGATGGCGCCGGCGATGCTGCTGACGCCGTTCGCCCGCTTCGTCGATCTCGACGGCCCGCTGCTGCTGGCGCGCGATCGCGACGACGGCCTGCGCTACGACGGCAGCACGGTCTATCCGCCCGAACCGGCGCTGTGGGGCTGATCGGCGCCCGTCGGCGCCAGCAGCCGGCGGCGCATCAGCAGCAGCACGACGGCACCGGCGAAGCCCATCGCCGCCATCATGTCGTAGACCGCGACGCCGTAGCGGGCGAACACCGCGCCGGAGGCGATCGAGGCGGTACTCATCGCCAGCCCGGCCGCGGCGGTGTAGTAGCCCTGCCCGCGCGCGATCACATGGCCGGGTACGTGACGCACCAGCAGCCCCATGGTGCCGACCTGGGTGAGGCCGAAGGTCAGGCCGTGAAGCAACTGCACCACGGTGAGCAGCGCCAGTGACGGATCCTGCGCGGTGATCAGCCAACGCAGCACCGCGCTCAGCGCCCCGCCCAGCATCAACCACATCGGCGACCAGGTGAACCGCGGCGACAGCGCGAACACCACGATCTCGGCGAGAACGCCGAGCACCCACAGCACCGCGATCGTCGCGCCGGCGAAACCGGCCTGCTGCCAGACGATCGAGGCGAAGGTGTAGTACGCGGCGTGGCTGCCCTGGATCAGCGCCGCCGCAATGATGATCGCCAGAAATGTCGGATTGCGCAGCAGCGCCGCGCCGCGCGGCTGCGTCGACGGTTTGGCCGGCGCATCGAGCGGCCGCAGGCCGAAACCCGCCACCGCGCCGAGCCAGGCGGCAGCGGCGATCAGCCAGATCAGATGCTCCGCTGCCACCAGATCGGCGAGCACGCCGCCCATCAGCGCGCCCGCGATGAAGGCGGCGGAGCCCCACAGCCGCAGCGGCCCGTAGTTCAGCCCGTAGCGCGCCACCGCCTTCAGCGCGTAGCCGTCGGTCAGCGGGACAATCGGAGTCCAGGCGCAGGCGGTCAGCACGAACACCACGAAGATCAGCAACGGCCCACGTAAGATCCCGAGGAGGGTGAATCCGAGTGCGGTGATCAGTGCGGTAGTGATCATTGCGGCGCGGATCGCATTGCGCCGCTCGGCCGCCATGGTGATGAACGGCAATAGCGTGAAACGCGTCACCGCCGGCGCGGCGACGATCACGCCGATCCAGGAAGCCTCGATTCCAACGGCTTTCAGCCACACCGTGAAGAACGGCAGATATGTGCCGGTCACCGCGAAGGTCGTCGCGTAGAACACGGCCAGCCGAGACGCGAATCGCGTCGCAACCGACGATGGGGTGGGGATTTGTGATTCGAAAGACATCAATTCAATTGCGATTCGACGCGGATCGTGGTGATCGTTATCTTGACGCGCAGTGATTTGTGCAACGAGTCCATGATGGCCGACGAAGCATTCGCCCTTTCGCCGATCTCCGCCCGACCGGCGATGCCGAGTGATGCGGACTATGACGCGATCCGCGAAGCCTTCATGGAGACTTCGCGCGGGCGCTGGTTTCTCACCGAATACGCCAAGCGCAACCGCAACGCCGACACCCGCATGGTGCTCGACGCGGTGGCGCGGATCGAACAGACCCTGGCCGCACAGAGGCAGGCGCAGGCCGACTCCGCGGTGGAAACGCTGGCGGCGCTGCGCGCAGTGATCGGCGAGGCGCGCGCCAACGTCGCCCGGGCGATCGCGGCGCTGGACGATACGGCCACCCTGGCGGCGGCGCATCGCGGCAGCCGGGCGATCAGCGAGGTCGCCGCCACGTTGCGGGAATGCGGCGCCGATCCCCGGATCTGTGATCTACTCGACCAGCAGGTCACAGCGATCGACGGAGGTCACCGTCTGGTCGCCGCGATCGATCGCGCGACGATCGAGACGGCGTTCGACCGGATGCTACAGCACGTCGCGGCAATCTCCGGGGCAACGGCCGAAGCGCCGGCGACGGCTGCGGCGGCTACCGGTACGACGGCCAGCGATACGGCGCCCACCGATACGGCGACAACCGATAGGGCGCCCACTGAAACGGTAACCACCGAAACGCCAACCACCGAAACGGCTGCTCCCCCCGCAACCACCATGATGGCCCCGGCCGCCGAGGAGCAGCAGCCGGCCCCGGAGGCCACTGCCGCACAGCCGCCTCTTGCACAGCCACCCGCCTCGCCTCCGCCGTTCGCCGAACAACAGGCTGCCGATCCCGTCGCGTCGGCCCCGGCCGAAGCCGCGTTTACGACGGTGACCGGCGTTGCGGCGGACGAACTCGAATTCGTCGAATCGGCCGAGGACGCAGCGGCAGCTCTTCCGGCGGTCGACGACCAGGACGTCGAGACAGCGGCGGCCATCGGCCGGATCGCCGGGCACAGCGACGCCGAGAACCTGCTCGACGAGGTGGTGGCGCTGGACGCCGAAGATTCGCAGGACGATGCGGTGCTCGATCTGGTCGCCCGTGAGATGTCGGCGCCCGACGTCTCGGCGCCGTATCGGCCCGAGGACGACGCCTACGCGGCGGCGGCGGCGAGCACTGCCGAGGAAATCGAATCCGACATCGCAGCGCTGCAACAGGCGCTGAGCGAAGAGATCGCGGTCTCACCGGAGCCGATGGCGATCGACGATGCGCCGGCGTCCGCCGCCGAAGCGTTCGGCGCTGCGCCGGAGCCTGAACCGGTGTTCGACGCGGTCGGCGGGATTGGTGAAGCCGCGCCCGCGGTGGCGATGGCCGAGCCGATCGCCATCCATGCGGCGGCTGCGCCGGTGGCGATCGCCACTGCGGCCGTCGCCGAGGAGATTGCACCGACTTCGCTCGGCGCCGCGGCGATCGCCAGCGGCGCGGTAGCGGCTCCGCCGCCGATCCGCAGCGACGCGCTGGTGCCGATCCGGCGGATGAGCCAGGCCGAGAAGATCGCGTTCTTCTCGTAACAGGCGCTCTCGCAGCGCCCCCGGACGCGAAACGATCAGGCGATCAGCCGGGCGAACAGATCGGCATCGACATTGCCGCCCGACAGCACGATCGCCACGGTCTTGCCGCGCACCTCGAGCTTGCCGGCCAGCAGCGCCGCCAGCGCCACCGCGCCGCCCGGCTCCACCACCAGCTTCAATTCACGGAACGCGAACCCGACCGCACGACCGACCTCGGCGTCGGACACCGCGACGCCGCCGGCGAGCAGCAGCCGGTTGATCGCGAAGGTGACCTCGCCCGGGATCGCCATCATCAGCGCATCGCAGATGGTGCGGCCGCCGGCCGGATTCGATTCGCGCCGGCCCGCCACCAGCGAGCGGGCATGATCGTCGAAGCCTTCCGGCTCGGCCGACATCGCCAGCGCCTGCGGAAACCGTGCCTTGACGGCCAGCGCGGTGCCGGCGACCAGCCCGCCGCCCGAGGCCGGCGCGACCACCAGATCCGGCGCAATGCCCAGCGCGGCAAGATCCTCGGCAATCTCGCGGCCGACCGTCCCCTGCCCGGCGATCACCATCGGATCGTCGAACGGCCGCACCAGCGTCGCGCCGCTGCGCCCGGCGATATCGCGGGCGATCGCCTCGCGGTCTTCGCGGTCGCGATCGTACAGCACCACCTCGGCGCCGTAGCCCGCGGTGCGCTCCCGCTTCGAAGCCGGTGCGTCCGACGGCATCACAATGGTGGCGCGAACGCCGAGCAGCTGCGCCGCCGCCGCAACGCCTTGGGCGTGGTTGCCGGAGCTGAACCCGACCACGCCGGCGCGCCGGAGCTCCGGCGAAAGTGACGCCAGCTTGTTGTAGGCGCCGCGAAACTTGAACGAGCCGGTGCGCTGCAGGACTTCCGGCTTGAGGAAGATCCGGCCGCCGGTGGCGGCGTCGAGCGCCGGCGAACTGAGCAGCGGCGTGCGCACCGCGACCGGCGCGAGCACCTCGGCGGCCGCATCGATATCGGCGACGGAAACGGGCAACACAGGGGAGTCGGTCATGCCGGCCATCTAACGCGCCGCGGCGCGCGTCGACAAGGTGCGATGCGACTTTCGGCTCAGGCGACCAGACGGTGCGGTTTGACGCCTTGCGGATCGGCACGGGTCGCATCCAGCATCGACACGCTGCGGACGTTGTGGATGAAAGCCTGCGCCGAGGCTTCCCAGGTGTGATCGGCGGCAAACGCCAGGCAGGCGTCGCGTGAGACTTCCAAGGCGCCGAGGCACGCCGCGCGCAGATCGTCGTCGAGCACGCCGGCCGGCGAGTCGCCGATCACATCGCGTGGCCCGGTCACCGGGTAGGCGGCGACCGGTACGCCGCTGGCGAGCGCCTCGAGCAGCACCAGGCCGTAGGTGTCGGTCTTGCTGGGGAACACGAACACGTCGGCGGCGGCATAGACCTGCGCCAGCGCCTCGCCCTGCTTGGCGCCGAGAAACACCGCATTCGGGAAGTCGCGTTCCAGCGTCGCGCGCGCCGGGCCGTCGCCGACCACCACCTTGGTGCCGGGCAGATCGAGCGACAGGAACGCCTCGAGGTTCTTCTCGACCGCGACCCGGCCGACCGACAGAAACACCGGCCGCGGCAGCCCGAGATCGGCGCCTTCACGCGGATGAAACAGATGGCCGTCGACGCCGCGCGGCCACAGCACCACGTTGCGGAAGCCGCGGCCGCGCAGCTCGTCGGCCAGCGCCGGCGTCGCCGCCATCACGGCATGGCTGGCGCCGTGAAACCGGCGCAGCAGCGACCACACCCAGGACTCCGGGATCGGCGCCCGCGCCGATACGTATTCCGGAAAACGCGTGTGAAAGCTGGTGGTGAAACGCAGCCCGCGCTTGCGGCAATAACGCCGCGCCGCGAGCCCGATCGGGCCTTCGGTGGCGATATGGATGCAATCGGCATGCGCCGCGCCGATCAGCTGCGCGACCTTGATCGGGTTCGGGATCGCGATCCGCAGATCCGGATAGCTCGGCAGCGCCACGGTCGGAAAGGTCTCGGGCGTGAGAAACACGACATCGACGCCGAGCGACTTCGCCGCTTCGGCCATCATCGTCAGCGTCCGCACCACGCCGTTGACCTGTGGATGCCAAGCGTCGGTCGCGATCAGGATCCGCATCAGGCGGCCCGCGCCGCGACCGTCGGGACCGGCAGATTGCGCTTCAGCAGATCGGTCCAGGTGATGATCTCGAACCGGCCGTCCTCGTGCTCGGCGAGCGCCGTGCAGCTTTCGACCCAGTCGCCGCAGTTCATGTAGTTGATGCCGTGGAAGTCGCGGATCGCGGCGGTGTGGATGTGGCCGCAGATCACCCCATCGGTGCCGTGGCGGCGGGCCTCCTGCGCCAGCGTCTCTTCGAACGCGCCGATGTAGTTCACCGCGTTCTTGACCTTGTGCTTGGCCCATTGCGACAGCGACCAATACGGCACGCCGAACCAGCGGCGGAACGCGTTGACGATGCGGTTGAGCCGGATCGCGAGGTCGTAGGCCTTGTCGCCGACATGGGCGAGCCACTTGGCGTTCTGCACCACGAGATCGAAAATGTCGCCGTGGATCACCAAGTAGCGGCGGCCGTCGGCACCGGTATGGATCGCGTTCTCGACGACCTCGATGCCGCCGAAATGCGTGCCGTAATAATTCCGCAGGAACTCGTCGTGGTTACCCGGTACGTAGATCACCCGCGCGCCCTTGCGGACCTTGCGCAGCAGTTTCTGCACGAAATCGTTGTGCGACTGCGGCCAGTACCAGCTCGATTTCAGCGCCCAACCGTCGACGATGTCGCCGACCAGGTAGATGGTATCGGCATCGTGAACGCGAAGGAAGTCGAGCAGCAGGTTGGTCTGCGATCCTCTCGCCCCGAGATGGACGTCGGAAATGAACAGAGTGCGAAAGCGCCGTTCCGGACCGTCATCGCTCATCGGTCGTGTCCCATCCAAGGCCGCCCGCGAGCGGCAACGTCTCGAGTCCGGTCTTCAGGCCGCCATCGGCGTGCCAGTCCGCTCGAAACACACCAGCGTGTAGATGCCGAACGGCTTCAGCTTGCGCCGCTCGACCAGGATCGCGTCGGAGGTGGCCTGTGCCCAGGCCTGCAGCCGCGCGAACGGAAACTCCGGACGCAGACCCAGCGCGCGGGTCTTCTGCGCCGCCCAGCGCTCGACCGCAGCCGCAACGCCGACTTCAGAGTACAAATGATTGACCAGGATGATGCGCCCGCCCGGCTTCACCACGCGATGGCACTCCGACAGCACCCGCTCGGGATTGGCGACCAGCGTGATGACGAACTGCGCCACGACGCAGTCGAACGTCGCGTCGTCGAATTCCATCGCGTGCGCATCCATCTGGCGCACGTCCTTGACCCACGGATAGCGACCGGACGCCATCTTGGCGCGCGCCTTCTCAAGCATCGGTTCGCACAAATCGATACCGGTGATCTCGGTCGAGGCGTCGTAATCGTCGAACGACAATCCGGTGCCGACACCGACTTCGAGAATTTTTCCGCCGAGCGCACGCGCTTCTGCAGCCGCAGCGCGCCGTCCCTTTACCATCACCGGTCCGCACACTGCGTCGTAGATCGGAGCCCAGCGGGCGTAGGCGGTTTCAATCAGGGACTTGTCGAGATCGGGCGTCATCGGTTCCGTTCGAATCGTAAATTACTTACGAATTCGGATTATCAGCCGAGTACGACGACTGGACGACAGCGCACGCCGGGCCGGTTAGGGCCTTAGTCGAAGCCGTGGAAATGATGGATCGGGCCGTGACCGTGCCCGACCGACAGCCGATCGGCCGCGGCGATCGCGGCGCTGACCCATTGCTTGGCATCGGCCACAGCGGCCTGCAATGACTGGCCTTTGGCGAGATTGGCGGCGATCGCTGAGGACAGCGAGCAGCCGGTACCATGCGTGTTGTTGGTCGAGATCCGCGGGGCGGCGAGCGCCTGCACCTCGGTTCCAACAAACAGGTAATCGGTGCTGGTCGGCCCGGTCCCATGCCCCCCTTTAATCAGCACCGCTTCGCAGCCGAGCGCGAGCAGGCGCCGGCCCTGGTGTTCGATCGCCGCAGGCTCGGCGGCGACCGGTTCGTCGAGCAGCGCGGCGGCTTCGGGCAGGTTCGGCGTGATGATCCGCGCGCGCGGGATCAGCGCGGTGCGCAGTGCCTCGACGCAGTCGTCGGCGATCAGGCGGTCGCCCGAGGTCGCGACCATCACCGGATCGAGCACCACATTGGCGGCGTGCCAGCGGTCGAGCCCCTCGGCGATCGCCGCGATCACGCCGCGCTGCGCCACCATGCCGATCTTGGTGGCGGCCACAGCGAGATCGCTGAACACCGCGTCGATCTGCGCGGTGACGAAATCGGCCGGCACGTCATGGATGGCGGTGACGCCGCGGGTGTTCTGCGCGGTCAGCGCAGTGATCACCGAGGCGCCGTAGACCCGGTTCGCCGAGAACGATTTGAGATCGGCCTGAATGCCGGCGCCGCCTCCCGAGTCGGAGCCGGCGATGGTGAGTGCGATCGGAATGGCCATCAACGTGCTCGATTTGATTGTGGGCGGCCCGGCAGCCCTGGTGCGGTCGTAGCGCGCCCGCACCGCAGCGGCAAGAGCTTGCGCCGACAGGGTGTTTTGGGCTTGATGGCGCAAAGCAAGCTGCCGGAGAGACTCGCGATGGTGCCGTTTTTCGTCCAGATCAAATGCCAGCTCGGCCAGTCCTATGCCGTCGCCAACGCGATCGCCGAAGCCGAGATCGCGTCGGAAATCTATTCCACGGCCGGCGACTACGACCTGCTGGTGAAATTCTACGTCGACCGTTCCACCGACATCGGCCATTTCGTCGCCGACAAGGTCCAGGTGATCCCCGGCATCAAGGACACCCACACCATCATCACCTTCAAGGCGTTCGGCCCGAAGTGATCGCGGGTCACTCGGCCTTCGCCTTGCGCGGCGGTCGCGCCGGTCCCTGCACGGCAGGCAGCGACTTGATATAGACCGCGATCGCCTCGCGATCCGCCTTGCCGAGCTGCGAGGTGTTGCGGATCACCTGCGCCATCGAGCCGCCGGCGCTGTCGCCTTCGGGTGTCAGGCCGGTCTCGAGGAAGTAGGCCAGATCGCTCTCGCTCCAGTCGGAAAGGCCCTTCTGGGTGATGTTCGGCACCCAGCCCTTGCCTTCCGGATTGGGGCCGCCGGCGAAGCGCTGCGACGCCACGATGCCGCCGAGCACATTCCGCGGGCTGTGGCACTCCGCACAATGGCCGAAGCTGTTCACCAGATACGCCCCGCGATTCCACTGCGCCGATTGCGCCGGGTCCGGCGTGAACGTCGCGTCGTCGAAGAACAGCAGCTTCCACAGCCCGACTGCTCGGCGAATGTTGAACGGAAACGCCAGCTCGTTCGGCGGCGCCCGGCCGGCCACCGCGGGCAGCGTCTTGATGAAGGCGAACAGGTCGCGGACGTCGTCGAGCCGCGCATGCGCATAGGACGGATACGGAAAGGCCGGATAGAGATGCACGCCGCCGGGCGCGGTGCCGCGCAGCACCGCGCTGACGAATTCGGCCTCGCTCCATGCGCCGATGCCGTCGTTCGGATCGGGCGAGATGTTCGGCACGTGGAACGTGCCGAACTCGGAGGTCAGTGCCAGGCCCCCGCCGAGCCGGGTGCGATCATCCTGCTTCGGCGTGGCGTGGCATTCGGCGCAGCCGCCGGCGTAGAACACGGTGCGGCCGTTCTCCAGATTGGCGGTGCGCTGCGGCAGCCGGTCGGCCGATATCGTGCTCGGCATCGTCAGCAGCCAGAAGGCGGCAACGCCAATGATCGCCGCGATCAGAATCACGGCTCCGATTGTCCTGGCCACGGCGATCTCCGCTGCCGGCGGCGCTCGAGCGCCGCGCGATTAGCCTTCCTTCTCGCGGAAGTTCTCGTGACAGCTTCCGCACGCCTTGCCGATCGGCTGCATCGCCGCCTTCAGCGTGTCGACGTCCTTGATCTTGGCCTTGGCGCCGTCGACCGCCTTGGCGAAGTCGGCGATCTCGGCGTCGAACTTGGCGCGCTCGGTCCAGATCTTCGGCGACGAGCTGTACTTGCTGTCGAACGGCTTCAGGCCCTTGGCGCTGTCCGGAAACAGCTTGGGAAGTTCCTTCGCAGTCTCGTCGAACTGCTTCAGCGCGGCGTCGACCGCGGCCTGGTCGTAGGGCTTGTCGCCCTTGGCCATGGCGCCGAGGACCATCATGTTCCGGCCGTTGTCCTTCATCAGTTTCTGGGTCTTGTCGACCAGATCCTGCTGCGCCATCACGGCGCTCGCCGTCAGCACCAGCGCTCCGGCCACGATCACAGTTCGCAACATCACGATATCCTCCCGCTTGGTTGTCAACTCGGTGACGGGCCGCCGGTTCAGCGTCCCGTTGCTTCGGCGGCTTGACGCCGCTCTTGTCGATTGGATTGGAGTTCCGACCGGCTCACAGCCGGTGCCGGCGCTCGTGTTCGCGGATCGCCATCCACACCCGCTCCGGCGTTGCCGGCATGTCGATGTGGTCGATCCGGTACTCCCGCCACAGCGCGTCGAGGATCGCGTTCATCACCGCCGGGCAGGAGCCGATCGCGCCGGCCTCGCCGGCTCCCTTCACGCCCATCGGATTGGTGGCGCACGGCACGTTGTGGGTCTCGAACGTGATCGGCGTGGCGTCGGCGGCGCGCGGCAGTGCGTAGTCCATGAACGAGCCGGTGACGAGCTGGCCGTCTTCGGCATTGTACACCGCCTGCTCCATCAGGGCCTGGCCGATGCCCTGGATGGTGCCGCCGTGGACCTGGCCGGCGAGCAGCAGAGGGTTGAGCGTCACGCCGAAATCGTCGACGATCACGTAGTTGACGATCCTGATCTTGCCGGTCGCCGGATCGAGCTCGATCTCGACCAGATGCGTGCCGTTCGGATAGGTGCCGTCGGCGCTGGCGAACGCAGCGCTGGCGTTGAGCTTGGCCGGATCGACGTCGGGCCGCTTGGCGAGATCGGCGAAGCTGATCGCGCGATCGGTACCGGCGATGCGTATCGTGCCGTCGCTGATTTCGAGATCGCCGGCGCTGGTCTCGAGCGCATCGGCCGCGATCTCGCGAAGCTGCTCACCGAGCCGATGGGTGGCGCGCTGCACGCTGACGCCGCCGGACGGGATCGAGGCCGAACCGCCGGTGCCGAGCCCGGTCGCGATCCGGTCGGTGTCGCCCTGCACCACGCGCACCCGCTCCTGCGGCACGCCGAACTGCTCGGCGACGATCTGCGCGTAGGCGGTCTGATGGCCCTGCCCGCTCGACTGCGTGCCGATCAGCACGGTGATGTCGCCGTCCGGATCGAGCACCACCTTGGCGGTTTCCTCGCCCATGGTGCCGCAGACCTCGACATAGGATGCGAGCCCGATGCCGCGAACCAGCCCCTGCTTCTTGGCGGCCTTGGCGCGCTTGCCGAACTCCTTCCAGTCGCCGATCTCCATCGCGCGCTTCAGATGCGCGGCGAAGTCACCGGAATCGTACACCTTGCCGGTCGCGGTCTTGTAGGGGAGCTTGCGCGGCGGGATGAAATTCTTGCGCCGGATCGCATCCGGCGACATCGACAGTTTGCGCGCGCAGGCATCGACCAGACGTTCGACCACGTAAGCCGCCTCAGGCCGACCCGCGCCGCGATAGGCATCGACCGGGACGGTGTGGGTGAACACGGTCCGGATACGGCAGTGGAACGCCTGGATGTCGTACAGCCCCGGCAGCATGCCGGCGCCGCCGTAAGGGATGTACGGGCCGAAGGTCGACAGATAGGCGCCGACGTCGCCGATCAGATCGACGTCCATGCCGAGAAACCTGCCATCCTCGGCCAGCGCCATCCGCGCGGTGGTGACGTTGTCGCGGCCTTGCGAGTCGCCGATGAAGTGATCGCCGCGATCGGCGGTCCACCTCACGGTCCTGCGCAGTTTCTTCGCCGCCACCGCGAGCAGCGCGTATTCGCGATACGGAAACAGTTTGGTGCCGAAGCCGCCGCCGACATCCGGACAGACCACCCGCATGTTCTCGACCGGAATCTTCAGCACGGTCTGGCACAGGATGTCGCGCAGCCGGTGACTGCCCTGGCTGCCGACCGTCAGCGTGAAGTGATCGCGCTTGGCATCGTATTCGCAGACCGCCGCGCGGGTCTCCATGTAGTTGGTGACGATGCGCGGATTGACGATCCGGATCTCGGCGACCGCATGCGCTTTCGCGAACGCCTCGTCGGTCGCTTTCTTGTCGCCGATGCCGGCGTCGAACAGCACATTGCCGGCGTGATCGGGCCACACCTGCGGCGCACCGGGCTCGACGGCCCGCGCGGCCCCGATCGCCGCCGGCAGCGGCGACCACTCCACCGCGATCGCCTCCAGCGCATCGCGGGCATGGGCGATCGTGTCGGCGACCACGAACGCAACCGCGTCGCCGACATGACGAACCTCGTCGCGCGCCAGGATCGGATAGTCCGGCCCCTTGAACGGCTTGTCGGGCAGATTGAACAGGCACGGCAGGCCGCCGAGATCGGCGACGTCGTCCGCCGTCAGGATCGTCAGCACGCCGGGGAGCGCGCTTGCCGCGGTGACATCCAACTTGAAGGTGGCATGGGCGTGCGGCGAGCGCAGCACCAGAGCGTGCACCGAGGACTGCGGTGCGTAGTCGTCGGTGTAACGGCCTTTGCCGCGGATCAAGGGATCGTCTTCCTTGCGCAGCACGCTCTGGCCGACGCCGAACTTGGTGGGAGCCAACTTGGTTGGAACCATGGGTCGTCACCTCCGATGCGATCGGACGCCATCTTGCAGTGGATCGGTGACGGGAGCAACGCGCCGGCGGGCGGATCGCGTTGAAACACCGGAATATGACGCGGTCGGAGCCGCCCTACTCATCTGCCGGACAGCGCCATCCGGCTCGCCGCGCGACCAAGGCGGGCAGCCGGAGCGAGGCCGCCAACAAAAAGCCGCCAAAAAAACAGGCGCATCGGTCACCCGATGCGCCTGTCGAATTGCACGTGCCGCCACTTGCCGAACTGCGTCAGGCGTTGCCGCCCGACCAAATCGAGCTCAGTAGCAGATCACCCGGCCATAGACCGGATTGAACACGCAGCCGCCGTAGAAGCCGCGCCCACGGCCACGATAGTAGCCACGACCACGACCGCGGCCCCGATAGTAGCCGCGCCCACGGCCGCGGCCGCGGCCACGCCCGCGTTGGGCCTCGGCCTTGCTGGTGCTGGCGGTGAGGAACAACGCCGAGGTGCCGACGAGGCTGAAGCCGTAGATGGCCATCAACGTCGCAGCGGCGAGAACGCGCGTCAGTCCCTTGCGTGGCTTGGAAGCAGTCTGAGCCATTGAGTTTCTCCCAGTCGTTGGCACTTACCGTCATGCCCGGTTGTTGGTGCCCCACGTCGCGCTGACGGTTCAAATGCTCAGGGCAGATTGTGCCGAGTGAGTGGATTGCACTGCCAAGCTTATGATCAGGCAGCGGTTTTGGTCAAGCCGCGAGCAGATCGGATGCGGCTCGACCGAGCCAACCAGTAGGAGTGAAAGTTGTTCCTCCCATGGCCGAACGGTGCACTCCCGGCAGAGTGCAGTGCGGCACGAGCCGATTCTTGCAGATGCTGCGCAATGTCGCGCGGGAGTGCCTCGGCAATGTCCAACTTCGACGCGCAGGCTATACTGGATTCAGATGAACCGCATCCCGATGCGGACCGACTGTCAGATGAGACGCCCTCGCCTTGTCCGCGGCTCCGCCGCGCGTTCAGAAAAGCAGCCCATGCCCCGTCAGCACACCTACATCCTCGGCCTCAACACCTATGATCACGACGTCAGCGCCTGTCTGCTCCGTGACGGCGAGATCGCCTTCGGCATCGCCAAAGAGCGCATCACCCGCGAGAAGCACGCGTCGGGCTTCTACAAGGAAGTGGTCGACTACTGCCTGAACGCCGAAGGCATCACCATGGCCGACGTCGATCTGGTGGTGCGCAATTGCTACATCCTGCCGGTGCCGGAGATGGAGGATCGACTGATCTTCCAGGACATGCCTGGGTTCCTGCCGGAGTACGAACGCGGCGAAGCCACCAAACATCCGCTGTTCCGCAACCACACCAACAAGGTCGCGACGATCTCGCACCACCTCGCGCACGCCTACAGCGCGTTCGCGCCGTGTCCGTTCGAGGAAGGCGTGGTGATGATCGTCGACGGCGTCGGCAGCTATCGGGCCGATGTCGACGAACAGTTCCCCGGCGACCAGGGCTCGCCGCTCGCGCGTGAATCCGAGAGCTACTACAAGTTCAGCGGCACCAAGCTGGAATGCCTGAAGAAGGTCTGGATGGAGCCGGAGCGCGGCTTCCTCAGCGACGAGTTCTACAACATGCCGGGCCTGGGCGCGTATTACAGCCGCGCCTCGACCTACGTGTTCGGCGACTGGAACAAATGCGGCGAGCTGATGGGACTGGCACCATACGGCCGCCCCGGCGCGATGCCGCCGATGCTGCAATTCGAGAACAACAAGCTCACCGTGCCGCGCTGGACGCCCGAGCTGAACCAGCCCTACATCATGGACAGCGCCGGCAAGTGGGAAGACAACCCCTCGATGCGGCATTGGGAAGACCTCGCCTGGCGGGTGCAGGACGATACCGAGCGCGTGCTGCTGGAGCGCGCCCGCTGGCTGCGCGAGACCACCGGCGCCAAGAACCTGTGCATCGCCGGCGGCGTGGCGCTGAACTGCGTCGCCAACGGCCGGATCGCACGCGAAGCCGGCTTCGACAACGTCTGGATCCAGCCGGCCGCCGGTGACGACGGCATCGCGATCGGCTGTGCCTATTACGGCCATCTGGTGATCCAGCAGAAGCCGCGCGGCTTCGAGATGAAGCACGCTTACATCGGCCGGCCGTATTCGGACGCCGAGGTCGAGGACGCCACCAAGCGGTTCTTCGTCAAGCCGCAGGTCAACGTCGTACGGAGCAGCGAGGTCTACAAGCAGACTGCACGGCTGCTCGCCGACCAGAAGGTGATCGGCTGGTTCCAGAGCCGCTCCGAATTCGGCCCGCGCGCGCTCGGCCACCGCAGCCTGCTCGCCGACCCGCGCAAAGCCGAGATGAAGGACATCCTCAACAGCCGGGTGAAGCACCGCCAGCCGTTCCGCCCGTTCGCGCCGATCGTGCTGAAGGAGCGCGCCGACGAGATCTTCGAGGGCAAGGGCGACTCGCCGTTCATGCTGATGGCTAAACCAGTGGCGCCGGCGTGGCGCGACAAGATTCCGGCGGTGGTCCACGTCGACGGCTCGGCGCGGGTGCAGACGGTGGACGAGGAGACCGCGCCCGACTTGTACTACATCCTGAAGGAGTTCGAAGCGCTGACCGGCGTGCCGGTGCTGGTCAACACCTCGTTCAACATCAAGGGCGAGCCGATCGTCGAGACGCCGCGCGACGCGATGGCCTGCTTCCTCACGACGGGGATCGACCATCTGGTGATGCACGACACCATCGTGTCGAAGAACAAGGCGCACCGCTTCATCAATCCGGTGCTGCAGGTGTATTCCGACGTCACCAATCTGGTGCGATCGACCACCGCGGCGTGATCAGCCGCGCAGCAGCCGCTTGATCGCTCGCGGCCCGAACAGGACCAGCAATGCGGCGCCGTAGGAGACGGCGCCGACACCGATCAGCAGCCCCAGCGCCGCCTCGCTGCGCAGCGCCGGGAGCTGCGCCAGATAGGGGGCGGAGAACCACGCGGCCAGCCACAGCCCGGCGGCGAGCACGAGGCCGGTGACGGCGAATTTGACCACGGCGCGGACCAGCTCGCGATCGAACGCGAAATAGCCGGCGCGGACCGAGAAGCCGAGCACCAGCAGCAGATTGATCCAGGTGCCGGCGGCGGTGGCGAGCGCGAGGCCGACCTGAGCGAGCGGGCCCATCAGCAGGAATTTCAGCACCACGTTGACGCCGATGCCGATCAGCGCCGCCTTGACCGGCGTCGCGGTGTCCTTGCGGGCGTAGAACGGCGCCACCGCGCTGCGGATCATCACCGCGGGGACCAGCGCCGCCGCATAGGCCGCCAGCGTCGCGCCGGCCGCCAGCGCATCGGCGCTGGAGAATGCGCCGCGGGCGAACAGCGCCCGCATGATCACGTCCGGTACCGTCAGGAACGCCGCGACGAACGGCACCGAGAACAGCAGCGCGAATTCGAAGGCGCGGCGCTGCGACGCCCTCGCCCCAGCATCGTCGCCGGCGGTGAGCTGCCGCGACATCTCCGGCAGCAGCACGGTGCCGATTGCGATGCCGATCACGCCGATCGGCAACTGGTACAGCCGGTCGGCGTAGTACAGCGCCGACAGCGCTCCGACCGGCAGGAACGTGGCGATGATGGTATCGGCGAACATCGCGATCTGGGTGCCCATCGAGCCGACCGTCGCCGGGCCGAGCGCGCGGAAGAACCCGCGAACGTCCTCGTCGAGCTTCGGCCTGGCGAACCGCGGCAGGCCGCCGTGCAGCGACAGGTCGCCGGCAAGCAGGAAGTACTGCAGCACACCGGAAATCAGTACGCCCCAGGCGGCGGCATGGCCGGCGCTCGGGAACAACGCGGCGAGCGCCAGCGTCGCCATCATCGAGATGTTGAGGAAGATCGAGGCGGCTGCCGCGGAGGCGAAGCGCTGCATCACGTTGAGGATGCCGCCATACAGCGTCACCAGCGTGATCAGCAAGAGATACGGAAAGGTGATCCGCGTCAGCTCGATCGCCAGCGCGCGCTGCGCCGGATCGTCGGTGAAGCCCGGCGCCAGGATGCTCATCATCTGCGGCATGAAGGCGAGCGCGACGGCGAGCAGCACCAGTTGCGAAACGAACAGCAGCGTGAAGATGCGGTCGGCGAACAGCTTCGCCGAGGCCTCGCCCTTCTCGCCGTGGACGTGCGCATAGGCCGGCACGAAGGCGGCGTTGAACGCGCCCTCGGCGAAGATCGCCCGGAAATGATTGGGCAGCCGCAGCGCGACGAAGAACGCATCCGCCATCGGACCGGCGCCGAGGATCGCCGCCAGGATGATGTCGCGAGCGAAACCGGTCAAACGCGACAGCAAAGTGAAGCCGCCGACGGTGAAGATGCGCTTGAGCATGGGGCGCTTCTACAGGAAGTCGCGACACCGCAA
Organism: Rhodopseudomonas pentothenatexigens; assembly: GCF_900218015.1. GTDB lineage: Bacteria > Pseudomonadota > Alphaproteobacteria > Rhizobiales > Xanthobacteraceae > Rhodopseudomonas > Rhodopseudomonas pentothenatexigens. The sequence goes on along the minus strand of NZ_UFQQ01000005.1, from coordinate 159,115 downwards.
AACAGGAATGGCTGGCTGCGGTCCTCTCACACGGGAGTCATTCCGAGGCGCGCCTGTCAGGGCGCGAACCCGGAATCCCGATGTGGCGAAGGCAGAGATTCCGGGTTCGCTCGCTGTCGCGAGCGCCCCGGAATGACGAGGAGGCTCAGTGGCCCGACGACACGAACGGCGGTGGTTACCGCCCCACCGCGCCGCGTACCGCCTGGATCACACGGTCCTGGGTCGGCGCGTCGAGATAGGCGTGCATTGGCAGGCTGATGACGTCGCGCGACAGCCGCTCGCACACCGGCAGGCCGCCGTCGGCGACCGGGAAGCCGCGATACGCGGTCTGCTGATGCATCGACTTCGGATAGTAGATCGCGGTCGGAATGCCCTGCGCCTTCAGCGCCGCCGCAAAACCGTCGCGATCGACGCCGTGCGGCAACCGGATGGTGTACTGCGCCCACACCGAGGTGCAATCCTCGGCAAGCCGCGGAACGGTGACGACATCGGCGAGCGCTGCCGAATAGCGCGCGGCGACGACGTTGCGCGCCGCGATCTCGTCTTCGAAGATCGTCAGCTTCTGCAGCAGGATCGCCGCCTGGATGGTGTCGAGCCGGCCGGTGAGACCGAGCCGGACGTTGTCGTATTTGTCGCTGCCCTGGCCGTGGACGCGGACGCTCTTCAGCGCCTCGGCGAACTCGGAATCGTCGGTGAAGATCGCGCCGCCATCGCCGAAGCAGCCGAGCGGCTTGGCCGGGAAGAAGCTGGTGGCGGTGGCGAGGCCGAAGCTGCCGAGCTTCTTACCGCGATGGCTGGCGCCGAAGCCCTGCGCCGCATCGTCGAGCACAAACAGCCCTTCATCCGCCGCGACGGCACCGACCGCAGTGTGGTCGGCGGCCTGGCCGAACAGGTCGACCGGAATGATCGCGCGCGGCTTCAGCCCGAGCTTCTTGGCGGTGCCGATGCCCCGCTTCAGCGACGCGATATCGATGTTGAAGGTAACCTCGTCGACGTCGACGAACAGCGGCGTCGCGCCGGTCAGCGCCACCGCTTCGCCGGTCGCGCAGAAGGTGAAAGAGGGGCACAGCACGGCGTCGCCGGGACCGATGCCCTTGGCCATCAGCACCATCAGCAGCGCGTCGGTGCCGCTGGAGCAGGTCACGACGTGGCGGGCGCCGGCGAAGGCGGCAAGCTTCGCCTCCAGTTCGATCACTTCCGGACCGTTGAGGAACTGGCAGTGGTTCAGCACCTTGCCGACCGCTTCATCGATGCCGGCTCCCAACCTGCGACGTTGCGCGCCGACGTCGATGAAGGGCACAGGGTCGTTGCGAAGATGCTGGTTCATGGGCCTGACGGGGTTCGATGGAAGATCTGTGCGACGGCGGAGCGGGACTGCTGCGGCCTAGCCGGCGGCGCGACGCGGCGCGGCGGCGGCGCTCGCTGCGGGACGGGCGGGTTGTTCGAGGCACTGGATCGCGATTTCCAGGCTGGCGACGCCCTCCTCGCCGCTGACGGCGGGGGTGCCGTTGCTGCGCACCGCATTGACGAAGGCGATCAGCTCGGCACGCAGCGGCTCGTCGTGGCCGACCGGCAGGTGCCGCATCGAATAGCTGCCGTCGGCCTTGAAGCCGAAGCACTCGGTGACCTGGCGGGTGAGCAGGTCGCCCATCACATATTTGCCGCGGGTCGCGACCGTCACGGTGCGCGCCTTGAACGGCGTCAGCCAGTTGGTGTTGATGTGGGCGAGCACACCCGAGGCGGTGCGGAACTGCAGCAGCGCGATGTCCTCGCGCTCGGCGATCGCGCTGGAGAGCTGCGGCTGCACCTCGGTGATTTCGGAATCGGTGAACCAGCGGATCAGGTCGATATCGTGCACCGCGAGGTCGATCACCACGCCGACGTTCGACATCCGCGGCGGGAACGGGCCGACCCGGGTGATGCCGATCGACAGGATGTCCTCGTCGCGAATCGCCTGCTTGATCGCCGCGACCGCCGGATTGAAGCGTTCGACATGGCCGACCATCAGGGTGACGCCGGCCTTCTTGGCGGCGGCGACGATCTCGCGGCCCTCGGCCACCGTCGAGGCGATCGGCTTCTCGACCAGCACATGGATACCGCGACCGATGCAGGTCAGCGCCACCTCGTGATGCAGATGGGTGGGCGCCGCGATGGTCACCGCGTCGACCCCGGCGAGCAGCAATTCATCCAGCGTTGCGAAGGTCTTGCAGCCGATCAGCTCGATCGCACGGTCGCGGTGCTCCGGCAGCGGATCGACGATGCCGACCAGCGTCACGCCCGGCAGCCCAGCAAGCACACGACCATGGTTCGTGCCCATCACCCCGGCGCCGATCACGCCGATCCTGAGCGAGGGGGTTTTGGCCGGTTCAGTGCTGGACGTCATGGCATCGCGCCTTGGGAAATTGAAGGTGCGGCTTCCTACCATGCGGCCACAGATGTGGCGAACTTTCGGGAAACTTTCCCAAACACGTTTTGATTCAATTGATTACACCAACCCGCGGAGTTGCGAGTTAGACGCAGCAAGCTACACCCCGTGGTAGCGGCGAAACCAGTCGGCAAACGCATGGATGCCGTCGGCGATCGGCGTCGAGGGCCGGAACCCGACGTCCCGCATCAGCCCCTCGACATCCGCAAAGGTCGCCGGCACGTCGCCGGGCTGCATCGGCAGCATCTCCTTGATCGCCGCGCGCCCGAGCTCGCTTTCGAGCAGCGCCACCACATGCATCAGCTCTTCCGGACTGTGATTGCCGACATTGTAGATCCGAGCCGGCGCCCCGCCCGCCTCGCCGGCGCGGCCGGCCGGAATCAGGTCGATCAGCCGGGTCACAACCTGGGTGACGTCGTCGATATAGGTGAAGTCCCGCCGCATCTGGCCGTGGTTGAACAGCTTGATCGGGCGCCCTTCGGTGATCGCCTTGGCGAACAGATACAGCGCCATGTCCGGCCGGTACCATGGTCCATAGATGGTGAAGAACCGCAGACCGGTGGTCGGCAGCCGGTACAGATGGCTGTAGCAGTGCGCCATCAGTTCGTTGGCCTTCTTGGTCGCCGCATACAGGCTGATCGGATGGTCGGTCGGATCGTCCACCGCGAACGGCAGCTTGGTGTTGGCGCCATACACCGACGACGACGACGCGTAGATCAGGTGCTCGCAGCCATGGTGCCGGCACCCTTCCAGCACGTTGAGGAAACCCTCGAGGTTGCAGTCGGCATAGTCGTGGGGGTGACTGAGCGAATGCCGCACCCCGGCCTGGGCGGCCAGATGAATGACGACTGGAAAACGGTGTGTCGCGAACAGCTCCGCCGTCGCCGACCGGTCGGCGAGGTCGCCGTGCACGAAGCTGAAGCGAGAACGGGGCGTCAGCAGATCGAGCCGGGCCTGCTTCAACGCGGGATCGTAATAGGGGTTGAGGCTGTCGAGACCGACGACGGAGCGGCCAGCCTCCAGCAGTTCACGGGCGACGTGATAGCCGATAAAGCCGGCCGCTCCCGTGACCAGGATCGCTTGTTCTGACATGTCGTTCCCGCCCACCCTTCGCGAACCGCCGCGCGCCTGTTTAGCCAGCCCCCGACACCAGCGGCAAGCGGAACCGCCACGCTCTTGCCAGATCGAGAGCAAGTCCCTACCAAGGCGGCGGCTTTCGCGATGGTCGGGCGCGTCGCTCGTTCTTGACGATCTGTTAACCTCTGTTCTGCGACCCCCATGCGCCGGATTGTATTCTCAGCGGCCAAAATTCTGGTGTCGGCGGCGCTGTTGTATTTCGCGCTCCGCAAAGCCGACTTCGCCGCGCTCGCCGCCCGGATCGACGCCGCCAGCATCGGATGGCTGGCGCTGGCCCTGGCGGTTGCCCTGTTTCAGGTTTTCGTCGGCACGTTGCGTTGGCGGACGATCAGTGCGGGCAGCGGCGCACCGCTCGGTCTGCCGCAGGCGTTCCGCTACAATATGATCGGCGCGTTCTTCAACCAGACCCTGCCATCGGCCATCGGCGGCGATGCGATGCGGCTGTGGCTGGTGGCCCGCGCCGGAGCCGGATGGCGGACCGCCGCCTATTCGGTCTTCGTCGACCGCGCGATCGGTCTCATCGCGCTGGCGGTGCTGATCATGTGCACCCTTCCTTGGTCGTTGACGCTGATCGGCAATCCAGAGGGACGGCTCGGGCTGGTGCTGATCGATGCCGTCGCGCTCGGCGCGGGCGTGGTATTTCTGGCGCTGCATCTGCTGCCGTTCGACCTGCTGACCCGGATCTGGGCGACCCGCCATTTCCACACCTGCTCGCAGATCGCCAGCGACTTGCTGTTTCGCAGCCGGAGCGGTCCATGGCTGGCGCTGATCTCGCTGTCGATTCACGTCCTGGCAGTCGTGGTCGCCTGGTGCGTCGCGCGCGCGATCGCGTCGCCGACCGATTTCACGCAGCTGCTGTTTCTCGTTCCCCCGACCATGCTGATCACGATGATCCCGATTTCGATCGCGGGCTGGGGCGTTCGGGAGGCCAGCATGGGGTTGGCGTTCGGCTATGCCGGCCTCGACGCCGGTGACGGCGTCGCCGTCTCGTTGCTGTTCGGAGCAGTGTACTTCCTTTTGGGCGGGTTCGGCGGCCTGGTCTGGATCTTCAGCGCCGAGAAGGCGGCCAAGGGAGACGCAGAGATCACGGTGCCGGAGTAGCCTGATGAATTCAGCCATGGTCGATGTCGCGACCGTCCGGTCGGGCTGGCGCGGATGAATCCGGCCATCGGCTTCGCATCGATGATCGCGGCGCTGAGCGCCGTCATTCTCGGCGCCTTCCTGACCTGGGCGCTGATGCCGCTGCTGCGGCGATACGCGCTGGCCCGTCCCAATGCGCGCTCGTCGCACAAGGTGCCGACCCCGCAGGGCGCCGGCATCGCCGTGATCGGCGCAACGCTGGTCGTCGCCACCTGTGCGCTCGGCCCGACCGCCCCCGCGCTGCAGGCTCTGCTGCCGTTGTTCGCCGCAACGATCGTGATCGGGATCGTCGGCGCGGTCGACGACATCCGGCCGATCCCGGTGCTGCCCCGCTTCGCTCTGCAGGCGCTGTGTGTCGGCGCCGTGGTGCTGACGCTGCCTTCGGACCAGCAGATCATCCCGGCTCTGCCGCTTTGGCTGGAGCGCGCAGCGCTGCTGATCGGCGGGCTCTGGTTCGTCAACCTCGTCAATTTCATGGACGGGCTCGATTGGATGACGGTCGCCGAGACGTTGCCGGTGACGCTCGCGCTGGTGGTGTTCGGACTGATCGGCGCGCTGTCGGAATCACCGGCGCTGCTTGCGGCGGCGCTCGGCGGAGCGATGCTTGGTTTCGCGCCGTTCAACCGGCCGGGCGCCGCGAAGGTGTTTCTCGGCGATGTCGGCAGCCTGCCGATCGGGCTGCTGCTCGGCTGGTGTCTGCTGCAGCTCGCGCTGCAAGGGCATTCCGCCGCCGCGCTGCTGCTGCCGTTGTACTATCTCGCCGACAGCACCCTGACGCTGCTGCGGCGAATGCTGCGGCGGGAGCGGTTCTGGATGGCGCATCGCTCGCACTTCTATCAGCGGGCGACCGATAACGGCTTCCCGGTGCGCGAGGTGGTCGGACAGGTGTGCCTTCTCAATCTTGCGCTCGCGGCGCTGGCGGGCGCGTCGATCGCGCTGCGGTCGACGGTGGTCGACATCCTGCTGCTCGGTATCGGCAGCGTGCTGGTCGCCGTCGTCCTGAGACGATTCGCCCGGCCGCGTATCTGAACGGCTATTGCAGGCTGCGCTGCGCAGCTGGCGCCGGGGCCGGAGCCGCAGCTTCGATCCGGAATTCCGGGACGGCGCTTTTCAGGATCGCCACCACCTCATCATGGTGTCCTGCCGCGATCGCCGCATCGAGCGCGGCGAGGCCTTGCCGCAGCGTCGGCAACGGCAGCTCGTGCGGGCGCGCGGCCACGATGCCGGGAATGCCGATCTCGCTCGACGGTTCGTGCTCGGCGAACAGGATCTCGTGCAGCCGCTCCCCAGGACGGACGCCGGTGAACACGATTTCGATGTCGTAGCCCGGCTGCAGCCCGGACAGTCGGATCATCCGTTCGGCGAGGTCGACGATCCGCACCGGCTGCCCCATGCTCAGCACGAACACCGAGGCGTCCGTATGCTGCGAACTCAGCGCATGGGTCGCGGCGGTAATCACCAGATCGCAGGCTTCGCGGATCGTCATGAAGTAGCGCACCATATCCGGGTGCGTCACCGTCACCGGTCCCCCGGCCTCGATCTGCGCCTTGAACTTCGGCACCACCGAACCGTTCGACGCCAGCACGTTGCCGAACCGCACCGAGATCAGCCGCATCGGCGGTTTGTCGCTGGCGGACACGGCGAGTTCGCGGTCGAGCGCCTGGCAATACAGTTCGGCGAACCGCTTGGTGAGACCGAGCATCGACACCGGCTCGATCGCCTTGTCGGTCGAGATCATCACCATCGCCTCGGCCCCGGCGGCCTTCGCCGCGTCGGCGACGTTGACCGAGCCGAAGATATTGGTCTTGACGCCCTCGCCCCAGTCACGTTCGAGGATCGGCACATGCTTCAGCGCGGCGGCGTGGAACACCAGGTCCGGCTTGAATGCGCAGACCAGTTCGAAGATCCGCTCGCGATCGCGGATGTCCGCGATCCGCCCTTCGATCCTGGTCTTGCTGACCTTGGCCGACAGCTTCTCGATCGCCGCGTACAATGCCGGCTCCGAGTTCTCGATTACCAGCAGTCGTGCCGCGCCGAAGGTCGAGACCCGGTCGCACATCTCGAAGCCGATCGAACCGCCTCCCCCGGTCACGACGATCGACTTGCCCGTCAGCAGCCCTTCGAGCCTGCCATAGTCGATCTTCACGCTCGGCCGCAGCAGCAGGTCTTCCACCGCCACCGGCGCCAGACGCGGCGTATCGCGGCTCTCCTCGAGCGACGGCAGCCGGCTCACCGTCAGGCCGAGCTTGCGGGCGCGCATCAGCACCGCTTCCGGCTGGGCATCGGCCTCGAACGCCGACGGCGTCATCACCGCCCGTTCGATCGGTCTGTTTCGATGCGCGAAGTCGGCGACGACGTTGTGCAGGTCGTCGGTGCTGCCGAGCACCGGGATGCCGCGGATGGTTTGGCCGCGATCCGACTGCGCCGGCGACAGGATGCCCACCGGCCACAGCCGCTGTACCGCGCCGCTCTCGACACCGCGCAGAAACACTTCGGCGTCGGCGGCACGACCGATCAGCAGGGTCGGCGCCGCATCCATCCGGCGCGCCTTGTTGCGGGTGCGGGTGTAGCGGAAGTATCGGTAGGCGAGCCGCGAGCCGGCGAGAAAGAACACTTCCAGGAACCAATACAGGACGATCGTCATCTTGCCGAGGAAGAACGTCCCGTACATGTTCGGCGCCAGAAAGACGTAGTCCAACACCAGCAGTGCGATCGTCAGGACGCTGGCGGCGCGCAGGATGTTGAGCAGGTCCGGGACCGAAATGAACCGCCACTTGGTGGTGGTGAGCTGAAACAGGTAGCAGACGAAGAAGCTGAAGACGACGAAGTAGGGCAGGATCTTCAGCAGCAGCGGCAGCCGGTCCAGCAGATTGTCGCCGTCGAACCGCAGATAGAAGCTGAGCAGCACCGCGATCGTGGTGGCCAGCAGATCGTGAACCGCGATCAGCCAGTTGCGGTAGGTGAATGACGAGATCGGCGTCAAGATTGCCCCCGCCCGCGGTGGTCGCCAATCCCGCGCATGATCAGGACTGCCCCTCGCGCGCTCGCGCCACCAGCGAGGTGGTACTGAAACCAGGCAGAACATCAACCAGCAGCACTTCGCCGCCCTTCGCCGCGACGATCTCGTGGCCGACCACCTGCTCGCGGGTGTAGTCGCCGCCCTTGACCAGGACGCTCGGCTCGATCCGGGTGATCAGCCGGATCGGGGTATCTTCTTCAAAGATCGCCACCAGGTCGACCGCCTCCAGCGCGGCCAGCACCTCGGCGCGGGCTCGTTCGTTCTGCACCGGCCGGCTCTCGCCCTTCAGCCGCCGCACCGACGCGTCGCTGTTGAGTCCCACGATCAGCCGGTCGCAGGCGCCGCGCGCCGCGGTCAGCACCTTGACGTGGCCGGGGTGCAGGATGTCGAAGCAGCCGTTGGTGAAGCCGACCCGCAGGCCCTCCCGCCGCCATTCCTTGAGCCGTGCATCCAGATCGGCGTCGCTGGCGATGATCTTGTCTTCGGCGGCAAGCTCGGCATGCGGCAGGATGCGCCGGCGCAATTCGCTCGGCGTCACCACCGCGGTGCCGCTCTTGCTGACCGCCACCGCCGCGGCGGCACTGGCCGCCCGCATCGCCGCGGCCCAATCCGCGCCCGACGCCAGCACCACCGCCAGTACCGCGGCGACGGTATCGCCCGCGCCGGAGACGTCGCGCACCTTCACCGGCAGCGCCGGGACGTGGATCGGCTCGCCCCCGCGCGGCACCAGCGTCATTCCGTGCTCGCTCTTGGTGACCAGCATCGCCTCGCATTCCGCCAGTGTCATCGCGTCCTGGGCCGCCGCGGCGATCTCGTCATCGGTCGCTGCGGCGCTCCGCGTCGCCGCGGCGAATTCCTTGCGGTTCGGCGTCAGCAGCGTGGCGCCGCGATAGATCGCGAAGTTGGCGCTTTTCGGATCGACGATCACCCGCTTGCCGAGTTTGTTGGCGGCATCGATGGTTTCGCGAATGACTCGCGCGGTCAGCACGCCTTTGGCGTAGTCCGACAGCAGCACGATATCGGCGCGTGCGAGCTGCGGCAGGATCGCATCGAGCAGCCGCTGTTCGACCTCGCCGGTCGCGGCCGCTGCGATCTCCCAATCGGCGCGCAGCATGTGAGTGGAGAAATGCTCGGACACGAACCGCACCTTGCGGGTCGTCGGCCGCGAGGGATCGCGCACCAGCACCGGCTCGATCTTCGGCTCGCTTCCGAGTTCGGCGGCAAGCATTCTACCGGTAGCATCGTCACCGACCAGGCCGACGAAGATGCAGCGCGCGCCGATCGCCGCGATGTTGCGGGCCACGTTGCCGGCGCCGCCGATATTGGTTTCGCTGCGCTGAACCGCGATCACCGGTGCCGGCGCCTCCGGCGAGATCCGCGACACCTCGCCGTAGACGAATTCGTCGAGCATCAGATCGCCGATGCACAGCACGGTCTGGCGGGCGATGGCTTGCAGCAGGGCGTCGAAGCTCAACATCCAAATCCAAATGGTTGCGCGCGATCAGCGGAAACGATCGCTCCGGTCGAGGTAACCAGTGACGTAAGACGCGACCGCTTCTTCCAGCGGCGTGAAGCCGCCGTTATAGCCCGCCGCGCGCAGCCGGTCGCCTTCGCTCTGAGTGAAGTACTGATAGCTGCCGCGAATCTGCTCCGGCATATCGATGTACTCGATCTGCGCCGGCGTGCCGAGCGCGGCATAAGCCGCCAGGATCAGGTCGCGGAAGCTGCGGGCATGGCTGGTGCCGACATTGAAGATGCCACTGACGCTGGGCGAAGCGAACAGCCACATCATCACCCGCACCACGTCGTCGACATAGATGAAGTCACGGCGCTGGTCGCCGTCGGCGATGCCGTCGCGATGCGACTTGAACAATTGCACCACCCGGCCGGACTTGATGTCGTCGAACCGCCGCGCCAGCACGCTGGCCATCGTGTCCTTGTGGTACTCGTTCGGGCCGAACACGTTGAAGAACTTCAGCCCCGCCCATTGCGGCGGCAGCCTGTCGCCCTTGGCGAGGCGTTCGGCGACCACCAGGTCGAACAGATGCTTGCTCCAGCCGTACAGGTTCATCGGCCGCAGTTGCTTCAGCGCGGGCAGCGAGAAGTCGTCGTCGAAGCCGTGTTCGCCGTCGCCATAGGTCGCCGCCGACGAGGCGTAGATCAGCGGCGTGCCGGTCTCGGTGCACCAGTCGAGCAGCCGCAGCGACAGCCGGAAGTTGTTTTCCATCACCAGATCGCCGTCGGTGGCGGTCGTGGCGGAGATCGCACCCATGTGGAACACGGCGTCGAGCTTGCGGCCTTTCAGCCAGTCGGCGAGTTCCGCGGGCGGCACGAAATCGGCGAGCTGCCGCTTGGCGAGGTTCTTCCATTTGCCGTCATGGCCGAGAAAGTCGGACACCGCCACGTCGGCCCGGCCGGCGTCGTTCAGCGCCGCGACCAGATTCGATCCGATGAACCCGGCGCCCCCGGTGACCAGCAGCATGACTTCTCCGCCTCGATTTGCGCCGCCACCTTTGCCCCACTCCGCCCTGGCAGGCAACTTCAACCCGGGATCGCTGTGCATGGAGCGCCTCTGAGACGCGAAATGTCGGCTGGACGCGGACCGCGACAGGCGCTAACCGGCTGTGCCGATTACCCCTGCCCGGCACGGCAGGTCAGAACAAGCGATGAATTACGAATCACTCAAAGTCAGCCTGACGACGGCGCCCGACCGCGAAGAGACCAGCCCGGTGCTGCTGGTCCCGTATATGTGGATCGGCGATTTCGTGCGCTGCCACACCGTGGTGCGGGTGTTGAAGGATCGCTGGCCGAACCGGCCGGTCGACGTCCTCACCACGACGCTGTGCGCGCCGCTGGTCGACTATATGCCCGGGGTGCGCCAGGGCATCGTCTGGGATCTGCCGCGCAGCAAGATCTCGCTGTCCCAGGAACGCGCGCTGGCGGCCAGGCTGCGGCAGGAGGGCTACGGCGCATCGGTGGTGATGCCGCGCACCTTCAAATCGACCATCGCACCCTGGCTTGCCGGCATCCCGAAACGCACCGGCTTCATCGGCGAAGTCCGGTTCGGCCTGCTCAATGACTGGCGGCGCGGCGAGAAGGCGCTGCCGCGGATGATCGACCGCTGCGCCGCGCTGGCGCTGCCGCCGCTGCCCGAGCTGCCGCTGGACTGGCCGGAGCCGCAGCTTCAGGTGCCGCAGACCGAGATTGCGGCGTGGCGGCAGGCCAACGGCCTGCACGGCCGGACCGTGGTGGCGCTCGCGCCCGGCGCCGTCGGGCCGGCGAAACGCTGGAGCTACTATGTCGAGGCCGGCAAGGCGCTGGCCGAGCGCGGCTTCGAGGTCTGGGTGGTCGGCGGTCCCGGTGAAACCGCCAAGGCGCAGGAGATCGTCGCGGCCGGCGGCGCGCAGGTCCGCGACCTCACCGGCACCGACCTTCGCAACGGCATCCTGGCGCTGGCGGCGGCCGATCTGGTGATTTCCAACGATTCCGGCCTGCTCCACGTCTCGGCGGCGATCGGCAGCCGGACCATCGGGATTTTCGGGCCGACCAGCCCTTGGCACTACGCTCCGCTCAATCCGATCGAGACCGTGATCCAGGCGCCCGGGGATATCCCCTGCCGGCCCTGCCACAAGCCGATCTGCCGGATGCAGCACCACCGCTGCATGCGCGACATCGCCGTCGAGGACGTCACCACCGCGGCGTTGCGCGCGCTGCAGGCCGCGGGCATCGCCCCGGCGATCTGAACAGGCGCGGCTTGCGCCGGCTTCGGCCCTGCGCTTTACCAGGACCGTGAGTTTCAGCCTTCAGGTGTGACGTGAGCCAGGACAAGATCGCCGCCCATTTCCAGCATTCGCTTGCGGCCATGACGGCTGCGGCCAGCGACGCAGCGCTGCTGGAAGCATCGCGTGCGATCGCCGCAGCTTCGATCACGGCGCTGCGCCAGGGCCGCAAGATTCTGCTCGCCGGCAATGGCGGCAGTGCTGCCGACGCCCAGCACATCGCCGCCGAGATCATCGGCCGCTACAAGCGCGAGCGCGCGGCCTGGCCAGCGGTTGCGCTGACCACCGACACCTCGGCGCTCACTGCGATCGCCAACGACTACGGCTTCGAGCGGGTGTTCGCCCGGCAGGTCGAAGGGCTGGGCCAGCCCGGCGATGTCTTCATCGGCATCACCACCTCCGGCCGCTCGCCGAATATCCTCGCGGCGCTCGAGGTGGCGCGTCAACGCGGCCTCGTTACCGTCGGCATGACCGGCCCGAGCGGCGGCTCTATGAGCGCGCTGTGCGATCATCTCCTGATCGCGCCGGGGCCCGAAACCGCGCTGGTTCAGCAGATCCATCTGATGGCCGCGCATGCGATCTGCGACGAGATCGAGGTCGCGCTCGGTGCGCCGTCGCCATGACAGCGCCGGGGCCGCGCCGTCCCGCCGCCTTTCTCGATCGCGACGGCGTCATCAACTACAACGATCACTATGTCGGCACGCGCGACCGCCTGCGCTGGATGCCGGGGATCGCCGCGGCGATCCGGCAGCTCAATGCGGCCGGCTACTACGTCTTCATCATCACCAACCAGTCCGGCGTCGCCCGCGGCATGTTCGGCGAGGACGACGTCCGCGCTCTGCATCGCTGGATGCTGGAAGAGCTGAATGCGCAGGGTGCGCGGATCGACGACGTCCGGTTCTGCCCGCATCATGTCGACGGAACGATCGACGCCTATCGGCTGGCCTGCGAGCACCGCAAGCCGGGGCCCGGCATGATCCTGGATCTGGCCAAGGCCTGGCCGGTGGACATGACACGCAGCTTCGTGATCGGCGACAGCGCAAGCGATATCGAGGCCGCGCAGGCTGCCGGCATTCCCGGTTTTCGTTTCGAAGGCGAAGACATCGACGGCTTCGTCAAGCAGGTGCTGATCGAGATGCAGCGCGCCGCGGCATCCAACTAACCGAGTAGTTGCTCCGCCGCCTCGATCGCCTGCTGCGCCGACGGGCCGCCGCTCTTTCCGCCGAGCACCCGCAGCGGACCGCTGCCGACCGGGCCGGTCAGTCCCGGATCGGTCGCCACATAGATCCCGACCAGCGGCACCCGATAGGCGGCGGCCAGATGCAGCAGGCCGGTATCGACGCCGATCACCACCGCGGCGCCGGCGATCACGCCCGCGGTCAGATCGAGCGGCTGACGCGGCAACACGCGGCTGCCGGGGATCGCATTCGACAGCCGCTCGGCCGTCAGCCGCTCGGTGTCGGTGCCCCACGGCAGCACCGGTTGCAACCCGCGGCCCTGCAGCCAGCGCCCGGCTTCGATCCAGTCTTCGGCGCGCCATTCCTTCGACACCCGCGAAGTGCCGTGCAGCAGCAGCGCGTAAGCCGCATCGTCGCTGCGCGCCGGCTTGATCAGCCCGTAGTCGATCTCGTCCGCCGGCTGATAGCCGAGCGACAGGCCGGTGAGCGTTCGATTGCGCGTGACCGCGTGCAGCGAGCGGCTGACGCTGTGGCGGAACTGGTAGAACCGCGACGCGAAGGGCTCGCGAATGCTCTGCGCGTCGTAACCGTGGCGCTCGCCCTGCGCGAGCCGGGCGATCACCGCCGAACGGATCAAGCCCTGGGTGTCGATCACCTTGTCGAATTCGGGCTCACGCAATCGCGTGTTGAAATCGCCGATCTCACGCCAGGTGGCGCGGCTCGCCAGATGCGACCGCCAGCGCCGCGTCGCCACCGGGATCACCTCGGCGACGGACGGATGCAGCCGTGCGAGCGGCGCGAACGCCTCCTCCACCACCCAGCTGATGCGCAGGCCCGGCAGCGCGTGCGCGGCGTCGGCGATCGCGGGCATCTGGTGCACCACGTCGCCGAGCGAAGACGTCTTGATGATGAGGATGTCCGACATTGACGCAAAAGGCCCGCAATTGCGCGGTCCTCGTTACAGGATTGACAACCATAGAGTCGAATCCCCGGCAAAAACGCTGGCAATTCGTCCCTGAAGCGGCCCCGCTATACCGCAATTCCATTGTTTGTCGACAGGCTGGCGCAAATGCGCGAGACGAACCAGCAGCTTGGACGGAAATCACGATGACCGTACTCGTCACCGGCGGCGCCGGTTACATCGGAAGCCACACGGTTCTGGCCCTGGTCGAGGCCGGCGAAAGCGTGGTGGTGATCGACAATCTCTCCACCGGCTTTTCGCAGTTCGTGCCCGAGGGCGTGCCGCTGTTCATCGGCGATGCCGGCGACGAAAACCTGGTCGACGGCGTGATCGCCTCGCATCATGTCGACGCCATCATCCATTTCGCCGGCTCGGTGGTCGTGTCGGATTCCATGCGCGACCCGCTCGGCTATTATCGCAACAACACCTCGACCTCGCGCAATCTGCTCAGCGCCGCCGTGCGGCGCGGCGTGAAGAATTTCATCTTCTCCTCGACCGCGGCGGTGTACGGCAACCCCGACCGCATTCCGGTCGACGAAGACGCGCCGACGCGGCCGCTGTCTCCTTACGGCCGCTCCAAGCTGATGACCGAGATCATGCTGCACGACGCGGCGGAAGCTTACGGCCTCAACTACGTGGCGCTGCGCTACTTCAACGTCGCCGGCGCCGATCCGCAGGGCCGGCTCGGGCTCGCCACCGTCGGCGCCACGCATCTGCTCAAGATCGCGGTCGAAGCCGCGACCGGGCAGCGCAGCCGGATCGACGTCTACGGCACCGACTATCCGACGCCGGACGGCAGTTGCATCCGCGATTTCATTCACGTCGCCGACCTCGCCGAGGCCCATGGCGCCGCGCTCGGTTACTTGCGCGCCGGCGGCGGGCCGGTGACGCTGAACTGCGGCTACGGCCACGGCTATTCGGTGTTCGAAACCATCGATGCGGTGAAGCGCGTCGCGGGCCGCAATTTCGCGGTCGCCGCGGCGCCGCGCCGGCCGGGCGACATCATGACGATGGTAGCCGACACCGGCCGGATCCGCCGCACGCTGGACTGGACGCCGCGTTACGACAACCTCGACAGCATCGCGGCGCACGCTTTGGCGTGGGAGGAAAAGCTGTTGCGCCAGCGCCAAGCGTTTGAATTGCAAGCCATTCCGGCCTGATTGCGGCGCTGGTTCCACCGTTTTGGCTTGAAAATCCGGTCCAGCGGGGGCAAGGACTCCGCCGAGACGCACGCCTTCCTCGCGCGCGACCCTGGTTCGACGCCGTCGATGGAACGCGGGAATGACTGAAGCCCCACGCAAGATCACTGACGACCCGTATGGCGCGTGGCAGCTCATCCGCCGCCTGGTGATGGAACAGGCCGCAGCCTATTGGCGGCGCTATGCGCTGGCGTTCGGGCTGATGGCGATCGCCGCCGCCGCGACTTCCGGCTCCGCCTATCTGCTCGGCAAGGTGATCAACCAAGCCTATGTCGATCGCGATCTGCAGGGCATCATGTTCTGGTCGATCGTCACCCTGGTGGTGTTCAGCCTGAAGGGCGCGGCGACCTACGGCCAGTCGGTGATCCTCACCCAGATCAAGAACGCGATTCTGGCCAACAATCAGCGGCGGATGTTCCACAAGCTGATGAACGAGAGCATCGGCTTCTTCGCCAAGCGGCACTCCTCGGAATTCCTCGCCCGCCTCACCGCCGGCGCCAATTCGGTCACCGAAGTGCTGAACCTGCTGATCAACGCGATCGGCCGCGATCTGTTGTCGCTGATCGGCCTGGTCACCGTGATGCTGATCCAGGATCCGTTCATGGCGCTGTTCGGGCTCCTGATCGCACCGCCCGCGGCGTTCGTGGTGCGCAAGCTGGTGAAGCGGGTGAAGGGGCTGGCGCTGACGCAGTTCACCGGCAACGCCCAGATCCTCGAGACGATGCAGGAATCGCTGCAGGGCATCCGCACCGTGAAGGCGTTCTCGCTCGAAAAGACCATGAGCGACCGGATCGACGCCAACATCGCCGCGGTGCAGGCCAATGCCGACAAGATGGCGCGGGTGTCGAACCGCGCCAGCCCGCTGATGGAGACGCTCGGCGGCTTCGCGGTGGCGGCGTCGCTGATGTATGGCGGCTATCGCGTGGTCGCGACCGGCGCGACGCCCGGCGAGTTCTTCTCGTTCCTGACCGCATTCCTGCTCGCCTACGAGCCGGCGAAGCGGCTGGCGCGGCTCAACATCGACCTCAACAGCGGCCTGGTCGGCGCGCGGATGCTGCTCGAGGTGATCGACAGCCCGCCGAGCGAGCCCGCCGACGGCCACAAACCTGAGCTGCAGCTCAGCGAGGCGCGGGTCGAATTCGATCACGTCTCGTTCGCCTATCGGCCCGACGAGCCGGTGCTCAACCGCATGAGCTTCGTCGCCGAGCCCGGCAAGATGACCGCGCTGGTCGGCCCGTCCGGCGGCGGCAAGTCGACAGTGCTGGCGCTGCTGCTGCGGCTGTACGAAGTGCAATCCGGCGAAATCCGGATCGACGGACAGTCGACCGCGAACGTCTCGCGCGAGTCGCTGCGGCAGCAGACCGCCTATGTCGGCCAGGACGTCTATCTGTTCCGTGACACCGTCCGCGCCAACATCGCGTTCGGCAAGCTCGGCGCCACCGAGGACGAAATCATCGCCGCCGCGAAGGCCGCCTGCGCGCACGACTTCATCATGAGCTTCCCGCTCGGCTACGACACCCCGGTCGGCGAACATGGCGCGCAACTGTCCGGCGGTCAGCGCCAGCGCATCGCGGTCGCCCGCGCGCTGCTGCGCGACGCGCCGATCGTGCTGCTCGATGAAGCCACTGCGGCGCTCGATTCGGAATCGGAAAAGCTGGTGCAGGAGGCGATCGATCATCTCGCCCGCGGCCGCACCACCATCGTGATCGCGCACCGGCTGCACACCATCATGCACGCCGACTCCATCCTGGTGGTCGAGGCCGGAGAGATCGTCGAACAGGGCCGGCATGACGACCTGCTGCGCCGCGGCGGCCGCTACGCCTCGTTCTTCCGGCTGCAGCAGCGCCACGCCGCACCGCTGGCGCCGGCCGCCGCCAGCGCCTAGCCTGATCGGACCTGATCCCACCGCACCTCTCTCATCGCCCCCTTAGCTTGCGAAAGACATTCATGAGCAATGCTGGTTTCGTGATCGCCCCGCCGCCGCAGCCCGCCCTCGCCGTCGCCGGGACCAGCGACCGCTTTCCGGTGCGCCGGATCTGGTGCGTCGGCCGCAACTATCTGGAGCACGTCCGCGAGATGGGCAATGACGAACGCCAGCCGCCGTTCTTCTTCGCCAAGCACCCCGACATGGTCGCGGCCGACGGGGCCACCATCCCGTATCCGCCGCTGACCAAGGATCTGCATCACGAGGTCGAGCTGATCGTCGCGCTGAACAGCGGCGGGCTGAACATTCCGGTGGACAAGGCGCTGGATCACGTCTGGGGCTATGCGGTCGGCGTCGACCTCACCCGCCGCGACCTGCAGATCGCCTCGCGCAAAAAGGAGCAGCCCTGGGAGATCGGCAAGTCGTTCGACGCCTCCGCGCCGTGCGGCGCCCTGCGCCCGGCCTCCGAGATCGGCCATCCGGCCACCGGCAGGATCTGGCTGTCGGTCAACGGCACCGAGCGGCAGGCCGGCGATCTGTCGGAGATGATCTGGAACGTCCCGGAGATCATCGCCAAATTGTCCGCGCAGGTCGAACTCGCCGCCGGCGACATCATCATGACCGGCACCCCGGCCGGCGTCGCGGCGCTGTCGCCCGGGGACACCATCGCCTGCGGCGTCGACCGGATCGGAACGCTGAACGTGACGATCGGTCAGCCGGCCTGACCGGACGCGCCGACGTTAGCCGGCCATTAACCATAAACCGGGAATATCGCGGCGGGACCGACCGGGAACCGCGATGATGTCCGAATTCGGAAGATATCTTCTCGCCGTCCTCGCGACCGTGGCGTTTCTGGCGAGCGCCCAGACTGCCGGCGGCCTGAGCTGGCGCAGCCAGCCCCAGATCGCGATCGCCGCCAATCAGTAGCGCCACCTGTTTGTCCGAGGCTTCGTCCGGAAACCGTGGCTAATGCCACCTCACCCCACCGCCACCGCTGTGGGCAGAGGCGTGAGACCCGGTACCAAACTCGGCGCCGGATCGTGGCAGGCGCGGCAGATCACGCGGTTGCGGCCGGCGTGTTTGGCGTCGTACAGCGCCTGGTCGGCGGCCTTCATCAGGTCGGAGACGTCTTTCATCCCCGGCAGTGCGGTGGCGACGCCGATGCTCACCGTGGCGGGAATCGCGTGCGACGCCACCACCAGGGCGTTGGCGGCAACCTCGCGGCGCAGCCGTTCGGCGACGATTTCCGCCTGCGCCAGGTCGGTCTCCGGCAACAGCAGCGCGAACTCCTCGCCGCCGAGCCGCGCCAGCACGTCGCAATCCCGCTTGCAGTCGCGCGCCAGGTTCGAAAGGTGCACGATCATCTCGTCGCCGACCTGATGACCGAAGCTGTCGTTGATCGCTTTGAAGTAATCGATGTCGATCATCAGGAACGACATCGGCCGCCCGTAGCGGCGGGCGCGCGACCATTCGCGGTCGGCCAGCGTCAGGAAGTGACGGCGGTTATACACCCCGGTCATGCCGTCGGTGGTCGCCAGCCGTTCCAGCTCCTCGGCGTTGCGCACGATGTCGGTGACGTCGCTGTAGATCAGCATCCGGCCGCCGCCGGGCAGCACCGCGAGATGGCAGCGTAGCGCTTTGCCGTCGGTCATCGCCAGATCCATCGGCTTCGGATCGCCGGACTGCACCCAGGCCAGCCGCCGCGCCACGTAATCGTCGAGATCGACCGCGACCGCCTGCGCGGAGGCCGCCAGCATCTCGGCATAGAGCGGCCGGTTCTGCCGGATCTCCTCGGCGCTGTTGGCCCTGAACATCACGTGCAGCACCGGATTGCTGTAAACGGCGCGCAGCTCTTCATTCAGGATCAGCAGCCCGGCGTCGACGTTGTCGAGTGCCGCATACAACGTGTCCAGCGATTGCCTGGCTTCGGTCAGCTCGCGCTGCAGCCGTGCGATCTCCGCCGGTTGATCCGGCGATCCCGCGCTGTGGTCCGTTTCCTCGGTTCGTCTCTTGTGCATTGTCACGATCTCCGCGACGCGCCAGCGACTGAATTACACCATGGGTTGCATGACGACAGGCAACAACTGCTGAACGCCCCCAGGGCAATCACGGGGTGTCGTTAACGCCCCGTAAACGTCGCAATTGGAGCGGTATGGCTCCACCCGCACGAAAGATTGGCGCTTTGGCCCGGCATGGCTTAAAGCGTGCCGGTCTCCCGTCATTGCCCGCCGCGCGCGGCGGCGCATCGTTCGAAGGCTCGCACAGAAGAGCCAGTCGGGATTTTCCCATTCGGCGTGATCGCCCAGAAGG
Source organism: Rhodopseudomonas pentothenatexigens (assembly GCF_900218015.1). Lineage (GTDB taxonomy): Bacteria > Pseudomonadota > Alphaproteobacteria > Rhizobiales > Xanthobacteraceae > Rhodopseudomonas > Rhodopseudomonas pentothenatexigens. The sequence goes on along the minus strand of NZ_UFQQ01000005.1, from coordinate 140,043 downwards.
TCGTCGTTCGTGACATTTCCGACCAGTCCCCCGCCGCTCGCCCGAGCTTTGGCGGAGCGTAATTATCTCCAGGCGACGCCGGTGCAGAGCGCGGTGCTGGCGCCGGACACGATCGGCCGCGACCTTTTGGTGTCGGCGCAGACCGGCTCCGGCAAGACCGTGGCCTACGGCCTCGCAATCGCGCGCGATCTTCTCGGCGATGCCGAGCAGTTCGCCCCCGCCGCCGCGCCGCTGGCGCTGATCGTGGCGCCGACCCGTGAGCTGGCGCTGCAGGTGCACCGCGAGCTGAGCTGGCTGTATCGCCACGCCGGCGCCCGCATCGTCTCCTGCGTCGGCGGCATGGACCCGCGGCGCGAGCAGCGCGAGCTGGCGGAGGGCGCCCACATCGTGGTCGGCACGCCGGGGCGGCTGTGCGACCATCTGCGCCGCAACCGGCTCGACGTCTCGCAGCTCAAGGCCGTGGTGCTGGACGAGGCCGACGAGATGCTCGATCTCGGCTTCCGCGAGGACATGGAGTTCATCCTCGAAACCACCCCCGAGACCCGCCGCACCCTGCTGTTCTCGGCGACGCTGCCGCGCGGCATCATCGCGCTGGCCAAGACCTATCAGCACGACGCGATGCGGATCGAGGTCGAAGGCGCCGAAGGCGGCCACGCCGACATCGAGTATCGCGCCATCCGGATCGCGCCGAGCGACGTCGAGCACGCCGTCGTCAACGTGCTGCGCTACATCGAATCCCCGACCGCGATCGTGTTCTGCAACACCCGCAGCGCGGTCAATCATCTCCAGACCGCGCTGCTCGAGCGCGGCTTCGCGGTGGTGGCGCTGTCCGGCGAGCTAACCCAGAACGAACGCACCGGCGCGCTCAACGCGCTGCGCGACGGCCGCGCCCGGGTCTGCGTCGCCACCGACGTCGCGGCGCGCGGCATCGATCTGCCCAATCTCGGCCTCGTCATCCACGCCGAACTGCCGAACGACGCCGAAGTGATGCAGCATCGCTCGGGGCGCACCGGGCGGGCCGGCAACAAGGGCATCAGCGTGTTGCTGGTTCCGCCGGCGCGGCGGCGGCGCGCCGAGCTGCTGCTGCAGCTCGCCGGCATCGAGGCGAACTGGGGCACCGCGCCGCAGGCCGACGAGATCCGCAGCCTGGATCAGCAGCGCATGCTGCAGGACCCGCTGTTCACCGAGGAGCCGACGCCGGAAGACCAGGTGCTGGCGCAGGCGCTGCTCGCCGAACGTTCGGCCGAGCAGATCGCGGTGGCGCTGGCCAGGATGGTGCGGGCCCGGATGCCGGCGCCGGAGGACATTCTCGATCCCGGCGAGCGCCCGGCCCGCGGCCGCGACGAGCGGCCCGGCAAATCCCCGCGCGCGCCGCGCGAGCACGAGCCGCGCGACAAGGCACCGCGGCCACGCTCGGCCAAGGCCGGCGAGAAACACGCGATCACCGGTGGCGTGTGGTTTCGCGCCGCGATCGGCAAGCGCAAGAACGCCGAGGCGCGCTGGCTGCTGCCGATGATCTGTCGCCGCGGCGGCATCACGAGGCAGGACATCGGCGCGATCCGCATCCTCGACACCACCACCGAATTCGAGATCTCGTCCGCCGCCGCGGACGCATTCGCCGCGCAGATCAAGCGGCCCGATCACGACGACAACATCCGCATCGAGCCGCTGATCGGCGCCAAGCCGATCCTGCCGCGCGATGACCGGCCCCCGGGCAAGCCACGCGAGGGGACCAAGTCGCAGCGCGAGACCCGCCGCAGCAAGCGGCCGGATTCGTGGTCGCCGATGGTCGATGCGGCACTCGACGATCCGCGCCCGCCGCGAAGCAAGGAAGCGCGCCTCAAGGAGGCAGGCTTCCCTCCCGCCAAGAACGGCCACAAGAGCGAGAGCTTCAAGAAAGACGGTTTCAAGAAGGACGGCTTCAAGAAGGACGGCTTCAAAAAGAAGTCCAAGTCGCACGACGACAAGCCGGCCTATGTCAGCAAGGCCCGCCGCGCCGATCCGTCGGCCAAGAACCCGCCGTTCAAGAAGAAGGCGAAGAACAAGTTTCGCTGAACCGAATGCCGGCGTCGGCCGGGCATCGCGCAAGTAACAAGGCCGGAGGCGACGCCCCCGGCCCTGATGTCGTCACGCTGAACTTATTGCTTACAGCGTCAGCTCGTGGCGGCCGACCACCATCCAGTGCACTTCGTCCGGACCGTCGGCGAAGCGGAGGTGACGGACGTCGGTGTACATTTCGGCGAGCGGGGTCCACTGCGAGATGCCGGTGGCGCCGTGCATCTGGATCGCCTGGTCGATGATCTTGCAGGCGCGCTCCGGCACCATCGCCTTGACCATGCTGACCCAGACCCGCGCTTCCTTGTTGCCGAGCACGTCCATCGCTTTGGCGGCCTTCAGCACCATCAGCCGCATCGCTTCGATCTCGCAGCGCGCCTGCGCGATGATCTGCAGATTGCCGCCGAGATGCGCGATCTTCTTGCCGAACGCCTCGCGCGTCAGGCCGCGCGCCACCATCAGATCGAGCGCCTTCTCGGCCTTGCCGATGGTGCGCATGCAGTGATGGATGCGGCCCGGGCCGAGCCGGAGCTGTGAGATCTCGAAGCCGCGGCCCTCGCCGAGCAGGATGTTCTCCTTCGGCACCCGGACATTGTTGAAGCGCATATGCATGTGACCGCGCGGCGCATGGTCGTGGCCGAACACGTGCATCGGGCCGAGCACTTCGACGCCGGGGGTGTCGACGGGCACCAGGATCTGCGACTGCTGCTTGCTGGGCGCGGCGGTCGGATCAGTCTTGACCATCACGATCATGATCTTGCAGCGCGGATCGCCGAGACCGGAAATGTAGTACTTCTCGCCGTTGATCACCCACTCGTTGCCGTCGAGCACCGCCGAGGTCGAGACGTTCTTGGCGTCGGACGAAGCGACGTTCGGCTCGGTCATCACATAGGCCGAACGGATCTCGCCGTTGAGCAGCGGCTTCAGCCACTTCTCTTTCTGCTCGGGGGTGCCGACGCGCTCCAGCACTTCCATGTTGCCGGTGTCGGGCGCCGAGCAGTTCATCACTTCGGAAGCGAGCGGCGCCTTGCCGAGTTCGGCGGCGATATAGGCGTAGTCGAGATTCTTGAGGCCCTCGCCAGTCTCGGCGTCGGGCAGGAAGAAGTTCCACAGCCCGACTTCCTTGGCCTTCGCCTTGGCCTTGCCGAGCAGATCGAGCTGCTCCTGGCTGAACGACCAGCGGTTCGGATTCTTCGCCTCGGCGATCTCGAACTCGTGCTGCATCGGCTCGACGGTCTCGGCGATGAACTTCTTCACATGATCGTACAGCGGCCGGACGGCTTCGCTCATCCGCAGATCGTTGAGCGCGTCTTCGGGCGCGAGCGTGTAAGGGGTCTGGCGGGGGACGTAGGCCGTCTGCATGCGGGCGTGCTCCTCGTGGCTTTTCTTGGTTGCGTTTCTTGGCGTCGTTGGCGGCCGTCCGGGGCGGACGGCCGCGCACCGGTTATAGACACGAAGCCGCCGGGTTGTCTTGATCGAACTGCGTTTAAAACAGCGTGTGAACCTAATCCCGCATTGCGAAAAATCGTCTTCCCCGAACTCCACGTCGAACGGTTCCCCGCGTAGCAACGCGCACTCGCCCCGTGATCATCCAACGGCGTTGCGCTTGATTGCTGCGGTCCGAATGAGTGCTACCATCGACCCGATCCCGCCGCTGCAGCTCCATGGCTGCGGAGATCATCACGGAACGGAGCACGAGGTATGGCGGAAGTGATCAAGGCGACGATCGTGTTCGTGCTGTCGAACTTTTCCCTGAGCTTCTTCGTCATCGGCCTGCTGTTCGCGCTGGTCGCGATCGCGCGCGCGCCGAAGCCGCTGCGATTCCCGGACGTGATCGACAGGTTGCTGGCCTGGCACCTGTTCTGGTCGATCGGCGTCTGCTACTTCTACAACTTCGTGATGCACGGCTTCTTCGGCAAGATGTCGGCGGCGTTCATCGGCTGGGCCGACAGCCCGTTCCAGTTCGAAGTCGCCACCGCCAGTCTCGGGTTCTCCGTCGTCGGCTTCCTCGCCGCCTTCCGCAGCTTCGATCTTCGCCTCGCTGCGATCGTCGGCCCCGGCCTGTTCACGCTCGGCGCCGCCGTCGGCCACATCAATCAGATGGTGACGCACCACAACTTCGCCCCGGGTAACGCCGGCGTGGTGTTCTACACCGACATCATCATCCCGTTGTTCGGCGCGACGCTGCTGTGGCTGCAACACCGCAGCCGGGTCGATCACCTTCCCGCAGCGCGGTCGGGGCGCGCGGCCTGAGCGCCGATCCGGCCGGACAAACAGCCGTAGGGCGGTTGATCCATCCCGACGTAGCGCGTTGAACTTGCCAGCCCCTTTGCCGGACAAAGTGGGAAGGTGACGGGCGCCGCCGCAAGCGGCTCCGTGCCGCCATCTTGATCATGCCAATGCTGCGCCGCGCGCTTGACGGCGCCGCTCAGCAACAGGGAAACGCCGCATGCCCACTATCATCCTGATGGCCGTGATCGGCATCCTGTTTCTGCAAGCCTCCGGCGCGATCCCGCAGAGCAGCGTTGGCGGGCCGATGACGATCGCGCTGGCGGTCTTCATCGGCGCGCTGGCTGTCGGCATTAACGAGGCGAGGACCAAGCAGCGCGGCGTGCCGGGCTGGATCGTCAGCATCGTGGTGGCGCTCGCCGGGGCTTTCCTGGTCGCCCCGCTCGGCGGCATGGCGATGGCGATGCTGCTGCGGCCGTTCACCGAGGGGTCGACCTCGCTGGCGGCGGCCGGCGGTCCGGTGATGGCGGTCGCGGTCGCCGGCACCATGGCCGCCACCCTGCTGGGGGCGTGGGGTGCGCTGGCGCTGGTCGGCCGCTGGCGGTGAGCCGACGATAGCAGGCTCCCCGTCCTCACGCGCTCGTGACCGCGCCTTCGGGAATAACCGCCGCGCGGTGGCGTCTCTGGTTGCGGATCCACCCACCCCGAAGGAGGAAACATGATCCGCACGCTCACGCTCGCATCCGCTCTCGTGCTCGCCGCCACCGCGGCGTTCGCCCAGGCCGCCGCCCCGGCCAAGGTCGCCGACACCGCCAAAGGCAAGGCGCTGGTCGACGCCAAGGGCATGACGCTCTACACCTTCGACAAGGACGCCGGCGGCAAGTCGGCCTGCAACGGCCCCTGCGCCACCAACTGGCCGCCGCTGATCGCCGCGGCGAGCGCGCAGGCCTCCGGCGACTGGACCGTGATCACCCGCGACGACGGCGCCAAGCAGTGGGCCTACAAGGGCAAGCCGCTGTATGCCTGGACCAAGGACACCAAGCCGGGCGACACCACCGGCGACGGTTTCCTCAACGGCGCCTGGCACATCGCCAAGCCCTGATCCGACGAGACCGCTTTGGACGAGATCGCCGCCGAGATCGAGCCGCTGATACCAAGCCTGCGCCGCTACGCGCGGGCGCTGCTGCACGATCGCGACGCTGCGGACGATCTCGTCCAGAGCACGCTGGAGCGGGCGCTGACGCGCTGGCGGCTGCGGCGGCCGGGCGGCGACCTGCGCGCCTGGCTGTTTGCGATCGAACGCAATGTGTATCTCGATCAGCGTCGCCGCGCGGTTCGGCGCGGCCACGCGGTCGATCTCGACTCGCGCGGCCCGATTCCCGACAGCGCCGCCGGCCCGGAGCGCAGCCTGATCGCCCGCGACGCGCTGGCGCGGCTCGACGATCTGCCGGAAGATCAGCGCTCGCTGCTGCTGCTGATCGGCGTCGAGGAAATGAGCTACGAGCAGGCCGCGCGGGTGTTCGACGTACCGGTCGGCACCATCATGTCGCGGCTCAGCCGCGCCCGCGAGGCGCTGCGCCACAGCGTCGAGGCCGGCCGCACCACCGTGTTGAGGAGAGTGAAATGACCGTCCGTCGCCCTCTCAGCGAGGACGATCTGCAGGCCTATGTCGACGGCCGGCTCGATGCCGCGCGGCGCGCCGAGGTCGAGACCTATCTGGAGTCCGACGCCGAGGCCGCCCGCCGCATCGCGGGGCAGATCGCCGATCGCGACGATCTGCGCGCCCGGCTGTCGGCGGTGGCCTCCGAGCCGATCCCGGCACGGCTCCGCATCGCGCATCTGCGCGGCGAGCGCCGCGCCTGGATCGGCCAGCGGTTCGGCGCCGTGGCGGCGGCGCTGGCGTGCCTGGTGATCGGCGGCGCCGGCGGCTGGCTGGCGTCCGAGCGCTGGCACCGCGCGCCCACGGTCGTCGCGGCCGCCCCGGTCGCCGACGCCGCGATGGTGGCGTGGCGGACCTATGCGGTCGAGGTCGCGCATCCGGTCGAGGTCGCGGCCGACCAGGAAGCGCATCTGGTGCAATGGCTGTCGCGCCGGCTCGGCCGAAAACTGACAGCGCCGAAGCTCGACGCGCTCGGGCTGAAGCTGATCGGCGGCCGGCTGCTGCCGGCCACCAACGGCCCGGCGGCGCAGTTCATGTACGAGGACCAGCAGGGCCGCCGCGTCACGGTGTATGTGCGGCCGGGCGGCGACGCCGAGCCGAGCGCCTTCCGGTTCGAACGCACCGGCGAATTGGCGGCATTCTCCTGGATCGATGCCCAGCTGTCCTACGCCGTGGTGGCGCAGACCGACCGCGATCACCTGCTCGGCATCGCCCGCGCGATCTATCAGCAATACGAAGCGCTGTAGCGCAGGCGGCCGGATGATCGCACACCTCACCCCGCCGGCTCGGACTGGTCCCTTGCCGCGGCCCGGTTGGTGCGCAGCAATCCACGCTTCGGCGCGAACAGGAACGCCGCGCAGAACACCAGCGCCTGGGTCAGCACGATGCAGGCGCCCGTGGCGCCGTCGATGTGGAAGCTGACGAGCGTGCCGATCGCGGCCGAGCCGGCGGCGACCGCCACGGCGACGAGCAGCATCCGCTCGAAGCTGTCGGTGAGCAGATAGGCGGTGGCGCCGGGCGCGATCAGCATCGCGACCACCAGGATGATGCCGACCGCTTTCAACGACGCGACGATGGTCAACGCCAGCAGCACCAGCAGTCCGTAGTGCAGCGCCGTCACCGGCAGGCCGATGGATCGGGCGTGGTGGGGGTCGAAGCAATACAGCAAGAGGTCGCGGCGTTTGAGCAGCACCGCCAGCAGCGTCCCACCGGCGACGACCGCGATTTCGATCAGGTCGCGCGGCGTGACGCCGAGCACGTTGCCGAACAGGATGTGGTTGAGGTGCTGGTCGGTCTCGATCCTGGTGAACAGCACCAGGCCGAAGCCGAACATCCCGGAAAACACGATGCCCATCACCGTGTCCTCCTTCACCCGGCTGTTCTCCTTCAGATAGCCGGTGACCACCGCGCAGGACAGGCCGGCCACGAACGCCCCGGCCGCCAGCGGCAGGTTCAGCACATAGGCGACCACGATGCCGGGCAGCACCGCGTGCGAGACAGCGTCGCCCATCAGCGACCAGCCCTTCAGCACCAGATAGCAGGACAGCACCGCGCAGACCGCCGCCACCATCACGGACGCGACCAGCGCCCGCTGCATGAACGGATAGGCCAGCGGTCCGGTGATCCAGTCGGCGACCTCGCTCACGGCGTCACTCCCGCCGCCGCGTGCCGCCGCCGGCGCGCCGCGATCACGCCGTGCTTCGGCGCGAAGTAGAACGCGACCAGAAACAGCAGGGTCTGCAGCGTGACGATCACGCCGCCGGTGGCACCGTCGAGAAAATAGCTGAGATAAGCACCGACGAAGCTGGTGACGGCGCCGAGCGCGACGCTGATCAGGATCAACCGGCCGAACCGGTCGGTGAGCAGATAGGCGGTGGCGCCGGGCGTCACCACCAGCGCGATCACCAGGCAGGCGCCGACCGTCTGCAGCGCGGCGACCGTGCAGGCGCTGAGCAGGGTGAAGAACACGATCTTGAGCCGCCGCGGATCGAGCCCGATGCTGCGGGCGTGGCTCTCGTCGAAGAACGTCACCATCAGGTCCTTCCACTTCAGCGCCAGAATCGCCAGCGACACCGCGGAGATGATCGCGACCTGGACGACGTCGGCATCGGAGATCGCCAGGATGTTGCCGAGCACGATGGTCTGCACGCTCACCGACATCGGCCAGATCGAGGCCATCAGCAGCCCGAGCGCGAACAACGTGGTGAATACCAGCCCGATCACCGCGTCCTCGCGCAACCGCGACTTCAGCTTGACGAACTGCATGCCGGCCGCCGCCAGGATACCGGCGAAGAACGCGCCGAGCGCGAACGGCGCCCCGAGGATGTAGGCGGCGGCGACGCCCGGAACGATCGCGTGCCCGAGGGCGTCGCCCATCAGCGACCAGCCCTTCAGCATCAGATAGGCCGACAGGAAGGCGCACACGCCGCCGACCAGGGCGCTCACCCACATCGCCTTCAGCATGTAGCCGTAGGCGAACGGCACCAGCAGTTCGGCGAGCAGCGACCCCTCGGCCATCTCAGCTCTCCTGATCCTGCCGCTGGTCGGGCCGGGCGTCGTAGAACACCAGCGGCCGTTCGTCGTCGGTGATCACCGTCAGCCGGCGCTGATCGTCGTCGCTGTGCAGGTCGGCGCCGCCGAGCTGGAAGTTGCGCAGCACGCCGCCGAAGGCGAGTTCGAGATTGCGCTGGGTGAAGGTCTCTGCGGTCGGCCCGGCCGCCAGCACGGTGCGGTTGACGAGCACGACCTGGTCGCAGAACTGCGGAACGCTGCCGAGATCGTGGGTCGAGACCAGGATCAGCTGGCCGGCGTCGCGCAGCTCGCGCAGCAGATCGATGATCGCGGTTTCGGTCTTGACGTCGACGCCGGTGAACGGTTCGTCGAGCAGCACGATCCGCCCGCCCTGCGCCAGCGCGCGGGCGAGAAACACTCGCTTCTTCTGGCCGCCGCTGAGCTCGCCGATCTGGCGGTCGCGGTAGGCCGTCATGCCGACGCGTTCCAGGGCTTCGTCGACCGCGCGGCGGTCGGCCTGCGACGGAATCCGCAGGAAGTTCATGTGGCCGTAGCGGCCCATCATCACCACGGTCTCGACCAGCACCGGAAAATTCCAGTCGATGTCCTCGCTCTGCGGGACGTAGGCGACGATGTTGCGCTTCAGCGCTCGCGCGACCGGCATCCCGCACAGCTCCACGCTGCCGGCCGACGGCCGCACGAACCCCATGATCGCCTTGAAGATCGTCGACTTGCCGCTGCCGTTGACGCCGACCAGCGCGCAGATCGTCCCGGCGCCGAGCGCGAACGAGGCGTCGCGCACCGCCGTGTAGCCGTTCGGATAGGTCACGTCGAGACCGCGCACCGCGATGCCGGGGACCGTGTCGCCTGCGCCCCGCGCCTCGGCGGGGTCGAACCGGATCATGTCCCGAACCCCTTGGCGATGGTTTCGACCGTCACCTCGAGCAGGTCCAGATAGGTCGGCACCGGACCGCCCGCGGCGCTGAGCGAATCGACATAGAGCACGCCGCCGTAGCGCGCGCCGCTCTCACGCGCGACCTGCTTGGCGGCGCGATCCGAGATCGTGCTCTCGCTGAACACCACCGGGATGTTGTTCTTGCGCACGAGGTCGATCACCTTGCGCACCTGCTGCGGCGTGCCCTGCTCGTCGGCGTTGATCGGCCAGAGGAACGCCTCCTTCATCTGGTAGTCGCGCGTCAGATAGCTGAACGCGCCTTCGCTCGACACCAGCCAGCGCTGGCTTTCGGGGATCGCGGCGAGCCGGCGGCGCAGCGGCTCGTCGAGCGCCTTGATCCTGGCCGCGTAGTCGGCGGCGTTCTGATCGTAGGCGGCCGCGTTGGCGGGATCGTATTTGACCAGCGCCTTGCGGATGTTCTCGACATAGATCAGCGCGTTGGACGGCGACATCCAGGCGTGCGGATTGGGCTTGCCGCTGTACGGCCCCTGCGCGATTCCCATCGGCGCGATGCCTTCGGTGACCACGACGCTCGGAACATCCTTCACGTTCTCGAAGAACCGCTCGAACCAGCGTTCGAGATTGAAGCCGTTCCACAGCACGAGATCGGCCGCCTGCGCCCGCACGATGTCGAGCGGGGTCGGCTGGTAGTCGTGGATCTCGGCGCCGGGCTTGGTGATCGATTCCACGATCGCCTTGTCGCCGGCGACATTCTGGGCGATGTCCTGGATCACCGTGAAGGTCGTCACCACGCGGAACGGCTTGCGGGCCTGCGCCTGGCACGAGCCGGCGAGCAGCACGCCCGCAACGATAGCCGCGACAAACCCGCTCACCCGGCCGGCGCCAATCCGATTCAGCTTCATCCGTATCCATCCTGATGCAGTCGCGCGCCGTGGCTCGGGTGTTCGTCGCGGCGCCCGTCGCTAGAAGTGCCAGTTGAGCCGGAGCATCGCCTGCTGGCGCTCGAACCGGTCGAGATTGAGCGGCCGCCGGTCGCCCAGGGCGCCGCCCGCGACCTGGAACTGCCAGGTGCCCGACAGGCCGAATGCCGGCGAGACGTTGTAGGAGAAGGTCGGCCCGACATAGACGGCGTCGCCGGCGAAACGGTCGAGCCCGCCGCCGTCATAGGCGCGCAGGTAGCGAACATTGAGACCGGCGAGGAACCCGGGCGCGAACGCGTAGGACAGGCCGCCGTGCAGCTGCAGTTCGGAGTCGTGGCCCCACAGATTGGTCGCGCGCTCGCGGGTGGCGCCGGTGCCGTACCAAACGTTGAAGACGGCGAACAACCGCTCGGCGATCAGCTCGCGGTCGAACAGCGCCGCGAACTCGCCGCCGTACTGCTCGATCCGGCCGCCCGTCGCCTCGTCGACGCGGGACCAGTTCGGCTGCGCGTGCAGCGTCAAGCCGAACGGCGCCGCCTTGCGATCGATCAGCTTGTAGCGGAACTCGAGCGCAGCGCCGTTGAAGGTCAGGTGATGGCGGTCGTCGTGGCCGAATACGCCGTCGATCCGCTGGCCGCCGAACGACAGCCCCGGTGCGATGCGAATCCGATCGGTGAGCGTGTACTTGACCTGGGCCAGCGTCCCCAGCGTGGCGTAGCGGCCATCGCGCTTGCCGAAACCGCCGACGTTCTCCATCTCGACCTCGATCTCGCCCTTCTGGCCGATATCGGAGCCCATCGAGAAGCCGAAGATGTGCTCGGTGTCGACGCCTTCGGCGTGATGCGTGCCCGGCACCGTCGCGGGGCGCTGCATCGCGAAGCTCGACAGCGACGACGCGGGCAGCGACAGCCAGGACGGCGCGTCCTCCGCCGCGGCCGGTGAGATCTCCGCTGCGGCACCGGCCGCGAATGCGGTCGCCACGACCATCCGCCCCCATGACGATGTCCGAGCCGGCGACCGCTTCGCCGCGTCGATCCGAGTACTCACCTGCGTTCCTTTACTTCCGAGCGCGGCCGAAACGGCGCGCAGTTTCATCCTGCACCGGCCGGCCTTGCGGCGGTGGTGCACGGCCCCGATATTGTAGCCTTGGCTACATCGTAGAGAATGGGTCGCAACTGTCAATGCCGGATTGTTGCCTCGGCTACATTTTGACGCCGGCGAGAATTCGTGCTTTCCGGATCGCAGCAATCGCGAGCGTGAATCAATGAGCCCTGCCGTCCCGCGGAAAGCCCAGCGCAACGACGCTCCCCCGGCCGATCTGCCGACCGAGCTGGTGCAGGCCCGCCGCTTCGGCAAGGCCCGCTCGGCGCAGTCGACCGCGATTCTCGAGGACTATGTCGAACTGATCGCCGACCTGTTGGCCGGCACCGGCGAAGCACGGCCGACCGACATTGCGCGCCGCCTCGGCGTCTCGCACGCCACCGCCATCAAGACCATTTCGCGGTTGAAGAAGGCCGGGCTGGCGACCTCGCGCCCCTATCGCGGCGTGTTTCTCACCGAGCAGGGCCAGGCGCTGGCGGAACGATCGCACGCCCGCCATCGGCTGGTGGTCGATCTCTTGCGCGCCGTCGGCGTCCCGCCTGAAGCCGCGGAAGCCGACGCCGAGGGCATGGAGCACCACTGCTCGGAAACCACGCTGAAGGCGTTCGCGCAGTTTCTCAGGTCGTAGCTTCGCGTCAGCCGGACCGCCGGCGCCGTCGCAAAGCGGCGGCCTCGAAGGATGAGGCAACGCGTGAGTCCAGATGGCGACGCGGAACGTCGCGGACTTCGCCGGTTGCGGCAGCACGGTGATCGATCCGTTCAGTCGGCGGGCGGGTCAGCCGAAGGCGTAACCCGCCGCACAGCAGCAGGGCTTGCCTCGACGCAATGGCGGATGACGCTGCGCTGATCCGCTCGGCGGACCAATCCTACGGGCTGGTGGCGGGCTGGGATGCGCGCCGCATGGCGGCGAGCCCCATGCTCATCGTGGTGCGCGGCACGAAGCCGAGATCGGTCGTGGCCTTGCCGGTGGCAATGGTGAAAGGCTTGCCGATCAGTCGCAGCATCTGGCGTGTGATCGGCGGCTGGCCCTCGAGCCGCAGCAGACGCCACGCTGCTCCCATCAGACCGGCCATTGTCCAGGCAAGCCCGAACGGGACCGCTTTGTCGGACACGCTGACGCCGCGCGTCGCGAGCAGGGCCGAGATGAAACCTTTCAGGGTGGTGTTTTCGGCATCGGCCACGAAGTACGCCTCACCGCCGCGGCCATGGTCGGCGGCGAGGATCAGTGCCTCGCACAGATTGTCGACGTGGCAGCTCGACATCGCCTGCCGGCCGCCGTCCACCCATTGCCAGCGACCGGCGTGCACGGTCTCGACCATCTCATCGAGGGTCGGCATGCCATCCCCCCAGATGAAGGGCGGCCGAAGCGCGATCGTCTCGAAATCGGGGCGGACCTGGTTGGCGCCGAGCAGCACGCGCTCGGCTTCGCCCTTCGACGAGCTGTAGGGCGCAAACGCCCGGCGCTGCAGCGGCAGCGTCTCGTCGACATCGACCATCGGCTCGGGATCGCCCATCACCACGGCGGCCGCGCTGACCGCCACCACCCGTCGGACGCTGGCGGTCGCCGCAGCCGCGTTCACGACATTGCGCGTTCCGTCGATGTTCGCCCGATCGAACAACGCCTTTTTGCCCCAGAGCTTGAAGTGCGCGGCAACGTGGAACACGACCTCGCAGCCCGCCATGGCCTCGCGCAGCGCCTGCTCGTCATTCAGGTCGCCTTTCACCGGCGCGGCGCCGAGCGCCCGGACCCGCGCTTCGCTCGGTGCGCTGCGGGCCAGCGCGCGGACAGTCCAACCGTGGTCCAGCAACTGTCCAATCAATCGGCCGCCGACAAAGCCGGAGCCGCCGGTCACAAACGCAAGGCGGGGTCGAGCGGACGGGCTGTTCAGCGGGTGCATCGCATCCTCCTTCTGCAGTTGAGGCAACATAGCACCAGCATGAACATAGTTCAACGAACATATTTCATATTTTGTTCGTCGTTGAACGATCGAGGACGTTCCGGTATTTCTTGGGGTTAACGAAGGCCGCCATGTCCAATCCCCCGTCTGCTCCCGACGAACACGCTTTCCGCGCGCGGATCCTGGAGGCTGCACGGACACAGGTGCGCCGCTTCGGCGAGGCGAAGACCAACGTGGTCGACATCGCCCGCGCGCTGGGCACCTCGCACACCACCATCTACCGGCACTTCCGGACCAAGGCCGACATCTTCGACGCGCTCGCCGTCGCGGCGATGCAGGACGAGCAGGAAATGGCCAGCCGCTTCGTCGAGACCGACGGGCCGGTGACCGAACGCCTGGAAGGCATGGTGCTGGCCTTGCATGCCCGCAAGCGTGAGCGGTTTGCGACCGATCCTGAAGTCTACGGGCTGTACCGCCGCATCATGGACGAGCGGCCGGAGATCATCGCAGCCTACGCGGCGGCGATGACCGGTCTGATCGCTCGCATCCTCGCCGACGGTGTCCGGCGTGGTGAGATGCGCATCGACAATGTCGAGGCCGCAGCCGGCGTGGTGCGCGATGCCGTGACCGTATTCGTTCACCCAGCCCATGTCGCGGCCGCCGTTGCGGCGGGCCTGCCGAGCGAGCGGCTAGCGCGCAACGTCGTGCGCGCGCTTTGCGCCGCGTTCCAAGCCGGCGTTGAGCTGGATGGGGGCGGTGACGAGACATTGAAGACGACAGCCCGTAGCCCGTAGGGCGGGTTAGCCGAAGGCGTAACCCGCCGAGTAGCCGGAGGGCTTGCCTCGACGCAATGGCGGATTACGCTGCGCTAATCCGCACTACGGACTGCGTTGTTGCACCCTACGGCGTTGGTCCTTGGCTCTACCAGCTTCTGTCCTTCGTTCACTGCATCCATGATTCCTCCGCCGATTCTCATGTCCAGCATCAGCATCAGGTCCGACAAGTCGGCGTATTGGATGTATGGTGGGCGAACACCCCGGATTGCCTTGGCCCGCTCCGACGAATGAAGTTCTACGCCCCATTTTTCGGAGAAACTGCTACTTGAATTGTTGGCCCTCGACGCCAGCGTGACTCGCACGAAATCGAATCCCTTGAGCGCTGCCGTCCGACGATTCATTGCGTGACTCAAGATCCGCCCGTCGATATTTTCGCCCGAGAACGCCTTTCGATACGCCGATCGGTATCCATCGTAAGAGATGTTTACCCATAGCTGTCGTCGCGCGAATAGAACGCCTACGTTTGGATGACAGCTGATCGGGAGCAGAGGATCGATCACGGTGGAGTGCGGAATGATCACGAGGAACGCCCTATAGGGCGGCCCGCCAATCGGTTGAGCCTCCCCGATATACGCCCGGATCGCTGTTTCGTCAGCAGCCGCAATGGGAACATGAATACACTCGGGTAACCCCCAGCGGGTTATGGCGATCTGCCTCGCGGCCTCATCGACAAGCAACGGCATGAAGCTTCTCTTTCGACCTCAAATGTGTGCCTCGATAAAGTCCTCGACGCCCAGGACTCCCCTCACCTGCTCCACATCGCAAACCCAACTGGGAATCTCCGTCTCTCCATCGAGCATCATCTGCCTTCGCACTTCCTTTGCTAGGCTGTTCATGAATGGCCCGTGATAGCGATACGCGCTCCTTAGTCGCTGACGGAGCTGAAGCCGATCAACTTTCTCGGTCCGAATGCGGTGCGCGAGCCGACTGATGTAGCCGATGAATATCTCCAGATGTTGATGCTCGTTCAGACTGTCGATCTTGTCGCCCTGATAAGACCTCTTGCCGTCCTTTGGCCCTGGGTACCAATAGCCCCGCGCTATCTCACTGATCTCCACGTCTCGTCTACGTACTTTCCGACTCAATGAACTGACGACAGCCCTATGCACGAGGAATTCCGGCCTGAGAAAGTCATCAATGATTTCCTGCATGGTCACGCGACGCAATACGGCTCTCTGGTGCAAAATTGCAATTATCGAGGACGTCATCGCCCCGATCAAGGCAGCGACCAATGCGCTAATTCCGGTCGGATGACTAAACAAGATACTGGCTGCGTCCTCGAGACCGCCCAATGTTACCTCCCGCTGAACGGTTGAAAAGGGATATACTATCAATAAGCCGACAGCATTTCGACATGCGATCTCGAAGATAATCAGCTATAAAATGAATCCGCCCGCTTAGATGGGCCTGAGCACGGCGCCCGGACTGCGCTCCGCGAATCTACCCACAGGCCGCTCCTCGATATTGGACTTGTAGAACCCGGCTTACGACCCAATCGTTCGCCATTCCGGGACGCGCCCCGCACTAGCGGCGAGTGAGCCGGACTCCATACTCCTTGTGCGGCGTTGGCGTAATACGCCTATCTGATGGCGAGCGGCAAGCATGTTACGCTGTATCTCGGTGTCACTAATGACATTCCGCGACGCGATTTTGAGCAAGCAATCGCCCAGATGAGCGCGATATCCGAGACGGCTGAAGCTCGCTCAATCGACTCCCCGGCGTCGCCTCACTCACCCGACCCACACTTGCTGGCCTCAACTCCGCAGCTCGGAATACCAGCGATAGAGCTCTGCTTCGAGCGCATCGATGGAGCCGACGGCGTTGGTGGTTCCGCCATGAGCGCAATGATTGCGTATCGCGTAAGTTTGCAAGATACGCCTGAACGACGGGGACCGGCTGTCCAACACCATCGCGAGCTTTGTGTCGAACGGCACCTTATTGCCTTTCAACGAGGGAGTGTCCCAACCGCGGCGACCATTCCAGTCGGGGTTGCCGATCCTCGCGTCGACCGCTTCTTCGAATTTCGAATTCACCGCCTTCTCGAACTGACCGAACATCAGCACAAACGCGGCGCGCTCCAACATGTCGCGCCTCACTTCCATTCGATCGATGGCGGCAATATCACTGCTTCTCGCTCGCTCTGCGGTTTCGGCCTGGTAACAAGCGAAGAACCAATCGTAGCTGGCTTTGATTTCAGGAAGCTTGTCCATCGCAAACGAGGTTCGTTAATAATTCCGGTGAAAAGGGTTCACCTTCACGCTTTGAATTCGTTCGAAAAATCGTCCAACGCGGAGCGGTCCCGCTTTCTGCCAAATCGACGATGATGAATATGCCCTTCGACGTGTAGAGATCGATCCGACCGTTGGCACCGATCACCCACAATCCCTTCGGCTTGAACAGCGCGTAACCGCGCTCTCCGTCCAAACGGAGTGTCGGCTGGCCCGTCGCAGGGAGATTGAACCGCTGCATGAGTTCTTCATGCATCGAGACCTCACCGCTATCGTTAACCTGCCATCCGTTCTCTCGCGCCCAATCGCTCACTCGTCGAAACAAGTCACTCAGGCGATTCTTCCAATCTTGGACACGCTTTTCAACGTCTTCCTTGGTGACCGGCGTTTCCAGGTCACCGTCCACGACGCCCAGATCGTCGGTCATGGCTGTTTCACTCCATTGCGATCAGGATAACTCTCGCCGTGGCAATAATCTAGATTGCCGTAATTGGAGCAGCACGATCCAGAATCAACGACTTGGGCGGCTCCCCGCGTCATTCGGGCACATCTTTAAGGCTCCGCCGCCAGCAGCAGACGAGCGAGCCTTGACCGCTTCGATTTGAAGAGGTGCCATCGTAGGGCAGGTTCACCGAAGGCCCAACCCGCCAAACATCAGCAGTGCTTGTGTCGACGTAGCGGCGGATACGCTGCGCTAATCCGCCATACGGACTGCGCGAGACGAGGTCATCAATGCACCATATCAACACAACCCGCGGATGGCGCCCCCTGCACAAGCTGCACCATGATCTAGCCACGTCCTGGGAGGCGAAAGGGTGGAATGTCGAAGACAAGGTCAAAACGCTAAGTGCATCCGATTACTGGGTCAGTGAATATATCGATGACTACTCTGAAGTGGTCACTCGGCTTCTCAACAGCGCGCGTCGGCGAGCGAGGCGGCTCTCCATAAATTTCGATATTGATGTTAGGGATATCGAGATCCCGAAGGTCTGCCCCCTGCGTCGCGTTCCATTCAAGGTCGGCATAGGCCAATCCATCGACAATTCTCCGACGCTCGATCGCAAAGATCCTCACCTCGGCTATATCAAGGGGAATGTCTGGGTCATCTCGCATAAGGCCAATCGATTGAAGAGCAATTTCACGCCTATGGAGTTGAAGATGTTTTGCGAGGCTGCGCTTGAGCAGGACTGGATCGCTTGGACGAGCGAAGAGGAAGCAGCGCTGCAAAAGCAACAAACAGAATGGAAGCGACGCCTGAACGATAGTCAAAAACCACGATGGTGGGCTCTCTACGGCAACTCTACTTTGAAATAGTGTATTTTTCATAGGGCAGGTTAGCCTAAGACGTAACCCGCCGAACCGCCGCAGCGCTTGTCTCGGCGCGACGGCGGATTACGCTTCGCTAATCCGCCCTACGAGCTAATCCGCCCTACGAGCTAAGGGCCTACCCGCCCTAAGGCCCCATTTTGTTGTTCCTCTCAAGGGAGCTAAGGACTTGAAGACTAAGACCCCCAAAGCAATTACGCTCGAACAAATACCTCAACCGGGATGTGAAGAGCTACTAGAAGTAGTACTCTTCGCACCCCAGGGAGCACACGAATACGACTTTCACCTTGGCGCAGACGTCCGCTTCGGCACAATGGTATTGTCTTCAGAAGATTGGTCGCAGTCGGTCGAGATAGGCTTATCGAGGGCAACCCTCGGTCTTGCGACGAAGGGATGCGAAATTGATCCATCTTCGTCTAGATTCGGAGACAAGAAGCCCCACGCCGTAAGGACTCAATTGCAGCGGACACTCGAGAGAATGAGCGAACTGCATGCAGGCGCTCAGTCTGCCTTCGGCGCGAAGGCCAGCACAAATAACATGTCTGCATCCGCAGATACGACAATTGGCATCGATGGAAAGATAGATCGAAATACCAAGATGGCATCTACAGAGACTCTTACATCCGATTCCCAGCAGGAACCCGTTCTAGCGATGCCGGGGAACAGATGGCAATTCTCCGCAACTTCCGACAACTACATGCAATCACGATATTGCGGCGATGAATCACTTTGCAAAATGACCGTCACTGCTCCGACTATAACCATAACAGGCACTCTTGCTTTCCAGCCAAAAGATATTGTCATTGTCGATCTTGAGGCCCCCCAAACAATTTTCGATCGACTGAAGAGGTCTCCCAACAAGATTGCTATTGCGAGGCTACTTCTTGCGAGACATCTCAGGGAGATAAATCAAATACCTGAAAAGACCGCCTCATCTTCGATCATAGGCTGGATCTCGACACTGACAGGGAGATTGTCCAGTGACAAATGAATCGATAAACGCTCTATTCTCCTTGTTGGCGATGGAAGAGGATAATTTTGCAAAGCTGCTGAAATACTTCGAACTTGATCCTGCGAAAGATCTACGGAATTGCGATCTTACAAACGTCGATTTTGGAACGCTGGAAGCGGACGTTTTGGATTTGACTGGGGCGACAATTAGCGGCGCCGATCTGTCGAAGATTCGATGCAAGAAGATTATCGGCGCCCTACATTCAGAGGTGATGACTCACCAAGGACTAGAACCGTCGACTCGACGGACCATTAAAGTACAAAAATCGAATGCCCGCGCCGCCGCAGTGCAGGCCGTTGTGAATTACGCAAACAACGACTGGACAATTAGCGAACTCGTTCGAAGCACAACTGATAACACAGCGCCAATCATGGCTTTCTATGAAAGCTCGGCCGAGCAAAGATTTATAACTAAAGCCCTTTGCTCCCGCTATAATGATCTTTCTGGGCCACTATCAGTTGTACCACGACAACGATTCGTATGGTTCTACTCCGGCTTCGATAAGCCTCGATCGAATGTCAGACCAGAAAACTCAACAACAATTGAAGAGCATTTCTTCGAAACACTTCTTCAGAATAACTCATCCGAGGAGATCGGAGTTTACCCCTATCTATCGAACCGCGAGACAGTCAGTCGCATCCAACAAAAAGTCCAGGAGTGCCTTCAAGACAAAAGAGCAATGCAAACCACGTTCGCGCAAGTACTTGGCCGCGAAATGCAGGATAGCAAAAAGACCGGGATAGCTCTCTTTTCAGGATTTCCACCCATTTCAAAGCGCATGTACCAGAGCATTAGAAAGACCACACATCAACGCGTTAAGTTGATTTTTCTATGTCCTCCGAGTCAAAAATTGCGTTACGAGAATTCACCGGAATTATGGAGAGACCACATTGTTCCCGAATACACAATCTTCGAAGCCATGGCAACCGAAGACGATCTAAGGCGGATTAGAAGACGGATTGAATTGGTGTCATCCGGCCTCATCGCATTCAGTGAGAGCTTCATGCTTCGATTAGCTGGGCGGTACCACAGACCGCTTAAGGCACTTAAGGCACAGATCATCTCGGACTTACAATCAGCCGCAGCCAACCCTTCGGACGGCAAGATAATTCTTTGACTGATGCAACGAGATAAATTTCGCCACTTTCTTCCACACGAGCGCGACACTACTCAAACAAGCACTCAGCAGTAGCCCAATCGTGGCACAAACAAGAAGGGGCAAAAACGCCCCGGAGCATCGCTCCGGGGCTTCGTCGTCTCGATGGATGGTCGGGTCAAGCCCGGCCATGACGCCTTGAACTATCAGTACCGGTAATGATCCGCCTTGAACGGGCCTTCGACCTTGACGCCGATGTAGTCGGCCTGGTCCTTGCGCAGCTCGGTGAGCTTGACGCCGATCTTGGCGAGGTGCAGGCGGGCGACCTTTTCGTCCAGCGTCTTGGGCAGCACGTAGACCTTCTTGTCGTACTTGCCCTGGTTCTGGAACAGCTCGATCTGCGCCAGCGTCTGGTTGGTGAACGACGCCGACATCACGAAGCTCGGGTGTCCCATCGCGTTGCCGAGGTTCACGAGGCGCCCTTCCGACAGCAGGATCATCCGCTTGCCGTCCGGGAAGGTGATCTCGTCGACCTGCGGCTTGATGTTGTCCCACTTCAGGTTCTTCAGGTGCGCGACCTGGATCTCGTTGTCGAAGTGGCCGATGTTGCAGACGATGGCGCGATCCTTCATCGCGCGCATGTGGTCGATGGTGATGATGTCCTTGTTGCCGGTGGCGGTGACGAAGATGTCGGCGATCGGCGCCGCGTCTTCCATGGTCACCACCTGATAGCCTTCCATCGCCGCCTGCAGGGCGCAGATCGGATCGACTTCCGACACCATCACGCGGCAGCCGGCCTGGCGGAGGCTCGCGGCCGAGCCCTTGCCGACGTCGCCGAAGCCGGCGACCATCGCGACCTTGCCGGACAGCATCACGTCGGTGCCGCGGCGGATGCCGTCGACCAGCGATTCACGGCAGCCATAGAGATTGTCGAACTTCGACTTGGTCACCGAATCGTTGACGTTGATCGCCGGCCACAGCAGCTTGCCGGCCTTCTCCATGTCGTACAGCCGGTGCACGCCGGTGGTGGTCTCTTCCGACACGCCCTTGATGTTCTCGGCGAGCTTGGCGAAGTAGCCCTTCGGCTTCTCCTTGAGGATGCGCTTGATCAGCGCGTAGAACACCTGCTCCTCCTCGCTGTTGTGCTGATCGAGGAACATCGCGTCGCCCTGCTCGGCGCGCAGGCCCTGATGCACGAACATCGTGGCGTCGCCGCCGTCGTCGAGGATCATGTTCGGCGTGCCGCCGTCCGACCAGTCGAACAGCCTGGCGGTGTAGTCCCAGTACTCGGTCAGGCTCTCGCCCTTGACGGCGAACACCGGAATGCCGGCGGCGGCGATCGCGGCGGCGGCGTGGTCCTGGGTCGAGTAGATGTTGCACGACACCCAGCGCACCTCGGCACCGAGCGCGGTCAGCGTCTCGATCAGCACCGCGGTCTGGATCGTCATGTGCAGCGAGCCGGCGATGCGGGCGCCCTTCAAGGGTTGCTTGGGGCCGTATTCCTCGCGGGTCGCCATCAGGCCGGGCATTTCGGTCTCGGCCAGCGAGATCTCCTTGCGGCCGAAATCGGCGAGGCCGATGTCCTTGACGATGTAGTCGGTGAACTTGGCGGTCATGCGGATGGGTTTCCTGATGTCTGTGTCAGTCGAAATGAGCACTACGAACTGAATCGGGCAGTTTGAGGCAGTGCATTTGCGCTCCCTCTCCCCGCTCGCGGGGAGAGGTGAAGACGCCGACTTTGGGCTTACTTTCTCACTTACACCGCACGCTTCATGGCGTCGGCAAGATCGGTCTTCTCCCAGGAGAAGCCGCCGTCGGCGTCCGGGGTGCGGCCGAAATGACCGTAGGACGAGGTCCGGGCGTAGATCGGCTTGTTGAGGTCGAGATGGGAGCGGATGCCGCGCGGGGTCAGGTCCATCACCTCGGCCACGATGGTCTCGAGCTTGTCCTCGGACACCTTCCCGGTGCCGTGGGTGTCGATGTAGATCGACAGCGGCCGCGCCACGCCGATCGCGTAGGCGAGCTGCAGGGTGCACTTGTCGGCGAGGCCCGCGGCGACCACGTTCTTGGCGAGGTAGCGCGCCGCGTAGGCCGCCGAGCGGTCGACCTTGGTCGGGTCCTTGCCGGAGAACGCACCGCCGCCATGCGGGGCTGCGCCGCCGTAGGTGTCGACGATGATCTTGCGCCCGGTCAGGCCGGAGTCGCCGTCCGGGCCGCCGATGAAGAACTTGCCGGTCGGGTTGATGTGCCAGATCGTCTTGTCGGTGATCCAGCCGTCGGGCAGCGCCTGGCGCACATAGGGCTCGACGCAGTCGCGGACCTGGCTCGAGCTCATGTCCTCGACCAGATGCTGATGCGACACCACGATCTCGCGGACGTATTGCGGCTTGCCGTTTTCGTACTGGATCGTCACCTGGCTCTTGGAGTCCGGGCCGAGCACCTTCTCCTTGCCGGAGTGGCGGGCTTCGGAGATCAGCCGCAGGATCTTGTGGGCGTAGAAGATCGGCGCCGGCATCAGATCGGGGGTCTCGTTGGTGGCGTAGCCGAACATGATGCCCTGGTCGCCGGCGCCCTCTTCCTTGTTGGTGCCGGGCTGCAGCGCGTCGACGCCCTGGGCGATGTCGGCCGACTGCGGATGCAGCAGGATCTCGATGTCGCAGGTCTTCCAGTGGAAGCCGTCCTGCTCGTAGCCGATGTCCTTGATGGCGTCGCGCACCACCTGCTCGATCTGCTCGTTGGTGACCGAGGCCGGGCCGCGGGTCTCGCCGGCGATCACCACCTTGTTGGTGGTGGCGAGCGTTTCGCAGGCGGCACGGATCGCCCACGGATCGATGCCGGCCTTCGGCCCCTCGCGGTAGAACAGATCGACGATCTCGTCCGAGATCCGGTCGCAGACCTTGTCCGGATGACCTTCGGACACGGACTCACTCGTGAACATATAAGACGCGCGCATCACCAACCCCTTGTCCGCCGGACCCCGGCGGTGTTTTCGTGAAAGATAGCTATCCAGAAGATGTCAGTCGCGCCTGCGCGAGATGACGTAGGATTCGTCGTTGAACCAGAGACCGCTGTGCTTGCGCAAAACCTCTCTGGTGGCTTCCAGGTACTGGCCGTCCCGGGTCACCTCGGTGATCCGGTCGTCCTCGATCTGCGCGACATACACCGCGGCATTCCATGCTGCAAAGGCCGTCGAATTGCCGATCGGTCCGGTGACCTCATTGGGCAAAGCCTCCATGTCGTAGCGAAAGATCGAGCGGTTATCGGCATAGGCGTTGAAGTTCAGGTCTCTACCAGCCGAGCCGAGCTCGTATTTGACCGCGCGCAACAATTCGTGGCGGCTGACCGAGAACGGGTTCTCGTCCGGCCAGATCGATTGGACGATTTCCAATCCGGGATCGTGGCCGTGGGAGTGAATGCCGATCAGCCGGCCGCCGGGGCGCAGCGCGCGGGCCAGCGGCGCGATGATCCGCTTGGCGCGGAAGTTGACGGATGATTTCGCCCGGTACGGCTGCGAGGCGACGATCAGGTCGAAATTGGCCTCGGTGCGGCCGGCGCGCGGGATCACCGCGTCGAGCAGGAAGCGGTGGTCCTCGCGGTACAGCACGATCGCGACCGGGCGCTCGTACACCGGCATCCCGGTGCGCGGGCTGACATTGGCGCGCCAATTGTCCTGCAGGAACGGCGCCAGCTCGGCGATCTGGGTTTCGAATTCGCCCGAGGAGCCGCCGCGCAGCGCCACCTCGTGCCAGATCATCCCGGCGGCGGCGGCCGAGGAGGCCGGCGTCAGCCACGGCGCCTCGGCGTAG
Source organism: Rhodopseudomonas pentothenatexigens (assembly GCF_900218015.1). Taxonomy (GTDB): domain Bacteria; phylum Pseudomonadota; class Alphaproteobacteria; order Rhizobiales; family Xanthobacteraceae; genus Rhodopseudomonas; species Rhodopseudomonas pentothenatexigens. The sequence continues at coordinate 116,449 of NZ_UFQQ01000005.1, read as the reverse complement.
TTCATGTTGGTGAACACGAACACCGAGGCCGGATGCTCGAACAATCGGTCCGGGACCTTGTCGAGCGTCAGCCGCAAGTCCTCGACGCTGAGCTCCTTGCCGGAGACGTAGAACGGGACTTGCGGAAACCGCCCATGCATCGCGCGCAGCACGCGCGCCAGCACCGTGCCGTCGCCGCAGCCCGCATCGAACACGCGCAGGGCGGGCGGGCGCGGGTGGATGTTGGCGAGCTCCAGCGCGACGCGGTCCGCCACCACCCGCTTTTCCCCGCAAGTGTGTACGAACAATAGATATTTCTGGCGGTTCTCGAAGAACCGGAAGTTGCTGCGCGGGTCGCGCCGCTCCAGCGGCACCACCAGCCCCCTGGGCGGCGGCGCAACGCCCAGCCCAGCAGCAACAAACGCCTCGATCCGCTCCAACGTATCCAGCGTAATCCGTTTTCCTTCGCGCAGCCGGTACACCAGCTTGCCGTCGTTCACCGCCCGCCGCCCAAACGTCGTCTCGGCCATTCCGGCCTGACGGCAGTAGTCGGATATCCGGCTGAGGAGCTGGTCGTTGTTCATGTCGCGGCGGGTGGGCAATTCCAGATCGGCTCGCTCTCATAGCACGCATTTCCCACCGCCGGAAGGGCAACGATCAGACCGATACCATCGATATTTCGCTGCGAACTTCGGTTTGAACCCGCCAAACTGTCATTGGGAAACAACAATCGATCTGCTAAGACGCGCGCGAGTCCGGCAGGTCCGGGCGCCTCGCAGGACGGAATCGAGCTATGCGCATCACGATGATTGGGACCGGGTATGTGGGGCTGGTGTCCGGGGCGTGCTTTGCGGATTTCGGCCACCGGGTGACCTGCGTCGACAAGGATGCCGGCAAGATCGCGGCCCTGCATCGGGGCGAAATTCCGATTTTCGAACCGGGGCTTGACGAGCTGGTCGCGGCCAACGTCAAGGCTGGCCGGCTCGATTTCACCACCGACCTGACCGCCCCGGTGGGCGAAGCGGATGCGGTGTTCATCGCCGTCGGGACCCCGTCGCGGCGCGGCGACGGCCATGCGGACCTGTCCTATGTGTATGCGGCCGCCAAGGAAATCGCCGCGGCCCTGCAGGGCTTCACGGTCGTGGTGACGAAATCGACGGTGCCGGTCGGCACTGGCGACGAGGTCGAGCGGCTGATCCGCGAGACCAACCCGGCGGCCGATGTGGCAGTGGCCTCGAATCCCGAGTTTCTGCGTGAGGGCGCCGCGATCCGCGACTTCAAGTTCCCCGACCGGATCGTGATCGGCACGGCCGACGAGCGCGCCCGCAAGGTGCTGGGCGAGATCTACCGCCCGCTGTCGCTGAACCAGGGCCCGCTGATGTACACCGCGCGGCGCACCGCCGAGCTGATCAAATACGCCGCCAACGCTTTCCTGGCGACCAAGATCACCTTCATCAACGAGATCGCGGATCTGGCCGAAAAGGTCGGTGCCGACGTCCAGGACGTCGCCCGCGGCATCGGCATGGACAACCGGATCGGCCCCAAATTCCTGCACGCCGGCCCCGGCTTCGGCGGCTCGTGCTTCCCCAAGGACACCCGCGCGCTGGTGAAGATCGGCCTCGATTACGAAGCGCCGCTGCGCATCGTCGAGGCGGTGATGGCGGTCAACGACAACCGCAAGCGCGCGATGGCCCGCAAGGTATCGGCGGCGCTCGGCGGCAACATGCGCGGCAAGACCGTCGCTGTGCTCGGCCTCACCTTCAAGCCGGATACCGACGACATGCGCGAGGCGCCGTCGATCCCACTGGTGACCAGCCTCACCGACATGGGCGCCAAGGTGAAAGCATTCGATCCCGCCGGCATGGACCACGCCAAGTCCGAACTCCCCGACATCACCTATTGCGAAGATGCTTACGACTGCGCCAAGGGCGCCGACGCGCTGGTGATCGTCACCGAATGGGTACAATTCCGCGCGCTCGACCTGTCGCGGCTGAAAGCCGCGATGGCCCAGCCGATCGTCGTCGACCTGCGCAACATCTACCGCCCCGCCGAAATGGCCGAGCACGGCTTCAGCTATCACAGCGTCGGCCGCGGCGACGCGTAGTTGCCGTCGGCGCTGCCGATTTCGAGGCCGGTCGCAGCCACACGCCCCCCTCTCTTTCGATCTCCATCCTGCTTGCCGATCGCGCCGCACCAGCGGCCGCGGTCGCGCGCGCCTGAGCAACACTATTGACCGACCGTTCGGTTAAGCTTTACGATCAGCAGAAAGCATAAGGTGCGATCGGCGCGGTCGGCGTCGTATAAGGCACCGGGATTGGATCAGGCCGAAGACGCTCGGAAGAAGCGCGCGGCCTGCAACGGAGGAAACGGATTCATGGCTCACTATACGCATGTCCTGCGCAGCGTCGCCGTCGGCGCGACGGCTCTGGCGCTGTCCAGCTTTTCGCTGATGCACACCGCTTTGGCGGCCTCGACCATAAAGCTCGGCTCGGTGCTGTCGATCACCGGCCCGGCGTCGTTTCTCGGCGATCCCGAGGACAAGACGCTGAAAATGTACGTCGACAAGCTCAACGCCGCGGGCGGCGTCGACGGCAAGAAGATCGAGCTCGTCGTCTATGACGACGGCGGCGACGCCAACAAGGCGCGCACCTTCGCCACCCGCCTAGTCGAGGACGACAAGGTGGTGGCGATGATCGGCGGCTCCACCACCGGCACCACGATGGCGATGATCCCGGTGTTCGAGGAAGCGCAGATCCCGTTCATTTCGTTCGCCGGCGCAGTCGAGATCATCGATCCGGTGCGCAAATACGTATTCAAGACCCCTCACACCGACAAGATGGCGTGCGAGAAGATCTTCGAGAACATCAAGGCGCGGAAATTCACCAAGGTGGCGATGATCTCCGGCACCGACGGCTTCGGCTCGTCGATGCGGGCGCAGTGCCTGAAGGTCGCCCCGGCCTACGGCGTCAGCATCGTGGCCGAGGAAACCTACGGGCCGCGCGACAGCGACATGACGGCCCAGCTCACCAAGATCAAGGCCGCCCCCGGCGTCGAAGCGGTGGTCAATCCCGGCTTCGGCCAGGGCCCGGCGATCGTCACCCGCAACTACGCCCAGCTCGGCATGTCGTCGACGCCGCTGTACCAGAGCCACGGCGTCGCCTCGAAGAGCTTCATCGAGCTCGCCGGCCCGGCGGCGGAAGGCGTGCGGCTGCCGGCCGCGGCATTGCTGGTCGCCGACAAGCTGCCCGACAACGATCCGCAGAAGAAGGTCGTGACCGAGTACAAGAAGACCTACGAGGACACCACCAAGCAGCCGGTCTCGACCTTCGGCGGCCACGCCTATGACGGCCTCACCATCCTGGTCGAGGCGATGCAGCGGGCGAATTCGACCGATCCGAAGAAGGTCCGCGACGAGATCGAAAAGACCAAGGGCTTCGTCGGCACCGGCGGCATCGTCACGATGTCACCGACCGATCACCTCGGCCTCGACCTGTCGGCGTTCAAGATGCTGGAAGTCAAGAACGGCGATTGGACGCTGGTGCAGCCGGCAAGCTGAGCAAGTCGGGAGCGTTTCCGGGGCGCGGGCACCGGCCCGCGAAACCGGAATCTCGACCTGACAACTTCTCGATTCCGGGTTTGCGCGTTTCACGCGCGCCCCGGAATGACGAGTGTTATTGGCGATCTGCCACGCGTTCAATCGACCCGAAAGTCACTCCGGCGCCATGTCCGAACTGCTGCAATTCCTGATCTCGGGGCTGACCGTCGGCGCGGTGTATGCGCTGGTCGCGCTCGGCTTCACGCTGGTCTATCACGCTGCCGACGTCGTCAATTTCGCGCAGGGCGAATTCGTCATGCTCGGCGGCATGGTCACGGTATTCGCCTATGCGGCCGGCGTGCCGCTGCCGCTGGCGGCGTTGCTGGCTGTGATCGTCGCGGTCGTGGTCGGATTGTTGCTGTATTGGCTGGCGATCGCGCCGGCGCGCGGCGCCTCGGCAGTGTCGCTGATCATCATCACCATCGGCGCTTCGATCTTGCTGCGCGGCGCGGCGCAGATCGTGTTCGACAAGCAATTCCACAAGCTGCCGGCGTTCTCCGGCGATGCGCCGATCCACCTGCTCGGCGCGGTGATCCAGCCGCAGAGCCTGTGGGTGCTGGGCGGCGCGGCACTGGTGGTGCTGACGCTGTACTATGTGATGGAGCGCACCCTGATCGGCAAGGCGGTGGTCGCGACCGCCGCCAATCGCCTGGCGGCGCGCCTGGTCGGCGTCAACGTCGCCACCGTGATGGCGCTGGCATTCGGCGGCTCGGCGGCGATCGGCGCGATCGCCGGCATTCTGATCACCCCGATCACCCTGACCAGCTACGACGTCGGCACGCTGCTGGCGCTGAAAGGCTTTGCGGCCGCGATGCTCGGCGGCATGGGCAATCCGCTCGGCGCGGTGATCGGCGGGCTGCTGCTCGGCCTGCTGGAGTCGTTCGGCGCCGGCTATGTGTCGTCGACCTACAAGGACGCCATCGCCTTCATCGTCATCCTCGCTGTGCTGTTCGTCGCGCCGCAGGGGCTGGTCGGCCGTCGCACCGTCGAGCGGGTCTGAGTGATGCTGAACCTGCTCGGCCGCCGGTCCGCCATTCTGATCGCGCTCGCCGTGGTGATGGCGGTGCTGCCGCTGCTGTTTCCATCGAGCTACTACTTCCGCGTCGCGGCCCTGGTGTGGGTCTCGGCGCTGGCGGCGATCGGCCTCAACATTCTGATGGGCAAGGCCGGCCAGGTCAGCCTCGGCCATGCCGGCTTCTTCGGCATCGGCGCTTATGCAGTCGCGATCGCGCCGGCGCATTTCGGGCTGCATGCCCTGCTCGCGGTGCTGGTCGGTGCGCTGATCTCCGCCCTGCTCGCATTTCTGGTCGGCCGGCCGATCCTGCGGCTGAAGGGGCACTATCTCGCCATCGCCACGCTCGGGCTCGGCGTGCTGGTGGCGATGGTGATCACCACAGAGAGCGGCTGGACCGGCGGCCCGGACGGCATGCCGGTGCCAAAGCTCAGCCTGTTCGGCTGGCGCGTCTCCGGCTCGACCACCTGGTACTGGATCACGGCGGGACTGTTGCTGATCGGCACCTGGTTCGCGCTCAACCTCGACGACACGCCGACCGGGCGCGCCTTTCGCGCGCTGCACGACAGCGAGATCGCCGCGCGCACCGCGGGCGTGCATGTCGAGCGGTTCAAGCTGCAGGCGTTCGTCATCGCCGCGGTGTACGCCTCGATCGCCGGCTCGGCGCTGGCGATGATGAACGGCTTCGTCAATCCGGATCAAGCCGGCTTCCTGCATTCGGTCGAACTGGTGACGATGGTGGTGCTCGGCGGGCTCGGCTCGATCGTCGGCAGCATCGTCGGCGCCGCAGTGCTGGTGGTGCTGCCGCAGTTGCTCACGGTGTTTCAGGACTACGAGCATTTCCTGCTCGGCCTGCTCATCATCGTGTCGATGATCTTCATGCGCGACGGCATGGTGCCGATGCTGGCAAAGCTGACCATGAGGGCGCGGCGATGACGCTTCTGAAGGTCAGCGATGTCGGCATCGCGTTCGGCGGCGTCAAGGCGATCGACGGCGTCGGGTTCTCGGTGGCGCCGAGCGAAATCCTGTCGATCATCGGCCCCAACGGCGCCGGCAAGACCACGCTGTTCAACGTCGTCTCCGGGATGTACGCCGCCGACCACGGCCGGATCGAACTCGACGGTAACGACGTCACCGGCCTGCCGCCGGACGAACTCGCCGCGCGCGGGCTGTCGCGGACCTTCCAGAACCTGCAGATTTTCCACCGCATGACTGCCGCCGAGAACGTGATGGTCGGCCGGCATCTGCAGGAGAAGTGCAACTTGTTCGCCGACCTGCTGCGGCTGCCGTCGGTGACTCGTCAGAACCGCGCTACCCGCGCAGCCGCGCTGACGCTGCTCGATCAGGTCGGCCTCCGCGACGTCGCCGACGTCGCCGCCGGATCGCTGTCCTACGGCGCCAGCAAGCGGCTGGAGATCGCCCGCGCGCTCGCTGCCGAGCCGCGGGTGCTGCTGCTCGACGAGCCGGCAGCCGGATGCAATTCGGTCGAGACCGAGGAAATCGATCGCCTGATCTGCCGCGTCGCCGACCAGGGCATCGCGGTGGTGCTGGTCGAACACGACATGAAGCTGGTGATGAAGATCTCGCATCGCATCCTGGTGCTGAATCAGGGCCGGATGCTGGTCGAAGGCACGCCGGACGAGGTGCGGCACAATCCGCTGGTGGCGGAAGCCTATCTCGGCCGTCACGGCGCTCGGGAGGCGGCGCGTGCTTGAGGTGAAGGATCTGCAAAGCGGCTACGGCCGGATCGACGTGCTGAAGGGCATCGCGCTCGAAGTGCGCGAAGGCGAGGTGGTGGCGCTGATCGGCTCCAACGGTGCCGGCAAGACCACGCTGCTGCGGGCGCTGTCCGGTGTGCAGCCGGTCTCCGGCGGCGAAATCCGCTTCCTCGGCCAGCGCATCGACAAGCTGCCGCCGCACAAACGCGTCGCCCTCGGCATCACCCAGTCGCCGGAGGGCCGGCAGATTTTCGGCCCGCTCAGCGTCGCCGACAATCTGCGGCTCGGCGCCTATTTGCGCAAGGACGACGGCATCGAGGCCGACCGCGAGCGCGTCTATGCGATGTTCCCGATCCTGAAGGACAAGCGCGACCAGCAGGCCAGCGGCCTGTCCGGCGGCCAGCAGCAGATGCTGGCGATCGGCCGCGCGCTGATGGGCAAGCCCAAGCTGCTGCTGCTCGACGAACCGTCGCTCGGACTGTCGCCGATCCTGGTCGACCAGATCCTCGACGCCGTGACCGCAATGCGCAAGAGCGGCATCACCATCCTGCTGGTCGAACAGAACGCCGTCGCCGCGCTCGAAATCGCCGACCGTGGCTACGTGATCGAAACCGGCCGCATCGTGCATGCAGGGCCGGCGTCGGAACTGCTCACCGACCCGAAGGTGAAGGCGGCGTATCTCGGGATCGACTGAAGGCGATCCATCAGGGACGCCCTCATTCCACCCCACACCGTCATTCCGGAGCGCGAGCGCCAGCTCGCGAACCCGGACTCCCGCGGTTGTGGCGCACCCGGCATTGCAGCAACTTCTAGATTCCGGGTTCGCTCGCTACGCGAGCGCCCCGGAATGACGGTGGACCAGGATAACGCAAATGGCCGGGACAAGCCCGGCCATCACGCAAGATCCCAGATCGATCAAACCAAGCTGTTACTTGCCCCAGACTTCCTGCGCCACTTCCACCGCGAGGCGCAGCTTGTCCCACTGTTCCTGCTCGGACAGGATGTTGCCCTCTTCGGTCGAGGCAAAGCCGCATTGCGGCGACAGCGCGAGCTGTTCGAGCGGGGCGAATTTCGACGCCTCTTCGAGCCGGCGCTTGATCGCGTCCTTGCTCTCCAATTCGCCGAACTTCGAGGTGATGACCCCGACCACCACGACCTTGTTGCCCTTGGGCAGGAACCGCAGCGGCTCGAAGCCGCCGGCGCGCTCGGAATCATATTCGAGGAAATAGCCGTCGTAGTTGATGCCGGCGAGCAGCGTTTCGGCGACCGGCTCGTAGCCGCCCGACGAAATCCAGGTCGAGCGGAAATTGCCGCGGCAGACGTGGGTGGTGATCACCATGTCGGACGGCCGGTCGGCGATCGCGTAGTTGATCACCCGCGCATAGATCTGCTGCAGATTGTCCGGATTGTCGCCGCGGGCGCGCGCCTTCTGCAATTCGTCCTGCGAGCACAGATACGCCCACACCGTGTCGTCGAACTGCAGATAGCGGCAGCCGGCGTCGTAGAATGCCTTCACCGCCTTGCGATAGGTCTTGGCGAGATCCTCGAAGAAGCCGTCGAGATCGGGATAGACCTCGGTGGAGATCGCCTTGCGGCCGCCGCGGAAGTGCAGCACCGCCGGTGACGGGATCGTCATCTTCGGCGTGACATGCGCGATCTCGGCGTGCTTCTTGAGGAAGCGGAAGTGGTCGAGCATCGGATGGTCGTCGGGGAAGTCGAGCTTGCCGACCACGCGGATCGAATCGTTGCGGGTCTGGACGCCGGCGAACTGGATGCCGGTGTCGGGATGGTAGAGTTCGCAGCCGGTGAGCTTGGCGAGAAAATCGAAGTGCCACCACGAGCGGCGGAATTCGCCGTCGGTGGCGAGCTTGAGGCCGATCGCCGACTGCTTATGGACGACCTTCTCGATCTCCATGTCCTCGACCTTCCTCAGGTCGTCGGCAGTGATCTCGCCCTTCTCCAGCTTGGCGCGGGCTTCCTTGATCTTTTCAGGCCGCAACAGGCTGCCGACCTCGTCGGCGCGGAACGGTGGCTTGGTTCTTTGCGTCATTTCAACTCCCCAAGGTCAGCTCTTGGCCCCGCCGGATACGCCCAGATAGCGCTCCAGCGTCGCGGCATCGTCCTTCAGCACCGCGCTCGCCGCATCATGCACGATCGCGCCGCGTTCCAATATCACAACCCGATCGGCGAGCCCGAGGATTTTTCGCGCGTTCTGCTCGACCATGATCGAGCAGATGCCGCCGGAGCGGGTGATGGTGCCGAGCGCGGTTAGCAATTCGTCAACGATGATCGGCGCCAACCCCTCGGTCGGTTCGTCGAGCAGCAGCACCTTCGGATTGAGCGTCAGCGCACGCCCGATCGCCAGCATCTGCTGTTCGCCGCCGGAGAGCTGGTTGCCGAAATTGCCGCGGCGCTCTTCGAGCCGCGGAAACATCTCGTAGACCCGCGCCACCGTCCACGGCCCGGGCTGCGCCACCGCCGTCAGGTTTTCCTCGACGGTCAGCGATTTGAATATGTTGCGCTCCTGCGGCACCCAACCGATTCCGGCGCGTGCCCGTTGATCGGGGCGCAGCGCGGTGACGTCGGTGCCGCCGACCGCAATCGTGCCGGAGAAGCGGCGGGTGACGCCGACGATCGAGTTGATCAGTGTGGTCTTGCCGGTGCCATTGCGGCCGAGCAGCGCCAGCACCTCGCCCTCGGCGAGACGCAGCGACATCTCCGGCAACACCACCGCCTCACCGTAGCCGGCGCGGAGCTTGTCGATCGCCAGCAAGTCAGACATCGACGCACTCAAACATGGGCATCCTCGCCGAGATACACCGCCTTGACCTGCGGGTCGCGCGCCACCTCGTCCGGCGTGCCTTCGGTCAGCAGCGCGCCGGACACCAGCACCGAGATCCGGTCGGCGAACGAAAACACCAGGTCCATGTCGTGTTCGATCAACAGCACGGTCACCTCCCGCGGCAGGCCGGCGACCGCGGCGAGAATGTCGTGGCGCTCGCTCTCCGGCACGCCGGCCGCCGGCTCGTCGAGCAGCAGCACCCGCGGCCGGGTGGCGATCACCACCGCGATCTCCAACAGGCGCTGCTTGCCGTAGGGCAGCGTACCGGTGGGCTCGTTCATCACGTCGAGCAGCTTGAAGCGTTCGAGATTGTCGGCGATCTCGCCGTTGATGTCGGCGCGCGTGCCCATCCGCCGCCACCAGTCGCCGCCATGGCCGGAGCGCTCCGACACGGCGAGACCGATGGTCTCGAGCGGCGTCAGATCAGCGTAGAGCTGGTTGATCTGGAAGGTGCGCGACAATCCGCGCAGCACGCGGCTGTGCACCGGCATGTGGGTGATGTCGTGGCCTTCGAGCAGGATGCGGCCGCCGTTCGGCTTGAGCACACCGGTGAGCTGGTTGATCACCGTGGTCTTGCCCGCGCCGTTCGGGCCGATCAGCGCGTGGCGCGCGCCGGCTTCGACGTTCAGCGACAGATTGCGGGTGACATTGAGCCCGCCGAAGTGCTTTTCCAGGCCGATGGTCTGCAGCGCCAACGTCATTCGGCTGCCCCCGCATTGGTGTTGCGCCCCCGCATCGCGCGCATCACCGCACGCGGCACGAACAGCACCCAGCGATGCAGCCGTTCGCGGCCGATCATCACGATCGCCACCAGCACCAGCCCGATCCAGAACAGCCAATATTGCGGCGTCAGAATCGAGAACGTCTCCTGAAGCAGTTTGAACACCACCGCGCCGATCAGCCCGCCATACAGATAGCCGGTGCCGCCGAGCACCAGCACCAGGATCAGATCGGCCGAGCGTTCGAACGAAAACACGTCGAGCGAGGCGAGCTGGGTGGTCTGGGTGAACAACGCACCGGCGATGCCGGCGTAGAACGCCGCGAAGGTGTAGATCGCGACCAGTCGGGTGTTGACCGGGATGCCCACTGCCGAGGCGCGCAGCGGATTGTTGCGGATCGCGCGTAAGGACAAGCCGAACGGCGAATGCACCACCCGGCGCGCCAGCAGGAACAGCACGAACAGCACCGCGACGGTGTACCAGAACCCGACCTTGCCGAAGAGGTCGAATTCGAAGATGCCGAGCAGCGGTTGCATCACGATGCCTTGCAGACCGTCGGTGCCGCCGGTGATGTCGGAGAACCGCTCGGCGAGTGCTTCGAGCAGCAGCGCGATGCCGAGCGTCACCATCAGCCGGGTGAGATCGACGCCGCGGATGACGAGGAAGCTGGTCGCGAAGCCGAGCACCGCAGCGACGAGGCCGGCGACCAGCAGCGCCAGCACTGGCTCGCCGACGATGCCGTGCAGCGCGAGCAGGCCGGCGCTGTAGGCGCCGACGCCGAAGAACGCCGCGTGACCGAGCGAGACGATGCCGGCATAGCCGAGGATCAGATCGAGCGACAGCGCGAACAGGCCGAGCCGGACGATCTCGGTCATGATCAGATAGCGCGACGGAAACAGCAGCCCGCAGCCGATTAGCACGGCCCAGAAGGCGAATTCGGCCCAGTGCCAGCGTGCGGTGCGGCGGGCGTGGAAACCGACGAGCTCGGGAGGGGTCGACATGGTCATCAGCGCGCCGCGGTGCGGCCGAACAGGCCGTTGGGACGCCAGATCAGGATCACGATCATGATGGTGTAGATCACGAACGGCCCGAGCTTGGGCAGATAGTATTTGCCGGCGACGTCGCCGATGCCGAGCAGCAAGGATGCGAGGAACGGGCCGGTGATCGACGACGAACCGCCGACGGTGACCACGATCAGGAAGTAGATCATGAACTTCAGCGGAAAGTACGGATCGAGCCCGAGAATTTCGGCGCTCAGCGCGCCGCCGAAGCCGGCCAGCCCGCAGCCGAACGCGAAGGTCAGCGCGAACACCTGCGGCACGTTGATGCCGAGGCCGGATGCGACGCGCGGATCGTCGACCGCGGCGCGCAGCCGGCTGCCGAACCGCGTCTTCGCCAGGGTCAGTTGCAGGCCGACGGTCAGAAGACCGCAGATCACGATGATCATCAGTCGGTAGCGGCCGATGCCGACGCCGAACAGGTCGATCTGGCCCTGCAGCGCCTCCGGCAGCTGCATGAACACCCGGGACGAGCCCATGATGTAGTCGACTGCGGCGACCGACATGAACACCAGACCGACGCTGAACAGCACCTGGTCGAGATGCGACCGGGCGTAGAGATGTCGGTACAGCAGCCGCTCCAGCACGGCCCCGATCGCGGCGCTGGCGAGGAAGGCGAGCGGCAGCGCTGCGAGGAACGGCCAGCCGGCCTGATTGACCAGCACGGCGCAGACATATCCGCCCGCCATCGCGAACGCGCCGTGGGCGAGATTGACGAAGTTCATCAGCCCGAGCGTCACCGCCAGCCCGCACGCCAGCACGAACAGCAGCATGCCATAGGCGACGCCGTCGAACAGGATGGTGAGGAAGGTCATGACGGGCGCGCCGATCGGGTGGGCGCCGTCACCCTGAGGTGGCCGCGTCTTCGCGGCCCTCGAAGGGCGGCGGCGATGTTCTGCCGGAGCATGTCATCCTTCGAAGCTCGGGCTTCGCCCTCGCACCTCAGGATGACGGTCGCGATTTGTGGAGCCACCAACTCACCGCCCGTCATGGCCGGGCTCGTCCTGGCCATCCACGAGCCCCCTGCACCGCAATCCGTGGATGCCCGGGACAAGCCCGGGCACGACGTCGATGGGGTGGCGGGGAGTATCGACCTCAGCACGCGTAGCTCCGCCTTACTTCTTCGTCTTGCCCGGATCCTTCACCGCGTCGACCTTGTCGAACTCGACGTTGTAGAGCTCGCCGTCGACCTTCTCGACCTTGCGGATGTAGACGTTCTGGACGATGTCGCGTGTGTCGGGGTCGATCGAGATCGGGCCGCGCGGGCTTTCCCAGGCCATGCCCTTCATCGCGGCGATCAGCGAATCGCCGTCGGCCTTGCCGCCGGTCTTCTTCAGCGCCTCATAGATCAGGTGGATGCCGTCGTAGCCGCCGACCGCCATGAAGCCCGGCCGCTGGCCGAAGTCCTTCTTGTAGGCGGCGACGAACGCCTTGTTCTTCTCCGACGGATGCGCCGCTGAATAGATGTGCGCAGTGACCACGCCGATCGCGGCGTCACCCATGCTGTTCAAGAGGTCGTCGTCCATCACGTCGCCGGGGCCGATCACCTTGATGCCAGACTTGTCGAGGCCGCGCTCGGCGAACTGCTTCATGAAGTTGCCGCCCTGCCCGGCCGGCACGAACACGAACATCGCGTCCGGCTTGGAGTCCTTGGCTCGCTGCAGGAACGGCGCGAAGTCCGGATTGGCGAGCGGCACCTTGACCTCTTCGACGATCTGGCCGCCGCCTGCGGTGAAGCGCTCCTTGAACGCCGCCAGTGCGTCGTTGCCGGGCGCGTAGTCGGAGGTCAGCGTCACCACCTTCTTGATGCCGTTCTTCGCCGCCCAGTCGCCGATCACGGTCGACGACTGCGGCAGCGTGAACGAGGTGCGCGCGATGTAGGGCGAACGCTCGGTGATGATCGAGGTGCCGGCTGCCATCACCACTTCGGGCACCTTGGCCTGCGTCGCCAGCGGCGCCGCCGCGAGTGCGGCCGGGGTGATGCCGAAGCCGGCGATGACGCTCACCTTGTCGTTGACGATCAGCTCCTGCGCGAGCCGCTTGGTGTTGTCCGGCACCGCGGCGTCGTCCTTCAGGATCACTTCGATCTTTTTGCCGGCGACGGTGGCGCCGTTCTGCTTCATGTACAGCTTGACGGCGTTGTCGATCTGCTTGCCGGTCGAGGCCTGTCCGCCGGTCATCGGCACGATCAGGCCGATCTTGACGGTGTCCTCGGCGCGCGCCACCGTCATCGTCGTTGCACCGGCTACAGCGATGCAGGCGACCTGCAACAGCGTTCTTCTGCCAATCAGCATGAGCGTTCCCCTTTTCCATCCCGCGCCTCTTGGTCGAGGCTTTGCAGATCCACCATAGCCGAGGTGGCGCCGCACTGTCGCACCATGCGCGGACCGGCGGAAGCGAGAACAACCTCCGTCACGCACCGTGCTCGCCCGCAATCGCGGAGGCGCCCTCGCCCCGGTCCCGTGCCTAGCGAGACGGAGATGTGCCCCTCCGTTCTCGCCGTTCCGCGGCTCGACCTTATCATTGCCATGGAAACCGAAATGATGGTGCAATATCAGGTATGCCGCTATCCAATAGCGGCTGCCCGGTTTGGTGCGATCGCCGGAACGCGGTAGACAGCAGCGCGCCGGTGCCGAGAGCCGGCGACCAACGAGGCCGAGTATCGATGCGATTTGAGTTGCGGGGTGTGCGGATTGTCGGCGCCGTGGTGATGTTGGGCGCGCTGACGGGCTGCGGCAGCATCAACAGCGCATTGACCACGGGCATGGCGGACTATGTCCCGCAATGGGCCGGCGGACTGCCTCCGGACGCCCCACCGCGCCCCGGTACCGCCAGGTACGACGCCTACATGCAGGAGCAGGAACGGCTCCGGAAGATGCCGGCGGCCGAGCGGGAAAAGCTCGAAGCGGCCAAGGCCGCCGAATCCGGACAGCCAGCACCGGGCGCCCCGGCGCGGTAGACGGCGGCTGAAGGCGATCCCGTGGCGCCACCGTGCAGGGCCCGCCAGATCGTCCCCGCGCCGTGAGCGCCGTCAGTCGGTGAACACCACCGTCTTGCGCCCGTTGAGGATCACCCGATCGTCGAGATGATAATGCAGCGCCCGGGAGAGCACACGACGCTCGATATCGCGGCCCTTGCGCACCAGATCGGCCGGCGTGTCGCGATGGCTGATGCGTTCGACGTCCTGATCGATGATCGGGCCCTCGTCCAGTGCGCTGGTAACGTAGTGCGCGGTGGCGCCGATCAGCTTGACGCCGCGGTCGAACGCCTGGTGGTACGGTTTCGCACCCTTGAAGCCGGGCAGGAACGAGTGATGAATATTGATGCAGCGCCCCGCCAGCCGCGCCGACATCTCATCCGACAGGATCTGCATGTAGCGCGCCAGCACCACCAGATCGGTGTGGGTCTGGGCGATCAGCGCGGTAATTGCCGCCTCCTGCTGCCGCCGCGTGTCCTTGTTCACCGGGAAGTGGAAGAACGGGATGTCGCCGAAGTCGAAGCCGCTGAATGTCTCGCGCGGGTGATTGGAGACGATCGCGGTCGGGATCATGTGCAGGTCGCCGACCCGCCAGCGATACAGAATGTCGGCCAGGCAATGGTCGGACTGCGACACCAGCAGCATCACCTTGCGCCGGGTCTCGCGGTCGCGCATGTGCCAGCCCATCGTGAACTTCGCCGCGATCACCCCGAAGCCGGTACGCAAGGCCGCTAGCGGAATCACCTTGTCGGCGGCGTTGAACACCACCCGCATGAAGAAGTGTCCGCTCTCGGTATCGTTATATTGCTGCGCATCGAGGATGTTCTGGCCGTTCTCGAACAGGAATGTACTCACGGCGGAAACGATGCCGGCACGGTCCGGACAGGACAGGGTCAGAACGTATTGATGATGGGGCATGGCGATCTTGGTAGCAGCGTCGAGTGCGCTGGAACTCGTTTGCGGTGCCATGCTCTAGCACCGCCGCATCGCTTGCGCCAATCCCGCCGACCGGCGCAAGATGCCTCGACATTGGGCGAATGGCGAGGAACTCCATGGCCGGACGGCTCCAGGGCACCCGTATTTTAATACTGGAGACGCGGGAGGAGGCGCAGTTTGCCCGGTTTCTGCGGGATCAGGGCGCGGATGTCCTGCAATGCCCGATGTTCGAGATCCGGGACGCGCCCGACCTTGCACCGGTCTCGGCCTGGATCGACCGGCTGATCGCCGCACCGTTCGACGATCTGGTGCTGCTGACCGGCGAAGGCCTGCGACGACTGACCAAGCTCGCTCGCGCCACCGGCCGCGAACAGCCGTTTGTCGCGGCGGTCGGCCGGACACGGACCTTGATCCGCGGTCCCAAGCCCGGCCGCGCGCTGCGTGAGATCGGCCTCGAACCGAGCATGACCGCCGAAGCTCCGACCTCCGACGGTGTCGCCGCGACATTGAAGAATTGCGACCTGACAAGGCGCCGGGTCGGCCTGCAGCTCTATCCCGAACGCGATCACGCGGCGCTGATCGACGCCATCACGTCGCAGGGCGCCGCTGTCGACACCGTACTGCCCTACGTTTACGACGCCGGTGCCGCCGAGCAGACCGTGATCAACGCGATCGACCAGATGGCGGGGGGCCGCGTCGATGCGCTGGCCCTGACAAGTTCCGGGCAGGTGCGCAGGCTGTTCGATGTCGCTCGCGCGCATCGCTGCGACCAACGCCTGCGCGACGGCCTATCCAACACGCCGATCGCCTCGGTCGGCCCGGTGGTGACGGAGGAACTTGCGGCGCACGGCTTCTCCCCGACGATCACACCTCCGAACGGCGCGTTCTTCATGAAGCCCCTGATCAGCGCGATGATCAGTGCATTCGATGATCGGCGGAAGGCGCCGGCCGGCAGCGGCGGGAGCAAGTGATCCGAGATCGACACCCAGACAGTTGCGTAAGAAACAGGCTGCTGGACGAAGCGCCATTCCGTTTTGCGGAAATTGGAACCTCCGTCGTCCAACTTTCGGACAGACACCGTGAGCGCTGCCATCAACGCGAAGTAAGCAGCGGAGAAGTTCACCACATTCGAAGTGATCAGAACACGACGGTTGAAACGCAGGTCTGATCTGCGCTAACACCGCATCAACAAAATCGATCCGATCAAGGATTTCAGGGAGGACTGACATGCGAAAAGCACTTCTAGCGGCCGCAATCGCGCTGCCGATGCTCGGTTCGGGCGCGATCGCCCAAGACACCGTCAAGCTCGGTTACATCGATCCGTTGTCGGGCGGTGGCGCCAGCGTCGGCGAAGGCGGCCTCAAGACCTTCCAGTATCTGGCCGACGAACTGAACGCCAAGGGCGGCATCCTCGGCAAGAAGGTCGAGATCGTTCCGCTCGACAACAAGACCAATCCGCAAGAGAGCCTGATCCAGGCGCAGAAGGCGATCGACGCCGGCGTGCGCTACGTCACCCAGGGCAACGGCTCCTCGGTCGCTGGCGCGCTGTCGGACTTCATCACCAAATACAACGAGCGCAATCCCGGCAAGGAAGTGCTGTACTTCAACTATGCCGCGGTCGACCCGGTGCTCACCAACGAGAAGTGCAGCTTCTGGCACTTCCGCTGGGACGCGAACTCCGACATCAAGATGGAGGCGCTGACCAACTACATGAAGGACCAGCCGTCGATCAAAAAGGTCTATTTGATCAATCAGGACTATTCCTTCGGCCAGTCGGTCCGCACCACCGCCCGCGCGATGCTGTCCAAGAAGCGTCCCGACATCCAGATCGTCGGCGACGAACTGCATCCGCTGCTGAAGATCAGCGATTTCGCCCCCTACGTCGCCAAGATCAAGGCGTCGGGCGCCGACACCGTGGTCACCGGCAACTGGGGCCAGGACATCGCCCTGCTGCTGAAGGCCGCCGCCGATGCCGGCCTCAAGGTGAGCTGGTACACCTATTACGCCGGCGGCGCCGGCGGCCCGACCGCGATCAAGCAGACCGGCCTCAACCACCAGGTGTTTCAGGTCACCGAGGGCTTCGCCAACGTCGAGCACAAGCAGTCGCAGGACTTCGAGAAAACCTTCCGCGACAAGGTCGGCCTGAGCCTGTGGTATCCGCGCGCGGTGAACGAGATGCGGATGTTCGCCGCCGCGGCCGAGAAGGCCAAGTCGCTCGATCCGGTCAAGGTCGCCCAGGCGCTCGAGGACATGAAGTTCGAAGTGTTCAACGGCGGCGAAGGCATCATGCGGAAGGACGATCACCAGTTCTTCCAGCCGATCTACATCTCGTCGTTCGGCGACATTCCCGCCGGCCAGTTCGACGAGGAAAAGACCGGCTGGGGTTGGAAGCAGGTCGCCAAGATCGACACCCCCCAGACCATGCTGCCGACCACCTGCAAGATGGACCGGCCGTAGTAGCCTCGAACGTCGTCATGCCCGGGCTCGTCCCGGGCATCCACGCCTTCCGGCGTGGCAACGCAAAAGACGTGGATGGCCGGGACGAGCCCGGCCATGACGAATTCATGTCGTCACCCGGCTAAAAATCATCATGCTCGAGCTGATCGTCATCTCCACCCTCAACGGCGTCCTGTACGGCATGCTGCTGTTCCTGATGGCGAGCGGTCTGACCGTCATCTTCAGCATGCTCGGCGTCCTGAACTTCGCCCATGCCAGCTTCTATATGCTCGGCGCATTCTTCGGCTTCCAGATCAGCCGCTGGACTGGATTCTGGCCTGCGCTGGTGGTCGCGCCGCTGCTCGCCGGCGCCATCGGCGCCGCGGTCGAGCGCTTCGGGCTTCGCCGCGTCCACCGTAACGGCCACGTCGCCGAGCTGCTGTTCACCTTCGGCCTCGCGTTCGCGATCGAAGAGGTGGTTTCGATCATCTGGGGCAAGGTTCCGGTCGACTACCGCGTCCCGGAGCTGCTCGACTTCCCGGCCTTCACGATCTTCTCGACCAACTATCCTGCCTACAAGATGTTCATGCTGGCGGTGTCCATCGTGATCTTCGTCGGCCTGCTGCTGGTACTGAAGCGAACCCGGATCGGCCTGATTGTTCAGGCGGCGCTGA
This sequence comes from Rhodopseudomonas pentothenatexigens, assembly GCF_900218015.1. Taxonomy (GTDB): domain Bacteria; phylum Pseudomonadota; class Alphaproteobacteria; order Rhizobiales; family Xanthobacteraceae; genus Rhodopseudomonas; species Rhodopseudomonas pentothenatexigens. The sequence continues at coordinate 98,503 of NZ_UFQQ01000005.1, read as the reverse complement.
CCCATCCGCATATGGTGGCGCATCTCGGCCACAACGTCGAACGCATCTTCATGCTGGTTTTCGGCGTCGGCACCGCGCTGGCCGCCGTCGCCGGCGTGATCGCCGGACCTTCCCTGGTGACGCAATCGAACATGGCCGCGATGCTCGGCCCGATCCTGTTCGTCGTCGTCGTGGTCGGCGGCCTCGGCTCGCTGCCCGGCGCTTTCATCGCATCGCTGCTGATCGGCCTGCTGCAGACGTTCGCAGTCTCGATCAATGCCTCGCCCGCGTCGCTGTTCGGGCCGCTCGGTCCCGACCTCGCCACGTCGTGGCTGAACGACATCTGGAACGTCACCATCGCTCAGATCGCGCCGATCATGCCGTATCTGCTGCTCGTGCTCATCCTGATCTTCCGGCCGATGGGGCTGTTGGGAACCCGCGAAACATGACCGATCTCGCCTCCAGCGCCGCGCCGCCACGGCCGACGCTGTCCGACCGCGCCAAATTCTACGGCACCTGGATCGTCACCGCGCTGGTGTTGCTGCTGTTGCCGCAGGTGTTTTCCTCCGGCGGCTCGCTGACGACGTTCAGCCTGGTCGGAATCTCGATCATCTTTGCGCTGTCCTACAACATCCTGCTCGGCCAGACCGGCATGCTGTCGTTCGGCCATGCGGTGTATTACGGGTTGGGCGGCTTCCTGGCGATCCACGTCATCAACATCCTCGCCGGCAACAAATTCCCGATCCCGCTGCCGCTGGTGCCACTGATCGGCGGGCTCGCCGGCCTGTTCTTCGCCGCATTGATCGGCTGGGTGATGACCCAACGTTCCGGCACCGCGTTCGCGATGATCTCGCTCGGCCTCGCCGAACTGGTCGCCTCCTCGGCGCTGATCCTGCGCACCTTCTTCGGCGGCGAGGCCGGCATCTCGGCCAACCGCACCAAGCTGTTCAAGGTGTTCGGGCTGTCGTTCGGGCCGCAGATCCAGATCTATTACCTGGTCGCCGCCTGGACGCTGATCGCGATCATCGCGATGTACGCCCTGACACGGACGCCGCTCGGCCGGATGTGCAACGCCGTGCGCGACAATCCGGAGCGGGTGCAATTCGTCGGCTACGATCCGCACGTGGTGCGCTACCTGGCGTTCTGCTTCTCCGGGTTCTTCGCCGGGGTCGCCGGCGCGCTGGCGGCGATCAACTTCGAGATCGCCAACTCGGCCTATCTCGGCGCGGTGCAGTCGGGCACGGTGCTGTTCGCGGCCTATATCGGCGGGATCGGCTTCTTCATCGGCCCGATCGTCGGCGCGATTTTCGTCACCATCCTGTCGCTTGTGCTGAGCGACTTGACCCAGGTCTGGCAGCTTTATTTCGGGCTGTTCTTCATCATCGTCGTGCTGTTCGCGCCGGGCGGCATCACCGGCGTTCTGATGATGCATCGGCCGTTGCTGCGCGCCGGCATGCTGTCGCGAATGCTGCCGAGCTATCTAATGGCGGCGCTGCCGACGCTGGCGCTGTGCATCGGCCTGATGCTGATGATCGAAACAACGGTGCACTACACCGTCAATCCGCACGAGGATTCCTTCCGCAGGGCGTTCGGCATCCCGTTCGACGCCGCCAGCCCGCTGACCTGGGCCGCTTCGGCGGTGCTGATCGTCGTCGGCTTCATTCTGGCGCGGATGGCCTGGAACCGGGTCGCCCAGACCTGGGACACCACGCTGACCGCCGCCCGCGCCAAGGTTCACGCCCAATGAGCACCGCGATCGAACTCCGTGGCGTCGAGAAGAGCTTCGGCGTCACCAAAGTGATCCAGAACATCAACCTGTCGATCGCTCAGGGCGAACGCCACGCGCTGATCGGCCCCAACGGCGCCGGCAAGTCGACCACTTTCAACCTGATCAGCGGTTACATGCGCCCGACCACCGGCAGCATCATGCTGCGCGGCGAAGAGATCTCCGGCATGAAGCCGTTCCAGATCAATCGCCGCGGGCTGTCGCGCTCGTTCCAGGTCACCAACGTGTTCGCCAACATGACGGTGTGGGAGAACCTGCGCTGCGCGGTGCTGTGGTCGACCGGACATCGCTACGCGTTCTGGAAGAACGTCGACAATCTGCCGGAGGTGCGCGAGCGCACCGCGCAGATCCTCGAGGACATCCATCTGACGTCGCGTCGCGACATGCCGGCCGGGCTGCTCACCTACGCCGAGCAGCGGGCGCTGGAGATCGGCATCACCGTCGCGGGCGGCGCCGACGTGATCCTGCTCGACGAGCCGACCGCGGGCATGAGCCACGCCGAGACCGAGCGCGCGGTGACGCTGATCCGTCGCCTCACCGAGGGCCGGACCCTGCTGATCGTCGAGCACGACATGAGCGTGGTGTTCGGCCTCGCCGACCGCATTTCGGTGCTGGTATACGGCCAGGTGATCGCCTCGGGCACGCCGGACGAGATCCGCGGCAACCCCAAGGTCAAGGAAGCCTATCTCGGCGAGGAGGCCGCCTGATGCCCATGCTCGAGGTCAGGAACCTGCACGCCTACTACGGCAAGAGTCACATCCTGCAGGGCGTCGAGATGCAGATCGGTGCCGGCGAGGTGGTCAGTCTGCTCGGCCGCAACGGTGTCGGCCGCTCCACCACCGTCAAGGCGATCATGGGCGAGGTGCCGCCGCACGGCACCATTCTGTTCAAGGGCAAGGACATCGCCGGGCTGCCGAGCTACAAGATCGCGCATCTCGGCCTCGGCTATGTGCCCGAGCATCGCGACATCTTCCCCGGGCTGACGGTGCGGCAGAATCTGATGCTGGGCATCAAGAACCCGCGCAACCCGGGCAAATGGCGGCTGGAAGACATGCTCGACATGTTCTCCAACCTGAAGGAACGCGCCGACACGCCGGCGGGCGTGCTGTCCGGCGGCGAGAAGCAGATGCTGACGATCTGCCGCACGCTGATGGGCGATCCCGAGCTGGTGATGATCGACGAGCCGACCGAAGGGCTGGCGCCGATCATCGTGCAGCAGGTCGGCGACCTGATCGCCGAAATCGCCCGCCGCGGCGTCGCCATCCTGCTGGTGGAGCAGAAGCTGTCGATCGCGATGCGGATCTCGCACCGGGTGTATGTGATGGGCCACGGCCAGATCGTGTTCGAAGGCACTCCCGACGACCTCAAGGCCAACGCCGCGGTGCGCAAGGAATGGCTCGAGGTGTGAACCGCCGGCCGTGACGGCCGCCGTTCGCCACGATTTACGCTTGACTTAGAGCGCGCTCTAACTTGTAGCAACAGAGCGTCGTGACGGACAGAGCGGGCCATGAAGATCGGAGACCTCGCCAGGCGAACCGGGCTGACGGCGCATACGTTGCGCTATTACGAGCGGATCGGGCTGTTGCCCCGCGCCTCTCGCGATTCATCCGGCAAGCGTGACTACGATGCGTCGATCCTGACCTGGATCGCGTTTCTCGGTCGCCTCAAGACCACCGGGATGCCGATTCGGGACATGCTGGCTTACGCCGAATTGCGCGCACGCGGAGCTGCCACAGAGAACGCTCGCCGCGTCCTGCTGCAGCAACACCGCGACAAGGTGCGGGCGCATGTCGTCGAACTTCAGGCCTGCCTGACCGTCCTCGACACCAAGATCGCCGGCTATGAGGCCGACGCCAGCAAGGTGGAGACGGACGATGACGCAACAGCTATCCGACCAGCAAGAAAGATACGCACGCGGCCTGCGCGCGCTGTCGGCGATTGATGGCGAGGCCGGCCACAAGGTCGTCGACTCGCTGGCCGACATCGCGCCGGATTTCGCCCGCTATCTGGTCGAGTTTCCATTCGGCGACATCTACAGCCGTCCCGGACTAGACCTGCGCGCACGCGAGATCGCGACGATCGCCGCTCTCACTGCGATGGGCAACGCCGCGCCGCAACTCAAGGTGCACATCGAGGCCGGACTGAATGTCGGGCTCAGCCGCGACGAAATCAGCGAAATCATCATGCAGATGGCGGTGTATGCCGGCTTCCCGGCGGCGCTGAACGGTCTGTTCGCCGCCAAGGAGGTGTTCGCCGCCCGCGCTGCGGCGAGCCAGGACCACCCGGCATGATCGTTCCCAATCATGTCGTGGTCGCCCGACGGACGACACCGCCCGCAGCATCGGTCCCTGCCGTTGCGGACGACGCGAGGCGGTCCAGCAGCCGGGTGGCGGTGACGCCGGGGTGCCATGTTCTCGCGCGTCACCTTCCTGAGGGATGATTTCCAGGCTACCATTTCGGCCCACTCGCTGATCGATCGTGAGTCCGATGCTGCCTCCTGCCCTGACGCGTGCCGCTGACCGGCTTCGCGCCTATGCCGACAATCCCGACCCGCTCGCTGCCACCGGCAATCTGGTGGCGCTGGTTCTGGCCGGCAACGGGCCGTTCTATCCGCTCTACGTCGCCATCGTGGCCGGCACGGACGGTATGCCGTGGCTGTTGCTGACGCTGCTGTCGTTTCCGTGCTTCCTGGCGGTGCCGGCGCTCGCCCGCGTTCACTCCCGGCTCGGACGGGTCGCGCTGTCACTGATCGCGACCGGAAACACCGCGTTCTGCACCTGGCTGCTTGGCGTCCCGTCAGGTGTCGAACTGTTTCTGCTGCCCTGCGCGATGCTGGCCAGCGTGCTGTTTCGTCCCAGCGAGCGATTGCTGATGCTGCCGCTGGCCGGGCTGCCGGTGGTCGTCTATCTCTTCCTGCACGACCGATATCCGCCTCCGCCGCACGGTTATCAGACGACCGAGTACGCCGGGCTGTTCTCGATGAACGCGTTCAGCGCCGCGATGATCTCGATCTTCATCGGCATGGTGTTCTCGCGGCTGTTCACAGAGCCGACCAGTCGCTCATCCAGCGCACCGACATTCCGGCATTAAAGCGTTTCCGAACACGCCAGGCAGTCAAATCGGGAAACACTCCGCCTTATCGCGGGCACACCGGACATGCTATCGGGTGGCCGGGCGGCCGGGCATCACGGATGACCGCCATCGCTGGGGATCTCGATGGTCGATATTGGGCGGCAGGAGGACGGCAGGACACCTCGTCCGGCAGCAGCGCCGCGTCCACAGCATTCAGCGCCTTCGGCTCTCGACAAATCGTCCCGTACCGTTCGCGCCTGGCCGGACGTCGCCGCGTTCCTCATCGTGCTCGCTGCGGCGATCGGGACCGCCGGCCTGATATTCGCGGACTACTACGGCGCGCCCGACTTGCTGTGGCGGGGTTTTCATCACGACCGCAATTCGCACTACAGCTTTGGGCTCGATCTGGCGCTGGCGGTGCGAACCTTCGATCCGACATGGTTTTTCGGCGAGCTCGAAAAAGCCAAGGTGTGGCCGCCTTTGCACGGGCTGGTGCTGAGTGCCGTATTGCTGATCGGCGGCATCGACCACCGCCTCGGCATCGTGCCGAGCCTGATCGGCTGGGTGATGACGATCGCCTTCGTCTGGCTGATCGCGCGGCGGCTGTTCACCGACCGGCATAGCGGCCTGTTCGCCGCCGCGGTCGCGACGATCTTCACCGCCGCCAGCCCGACCTTCCGGCTGATCAGTACCGACGTCATGTTGGAGGGGCTCGGCGCCGGCCTGTCGGCGGCAGGGCTCTGGGCCTATCTGCATGCCGAGGCGAAGCCGGATTCGCGCGGGCGCTGGCGGCTGCTGGCGCTGCTCCTCACGCTGCTGTTCTTTCACAAGGGCAATTACTGGGGCCTGCTGATCGCACCGCTGGCGATCGCCTATGCCAGCGAGCATTGGTCGCGGATCGTCGCGGCGGCGCGACCGGTCTGGGCGGCTATCCGCGGCCAGGCGGTGCTGAGGGCGACCGCCGGATCGCCGCTGCTGATTCTCGCCGCGGCGGTCGCCGGCCTGGTCGCTTTCCTGTACGCCCAGGGGCCGACCGAGCTGGAGCTGTTCGGCCGCTCGGTGTCGCTGTATCCACCCGAAAATCTGACCACGGCAGCCTACGCGCTGGCGTTCGCGTGGTGGTCGCTCACCTGGTGGAGGCACCGCACCGCGATCGACCGGACTCTCGGCGTCGCAGGGCGGGCGCTGCTGTATTGGCACCTGACGCCGGTCGCGATCTCGTTCCTGCTGCCGCACCGGCTGTCGAAATTTCTGTGGTTCGTCGGCCCCGCCAACAACACCGATCCCAATTCCGGACCCTGGCAGGGGCTGCAGTTCTATTGGGCGACCTTCGCCGACGGCTTTCACCTGGCGCCGTGGTTGGCAGCTCTGGTCGTCGTGCTGGCGCTGATCGGTGCGACCGCGATTCCGAAGCTGCCCCCCGGCGCCCGCGCGGTGTTTCTGTTCGCGCTGCTGGCCTGGATCGGCGTGATCATCCATCCACAGCACCAGGGACGGTTCATGTCCACCTGGGTGTTCGCGGTGTGGATCTGCGCCGGCACCGGCGCCGGCGTGCTGCAGTCGCTGACCGGCCGCTGGCTGACGCCGCTGCAACGCGGTGCGCTCGCTACCGTGCTGGCCATCGGGCTGCTGAGCGTCAATCTGCTGACGCCGATGCCGAAGGCGGCGTCGGTCTACGCCTTGCAGGCCGCCACCGGCCCGAGCGATCTGGAGCTGATTCGGCCGTATATTGCCGAACTCGACGGCGCGCACGAAGTGGCGGTCTTCACCACCTTCGGAATGAGCAAGCTGTTCGCCTGGGTGCTGCGCGAGCGCTGCCGCTGCCACGTGCTGGTGCCGGATCCTTTCCTTGCCGGCGTCGCCTCGCGCGCCGCCGCTCGCGACGCGATGGCGGCCCGGATCGCGCAGTCGACCGCCGACGTCGTGCTGATCATCGACGCACCTCGCAGTCGCGAGGAGAGCCCCTCGGTCGGCTGGGTTCACGCCAAGATGGTCGGTATTGTCGATACGATGGCCGACCAGACCCGCTACGTCCGCGATGCCAGCTACGCGCTGCCGATCGGCGACGCCACGGCGACGATCTGGCGCCGCCGCTGAGTGATCGGACGGATTGCTGCGGTGCGACAGAGATCGCGCCGCTGCGGCATCGGGTCGCTCATCCGATCAGTCGTCCACCGCTACGGTAACGATAGACGGTTTTGTCCGCAGGCTTGCGTCAAGTCTCTCTTCCCAAACTCAAATAGTCGAATATCGTCGGCGTGCCGGCTGAGCTAGGCTCGGGCGGCGACGGCAACGCCTGACAACAAGGCGCGCCTAAAGAACGCAACGGCATCTGGAATCAGGCGCGAGCAACGCGCCGGCCGGTGTCGGGAGGAAACCGGGTTTGGAACACGCATTGGAAGTGCGCAATGTCTCCTTGCGCTTCGGCGGCGTCCGCGCGCTGAGCGAGGTGAGCTTTGCGGTCAATCACGGCGAACTGTTCTCCATCATCGGACCGAACGGCGCCGGCAAGACCTCCGTGGTCAATTGCATCTCCGGCCGCTATCAGCCGAGCGAAGGTCAGCTGTTCTATCACGGCCGCGACATCACCGGCCTGAAGCCGAACGCCCGCGCCCCGCTGGGCATCGGACGCACTTTCCAGAACCTCGCGCTGTTTCACCATATGAGCGTGCTCGACAACATCATGGTCGGCCGCCACCACCTGTTGAAGAACAACTTCCTCACCGGCGCGCTGTACTGGTTCGGCGCCCGGCGCGAGGAGCTCGCCCACCGCGAGAAGGTCGAGGAGATCATCGATTTTCTCGACCTGCAGTCGGTGCGCAAGGCGACCGCCGGCACGCTGTCCTACGGACTGCGCAAGCGCGTCGAACTGGCGCGGGCGATGGCGCTGGAGCCCAAGCTGATCCTGCTCGACGAGCCGATGGCCGGCATGAACTTCGAAGAGAAGGAGGACATGGCCCGCTACATCGTCGATCTGAATGAAGAGTTCGGCATGACGGTGGTGATGATCGAGCACGACATGGGCGTGGTGATGGACATCTCCAACCGCGTGGTGGTGCTGGATTTCGGCCGCAAGATCGCCGAGGGCGATCCGGCCGAGGTGCTGGCCGACCCGCACGTTCGGCGCGCTTATCTCGGCGAGGAGGACGAGGTGCTGGTCGATCCCGACGACGCGCCGGCGGCTTCGGAGCGCGTGGCATGATAGACTATGCCGGCCGCGTCGCGACAGCCGACACCTTTCCGAAGCTGCTGCGGCTCAACGCACAACAATTCGGCGATGAGATCGCGCTGCGCGAGAAGGATCTCGGGCTATGGCGCGTGTTCACCTGGTCGGATTATCAGGCCCGCGTCCACGACTTCGCACTCGGCATGGTCGAACTCGGCCTCGGCCGCGGTGACGTGATCGGCATTATCGGCGACAATCGCCCCGACTGGGTCGCCGCCGAGGTCGCCGCCCACGCGATCGGGGCGATGAGCCTGGGCCTTTATCGCGACGTGCTGGATGAAGAGGCCGAGTACCTGCTGAACTATGGTGAAGCCAAGCTGGTGTTCGCCGAGGACGAGGAGCAGGTCGACAAGCTGCTGGCGCTCGCCGATCGCGCACCGCATCTGCAGCACATCGTCTATTCCGATCCGCGCGGGATGCGGAAATACGATGACCCGCGGCTGCTGCCGGCCGACAAGCTCGCCGAGCTGGGCCGCGACCGGGCCAGGCGCGAACCCGGGCTGTATGACCGGCTGGTCGACGCCACCCAGGGCGAGGACGTCGCGATCCTGTGCACCACTTCGGGCACCACCGCGCATCCCAAGCTGGCGATGCTGGCGGCGGGCCGGGTGCTGAAACACTGCGCGACCTATCTTTCGTTCGACCCCAAAGGGCCGGAGGACGAATACGTTTCCGTGCTGCCGCTGCCGTGGATCATGGAGCAGGTCTACGCGCTCGGCAAAGGGCTGCTGTGCCGGATGAAGGTCAACTTCGTCGAAGAGCCCGACACCATGATGAACGACTTCCGCGAGATCGCCCCGACCTTCGTGCTGTTCGCGCCGCGGGTCTGGGAAGGCATCGCCGCCGACGTCCGGGCGCGGGTGATGGACGCCTCGCCGCTGAAGCAGCGGCTGTACGATCTTGGTATGAAAGCCGGCCTCGCGGCGCTCGACCGCGGCCAGCATTCGGCTGTCGCCGATGTCCTGCTGTTCCGCGCGCTGCGCGATCGGCTCGGCTTCACCCGGCTGCGCTCGGCCGCGACCGGCGGCGCCGCGCTCGGGCCGGACACCTTCCGGTTCTTCCGCGCCATGGGCGTGCCGCTGCGTACGCTGTACGGCCAGACCGAACTGCTCGGCGCCTACACGCTGCACCAAGCCGATGCGGTCGATCCCGACACCACCGGCGTGCCGATGGGCGCCGAGATCGAGATCAAGGTCCTGAATCCCGACGTGCAGGGCATAGGCGAGATCGTGGTCCGTCACCCCAACATGTATCTCGGCTACTACAAGAACGAAGAGGCGTCCAAGGCCGACATGAAGGACGGCTGGATGCATTCCGGCGACGCCGGCTATTTCAACGCGAACGGCCAGCTTGTTATCATCGACCGCATCAAGGATCTCGCCGAGCTGTCGCACGGCGAGCGGTTCTCACCGCAATACATCGAGAACAAGCTGAAATTCTCGCCCTACGTCGCCGAGGCGGTGATTCTCGGCGCCGGCCGCGACATGCTGGCGGCGATGATCTGCATCCGCTACTCGATCATCTCCAAATGGGCGGAGAAGAAGCGGATCGCCTTCACCACCTATTCGGACCTCGCCTCCCGCCCCGAAGTCTACGAGCTGTTGCGCCGCGAGGTCGAGACCGTCAACGCCACGCTGCCGCCGGCGCAGCGCATCGCCCGCTTCCTGCTGCTCTACAAGGAGCTCGACGCCGACGACGGCGAGCTCACCCGCACCCGCAAGGTCCGCCGCAGCGTGATCAACGACAAATATGCCGAGATTATCGACGGCATCTATGACGGCCAGCGCGACATTCCGGTCGACACCACCATCCAGTTCCAGGACGGCACCACCCAGCGGATCCGCACGACGCTGAAGGTGGTGGATCTGGGCCACGCACCGGCGCACGCGGAGGCGGCGGAATGAGACGCGCCCTCTCCGCCGTCATCATGGCCGGGCTCGTCCCGGTCATCTACGCCTTCGGCCGACCGCCAGCACAGCGAGACGCGGATGCCCGGGACGAGCCCGGGCATGACGTGGAGAGGCGGAGCCGAGAAGCCAACGCATGCGCCGCGGCCTGGCGCACACCAGCTCAACTCGTAAAGGCGTCATGCGCGGGCTTGACCCGCGCATCCATCGTTCGAAGAGGATGGATTGCCGGGTCGAGCCCGGCAATGACGCGGTGAGAATCAGCATGAACACGCACCTCCTGATCCAGCTTCTCGTCAACGGCCTCGTGGTCGGCACGCTGTACGGCGTGGTGGCGATGAGTTTCGTGCTGATCTACAAGGCCACCCAGGTCGTCAATTTCGCCCAGGGCGAATTGCTGCTGATCGGCGCCTGGGTGTGCTGGGCGCTGCTGGCGAAATATCAGGTGCCGTTCTGGCTCGGCATGCCGCTGACGCTGGTGTTCATGTTCGTGTTCGGCATCGCAGTGCAGATCGTGGTGCTGCGGCCGATGATCGGCGAGCCGATCATCTCGGTGATCATGGTGACGATCGCGCTGTCGACGGTGTTCCAGGCAGCGTTGAAATGGATCTTCGGCGTCAGCCCGCAGCCGTTCCCGCAGATCTTCGCCACCCAGTCGATCTCGATCGGCGGGCTGCAGATCCAGACCGTCTATGTGATGAGCCTGGTGGTTTCGGTCGCGATGATGGTCGGGATGGCGTGGTTCTTCAAAGTGTCGAAATACGGCCTCGCGATGCGCGCCACCGCGTTCAACCAGCAGGTCGCGCAATCGCTCGGCATCTCGGTAAAGAGCGTGTTCGCGATGGCCTGGGCGATCTCGGCGACGGTGTCGGCGGTCGCCGGCGTGGTCGTCGCCGTGGTCAACGGCGTATCGTCGGGCCTGTCCGCCTACGGCATCAAGGTGTTTCCGGCCGCGATCCTCGGCGGGCTGGATTCGATCGGCGGCGCGGTGCTCGGCGGCATCATCATCGGCCTGCTGGAGAACATCGCCCAGTACATCGACAGCGAATATCTGCACTGGGGCAATCTCTACGAAATCGCGCCGTTCTACGTGCTGATCATCATCCTGATGATCAAGCCCTACGGCCTGTTCGGCACCAAGGACATCGAGCGCATCTGATGGCCAACACCTCCCTGATCCCTGCCGGCGATTTCCGCACTTCCTACGCCGCCGACACCACGATCTTTCCGACCCGGACCAGCCGCAATGCGGCGATCCTCGGCATCGTCGCGGTCTGCTTCGCGCCATATTTGCTGTCGGGCTATTGGCTGAGCATCCTGATCCAGATCGGCATCTTCGGCATCGCCGCGCTCGGGCTGAACATCCTGGTCGGCTTCACCGGCCAGATCTCGATCGGCCATGCGGCGTTCTTCCTGCTCGGCGCCTACACCTCGGCCTATCTCAACAACCACTATCCGATCCCGGTGTTCTTCGCGATTCCGCTCGCCGGCCTGGTCACCGCGCTGGTCGGGTTATTGTTCGGCCTGCCGGCGGCGCGGCTGAAGGGGCTTTACCTCGTGATCGCCACGCTGGCGGCGCAGTACATCCTGATCGACTTCTTCTCGCGCGCCGAGTGGTTCTCCGGCGGTTCGGTGCCGGCGATGGCCAATCCGTTCTCGCTGTTCGGCTGGGTGCTGCAGGGCGACAAGCAATATTTCTACGTGGTGCTGGCCTATGTGCTGGTCAGCTACATCCTGGTCACCAACCTGATGCGGACCCGCGACGGCCGGGCGCTGGTGGCGGTGCGCGACCACTATCTCTCCGCCGAGATCATGGGCATCAATCTCACCAAATATCGCACGCTGTCGTTCGCGCTGGCGGCGTTCTTCGCCGGCATCGCCGGCGCGCTGTACGCCCACTACCAGCTCGTCGTCTCCAACGAAGGCTTCGGCATCGAGCGCTCGATCCTGTTCCTGGCGATGATCATCATCGGCGGCATTGGCTCGATCTCGGGCACGCTGATGGGGACCGCCTTCGTGGTGCTACTGCCGGAGGTGATGGAGTGGCTGAGCGAAGCGCTGCGGGGCGGCGTGATCGACCGCGCGCTGGCGCTCAATAACAACCTGACCTTCCTGCGCGAGATCGCGATCGGCCTGATCATCATCGCCTTCCTGGTGTTCGAACCGGACGGGCTGGCGCATCGCTGGCGGCAGATCAAGGCGTACTGGAAACTCTACCCCTTCTCGCATTGAGGTTGGCGCAGGGGAGCAACAACAAGACCTCGCCCAAACGAATCGGAGGACAACACGATGACTATCAAAACACTGCTCGGCACCGCCTCGCTGGCGCTGATGATCGCCGGAGCGTCGGCGAGCGCACAGGCGCAGATCGCGATCGGGCATCTCGCCGACTATTCGGGCGGCACCTCGGACGTCGGCACCCCGTACGGCCAGGCGGTCGCCGACACTTTCGCCTGGGTCAACAAGAACGGCGGCATCGACGGCAAGAAGCTCGAAGTCGACACCAACGACTACGGCTACCAGGTGCCGCGCGCGATCGCGCTGTACAAGAAATGGTCGAGCGGCAACAAGGTCGCGGCGATCATGGGCTGGGGCACCGCCGACACCGAGGCGCTGACCGGCTTCCTCGCCAACGACAAGATCCCGGACATCTCCGGCTCCTACGCCGCGGCGCTGACCGATCCCGAAGGCAGCAGCGGCAAAGCCAAGCCGGCGCCCTATAATTTCTTCTACGGCCCATCCTATTCGGACGCGGTGCGCGCCGAATTGATGTGGGCGGCGGAAGACTGGAAGGCCAAGGGAAAGCCGGGCAAGCCGAAATTCGTCCATATGGGCGCCAACCACCCCTACCCCAACGCACCGAAGGCCGCCGGCGAGGCGATGGCCAAGGACCTCGGCTTCGAGGTGCTGCCACCCTTGGTGTTCGCGCTGGCTCCGGGTGACTACAGCGCGCAATGCCTGTCACTCAAGAGCTCGGGCGCCAATTACGCCTATCTCGGCAACACCGCCGCCTCCAACATCTCGGTGATGAAGGCCTGCAAGGCGGCCAGCGTCGACGTGCAGTTCATGAGCAACGTCTGGGGCATGGACGAGAACGCCGCCAAGACCGCCGGCGACGCCGCCGACGGCGTGATCTTCCCGCTGCGCACCGCGGTGGCCTGGGGCGGCAGCGCGCCCGGCATGAAGACCGTGGAGGAGATCTCCAAGATGTCCGATCCGTCGGGCAACGTATATCGGCCGGTGCACTACGTCGCCGCGGTGTGCTCGGCGATGTACATGAAGGAGGCGCTCGACTGGGCCGCCAAGAACGGCGGCGCCACCGGCGAGAACGTAGCCAAGGGCTTCTACCAGAAGAAGGACTGGGTGCCGGCCGGGATGGAGGGCGTCTGCAACCCGTCGACCTGGACCGCCAAGGACCATCGCGGCACGATGAAGATCGACCTGTACCGCGCCAAAGTGTCGGGCCCGACCGACGGCGATCTCAAAGACCTGATCGCCAAGGGCACCATCAAGCTCGAAAAGGTCAAGACCGTCGACCTGCCGCGCAAGCCGGAATGGTTCGGCTGGTGAACTGAAACCGCACGCGGCTCCTCTCAGCCGCGAGCGATTGGAGGCGCCGCATCCGCTTTGAGCCGCGACGCCTCCGCTCCAAAGGCCGTCATCCCCGCGCAGGCGGGGATCCAGTACGCCGCGGCGTCGGGATCGAGGTCTGGTGCACTGGAACACTGGATCACCCGCATACGCGGGTGATGACGTCGGTGCGGGGCGATGTCGTCCCCCCGCCGGACGCAGCATGTTCGACAACGTCAGGATGCTCCATGACCGAAGCCGCCGAACTCCATCGTCCGCAGCCCGGCGCCTCGTCAGCCCCCGCCCCGCTGCTCAGCGTCCGCAACATCGAGGTGGTCTATGACGACGTCATCCTCGTTCTGCGCGGCCTCAGCCTCGAGGTGCCGCAGGGCGCGATCGTGGCTCTGCTCGGGGCCAACGGCGCCGGCAAGTCGACCACGCTGAAGGCGATCTCCGGCCTCTTAAAGACCGAGGACGGCGAAGTCACCCGCGGCGAGATCGTGTTCGATGGGGAGCGGATCGACGGCGTCGACCCCGACCGCATCGTCCGCCGCGGCATCTTCCAGGTGATGGAAGGCCGCCGCATCGTCTCCGATATGACGTCGCTGGAGAATCTGCGGCTCGGCGCCTTCACTCGCAGCGACCGCGAGGTCGGCCGCGACATCGAGATGGTCTACAGTTATTTCCCGCGGCTGAAGGAGCGCACCGGCCTCGCCGGTTACCTCTCCGGCGGCGAACAGCAGATGCTGGCGATCGGCCGAGCCCTGATGGCCCGGCCGAAGATGATCCTGATGGACGAGCCCTCGATGGGCCTGTCGCCGCTGCTGGTCAAAGAGGTGTTCTCGATCATCCAGAAGATCAACCGCGACCTCGGCGTTACCATTCTGCTGGTCGAACAGAACGCCCGCGCCGCCCTCTCGGTCGCCAGCCACGGCTACATCATGGAGCAAGGCAAAGTCGTGCTCGACGGCACCGCCGACGAGCTCCGCGACAACGAGGACGTCAAGGAATTCTACCTCGGCGGCGCGGGGGATCAGCGGAAGAGCTTCAAGAATTTGAAGAGCTTCAAAAGGAGGAAGCGGTGGTTGTGACCGCTCTGGTGGCGCGGACGGGTCGCGCTCGCATGAGCCACCGGACGCCTGCCGACCGCGGCGGGCTGGAGCGCCGCCGGGCGTTTTCATAATGCAAAGCGAAGGGCACGCGACTATGATGCCGAGCGGCGGCGCGCAACTGTTCGCGACGGAACGCCTTCGCCCGCCGGGCTGAACCAGGCTCAACCTATCAGTCTCGTGTGATGCCTCGCGCCCTGCTCCACGTCTGCAACGACCTGCCCTATTGGAATGCCCATCGCCGGGCCGTGGCGCTCTATGCGCGCGATGCCGGCTGGGAGGTCACGATCGCGACCGCGCCGCATCCAGCCGCGAGCGAATTGGCGCAGTTGGGCCTGCATCATCTGGAACTGCCGATCGACCGTTTCCAGCTCCGGCCACGCGACGATCTGCGATTGCTGGCCGCACTGGTGCCGCTGCTGAATGCGCGGCGTTTCGCGGCCGCACATCTGTTCACGATGAAGCCGCTGCTGATCGGCGGCCTCGCCGCGCGGATCGCCGGACTGATCCACGGGCCGCACCGGTCGGGCGTGATCGGCACCGTCGCCGGCATCGGCCGCGGCTTCGCCGCTGACGTCGCCGGCTGGAAATCCGCCGCGCTCCGCCATGGACTGGCGCTCGGACTGGGGCGCACCGCCTCCGCCCTGACCTTCGAAAATCCCGGCGATCGCGACTTCTTCGTCGCAAGCGGCATCATCGACACCGCCAGGACGCACGTCCTGCCCGGAGCCGGCATCGACCTCGACCTGTTCGTCCCTCGCCCGCGCGATCCGAGCGTGGTCACGGTGCTGTTCGCCGGCCGGCTGCTGCGCGCGAAAGGCGTATTGGAGTTCATCGCCGCAGCGGATCTGCTGCGGGAGCGGTTCGGAACGCAAGTGCGCATGCTGGTCGCCGGCCCGCACACCAATGGCGATCCGGACGGACTCGACCAGACCGAAAGACGCATGCTGGAGCAAAGCGACGCGGTCAGCTATCTCGGCGCGGTCCCGATGGAGCGGATGCCGGAACTGATGGCGTCGGCGGATATTTTCGTGCTGCCGACGCGCTATCCGGAAGGCCTGCCGAGGGTCCTGCTGGAGGCCGCAGGGACGCGGGCGGCGCTGATCGCGGGGGATGTCGACGGCGTGCGCGCCTTCATTGCGGACCGCGTCACGGGCCTGCTGCTGCCCCGCATCGACGCTCACACCATCGCCGACGCGATCGGATCGCTGATCACCGATCCGGGCCTGCGCCGGCAACTCGGCGACGCCGCGTTTCGGAAAGTCACGCAGGGCGGCTACGACATCGGCAGCGTCGCGGCGCGGTTTCTGCGGCTGTACGACGAGGCCGCCGGCGCTACGCCGACGACGACCGCGACCGGTTGATCCGGACTCAGTGCGGCGGCTGGCTGTTGAGATAGACCACACGCAGCTCACTGTAGACGTCGAGCGCTTCGGTGCCCGGTTCGCGCGTGCCGTTGCCCGAGGCGTTGAGGCCGCCGAACGGCATATGCGCTTCCGATCCGTGCGTGCCGCCATTGACGACGGCGACGCCGACATGCGCCTTGCGCGCGAAGGTGAGCGCGCGGTCGATGTCGCGGGTGTGGACGGAGGCGGTCAATCCGTAGGGCGAACGGTTGACCAACGACACCGCGTGGTCGAAATCCGGCACCCTGTACAGGGCCGTGATCGGCCCGAACAATTCGGTGCGCGCGAGCTCCGAATCCGGGTCGGGGTCGGTCATGAGGGTGGGCTGCAGATAATATCCCGGTAGATCGGCGCTGGTCGCGGGCGCGCCGCCGCACAGCAGCGCCGCGCCGCCCGCCACCGCGCGCTCGATCGCGCCGACCATGTTGTCGAGTTGGCGCTGGTTGATGACCGGACCGAGATCGCAATCATCCGCAGTGCCGAGCTTCAGCGCCCGCGTGGCGGTCAGCAGCCTGTCGACGAAGGCGTCATACACCTTGTCGAACACCACGATCCGGCTGCCCGCGGCGCAGCGCTGCCCGGCATTCGAGAACGCCGCGAGCAGCGTCCACTTCACCGCGAGATCGAGATCGGCGTCGTCGCAGACCACCAGCGCGTTCTTGCCGCCGAGTTCCAGCGACACCTTCTTGAGCTGGCGGCCGGCGGTCTCGGCGATGAGACGGCCGACCCGGGTGGAGCCGGTGAAGCTGATCATATCGACGTCGGGATGCTCGACCAACGCCTGCCCGGCCTCGGCACCGAGCCCGTGGACGATATTGAGGACGCCCTTCGGCAACCCGGCCTCTTCGCACAGCCGGCCCAGCAGCCACGACGAGATTGGGGTGTCCTCCGCGGTTTTCAGCACGACGCCGTTGCCGCAGATCAGCGCCGGGAACACCTTCCAGGCGAAATTCGGCGCGGGGGTATTGGCAGCGATGATCAGGCCCGCGACTCCGCATGGCCGGCGGATCGTCATCGCCCAGCGTCCGGCCATGCCGCTCGGCATGGTCCGGCCGAACATCCGCTGCCCCTCGCCGGCGAAGAACCGGGCGCATTGCACCGCCGCGGCGGTTTCGCCGCGCGCATCCGCGAGCCGCTTGCCGGCTTCGGCGGCGACGATCCGCGACAACTCGTCCGAGCGCGCCTCGATCAGATTGGCGATGTGATGCAGGATCTCGCCGCGCCGAACCCCGGGCGTCGCGTCCCAGTCCGGCTGCGCCGCCCGCGCCGCGGCGACAGCGGCATCGATCTCCGCCTTGCCGGATCGCGGAATCCTCGCGATCTCCCGCGCCGTATGCGGATCGAACACGGCGATCGTGTCGGCGGTAGCCGGAATGTCGTGGCCGATCTGGTTCGGCACGAGGCTTGGATGCAGGATCATGATCGGTCTGTCGCCCCTCGAACGTTTTCGAGCGAAGTGGAAACCGGATCGCGTCTAGAAAACGCGTCAAACAAAGAAACTAGAGGTCCGGTTCTAATTCCATCAGAACCGGAAGAGCTCTAGATCGACGTAAAGCCGCCGTCGATCACCATGTTGGACCCGGTCATGTAGCGCGACGCATCCGACAGCAGATAGACCATCGCGCCGCTGTAGTCGGCGGGCTCCGCCATCCGCCCGAGCGGCACCTTCGGCAGATACTTCTCGAGGAAGCGCGGATCCTGGTTATTGAAGACGCCCGCGAAGGTGACGGTGTTCACCCGCACCTGCTGCTTGCCCCAATACGCGGCGAGGTAGCGCGTCAGATTGTAGACGCCAGACTTCGCCGCCGAATAGGCGACCGGTTTGAAGAAAGTCCCGCCGTCCTGGCGGCGGTACTCGTACAGATTCTGATCGGGCGCGACGACGCCGTAGATCGATCCGACATTGACGATCGATCCGCGGCCGGCACGCGCCATCGCTCCGCCGAACACCTGGCAGCACAGGAAGGTGCCCTTGAGATTCACCGCGACGATGCGATCGAAAGAATCCTCGGGATAGTCCTCGAACGGGCCGTTCTCGGATGCAGGCGCATCCGGCGGGCTGTCCAGCGCGGCGTTGTTGACGAGCCCGTACGGCGCGCCCCATTGCGTCTCGATCGCACGGAGCGCCGCCTCGAGATCGCTGCGGCTGGTGATATCGGCAACGAACGTCATCAGCCGGTCGCCGTGATCGGCCGGCACCAGCCCGCCCAGCGTCCGGTCGCGGCACGGAAACTGATCGACAATCGCCACGCGCGCGCCGCGGCCGATCAGATCGGCGCTGAAGCGGCGACCGAGCTGGCCCAATCCCCCGGTGACGACGACGACGCGACCGGAGAGATCGAATACATCGGCCATGATCAGTTGATTCCGACGTCCGCGCGGGTGATCGGTTCTTCGAACGCGAGATCGCGCGTCAGCGCGTGGCCGACGAGCTGCTCGGCCTCGAACGGACGCAGCGTCTGCGGCGTGATGCGCGCGCCGGTCGGGATCCGGAACGCGACGTCGTCGAGCGTCAGGACGTGGCCCTTCGGCAGCGCCCGCGACGCGACCACGCGCTTGACCATCTTGTTGAGCGGCGAGGTCTCGGACGCGTACGGAGTCTTGACGCCGTCTCCCAGGGCGACGCGGCTGCGTTCGAGATCGCGCACGACGCGGCGAAGGCCGGCGGGTTCGAGGGAGAATGCCTGATCGGTGCCCTTCCAGGTCCGGTTCAGCGTGAAGTGCTTTTCGAACACGCGCGCCCCGAGCATATAGCCGATCAGCGGCATCGCCACACCCGAGTCGTGCGACGAGAACCCGATCACGATGTCGGGGAACTCCTTCCGGAAGGTCTCGATCACCCGCAGGTTGAGTTCTTCGTGCGGCGGCGGATAGCCCGAGGTGCACTGCATGATGCAGAGATTGCGGTTGATCGGCATGATCGTCTCGTAGGCGATCCGGGCGTCGGCCAGCGTGCCGCCGCCGGTGGATACGATGATCGGCTTGCCGAACGAAGCCACCTTCTTCAGCAACGGCGTGTTGACCAGATCTCCGGAGGCGATCTTGTAGCCGGGCATGTCGATGCTCTCGAGTAGATCGGCCGACGGCTCGTCGAAGGCGGTCGAGAAGAAGATGATGTCGAGCTGCTTGCAGTACTCTTTCAGCTCCAGATACTGCTCGCGGTTGAACTCCAGATGCTCGCGATGCGTGCCGTAGGTCGGCGCGTAGGCGTTCTCACTGTCGTAGTGGGAGTCGTACATCTCGGCGGTAAACAGCGCGCGGTTGTCGCGTTTCTGGATCTTGACCGCATCGGCGCCGGCTTCCTTCGCAGCCTTGAAGATCGCCTTGCACTTCTCCATGTCGCCTTGATGATTGTGCCCGACCTCCGCGATCACGAATGATGGACTATCGTCTGTGACGACCTTGGTACCAAACGTGAACATACGAGGCATTTGCTGGTCCTTCCGCGAGAACACGGGATGGTCTGGATGGCTCGGGGTGTGGATACACAAGTTGGATAGGCGCGATCAAGCCTCGAATGGCGCTCCTGCGAGGATGCCCTGGCAGACCACATCGAGGCCGTGATTCCGGCCGCCGGCCAATTCCTCGACGCTGCCTGCGGACACCGAAAACAGCCGGCTGTTGGCGACCGAATCCACCATCGTGAGCGGAATCATCCGCCGGAAGAAGAAGTGATACGCGTAGGCCAGCGCCCGCTCGCGGGCTTCGGGCGCCATCCTGTTGCGGGCCGGCAACGCATCGAGCAGTTCGCGATAGTGTTCAGGCGACCGGACGTCCGCGGTGAATCCCTTGTTCCGCACCCAGGCCTCGCCGGCCACCACCACCGGAATGCCGGTCGCGGTCAGTTCGACCCCCATCTTGGTGGCGTAGATCAGCACCGTGTCGGCGACATCCGCGAGCCCGTAGGACGACAGCGCGTCGGACGGCGCGATCAGCAGCACGTTGGCGGGCAGTTCGGGAAACACCTTGGCGATTTCGTCGATCGCGAACTGGCGCGAGGTCGGAACGCCGCTGACTTCCGCAGGATGCACGCGGATCACCAGTTGCAGATCGGGCCGCGTCGCGAAGTATCCGATCGTCTGCGTCAGCCAATCGATCTGACTGCGGAACGCGTTCTGCGGATAGTGCAGCTGCGCGTCCCAGAACACGTTGGTGTAAGCGACGATGATCGGCTTCGACGCATCGAAGCCGGCCGCCGCCAGCCGCTCGGCGACGGCGACGTCGGGCGGCTTGTGGAAGCTGATCCAGTCGTTGCGCGCCTCGCGTCGGCTGGCGAGGTAGTCGCTGATCTGCGCCCTCTCCGCCGCGGTCAGCGGCCGATCGGCCCATCGGCCGATGGGCTCGGTCATCAGCGAATGATGATAAGTCTCGTCGTGACTGAAGATGAAGCAATGCCGGCGATAGGCCGGATTCCACGTCACCACCCTGATCCGGCGCTGGCGGGCGACTTCGACGACGATGCCTTGCGGCGCGTAGATGCCGTGATGGACCACCACGACCTCGGGCCGCAGCCGCTCGAACATCCGCTGATAGGCGATCGCCGTCACCACCGTCGCGGCCAGATAGCGCCGCGCCACCGGCTCGCCGAGCGGTTCGCGATCCAGCGTGCCGCAGGCGAAATAGCGCAGCGCGCCGGCCAGCGCGTGTTGTCCGACCGCGACGTCGTGCCAGACTGCGCTGCCGATCCGCTCGAACGGCACGGAGGCGGCGAACTGCTCCGCCGCCTCGATGTCGGCGGGCGTGATCTCCGAGCCCAGTCGCTCCAGCGGCAGGCACAGCCGCTCCACCGCGCTGGCGGCGGGCGGATAGCAGAAACTGCAGATCCGCCGGTCGGGGCCACGCGCGATCAGCGCCGCGGTCGGCTGGATGTTGTATTCGCACATCAGGCAGGCCGGCAGCACGCCGTCGCACAACGCGACCGACGCCCGGGCGCCGCGCAAGGTGAGCGCGACCGCGATCAGCCGGTCGACCGCCGCGAGGCCGAAATGGCCGCCGGAGTTGGTGGCGATGACGACGCGCGGCCCGTTATCGGCCGCTGCCAGCGCCGCGCGCCAGCGCTCGCCGTCCGGCTCGATCAGCCCGGTCCAGTCCTGGTGGGCGCGTTTTCGCGCAAACCGGTTCAGGCGCAGAAGCCGGAGCCATCTGAGCGCCGGAGCGCGCCGTACCAGGGACCGAAGCGGCGCGATCATAATTTGCGGGTGCCGGACCCCAGGAACTCGGCGATGCGCTGGGCGATCCGGTCGGCGTCGAGTCCGACCACGTCGAGCACCTCATCGTTGCGGCCCGACGGCGGACATTGTTCGAGGCCGAGCGACAGGCATCGCGGCATCCGCGGCGGATTGGAGCCGGCCAGCGCGGCGATCAGATGCTGGCCCTGCCCGCCGATCCTGAAGTGATTGTCGAGCGTGATCAGCACCGGCGCACGCGCTGCCAAATCCAGCACGAATTCCGGATCGGCGCGGTTGAGCCACGGATGCGCGACGACGCCCGCCGCGATGCCGCGCTGCGCCAGCAGCTCGGCAGCCCGCAACGCTTCCGCCGTCATCAGCAGTCCCGACGTGACGATGGTCGCATCGCCGCCGCTGCGCAGGGTCACGCCGCGGCCGGATTGTGGCACGTAGTCCGCCGGCAGCTTGGCGCTGGTGACGTAGGGGATCGAGATCATCCGCAGGAAGCTCGGCCCCTGATAGTCGAGGCACCAGCGCAGCAGCGGCGCCACTTCCTCGGGACAGCACGGTTCGACCATCACCAGATTTGGAATGCCGCCGAGCGCGGAAATCTCGCGCACGCTCTGGTGCGAATGCCCCGGCCCCGCCGGCAGCACGCCGGACAGGCCGCCGACATAGACGATGCGGCTGTCTTCGGTGGCGTTGTTGTAGATCTGCTCGTTCGGACGCGTCGACAGGAAGCACGAGAACGAATGCACCACCGGCAGCAGGCCGCGCAGCGCCATGCCGCCGGCTTGACTCACCATGTCCTGCTCGGCGATGCCGCATTCGAGATAGCGGTCGGGGAATTTCTCGCCGAACGGCAGCAGCCCCATGTCGAGCGCGAGGTCGGCATCGAGCGCGACCAGCTCGGGGCGCTTCTCGGCTTCGACGAGCAGCGCCTCGGTATAGGCCGGGAACAGCTTGACCTGTCCGGCCGGCGCCGGCGCCACCACCGGCTTGTCGACGCGAACGACTTCGACCGCGGTCGCGTGCAGCCCGGCGAGCTGACTGGAAATCCGCGCTTCGATCTCTTCGACCGCGCGCAGATATTCGTCGGCCTTCGGCGCACCCGAGTGAAACCGGAACATCTCGACGTCGGAGTCGATCGAGGTGCCTTCCATGAAGGACACGCCCTTGCCCTTGACGGTGTCGGCGATCACCACCTTGGGCTGGTCGGTGATCTTCTCCAGCGCCTTGAAGGTCTCGGCCAGCAGCTCGGTGTCGTGGCCGTCGATCCGCGCGACGTGCCAGCCGAACGCGCGAAACTTGGCGTCGAGGTCGCCCAGGCTCGAGGTCCGCTCGACCGAGAAGTCCGACTGGAACTTGTTGTGGTCGACGATCACCGTGAGGTTGCCGACGCGGTGGTTGGCGGCCGACACCAGCGATTCCCAGATCTGGCCTTCCTGCAATTCACCGTCGCCGGTGAGCACGAACACCCGCCCGCCCTTTCCGGTGACGCGGTTGGCGAACAGCATCCCCTTCGCCTTCGAAATCCCCATGCCGAGCGAGCCGGTGTTGGTGACGAGGCCCGGCGTGCCGATATCGGGATGGCCGGGCAGTCCGCCGAGCCGGCGCAGCCCGTGCAGCTTCTGCTCCGGCAGCACACCCTGGGCGATCAGCACCGCGTACAGCGCGGGCGCGTCGTGGCCCTTGGAGGAAAAGAAGATGTCGCCGGCGTCGCGATTCATTTCGGTCAGATACAGATGCGACAGGATATCGAGCGACGAGAATGACGAACCGATATGTCCCGACCCGGCGCGCGCGATCATGTACAGCGCGTTCAGCCGGGCCATGTCGGCGTAGAGCGACACCAGCTTCGGACGCGGCGCGTTGAGCTGGCGGACCCGGTCGAACTCTCTGGCCGGCACGTAGTACAATTCGGATTCGACAACGTCGCCGATCAGGTCACCCAAGACGCGCTCCTGCAAATGAAAGAATGAAATCCAAGGTTCAGAACACCCCGGCCGGCAGCCGCTCGCGCGGATAGGCCGGACGGTCGATCTCCGGAAGTCTGGCCTCGCCGGACGCGATCAGATGCTCGGCCCAGAGCCAGTCCTTGTGACGATTGATGTCGATGCCTTCGTCGCCCTCGGTCAGGAAAGGCATCAGCACGGTGCCGGCGATGGTGCGGCTGTCGCGGACCACGCGGGTCCAGGCGATTTCAAGGCTGGCGTTCTGAACGTGCACCAGCGGCAGTGCCGCCATCTGCTGGCTGTGCCACGGCGCTTCCGCGGGCGACAGCGGCAGCAGCGGCGTCATGCGCTGACCGCGCACGACCCACATCTTGCCGGGATGCTGCTCCACCGGCTCGACGGCCCGCAGCGAGTCCACCCCATCCGCCGCAACGAATTGCTTCCATGCCCGCGCGATGGTCTCGGGCTTGCGGAACGGCGAGGTCGGCCGCAGCAACGAGAAGGCGTCGTAACGGCGGCCCGCCGCGTCCAGCCGCTGCAGGGTGAGGTCGACCCAGTCGATGTCGGGCGATCGATCACCCGACGCTTCGTCGGGACGCAGGAAAGGGACCTCGGCGCCGTAGTGACGGGCGATGTCCGCATAGACCTCGGAATCGGTGGAGACGACGACGGCGTCGAACACCTGGGAGGCGCGCGCCGCGCAGATCGTATAGGCCAGCGCCGGATGGCCGCCGAGCAGCCGGACGTTCTTGTGAGCGAGCCGCTTCGATCCCGAGCGCGCAGGAATCAGCGCAACTATGGAGGGAGCCCTGGACATCGAAGTGGAACCCTTGCCGCATCCCTGCCAGCGGGACGGCTGGGGCTACCCAACTTGGGCCGGGTGGTCAAGCCAGTTCGCGACCCGCGGCACGGCGCGCTTGCGGCGGCTGGGGCCGGGCGATACGAGAGGTCGATCCGACCGAAGGGGCGGGCTTGCGGACGAGGGACTGGATGCTGCTGAGCGACGACGATCTGGCCGACCGCATTCGCAAGCTTCGCCTGATGGTGTTCGATTTCGACGGGGTTTTCACCGACAACTCGGTCTACGTGTTCGAGGACGGCCGGGAGGCGGTATGCTGCAGCCGGTTTGATGGTATCGGAATAAGACGGTTGGAGCGCGCCGGCATCACGCCGTTCATCATTTCGACCGAGGTCAACGGCGTCGTCGCGGCGCGGGCCAAGAAGCTGCAGATGGAATGCCTGCACGGCGTCGAACGAAAGCTCGAGGCGCTGCGCCGTGTGGCCGCACGGTTCGGCGTGTCGCTGGCCGAGACCGGCTATGTCGGCAACGATATCAACGACAAGCCCTGCCTGAAGCACGCCGGCCTGCCGATCGTGGTCGCCGACGCGCACGATCACGTCCGCGACCTCGCCTGCTACATCACGACCCGCCCGGGCGGCAAAGGCGCGGTGCGCGAGATCTGTGATCTGATCGGCGACATCCGGGGCACGCCGCCGGCCTACGAGGACGAGTAGTCCTGCCTTAGCAACGGCCGGACGCCGCAGGAGTGATCGTGCAGCCCGCTTCCGAGTCAGAACGGCCCGATCTGTCTACCATTCGCCGGACCGTGCTGGTGTATTGGGGCTCCCGCGGCGGCGGCTCGCTGGTCACGCTGCGGCTTGCCACAAAGCTCGCCGAGGAGATCGGCGACGACCGGGTCACGCTGTCGTTGCGCCGCAGCAACGCCGAGCTCGACGACTTCGAACGATCCGGATTGCCGCTCCGGCTGGTGGACATCCCGAGTTACCGCAGGCTGCTGACCAATCCGATCGGCGTTCTGCGCGACCTCGACCGCCACGCCGAGGAGTTGGCGCAGACCCGCCCGGACTTCGCGGTCTTCACTATGAATTTCCCGCTGGCCTGGCCGTTCATCCACCTGCTGCAGCGGCGCGGGATCGCGGTGGTGTTCGTCGCCCACGACGCCGACCCGCATCCCGGCGACTATGCCAGGAGCTGGCAGCGCGCCACCCAGACGCTGCTGCTGGGCTTCGCCGACCGGATCGTGACGCTGTCGGGCGCGGTCCACGACGTGCTCGCCAGGCGCTGGCCGCGCCGTGCCGCGCGGTTGCGGCGGATTCCGCTGGAGAGCTTCCTGCCGCAGCGCCGCGCCGGCGGCGGCGCGCGCGGCGCTGGCCCGGTGCGTTTGTTGTTCATCGGCCGCCTGATTCAATACAAGGGCCTCGATACGCTGGCAGAGGCGCTGGCGCCGTTGCGCGACCGCTCCGACTGGTCGCTGACCATCGCCGGCGACGGGCCGCTCGCCGCGGAGGTGCGCCGGCTGTTCGCCGGCTGGCCGCAGGTGACGCTCAGGATCGGCTGGCTGACCGCATCCGACTTCGACGAGGCGCTGACTGCGAACGATGCGCTGCTCTGCCCTTACGTCGAGGCGAGCCAGTCGGGCGTGGTCGCGGAAGCCCTGACCTTCGGCCTGCCCAGCCTGGTGATGCCGAACGGCGCGCTGCCCGATCAGGTCGGCGACGGCCGCGCCGGACTGGTGGCAAAGGCCGCGACGGCGGCGGCCTTTCGCGCCGTCATCCTGCGCGTGCTGGAGCAGCCGGAGCAGTTGCAGGCGCTGTCGCGGGGCTGCTCGGCGCTGCTCGAAGAGCGGCGGGCGACGCGGCTGTGGGACCGGTTCGCGTACTGAGCGTGCCGACGACAGACCCGACGCCGTTCAGTGCGTCACCGGCAGGAGAAACACGTTGTTGAGGTAGCCTCCCCGCCGGCCGGCCCGCTGCAACGAATCTGACTGCCGCATCCGCAGCGTGTCGGCGTCGATCGGCGCGAGGTTGACGCCGTCGACCAGTGCGCTGGCGCGGTAGCCCGCCTCGGCAGCGAACCGGAGCACGCCTTCGGGATCGCCGCCGTGGCGGAACTCGGTTTCCACCAAAATTACCGGACGGTGCTCGGCGAGCAGCGCCCGGGCGCCGAGCAACACTTTCAGCTCGTGGCCTTCAACGTCGATCTTGACGAAGCCGACCCGCTCCTGCGGCCCTACCCGCTGCTCGGCGATACCATCGAGCGTGACGGTCCGGACCGGAGCGATGCGCACCGCGCGTTCGGCGGCGCCGAAATCGTTGGCGACCGACAGCGAGGACAGCGCATAGGCTTCGCCGCTGTCGTCGATAGGAATGCGCAGATCGGCACGACCTTCGCGATCCGACACAGCGGCCTCGATCAGGTCGACACGGTCGAGCGCCAGCCGGCGCAGGAATGCGGCGCAGCCCGGATGCGGCTCCAGCGCGACGACCCGCTTGGCACCGCGCGCGAGGCAATCGGAGTACACGCCGACATTAGCGCCGACATCGATGGCGACCTCGCCGACGTTCAGAAACCGCGGCAGCACCGTCAGCTCCGGCTCGAACGGCATCAACTGGACATGGCGGACGATCCGGTAACGATGGATCAGGCGCGCCGGCAGACGCGCGGCCGCCCAGCCGCGCAGGCGGCCGATCGCCGATCCGCTCACGACCGCGGATCCACCGCGGCGTCCGGACGCCGCAATGCGATGTCGTAGACCGCGTTGGTCTCGTAGGCGAAGAACGCGACCTCCCAGCGATGCTGAACCGCGAACTCCACCACCGCCCGGTGCACGCCGTAACGCCCCAGGAACGGATCGACATGGGCGAAATCGTTGAACACCAGGTAGCCGCCGGGCTTGACCTTGCGCGCCGCGGCCGCGGCATCGCGCACCACCGCGGCGTAGCTGTGGTCGGCGTCGATATAGGCCCAATCGAGCGAGCCGTCCGGAAGCACCGCGAGACTTTCGGGCGAAGGGCCTTCCTGAATCGAGACGCGATGATCGGCCCGCACGTCCGCGGCGAGCGGACTGAAGTCGATATCGAACAGATGCAGCCGTTTCGGCGACGCGAGGCGGAGGATGTCGCGCGAGAATTCACCACGCAGACATCCGATCTCGGCGACCACCCCGCCGTGCGGCAGCCGTTCCACCATCACCAGCCGGTCGGCGCAGAACCGACAATTCTCGAGCAGGGCTTGCGGCAGCGCCGGCGATTGCCGGCCGGACTGCACGGCGAATCGCGCGACCCGGGCCAGATGGCGGATGTTCGCAGGTAGGCGCAGGCGAAGCCGCACAGCGAGCTTGTCGATGCCAGTCATCGCCGAACCACCGTTTGCTCCCGCCATCGGATCGTGCGCACCGGCTTCCGACCCGGAGACCCGTCCGGATTGCGCGTCGGGCGGTCTTAACCGCCACTCCCATCCCGAACAAGCTATTTCGCCCGATACGGAAATCGGTCGCCCGGGCTGATCACGGCGCGACGCTCGGTTGCATTCCCGGCGCCCCCGCGCCATTTTCCGCGCGATGAAGGTTCTGGTCACAGGCGGCTCGGGTTTTGTCGGTCGGGTGGTGGTGAACGAGCTGCTCGCGGCGGGGCATCAGGTTCGGCTGACGCTGCGGCGTCCCGATCAAACGGCAATCCCGGGCGTCGAACGGGTGCAGATCGGCGATCTGGAGGATCCGATCGACTGGATGCAACCGCTCGAGGGGGTGGATGGTCTGGTTCACGTGGCCGGTCTCGCCCACCAGGGCAAGGACGTTTCGGAACAGCGGCTGTTCGCCGTCAATGCGACGGCGACCGAGCGGCTGATGCGGGCGGCCGCGCGGGCCGGCACTGCTCGCGTGGTGCATGTGTCGTCGCTGCGCGCCATCGTCGGCAGCAGTTGCGACCGGCTGGTCGAAGAAGACCACACCCCGGTGCCGACCAACGCCTATGGCCGTTCCAAGCTCGCCGCCGAAGCGGCGACTCTCGGGGCCGGGCTCAGCGGTGTGATCCTGCGGCTGCCCGTCGTCCATGGCGCGGGCGTACGCGCCAACATGCGGGCCCTCGCCCGACTAGCGGCGCTGCCGGTCCCGTTACCGCTCGACGGGCTGACCGCGCGCCGCTCGATCATCAGCGATCGCAACGTCGCCGCCGCGGTGCGCCATGCCCTGACGTTGGGCAATACCGACATGTTCACCGCGCTGGTCGCGGACCCGCGACCGCTCAATGTCAGCGAGATGATCGGTATCTTCCGGCGGGCGATCGGCCGACCGGCAATGCTGATCGGGGCGCCGCGGATGATGTCGCTGTTGAGCGGCGCGATCGGCCAGCGCGACCGATGGGAGACCTTGACCGGCCGGCTCGAGCTTTCCTGCCGCCGCCTGGCGAAAACCGGCTGGCGACCGCCGGAGGACAGCGAGGCCGGCCTCGCGCGAACCATCCGCGCGCTCCGCTGACGGCCCGCCTGCCTTGAGCAACCTGCCCGATGCCGATACAAAGCCGGCGCAGCTCTTCCCCTCGTCCGGGTCCTTCACAGAAGCCAAAATGTTCGCCAGTTACTTCACCCGCCGACGCCTGATCGCTGCCGGCAAGGCCAAGACGCTGCGGCAGATCTTTCCCGGCTCGGCCGGACAGCCGTTTCCGGCGCTGGCGGCGCTGATCGCGCAATATGGCAGCGGCGGCGCGGCTCCCGAACTGCTGCTGCTCGGGGACTCGGTCTCCGAGCGGATCGCCAACGAGGACACCGACCGGCGCACGCTTCACCAGATGATGATCGACCGGGTCGGGTCTGCGCAAAGCTGCCTGGCGATCTCGCACACGGCGTATCAGCCGGCGATCTACCGCGACCTGATGGAGGTGCTCGCACGGCTGCCGGCATCCCCCCGCGTGGTGATGCTCCCGATCAACCCGCGCGCGTTTTCACCGCAATGGCACGGCAGCCCCTTGTGGGCACTCGAGCAGGAACACGCCGCGATCCGCGCCTGGCTCGCTGATCCCGGCCGCCCGATCCCGGCGATCGCCGACGTCGAAGCCGGCGAAGGGTTCTTCGATCAGTTCGACCGCACACGGGTCCGATTGCAACTGTCGTCGCTGACCCGCAACGGAGATCTGCGCGCAATCTCGCTGATGCCGACGGACAATCCCGCGGAGCAGAAGGTGCGCTATCGCGAATTGTTCGCGTGGCACTACGCCTACACGTTCGACGAATCGCACCCCAAGCTGCTGGCGCTACGCGATGCGATCACGTTGATCGGCCGGATGAACGCCACCGCGCTGTGTTACCTCACACCGATCAACGTCGAGGCCGGACGCGACGTCCACGGCCGACGCTTTCCCGACGTCGCCGCCGCTCTCGCCGACCAGATTGCGCGTGCATTGGCGCCCGCGCTCGGCACCGGCGGACATCGGTTCGTCGACTTCTCCGCCGCACTCGGCCGCGAGTTCTTCTTCAAGAACAACCTCGCCACCGAGCACCTCAACGCACGCGGCCGCGACAAGCTGGCTGCGGCGGCGACAGCACTGCTGATCGAGACCCGCAGCCGTGCACAGCCCTGATTTTCGGTTGCCCGGCATGGGCAGATGAGTCAATCTATGATAACCGTTTAGTTTCAAACGGGTACGAGCGAGACCGACACACTTTCCCGACCATCCCAAACACCTTGACGCGCACTGCTGGGGCGAAGCTCGAAAGCACGTCCGCTTCGAGCGCGTAAGAAGCAGATAAGGACGGATATGGACGATCACGCGAACTTCAAGCGAGAGTGCATCGGCGAGATTCAGCAGCAAGGGGACGATGAGAAACTCAAAGAGCTGACGCTCGAATGGGTGACCACGGCTGCTAAGCACAAGTACTCCTACCATTTCGAATGGCTCGGTCGACCGATCATCCAGCATCCTCAGGATGTCATCGGCATGCAGCAATTGTTGTGGAACGTGCAGCCTGATCTCATCATCGAGACCGGCGTTGCGCGCGGTGGCTCGCTGATCTTTTACGCCAGCATCCTCGAGTTGATTGCCGCGTGCGGCGGCAACGCCGATGCGCGTGTCCTCGGCATCGATATCGACATTCGCGAGCACAATCGCGCGGCGATTGTCGCACATCCGATGTCGAAGCGAATCGACCTGATCCAGGGCTCGAGCATCGCTCAGGCGACCGCTGATGCCGCTCGGGACGCGGCACGGGGCCGCAAGAAGGTGATGGTTTGCCTCGACAGCAATCACACCCGCGATCACGTCGAAGAAGAACTGCGGCTGTACGCCCCGCTCGTGAGCAAGGGCAGCTATTGCGTGGTTTTCGACACGATCATCGACGACCTGCCGGAGAGCCTGTATCCGGATCGTCCCTGGGGCAAATCGAACAATCCTAAGATTGCGGTTCACGATTTCATCAAACAGCTCGAGACGAGCGAGGCGAAATCGCTGGATGGCGCTCCGATGAAGTTCGAGATCGACAAGCAGATCGAGAATCAATTGCTGATCACTGTGGCTCCCAGCGGCTTTCTGCTCCGCGTGTAAAGCCGCTCACTCTCGAAACGTCAGACGAGGAACCTCGCCCTCCGTGTCGCACACGGGGGGCGTCTTGCCTGAACGCTCCTGTTCGCGTCGGCGCGATTCAGAGCGCGCCGGACCATCGATCAGGTGTGGTAGATCTCATCCATCTTGTGAGGATCCTTCTGCTTCGCGTCGAGATCGAGCGACGACAGCATCGGGTAAGGCCGGAAGGTCAGCGGGTCGACCCCGTCGATATGCAAGAGCAGGCAGGTGTTGCGAATTCGGAACAGTGGCCGCTCAGCGAGCGTATATTCTTTGATGAATTGCACGAGGCCGGCGCTCTTGGGCGCATAATCGTGCCACATCACAACGCCGCCCGGTCGGAGCAACTCGAAGGCCTTGAGCGTATCGTTCTTCACCGCCTCGTAGCTGTGATCGGCGTCGACGAAGACGAAGTCGAACTGCTGGCGATACGGCGTCGGGTCGAATTCGAACGAGTTGGCGAAGATCTGGCGAATTCGACCGTCCTTGCCGGTGTTCTTGAAAAAGTTTCCGATATACGGGGCGTATTCGTTCACCGCCGCATCGCCGATGTCGAGGGTGGTGACCTCGGCCTCTTCGTTCACGGCGGTGAGGTGGAACGTCGTGCGGCCCACATGGGTGCCGAACTCGAAGATCCGCTTGGCTTTGATCGCGCCCGCGATCGCGCAGACCATCATCATATCGGCCTTGTTCGGATGGCCGGTCAATTCGTTCATCGCGCCCAGCGGCACCGGCACCTTCAGCGCCTCCGGCATGATCTCACCGAGGTACAACTCCCGGATTCGGCTCGTCTCCACCTGATGGGCGAACGTCACTTCCTTCCGAATGAGCGCGAGCCTGTTCTGCGCGTACCTGCTGGTCGGGACCGCGACGTCAACGCCCACATCGGCCACGCGCTGGACCAGTTGCAGATCGGTGAGACGCCGGACCTCGTTGCGGATGTCGTCCAGACTCTTTCGCGCATCGGACTGTTGCGTCCCGCGCCACTTCACCAGCTTGAAGGTCTCGCGCACCAGCCGGGCGATCAGGATCTCGCCCGCAACCAGGCCAGCTATGCCGCCTGCGAGCAGGAGCAGCAGAGCAACGGTGACCTCTCCGGCCAGCAGCAGAATCACTGCGCAGCCCAGCAGCGCCGCCCCGCCGCCGACGAGGCCGAGCATCACGAGCTTCAAATTCTTCGCGACGAGTTGCCTCAGACGCACGTACAACTGGACCACCATCAAAGCCTTTCCATTTCGCCGCCCGGCCGCGTCTCCCGAGAGCTCGGCTTGAATGAGCTTCCGCAGATTCGAGGCCGCGTGCAGGCCTATGAAAACCGCGTAGCGATAGGCCAGTAGCGGAAGTTTGACCTTCTGCGCAGCCGGGACGATCGGCGATCTCACCATCAGCGAGATGAATGACGCCATCTGCTTCAGCAGCACCGACGGTCGCGACGAATTCCGACGATACGACCACTCGTGGGAACTCTGGATCGATCGGACATATTGCACGGAATCGACAAAACGAAAATCCCCACTCAAGGTGAACTGGCACATGAATTGCCGATCGCCCCCGAGGGTATGGGGAAACAGCAAGATCGACTTTTTCATGAGTTCGGTGCGAAACAGGCCATAAACGAACAGCGAAATCTTGCTGGACGAGGTCATCAGGCGGAAATTTCCAAACCGGGTCCCGCCCATTTCCTTATTGACGTACGGAAACCGGAGTACGTCGATCACATCTCCTTCAGCCCCCTCCCGCCGCTTCACGGCGCACATGGCGACGGCGGCGTCCGGATGAGCATCGAGTTCAGCCGACGTGAGGGACATGAAATCCGGCAGCCAGACGTCGTCGTCGGCGGCCCACATGAAATACTTTCCGCGCGCGGGCGCGACCACTGCTTGGAAATTGGCCACCGCACCCCGGTTCTTCGGCTGTGTGATGATCTTGATCCGGTTGTCCCGCGCCGCATACTCGCGGCAAATTTGCGGTGTCTCGTCGGTCGACCCGTTGTCAGAGATGATCAGTTCGAAGTCCGTAAATCGCGAAGCGAGGATCGAGTCGATCGCCCGCCGCAGATATTGCGCTCCGTTGTAGACTGGCAAACCGACGGTAATGCGGGGGCAGGAGTCGACGGGCATCGGATCGGTGCTCACGGCTATCGCCATCCTTCGATCAGCAATTTCGAGGCGGTCTCAGACCGCGGATTCACGCGACGCCACCGACGATGAACTCGGCTCCGGCCCACCATTGCGCACGTCCCAGGAAAAATCGATCAGGCCGTCGCCCATGGCGCCCTGCTGAATGCGACCGGTGCCGTAATAATCATTATGTGAAACGGGCAGATGGCACATGTTCTGGATCTTGTCGGCGAGCTCGCGATTCACCAGCACGCTGGCCACGATGTCGTAGTGCCCCGGCAGCAACGGCAGCTGCGGCAAGGTGCATACGAACTGGCCGGACTTGGCGCTCAGCGTCAGTTTCGAGCGAATGATGTCGCTGGGCATGCCGAACAGCCGAAAGCCCTTGCTGCCGACGATCACGACGGTGACGATGACGTCGCGTACCTCCTGGTCGAGCACGCTCACATAATCGAACACCAGGCGCGCGCCCGAACCGGCAGGGACGCTGGTGATCGGTTTGCCGTCGAGGTCTTCGAGTTGCATGCCGGTCAGACGGACGGTGCCGGACCCGGGCCTGCCGGCCGTATTGGTCATCTCCGTGCTGCCCTTCGGACCGAGAAGCAGGGAGTTGTACTTCGCCACCACGTGCTCGGTTTCGCCCTTTGCCACGATGGTGCCGTCCTCGATCAGGATTGCACTGGAGCACAGCGACTGGATGGCGCCCATGCTGTGGCTGACGAACAGAACCGTGCGATGATCCTCGCGCGTCAGATCGTTGATCTTGGCGAGACACTTCTCCTGAAACGCGATGTCGCCGACGGCGAGCACTTCGTCGATCATCAGCACTTCGGTTTCCAGATGGGCCGCGACCGCGAAGGTCAGTCGCGACCGCATCCCGGAGGAATACGACTTCAGCGCCGCGTCGATGAACTTGCCGACGCCCGAGAACTCGACGATCTCCTCCATCCGCCGCTTCACCTCCTGCGGCCTCATGCCGAGGATCGCGCCGTTGAGGTAGATGTTTTCGCGGCCGCTGAGGTCGGGGTGAAAGCCGGTGCCGGTTTCGAGCAGCGTGCTGACCCGGCCGCGGATGACGGCCTTGCCGTGGGTCGGATCGGTGATCCGGGACAGGATCCGCAGCAGCGTCGTCTTGCCGGCGCCGTTGCGACCGACGATGCCGAGCACCTCGCCGCGCTTCACGTCCAGCGTGATGTCGCGCAGAGCCCAGAACGGCTTGCCGCCGACCTTGTACTGCTTGCCCAGCTTTTCAATGCTGATGACCGGTTTCGACATCTCGGGAACCGTTTTCCTAAAGCCTGTCGACCATGGTGCGTTCGACACGGTTGAACAGGACCAATCCGTACAGCACGCTGGCGACCGTCACCACGACGGCGAGCGCGATCGACCACAGCGGCACCGCCTGATCGTTCATCAACGACCACCGCATGCCCTGCAGATACACCGCGAGCGGATTGAGATAGTAGAACACCTGGTGGCGCTCGGAGACCAGGCTGATCGGATACACCGCCGGCATCGCGTAGATCAGCACCCGCATCGCCACAGGAAGCGCGATCATGATGTCGCGACGCTCGACCGAGTACGACGCGAGGATCAGGCCGAAACCGAACGTGACCAGCACGAAGCCGGCGAGAAACAACGGAAAGTAGAACACGTGGATCGGCGGGATCACGCCGTAGAACGCCATCATCGCGAAGATGATCAGCATCGACGACGCCAGATCGACCAGATTGGTGGTCAGCGCCGAAAGCGGCGTGATCAGCCGTGGGTAGTACACCTTGCTCATGATGCCGGCGGCGCCGGACAGCGAGTTAGCGACCTCGGTCAGCGCCGAAGCGAAGAACAGATATACGACCACGCCGAAGAACACGAACAGCACCATCGGTACGCCGGGGCTCTGCACCCCGAGTAGATGGCCGAACACGAGGGCGTAGACCAGGCAGAGCAGCGCGGGCCGCAGCACGATCCAGCCGTAGCCGAGAAGCGTCGGACGATAGCGTGCACGTAGATTGCGCAGCACGAAGAACTTCAGCAGATAGCTGTATTCGAACACCTGCGGGATGCCCAGCCGGGTCAATCCGCTGTGCGGCCGGATCAGGATCGTGCCGCCGGCCGACTGCATGCCGCCGTCGTCGTCCTGCCTGTTCGAATTTGCTGTCATGAAAGCCATCTGTTCGGGCACTTTGAAGGCCGGCGCCGCCGTTCGAAACGGCAGCCCAACAGGCTCGGCCGCGCCCGCCCGGACCCGGCTTCGCCCTCCCTCCGATACGGATTTGCAGGCCGGAAATCTACCCCAAAGACGCCCCCCTCCCAAATTCCCGCGAGAGCGGAACCGCGGCCACAATCGGGGAAATCGGGCGAGTCGGCACGGCTCCCGCCGCCGTGCGCCGATCAACCAACGGCGCGGATTCAAGGCCGGGCGAGTCTCTTCCCGACGATGTCCGCGCCCGCAGATTTCACGGTTGGCCGGACCGCCGAGACGTCGCCGCACGCAATCACAATCCACAGATCGGGCCGCCCGGATAATATGGGTTGTCGGTGCAAAATGGAGTGTGCTAACAGCACCGGCGACAAGCGCAGCGGTCCGGTCCCGATTTCCCGTGCGACGCGGTTCTCGACGACAAATCAAGCCTTTCGCAGACGTGCCCAGACGACCGAACGGCACGATAGTGCCATCCCGGCAGCGACGGACTCCAGACAATGTTCAATCGAATTCTCCGCCGCCTCGCCTCGAAGGTCGCACCGCCGGCGACCATCGCCGCGGCCACGTCGGGCAAATTGAGCTTTCTCGACCAGTACATCCGGGGCGGCCGGATTCCGTGGTCCCCGGGATACGCCAAGTTCAAGAATCAGCTGATGATCGACACGATCGCCAGCGCCGACATGATGCGGCGGTTCGCCGAACAGGCGCCTTTGCCGGACGGCTACGGCCCGCATATCGACGAGCGATGCGTGGAAATTCCGTGGTCGCTGGCCAATCTCAAAGCGTCCGATAGACCGATGATCGACGCCGGCTCGGTGCTGAACGAGCCGTGGATCCTCGCTCACGACAAGCTCACCAAGCGCGAGCTGGTGATCTGGTCGCTGATCATCGATCAGTTTCCGATGCGACGCAATCTGTCCTTCGTCCACGGCGACTTCCGCAAGCCGCTGCTGCGATCCGGCACGTTCGACTCGATCGTGTGCATTTCGACTCTCGAGCACGTCGGGATGTGGCCAATTCCGTCTCCGCCGTTCGCGGAGAATCTGGCCAAACCTCAGCCGGCCAAGGATCTGTTCGGCTATCGGTCCGCTCTGGCGACGTTCCGCGACCTTCTCATTCCCGGTGGCCAGTTGCTGCTGACGCTGCCCTACGGATACAAGGAAGATCAGGACTGGCTGCAGATCTTCGACAGCGCCGGGGTCGACGATGTCGTTCAGAGCTTCGGCGGCGAAGTCGCCAACCGAACGATCTACAGCACCTCGCCGAACGGCTGGCAGGTCACCACCCCGGAGGCCGCCGCCGGGCTTCGCTACTATAATTTCGTCAAGCAGCCGGAACGCGACCCAGATATGCCCGCGGCTGCGCGCGCCGTCGTGTGCCTCGATCTTCGGAAGCCGCATTGAACGTTCCCAGCCCTCGGCCGTTTCTGGTTGCGATCGACGCGCAGGTGTCGACCAAGGTCACCGGCGGCACGGAAACTGCGCTGTTCACTCTGCTGGAGGCGTTGCGGGACACGCGCCCGGACGACCCCGTTTTGGTGATCGGGCTGACGAAGAGCACGCACGAACTGGACCCGTTCCTTGGGCCCAGCATGCGCTCGATTCCATGGCCGGTCAGCTACACCTGGTACGTGGCGCAAGAAGCACAGGCGAAGCGCTACAGCCCTCGCTTCCAGAAACTGGCAGCGGCGCTGCCGCTCGGTGAAGAGACCATCGCGCAATTCCATCGGCGTTTCATGGAACGGCCGATGAGTCCCCGCGTAACCGCGCTCGCCAGGAAGTACCGCGTTTTCCGACACTGGACCCCGATTGTCTGGCGCGTCTACGCCGGGCTACGCTACGGCGCTGCGAGTCTTCCGCCCGGCAACGGCGATCGAATCCTGAAAGACCAGGGTGTCGACGTCATCCACTTCCCCTATCCGCATCACTTCGACACGTCGGTCCCGTTCGTGTTCGAACCCTGGGGTCTGCCGCACCTGCACGAGAAGGAGCTGTTCTCGGAGGGCGAGGCGGAATGGATGGACGAGCTGTTCGGCGACGGTTGCCGCAAGGCGAAGATGGTGGTGACGGCGACGCGCTGGGTGAAACAGGACCTCGCCCGGCACTACGGCCTGGACCCCGACAAGATCGCCGTCATTCCCCGCAAGCCGCCGCTGTTCAAGGAAGATACGTCCCTGGTTGAACTTCCTCCCGGAACGCCGGAGCGGTTCGGCCTGTTTCCGTCGACCACGTGGCCGACCAAGAATCACATTCGGCTGTTGCGGGCAGTCGCATTGCTGCGCGACGAGCGCGGTCTTCGCGTCAACCTGGTCTGTCCCGGCCGCACCAAGACGACCAACTGGCCGGAGATCAAGGCCGAATGGGAGCGGCTGAAGCTGCAGGACCAGGTCCTGTTCCCTGGATCGATTCCGCTGCCGCAGCTGATCGCGCTGTTCAAGAAGGCCAGCTATCTGGTGCATCCCTCGACCTTCGAAGGCCTCGGCCTTCCACTGATCGAAGCGTTCCAGTACGGCCTGCCGGTGCTGTCCTCGACCGCGACCTGCAAGCCCGAGGTCGTCGGCGACGCCGCGATTCTGTTCGACGCGCTCGACGAGCGCAGCATTGCCGACGCGATCGCCAAGGCCGAACAATCGCCCGAATTGCTTCGGGATCTCGCCGCGCGCGGCACACGCCGAGTCGAGGAAGCCTTTCCCGACCCCGCAAAACTCGCCGACATGTTCATGACGGTGTATCGGCACGCGGCCGGACGGCCGCTCAACGACAGGCAGGCTGCGCTGCTGAAGGAAATGCTGGCCTAGCCGCCGATCGCGGCGGACCCGCAGAGACGATGTGCCCCTCTCCTGCCGGCGGCGATCATCGCCGGCCATGTGGTTCAGTGCAGATCGTGCGGAGTCAGCCGTTCGGCTTCGTAGATGAACGGCGCACCCGAGACGATGCCGTCGCAGAGCACGTCCAGCCCCGGAAACCGCGTCGGCAGCAATTCGTCGAGCCGCGACAGCTCGATCCGGTACGGCGGCCACGAATCCGGAACCGACACCAGGAACGGCACCGGGACCATTCGTCGGAAGAAGAAGTGATACGCGTATTTACGCGCACGCACCGTCTGCGCCTCGTCCAGCCGGCTCGCCAGCGGCAACGTGTCGAGCAGGCTGAAATACGCCGCCGAGCTCTCGACATCCATCGTGAGCCCCTTGTTGCGGATCCACGCCTCGCCGGCGACGATTACCGGAATGCCCC
The DNA here is from genome assembly GCF_900218015.1 of Rhodopseudomonas pentothenatexigens. Lineage (GTDB taxonomy): Bacteria > Pseudomonadota > Alphaproteobacteria > Rhizobiales > Xanthobacteraceae > Rhodopseudomonas > Rhodopseudomonas pentothenatexigens. The sequence continues at coordinate 60,413 of NZ_UFQQ01000005.1, read as the reverse complement.
GCGCGGTCAGCTCGACGCCGGTCTTGGTGCCGTAGATGATGACCGCATTGCAGCGGTCGGCGACGGCGTAGGTGCTGGTCTTGCTCTCCGGAGGGATGATGAAGATATTCGGCGGCAGGTTGCCGCCGCAATAGCTCATGATCGCCTCGGCGACCGGCTGGCGCGACACCGTCTGACCACCGGGCGGCGCCAGCTCGCCGGGATGCACCCGAACAACCAGTTGCAAATCGGGGCGGCCGGCGAAGTACTTCACGGTCTGCTCGACCCAATCGAGCATGCCCGAGAAGGCATTCGCCGGATAATGCAGCTGCGCGTCCCAGACGACATTGGTCAGCATCCCGATGATCGGCTTCTTGAGATCGAGCCCGACCTCCGCGGCGAAGCGCGCCATATCCTCGTCGGCGTCGCGATTGAACCAGATCCAGTCGCGACTGCCGCCGCGCCGGCTGTCGAGATAGGTCAGGATGTCCTTCTCGTGCTTCGGCGACCACGCCATGTTTTCCCAGGCCGACACCGGCTCGTTCATCAGGGTGTGATGATAGGTGTCGTTGTGGCTGAAGATCGCGCATTGCGCGCGATAGGCCAGATTCCAGGCCACGGTGTGAATGTTCGCGGACCGCGCCACCGCGTTGATGATGCCGTGCGGGGTATAGATCCCGTGATTGGTGACGATGGCGTCGTAGCGGTTCGTCTGCAGCAGGCGACGCATCGCCAGCACTACGAGCAGTCCGGATTCGAGATAGCGGCGCAGCACCTCGTCACCTTCCGGCTCGCCGGAAAGATCGCCGATGCCGTAATAGCGAAGCGCACCCGCGCTGCAGTGCTCGCCGACCGGCAATCCGTCGAACTGGAAGTCGGCGATCTCGGCGGTCGGAACGGTGCGCGACAATTCCTGGGCGCGCTGGCGATCTTCATCGGTCAGCAGACGTCCGAGTTCGATGCGCTCCAGATCGGTCTTGCCGAAAACCGCCTTCCCGCGCTCGTAGCAGCCTTCGCAGAACACCTGGGACAACTCGCCCCGGACCAGCCGCTGCGGATCGATGCCGCTGATCTTGGAACGCAGGCAGGCGGGCAACGCCGCATCGCAGATCAGAGTGTCGACTTTCACGCCGCGCAACGTCAGGGCGATGTTGAGCGCGCTTTCCAGAACGGTGAACTGCGGATGGCCGCCGACCGCCGTCGCCATCAGCACGCGCGGACCGGTCTCCGCGCGCTTCTTGGCATCGGCCCACAATGTCGGATTGGTCGCGATGATTGCGGCCCAGTCCGGTAGTTCGCCGCTACGCTTCTGGGTGCCCTTGGCAACGCGCACCTCTTCGACGACGGGCCGAAACAGCGCCTTGATCTTGCGTAACAGGGTCGACATTCGATCAGACCGCCGCGGTTCGCCGGGAATAGGCCGGGACCGCAGCCGACGCGCCGAAGAAGCTGGTGACGCCGTCGATCACCCGCTCGACGGCTTCCGGCGCCATGCGCGAGTGCAGCGGCAGCGTCAGCACCTCCTCGACCACCTTGTCGGTGACGCTCATGTCGCTGCGGCGACAGTTCGCGAAATGCGTGTGCTTGTGCACCGGGATGAAGTGGATGCCGACGTCGATCCCGCACGCGTCCATATGGGCGATCAGCGCCTCGCGACGCCCGTCGAGCACGCGCAGCGAATAGATGAACGGTGAAACGTCGGTGAAATCGGTGGCCGGGACACGCACCCCGTCGAGCGTCCGAAAAGCGTTGCTGTAGGCGCGGCAAACCGCCTGGCGGGTCGAGATGAATTCTTCCGCGCGCTTGATCTGCGAGACGCCGACGCTGGCCATGATGTTGGTCAGGTGATAGCGGAAGCCGTCGCAGTGAACGTCATAATCCCAGGCACGCTTGTTCTTGTAGCGCAGCGAGGTCTCCTTGTTGACCCCGAGAAACCGCATCCGCTGCAGGTGCTCGGCCTCCTGCTCGCTTTTCAGCACGACGCAGCCGCCGTCGATGCTGGTGACGATCTTCACCGGATCGAAGCTGTAGGTGCAGATGTCGCCGTAGGAGCCGATCCGCCGTCCGTCGATCCGGGTGCCGAAGCCGTGCATCGCGTCCTCGATGACGCGCAGCCCATGCTTGTTCGCCAGCGCATAGACGCCCGCCTGGTCGCAGGGGATGCCGGCGAAGTGCAGCGGAATGATCGCGCGGGTCCGGTCGGTCACCAGGCTCGCCGCCTTTTCGACATCGATTCCGAGATTGTCGTCGCGGATGTCACACATCACCGGGACACCGCCCGCCAGCCGGATGGCCTGATGGTCGGCGACATAATCGAACGAGGGAACGATCACCTCGTCGCCCGGCTGCAAACCAGCTGCCAACAGCGCGATATGCAGGGCCGAAGTTCCCGTATTGGTCGCGACGACGATCCGATCCGTCTCCAGAAAAGTCTGTATCCGCTCTTCGAAGTCCTTGGTGGTGGCACCCATGCCCAACCAGCCGACATCGAGCGCATCGGTGAGATGCTTAAGCGTGTCGACGCCGATATACGGCGCAAAAACCGGAATACGTTCCAAGCGATCTGCCTTTCAGGATTGCCAACGACGACAGTCTGGAGATGTCCCGGCGCAGCATGTCACCACCGCGCTGCTTTATTACGTTAAAGCCGAAATGCCTTCAAGAGACCGACGAAGCCAAGCACGGTCGGAGGTGTGGAGCACGCTCGACAATCGGGGCAATCCAATTGCAGGATGCCGGAATTGATGCGATAGAAGCCGAAAATCTGTGTCTTATTGGCAACTTCCCGAGCTTGGCGAGAGAACATGCAGGTCGTTATCCTTGCGGGCGGTAAGGGCACGCGCATTGCCGAGGAGACTTCGGCACGTCCCAAGCCGATGGTCGAGATCGGAAACAGACCGATCATTTGGCATATTATGAAATATTACTCTTGCTTCGGTCTGAACGACTTCATCGTCTGCCTCGGCTACAAGGGGTACATGTTCAAGGAATACTTCGCCAATTATTTCCTGCACATGTCGGACGTGACACTCGACATCGCCAACAACAAGATCGAGGTCCACCAAGTTCACGCCGAGCCATGGCGCGTCACCTTCATCGACACCGGTGAAGAGACCCAGACCGGCGGCCGGTTGAAGCGCGTCCGCAGCCACATTCGTGGCGACGCGTTCTGCTTCACCTATGGCGACGGTCTCTCCAATGTCGACGTCAATGCGCTGATCGCGTTCCACAAGGCGGAGGGCTGCCTCGCGACGGTGACGGCGGTGCAGCCGCCCGGACGTTTTGGCGTCCTCGACATGGAGAGCGATCGAATCATCGGCTTTCAGGAGAAGCCGGCCGGCGAAGGCGGCTGGGTGAACGGCGGATACTTCGTGCTGTCGCCCAAGGTGATCGACTACATCGAGGACGACGCCACCATCTGGGAACGCGAGCCGATGGAGCGCCTCGCGCGCGAGCGTAATTTGTCCGCCTTCGTCCATCGCGACTTCTGGCAGCCGATGGACACGCTGCGCGACAAGATCAATCTCGAGCGCATGTGGGAAACGAAGGCCCCCTGGAAGATCTGGTGATGGACGCCGCATTCTGGAAAGGACGGCGCATCCTCGTCACCGGCCACACCGGCTTCAAGGGAAGCTGGCTGACGCTGTGGCTGTCGCGGCTCGGCGCCGAGGTGACCGGCTACGCGCTCGCGCCTCCGACCACGCCCAGCCTGTTCGCTCAGGCGGAGATCGGCAGCGTCGTCGCGCATCATGAGGCCGACATCCGCGATCTCGCCGCGCTCCGCCGGGTGTTCGAGACGTCTCGGCCCCAAATCGTGTTTCATCTGGCCGCGCAGGCGATCGTCCGGCAATCCTATGCCGACCCGGTCGAGACTTACGCGACCAATCTGATGGGCACCGTCAACGTCCTCGAAGCGATCCGGCACACCCCGAGCATCGAAGCCGCGGTGATGATCACCACCGACAAGGTGTACGACAACAAGGAATGGGCCTGGGGCTATCGCGAAACCGACAGGCTCGGCGGGTTCGATCCCTACTCCAACAGTAAGGCGTGCTGCGAACTGGCGATCGACGCCTATCGCCGTTCGTTCTTCGACGCGCAGAAGCTGGTCGTCGGCAGCGCGCGCGCCGGGAATGTGATCGGCGGCGGTGACTGGGCGCGCGACCGGCTGATCCCGGATATCGTCCGCGGCTTCATGGCGGGGCAGCAGGTCGTGATCCGGTATCCCGACGCGGTGCGGCCGTGGCAACACGTGCTGGAACCGCTGCACGGCTATCTGGTGATCGCCGAGGCGATCGTGAAGCAGCGTCTGCAAGCCGATCCCACCTTCAATTTCGGGCCGGAGGAGACCGACGCCCAGCCTGTCCGCGCCATCGTCGAGCACATGCGCACGCGCTGGGGCAACGGCGCGGCCTGGACCCTCGACAACGCCGCCAATCCTCACGAGGCCAACCAGCTCCGGCTCGACTGCAGCAAGGCGCGGCAGGTGTTGAAATGGACCCCGAAGCTGCCGCTTTCACAGGCGCTCGACTGGGTGGTCGAGTGGTATCAAGGCCACCATCGCGGTGAGACCGCCCGCACATTGAGCGAAGCGCAAATCGACCGGTACCAGGACATCGTCACGCAATGATAGGCTACTCCTGCCGCTCCTGCGGAGCGACGCTGCACACCAGCTTTTGCGATCTCGGCATGTCGCCGCTGTCGAACGCCTTCGTGGCGCCGCAACGGCTCGGCAACGGCGAGACGTTCTACCCGCTGCAGGCCTTCGTCTGCGACAGCTGCTTCCTGGTGCAGCTCGCCGAGTTCGAAAGCCCGGAGAACATCTTCGGCGACTATCTGTATTTCTCCTCGTTCTCGACCTCCTGGCTCGACCACGCCAAGCGATATGTCGAGGAGATGACGCAGAAGCTGTCGCTCGGCGGCTCCAGCCAAGTCGTCGAGCTCGCCAGCAATGACGGCTATCTGCTGCAGTACTTCGTCGCCAAGGGGATTCCGGCGCTGGGCATCGAGCCGGCGGCGAACGTCGCCGAGGTCGCGCGTGCCAAGGGCGTGCCGACCCATGTCGACTTCTTCGGCGCCGAGGTGGCGCGGCGGCTGCGCGACGACGGCAAGGCCGCCGACCTGCTGCTCGGCAACAACGTCCTGGCCCACGTTCCCGCGCTGAACGACTTCGTCGAGGGCATCGCCATTCTGCTCAAGCCGGACGGTCGGGTGACGATGGAGTTTCCGCACCTGCTGCGGCTGATCGAATCCAACCAGTTCGACACGATCTACCACGAGCACTTCTCGTACCTGTCGCTCACCGCGGTCGATACGCTGTTCCGGCGGCACGGGCTGGTGGTCGTCGACGTCGACGAATTGCCGACCCACGGCGGATCGCTGCGCATCCACGCGCGCCACGCCGCCGCCGCCGAGATCGCGCCGTCGGTGCCGGCGCTGCTCGATCGCGAACAGGCGCACGGGCTGCGCACGATCGAGACCTACACCTCGTTCGATCGCCAGGTGCAGGCCACCAAGCGGGCGCTGCTGACGTTCCTGATCAAGGCCAAGTCCGCGGGCAAATCGATCGTCGGCTACGGCGCCGCGGCCAAGGGCAACACGCTGCTCAACTTCTGCGGCATCCGCTCCGACTTCGTCGACTATGTCGCCGACCGCAGTCCGCACAAGCAGGGGTTATACCTGCCGGGCACCCACATCCCAGTGGTCGCGCCGGAACGGATCGCGGAGACCAAGCCGGACTACGTACTGATCCTGCCCTGGAATCTGCGCGAGGAAATCGCCGATCAGCTCGCGTTCGTCCGCGAATGGGGCGGCCGTTTCGTCGTCCCGATTCCAAACGTCCAGGTGTTCTGATGCGCCTGACGCCGCTCGGTCTCGATGGCGCTATCCTGATCGAGGTCGACCGGATCGTCGATGCCCGCGGTCACTTCGCCCGGGTGTTCTGCGCCGACGAGCTGGCGGACGCCGGCCTCGACGTCGCGATCGTGCAGTCCAGCGTCTCGTTCAACGCCAAGAGCGGGACGCTGCGCGGCATGCACTGGCAGACCGAAGAGCATGCCGAGACCAAATACGTGCGCTGCACCCGCGGCGCGGTGTACGATGCGATCGTCGACCTGCGGCCGCAGTCGCCGAGCTACCTGCGCTGGGTATCGGTCGAACTCAGCGCCGACAATCAGCGCACCCTGTATATTCCGAAGGGCTTTGCGCACGGTTTCCAGACGCTCTGCGACGATACCGAAGTGTTCTATCAGATGACCGCCCGGTTCGCGCCCGACGCGGCCCGCGGCGCGCGGTTCGACGACCCGGCCTTCGCGATCGAGTGGCCGGCGGTGCCGAGGCGGATCATGTCCGACAAGGACCTCGGTTATCCGGATTTTCAGGCATGAGCACGATCGAGCCGACCGATCTGGTGATCTGGGGCGCCAAAGGCCACGCCAAGGTGCTGCGCGAATTCATGCCGTCGCAGAACTACCGGATCGTCGCGCTGATCGACAACAACCCCACCATCGCTCCGCCGTTCGCCGGCGTGCCGGTCGTCACCGGGCGAGACGGTCTGGCGGACTTCGTGGCGCGCCACCGCGGCGCTCTTGCCGGCATCGTCGCGATCGGCGGATTTCGTGGCCGCGACCGGATCGAGATCCAGGCGCTGATGAGTGCGATGGGAATCCGCGTGGTCGAAGCCGTGCATCCGGCCGCGTTCGTCGCCGGAGACGCCGTGGTCGGCACCGGCTCGCACGTGCTGGCGCATGCCGCGCTCGGCGCGGAAGCGCGGATCGGCGCGGCGTGCATCCTGAACACCAGTTGCAGCGTCGACCACGAATGCGTGCTCGGCGACGGCGTGCATATCGCCCCCGGCGCCGTGCTGGCCGGCGAAGTCGAGATCGGCAACCGGTCGTTTGTCGGGCCCGGCGCGGTGATCGCATCCGGGGTTCAGATCGGCGCCGACACCATCATCGGCGCCGGCGCGGTGGTGGTGCGCGACGTCCCGGCCAACGTCGTGGCGTTCGGCAACCCGGCCCGGATCGTCCGGGCGAATCCGTGATTTGAACTGCGCTTGAGCCCGGCGCTTCAAACGGCCGAGACGGGCATCGGCGGCGATCTCGCGATCCGAACCGCTCAGCGAGGCCTGCAGCATCCAATGCGGACGGGCGCGTCGGCGGCGAGGTTGAAGACTCAGCCCGCCGCGAGCACCTTCTCCCGCAATACCGCGACGACATCAGCCGCACGACATCACTGACTCCGAGGATATCGCGTTCGAACCGAGTTTGCCGACTTTGCCATCACACCGGCTCATCGCGCGAGGCGTCGAAGGTCCGCCTCCACCATTTCGACGATCATGTCTTCGAGGGTGGTCTTGGCCTGCCAGCCGAGGATACGTCTGGCCTTGGATGCATCGCCGAGCAGCACGTCGACTTCCGCCGGCCGAAACAGTTGCGGGTCGATGACGAGGTGCTCGTCCATCGACAGGCCGACATGTTTAAACGCGATCGCGCACATGTCGCGCACGGTGACGGTGCGGCCGGTTGCGACCACGTAATCGTCCGGCTTGTCCTGTTGAAGCATCAACCACATTGCCTCGACATAATCGCGTGAGTGGCCCCAGTCGCGTTTGGAATCGATGTTACCGAGGCGCAGCTCCTTGGACAGCCCGAGCTTGATGCGCGCTACGGCATCGGTGACCTTACGGGTCACAAATTCGACACCCCGCAGCGGAGACTCGTGATTGAAAAGAATGCCGCTTGACGCGTGAAGACCGTAGCTCTCGCGGTAGTTGACAGTGAGCCAATGGCCGTACAGCTTCGCCACCGCATAGGGCGATCGCGGATAGAACGGCGTTGTCTCCGACTGCAGAGGCTCCCTTATCAATCCGTACATTTCGGAAGACGAGGCCTGGTAGAATCGGGCTCCCGGAGCTTCCAGCCGAACCGCCTCGAGCACATTCGCGACGCCGATCGCCGTGACCTGCCCAGTCAATATCGGCTGCTGCCATGACGATTTGACGAAAGACTGAGCAGCCAAATTGTAGACTTCGTCCGGCCTGACGTCGCGAAAGGTTCTGATCAATCCGGAAAGATCCAGCAGATCGCCATCGACCAGCCGAACATCGTCGGCGACGCCGAGATGACGCAATCGAACGTCATTGACTTCGGAGGTGCTGGACCGGCGAACCAGTCCATGAACCTCGTATCCCTTCTCAAGCAGCAGCTTCGAGAGATACGCGCCATCCTGGCCGGTGATGCCGGTGATAAGTGCCTTCTTCATATTTGCTGACTTGGAGTTGCGGTCGATGAGGATCTTTCGCCTTCTAGAAGCAAAACGCCATGACCGCAAGGCCTTAGCGGTTTTGTCGACCCCTCTTCGACGACCGCACGGTATCTCCGCAGACGGGCGCTCCGATCTCGTGCTTTTGCGATGGCCAGTCACCACACATCTTGATAAAGGATGCGCGAGCCGTTCAATGTCCCAGTCCTCAAAATTCCCCTCTTTTCAGGACGTTTGACAATGCCGTCGTGGTACCTCATTCGAGCCTTGCCTGTATCTCGGCGAGCGACGGACATAGCTCAATTCTGAACGCTCGAGCGGAGATCCAGGTAAGGAAAGTGACTGAGTCAATGACGCAGCATGTCACCCCCCTGATCATGTGCGGTGGCGCGGGAACGCGGCTCTGGCCGGCATCGCGGGAGGTTCGTCCGAAGCAGTTTCTGCCGCTGTTCGGTCCGCGCTCGACGTTCCAGGAAACACTTCTGCGGGTGTCGGATCCGATACTGTTCGGCCGGCCGATCGTGATCACCAATGCGGCCTACCGCTTCCTGGTCCGCGAGCAGCTCGCCGAGATCGGCATCGAGGCCGACGTGCTACTCGAGCCGATGCGCCGGGACTCCGGCCCGGCCATCGTCGCAGGCGCCGTATTCGCCGAGCAACGCGCGGCGGGCGCGATCGTGCTGGCGCTGGCCGCCGACCACGTGGTGCGGGACAACGGTGCATTCGTCGCCGCGTGCAGCGCGGGGCTCACCGCCGCGCAGAACGGCCGGATCGTGACGTTCGGCGTCAAGCCGGAGCGGGCGGCGACGGATTACGGCTACATCCGTCCCGGCGATCCGATCATCGGCGATGTTCGCGCCGTCGTCGAGTTCGTTGAAAAGCCGGATGCCGCGACGGCGGCGCAATACGTCGAGTCCGGGTACTTCTGGAACAGCGGCAACTTCATGTTTCCCGCCGCGGCGCTGATCGACGAATACAATGCCGTCGACCCGGACAGCGTGTCGACCCTCGCCGAGGCGGTGAATTCCGCCGGCCGCGACCTCGGCTTCGTCACCTTGCCGGAAGCCGCCTTCGGCAAGGCCAAGCCGATCTCGATCGACTATGCGGTGATGGAGAAGACCAGCCGCGCTGCAGTGATCCCGGTGTCGTGCGGCTGGTCCGATGTCGGTTCCTGGCGTGCGGTGTGGGAATTGTCTGGGAAGGACGAAGCCGGCAATGCGGCACAGGGGCCGGCGGTGTTCGAGGACACGCGCAATTGCCACGTCTCCTCGGATGGTGTGCTGGTGTCGCTCGAAGGCGTCGACGATCTGGTGGTGGTCGCGACCGAAGACGCCGTGCTGGTCTCTCGCCAGAAAGACGGCGGCGGACTGAAACGTCTCGTCGCCAAGGTGAAGAAGACTGCGCCCGGCCTGACCAGTCATCACGCCCAGGTGCATCGGCCGTGGGGCTCGTATCGGTCGCTCGATTCAGGATCGCGCCATCAGGTCAAGCGCATCATCGTCAAGCCGGGCGAACGGCTGTCGCTGCAGAAGCATCACCACCGTTCCGAGCACTGGATCGTGGTCCGTGGCACCGCGCGGGTGACGGTGGACGAGCTGATCAAGACCATCCACGAGAACGAGTCGATCTATATCCCGATAGGCGCCACGCACCGGCTGGAAAATCCCGGCAAGATAACGCTGGAGTTGATCGAAGTGCAGACCGGCAGCTATCTGGGCGAAGACGACATCATCCGGTTCGACGACGACTATCGTCGCTCCTGAACGGCCGCCGTCCGCCCGTCCCTTCCGCTCGCGAAAGACCACCGATGTTTCCGACGCCGCAACCGCTTCTGACGGCCAACACCTACGCCTACGAATCCGAGCCGATGGTGAAGCCGACCGGCTTCCGCGAATACGACGCGCGCTGGCTGTTCGGCAAAGAGATCAATCTGATGGGGGTGCAGGCGCTGGGCATGGGGCTCGGCACCCTGATCGCCGAGCTCGGCCGGCCGCAGGAGATCGTCACCGGGCACGACTTCCGCGGCTATTCGGCCTCGATCAAATACGCGCTGATCGCCGGACTGATGGCGTCGGGCTGCAAGGTCCACGACATCGGGCTGGCGGTGACGCCGATGGCGTATTTCGCGCAGTTCGATCTCGACGTGCCGTGCGTCGCGATGGTCACCGCGTCGCACAACGACAACGGCTGGACCGGCGTCAAGATGGGCGCCAACCGGCCGCTCACCTTCGGCCCCGACGAGATGAACCGGCTGAAGGAGATCGTGCTCGGCGCGCAGTTCATCCAGGGTGCCGGCTCCTACGCGTTCCACTCGAACTATCCGGCGCGCTACATCGCCGACCTGACCAAGCACGCCAAGCTGAAGCGCAAGCTGAAGGTGGTGGTCGCCTGCGGCAACGGCACCGCTGGCGCGTTCGCGCCGCAGGTGATGGAAGCGATCGGCTGCGAGGTGATCCCGCTCGACACCGAGCTCGACCACACCTTCCCGAAATACAATCCCAACCCCGAAGACATGGAGATGCTGCACGCGATCCGCGATGCGGTGCTGCAGCACAAGGCCGATCTCGGGCTCGGCTTCGACGGCGACGGTGACCGCTGCGGCGTGGTCGACGACACCGGTGAGGAGATCTTCGCCGACAAAGTCGGGGTGATGCTGGCGCGCGACATGTCGGCCATTCATCCGAACGCGCGGTTCGTGGTCGACGTCAAATCCACCGGCCTGTTTGCGACCGATCCGGTGCTGCAACAGCAGGGCGCCGAAACCGAATATTGGAAGACCGGCCACTCCTATATGAAGCGCCGCACCAACGAGCTGAACGCGCTCGCCGGGTTCGAGAAGTCCGGCCACTTCTTCTTCAACGCCCCGCTCGGCCGCGGCTACGACGACGGCCTGGTGTCAGCGATCGCGATCTGCGAGATGCTCGACCGCGCGCCGGACAAATCGATATCGCAGCTCAAGGACGCGCTGCCGAAGACCTGGTCGTCGCCGACGATGTCGCCGCATTGCGCCGACGAGGTGAAGTATCGGGTGATCGATCAGATCGTGAAGCATTTCGAAGCGGCGCAGACCAACGGCGACACGGTCGCCGGCCAGCCGATCCGCGATCTCGTCACCGTCAACGGCGTCCGCGTCACCTGCGTCGACGGCAGCTGGGGCCTGGTCCGCGCCTCCTCGAACAAGCCCGAGCTGGTTGTCGTGGTCGAAAGCCCGGTGTCCGAGCAGCGGATGCACGACATGTTCGAAGCCGTGAATGTGGTGCTGCGCCAGCATCCCGAAGTCGGCGCCTACAACCAGACGATCTGAGCCCGCCACCGACCAGATCGGTAGCAGGCGCGGGCTTTTGATTTGTCGATCAAGATCGACTACAGGGTTGCGATCATCTGGAGGCCGTGCTGCTTGGAGGCGCTCTGGGCCTGGCGGACGGAGGGCAGCCTATTCGACGTTTCGGCGATATTGTGCGGATTGCAGTCGGCCTTGCGGCGGGCCTCGCCCTCGCCGGCTGCTCGTCGATTCTCGACGTGCTGCCGGACGGTGGCGACAAGGCGCCGAAAGCTGCGGCGACCGCTGTCGATCTCAAGAGGGTCGGGGAAGAAACCAAGCTGCCGCAGCCGTGGGAGATCGCCGGGCCGATCGAGGCCGATCCGGTCACGGTGACGCCGTGGATCGTCTGTCTGCGCAGTAAGGCGCCGGACCAGACGCGGCAGACCTATGCGCTGTTCTACAAGAGCGGCAAACTCGAAACCTATCGGTTCGCGGCAATCGTCGACCGCTGCGACGTGCAGAGCTTCAGGCCGTTCTGATTACGACGCGCGGCGCTGCAGCGGATAGTCATCGCTTTCGTACAGCGTGCGGATGCCATTGTGGTCGAAACGCGCTTCGTCGACCTGCAGATAGGCGCCGTTGAGACAATCGGCCGGCAATTCCTCGATCGCGTAGCGCACCGCATCCGCCGCCTTGCTGAAACGGCGATAGGCGACGCCGGTGCGGCGCTTCTTGCGGATCGCGGCGGGAAACAGTTCTGCGGCCGTGTCGTAGCTGAATGCCATGGCTGAAAAAGCCTCCTGACGATTGACGCGCCGCCCGGCGCGACCTGACGATCGGCACCTGCGGCTCTATTCCGATCGTCCTAATATAGGAACGCCCCGCCGAATTTGCGACTCGCGACCGCCCAGAATTGCGCTAACTTGATGAAATATCGGATTTTTATTACGCAGATGACAACAGCGGGGGCCGCGAGGGCGCCCGCTGTCGCTGGTCCTGTCTCGTCCGGCCGATGCAGAGGCGCTATTTCGGCTGCAGCTTCAGCGCCGCCGAATTGATGCAATAGCGCAGCCCGGTGGGTCCGGGGCCATCGGGAAAAACGTGGCCGAGATGGCCATTGCAGCGCGAGCACAGCACTTCGGTGCGGATCATGCCGTGGCTGACATCGCGCTCCTCGTCGATCGCGGCCGCCTCCGCCGGCGCGGTGAAGCTCGGCCAGCCACAGCCGGAGTCGAACTTGGCGTCGGACTCGAACAGGGTCTGACCGCAGCCGGCACACACATAGGTGCCGGGCCGGGTCTCGTATTCGTAGTCACCAGTGAATGGCCGCTCGGTCGCCTTCTCGCGCAGCACGGCATACTGCATCGGCGTCAGTTCCTTGCGCCACTCGGCCTCGCTCTTCTCGATTTTGCCGGACGCAATGGTCTTGGTGTCGGACATCGTTCCTCCTGAATCGTCGAGCCCCGCCGTCAGTTGGTCGCCTTGGCGCTGCTCACCAGCGTCGGCTTCTCGAGGTACTCCGTCGGAAACAGCTTCTTCAGGGCCTCGATCTTCGGCAGGTCGTTGTACGCAATATAGGGCTGCGTCGGGTGCAGCGTCAGGTAGTCCTGGTGATAAGCTTCCGCCGCATAGAACCCCTTTAGCGGACCGACCTTGGTGACGATCGGCGCCCCGAACACCTTGGCAGCGTCGAGTTGCGCGATATAGGCGTCCGCAACCTTCTTCTGGTCATCCGTGGTGGCGAAGATCGCCGAGCGATACTGCGGCCCGACGTCCGGACCCTGGCGGTCGAGCTGGGTCGGATCGTGCACGACCGAGAAGTAGATTTGCAGCAGCTTGCCGTAGGAGATTCGCTTCGGATCGTATTTGACCTCGACCGCCTCGGCATGACTCGTCGTGCCGGTCGAGACCAACGGATAGCTCGCGCTCGCCTTGCTGCCGCCGGCATAGCCCGACAGCGCATTCACCACGCCAGCCGTATGCTGGAACACGCCCTGCACGCCCCAGAAACAGCCGCCGGCGAAAACTGCGGTCTGGATGCCGCCGGCCTCCTTGGCGTCGAGCTGCGGCGGCGGAATCACCACCGGCTCTTCGGCAGCTCGAGACGGCCCGAGTGCGGACCATCCCAGCAGCCCCACGGCGGCGGCGCAGAAAGCAAGACGACCAAATAAAGCGCGCATGAGCTGTCCTCGCGATGTTGCGGCGGGCGGAAGCACCGAAACTGCCCTCGCTGTTGCGCTCCAAGATACGTGTCTGCCGCCGGCTTGTTACGGAAACGCGGACACGAGTTCGTGACCGCGGCCCACCTACCCCGGCAGCAACGGGTTCCGGATGCCGGCGTTCATGCCACTTCGACCGACACACCAGAGGATGCAATGACGGAGCCGGACGTGCGCACGGGGATGCCCCCGGCACAGCTCACCCGCGCCGAATTCGAACGGCGCTATCGCGGCCGCTTCAAAGATCCGGCGTTCGCACCGCTCGATCGCGAGATCTCGGCGATCGTCGCCGCGGCATGGGACGCCTATGCGAATTCGCGCAAAGCGCCGCTGACCAGAAAAGCTGGTCCTGGCTTCGCCGATCCGGACTACGAGATCGCGGTGGATTGGCTGGAGGCCCGCGACGCGATCACCGAGGCCCAGCGCCGCCACGACGATCCCGAACAACCGCCGCGAATTCTGCTGATCAACGGCGCCACCCGCAGCGAGCACACCTGCCCGGGCGAGATGTCGAAGAGCTGGCGCCTGGTCGAGACTGCGCAGCCGGTGCTGCAGCAGATGGGCCTCGTGGTCGACATTCTCGATCTGTCGCGGCTCGCCTCCGAATTCGGCAAGCACATCCTTCCGTGCAAGACCTGCGTCTCGACCGCGATGCCACTGTGTCACTGGCCGTGCAGTTGCTATCCCAACTACTCGCTCGGCCAAACCGACGACTGGATGAACGAGATTTATCCGATGTGGGTGGCGGCGCACGGCATCATGATCGTGACGCCGGTGAATTGGTATCAAGCCCCGACCGGGCTGAAGGCGATGATCGACCGGCTGGTGTGCGCCGACGGCGGCAATCCCGATCCGTCCTCCACCCACGGCAAGACCCCTGCGGAAGCCAAGGCGCTCGAACTCGAAGGCTGGTCCTACCCGCGTCACCTCGCCGGCCGGTTTTTCGGCATCGTGGCGCATGGCGACGCCGCCGGTGCCGAAACGCTGCGGCGGAGCCTCAGCGACTGGCTGACCGACATGAAGCTGATCGAGGCCGGCCGCAAAAGCCTCGCCGACGGCTATGTCGGCTACATGGAGCCGTACGCGACCTCGCACCAGGCGCTGGATCGCGACACCGGCTTTCAGGAGGAGGTCCGCAACGCCGCGCGGGCGCTCGGCAACGCGGTACTGTTGCACCGCAGCGGACAATTGCAGTCGCCGGACCGCGGGCTGCAGGACCCCATCCCGAAATGAGCCGGCCAACGGATTGATTAAGGATACGACAGCTCCCCACTGGATCACCCCTTCGTGAAATGCCAGGATGGCCGCGGCCCGGTGGCGGAAGATCAACGCGGGGGCGGTGCAACGCTCTTTTTCCTGGTTCAAGTCCAGGCTGGGCCTCCAATATCCGCCCGAAATGTCGGTTGACGACGGCTTCTGAGCCCTTTCGCAGCCGGGGAAACTGGTCTAAGACACGCCGCGCGCCTGGGCTGCCCGGCGCTTGTGAGCAAAGGGACGCGCGGCTGCGCGCCCTTTTTTTGTGCCCGAGATTCCCCGCCCGCGTCAGCGAGATTTGATGCCCAAACGAACCGACATCTCCACCATCCTCATCATCGGCGCCGGTCCCATCGTGATCGGCCAGGCCTGTGAATTCGACTATTCCGGCACCCAGGCGGTGAAGGCGCTGAAGCAGGAGGGCTATCGGGTCGTCCTGGTCAATTCCAATCCGGCGACGATCATGACCGACCCGGAGCTGGCGGACGCGACCTATATCGAGCCGATCACGCCCGAGATCGTCGCCAAGATCGTCGAGAAGGAACGCTACGTCATCCCCGGCGGCTTTGCGCTGCTGCCAACGATGGGCGGCCAGACCGCGCTGAACTGCGCGCTGAGCCTGCGCAAGCTCGGCACGCTGGACAAATTCGATGTCGAGATGATCGGCGCCACCGCCGACGCGATCGACAAGGCCGAGGACCGCGAGCGGTTCCGCGAGGCGATGACCAAGATCGGGCTGGAGACGCCGCGCTCGCGCCAGGTCAAGAACCTGCCCGATGCACTGCGCGCGCTCGACGAAATCGGGTTCCCGGCTTTGATCCGCCCGTCCTTCACCATGGGCGGCACCGGCGGCGGCATCGCCTACACCAAGGCGGAGTTCATCGAGATCGTCGAGAGCGGCATCGACGCCTCGCCGACCAGCGAGGTGCTGATCGAGGAATCCATCCTGGGGTGGAAAGAATACGAGATGGAGGTTGTCCGCGACAAAAAGGACAACTGCATCATCGTCTGCTCGATCGAGAACCTCGATCCGATGGGAGTGCACACCGGCGACTCGATCACGGTGGCGCCGGCGCTGACGCTGACCGACAAGGAATACCAGATCATGCGCGACGCCTCGCTGGCGGTTCTGCGCGAGATCGGCGTCGAGACCGGCGGCTCCAATGTGCAGTTCGCGGTCAATCCCGAGGACGGCCGGCTGGTCGTGATCGAGATGAACCCGCGGGTGTCGCGATCCTCGGCGCTGGCGTCGAAGGCCACCGGCTTCCCGATCGCCAAGGTCGCCGCCAAGCTGGCGGTCGGCTACACGCTGGACGAGATCGCCAACGACATCACCGGCGGCGCCACCCCGGCATCGTTCGAGCCGACGATCGACTATGTCGTCACCAAGATTCCGCGCTTCGCCTTCGAGAAGTTCCCCGGCGCCTCGGCCAACCTGACCACCTCGATGAAGTCGGTCGGCGAAGTGATGGCGATCGGCCGTACTTTCCAAGAAAGCTTGCAGAAGGCGTTGCGCGGCCTGGAGAGCGGCCTCACCGGCCTCGACGAGATCGAGATCGACGGCCTCGGCCGCGGCGACGACAAGAACGCGATCCGCGCGGCGCTCGGCACCCCGACGCCGAGCCGGCTGCTGCAGGTCGCGCAGGCGATGCGGCTCGGCTGGTCGGACGACGAGATCTTCAATTCCTGCAAGATCGACCCGTGGTTCCTGGCGCAGCTCCGCGGCATCGTCGACATGGAGAACAAGGTCCGCGCCAGCGGCCTGCCGGAGCACGCCTTCGGCATGCGGACGCTGAAGGCCATGGGCTTCTCCGACGCCCGCCTCGCGGTGCTGGCCGCTACCACCGAAGCCGACGTCAAGGCCAGGCGTCGCGCGCTGGGGGTGCGTCCGGTGTTCAAGCGCATCGACACCTGCGCGGCGGAGTTCGCCTCGCCGACCGCCTACATGTACTCGACCTACGAAACCCCGTTCGCCGGCCCGGCCTCGGACGAGAGCCAGCCGTCGGAGAAGAACAAGGTGATCATCCTCGGCGGCGGTCCGAACCGGATCGGCCAGGGCATCGAGTTCGATTATTGCTGCTGCCATGCCTGCTTCGCGCTGCACGACGCCGGCTACGAATCGATCATGGTGAACTGCAATCCGGAAACCGTGTCGACCGACTACGACACCGCGGACCGGCTGTATTTCGAGCCGCTGACCGCCGAAGACGTGCTCGAGATCATCGATACCGAACGCAGCAAGGGTAGCCTGAAGGGCGTCATCGTGCAGTTCGGCGGCCAGACCCCGCTGAAGCTGGCGCGCGCACTGGAAGCCGCCGACGTGCCGATCCTCGGCACCTCGCCGGACGCGATCGACCTCGCCGAGGACCGCGACCGCTTCAAGCGCATCCTCGACAAGCTGCGCCTCAAGCAGCCGAAGAACGGCATCGCCTATTCGGTCGAGCAGGCCCGTCTGGTCGCCGCCGAACTCGGGCTGCCGCTGGTGGTACGGCCGTCCTACGTGCTCGGCGGCCGCGCGATGCAGATCATCCGCGAAGACAACCAGCTCAGCGACTACCTGCTCGGCACCCTGCCCGAGCTGGTGCCGGGCGACGTCAAGGCGCGCTATCCGAACGACAAGACCGGGCAGATCAACACCGTGCTCGGAACCAACCCGCTGCTGTTCGACCGCTATCTGTCGGACGCCACGGAAGTCGACGTCGACTGCCTGTCCGACGGCAAGGACACTTTCATCGTCGGCATCATGGAGCACATCGAAGAGGCCGGTATCCACTCGGGCGACTCGGCCTGCTCGCTGCCGCCGCATTCGCTCAGCACGGAGACCATCGCCGAACTGGAACGCCAGACCCGCGAACTGGCGCTCGGCCTCGACGTCGTCGGCCTGATGAACGTGCAGTACGCCATCAAGGACGGCGAGATCTACGTGCTCGAAGTCAATCCGCGGGCCTCCCGCACCGTGCCGTTCGTCGCCAAGGTGATCGGCATGCCGGTCGCCAAGCTCGCGGCGCGCATCATGGCCGGCGAGAAGATCGCCGATCTCGGGCTGAAGAAGCGCGATCTCGATCACGTCGGGGTCAAGGAATCGGTGTTCCCGTTCGCCCGCTTCCCCGGCGTCGACACCGTGCTCGGCCCGGAAATGCGTTCGACCGGCGAAGTGATGGGCATCGACCGCTCGTTCGAGATCGCCTTCGCCAAGAGCCAGCTCGGCGGCGGCACCCGCGTGCCGCGCAAAGGCACGGTGTTCGTGTCGGTCCGCGAGAACGACAAGGCGCGGATTCTTGACGCGGTGAAGCTGCTGCACTCGGTCGGGTTCAGGGTGATCGCCACCTCCGGCACCCAGCGCTATCTGGCTGACCACGGTGTGCCGGCGGAGAAGATCAACAAGGTGCTGGAAGGTCGCCCGCATATCGTCGACGCCATCATGAACGGCGAAGTGCAATTGGTGTTCAACACCACTGAGGGACCGCAGGCACTGGCCGACAGCCGGTCGCTGCGGCGCGCTGCCCTCTTGCATAAAGTTCCCTATTACACCACTCTTTCGGGCGCGGTCGCCGCCGCAAAGGGCATCCGGGCCTATTTGGATGGGGACCTTGAGGTCCGGACCCTGCAGAGCTACTTTTCCGAAAGCTGATCGTCGCCCGGCCCGCACGGCCGGCTATCGACTGACAGGCCGTCCGGCCGGGGAACCCGCCCGCATTGGAAATGTTCTCTCCGGCGTTTGCCGGACAGCTCTGGTGCCGTTTTGAACCGACTTCGGACGCCGCACAGGCGCGGCACCGCCGTTAACTGCCGACGACGCTGCGGGCGAGCATGGGTTCGGCGATCCGCAACGTATTCTTGAAGGATGAAGAGACGATGGTCGAAAAGATACCGATGACTGCGAGCGGGTACGCCGCACTTTCGGACGAGTTGAAGCATCGCCAGTCGGTGGATCGTCCGCGCATCATCGAGCACATCGCCGAAGCGCGCTCGCATGGCGACCTCTCGGAGAACGCCGAGTACCACGCCGCCAAGGAAGAGCAGTCCCACAACGAAGGCCGGATCAACGAACTCGAGGACAAGCTGGCGCGCGCGGACATCATCGACGTCAGCAAGCTGTCGGGCGACACCGTCAAGTTCGGTGCCACCGTCACTCTGATCGACGAGGACACCGAGAAGAAGGCGGTGTGGCAGATCGTCGGTGAGGCCGAAGCCGACGCCAAGAAGGGCAAGATCTCGATCACCTCGCCGCTGGCGCGGGCGCTGATCGGCAAGAAAGCGGGCTCCTCGGTCGAGGTCGTCGCCCCGGGCGGCGCCAAGGCCTACGAGATCGCCAAGGTCGAGTGGCGCTGACCGCGTCTCATCGATCAGACGAAGAAGCCGCGCATTGTCGCGGCTTTTTTGTTGCCGGCGCTGCAGTTTCGCCTCGCCTTCATGGCGCAGACATGGGTCGTGCCTCGCTTCGAACATGCCGAAAGCGGCGCCCTCACGGCGAATTCAGTCGCTGACACATTGCTCATGCTGCAAGGTTCCGGGCGGCCTACAGCGGGCCGCCGTTCGACCATCTCCCCACCTCGAGGTCAGGATCGCCCATGAATCAGTTGTTCGCCAGTTGGCAGCCGCTCGCTCTGAGCCTGCTCCGCTTCATCACCGGCCTGTTGCTGTTTCAATATGGCGTCGCCAAGCTGTTCAAATACCCGCCGGTGCCGATGTTCGCCAAGGTGGAGCTGTTCTCGCTCCACGGCGCGGCCGGCAGTCTGGAGCTGATCCTCGGTGCGCTATTGATGCTCGGCCTGTTCACCCGGCCAGTGGCGTTCATCCTGTCCGGCGAGATGGCGTTCGCCTATTTTCTCGGCCACGTCTTCAAGGGCGCGACGCCGGTGTGGCTGCCGCTGCTCAATGGAGGCACTTTGGCGATCGCGCTGTGCTTCGCATGTCTGTACCTGGCGACGGCGGGCGGCGGTCCGGTCAGCCTCGACCGCGTACTGCGACGCGATCGCTGATATCGCACCAGCGCTGAAAAGACCGCGGCGACGGCGTCAGGCTGTCGCCGCCTTCAACTCCAGCGGCACCGCAGCGGCGTATTTCGAATTGCGCAGCACCAGCGAGGTGCGAACGTTGCGGACATGCGGCGCCGCGGTCAGATGCGCGACGAAATTCTGAAACGTCGCCATATCGGGCGCAACGCATTTCAGGATGAAGTCGACCTCGCCCGACAGCATCCAGCACTCGCGCACCAACGGCTCGTTGCGGACGAATTCCTCGAATCCGCGCAGGTCGGCCTCGGCCTGGCTCGAAAGGTGCACCGAGGCGAACACCGTGACGTCGAAGCCGAGATGGGCCGGATCGAGCAGGCCGCGATAGCCAAGGATGTAGCCTTCCTCCTCGAGAGTCCGCACCCGCCGCAGGCACGGCGGCGGCGAAATCCCGACGCGTTTGGCCAGTTCGACGTTGGTGATTCGACCGTCGTCCTGGATTTCCTGCAAGATCTTGAGATCGATCTGGTCGAGGCTCTTGGTCACGCTGGTGCTATTCCCGCAAGGCGGATTCGGCTTAGAACCAGCCTCTCTTAGCGCACCCGGGGAAATTTGGGTAATTTTATTTCGCGATGCTCACAACTCGTTTTCCAAACCCCGTGGGAAATCCTGCACGGAGGTATTGCAAATCTTGCATAGCTCACCAAATGACATAGACTTCTGTCTCATCTTCCGCCCATTGGCGATGCCCCAGCCAGGCCACTTCCTGCGTCGCGCCGCCCTCAGTCTCGGGGACTGATTCATGTCGAGTCCGGTTCAAGCCAAGGTCGTCATCATCGGATCAGGACCGGCCGGCTATACCGCCGCGATCTACGCCGCCCGCGCGATGCTGGAGCCGATCCTAATCCAGGGCATGCAGCCCGGCGGCCAGCTCACCATCACCACCGACGTCGAGAACTATCCCGGCTTCGCGGATGTGATCCAGGGGCCCTGGCTGATGGAGCAGATGGAAAAGCAGGCGCTCCACGTCGGTACCCGGATCAAGACCGATCTGGTGGTCGATCTTGACCTCAGCCAGCGGCCGTTCCGCCTGACCTGCGACAGCGGCGACGTTTATCTCGCCGACACGCTGATCCTCGCCACCGGCGCGCAGGCGCGCTGGCTCGGCATTCCCTCAGAGCAGACCTACAAGGGCTTCGGCGTCTCCGCCTGCGCCACCTGCGACGGCTTCTTCTACCGCGGCAAGGACGTCGTGGTGGTCGGCGGCGGCAACACCGCGGTCGAGGAGGCGCTGTTCCTGACCAACTTCGCCGCCAGCGTCACCATCGTGCACCGGCGCGATCATTTCCGCGCCGAGCGAATCCTGCAGGACCGGCTGTTCAAACATCCCAAGATCAAGGTGGTCTGGGATGTCGCGGTCGAGGAGGTCTGTGGCGCCGAGAACCCGACCAAGGTCACCCATGTCCGGCTGAAGAACATCAAGACCGGCGCGATCAGCGAGATCAAGGCCGACGGCGTGTTCATCGCGATCGGCCACGCGCCGGCGACCGAACTGTTCAAGGACCAGATCAAGCTGAAACCGTCCGGCTACGTCGAGGTCGCGGCGAATTCGACCGCGACCTCGGTGCCGGGCGTATTCGCCGCCGGCGATGTCGCCGACGACACCTACCGGCAGGCCGTCACCGCTGCCGGGATGGGCTGCATGGCGGCCCTCGAAGCCGAACGCTTCCTGGCGCTGCGCGCCGGCGACCGCCAAGCGGCGGAGTGATTTCTGATGGCGCGACACCGCGACGGGTTCACCGATATGGACTGGGACAAGCTGAAGGTCTTCCACGCCGCTGCCGAAGCGGGAAGTTTCACACATGCCGGCGAGCAGCTCGGACTGTCGCAGTCGGCGGTGTCACGCCAGGTCAGCGCGCTGGAGCAGGAGCTCTCGGTGTCGCTGTTTCATCGTCACGCGCGTGGCCTGATCCTCACCGAACAGGGCGACCTGCTGTTTCGCACCGCGCACGACGTGTTCATGCAGTTGCAGGCGGCCCGCGCCAAGCTGACCGACAGCCGCGAGCGACCGAGCGGCGACCTCAAGGTCACCACCACGCCGGGGCTCGGCATTCACTGGCTGGTGCCGCGGCTCGGCGAGTTCACCGCGCTGTATCCGGAAATCCGGATTTCGCTGATCGTGACCGACGAAGAGCTCGACCTGTCGATGCGCGAGGCCGACGTCGCGATCCGCACCCGCAAGCCGACCCAGCCCGATCTGATCCAGCGCAAGCTGTTCTCGATCGGCTTCCACGCCTATTGCTCGCCGGAATACATCAAGAATTTCGGCACGCCGCGGACGCTGGAGGAGCTCGACGATCATCGGCTGATCATGCTGAGCGACAGCCAGGTGCCGCCGCATCTGCAGAACCGGAGCTGGCTGATCGAGGCCGGCCGCAACGGCACGGGGCCGCGCGAGCCGTACTTCAAGGTCAACAACATCCTCGGTCTGGTGCGCGCCTGCCAGCAGGGCCTCGGCATCGCCGCGCTGCCGGACTATCTGATCGAGGACACCAACCGCTTGGTGCAGTTGTTCGGCGAAGAAGACTCGATCCAGCTCGACACCTACTTCGTCTATCCGGAGGAACTCAAGACGGTGGCGCGCGTGCAGGTGTTCCGCGATTTCGTCGTCAACAAGGCGCAGCGCTGGCCGGGCTGAGCGCCCTCCGGCTCCGCATGTCTGACATGCGGGGGGACCGCTTGCCGCGACCGCCGATCGCGGATCAAATCGTCCTCATGCTGAGGGGTTGCGCTACACACAGTCCCCCTCCTCCTGTAGCGCGGCGGCTCAGTTATCCCTCTTGGAAGGTGATTGTGTCGGCCTATCAGGCCAAAGACCTTAGACCGGGCTCCGCGTGAGCCCGGTTTTTTTCTGACACGATGACTTTTCAGAATCGTCGCGCAGCGGATCCGCGTAGTGCGGATCAGGCAGCTCGCCCCTGCGGAGCGAGCCAGGACGATGCCAGCTCCAGTCTAAGCCGCCTGCTTGTGCATGCCGGAGTTTCCGGCACCGCGGATCGCCTTGACCGAGCGCTCGATCGCCGCCCACAGCCGGCTGATCTCGTAGGCCGCGCGGCCCTCGGCTGCGTATTCGCGTGCGCCCTGCCCCTCACCGAGGGCCATCAGCAGGTCGGCGCGGTTGGTGATCTGCCCGCCCCATACCGGTGCACGGAATTTCGCCAGCGCGTCCCGCGCGATGGTGACGATGCGGCTTTCGACCTCGTCGCGCAGCGCCGGCGCGCCGTTGAGCACGACCGCATAGGGCTTGCGGTGCGAGCGGCAGGTCTGGATCGTGTCCTGCACCGCGTTGACGTCGAACACGCCCGGCCGCGCCGGAATGATCACCATCGTGGCGTTACGGATCGCATCGTCGACGACGGCGGACAGGTTCGGCGGAGTGTCGACGAACACCCATTCGACACCGTCTCGCTTGGCGGCGGCGACGATGTCGCTGATCGACCTGGTGGCGGTGCGCAACGGCGGCTCGTTAGTTCCGCGAAGCTTGTGCCACAGCGTCAGCGAGCCTTGCGGATCCGCATCGATCAGCAGGCAGGGACGCGATGCTTTGTGAACCTGTGCAGCCAAGTGAGCGGCGAGGGTACTCTTCCCCGACCCGCCTTTACGCGAAGCAAAAACGATAACATTCATCCGCTGGCCTCCCGATTGACCTTCGCGGGTGAAAGTGAATCAGCTCGTTGATTCGTGAAAGCTAAAATTGCAAGCAATCACCGCCGCTTCGGCAGATTGTAGCAATCTGCATGTTTTGAGTCACACCGACTCCTTGGAAATGCGCTGCACCAAGGCCGCTGGTTGAGTCACAAGGACGGTTTCTGACTCGCGCATCCGCACAACCGCGAGCTGATACGACGGACTTATGCGGCCGGCTTGGCCGAAGAGTCCGCAGATGGGGGTTCCTGGTGCGGATCGAACGGCGTGATATCGATTCCGCGTGCGCGCTGCCGTTCGAGCCATTTGCGCTCGATCCAGTTCAGCGTCCGCGCGGTCGGCTTCTCCAGCGCCGGCACGTCCTGCGCGATCAGCACTAAGCCGAGCGGCAGCATCCACAGACCGAGTACAGGCAGAAAGCTGAGCACGCCGCCGCCGACCAACACCACACCGAGCGGCAGCCGGACGTATTTCGAGGACGGCCGCCGCAGCCAGCCGACGAAATGCGCCGGCCGGGGCGGCAGCTTGGACTCGAACCACTGCAGATGGCGGTCGAGTTCGGCGCGGTGATCGACGTCTGTCACAAAGCTCTCCTCAGCCGCGAGATATGCGCGTGGATTTCGACACCAACGCGGCAAGCTGTCGCGTGGATCCGCGAAACCAGAGGAGACGGAAGATTAACGGCGCGCCCGCTGCTGCAGCTTGCGCGGCTTCGAGACCTTGGATCGCACCGCCTTGCCGGAGCGCATCGCGACCGGCGTCGGCCCGAAATGCGCGCGGCACCCCGGCGTGAGCTGCGACTTGTTGCGGATCATGCAGACGGTGATGCGGTCGACGTCGGGAACGAACGCGCCGCACAACCGCATCGCATCGCCGGAACAGGCTTGCTGCTGCTCGGCCGTGTAGGCGAATGCACCGGTCGCGGCGAGCGACGCGCCGAAGCCGATCGCCATCGCAACAAGGCGGCCGCCGACGCGACGTCGGAAGACGGATCGGTTTGAGATCATCAATGCCCCCTGCTCTGCTGGCGTTTCCCGGCAGCGAACGTCGCCACCGACCCCGTGTTGCTATTGGGCAAAGTGTGCGGGAGCAGCCACGGATTCGCAAGCGGGGTGGGAAACTGCGCCAGGCAAGATCAGAAGCGAACCGTCACGCCTCGTTGGCGCCGACGCCGCGGCTGTCGAGCGCGCGCTGGCCTTCCGCAGTGATCCGATAATGACTGCGGCCGGCCGGGTCACCCAGATCGCTGACCGCAACTAGACCGTCGGACACCAGACGGTCGAGTTCGAGTCGCTGTCCGGCATTGAGATCACGGCCGGCGGTGCGCGCGACATCCACCAGCACCGAGACCGCCTGGTCGCTCAACTTCCGCTCGGTCATGGCGATCTCCATTGTCCGCCCTACGCTCCAGCAACGTGAGCGTCGGTCATTCGGTTCCGAACGGCAGGTGAGTGCGGCACCGCTGCAACGCGGCGGGAGCGCGCGCAACGGCATCGTTTCGAGCGGGAGCAAACGGCGGTCGTTGGAGGGCGGAAGCGGAGAAAAAGCGGGTGGTACAGTTGGGTGGGCTCGAACCACCGACCTCCTGTTCCACAGACAGGCGCTCTAACCAACTGAGCTACAACTGCATCCGGCGCGGGCGAGGCGGCCCGCGAACGGGCGGAAACTAGGTGCAACGCCGCGTTTTGGCAAGGCCGTGATCGACCGCAAGACCAATGTCGGGGGTGCTGTCGACAACAAGCTGCCGACGACAAAGCCCGGGCGCACGGCCCGGGCCTGGAAAACGTCGAAAACCGGGTGGATCAGGCCGCCGGCTTGAAGATCTTGGTGGCGTTAGCCTTGATCGGCTCGACGGTGTCGGCGGCGACCTTCTGGGTGAGCTCAGTGAGCTCTTTGGTCTGCGCGGTCAGCGTCTCGATCTGCTTCTTGGCGTGGGAGGTCCACAATTCCATCATGTCCGGCAGGGTCTTGGCGCCCATCAGGCTCTGCGCGAAGTCGAAGGAGGCGCTGGTGTTGGTCTTCACGAAATCGAACACCTTGGCCGAATAGTCGGTCGCGCCCTTGCTGGCCGAGGTGAACACCGCCTCGATCGTGCCGTTCTGGGTCTCGGCGACGTCCTTCAGCTTGGCGTAGTTCTCGCGCGCCTGCGACACGCCCTTTTCGGCGAAGGCGCGGACCTGCTCCGGGAGCTGGAACGGCATCACGGTGGAAAACGGATCGCTCGAGTCGGCCATAGGGTGCATCCTTCGCTGGTGGGAAATCGAAGTGACCCGCGCGAGCGGCCTGCGTAATCTTCAGGCTGTACGCCGAGCCAAGGGGATGACCGGGGTCATCCAGGAGCCACAAAGTATCACAAAAATTGTGCAATGCAACATGAAATTGCATTGCAGTGCCACATTCTGCATCTGGGGGAGATGCCTGGAGCCAGGGGGATCCCCCTGGTCTCCCGGTCACGGCCGCGGCGCGACCTCAGCTCTTCGGCTTGGCGGCGTCCTGAGCCGCCTTGGTGACGACCTGACCGATCTCGCTGGCCTGCTCGGCGAGTGCCTTCATCTGGGCCTGGACGTATTCGCTATGCAGCCGCATCACGTCGCCGAGGTCCTTGGCGTGGACGAGCTGCTGGGCGTAGTCCAGCGCGGCGTGGACATTGCGCTCGGCGAAGCCGACGGCGCGGGTAGTGATCTCCTTGGCGTTGGCCCGGGCGGCGGCACCGCGATCCTCGATGGTGGCGGCGGTCTGCTGGGCGCTGGAGAGCATGTGCTCGAACGCCTTGCGGGCCTGATCGAACCCTGCCTCGGCCATCGAGCGCATCTCCTTGGGAATCTCGAACCGATCACGCTGTTCCTGATCCATCCTCAGCTCCTTACCGCCTGTTTCGCCGCTTCCGACCCGGCACCGGAAACTCTAGCCAACAATCGCATCGCCGGTGTGACCGGCGGATGTCGACTAGCGCATCGTGACCGATCGTCCCGGTTTTGCAACCTTCAACGCAATCGGGGCTTTCCAGGTCCTTGTGCGTGGCCGAATTAAGGTTATCCGCGCTTAAGACGGGATAGCGTGATCGCGAACGTGGACCTGACGATCGCCGCTGACGATAATGAATTGTTAAGGTTCTCAGGCCCGCGCCCTGTCGGCCACAGGCGCACCGCTGGCGAGCCGCGGCGTACGAGTAGCGATGACCAACTGGGACTTCCAATTGCGAGGGGTCGACGATCCCCGGCTCGCGGTGCACGCGACCCGGACGTTGCCGGCTTGGCTGTGGTCGAGCGACGGCACCCGCGTGCTGTGGGCCAACCCGGTCGCCGCCAAGCTGTTCGGCGCCGCCAATGCGGCCGAGCTCGCCCGCCGCAGCTTCCGCCCGGCCGACCCGCACCGCCGCCAGGTCGCCCAGCTCGCAGCCAAACTGCCGCCGAACGGCGCGACCCGGCTGGAGCGGCTGCGCGGCTTCGGCGCCCCGCTCGGCGCGCCGGTGACCTGTGCCTGCACCCGCCTCGGCTTCGCCGACGGCAGCACCGGCGTGCTGATCGCCGCCGTGGAATCGATCGGCAGGCCGATGCCGCTGATCGACCGGCTACGCAGTCTGGTCGAAGGCGTCGACACCCCGATCGCAGCGTTCGCCAGCGACGGTCTGTTCGTCGGCTCCAGCGCCGCCGCCCGCACCCTGCTCGGTTTCCGTAACCTGAGCGAAGCCGGCCTCGATCAGGCTCGCGCCGACGCGCTGCGGCTCGGCCGCGCCGAGACCCCGATCGGGTTCGGCCACCTGGTGCTGCAGCGCGTCGGCAGCGGTGCCGATGTCGGACTGATCGCACTGCTGGCGCCGGGCGTCGCTACTGAGCCAAATCCGCAGCCGCCATCGACCGGACCGGAACCGCAGCCCGAAATGCCGGAGTCGCAGCCGGAAGCCGAGCCATCGCCAGTTGCAGCGCCGCCCGAGCCGGAGACCGCTCCAGAGCCCTTGCCGCCCGAGCCACCATCGGAGGCCGCCGCTGCTACGGCTTCGCCCGACTATGAGGCCTTCGACACTCTCAGCGAAGCACCGGCCGAGTTCACCTTGCTCGACGATGTCGCGCCAGCCGAGGTTGAGGCCGAAGCCACCGCAACGCCGCCGTTAGCCGGCGACGCAGACGCTGCTCTGTCGCCGCCGGCGACAGCTGCAGACGAGCCCTGCGACGAACCAGCGTCCACCGTTCAGCCGACCACCGATCAGCCGTCCGCCGCGCCGGAGCCGGCGGATGAGCCCTCGCCCTTTGTCGAAACCGTCGCCGACGAGCCCGCCGCAGAGGAGCCCGGCGCGGCCGAGCAACAGCCGGTCGTCGCGGAACAATCCGCAGCCCCCGATCCTGTCGCTGCGGAACCGGAGACCAGCGACACCGCGCCTGCGGCCGAGCCGATGTCCGACACGCCTCCGCCACGGCGGCATCCGCTCCGCTTCGTCTGGCAGATCGACCGCGACGGCCGGCTGGCGATCGCCTCGGATGAATTCCTCCGCCTGATCGGGCCGCTCACCATCGCTAATGTCGGCGAGCGCTGGAGCGAGGTCGCGGATCGGCTCGGGCTCGATCCGGACGGCCAGGTTGCAGCAGCGCTGGACACACACCACACCTGGAGCGGCATCACGCTGCAATGGCCGGCGGACGGCACCGCGCTGCGGCTGCCGATCGAAATGTCCGGACTACCGGTGC
Source organism: Rhodopseudomonas pentothenatexigens (assembly GCF_900218015.1). Classification (GTDB taxonomy): domain Bacteria; phylum Pseudomonadota; class Alphaproteobacteria; order Rhizobiales; family Xanthobacteraceae; genus Rhodopseudomonas; species Rhodopseudomonas pentothenatexigens. The sequence goes on along the minus strand of NZ_UFQQ01000005.1, from coordinate 32,095 downwards.
AGGATCAGGTTGGTGCATTCGCCGGCTATCGCGGCTTCGGCGTCTGCCGCGATCTCGCCGCGCTCGATCAACTCGTCGCGCTACGCCGGCACGGCTCGACCGAGTCACCGCCGCGGCCGCAGCCGCTGTCGGCCGATCGGGCATCGCACGACACCGCTTCAGACCAGGCCCCTGCTCTGGACCCGCTCCTGAACACTTTGGACACGCCCGTGGATACCCCGAAAAACGTCCTGCCATTCCGAGCTGCCAACGACGCGCGTGCACCGTCGCTGACGCCGGGCGAGAACAGCGCTTTCCACGAACTGGCGCGGCAATTGGCAGCCCGGCTCGAAAGCGAAGCGGCGCCGGGTGCCGATGCGCCGGCCATCGTCGCGGACGAGATCGCGCCGGAGCCGGACGCGGCGCCGAGCGAAGTCCCGGAGCCGCCGCGCGCCGACTGGCTGGCGCCGACGCCCGCGCCGGCGAGCGGCAATGGCGCGCGCGATCGCGTGCTGCTCGACCTGATGCCGGTCGGCGTGCTGATCTACCGGCTCGACCGGCTGCTCTATGCCAACCCGGCATTTCTGGCGCGGATGGGATTTCCGAGCGTCGCCGCGCTGGAAGACGCCGGCGGCCTCGACGCGCTGTATGTCGATTCCGGCGTCGGCGAATCCAGCAGCAGCTCGGAGACCGGCACGCCGATCACCATCACCGCGGCGCAAGGCGGCGACGCGGCACCGACCGAGGCGCGGCTGTTCACCATCGCCTGGGACGGCGCTCAGGCGCTGGCGCTGATCTGCTCGGCCGAGACCGCATCCCATGCCGTCGCCGAGTTGCCGTTCGCGCCGGCGACCGCGATCGAGGATACGCCGTCCGCGGTCGGCGCCGCGAACGCCGAAGAGCTCGGCGCGATCCTCGACACCACCGCCGAAGGCGTGCTGATGTTCGACGAGAGCGGCCAGATCAGCGCCGCCAACCGCAGCGCCGAGGCGCTGTTCGGCTATGGCGGCGACGCGTTGGTGGAGCGCAACCTGATCGAACTGTTCGCGCCGGAAAGCCGCGCCGCCGTGCTCGATTACTTGGGCAGCATCGAGAGCGGCCGCGCTCAGAGCGTGCTCGACCACGGCCTCGAAGCGCTCGGCCAGGTCCGCGAAGGCGGGCTGTTTCCGCTCAGCATGACGATCGGCCGGACCCGCGCCGACGGGCCGAACTTCTTCGCCGTGTTCCGCGACCTGTCGCAGGTGCAGCGCACCGAGACCGAACTCAGCCAGGCCAAGCGGCTCGCCGAACGGGCCGCCGGCGCCAAGGCCGACGTGCTGGCGCGGCTCAGCCACGAGATCCGCGCGCCGCTCAACGCCATCATCGGCTTCGCCGAAGTGATGATCGAGGAGCGGTTCGGACCGCTCGGCAACGAGCGTTACGTCGATTACCTAAAGGACATCCGCGCTTCGGGCGAACGCGTCATCGGCATCGTCGACGATCTGCTCGATCTGTCGCGGATCGAGACCGGCAAGCTCGATCTCTCCTTCGCCAGCGTCAATCTCAACGAGCTGGTCGAACAGAGCGTCGCGGTGATGCAGCCGCGGGCCAACCGCGAGCGCATTATCATCCGCACCTCGCTGGCGCACCTGCTGCCCACCGTCGTGGCGGACGCGCAGGCGCTACGCCAGATCATCATCAACCTGATCGGCACATCGATCCATCTGGCCAATGCCGGCGGCCAGGTGATCGTCTCGACCGCACTCAGCGATGCCGGCGAGGTGGTGCTCCGCGTCCGCGACACCGGCAATCGCCTCAACGACGACGAACTCGCCGCCGCGCTGCAGCCGTTCCGCACGCCGGCGCCGAGCGATCGCACCGAAGCCGCCGGCGTCAGCCTGTCGCTGACCAAGGCGTTGGTCGAAGCCAACCGCGCGAGCTTTCATGTCAAAAGCGCGCCGCAATCCGGCACGCTGATCGAAGTGGTGTTCGCCCACGCACCTGCGGCGGTATGAGCGGATCTGGCGTCGCGTTCGAAGCCTGAGCTCCGGGCATGAGTAGGCGTTATCACGCAAGTGATTGCATGAGAGACCGGCTCTGGGGCCCTCCCGGCGACCAACAGGCCGAGGGAGGCGGAGCGCCGAAAGGCGCGACCTTGGTATTAGTGGCCGCGACCGTCCCCGCCGGATCGCCGGAGAGAACCGTCGCGGAACGCCTTTCGACGCTCCACCGTGGCGATTTCTGGCATCGGGACCGTTCTTCCGCGAACACAGCGACCGCGGGATTTCCCCGTATCCTCTGCGCCCGTCCAGCCACGCACAGGGCAGCCGCTCGTAGTAGCGGCGGACGGCGACCTTAGCCTCCCGGAGGAAGGAAGCACGTCTGCTTCCCGCCCGCAGGCGCCACCGCCTCATCCCGCATCTCACAGCGTCCCGGAAACGCCCCTCGATGGGATGAGGCATTAGGAATACAGTCCTTAAACAATCCCCTTGTCAAGGACCTCCCGCGAAGCCAAATTGAAGGGTGCGGTAGACAAATGCTATTTCTCTACCAATCGGAGATCGCATGCATCTCAACATCAAGAACGACGAAGCTCATCAGTTAGCGACAGAGCTGGCCCGCATGACCGGGGAGAGCCTCACTGCGGCGGTGACCAATGCGCTGCGCGAACAGCTCGCACGCGAGCATCGTCGCCGGCAAACCGACCAGATCGCGCAACGACTGCTGAAGATCGGGGGCCGTTACGCCGCGTTGCCTGACACCGGGCGAACTCCAGACGAGATTCTCGGCTACGATGAGAATGGATTGCCCACGTGATCGTCATCGACACGTCGGCGATCATTGCGATCTTTCGCGAGGAGCAGGAGGCAGCCCAGTTCGCGCGGCTGATCGCCTCCGACGATCAACCGGTCCTATCCTCGGGCAATTTGCTGGAGATTGCGATCGTTCTCCGTGGACTAAAGGACGTTCAGCCGGCCAAAGCCGAACGATGGCTTGATGACTTCATCGCGGAGGCCGGCATCCGGATCGAGCCCGTGACCACCGAGCAGGCCGGATACGCGCGTTCGGCGCATTTGCGGTTCGGGAAAGGGACCGGCCACAAAGCAGCTCTCAACTACGGAGATTGCTTCGCCTACGCGCTGGCCAAAGCTCTGAATGCCCCCTTGCTGTGCAAGGGCAACGACTTTCCGCTGACCGATATTCCGCTTGTCGCGTAGATCTCTCCCTGGGCTTACCCCTTGCTCCCCGCCGGCAATCGCGATTTAGCTGGCGCGGACCGAACCCTGGCGCGAGAGCCTCGATGGCGACGATCGACACTTCCCTGGTTGCGAAACTGCCGCTGTTTGCTGGGCTGAGCCCGGCGGAGCTCGACGCCGTGCTGCAGGAGGCGCGGTCGATCCGGGTTCCCAAGAACGGCCATGTGTTCGAACAGGGCGAGGATGCGCATTCGTTCTTCGTGCTGCTGCACGGCCACGTCCGCGCCAGCAAGGTGACGCCCGCCGGCGAGCAGATCGTGGTGCGATACGTCGCGCCCGGCGAGACGCTGGGCGTGGCGATGGCGATCGGGCTGAGCCGCTATCCCGCGACTGCTACCGCGGTCGACGACTCGATCGTGCTGGCATGGCCGACCGCGGCGTGGCCGCGGCTGGTCGAGCAATATCCGGAGCTCGCCACCAACACGCTGCTCACCGTCGGCAGCCGGCTGCAGGAGACGCATTCCCGGGTGGTGGAGATGTCGACCCAGCAGGTCGAGCAGCGCGTCGCCCATGCGCTGCTGCGGCTCGCCAAGCAGAGCGGCCGTAAGGTCGAAAATGGCGTGCAGATCGACTTTCCAATCAGCCGCCAGGACATCGCGCAGATGACCGGCACCACGCTGCACACCGTCAGCCGGCTGCTGTCCGGCTGGGAGCAGAAGGGCCTGATCGAAAGCGGCCGGCAGAAGATCGTGCTGCGCGAGCCGCATCAGCTCGTGGTGCTGGCCGATCAGGCGCCCGACGACAAGACCTCCTGAGACTTCGCCACTGCCTCACGCAGCGCCGCCAGGAACGGCGCCTCGGCGATGCCGTGCTCATGACAGGAATCCTCGATCGTGTGAAACGTCGCGATCGGGCAGCCGACGCAGGCGAGCTTGAAATCCAGGAACACCCGGATCGTCGCCGGCCAGCGGCGCATCACGTCTTCGACTACGAGGGTGCGGTCAATCGCCATTGTCGTCTCCGTTGACCCGCCATGCTGAGGCGCGGGGCGACTGCGTTCTTTGTCGCGCGACAACGTTTCGGCGGGTTCCCACACTTCGTAGTTGTCACATCCGACGAACGACGGATGCGGTGAGTCCCGGAGTTGAAAGGTATTCATCACTGAGCTTGTGCTGGAACAAATAGCGGCAGCGCGGCAGGAGCATGGTTGCGCCAGCCGAGTTTCAATCCAGCCGCAAGGACCACCGCCATGATGAATCGTCGAGATACTCTGCTGAGCGTCGCCGCGACCGCCCTGTTGATGAGCGCCGCACCGACCGTGGTGCCTGCCGCCGCAGCAGCCGCCGAGCCGGACATCTCCAAGCTGCCGCGCCAGAAGGTCGAACTGGTCGCACCGCCGTTCGTGCACGCGCATCAGCAGGCCACCAAGGACGGCCCCAAGATCGTCGAATTCAAGATGGTGGTGCAGGAAAAGGAAGTGGTGATCGACGAAGACGGCACCAAATTCCAGGCAATGACCTTCAACGGTTCGATGCCCGGACCGCTGATGGTGGTGCACCAGGGCGACTATGTCGAACTGACGCTGGTCAATCCCGCCACCAACACGATGCCTCACAATATCGACTTTCACGCCTCGACCGGCGCGCTCGGTGGCGGCGCGCTGACGCTGATCAATCCCGGCGAACAGGTGGTGCTGCGGTTCAAGGCCGACCGCGCCGGCACCTTCGTGTATCACTGCGCCCCGGGCGGCAACATGATCCCGTGGCACGTCGTCTCCGGCATGAACGGCGCCATGATGGTGCTGCCGCGCGAGGGACTGAAGGACCGCGACGGCAAGCCGCTGCACTACGACCGCATCTACTACGTCGGCGAGCAGGACATGTACGTGCCGAAGGACGAGCACGGAAAATACAAGGCCTACGGCTCGCCGGCCGAATCCTACACCGACACGGTGGAAGTGATGCGCAAGCTGACCCCGACCCATGTGGTGTTCAACGGCAAGGTCGGGGCGCTGACCGGCAAGAACGCGATGCCCGCCAAGGTCGGCGAGACGGTGCTGATCGTGCATTCGCAGGCCAACCGCGACACCCGCCCGCACATCATCGGCGGCCACGGTGACTACGTCTGGGAGACCGGCAAATTCGCCAATCCGCCGGAGACCAATCTGGAAACCTGGTTCATCCGCGGCGGCTCGGCCGGAGCTGCGCTGTACACCTTCAAGCAGCCGGGCGTGTACGCCTATGTCAACCACAACCTGATCGAAGCGGTCGAACTCGGCGCCACCGCGCACTTCAAGGTCGACGGCAAGTGGAACGACGACCTGATGAAGCAGGTCAGCGCCCCCGGCCCGATCCCGGGCGGCCCGACCAACTAACTCGCCTTCGTCATTGCGAGGAGGCGAAGCCGACGAAGCAATCCCGAAGCACCACGTTCCGGGCTTTGGATTGCTTCGCCTTCGGCTCGCAATGACGGAGAGCGGCTTTTGATTCGATCGAAACGATCCGGTCCACCGCCATGCTGCTCGCCTTCAAAGCCAAGATCGCCCTCGTCGCCCTCGTCGGGTTCGCCACGCCTTTGGCGGTGACGCCGCTGGTGATCGGCCAGGGCGATGCGGGGCTCGACGGCCGGCAGGCGATGGTCGAGATCGCGCCGGGCGCGACGGACTATCGGCTGCCCGGCGAATTCACCCGCGACGGCCGACAGATCGAGGCGCCGCGGACCGAGCTACGCTTCGACCGGCCGCTGTCGATCATGCTGCATCAGGTCAGCGCGGCCGATTATCAGCTCTGCGTCGACGACGGCACCTGCCACCCGATGCCCGCCGGCACCGCGATCCGTGCCGATCGCGCCGCGGTGCAGGTGTCGTGGCAGGACGCCACCGCCTATGCCGGGTGGTTGTCGCGCAGGACCGGCGCGCACTACCGGCTGCCGACCGACGCCGAATGGGCCTATGCGGCCGGCAGCAAATTCAAGGACGACGGCCTGGCATCCGACAGCGACGATCCATCGGTGCGCTGGATTGCCCGCTACGAGCGCGAATCCGATCGTGACGATCTCTCGACCACCCTGCGCAGCTTCGGCGGCTTCGGCGCCAACGAGCGCGGGCTGCTCGATCTGTCCGGCAACGTCTGGGAATGGACCACCACCTGCTTCGACCGCACCGCGATCGATACGGTCGGCCGGCCGCAGGCGCAAACCGCCAATTGTGGCGTGCGGGTCGCCGAGGGCCGGCACCGCGCCTACGTGTCCGATTTCATCCGTGACGCCAAGGCCGGCGGCTGCTCGGCCGGGCTGCCGCCGATCCATCTCGGTTTCCGCCTGGTGCGCGAACATGATGCGCCGCTGGCGCGGCTGCGCGAGCAACTGGGCCGCGCGATGGCATCGGCCGGCATCTGAAGCGCGACCCAAGGCCGCGCACGACATTGACACCGGTCAAACGGACCTGCGGCGTCAGCTTCTAGCCTTGTGCATCGCGTGTCCCGCCCGTAGGCGCCTCGACACGCACTCCTGACAGGCCGCCCGGCCGCTGCGCGGAGTTGCGCGATCTTGAATGCTCCCGATCTCACCCGCCCGCCGCTGACCATCCGGCGGATCAGCCTCGACACCGGCCGCGAGAACGTCGCGGTGATCTCCCGCCGCTCTCATGCCTTGCGTCCCGACGTGTTCCGCGGCTTCAGCCGCGTCGAACTGCGGATCGGCGGCAAGGTGCTGCTGGCGACGCTGATGATCACCGACGACGACGCGCTGATCGGCCCCGACGAACTCGGCCTGTCCGAGCCGGCGTTCCGCCGCTTCGCCGAGCCGGTCGGCAGTGCGGTGTCGGTGACGCCGGCGCGCTCACCGGCGAGCCTGGACGCGGTACGCGCCAAGATCCAGGGCCACACGCTGTCGGCCGCGGAGATCACCGCGATCGTCGACGACCTCGCGCACTTCCGCTACTCCGACATGGAGATCGCCGCGTTCCTGATCAGCGCCGCGCGCTTCACCTCGACCGACGAGCTGCTGGCGCTGGTCGGCGCGATGGCCTCGGTCGGCACCAAGCTGGCCTGGGACACCCCGATCGTCGTCGACAAGCACTGCATCGGCGGCATTCCGGGCAACCGCACCACCATGGTGGTGGTGCCGATCGTCGCCGCGCACGGGCTGTTGATCCCGAAGACCTCGTCGCGGGCCATCACCTCACCGGCCGGCACCGCCGATACCATGGAGGTGCTGGCGCGGGTCGATCTCGACGTCGAGCAGATGAAGCGCGTTGTGCACAGTTGCGGCGGCTGCCTGGTGTGGGGCGGCCACGTCAACCTGTCGCCGGCCGACGACATCCTGATTTCGGTCGAACGTCCGCTCAGCCTCGACACGCCCGAGCAGATGGTCGCCTCGATCATGTCGAAGAAGCTCGCCGCCGGCTCGACCCGGCTGTTGATCGACTTCCCGGTCGGCCCGTCGGCGAAGGTCGCCAACGCCAACGAGGCGATGCGGCTGCGCAAGCTGTTCGAGTTCGTCGGCGATCATTTCGGCATCGGCGTCGAGGTGGTGACCACCGACGGCCGCCAGCCGATCGGCCGCGGCATCGGGCCGGTGCTGGAAGCGCGCGACGTGATGGCGGTGCTCGGCAACGAGCCGGACGCGCCGGCGGACCTGCGCGAAAAGTCGCTGCGGCTCGCCGCGCATCTCTTGGAATACGATCCGAAGCTCCGCGGCGGCACCGGCTATGCCCGCGCCAAGCAACTGCTCGACAGCGGCGCGGCGCTCAAGAAGATGCAGCAGATCATCGACGCGCAAGGGCCGTCGCCGTGCCCCGCCGAGCTCGGACACCTCGCCGCCGACGTGCTGGCGAGCGCCGACGGCGTCGTCAACGGCATCGACTGCCTGCGGATCAATCGCCTCGCCCGCACCGCCGGCGCACCGGTCGCCAAGGGCGCCGGCATCGACCTGTTCAAGAAGATCGGCGACCGCGTCGAAAAGGGCGAACCTCTGTATCGCGTGTACGCGTCCGACCGCGCCGAATTCGATCTGGCGCTGGCAGCGGCGCAGACGGAGTCCGGCTACTCGATCAATCATCACACACCCGCCGACCTGGACTTGGTGTCGTGAGCGTCGCGCTGCGCTATCTGGACTCCGCTGCGGACGATGCGACCCGGCTCGCGACACGGCTCGGGATCCCAGCGCATCTGATCACGCAGCACCGCTTTCCGGACGGCGAGATCGCCGTCAATGTCGCCCCCACAGCCGCGACCACCATCCTGTATCTGCCGCTCGACCAACCCAACGACAAGCTGGTGACCATCCTGTTCGCCGCCGAAGCTCTGCGCCGCGAAGGCTGCAGCCGGCTGGTGCTGCTGGCGCCGTATCTCTGCTACATGCGCCAGGACGTCGCGTTCCGCCCCGGCGACGCGATCAGCCAGAAGGCGATGGGGCGGCTGCTCGCGGGGCTGGTCGACCGCGTCATCACCGTCGATCCGCATCTGCATCGCACGCCGCGGCTCGGCGACGTCTTCCCGGGGATCGCAGCCGATGAATTGTCGGCGATGCCGGCGATCGCCGCGGCGCTGCGCGGCACGCTCGATCCTGACACGGTGGTGGTCGGACCGGATTCCGAATCCCAGCAATGGGTGGATGCGCTCGCCAAACTGATCGGCACACGATCCGCGGTGGCGCAGAAGATCCGCCACGGCGACCGCTCGGTGGAAATCGCACTCCCTGACGCCAGCGCGATCGCGGGCCGGCCGGCACTGCTGGTCGACGACATCGTCTCCTCCGGCGGCACGCTGATCGCCTGCACCCGCGCGCTGCTCGGTGCAGGCGCGACGTCGGTCGACGCGGTGATCACCCACGCGCTGTTTCCACCGGCAATGCTGCGCGACTTCGCCGCCGCCGGCATCCGCAGCATCCGCTCCACCCACACCGTGCCGCACCCGACCAATGCGATTATGCTCGACGAGCTGTTCGTCGAGACGCTGCAGGGCGAGATCGGCAAGACGACCAAGGAGACCCGCGCATGAGCGTCACCATCCGATTTTGCGGCGCTGCGCGCACCGTCACCGGCTCCTGTTATCTGTTCGAGACCAAGGGCAAGCGCTTCCTGGTCGATTGCGGCCTGTTCCAGGGCCAGAAGACGCTGAAGGAGCTGAACTACGGCGCGTTTCCGTTCCGCCCGTCCGAGATCGACGCGGTGCTGCTGACGCACGCCCATATCGATCATTGCGGCCTGTTGCCCAAGCTGGTGCGCGACGGCTTCAACGGGCGAATCCTGGCGACGCGCGGCACCATCGATCTGTGCTCCTACATGCTACCCGACGCCGGCAGCATCCAGGAATCGGAAGTGATCATGCTGAACCGCCGCAACGCCGCGCGCGGCAAGCCCGAGGTCAGCCCGATCTATACCCAGGCCGACGCGATCGCGACGCTGTCGTCGTTCTATCCCGTCGATTATCAGAGCTGGATAACCGTTCTCCCCGGCGTGCGCGCGCGGTTCTGGAACGCCGGCCATCTGCTCGGCTCGGCCTCGATCGAAATCGAGATCGACGGCGAAGGCCGCTCGTCGTCGGCGCTGCGGTTGCTCGCCTCCGGCGACATCGGCCCCGACGGCAAGCTGTTGCAGCCCGATCCGGAAGCGCCGTCGCATTTCGACTACGTGATCTGCGAATCGACCTATGGCGACCGGGTGCGCGAGCCGACTTCGCCCGCGCTTCGCCACCAGCGACTCGCCGCCGAGGTCAACGCCGCCGCCGCAGCGCGCGGCGCGCTGGTGATCCCGGCCTTCGCGGTCGAACGTACCCAGGAGCTGATCGTCGACCTGATCGACCTGATGGAGAAAGGCACCATCCCGAGCGCGCCGATCTTCCTGGATTCGCCGCTGGCGATCCGCGCCACCGAAGTGTTCCGCCACCACGCCGCCGATCTCGACGAGGACGTCGATGTCGAACGGCTGCTGGCCTCGCCACATCTGCGCTTCACCGAGACCGTGGAGGAAAGCAAGGCGATCGCCAGGCTGAATGGTTTCCACGTCATCATCGCGGCCAGCGGCATGTGCGACGCCGGCCGCATCCGGCATCATCTCAAGCGCTGGCTGTGCCGCTCGTCCGGCACCGTGCTGCTGGTCGGCTATCAGGCGAGCGGCACGCTCGGCCGCTTTCTCGAAGACGGCGCCGAGGCGGTGCGGATCATGGGCGAGGAGGTCCGGGTCAAAGCCAAGATCCGGCGCATTGACGATTACTCCGGTCATGCCGACGCCGGCGAACTGGTCCGCTGGATCACGGAGCGCCGCCCGATCGACCGCGGGCTGTTTCTCAGCCATGGCGAGGAAGCGGCGATCGCCGCATTGGCCGAGCGCCTCTGCGACGGCGTGCTGCCGGCGGCGAAGATCTTTCAGCCGCTGCTCGACGACGTCTACGAACTCGCCGCGCCGGTGCCGACCGCGCTCGACGGCAAGCATCGCCGCCGACTCGAACCGGAGTCCGTGGTCAGGCTCGACTGGCACAACGAGATGTCGAAGCTGCTGCTCGACATCAACGCCAACGTCGAGGCCGCGGCCGACGAACGTGCGCGCAACGTGATCATCCGCCGGCTGCGCCGTGCGCTCGAGGAGAACGGCGATGGCGCGAACGCGGCGCGGCGATAGCCGGCCCGCATCCGACTCCATGGCCTGAATACCATTGATGCAAGGTTTGATTCACCCTCGGCATTCCAACACCGCCAGCATGGCGGGAAGCGCGATTCGATTGCAGCTATTCGAATTGCATTCCCCCGCGGGCTGTGTGCTAGATTATCTCGCAGATGCACAAGCCGGGGGACGCTCGTGAGTGCGAATTATCACGTCGCCGAAGGCGATCAGAATGCGCTCGGTCAGTATCTGGTGGCCCGCACCACCAGTTGCAGCATCGACCGGCGCCCGCAATTGAAGATCGCCTGCATCCATTGCGGCACCGAATATGTCGCCGCCGAGGTCAATTTCCACAACTGCAAATGTCCGGCCTGCCAGGGCGGCAACGGCCATCACCTGATCTGACGCGAGGCCGCGCCTGCTTTTCGCCAGGTAGGATTCCCGGGCCCGCGCCGAGCCCCAGAATCGGCCTCGCAATCCCGTTGGAATTGCTCTAATCGCGACATTGCGTCGCTGCATTGTCCCCATCGGCTGCGGTAGTGACAGCGGTATCGCAGTCTCTCCAGGAGCCGCCGTATGAGCCGCCTTCGCGCCGCTGCCCTTGCCGTTGCCGCCATTCTGGTGCCGTTCGCCGCCGAGGCCGCCGAACAGGTGAACGTCTACACCTATCGTGAAACCAAGCTGGTGCAGCCGCTGTTCGACGCCTTCACCAAGGACACCGGTATCGCCGTCAACGTGATCTCGGCCAGTTCGGGCCTGGAGCAGCGGATCAAGGCCGAGGGCGCCGACAGCCCGGCCGACGTGCTGCTGACCGTGGACATCGGCCGGATCGACGACGCGGTCGCGGCGGGCATCAGCCAGCCGATCAACTCGGCGGTGATCGACGAGATCGTGCCGGCGCAGTTCCGCGACCCGAACGGCCACTGGGCCGGAATCTCGATGCGGGCGCGGGTGATCTACGCCTCGAAGGATCGCGTCAAGCAGGAAGCGATCACCTACGAGGAACTGGCCGACCCGAAGTGGAAGGGCAAGATCTGCATCCGCTCCGGCCAGCACATCTACAACAACGCGCTGTTCGCCGCCTATGTGGCCAAGCACGGCGAGGCCAAGGCCGAGGAATGGCTGCGCGGCCTGAAGGCCAATCTGGCGCAGAAGCCGTCGGGCGGCGACCGCGAGACCGCGCGCGACGTCGCAGCCGGCAAATGCGATCTCGGCATCGGCAACACCTATTACTGGGCGCTGATGCTGAAGGACCCGGACAAGAAGGCCTGGGCGGATGCCACGAAGGTGATCCTGCCGACATTCGAAGGCGGCGGTACCCACGTCAACCTGTCCGGCGTGCTGCTGACCAAGAACGCGCCGAACAAGGCGAGCGCCGTGAAGCTGATCGAATGGCTCGCCGGCGAAAAGGCGCAGCAGATCTACGCCGACGCCAACTACGAATATCCGATCCGCGCCGGCGTCGCCCTCAATCCGGTGATCGCCAGCTACGGCAAGCTGAAGCCCGACCCGCTGCCGATCGCCAAGATCGCCGCCAACCGCAAGGCGGCCGCGACGCTGGTCGACAAGGTCGGATTCGACAACTGACAAACGGGACTGACTTTCCGTCATGGCCGGGCTCGTCCCGGCCATCCACGGCCACGCGCGAAGCGGAGCCTGAAGGCAGCGATGCCCGGGACAGGCCCGGGCATGACGACTTTCAGGACCGCGATATCCTGCCACCGGCATGGAAGACGGAGCGACGTCCGCGATGAGGACGTCACCGCCCTCCGACCAGGTAGTTCTCGGTCTCGCCCTGCTCACCGCCCTGCTCGTCGCCGCGCCGGTGATCAGCCTGGTGCTGATCGCGCTGCAGCCGGCGGGCGAGGTGTGGTCGCATCTGATCGCCTATGTGCTGCCGCGCGCGGTCGGCGACACCGCGCTCTTGATCGCCGGCGTCGGCACGCTGACGCTGCTGATCGGCACCGGCACCGCCTGGCTGGTGTCGTCGCACGATTTTCCCGGCCGCGCCGCGCTGATCTGGCTGCTGCCGCTGCCGCTGTCGGTGCCGACCTATCTGTCGGCCTACGTCTATGTCGATCTGTTCGAACCGCTCGGGCTGGTGCATCGCGCGCTCGGCCTGATCATGCCGCCGGCCGAGGCGGTGCAGTGGCTGCCGCAGATGCGCTCGCTGTCCGGCGCGATGCTGCTGCTGGCGCTGGTGCTGTATCCTTACGTGTATCTGTCGGCCCGCGCGGTGTTCCAGGCGCAGGGCACCGACGCGATCGAGGCCGCGCGCACGCTCGGCGCCGGGCGTTTCACCATTCTGTTCAGGGTGGTGCTGCCGATGGCGCGGCCGGCACTCGCGGTCGGCGTCGCGCTGGCCGCGCTGGAGACGTTGAACGACATCGGCGCTTCGGAATATCTCGGCGTCCGCACCCTCACCGTCTCGGTGTTCACCACCTGGCTCAACCGCGGCAGCCTCGCCGGCGCCGCGCAGCTGTCGCTGGTGCTGCTCGGCTTCGCCGCGCTCTTGATCGCGATCGAGCGGATCGGCCGGCGCAACGCCAGCGTCGAACTGTCCGCCGAAAGCCCGCGGCTGCGGACGCGGACGCAGCTGCGCGGCGCCAAGGGCGGCCTCGCAACCGCGGCCTGCCTGCTGCCGCCGCTGTTCGGCTTCGTGCTGCCGGCCGCCTATCTACTCGGCGAGAGCCTACGCCGCAGCCTGTCGATCGGGATCGACCCTGCGCTGTGGCGCGACGCCCTGCACACCGTGACGCTGGCCGCTCTGGCGACCGTGATCGCGCTGACGCTGGGGCTGATCGTGGTGCTGGCCGCGCGCTGGCGGGAGGAGCGAGCGACCCGCGCGGCCGTCACAGTCACCCAGCTCGGTTATGCCCTTCCGGGCCTGGTGCTGGCGCTCGGGCTGCTGACGCCGGTGCTGGTGATCGACGGCACCGTCGCCAATCTGTTCCGCGCGTTCGGCTATCCGTCGCCCGGCCTGATCCTGATGAGCACCGGCGGCGCCGTGGTGGCCGCCTATGTGATCCGCTTCCTCGCGGTGCCGACCGGACTGGCCAAGGCCGGATTCGATCGGATTCCGCGCGACTATGACGACTCCGCCCGCGCCGCCGGTGCCGGTCGTCTGATCACGCTGTGGAAGATCGACCTTCCGCTGCTGCGCCCGGCGCTGGTCGGCGCCGCGATCCTGGTGTTCGTCGATTGTCTGAAAGAGCTGCCGGCGACGCTGCTGCTGCGGCCGCTGAACGTCGAGACGCTGTCGACCTCGATCTATCAATACGCCAGCCGCGGCAGCTTCGAGGACGGCGCACTGGCGGCCCTGATCATCGTTGCCGCCAGCATTCCGCCGGTGGTCTGGCTGACGCGGTTCTCCGACCTGCCGGAATGAACACGATCGGACTCGGCGGGTGCGCCACGCTGCCGCCGTCATCGCGTGGATCATGGCCCTGGAACTTCGGCACTGCGGCGATCCGCAGCACCGGCTGGCCTCGGCCCGTCCACGAACGTATAATTCGCCCGATGAAGCAGATCCGGATCTCCCCTTTTGCCGCCCGCTGTGGCCTCACCCTCGCCGCAATGCTCCTCGCCGGAGCGGCCGCACAGGCGCAGGTAGCACCGATCCGCTATTGGGTCCCTGGCGGGCCGTTCGGCTTCGGCGGCGGCGCGATCGAGAATTGGCGCTCGCTGAACTGGAGCGATGTGCCGGGCTTCACCGCGGAAACTGACGAGAACGGCGAACTGCGCAGCGGCTTCGTCGCCCGCAGCTACAGCGCTCCGGTCACGCCGCTGGCCGGCGGTCTCGGCTGGCGCGCCCCGGGCGGCGCCGGCGCGTTCGGCAATTTCGGCTCGCTTGCCGCCGAGGGCTCGCAATACGGCTACCGCTTCAAAGGCGTCGGCGACATGCCGGTCACGCTGTTCGGCGGCGTCGACAGCCTGAAGTACAAGCCGGACGTGTTTACCACGCTGACCTCGCCGGGCTTCGCCAGCAGCACCACCGCCGCCACCAGCGTCAACGCCGGCATCGAGATCAAGCCGACCTCGAATGTCAGCCTGTCGTTCTCGGCCGGCTACACCCAGTACAACGGCACCACCGACAGTGACATCCGCTCCAATCTGCTGCCGGGCGAGTCGCCGATGTTCTCGGGCGGGCGACGGTAGTCAGTCGCTGTCGGCGCCGACCCGGGCCGCTGCATCGGCCGGGGATTGCAGCGCTCGCGCACCTGGACCGGCAAACGACCGCAGATCTTGCTCGTCGAGCGTTTCCTTCTCCATCAGCCGGCGGGCCGAGCGTTCGAGCTGGTCACGGCGCTCGCCGAGCAGCTTGACGGTGCGGTCGAAGGTGGCGTCGACGATGCGCTTGACCTCGTCGTCGACGGCCGCCGCGGTCTCCTCCGAGTAACTGCGCTCCTGCGGCCCGTAATACGGCTGGTCGCTCGCCAGGAACGAGCGGCGATCCTTCTCCAGCGCGACGTGACCGAGCCGCTCGCTCATGCCGTAGCGCGTCACCATGGCTCGGGCGATGTCGGTGACCTTCATCAGGTCGTCGGCGGCGCCGGTCGACAGGTGGCCGAACACGATCTTCTCGGCAGCGCGGCCGCCGAGCAGCACCGCCATCTTATTCTCCAGCTCCTCGCGGGTCATCAGGAAGCGATCCTCGGTCGGGCGCTGGATGGTGTAACCGAGCGCGCCGACGCCGCGCGGGATGATCGACACCTTGTGCACCGGATCGACCCCGGGCAGCGCCATCGCCACCAGCGCGTGGCCCATCTCGTGATAGGCGACGATCTCGCGCTCCTTCGGATTGAGCAGCCGGTTGCGCTTCTCCAGGCCCGCGACGATGCGCTCGATCGCGTTGTTGAAATCCTGCATCGTCACCGCATCGGCCTTGCGGCGGGTGGCGAGCAGCGTCGCCTCGTTGACGAGGTTCGCCAGATCGGCACCGGTGAAGCCCGGCGTCAGCGCCGCGATCTGCTCGGGCGAGACGTCGGGCGCCAGCTTCGCCCGGGTCAGATGCACGCCGAGGATCTGGATACGGCCGGCCTTGTCGGGACGATCGACCAGCACCTGGCGATCGAACCGGCCGGCGCGCAGCAGCGCCGGGTCGAGGAT
The DNA here is from genome assembly GCF_900218015.1 of Rhodopseudomonas pentothenatexigens. Taxonomy (GTDB): domain Bacteria; phylum Pseudomonadota; class Alphaproteobacteria; order Rhizobiales; family Xanthobacteraceae; genus Rhodopseudomonas; species Rhodopseudomonas pentothenatexigens. The sequence continues at coordinate 16,231 of NZ_UFQQ01000005.1, read as the reverse complement.
TTCAGGCCGGTTGGTGGCGGCGAGCAGCACCAGGCCCGTCGAGGAGTCGAAGCCGTCGAGCTCGACCAGGAGCTGGTTCAGCGTCTGCTCCTTCTCGTCGTGGCCGCCGGCATAGGGCCCGATGCCGCGGGCACGGCCGAGCGCGTCGAGCTCGTCGATGAAGATGATCGCCGGAGCCTTGGCGCGGGCCTGTTCGAACAGATCGCGCACCCGCGCGGCGCCGACGCCGACGAACATCTCGACGAACTCCGAACCGGAGATCGAGAAGAACGGCACGCCGGCCTCGCCCGCCACGGCTTTCGCCAGCAGGGTCTTGCCGGTGCCGGGCGGGCCGACCAGCAGAATGCCCTTCGGCATCCGGCCGCCAAGCCGACCGTAGCCCTCCGGATCCTTCAGGAAATCGACGATCTCCTTCAGCTCGTCCTTGGCTTCGTCGACGCCGGCGACGTCGGCGAACGACACGCCGGTGTCGGACTCGACATAGACCTTGGCCTTCGACTTGCCGATCTGCATCAAGCCGCCACCGACGCCGCCGCCCATCCGGCGCATGATGAACACCCAGACGCCGACGAACAGCAGCACCGGCACCACCCACGACAGCAGATCGCGAAAGAACGTGCTCTCGATCCGCCCGGTGACGACGACGCCCTTGTCCTGGAGCTGGCGTGCCAAATCCGGCTCGACCCGCGTGGTGATGAACATCGGCTTGCCGTCGATCGGCTCCTTGAACCGCCCCTGGATGAAGCGATCCGACACCGCGACCTCGGCGACCTTGCCTTCGCCCAGATAAGTCTCGAACTGGCTGTAGGGAATTTGCGCGACCAGCGTCGCGGTGGTGAACAGGTATTGAAAGCCGAGCAGAACGAAGAGTGCGATCAGCCAGTACCAGATATTGAACTGGGTCTTCTTGTTGAGCTCCACGACGGTGACTCCCCGCTGCGCTCCCGCGACGGGAGCAGTGCTCCTTGTCGTCCGACTGAAGACGCCGCTGCCCGCAGCCGAGTTCCCGCCCCCGCACGCAGCAGCATGCGCGGCTCATAGCCGGGCCGCAAGCGATACGGCGTGCTGAGGATTGCGTCTGTCTGGCAGTCCGGTCGATCGCAGCGACACGGCGACGGGCGGAGACGCGGTTGCCGAGCGATGCGACCGGGCAGCGCGCCGGTCTCTGCATCACAGAGCCGGCACCCGTCGATCTAAGGGAACAATGGCGGGTTTCAAGATCATCGGACACAGCGCGGCGGGCCGCCGCACTGGCCGGGACAGCAGCCGTCGCGGCGAACGTCAGGCGTTCTTCAGCGCGACGCGGAATTCGGCTTCGGTCTTGGCCTTGACCTCGTCGAGGGTGACGCCGTCGGCGAGTTCGATCAGCGCCATGCCGTCGTTGCCGTGCTTGTCGATGGTGAACACCGCCAGATCGGTCACCACCATGTCGACGACGCGCTCGCCGGTGAGCGGCAGGTTGCACGTCTTCAGCAGCTTCGGGCCGTCCTTGGCGGAATGCTCCATCACCACCACGACGCGCTTGACGCCGGCGACCAGATCCATCGCGCCGCCCATCCCCTTCACCATCTTGCCGGGGATCATCCAGTTGGCGAGATCGCCGTTCTGGGCGACCTGCATGGCGCCGAGGATCGACAGGTCGATATGGCCGCCGCGAACCATTGCGAACGAATCCGCCGACGAGAAGTAACTGGTCGACGGCAGCTCGGTGACGGTCTGCTTGCCGGCATTGATCAGGTCCGGGTCTTCTTCACCCTCGTAGGGGAACGGACCCATGCCGAGCATGCCGTTCTCGCTCTGCAGCACCACGTCGACGCCGTCCGGGATGTAGTTCGAGACCAGCGTCGGAATCCCGATGCCGAGGTTGACGTAGAAGCCGTCGCGCAATTCCTTGGCGGCGCGCGCCGCCATCTGTTCGCGGGTCCAAGCCATCAGGGTTCTCCTCAGCTCGCCGCCGGTTCGGCACGCTTGCGGGTGGTGCGCTGCTCGATGTGTTTCTTCGCGTTCGGCACGTGGACGATGCGCTGCACGAAGATGCCCGGGGTGTGGATATGATCCGGGTCGATCGCGCCCGCCGGCACCAGATGCTCGACCTCGGCGATGGTGATCTTGGCCGCGGTGGCCATCATCGGATTGAAGTTGCGCGCGGTCTTCCGGTACACGAGGTTGCCGGCGGTATCGCCCTTCCAGGCGTGCACGATCGCGACGTCGCCGAACAGGCCGCGTTCCATCACGTATTTCTCCCCGTCGAACTCGCGGATTTCCTTGCCTTCCGCCACCAGCGTGCCAACACCGGTCTTGGTGAAGAACGCCGGGATGCCGGCGCCGCCGGCGCGGATGCGCTCGGCCAGGGTGCCCTGCGGGGCGAATTCCAGTTCCAGCTCTCCGGCCAGAAACTGCTGCGCGAACAGCTTGTTCTCGCCCACATAGGACGAGATCATCTTCTTGATCTGCCGGGTCTCGAGCAGGCGGCTGAGGCCGATGCCGTCGACGCCCGCGTTATTGGAAACGAAGGTGAGATCCTTGACGCCCGCATCGCGGATCGCGTCGGACAGGGTCTCGGGAATGCCGCAAAGGCCGAAGCCGCCGGACATGATCATCATGCCGTCCCGCAAGATGCCGTCGAGTGCCGCCTTGGCGTCGGGGTAGACCTTGTTCATGATGCAGGGACCTTTGAGCGGGCTTTGCTGCGATTAGGTCTATTAGGCAAAAACCCCGCAACCCGTCAATTGCACCAGGCCCCGCAACACCCGGAAAGCCTTGAAAGCGCCAAGAAAACCGAGCAAGTTGCGCCCCGGGTCCGGCCCTGTTGGGAGCCGCCTCTCACACACCTCATTCACGCTCACGTTCCGGAAACTGGTTGGCGATGGCCCAAGGAATTAAGCGCCTCGGGATCTCGGTCGCGGTGCTGATCGCCGTCGCCGTGACAGGGGCGTTCGCGCTGTCGCTGACGATCGACCGCGGCGCCCTGCGCCAGGCGGTGGAGATGCAGCTTCGCGCCGCGACCGGGCTGCAGCTCGCGGTCGACGGCGCCATCGACGTTACCATCTTTCCGCGCAGCACGGTGGTGTTCAGCGACGTCCGGCTGAAGAGCGACGGGGACGGCAACGGCGATGCCGCACTCAGCGTCAAGACGCTGACCGCCAATCTGCGGCTGCTGCCGCTGTTGCTGCGGCGGTTCGAGATTGCCGACGTGGAGCTGGGCCGTCCGTCGATCCACGTGGTGCGCGATACCGACGGCCGCAGCAACTGGACGCCGTTCATCGACAGCCTGACCCGGACGATGAAGCCCGGCCTCGACGACCAGGTGTCGTTCTCCGAAATCCGGCTGCAGGACGGCGAGCTCAGCTATCGCGACCAGGCCAACGGTCTGCACGAGCACATCAGCGACATCGACCTGTCGCTGGCATGGCCGTCGATCTCGCGGACTTTCGCCGCCACCGGCCAGTTCGACTGGCGCGGCGAACGCATCGACGGCTCGATCACCGTCGCTGACTTCATCGCCGCGCTGTCGGGCGAGCGCTCCGGCCTGAAGCTGCGGGTCGCCGGAGCGCCGATGAAGATCGCGTTCGACGGCACCATCGCCAACAAGGCCAGCCTGGTGCTGACCGGCACGGTGAGCGCCGACAGCGTTTCGCTGCGCAATGCGTTGCGCTGGGCCGGGCAGGAGCCGCCCGGCACCGGCGGCTTCGGCCGGTTCGCGCTGAAGGCCCGGGCCAACCTGGTCGGTCCGTCGGTGGCGCTGACCAACGTCAATGTCGAGCTCGACAAGAACGTCGCCGAAGGGGTGATGACCTACACGATCGCCGGCGGCCATCAGGGCCTGCAGGCGACGCTCGCCGCCGGCAGTATCGACGTCACGCCGTATCTGTCGACGATCCGGCTGCTCGCCAGCGGCGCGCGCGACTGGAATCGGCAATTGTTTGACCTGACCTCGACCGACCCGGTCGACCTCGACATGCGGCTGTCGGCCGCCAAGGTGACGATCGGCTCCACCACTCTCGGCCGCACCGCGCTCAGCGCCAATCTGCGCGGCGGCGCGCTGGCGCTCAGCGTCGGCGAGGCCCAGGTCTACGGCGGCATCGCGCAAGGCACTTTCGGGATCGGGCGCTCCGACAAAGCCGCCAGCGTCAAGGCGCAATTCCAGTTCAACGACGTCGACCTGCAGACCTGCGCCGCCGATCTGCTCGGGGTGCGCAACCTGTCCGGGCGCGGCAACCTGACGGTTTCGCTCGAGGCCGAGGGCGCCAGCCCGTTCGGCCTGGCGCAGTCGCTCGACGGCTCGGCGCTGCTCACCGGCCACGACGGCGCGATCAGCGGCTTCAATGTCGAACAGCTATTGAAGCGGCTGGAACGGCGGCCGCTGTCCGGCGGCGGCAATTTCCGCAGCGGCAAGACGCCGTTCGACAAGCTCACCGTGGCGGTGCGGTTCGCCGACGGCGTCGCCACCGCCGACGAGGTCCGGATCGAAGGGCCGACCGCGCGGATCGCGCTGAGCGGCACCGCCTCGGTGCCGGCACGGGAATACGACCTCAAGGGCGTCGCCAGCCTGGCGAACGGCTCCGCCGCCAAGCCCGGCTTCGACCTGCCGTTCATCGTGCAGGGGCCATGGGACGACCCGCTGATCTTCCCCGACCCGGAAAGCCTGATCCGCCGCTCGCCGGCCTCGGCGCCGCTGCTCGACGCGGTCAAGGACCGCAAGACCCGCGACACGGTCCGTTCGGTGCTCGAACGCATCACCGGCAAGAAGCAGGATGCCGAGCCGCCGGCCGAAGCTCCGGCCGCGGCGCCGGCCGAGCCGAAGGCGAACTGATCCGTTCCCGCCAGGGCCCCGACGATCGGACAATCATTCTGAGCGCGTCGTCCTGAGGCGTCCTCCCGCAGGCGGGCCTCGAAGGACGTCGGCAACACGCGCGGCCCATCCTTCGAGGCGCGCAAGGGCGCGCACCTCAGGATGACATTGGACGTGTTGCGCACCTCACATCGGCGCGGCGTTGTCGGCCTGGCTCTTGGACAGCTTCGACGCCAGCGACGCGATCACGATCAGCACCGTCACGGCGGAGATGATCAGGGTGCAGATCGCGTTGATCTCCGGCTTCACCCCGAGCCGCACTTCCGAATAGATCCGGATCGGCAGCGTGGTCGAGCCGGGGCCGGTGGTGAAGCTGGCGATCACCAGATCGTCGAGCGACAGCGCGAACGCCAGCATCCAGCCCGCCGCGATCGCCGGCCAGATCAGCGGCACGGTGGCGCGCAGGAACGCCTCCACCGGGGCGCAGCCGAGATCCATCGCGGCCTCCTCGACGCTGCGGTCGAGCGCGTGCAGCCGCGACTGCACCACTACTGCGACGAAGCACATCGTCAGAGTGGTGTGGGCGATCACCACCGTCCAGAACCCGCGCTCGGCGCTGATCGCGACGAACAACAGCAGCAGCGACAGGCCGGTGATCACTTCCGGCATCACCAGCGGCGCGTACAGCATGCCGGAGAACAGCGTGCGGCCCCTGAAATGCCCTGCCCGCGACAGCGCCACCGCCGCCAGCGTGCCGAGCACCGCCGCCGCGGTGGCCGAGGTCAGCGCCACTCGCAGGCTCATCCAGGCGGCGTCGAGCATCGGCTGATCCTCGAAGAATTCGCGATACCATCGCAGCGACCAGCCGCCCCACACCGTGACCAGGCGGGAATCGTTGAACGAGTAGATCACCAGGATCACGATCGGCAGATACAGGAACGCCAGCCCCAGCGTCAGCGAGACGAGGTTGAAACGGGAGAGCCTCATGGCATGCACCCTCTGCTCCCCTCCCCCTTGCGGGGAGGGGTCGGGGGTGGGGGTCCAAGACGGAAGCCTCGCCTCGTGGCTCCCCCCCACCCCGCCCCTCCCCCGCAAGGGGGGAGGGAGAAGGCAACGCTCGCGGTGAGGTCTGTCATCAGCAACGCCATCACGACCTCCCCTCGAGCTGGCGCCGCTGCGCCCGCTCGTAGATCAGCAGCGGCAGCAGCAGCACCCCGAGCAGCAGCACCGCGAGCGCCGAGGCCACCGGCCAGTCGCGGTTGGTGAAGAACTCCAGCCACAGCGTCTGGCCGATCATCGGCGATGTCGAGCCGGCGAGCAGGTCCGGGATCACGAACTCGCCGACGATCGGAATGAAGCACAGCAGCACGCCGGCGCCGATGCCGGGCAGCGACAGCGGGAACGTCACCAGCCAGAACGCCTGGCGCGGCGAGGCGCCGAGGTCGGCGGCGGCTTCCGACAGCGCATGCGGCAGCTTCGCCAGCGTCGCGTACAGCGGCAGCACCATGAACGGCAGATACGAATAGACGAGGCCGATATACATCGCGGTGTCGGTCGACAGCCACACCACCGGCTTCGACACGATGTGCAGCGCCAGCAGAAGCTGATTGAGCAGGCCGTCGTGCTGCAGGATGTTGATCCAGGCGTAGATCCGGATCAGGAACGAGGTCCAGAACGGCACGATCACCAGCATCATCGCCATCGGCTGCCAGCCGCGCGGCAGCCGCGCCATCGCGAACGCGATCGGATAACCGATCAGAAGCAGGATCGCGGTCGACACCGCCGCCACCGTGAGGCTGCGCAAATAGGACAGAAGGTACAGATCGTCGCCGAAGATCAGCCTGAAATTGTCGAGCGACAGCGACCCGAACGCCGACTGCAGCGCCGCCCAGCCGGCCGCGAGGTCGAACACCGGCGTATAAGGCGGCTGCGCCACAGCGGTCTGCGACAGGCCGATCTTCACCACGAAGCCGAACGGCACCAGGAAGAACAGCAGCATCCAGACATACGGCGCGACCGCCGCGAGCCGCGCCGGCTTGGTGAAGATCCGGCGGCCGCTCATCGGGTCAGCACCACGCAATCGTCGGGGGCGAACCACGCCACCACGTGCTGACCGGCGTGATAGGCGTCGACGTCGAGCCGCGTCGTATTCGCCATCGCGGCCAGCAGCGTCGCGCCGTGATCGAGCCGGACCTTGTAGCTGGTCATGCCCCCGGCGTAGCCGATGTCGGTGATGGTGCCGTCGAGCCGGTTGATCGCGTCGGCGTGGCCGGCGTCGGCAGCCGGGCCGCGCAGCGACAGCTTGATCTTCTCCGGCCGGATCGCGACGCAGATCGCATCGGCGTCCAGCGCCTCGCGCGGCTCCGCCGCCACCACCGCGCCGGCCCCGCCGGTGGCCACCGTGATGCGGCCGTGCTCACGGCCGGCGACGCTGCCTTCCAGCATGTTGACGTCGCCGACGAACTCTGCGACCCAGCGCGACGCCGGCGCCTCGTACAGCTGCCGCGGCGCCGCGACCTGGTCGAGCCGGCCGGCGCGCATCACGCCGATGCGGTCCGCGACCGTCATCGCCTCCTGCTGATCGTGGGTGACGATCACGAAGGTGGTACCGAGCCGCTTCTGCAGCGCCATCAGTTCGAGCTGAGTGCTTTCACGCAGCTTCTTGTCGAGCGCCGCCATCGGTTCGTCCAGCAGCAACAGGCTCGGCCGCCGCGCCAGCGCCCGCGCCAGCGCGACGCGCTGCTGCTGGCCGCCGGAGAGCTGGTCCGGCCGCCGCTTCTCCATGCCCTCCAGCCTCACCAGCGCGACCATCTCGGCGACCCGCGCCTTGATCTCCTTGCGCGGCAGCCGGGCCCGCTTCAGCCCGAACGCGATGTTGTCGGCGACAGAGAGATGCGGAAACAGCGCGTAGTTCTGAAACATCATATTGACGGGACGCTCGTGCGGCAGCACTGCGGCGATATCCACGCCGTTCAGCAGGATGCGCCCGGCATCCGGCGTCTCGAATCCCGCCAGCATCCGCAGCAGCGTCGTCTTGCCGCAACCGCTGGGGCCGAGCAGCGCGAAGAACTCGCCGGCGTTGATGTCCAGCGACAGCCGGTCGACGGCGACGAACCCGCCGAACCGTTTCTCCACGGCTTCGATACGCAACAGCGGCTCGCCGGCAACCTCGGCCGGCGCGGGATATCCAGCGTGCTCCGTCATTTCCTCAGCGTCTCTGCAGCTCCAGGCCGGTTCGATCAGAACCGCAAGCTGTAGCGACCTATCGCACGCGGCTCAACCGTCGGGAACGCCGGTGACTTCGCTCAGCCCTCGCCGTCGGGCGTACTGAAGCTCCCCATCGCGTCGAACATCGAGGCCTGGAGAAGGCGGCGAATTCGGCGCGCTCGGGCACTGGGCGCGGCCGGACCTGATCACGCTGCGTGTCGACGACAGGCGGCAGACACCGGTGGCGTTCGGCGGCAAATCGGTCGCGGGCGGTGCCGGAGACTGAGCGTCCGCGAAGCTGCCGCGGCGCGTCGCGCGAACGGCGATCAGCTCGCTTCGCGTGCGCGCGCCTGGGCGTTGCCGTCCTCGGAGTCCAGTCCGACCAGGCAGCGATACTGATCGATTGGCGCCGGCTTGCCGATCAGATAGCCCTGTACCGCGTCGCAGGCCTCGTCGACCAGGAAGTCGAGCTGGTCCTGGGTCTCGACGCCTTCAGCGACCAGCGTCACGCCGAGGCCGTGGCCGAGCCCGATCACGGCGCGGACGATGGCGGCCGATTGGGGGTTGCGGCCGAGATTCATGATGAAGGCGCGGTCGATCTTGATCTTGTCGAACGGGAACGCCTGCAGATAGGTCAGCGAGGAATAGCCGCTGCCGAAGTCGTCCATCGACACCCGGACCCCGAGCGCCTTCAGCCGGCGCAGCAGCGACAGGCCGCGATCGAAGTCCTCGATCAGCACGCCCTCGGTGATCTCCAGCTCCAGACGCCCCGGCTCCAGCCCTGTCTGCAGCAATACCTCGTGAACGAACGCGACCAGATCGGTGTTGAGAAACTGCGCCGGCGACAGGTTGACCGCGACCTGCAGCGGCCGCGCCCACGAGGCCGCCTGACGGCAGGCTTCGCGCAAGATCCATTCGCCGAGCTCGACGATCAGTCCGCTCTCTTCGGCGAGCGGAATAAACTCGCTCGGCGGTACGAAGCCGCGGGTCGGATGGCGCCACCGCGTCAGAGCCTCGAAGCCGACGATGTCGTTGTTGCCGACCCGCTTCGTGCTCGACGCCTGCGGCTGGTAGTACAGCGACATTTCGCCGTTGCGGATCGCGTTCGACAGGTCCTGGTGCAGCACCCGTCGGTCGCGGATCTGCATGTCCATTTCCGGCTCGAACACCGTGACCGAGCCGCGCGCCTTCGCCTTGGCGCGGAACAGCGCGGCACCGGCATTGGCGAGCAGCGACGCCGCATCGGTGCCGTTGGCGGGGAACAGCGCGACCCCGGTGGTGACGCCGATCCGAACCGTCTTGCCGTCGATCACGAAGCCCGGCGCCAGCGCCTTGGCCACCACGCTCGCCAGTTCGAGCGCAGCCCCCGGCTGCGGACCGTCGATGATCAGGCCGAATTCGTCGCCGGACAGGCGCGCCACCACGCCGCCACGCGCCGCCCATTCGATCCGGCGCGCCACCTCGATCAGCAGCTTGTCGCCGATCGCATGGCCGAACACGTCGTTGATTTCCTTCAGGCCGTCGAGATCGACGCTGAGCACGGCGAATTCGTCGACCGCGTCGTCACATGCCTCGATCATCTGAGTCAGCGATTTCAGGAACGCGTCGCGGTTCGGCAGATCGGTGAGGCCGTCGTGATACGCCATATGGGCCATCCGCGCCTCGGTCTGGCGGCGGTCGGTGACGTCGACATGGGTCTTGATCAGATAATGCGCCTGATCGGTGTCGTCGATGACGGTCATCCGCCGCGTCACGAACAGGCGCAACCCGCCGGCGGTCGAGATCGGATGTTCCTCGACCACCAGGCCGCCCTTGCGGATCGCCAGCTCGTCGCGTTCGGCGATCAGCCGCGCTTCCTTGGCGTTGAAGATTTCCGCGGTGGTCAGCCCGGTGGCGTCCTCGCGGCGACGATTGAGGATGATCTCGGCGCCGCGGTTGGCGAGCACGTAGCGGCCGTCGGCGGTGTTCTGCACCGTCAGTGCGACCGGAATATTGTCGATCACCAGTTCGAGGAAGCGCTTGGTCCTCTCCAGTTCCAGCGACAGCGCGCGCCGGTTGGTGACGTCCTCGAACAGCGCGATCAGGAATTCCGGTTCGCCCTGCTCGTTGCGCGCGACCACGCGGTTGCTGGCGAGCACGCGTTCGCCTCGCCCGATCTCGACGGTCAGCTCGGAGGTGTAGGCGCCGGTGCTCGAGCTCAGCGCGCAGTGATCCGCCTCACGGATGCTCGCCGCGGATCGTGCGGGATACAGCTCCTCGGCGGTGGCGCCGACGATGCGATCGCGGCTCAGACCGGACAGAGCTTCGAACGCGCGATTGGCGAGGATGTAACGCCCGTCCTCGATGGTCTTGGCGGCGACGCAGACCGGGATGTTGTCGATCACCGACTCCAGGAACTGCTTGGTGGTGGCCAGTTGCTTGGACACCCGGCGCAGCTCGCTGCACTCGTCGTGGGTCGCGATCGTGCTGCCATTGGCGAGTTGCGAGAATTTCACTTGGATGCAGCGCCCGTCCGCCAGTTCGGACACGTAGCCGCCCGGCGCTCCGGCGCTGCGATAGAAGTCGTCGTTGGACAGATCGAGCATGCCGCGGGCGCGACGCAGCGCCAGCAATTCGCGACCCGGCAGGCCGCGCGGCACCTCGGCTCGGCTCAGCCCGTACATCTCGAGATAGCGGTCGTTGCAGAACACGATGCGGCCCGAGGCGTCGGCGATCACCACGCCCTGCTGCAGCTTGTTGAGGACCGAATCCACCAGCATGTTTTTGCGGCGCTGGGCGCGGCGCTGCTTGCGCAGCATCGAGGTCGCCCACAACGCGATCGCGCAGGTGAACGACGCCACGACGAAACCGCCGATCAACAGTTCCCAGACGAACTCAGGTTCGATGCCGCCGATGTAGCTGGCCGGCGCGAGCCCCTGCGCCGCGATCGCTCCCGATGGAGAAAGACCGGTCGTCACCGCAGCCAACGCTGCCCCGCTGCCCGCCTTCCCAATCCACGCCGTCATACAACACCCAGAAATTGCAGCGGGAGTTTGCTGCAAGAGACCTTTGGAACATGTAAACACCGCTGGTCCGACAAACGGCGATGGGGTGGATTTTCATCAATTGACCCGAGATGGTTAACCCGATCATAAACGCCGCCTGACGAGAGAACTGCAACAAGAGCGCGGGATCGATGGAAGAAGTGGAATGCGTCGTGGTCGGCGCCGGCGTGGTCGGTCTGGCGATCGCGCGAAAGCTGGCACAGCAGGGCCGCGAAGTGATCGTGGTCGAAGCGGCGGAATCGATCGGCACCGGCACCTCGTCGCGCAACAGCGAAGTGATCCACGCCGGGATTTATTATCGCGCCGGCAGCCTGATGGCGCGGTTCTGCGTCGCCGGCCGGCGGGCGCTGTACGACTATTGCGGCGATCACGGCGTCGCGCATCGCCGCTGCGGCAAACTGATCGTCGCCACCAACGAAGCGGAGGCCGAGAAGCTCGCCGCGATCCGTGCCCACGCCGCCGCCAACGGCGTCGACGACATGCGCGTGCTCGACGGCGCGGAGGCGCGGGCGATGGAGCCGTCGCTCGCCTGCGTCGCCGCGTTGCTGTCGCCCTCGACCGGCATCGTCGACAGCCACGGCTACATGCTGGCGCTGCGCGGCGATGCCGAAGCGGCCGGCGCGGCGTTCGCGTTTCATGCACCGCTGCTGTCGGCGCGCCGTGACGGCGAGGCGCTCGCGCTCGACATCGGCGGCGAAATGCCGATGACGCTCGGCTGCCGGCTGCTGATCAACGCCGCCGGCCTCGGCGCGCCGGCGGTGGCGCGCGCGATCGCCACGATGCCGGCCGAGCTGGTGCCGACCGCATATTACGCCAAGGGAAATTACTTCACCTGCAGCGCGCGGGCGCCGTTCTCGCACCTGATCTATCCGGTGCCGGAGCCCGGCGGGCTCGGCGTGCATCTGACGCTGGACCTGGGAGGCCAGGCCAAATTCGGTCCGGACGTCGAGTGGATCGACGAGATCGACTACGTGGTCGATCCCGCCCGCGCGGCGCGATTCTATCCGGCGATCCGCAAATATTGGCCTGGTCTGCCGGACGGCGCGCTGTCGCCGGGCTACTCCGGTATCCGGCCGAAGATCGTACCGAAGTCGGTCGCGGTGCAGGACTTCGTCGTGCAGGGCCCGCGCGAGCACGGGGTGTCGGGGCTGATCAACCTGTTCGGGATCGAGTCGCCCGGCCTCACCGCCTCATTGGCGATTGCCGATCACGTCGCCGAACTCGCGGCGGCATGACCGGCGCAGGATCACCTTCGGATCGGGACAGCTCCAGTCTTCCGCTGACGCCGCCCGGAAGGCTCTTCGGCGTCGGCGGAAACGAGGTCCCGCGGCTTGCGGCCCGCGCCGTGGCGTGCATCGCGCACGCCGAAGACGCGGGGATCAGCTCTGCTGCAGTGCGGTGAGGAGATTCAGTGGAGGCTGGTGGTGGTCTGCCTCAGCTTGGCGATCTGGTCCCGAACCATCAGCTTGCGGCGCTTCAGTTCGGCGATACGCGCGTCGTCGGTGGAAGGATGGGCGAGAGCGTCGTGCAATTCGGTCTCCAGAACTTTGTGCTTGCGTTCCAGTTCGACGAGATGTGCCTGAATTGCCATACGAAACCTCCTCTTTTGGTGAGACTGAGTTTCCATCCGGACGAAGAAGTGTACATCTCTGGTGGCGTCTGTCGATAGGTTTGAAATACGCGCGTCATAATTTCGCGGGCGGAACGAAATGATTCGTAGCTGCGTGCGCACCGCCCTCGGAAACGACCGAGGAAGCAACCTGCACGGCACGTCCGACAATTCGACCGACCGCGTTCCCGGATTATTCACCTGACGAAGGTCGTACACGACGCGATGCAGAACGGCGCCGCTTGCTCGCAACGCCGCAAAGGCGATAATGACGCCGAACTGATCGACAATCCTCAGCAACCGGCCCGCCGATCGGCGCCGGTTCAAGCCGACACTGATCATGACCGATGAAGACGAGGGCGACCTCGGTGCAGAGCTGGCCAGGCTGCAACAAGAGCACCGCGATCTCGATGCCGCGATCGACGCGCTGCATCATTCGCCGGCGCCCGACCTGTTGCGACTGCAGCGCCTGAAGAAACGCAAGCTGGCGCTGCGCGACCGCATCTCCTTCATCGAAGATCAGATCACGCCCGACATCATCGCCTGATCGTTGCACCCGAAGCGGCGCGGCGCTCCGCCTTGCGGGCGTACATCGCCCGATCGGCAAGCGCGAACGCTTCGGCCGCGTCCATCTCCGGCGTCAGCATTGCCACGCCGGCGGAGATTCCGACCGCGATCGTTTGATCGCCATAGCGGATCGCGAGTTCGTCGACCGCAGCCTCCAAGCCCAACGCTTTGGCGCGGGCGTCGGTTTCGTCGAGATTCCATAGCAGCAGCGCAAACTCGTCGCCGCCGAGCCGGCCGATCAGATCCGACGCACGGACGTGGCGCAGCAGCGCTTCGGTCACAGCCTTCAGCACCACGTCGCCGGCGGCGTGGCCGAGCGTGTCATTGACCGGCTTGAGCCGATCGACATCCAGCATGATCAGCGCGCCGCCGGCGCCGTAGCGCTTGATGTAGGCCAGTGCCCGACCGAGCTCGCGCTCGAAGCCGCGGCGGTTGGCGATGCCGAGCAGGAAGTCGGTTTCGGCGGAAGCGCGCAGCACGTCGATCTCCGCCAGCGCGGCGGCGAGCTGGGCCTTCAGCCGCCGGATCTTGAGCTGCGGATCGGCCGGCAGCCGCCCCCCGGCAACCCGCGCCCGCGGCGTCGCCGGCGCCGGGCGCGGCCCGGCAGGCGGCAGTTTTCGCTTCTTGGCGGCAGGCTTGGCTGTCCCGCGGTCGACCGATCGGCGGGCGGATGAGGGGCGGATGGGCTTCTTTTTCATGAGAATCAGCCGGAGAACCGCCACAACACTTGCCGCTCTTCACCAAGAAAGGATAGTCCATTCCGGATGCCTCGGCCGGCGCCGTTGCGATCCCTTCAACTCTCACCCATGTTTCTGGATTCACGACAGAATCGTTCGAAAGACCCGTTTGAATGACAGCTCCCGTCGCGATCATCATGGGCAGCCAGTCGGACTGGGAAACGATGCGGCATGCCGCCGACACCCTGACCGCCCTCGGCGTTGCCCATGACAGCCAGATCGTCTCCGCGCACCGCACCCCGGACCGGCTCTACGCCTTTGCCAAGGGCGCCAAGGCAGCCGGCTACCGCATCGTCATCGCCGGCGCCGGAGGGGCTGCGCATCTGCCGGGGATGACCGCGGCGCTGACCGAGCTGCCGGTGTTCGGCGTGCCGGTCGAGTCCAAGACCATGTCGGGCCTGGATTCGCTGTATTCGATCGTGCAGATGCCGGCCGGCATCCCGGTCGGCACGCTGGCGATCGGCAAGGCCGGCGCAGTCAACGCCGCCCTCCTCGCCGCGAGCGTATTGGCGCTGACTGACTCCGAACTGGCGACACGGCTGGCAGCCTGGCGCAAGGCGCAGACCGATTCGGTCGCCGCCCGCCCGGAGGGCGCCGCGTGAGTGCATCCCGTCGTGAACCGCTGAAGCCGGGCGACACCATCGGGATCCTCGGCGGCGGCCAGCTCGGCCGGATGCTGGCGCTCGCCGCTGCCCGGCTCGGGCTGAAGTGCCAAGTGTTCTCGCCCGACCCGGATTCGCCGGCGTTCGACGTGGTGCAGAACGCCACCTGCGCCGAATATGCCGATGTCGAGGCGCTGGAAGCGTTCGCCTCCGAGGTCGACGTCATCACCTACGAGTTCGAAAACGTGCCGGCCTCGGCCGCGCTGGTGCTGGCGGCACGCAAGCCGGTGCTGCCGGATCACACCATCCTGGAGACCACCCAGGACCGGCTGGCCGAGAAGGACTTCGTCACCCGGCTCGGCATCGGCACCGCCGGTTATGCGGACGTCACCTCGCCGCAGACGCTGCGCGACGCGGTCGCCAGGCTGGGCCTGCCGGCCGTGCTGAAGACCCGGCGGTTCGGCTACGACGGCAAGGGCCAGATGATGCTGCGCCCGGGCGACGATCCGGAAGCGGCCTGGGCCAGCCTGGAGACCCGCGCCGCGATTCTCGAAGCCTTTGTGCCGTTCGAACGCGAGATTTCGGTGATCGCCGCGCGCGGCGCCGACGGCCAGGTGGTGAGCTACGACGTCACCGAGAACGAGCACAGCGACCACATTCTGAAGATCTCCAAGGCACCGGCGGCGATCCCGGACGCGGTCGCCGACGAGGCGCGCCGGATCGCCAAGACGATCGCCGACGCGCTCGGCTATGTCGGCGTGCTCGGAGTCGAGATGTTCGTGGTGCCGGGCGCGGACGGGCCGCAGGTGCTGGTCAACGAGATCGCGCCGCGGGTGCACAATTCCGGCCATTGGACCCTGGACGGCGCCTCGGTGTCGCAGTTCGAGCAGCACATCCGGGCGATTGCCGGCTGGCCGCTGGCCGAGCCGCTGCGCCACGGGACCGTGACCATGACCAACCTGATCGGCGACGATGTGCACGACTATGCCGGTTGGCTGACGGTTCCCGGTGCCACTGTACATCTGTACGGCAAGCGTCTCGCGATGCCCGGCCGCAAGATGGGCCATGTCACCGTGGTCGATCCCGGAAAACCCTGACGGAACCGACCAACGTCGCAAAACTTAATTGTCGGCTCAGGTGGACATTGCCGGCCCGATCTGATACATGGGCGCCCTCTAGGTGGAGGGCCTGGCCGTTGTCGGCCCCGCCTAATCCAATAAATTCCGATCCGATCACTCTGAAGAGGATGCCGCGTGCAGGTTCTCGTTCGCGATAACAACGTCGATCAAGCCCTCAAGGCGCTGAAGAAGAAGATGCAGCGCGAGGGGATTTTCCGCGAGATGAAGCTGCGCGGACATTACGAGAAGCCGTCCGAGAAGAAGGCGCGCGAGAAGGCGGAAGCCGTGCGCCGCGCCCGCAAGCTCGCCCGCAAGAAGCTGCAGCGCGAAGGCCTGCTGCCGAGCAAGCCGAAGCCGGCTTTCGGCGCGGATCGCCGTCCGAGCGCGGCGGCGCGCTGATCGCGCCTTTCGGCGACGAAACGAACTGAGTTTGAAGAACGCGGGCCCCCGGGGCCCGCGTCAGACTGCTGACAAAGTCCTCGCCATTGGCGGGGGCTTTTGATTCCATGGGGGATGCTTCGCAAACCCTCACCGCAACAGACTTCGATCGAGATG
>NZ_UFQQ01000010.1 GCF_900218015.1 Rhodopseudomonas pentothenatexigens | reverse complement strand
GAGGCAATGCTGCGCGAGCTCGGCATCGTGCACCGTTACACTCGGCCTTACCGCCCCCAGACCAACGGCAAGATCGAGCGCTTCTGGCGGACCCTGGACGACGACGTGATCGACGGAGCCACCTTCGACAACCTCGACCACTTCGCCAACGAGTTGTTCGAATACATGGTCTATTACAACAACTTCAGGCCCCACCAGGCCCTCGGCGGCAAAACCCCGAAGGACTTCGCCGCCGACAAAAAAATCCGATCACCGAATTAGTGAACTCGCACAATTGCGAGCCGAAGGCGAAGCAATCCAAGACCCGATGCCAGGGCTCTGAATTGCTTCGTCGGCTCCGCTTCCGGTCATGACCGCCGACACAATTTTGTCCTGGCGGTTGTCATCTCCGCATCCCACTGACAACATATCCCCCAAACAGATCATAGCCCGGCGCAGTCGACGCCGGCCGCAGGGGGAAGACGCGTGGTGGGTGAGGGAATGAACGGCGCACAGTCGGTGGTGCGGACGCTGGTAAATTCCGGCGTCGAGGTGTGTTTCGCC
Source organism: Rhodopseudomonas pentothenatexigens (assembly GCF_900218015.1). Classification (GTDB taxonomy): domain Bacteria; phylum Pseudomonadota; class Alphaproteobacteria; order Rhizobiales; family Xanthobacteraceae; genus Rhodopseudomonas; species Rhodopseudomonas pentothenatexigens. The sequence continues at coordinate 212,267 of NZ_UFQQ01000010.1, read as the reverse complement.
AATCCAGGCACCTCGGAAATGCACTTCGTCGCGGCGCTGGATTCGGTCAGCGGAATGCGGCCGGTGCTGTGCCTGTTCGAGGGCGTGGTCACAGGCGCCGCCGACGGCTACGGCCGGATCGCCGCCAAGCCGGCGGTGAACCTGCTGCATCTCGGCCCCGGCCTCGCCAACGGTCTTGCCAATCTGCACAACGCCCGCCGCGCCGGGACGCCGATCGTCAACATCGTCGGCGACCACGCCGCCTATCATCTGCAATACGACGCGCCGCTGACGTCGGACATCGCCGGCTTTGCCCGGCCGGTGTCGAGCTGGATCCATGAATCCAAGAGCGCCGGCGCGGTGGCGAGCGATACGGCGCGCGCGGTGCAGGCGGCCTGCGCGGCGCCGGGCGGCATCGCCACGCTGATCATGCCGGCGGACGTCGCCTGGAATCAGGCCGCGCGCGCGGCGCACAAGCTGCCGGAAATCGGTCCGGCGCAGGTTGCGGCGGAGACGGTCGAGGCGATCGCCAAGCGGCTGTCGAACGGCAAGAAGTCGGCGCTGCTGCTGCGCGGCCAGGCACTGCTCGGCGATGCGCTGGAGGCGGCCGGGCGCGTCGCGGCGAAGACCGGCGTCCGGCTGCTGTGCGATACCTTCGCGCCGCAGACCGAACTCGGCGCCGGCCGCGTCCCGCTCGAGCGCATTCCGTATTTCTCGGAGCAGATCACCGCCTTCCTCAAAGATGTCGAGCAACTGATCCTGGTCGGATCCAAGCCGCCGGTGTCGTTCTTCGCCTATCCGGGCAAGCCGAGCTGGGGCGCGCCGGAAGGTTGCCTGATCGAGTATCTGGCACAGCCGCACGAGAACGGCGCCCAGGCGGTGAAGGATCTCGCCGCCGCGGTCGACGCGCCGGCCGAGCCCGCCGCACGGACTCAGCTCGTGTTGCCGGAGCTGCCGAAGGGCAAGCTCAATTCGCTCGGCGTCGCGCAGGCGATCGCGCATCTGACGCCCGATCACGCGATCTACGCCGAGGAGGCCAACACCTCCGGGTTGCCGTTCCAGATGATGCTGCCCAAGGCCCGGCCGCACACCCATCTGCCGCTGACCGGCGGCTCGATCGGGCAGGGGCTGCCGCTGGCGATCGGCGCGGCGATCGCGGCGCCGGATCGCAAAGTGGTGTGTCCGCACGGCGACGGCGGCGCCGCCTACACCATGCAGGCGCTGTGGACGATGGCGCGCGAGAAGCTCGACGTCACCGTGGTGATCTACGCCAACCGCTCCTACGCGATCCTCAACATCGAGCTGCAGCGGGTCGGCGCCTCCGGCGCCGGCGCCAATGCGCTGTCGATGCTCGATCTGCACAATCCGGAGATGAACTGGATGAAGATCGCCGAAGGTCTCGGCGTCGAAGCCAGCCGCGCCACCACCGCCGAAGAATTCTCCGCGCAATACGCTTCAGCGATGAGCCAGCGCGGGCCGCGGCTGATCGAAGCCTTGATCTGAGGGAACGGCCGATGACCCTGGATATCGTCGGCACACTCCGGACCATCGTCGGCGACGGCGGCGTGCTCGAGGCCGCCGAACTGTCGAAGCGCTCCGCCGGCGCCTATCGGTTCGATACATTGAAGGCCGCGGCGCTGGTGCGCCCGACTTCGACGCAGCAGGTCTCGGAGACCCTGCGCTGGTGCCATGCCAATGGCGTTCACGTCGTCACCCATGGCGGCCTGACCGGTCTCGTCCACGGTGCCGATGCCGAGCCGAGCGACGTGATCCTGTCGCTGGAGCGGATGCGCACGATCGAAGAGATCGATCCGAAGCAGCGCACCGCCGTGGTCCAAGCCGGCGTGCCGCTGCAGGCGCTGCAGGACGAGGTCGACAAGCACGATCTGGCGTTTCCGCTCGATCTCGGCTCGCGCGGCACCGCCACGCTCGGCGGCAATGCCGCCACCAACGCCGGCGGCAACCGCGTGATCCGCTACGGCATGACGCGCGAGATGATCCTCGGTCTTGAAGTCGTGCTCGCCGACGGCACCGTGCTGTCGTCGCTCAACCATCTGATCAAGAACAACGCCGGCTACGACCTCAAGCAGCTGTTCATCGGCTCGGAAGGCACGCTCGGCGTCATTACGCGGCTGGTGCTGCGGCTGCGCGAAAAGCCGCTCGCCACCAACATGGCGTTCGTCGGCCTCGACAGTTTCGACGCGGTGGCGAAGTTCCTGAAGCATTGCGACCGCGCGCTCGGCGGCACGCTGTCGGCTTATGAGGTGATGTGGCAGTCGTTCTACCGGCTGATCACCAGCCCGCCCGCGAAGGGCCGGCCGCCGATCGGTCAGGATCATGCTTACTACGTGCTGGTCGAGAGCCAGGGCTCGGACCTCGACCTCGACGGCCAGCGCTTCACCGCGGCGATGGAGACGGCGCTGGAATCCGGGCTGATCGCCGATGCGGCGATCGCGCAGTCGGAGGAGGATTGCCGCGCGTTCTGGGCGCTGCGCGACGATGTCGGCCAGGTGCTGCAGGGCGGCTTGCCGATCGTGTTCGACGTCTCGCTGCCGATCACCGCGATGGAAGGCTATGCCGAGACGTTGCGGGAGACGCTGGAAAGCGAAATCGGCGAGCACCGGCTGTGGATCTTCGGCCATCTCGGCGACGGCAATCTGCATGTCGTCGTGCAGGTCAAGCCGATGGAGTATCTGGCGCTGCGGCCCAAGGTCGAGGCGCTGGTGTACCGGCCGCTCGCCGCCTGCAACGGCTCGGTCTCGGCCGAGCACGGCATCGGCCTGGAGAAGAAGCCGTATCTCTACGTCAGCCGCAGCGCCAACGAGATCGCGTTGATGCGCACGCTGAAGCAGGCGCTCGACCCGAAGGGCATTCTCAATCCCGGCAAGATCTTCGACCCCGGCCCGGTGGTCGGGGGACGTTGATGTGAGGTCGTTGCGCCGCTGCGATCAGTAGCGCGCGTCCTTCGGCTTTGGGTCTTTCGGCCAGTCCTTCACCTTGCCGGGGAAGTCCGGCCGCTCCATGTGGCTGAAATAGGCGGCGACGTCGACCGCTTCCTGATCGGTCAGTTCGCCCTGGCCGAGCGGGAATTTGTTGTGGCTCGCGATCGGCATGTTGCGCTTGACGAAGGCGGCGGCGGTGTAGGTCCGGGCCATGCCGGCGCCGATGTTGAACGAGCGCGGCCCCCACAGTGGCGGATACACCACGCGGCCGGCCGCGTCCTTCAGACCTTCTCCGTCGTTGCCGTGACACACTGCGCAGCGCGCCGTGTAGATCTCCTTGCCGTTGTCGAGATTGGGCACCAGCGACTGATCGACCTTGCCGACGCCGCGGCCCGGCACCTTGTCTTGCGGCTTGGTCGAGCCCTGCATCCAGTCGAAATACGCCACCATTGCCTTCATGTCGGGGCCGTCGACCGGCAGCGGCTTGCCGTTCATCGAGCGCAGGAAGCAGCCGTTGATGCGGTCTTCCAGCGAGATGATACGGCCGGCACGCGGCGCGTAGCTCGGGAAGAACGCCGCGACGCCGACATAGGGGCTGCCATCGGCGACGGTGCCGGCGTTGAGATGGCACGAGGCACAATTCAGGTCGTTGCCGACATTGTCCGGCAGCAGGGTGTGAGTCTCGGCGTTCAGCCGCATGCCGCGGACCAGCTGCTCGGCGTTCGGCTGCGACAGAATCTCGGCGATCCGCGGCGTTTCGAACCGCGAGCTGTCGATCTTCGGATCGAGCGCGGCGCGCGCCGAGGCGATCTGCTCGGCCGTGACGGCGCCGGCGTTGCCACCCCAGTTGGCGCGGACGAAGCTCAGGATGTCGGCGATCTCGCGATCGTTCAGGCGGGCGAACGACGGCATCGTCCACACCCGCGGATGCGCGGTGGTCGCTGTCGTCTCCCAGCCGGTGAGGGTGATATGCACCAGCGTCGCCGGATCCTTGGCGGCGATCGTCGGATTGCCGGCGAGCGGCGGAAATACGCCCGGCACGCCGGCACCGTTGCCGCGATGGCAGTCGGCGCAGAATTGGGTGTAACCGAGGCCGCCGGGCGTCGAGTAGGTCGACGCCGGCACTTCGGCCACAGCGACCGTCGGCGCCGGCCGGTCGGTCGGCAGCGCCTTCAGATAGGTGGCGATCGCGGTGAGGTCCTGATCGGTCATGTGCTGGGTCGAATGCCGGATCACGTCGGTCATGCCGCCGGCCGCAGTGGCGAAACGGTTCTGCCCGGTCTTCAGCATCTGCACGGTGTCAGGCACGGTCCACAGCCCGCGCAGATTGAGCGCGTTCCAGTGCTCGACCTTGGCGCCGGCGAGATAATCGCGCCCGTTCGGCCCGGCGTCGCTCATCGCCTTCTCCTGGAAGGCGATGCCGCGCGGGGTGTGGCAGGCGCCGCAATGGCCGAGGCCCTGCACCAGATAGGCGCCGCGATTCCACACCGCGTCCCGGTTCGGCTCGGGCTTGAACGGCGAGGCATCGAGGAAGGCGACGTTCCAGAACGCCAGACCGATCCGCATGTTGAACGGGAAGCTCATCTCCGGCGCGCGATTGGCCTGCGCCACCGGCGCGAGGCCCTGGGTCAGGTACGCCCACAGTGCCACCATGTCGTCGCCGCTGATCCTGGCGTAGGACGGATACGGCATCGCCGGATACAGATTGTGGCCATCCGCCGCGACGCCATTGCGCATCGCGCGGTCGAACTCGCCGAACGACCAGTTTCCGATGCCGGTGTCGCGATCGGGCGTGATGTTGGTCGACCACAGGCTGCCGAACGGCGTGTCGAGCTTGAGGCCGCCTGCCATCGGCGTGCCGCCCGGCGCGGTGTGACAGGCGACGCAGTCGCCGGCCCGCGCAATGTACTCGCCGCGCTTGATCAGCTCGGGGTCGGCCTTAGCGTCGACAGCCTCGAGCCTGGCGTCGACGGCGGGCGGCTGGATGATCCACAACGCCGCGCCTCCGATCACAGCCAGCGCGGACGCGGCGAGGAGCGCGAGGGTCTTGGCGGAGCGGCCGCGGGAATGAGACATGGCAAACTCGACTCGAGGTTTGTTGCGGTGCGACGCTAGGCGCGACCCTGCGCCGCCTCAACTCGGGCCTAACACTTAGATCGTGAAGGTTTGTCACGCGAAGCGAATGATCGCTTTGCGCGCACCGGCAGCCTGAGCGTCTGCAGGTATGGTTAGCAGTGGCTCAAAAAGCAGACGAGAAACTAAAGCCGTTCTGCAATTTCCGGCGGCATCGAACGCGTCGCCTGGAGCGCTGCCGCAGCCCGCAGCTTCGGCAGAATATCCTCGACCTTCTCGGCTTTCAGAACTTCGACCGAGAGATTGGGGCGAATGAAGGCGGTGCTGCGCATGTGCGCCAGCAATTCGAGCAGCGGCTGCCAGAATCCGTCGATGTCCGCGATCAGGATCGGCTTGGTGTGGCGGCCGAGCTGCTGCCAGGTCATCTGCTCGACGAGTTCTTCCAGCGTACCGATGCCGCCCGGGAGCGCCACGAAGGCGTCGGAGCGCTCGAACATCAGCCGTTTGCGCTCGTGCATGTCCTCGGTGACGATCAGTTCGGTGACGCGTCCGAGCGCGATCTCCTTGGCGCTGAGAAAGCCGGGAATGATCCCGGTGACCACGCCGCCGTGGTCGAGCACTGCATTGGCCACCGCACCCATCAGCCCGATCGCGCCGCCGCCATACACCAGCCCGACGCGGTGGTCGGCAAGTTCCTTGCCGAAAGCGGTGGCGGCCTCGAGAAAACGCGGATTGCTGCCCGCCCCGGAGCCGCAATAGACGCAGACGGTCTTGATCTCGCTCATGGTGGCGGATGTGGCACCGCGGGATGACAGCGTCAAGACGGGCGCCGCCATGCCCCTGCAACAGCCTGTTATGTCGCAAAGATTCGCCGCCTCAGGGTGCACGGCGGAGGTGAAACACTATATGAAGGCGAACTCGGCGAACGACTCTGGTCGCGAGGCCGGAATCTGCAATCGGACTGTTTCAGGCACCTGTTGATGGCTCACCCTCACTCGCATTCGAGCAGCGGCCCTCCTGTCGCGATCCCGGAAGACGCGACGGCGCAGAAGGCGACGCTCGGTGCCACGCTGGTGCATCTGTGGCCTTACATCTGGCCCGGCGATCGCGCCGACCTGAAGATGCGGGTGGTGTGGTCGATCGTGCTGCTGATCGCCGCCAAGGCGGCGACTTTGATCGTGCCGTTCACCTTCAAATGGGCGACCGATGCACTGACCGGCGCCGACACCGCGCCGATCGAGCCGTCGAACTGGACGCTGTGGCTGATCGCGTCGCCGTTGGCGCTGACCGCGAGCTACGGCCTCGTCCGTGTGCTGATGGCGGTGCTGACGCAGTGGCGCGACGGCGTGTTCGCCAAGGTGGCGATGCACGCGGTTCGCAAGCTGGCCTATCGCACCTTCGTGCACATGCACGATCTGTCGCTGCGGTTTCACCTCGAACGCAAGACCGGCGGGCTGACGCGCGTGCTGGAGCGCGGCCGGCTCGGCATCGAAGTGATCGTCAGGATGGTGATCCTGCAACTGGTGCCGACCATCATCGAGCTGTCGCTGGTGATGGCGGTGCTGCTGTGGCAGTTCGACTGGCGCTATGTCGCCGCGGTGATGGTCACCGTCGTGTTCTACATGCTGTACACCTACAAGGCGACCGAATGGCGGATTGGCATCCGCCGCCGCATGAACGATTCCGACAGCGACGCCAATCAGAAGGCGATCGATTCGCTGCTCAACTACGAGACCGTGAAGTATTTCGGCGCCGAGGAGCGCGAGGCGCGCCGCTACGACAAGTCGATGCAGCGCTACGAGGAGGCGAGCGTCTCGACCTACACCTCGCTGGCGGTTCTCAACGCCGGGCAGGCGGTGATCTTCACCTTCGGCCTGACCGCGACGATGCTGATGTGCGCCTCGGGCGTCCGCAACGGCACCAATACGGTCGGCGACTTCGTGATGGTCAACGCGATGATGATTCAGCTGTACCAGCCGCTGAACTTCATGGGCATGGTATATCGCGAGATCAAGCAGGCGATCATCGATATCGAGAAGATGTTCGCAGTGCTGTCGCGCAAGCCGGAGGTCGAGGATCGCGCCGGCGCCCAGCCGCTGGCGGTCGAAGCCGGTACCGTGCGGTTCGAGGACGTGCGGTTCGCCTACGATCCGTCGCGGCCGATCCTGAAAGGACTGAGCTTCGAGGTGCCGGCCGGCAAGACGGTGGCGATCGTCGGCCCTTCGGGCGCCGGCAAATCGACGATTTCCCGGCTGTTGTTCCGGCTGTACGACGTTTCCAGCGGCCGGATCACGATTGACGGCCAGGATATCCGCCACGTCACCCAGACCTCGCTACGCTCGGCGATCGGCATGGTGCCGCAGGATACCGTGCTGTTCAACGACACCATCCGCTACAACATCCGCTACGGCCGCTGGGACGCCAGCGATGCCGAGGTGGAGGAGGCCGCCAGGACCGCGCAGATCGACGCCTTCATCAAGGCGTCGCCGAAGGGCTACGACACCGAGGTCGGCGAGCGCGGGCTGAAGCTATCGGGCGGCGAGAAGCAGCGCGTGGCAATTGCGCGAACGGTTCTCAAGGCGCCGCCGATTCTGGTGCTCGACGAAGCGACCTCGGCGCTCGACAGCCACACCGAGCACGAAATCCAGGGCGCGCTGGAGCGTGTGGCACAAAACCGCACCTCGCTGGTGATCGCGCATCGGCTTTCGACCATCGTCGGTGCCGACGAAATCATCGTGCTCGATCAGGGCCGGATCGCCGAACGCGGCACCCATGCGCAATTGCTTGCCGAGGGCGGACTGTACGCCAGTATGTGGAACAGGCAGCGCGAGGCCGAGGAGGCGCGCGAGCGGTTGGCGCTGATCGGCGATGAGTCGCCGATCCGTCAACAGGAGACGCCGGATCTTCCGCCGGAGTCGTCAGGTCGGCAGGCCAAGCCCGACGATGATCTGGCAACTTCGGCGGCGGCGGAGTAATCGTGTTGCAGCACTCGCCGACAGGCTTTCGAAGTTAGGGGACCTCCCATGTCCATCGTCAATTCCGTTCGCGCCCAGATCCCGCCGATTCACCGGGAGGGCTACCCGTTCGTCGGCGGTTTCGCGCTGGCGACGCTGATTTTGTTCTGGATCTGGTCGCCGCTCGGCTGGATCGGCACCGTCCTGACGATCTGGTGCGCCTACTTCTTCCGCAATCCGGCGCGCACGACCCCGGTCCGAGACGGGCTGGTGGTATCACCGGCCGACGGCCGGGTATCGATGGTGGTCGACATCATCCCGCCGCCGGAGCTCGGGCTCGGCGCCAAGCCGCTGCCGCGGGTTTCGATCTTCATGAGCGTGTTCAACTGCCACGTGAACCGCAGCCCGGTGGCCGGCCGGATCGAGCGGATCGTGTATTCGCCCGGCAAGTTCGTGAACGCGGAGCTCGACAAGGCCAGCGAAGACAACGAACGCAATTCGATGGTGCTGTCGACCGAGGACGGCCAGATCGGCGTGATCCAGATCGCCGGCCTGATCGCCCGGCGGATCGTGTCGTTCGTCCGTGAGGGGCAGCCGCTGGTAGCCGGCGAGCGGTTCGGCCTGATCCGGTTCGGTTCGCGGCTCGACGTCTATCTGCCGGAGGGCACCAAGCCGCTGGTCGCCGAGGGACAGACCGCGATTGCGGGCGAAACCGTGCTGGCCGACCTTAAGGGCAACGACACTGGACGGATCTACCGGACCGACTAACATCGGTGCCGCCGGCCCGAAGGTTGCCATGATGGCCGAGCAGGGTGGTGGTTCCGAGACGAGAGCGAGACCGATGCCTTTCGATCTGAATTCCCCTGAGACGCCGCGTCGCCGGTTCGGGCCGATCCCGGTGCGGCTGCTGGTGCCGAACGTCATCACTCTGCTGGCGATCTGCGCCGGCCTGACCGCAATCCGGCTGTCGACCGAGGGCCGGATGGAGCTGGCGGTCGCCGCGATCGTGTTCGCGGCGGTGCTCGACGGCATCGACGGCCGGGTCGCCCGGATGATCAAAGGGCAGTCGAAATTCGGCGCCGAGCTGGACAGCCTGGCCGATTTCGTCAATTTCGGCGTCGCCCCCGGCCTGATCCTGTATTTCTGGCAGCTCCACGACCTCAACAATGTCGGCTGGATCGCCGCCATGGTGTTCGCGATCAGCGGCGGCCTGCGGCTGGCGCGGTTCAACGCCACCATGGACGACCCCAACAAGCCGGCGTTCGCCGCCAATTTCTTTACCGGGGTGCCGGCGCCGGCCGGCGCGATCACGGTCCTGCTGCCGGTCTATATGGGCTTCCTCGGTGCGCCGACGCCGCCGGCGGTGCTGACCGCGCTGTACACGCTGCTGATCGCGTTCCTGATGGTGTCGCGGCTGCCGGTGTTCTCGGGCAAGGCGGTGCGGCTGCGGGTCGCACCGGAGATGGTGCTTCCGGTGTTCGTCTCGGTGGTGCTGTTCGTGGCGCTGCTGATCGGCTACCCGTGGCACATCCTGTCGGCGTGCTCGGTGCTGTATCTGCTCAGCCTGCCGGTCGGCTGGCGGTCGTATCGCGATCACCAGCGCAACGCGGCCGCGGCGCAGAAGACCAAGGGCGGCGGCGGGCCGAGCCAGAAGCCGACGCTGGTGGTCAACGACCCGACACCGCACGACGACGACCGCCCGGCGCGGCTGAACTGAGGCCTTCGCCGCGGGCGCGAGCCGCCGGGCCTTGCGGCCGTGGTGACAAGCAGGTCGCCGTCCGCGCAGGAGTGGCCATCAGCGCCACCGGCCTCGGAGAATAACCAGGGCGCCGCCGAAGAAGTGAATAGTTCGTTGCCGCGCCCCATGGTTACCGCGGCGGCAATCACGCCAGCTCCCGGTTAACTTTACGCGTCTTTAATGGCGGCTGCTTACGGTGGGCCCGCGCAGCGCAGAATGGGTTGCGCCGCCGTCAGCGCGGGCTGGCGCGTGGCTGTGCGTGTCGGAGTACAAGATGGATCTCGCCACACTCCTGGGCCTGGTCGCGGGCGCCGCGGTTGTGTCTTCGCTCATCCTGATGGGCGGCAATTTTGGGATGTTCTACGACATCCATGCGGTCATCGTCATCTTCGGTGGTTCGTTCGCCGCGACGCTGATCCGGTTTCCGCTATCGGCGATGTTGCACGGCCTTCCGCTCGGCGCGAAATTCGCTTTCACGATGAGCAATCTGTCGGCGCGTGACCTGGTCGACGAACTCGCCAACATCGCCGAAATCGCCCGCAAGTCCGGCCCGGTCGGTCTTGAAAAAGTCGAGGCCGATGATCCGTTCCTGGCCAAGGGCATCCGCTACGTCGCCGACGGCTACGACATCGAATTCATCCGCGACAATCTCGAGCGCGATCGCGACAACTTCCTGCTGCACCTCAACGAGGGGTCCAAGATCTATCGGGCGATCGGCGACTGCGCCCCGGCGTTCGGCATGATCGGCACGCTGCTCGGCATGGTGCAGATGTTCTCCAACATGTCCGACCCGTCCAAGCTCGGACCGTTCATGGCGGTCGCGCTGCTGGCGACGCTGTACGGCGCAGTGGTGGCGAATCTGATCTGTCTGCCGATCGCCGACAAGCTGCACGGCAAGTTGGTCGACGAGGAGACCAATCGGACGCTGATCATCGACGGCATTCTGATGATCCGCGATTCCAAGAGCCCGACGCTGGTCAGAGAGATGCTGCTCGCCTATCTCCCTGAAAAGCATCGCCACGAAGAGAACGAGAGCGTCCCTGCCTGATCGGCTAGGGACATCTTGGAAAGCGAGCGATGGCCAAGAAGAAACGCGAGGAGGCGCACGGCGGTCACGGTTGGTTCGTGACGTTCGCCGACCTGATGGCGCTGCTTCTCGCGTTCTTCGTGATGCTGGTCGCGTTCTCCACTCAGGACACCCAGAAGCTGAAGATCGTCGCCGGCTCGATGCGCGAGGCGTTCGGCATGCAGACCGACGCGCGCTACTCCGGGATCATCGAGAGCGACGGCCTGCCGACCCGCGGCAAAGTCAAGAACACCGAACACGTCAATCCCGAGCTGTCGACCGCCAAACCGTCGCCCGGCGATGTGACCCGCGACGAAGGCATCAACACCAAAGAGGATCGCGAGTTTGCGCTGGCCTCGGCGTCGCTGCGGCAGGCGTTGCAGAACATGCCGGAAATCGCCGAACTGTCGAAGAACATCATGTTCGAGGAGACCAAGCAGGGGCTCAACCTCGAGATCATGGATCAGGACGGCCGCGCGATGTTCGCCGACGGCTCCCGCGTTCCGTTCGAGCGCACCCGGCTGCTGCTGCAGCGTCTCGCCGTGCCGCTGCGGGCCACGCCGCTGCGGATCAGCATCGTCGGCCATACCTCGTCCGGCCTGCTGCCGCAGCGCAGCGACTATAACGGCTGGGACCTGTCCTCCGACCGGGCCAATTCGGTGCGCCAGATCCTGGAGCGGGAAGGGCTGCCGAACTCGCACATTTTTGCCGTGACCGGCAAGTCCGACAGCCAGCCGCTGTTTCCCGAAGACCCGTCGATCGCCGCCAATCGCCGGGTGACGATCACGCTGATGCGTGAGAGCCCGGCGCTGCCGCCGGGGCTGAAGCCGTAACGCGGGAGTTCCATCGCCACGTGCCGACCACGACGGCGGGAGGCCGACGATGACGCTCGGGCCGCCATCTGGCGCGGTCGAGCCGCAGCAGGCGGACCGGCTTCGACCAAAGCGGCGGTGATTTTCCACGCGGGTTCGCTTATCCAGCAGAGATGGCCACAAACCCGCTGCAGAGCTTGATTTTCCTCGCGCTAGGCGCAACGCTGGCGCTGCAATTGCCGAGCATGGTTCTCGTCGTTGCGCTCATCGATCCGGGCCGTGCAATCGCGGGAGAATTGAGAGTGGTAGGTCAGGTTGAAGATTTGACGGCGGAGGAAGTGGTCCAGGGCATCACAGACGGGCGCTATCTGCTGGTCGATGTCCGGGAGCCGAACGAGGTGGCGATGGAGGCCTACCCGGACGCCGTGGTTGTTCCGCTCTCGACCTTCGATCCCAAGGCGATCCCCGATCCGAACGGCAAGCAGGTCGTGTTCGCCTGCCGCTCCGGCAAGCGCTCGGTGACGGCGTCGCTGGCCGCGCAGGCCGCCGGGCTCGCCTACACCCGGCACCTCGCCGGCGGCATTCTCGGCTGGAAGGCGGCCGGTCTGCCGATCAAGCCGGGCCGCTGATCCGCACGATGATCGCCATCCGATGAGCAACAAGGTCTTCGCCGATCTGCCGGTCACCGTGTTCGAGGCGATGTCGCAACTCGCGCGCGACAACGATGCGATCAATCTCGGGCAGGGGTTTCCCGACGATCCCGGGCCGGAAGACATCCGCCGCACCGCGGCGGACGCGGTGTTGAACGGCTACAACCAATACCCGTCGATGATGGGATTGCCGGAGCTGCGGCAGGCGATCTCGACCCACTACGCGCATTGGCACGGCGTCCAGCTCGATCCGCTGGCCGAGGTGATGGTGACCTCCGGCGCGACCGAGGCGTTGGCGAGCGCAATCCTGTCGGTGGTGGAACCCGGCGACGAAGTGATCGTGTTTCAGCCGGTGTACGACTCCTACCTGCCGATCGTCCGGCAGGCCGGCGGCATTCCGCGGCTGGTCCGGCTCGAACCGCCGCACTGGCGCATCACCGAAGAGGCGCTGCGGCGGGTGTTCAACGCCAAGACCAAGGCGATCGTCTTCAACAACCCGCTGAACCCGGCGGCGGTGGTGTATCCGCGCGAGGACCTCGAATTGCTGGCGCGGTTCTGCCAGGAGTTCGACGCGGTGGCGATCTGCGACGAGGTGTGGGAGCACGTCACCTTCGACGGCCTCAGCCATATCCCGCTGATCGCGATCCCGGGGATGCGCGATCGCACCATCAAGATCGGCTCGGCCGGCAAGATCTTCTCGCTGACCGGCTGGAAGGTCGGCTTCGTCTGCGCCGCGCCGAAGCTGCTGCGCGTCGCCGCCAAGGTGCACCAGTTCCTCGCCTTCACCACCGCGCCTAACCTGCAGGTCGCGGTCGCCTACGGACTCGGCAAAAGCGACGATTACTTCCTGCAGATGCGCAAGGAGCTCGCCCGCAGCCGCGACCGGCTGGCGAAGGGGCTGTCCGACATCGGCTTTCCGGTGATCCGCTCGCAGGGCACCTACTTCCTCACCGTAGATCTGTCGCCGCTTGGCCTCAACGAAACCGACGAGGCGTTCTGCAAGCGGATCGTCACCGACTACAAGGTCGCGGCGATTCCGGTTTCGGCGTTCTACGAGGAGGAGCCGGTCACCTCGGTGGTACGCTTCTGTTTCGCCAAGAACGATCGGACGCTCGACACCGCCCTCGAGCGTCTGTCGGATGCGGTTCACGGGCGCTAGGGATTCGATGATGCGGGACACGATGCGACGGCGACTGCTGATCTTGGGCGCGGGGATCGCTCTGTCGGCGTCGCTCGCGCTGCCGGTTCGGGCGCAGGATCGCACCGTCAATTTCTACAACTGGTCGAACTACGTCGCGCCGGGCGTGCTGGAGGACTTCACCCGCGAGACCGGCATCAAGGTGGTGTACGACACCTTCGACGCCAACGAGACGCTGGAGAGCAAGCTGCTCGCCGGCAAGTCCGGCTACGACGTCGTGGTGCCGACCGCCTACTTCCTGCAGCGCCAGATCGCTGCCGGCGTGTTCCAGAAGCTCGACAAATCGAAGCTGCCCAACCTGAAGAACGCCTGGGATTTCGTCACCGGCAAGCTGGCGCTGTACGACCCCGGCAATCAGTTCGCCGCCAACTACATGTGGGGCACCACCGGGATCGGCTACAACGTCGCCGCGGTGAAGCGGATTCTCGGCGAGGGTGCCGTGATCGACAGTTGGGAGACTATCTTCAAGCCGGAGAGCCTGGCGAAGTTCAAGGAGTGCGGCGTTCACATGCTGGATTCCGCCGAGGACATTCTGCCGGCGGCGCTGACCTATCTCGGCCGCGACCCGAATTCGACCAATAAGGACGACCTGGAGAAGGCGGCGGAGGTGGTCGGCAAGGTGCAGCCCTCGGTCCGCAAATTCCATTCTTCGGAATATCTGAACGCGCTCGCGACCGGCGAGATCTGCCTCGTGGTGGCGTGGTCCGGCGACATCAAACAGGCCCAGTCGCGCGCCGCGGAAGCCAACAACGGCGTCGAGATCGGCTACGCGATTCCGAAGGAGGGCGCACAGATGTTCTTCGACAATCTGGCGATCCCGGCCGATGCCAAGAACGTCGCCGAGGCGCACGAACTGATCAACTTCCTGTACCGTCCGGAGATCGCCGCGCGCAATTCCGACTTCCTGTCCTACGCCAACGGCAACGCGGCCAGCCGGGAGTTCATCAATCCGCGGGTGCTGAACGACAAGGCGGTGTACCCCGACGATGCGACGCTGGCGCGGCTGTTCGTGATCACCGCGCGGGACCCGGCAACCCAGCGCACCATCACGCGGCTGTGGACCAGGGTGAAGACGGGGCGCTGACGGCGCCCCCTTCGATCAACGGCCGGCCGCCACCTTCCGCACCGGCGCTTCGATTTCGCCGACGGGTTGGCGCGTCCTGAGATCGATCGTACCCGGCAGCGCGTGATCCGAACGCTTGTCGCCGACGCCGCGCATCGGGATCGGGCTGACCGGGGCGCGGTCGTGCCGCTCGATGTCGCTGCGGAGCAGCCGCCACGCCCATCCGGCGGTTCGCCGATAGGTGTGGGCCAGTCCGATCATGCCGTAGATTTGCGCGCCGGCGTCGACGATGTGGGCGCGGAATCGCAGCCACGCCCGCCGCCGCATCCGCTTGGCGGGCGAGAAATGCGCGACCTCGTGGGCGGGGCGGGTTTCGGCGCTGGAAAACACGTCGGCCGATTTCGAGAACACCAGCGCACTCAGGAAACGGACCGGGTTGAAGAAGTAGGTGTAGGCGAGCAGCAGATTGAGCTGCTTCATCCACGGCCGGGCGTGCTTCGACGCGACAACGTAGTTGCCGTCCATGATGTGCGGTTCGACCTTGATGTCGCCGGCGCGGCTGAACGCCATGCCGGATTCGAACACGTTTTCGTACCACTTCGACCCGGGGGCGGGGGTCAACATCATCACCTGGGTGGTGATCGAGCCGGCCTTGCGCAGCAGCCTGATCTGATTGATCAGGCCGTAGTTCGATCCCCACGTCACCAGCGGCTGGCTGTCGTGGTGCATCATCATCGGCATCGGCAGGATGTTGTTCTCGCGCAGCAGGCGGAAAGCGAGCTGGGTCTTGTCCTTGTCCTGTGCTTTCTTCACCAGTGTCGCGGTCATGTCCTCGACACCGAGCCATACTGCGGCGAACCCCGCGTCGCGGATCAGCGGTAGGTGATCGCGCATTCCGACGGTGTCGTGCACGGTGACCTCCGTGCCGAGCCGCACTTTGCAGAACGGCCGCTCCGACCGCTTGCGGGCGAGCGTGCCGGCGATGTCGAGTGTGCGCTTGGTGTCGTTGAAGAAGTTATCGTCGGCACCGAAGAAGTGATAGATCCCGAAGGTGCTGGCGATCTGTCCGATTTCCTCGGCGATGCGCTCGCCGCTCTTGGCGCGGAACTGCGACTGGTTGTAGGCTGGGATCGGACAGTACGAGCACCTGAACTTGCAGCCGGCGGTCATCACGATGCCGGCGATCGGGCTGTAGCGTTTCACCCGATTGGCCGGCAGCGCCTGGCTTGCGAGCGTGGCGCTGTTGCTCGGCGCCTCCAGCAGCTTGTAGCCGTGCACCGGGTCCGGAAGCTCATCGAGATCGCCGAGCAGCCGTTGAACCCCGGTGTCGACCAGTTCCTCGATCGGCCCGTTTCGGGAGGCGCGGCGCGGATAGACCAGCCCCGACACCTCGTCGAGCGCGCCGCTGTCCTGCGCGCGTTGGAACACCGAACGCATCGATTCGCCGGCGCTGCGCATCGACAGCAGAACGTCGAGCAGTTCGAGGAAGACGTATTCCTCGCCGGTGACCGCGACGTCGGCGGCCCAGGCTGCGTCACGTCCGCCGCCGAACACGTGCCACGGCTCGTAGCGAATGCGGGGCCCGCCGACCATGATCAGCGGCCGCTTGTCGGGGTCGATCAGGCACGCTTCCCGGATCAGCCGGTCGCATTCGGCCGAATGCAGATGCATGCTGGAGACCAGGAACAGATCCGGGATCCGGCCGTCGAGTCGCATCTGCAGCGGACTGAAGTTCCGGTTCCACTGCTGCAGTACGATCCGGGTTTTGTCGAAGCCGACGTCCGCGAGTGCCGATCCGATCGCTCGGACTCCGCCCGGAGCCATCCGGGTGTCCGCGAGCACGAACGGCAGAACGCGGGTGCGATGATCGAAAGCGCTGACGATGACGGTCGTCAGCTCATGCTGCCCGGAAAGCCGGCGCAGCCGCGCACGCAGCGCCGCCATCTTGCCGGGAGCCAGCAGTTCATCACCGCGGGCACGCCTTGGAAGTTCCATATATTGCCTCGATCCAGGTGGACGGCCGCAAAGTGATTTGCGTGTGCCACTGTGAGGTTAATACCCGGACGGGTCAAGCTGACCACCGGCCGCAGCCGGCGCGGGTTCCGCGTGCGCCGGCGCGCTTCAGCGCGTGAGCAGATGAGCTCAGCGAAGTGAGGCTTGGTTCGTCGTGTACCGAGACCAACCCGCGAAGAGTTCGGACAATGAGCGAACTAAGCGGATTTCGGGCGGTCGGAGAGCAGCGAAGGTCCTAAGCGCCGACTATGCGATTGCTACCGCCATCGTCGGTGCAGCCAGAGCCACTGTTCCGGCGTTTCGCGGATCCAGCCTTCAACCACCGAGGTGCACGCCTGCATGGTGCCCTGAACGTCGATCCGGCCGGCGGCGTCGCGCACCGGCTCGATCTCTTCGGTGAGTTCGGCACGGAACCGGCCATTGGGGAGGCGAATGACCCGGGCGCCGTGCAGCGGACACTCGATCTGCCGGAGCAGCTTGGCCAGCAGCGGATTGGCCTTGGCGGTGCGGCCGAAGAAGGTGACGTCGACGCCCTTGGTGAAGTGCTGATCGATCAGCATGCCGACGTGCTTGCCGTCTTGCAGCGCCTTGGCCAGCTTAAACGGCGCGCTCGATCCGGCGGCGACGAGTTGGCCCATCTTGACCGAGCGGATCTCCTCGACGATGCGGTCGGCCGCCTCGATGTTCGGGCGGCGATACAGCACGGCAGTATCGAGATCGTGCGCGACCGCGGCGACCGCAGCCAGCTCCCAATTGCCAAGATGGCTGGCGAAGATCAGCGCCGGCTTGCCGTCGTCGCGGAGCTTCTCGAACAGCTCCAGCGACCGCGGCGTCACTTCGATCCGGCTGCGCTCGGGATGCTCGACGTCGTAGTCCCACACCGAATCGAGATGCGCGAATTCGGCGGCGGCGCGGCCGAGATTGTCCCAGACGCCGGTGAGGATGGCTTCGATCTCTTCCGGCGACTTCTCCGGAAACGCCGCAGTCAGATTGTCGCGGCCGATGCGCTGCTCAGGCAGGCGAGGGCCGAACTTGCGGGCGATCGCGCCGAACAGCCTGGCGCTCTTTTCGGGATCGAACTTCCGCGCCAGATGCAGCGCGCCGATCGCGATCGGGCCGACGATCTTGCCGACCACGCCCTTGGCCGCGCGTTGGGCGCGCAGCTTGGCGCGATACAGGGCGACCTTCATCAGAACCGGACGATGATCTTGCCGAACACCTGCCGGCTTTCCATCCGCTTCAGCGCGGCGCCGACGTCGTCGAGCGGCACTTCGGTGTCGATCACCGGCCGCATGCCGGCCGCCATCTTGTCGAGGCTTTCGGCGATGTTCTTCATGGTCGCGCCGAACGAGCCGAAGATCTTGTACTGCTGCTGGAACAGCTGCATCAGGTTGATGGTGGTGGTCGGGCCCGAGGTCGAGCCGCAGGTCACCAGCCGGCCGCCGCGCTTCAGGCTGAGCAGCGAGCCGTTGAAGGTATCGGCACCGACGTGCTCGAACACGACGTCGACGCCCTTCTTCTTGGTGATCTTGCGGCACTCGTGCTCGAAGCGATCCTGGCGATAGTTGATCACATGATCGGCACCGAGCTTCTTGACGCCTTCGATCTTGCTGTCGTCGCCGACGGTGGTGATCACCGTGCAGCCGATTGCCTTCGCCATCATGATCGCGACGGTGCCGATGCCCGAACCGCCGGCTTGCACCAGCACGGTTTCGCCGGGGTGCAGCTTGGCGTTGTCGAACAGCATGTGCTGCACGGTCGAGAACGCGATAGGCGCGCAGGCGGCATCGCGCAGGTCGACGGCGTCCGGCACCGGGATCACCAGACGGTCGGCGATGTTCATCAGCTCGCGCGCGAAGCCGTCGACATGGAATCCGATCAGGCCGCCGACGTTTTCGCAGAGATTGTCGCGGCCTTCCTGGCAGGCTTTGCAGTGCCCGCAGGTCAGCGCGCCGTACATCACGACCTTCTGCCCCGGTTTGAAGGCCGTGACGCCGTCACCGACCGCCTCGATCGTGCCGGAGGCTTCGGCGCCGACCACGATCGGCAGCTTGCGCTTGACGAATGCCATGCCGCGATAGCCCCACACGTCGATGTGGTTGAGCGCCACCGCGGCGATGCGGACCTGCACTTCGCCGGCCGCCGGGGGCGGGGGAGACGGCAGGTCGGCGACCACGAGATTGCGGTCGGCAACGAGGGTGAGCGCGCGCATGGGTATCGTCCGAACGGTTGGAGGCTTGCGCCCTGCGTATCGCCGCTGGCGGCCGCGGCGTCAACCGCGGCGGCCGGAACTGCGACTCACAGGCGACTAGGCCGGTTCGCGGGTCAGGATCAGCGAGGCGTTCTGGCCGCCGAACCCGAACGAGTTCGACATCACTGCGGTGACGCGGGCATCGCGAGCCTGGTTCGGCACGACGTCGAGCGGGATCGCCGGATCCGGCACGTCGTAGTTGATGGTCGGCGGAATCCGCTGATGCTCCAGCGTCAGCAGCGAGAAGATCGCTTCGACCGCGCCGGCGGCCGACAGGGTGTGGCCGACCATCGATTTGTTCGAGGATACCGGGATCGATCCGGCGCGGTCGCCGAACACGCTGGAGATGCCGTGATACTCCATCTTGTCGTTCTCGGGCGTGCCGGTGCCGTGCGCATTGATGTAGTCGATCTGATCGACACTCATCCCGGCATCGGCCAGCGTCTTGTTGATGCAGCCGATGATCGGCTTGCCGTCCGGGCTCGAGCGGGTGCGGTGGAAATTGTCGGCGAGTTCGCCACAGCCTGCGATCACGCCGAGGATCGGGGCGCCGCGCGCCACCGCCGACTCGTAGCTCTCCAGCACCAGCGCGCCGGCGCCTTCGGCCATCACGAAGCCGTCGCGGTTCTTGGCGAACGGCTTGGATGCGGCCTGCGGCGGATCATTCTGGGTCGACAGCGCCGATAGCAGCGAGAACCGGATCAGCGCTTCGGCATTGACCGAGCCGTCGGTCGCGACGCACAGCGCGGCATCCGCTTCACCGCGCCGGATCGCTTCGACGCCGAGCTGGATCGCGCTCGCGCCGGACGCGCAGGCGGTCGACAGCGAGATCGGCGAGCCCTTGGTGCCGAAAGTGTCGGCGAGATGATCGGCCACCGAGCCGAACAGAAAGCGCCGGTGATATTGCGTGAACGCGCCGCCGCCGCTGACGCGGAGCAGGGCGTCGTAATCGATCGCGGTGTTGGTGCCGGTGGCACGCGCCAGATCCTGGCGCGGCAGCCATTCCAGCTCGACCGGCGCGACCGCGAGAAACAGCGGGCCGGGGAAGTCGCCTTTGCGGCCGATGCCGGACTGCGCGATCGCCTCTTCGGTGGCCAGATCCGCGAGCTTCTCGCCGAGCACGACCGAGGAAAACGGCTCGACCGGGACGAAGTCCACGGTGCCGGCCATCGTGCTTTTCAGCCCGTCGATCGGGAAGCGGGTGATGGTGCGGATGCCGGATTCGCCGGCGGTGAGCTTGGCCCAATTGTCGGTCTTGCCGGCGCCGAGCGAGGTCACCACGCCCATGCCGGTGACGACCACGATCGGCCTGCCGAATTTGTCCCGCGTCACGGTCATTGCGTCCCCCTTACCGAACGGCTTCGACCAGCGCCATGCCTTCGCCGCGCCAGTGGCCCGCCCCGATCACGACAATCTGGTCGGGGGTGTTGCTCATTTCAACTTCGAGCCCGGTCGGGTCGTTCGGCGGATACAGCGCGCCGCGCGACAGCGACAGCGCCGCCAGCGCGATGCCGAGCGGGAATTGCGCTTCCATCACGTGGCCGAACGCCGTCGCGGTGCCGCGCACCGGCGCATCGGCGTGATGGCGCAGGAACGCAGTTTCCTCGGCGGTCACCGGCTCGGCGCCGGTCGCGCCGGTGATGATCGCGGTGGCGCCGTCGCGCGGGCCGAGCTGAGCCCACAGCTTTTCCAGCGACGCGGTGACGTCACCGGCATTGCGGCGGCGCGACAGGTCGGCGACGACGTTCTTCAGCCGCGCATACGGCTTGGCGCCGCGCGCTTCGGCATGCGCCTTCGACTCGATCACCAGGAACGCGGCGCCGGAGCCGAGCGCGAAGCCGCCCTTGGGGCCGCGCGCGAACACCGGCGCGTAGTTGTTCTTGAGATTGAAATCGCCGAACTCGTACAGCATCAGCAGGTCTTTGCGCTCGCCGTTCTGGGCGGCGCCGATCAGCGCGATGTCGCTCTGGCCGGCCGCGATCCGCGCCAGCGCAATTCGCGCAGCATCGACGCCGGCTTCCTCTTCGCCCATGAAGGTGCGCGACGACCCGGTGACGCCGTGCACGATCGCGATGTTGCCGGCAAGCAGGTTGGAGAGCTGCGCCAGAAACAGGGTGGGGCGCAGGTCGTTCATCAGCCGCTCGTTGAGCGCGCCGGGCGGCACGGTGCCGTAGCCCTCGGCGTTGAGCACGGCGGAATCGACCGCAAGATCACGCTCGCCGCCGCCGGCAGCCACGATCATGTCCATCCGCGACAGGATATCGGTGTTGCCCTTGATGCCGGCGGAGTCGAGCGCGAGACCGGCCGCGTAGGTGCCGATCCGCTGCCAGGCTTCCATCTGGCGCTGATCGCCCTTCTTCGGGATCTGCTTGTCGAAGCTGAGCGGCGCCAGCGGATGCACTACGTAGGGCGCGAAGCCCGTGGTATCGACGTTGACCCTGCGCTCGGTCAGCGCATCCCAATGCGCGTCGAGCCCTTCGGCCAGCGACGTGGCGAGCCCGATGCCGGTGATCCAGGCTTCGATCGGTGCGGCGCGGGACGTGTCGGTGTCAGCCATGGATCATCTGCTCCGGAAATCCGATTTGCTTGGCCATCGCTTCCATATGCCCGCGCAGGTCGGGATGCGGAAACGGCACGTGGCGGAAGGTCAGCGTCGCATCGCACGCCAGCTTGCCGCCGCTCTTGATCTTGGCTTCGGTCATGGTGAAGCCGGAGCCTTCGTGCACCACCGAGACGTCGATCGACAGCGTCTCGCCAGGGGTGACGAAGTTGCGCATCTTGGCTTCCTTGACCGCGGCCAGGAACGGCATGCGCTGAAACTGCATCAGCGCGATCAAGAGCCAGCCCGAGCTCTGGGCCATGGTCTCGATCAGCAGCACGCCAGGCATCAGCGGATAGCCGGGGAAATGGCCTTCGAAGATCGCGCTGGTCTCGGGCACCCGCGCCTCGACCGTGATGCTGCGGTCGGCGAGGCGAAGCTCGGCGATGCGGTCGATCAGGTGGAAATATTCAAGGTTCATGGCGCGGGCGGCTTCCGAACCGCACCATTACGCGCCCTTGGCGGCAACCAGCTCGTCGATGCGGGCGGCAAGATTCTTGAGAACGAAATACTGCTCGGTGGTCGCCTTGCCGTCGTTGACCTCCTGGGTCCACTTCTCGAGCGGCAGCTTGATACCGAACGCTTTGTCGATCGCGAAGGCGATATCGAGGAAATCGAGGCTGTCGATCCCCAGGTCGTCGATCGCATGGCTCTCCGGGGTGATCGTCTCACGCGGAATGTCGCAGGTTTCCGCGATGATGGTGGCCACCCGATCGAATGTGGAAGTCATTTTAAGCCTTTGATATTTTGTCGGAAATGGCCGATTTACGGCGGCTTCAGCCGTCATCATGGTGACAGTCGATTGCCCGTATAACGGAGCGCTGCCCCGAGTTCAATGGCGGGCCAAACCGGGCATTGCGTGGGTTTTAGGCAATCCGTGGGGGGACGATTGAGCGAATCGCCTAGCGCGGCGCGGCGATGGTGGCGCAGTCGTTCCGCCCCATCAGCACGCAGTCCTGGGTCCGCCGCATCTCCGCAATACTGGTGGCGAGCCAGATTCCGACAAGCGCCAGCCCAACCGTGAGAACGAGCGCGGCGACATTGGTGAGCATGCGATGGCGAAAGTCGCCTTGCGCTTCGTCGCGGCTCGACTCCTCGGGATCGTGCGCGAGCTGCGGCGCCTCCCGGCGGAACGGCAGAATAGTTGCGGAAGGACGCGCGCCGTCCTCTGCGGACGGCAAATGCGCTACGTCGCGCGGCCGGAAGGGCAGCACGCGATGGTCGTCATCGGGGAGGGTGATGCGTTGATTCTTCATCGCTGCCAGTCCCAGCCGTCGCCCGGAACGGGTTCGACCCGATCATCCTAGTGATGATACGACGCCCGGAAAACTCCGCAATAGACCGGATGGAGCATGCCGGCCGGCACGGCCCCTCCTGGCTGGTGGTTCGCTGCGTTGCGAGCCTCCGGGCCCGTGCCATACTCGGTCGGAAACCGGCAGGGAGGCCGAGCGATGACCAATCCGCGCGAACCGGTGCTGCATACGATTCCGATCCTGTCACTGCGGCCGACTCAAATGACGGTCGGGATGCGTGAGGTGAAGGAGAAGCGGCTGCGCTGGCGCCAGCACAAGGCGAAGAAGCAGGCCGAACTGCTCGGCAATCACATGATTCCGGTGGTGCTCGGCCCCGGCAAGACGCACTACGTGATCGATCATCACCATCTGGCCCGGGCGCTGCACGACGAGGGCGTCGAGGAGGTGCTGGTGACCGTGATCGCCGATCTCACGATGGTCGATCGCGACGCCTTCTGGGTGGTGCTCGACAGCCGGCGCTGGGTGTATCCGTATGACGCCAAAGGCGAGCGGCATCACTACAGCGAAATCCCCAAGACCGTCGTCGGCCTGAAGGACGATCCGTTCCGCAGCCTTGCCGGCGAACTCCGCCGCGTCGGAGGTTATGCCAAGGACACCACGCCTTTCAGCGAGTTCCTGTGGGCCGACTTCCTGCGCCGGCGGCTGTCGCGCAAGAGCGTCACCGCCGATTTCCAGGTTGCCGCCGAAAAGGCGCTGGCGCTCGCCAAGAGCAATGACGCGATCTATCTGCCCGGCTGGTGCGGCCCGGCCGCCGACGACTGACAAACGTCTCAGTCCTCGGGCGCGGCGCCGTCTCCGCGCTCGTCCTCTCGACCGCCAAACAGGCGATGCAACACGCGTTCGGCCGGATGTCCGCCGATCAGCACGGCGAAGGTGATCACCAGCGCCACTGCGACGATCAGCCATTGCCCGGCGCCGCAGACGATGCCGATGCCCGCCGCCAGCCAGGTGCAGGCCGCCGTGGTGAGGCCGTGGATCTCGAGCCGGTTGCCGGTGCGCACGATCACGCCGGCCCCGAGAAAGCCGATCCCGGTGAGGATGCCCTGGATGACGCGGCTGGTGGGATCGGTGAGCTGGTCACTCGATGCCGAATGATCGGCGTGTGCCACGAGCAACGCCGAGGCCAGCGCCACCAGCGCCAGCGTCCGCATCCCGATCGGCTTGTTCTTGAGGTCGCGATTGAGCCCGATCAGCCCACCGGCGACCGCCGCAACGCCGAGACGTAGCAGGATCTCCCACCAAGGCAGCAAAGCGAGGTCCCTCCCGTCCCGACATGGAGCGGCGCGCTACGGCTTCGGCAGCCGTCCCATTAGATAGAATTCATCGTTCGGCCGCATCGCGGTGACGTTGGCCATCCGGTTCGACAGCGCGAAGAACGCGGCGATCGCGGCGATGTCCCAGACATCGTCGTCGCTGAAGCCGTGGCGTTTCAGCACGTCGAAATCGGCGTCGCCGACGGTTTCGGCGGAGCGGCTGACTTTCATGGCGAAATCCAGCATCGCCTTCTGCCGCTCGGTGATGTCGGACTTGCGGTAGTTGACTGCGATCTGGTCGGCGATCTGCGGATTTTTGGCGCGGATACGCAGGATCGCGCCGTGCGCGATCACGCAATACTGGCACTGATTGGCCGCCGAGGTCGCGACCACGATCATCTCCCGCTCGGCCTTGCTGAGCCCGCCGTCCTTCTCCATCAGCGCGTCGTGATACGCGAAAAAGGCGCGGAACTCGTCGGGGCGCGCGGCCAGCGCCAGAAATACGTTCGGTACGAAGCCGGACTTCTCCTGCACGCCGACGATGCGGGTGCGGATATCCTCGGGCATCTGATCGAGCGACGGAACGGGGAAGCGGGAGACGGCAGGAGAGGTGGTCATTGAAGGTTCCGCAAGGCGCGGCATGCGCCGGGCGAAACTCTAGGCGAACGGCGCGCGCACCGCAAAGCGCAGGCGATGCTGCACTGCCGTCACAATACGAATGGCGGTCGTTATTCCGTGGCCTGAAATCGCATCGTTTCAGCGGAGCGGCTTCTTCAGCAGGGAAAACCGATCCGGATCGAGCCCGAGGGAAGGCTGCAGCATCGGCGCGTCCAGCGTCCGGGCGATCGGGCGTTCGACGATGCCGGGATCGTTCGGGACATCGCGATGCGAGGTCGCGCCGCGCCAGCGCTCCAGCACCGCGCTGACGAAGTGCATGTCGTTGCCGGCCGCGCCCGACGGCACGGTGGAAATCGCGGCCTCGCTGCGCGGCAGCTGATGCGCCGGGACTTCCTTGAAGCGCAGCCGTGTCGGCAGCGCGACGCCTTCGCCGAACGCCAGCACTTCGCGTGTCCCGAGCGAAGGGACGAACGACAGCAGATTGGCCGCGGCGTCCGACACCGCCGAGCGCAGCAGCGACTGGTCGCGGTCGTTGGCAAGCCGCATCGCGAACAGCGTGTTGCACTGCGACAGAATGGTGGCGTCGAGCTCCGCCGGTCGCTGGGTGACGAGGCCGAGATACACGCCGTATTTGCGGCCTTCCTTGGCGATCCGCGACACCGCCTTGCGGGTCGGGCCGAAGCCGATGTTGCGATCGGCCGCGGCGTAGCGGTGCGCTTCCTCGCACACGAACAGCAGCGGCGACACGCCGTCGCTCCACAGTCCGAAATCGAACGCCATCCGGCACAGTACCGACACCACCGAGTCGACGACTTCGGCCGGGAAGCCGGCGAGCTGCATGATGGTCATCGGCTTGCCGTTGGCCGGCAGGCGAAACAGATGGCTGATCACTTCGGCCATGGTGTCGCCGCCGACATTGGCGTTGTCGAACATGAAGGCGTAGCGCGGATCGTTGCGGACGGTTTCGATCCGCGAAATCAGCTTGTGATAGATGATGCGTGAGGAACGGTTTTCCAGCTTGCCCATGCGCTCGTCGATCTGCGAGATCAGGTCGACGAGGCGATACGGCACCGGCGTGTCGGCGGTGTAGCCGATCGACTTCGGATCGACGCGCTTCAGCCCGAGCCGGTCGGTGCTGGTGTATTGAACGTACAGGCCTTTGGCGATCGGGATCACCTCGGCGAGGATGTCGAGCTCTTCGGGCACGCCGGGGCGGCCGGCGAACAGCACGTCGACGATCTCCTCGAAGTTGAACAGCCAGAACGGCAGCTTCAGATTGCGCGGGTTCAGCACCAGCGCGCGATCGCCGAAGCATCGGCCGTATTCGTTGTGGACGTCGAGCAGGAAGATGCGCAGCGACGGCCGCGACTTCAGGATCTCGTTGAGCAACAGCGACACACCGGTCGATTTGCCGACACCGGTGGAGCCGAGTACGGCGAAGTGCTTCGACAGCATCTCCTCGACGTCGACATAGGCGATCACCGATGTGTCCTGCTGCAGCGTGCCGACATTGATCTGGTCGGAGCCGCTGGGCTCGTAGACGATGCGGAGATCTTCGCTGGAGATCAGTTCGACCGTATCGCCGATCGTCGGATAATTGGTGACGCCGCGCTGGAACCTGGCACGCACCGGGCCCGGAAGAATCTCACCGAGCAGGTCGACCGAGGCGATCGCGATGTGCTCGACGCCCTCGGCGAGGTTCTCGCTCGAGACCTCCGTGATCATTGCAATGATGGTGGAACTTGCGGTGCGAATGCTGACGAAGCGCCCGACCGTGGCGCGTATCGCGGACGGCGTCAGCCGGCTCGACGGCAACAGCCCGACGCGGGCGCCGGAGCCGCGCACCGAAATCGCTTTGCCGAACGGCGCCTGGGCAACAGCTTCTGCCATGTCTTGCAACTCACGGATGAGGGATTGTCGCCCGCGACTATGAGCAGGGTTGCTGGACAAACTGTTAAGTGCGCGCCGTCGCACCTTCCGGCAATCGATCGAGTTCCATGCGCGCACCGCCACGTCGGTTCGGTTTGGAGGTAATCGCCAACGGCGACGTACATCATTTGAACGATGTTCGCGCGATCCGGATTAACTCGTTGTTGACGATGACAGGATGTCGCGACGACCAGATGCGCTGGTCCAGGCGAGACGACGTGATGCCGCATTGGAGGATCGGTCAATGGTGGAATCGCTGCCACAGACCGAGACCGTCTGACGCCGCGGCCGGTTGCGTGGCGCGTAGGTCGGATAGGGGCCGAGTTCGTGAGCAGCGTCGACAGCTTTCTGAAGGTCATGCGCGAGCATGACACCGCTACTGCGGCGCTGATCGCGTGGTGCCGATGCCACTATCCTGATGAGGCCGAGGCGGTCACGATCACACTGCTCACGGATCAGGACGTGCCGGCGGACGGCTACGACGGTCCGTTACGGCCGAAGGCGGGCGAGACGCTGCGCCGCCGCCGCGTCTGGCTGCGCTGGGGCGATCGTGTGCTGTCGGAAGCCGAGAACTGGTACGTTCCGGAGCGGCTGCCGCCAGCGATGCGCGAGGCGGTTGCGGATGGAACTCAGCCTTATGGCGCGGTGGTCGCAGGCCTGCGCCCGCAGCGGATCACGATCACTGCGCTGCGTTCGGATCAGGTCAGGGCAGACCGATTTGGCACCGAAGCTGTTCTGGCGCAGCTTGCCCGGACCGAGGGGTTCTCGCGGCACGACGCTTTCGTGCTGCACATCCACGCGGTGATGATGGCGGCCGGAATCGTGCTCGCCGAATTGCGCGAGCACTACCGCCGCGAGCTGTTGCCGTAGACGGCCGAAGAAGGGGAGGAAGTCAGTCGCCGACGAATTCGTCCCGCCGATAGCCCTGCGCGTACAGCAGCGCGGTGAGGTCGCCATAGTCGATCCGGCCGTGCGCGGCGGCGGCGACCGCCGGCTTGGCATGGTAGGCGATGCCGAGCCCGGCCGCCTGGATCATGCCGAGATCGTTGGCGCCGTCGCCGACCACCAGGGTGTCGATCGCATCGAGATCGTCGGCTTCGCGCAACTCCAATAGGGTCGCCAGCTTGGCGTCGCGCCCCAGGATCGGCTCGGCGACGGTTCCGGTCAGCTTGCCGTCCTGGCTCAGCAGCTCGTTGGCGCGGTGTTCGGCGAAGCCGAGCCGCTCGGCGACCACATGGGTGAACTGGGTGAAGCCACCGGAGACGAGGCAGGTATAGGCGCCATGCTTGCGCATCGTCTGCACCACCGCACGGCCGCCGGGCGTCAGCGTGATCCTCGTGTCGAGGACCTGATCGATCACCTTGAGCGGCAGTCCCTTGAGCAGTGCGACACGCTCGCGCAGCGCCGGCTCGAACTCGATCTCGCCGCGCATTGCCCGCTCGGTGATGGCGGCGACGTGCGCCTTCAGCCCGGCGAAGTCGGCCAACTCGTCGATGCACTCCTGGCCGATCATGGTCGAATCCATGTCGGCGAGAAAAAGCTTCTTGCGCCGCGTCGCGGCAGGCTGCACCACGACGTCGACCGGCAGGTCGCCGCGGGCGGCGCGCAGCCGGTCGGCGAGCACCAGGGGATCTTCGGTGCTGGCAAAGAAGATGTCGGCGGCGATCTCGTCGTGCAGCCAGACCGCCTGGTTGGGCTGGGGCAGCACCGCACGCGCCCCCTCGATCACGGTCGAATCCAGCGCGGGATTGTTCGGATTGCAGATGAGCGTGGCGACGAGCGACATGACAGCGGAGGGTCCGGAACGGCGCGGCCGGCGGCCGGCGGCCGTGCTTATCGCAGGGCCGACCGCCAGCGGCAAGTCGGCCTTGGCGTTGAAGCTGGCTCAGGCGAGCGGCGGCACCGTCATCAATACCGATTCGATGCAAGTGTATCGCGACCTCCGCATCATCACCGCCCGGCCGACTCCGGATGAAGAAGCCCAGGCGCCGCATCGTCTCTATGGCACGGTCGATGCGGCGGTGAATTTCTCCGCCGGTGCGTATGTCGAGGCGGCGGCAGAGGCACTGGCGGAAACTCGTGAGGCAGGGCGGTTGCCGATTCTGATCGGCGGCACCGGGCTTTACTTCAAGGCGCTGACGCGCGGGCTGTCGGCGGTGCCGAAGATCGCGGATGCGGTGCGCGACGAGGTCCGCAGCAGGCTCGACCGGGACGGGGTGCTGGCGCTTCACGCCGAACTCGCCCGCCACGATCCCGAAGCCGCGGCGCGGCTGGCGCCGGCCGATCGAACCCGGATTGCCCGGGCGCTGGAAGTGGTGCTCGGGACCGGTCGGCCGTTGGCCCACTGGCACAACCACGCTTCGCCGCCACTGCTGCCGCCGGACGACGTGGTGGCGGTCTTCCTGGCTCCGGAACGCGAGGCGCTGTACGGGCGGATCGACGCGCGATTCGCGGCGATGCTGCGAGCTGGCGCCCTGGACGAGGTCGCTGCCCTGGCCGACCGTGGTCTCGATCCGCTGCTGCCGGCGATGAAGGCGCACGGCGTCCCCGCGCTGATCCGGCATCTGCGCGGCGAGATTACCCTGGACAAAGCCGCCGCGCTCGGCGCCGCCGACACCCGGCACTATGCCAAGCGGCAGTTCACGTGGTTCCGGCATCAGTTGCCGGAATTCAGGTGGGTAAGGCCGGAGGAGGCGGGGGCGTTGCTGAACGCTGTCATTCCGGGACGGGCGTAGCGCGAGCCTCTCAGCGGCTGATTGCTGCATGCCGCCTGCCTGTTATTACCGCTCGCGAACGGTCCGGAATCCGGCTAAGGTTTGATCCTTACGGAGCTTCCCCGCCTTGACATTCAGGGTTTGAGGGGTATGGTCCGCGCGCAACCTTTGGGAAGCCGAGCCGGCCACATGCGACACAAAATTACCGACCTGCTTCTCGTCATCGTACCCAGGCGCACCGCCGGGGGTGGATAGACTCCACCCCGCGAACGGACGGTGCGCTGAGGGCCTTCGACGGGCCCTTTTTTATTGCCTGAACACGGTTCTCCTGAATCGAGCTTGTCCGAACCACCTGAACGTCAGCGCCCGAGGCGCATCCGGAGCCTAAACATGAGCGACAGCAACAGCCACGATCCGAACCAGATGACCGGTGCGGCGATGATCGTCCGCGCGATG
Source organism: Rhodopseudomonas pentothenatexigens (assembly GCF_900218015.1). Lineage (GTDB taxonomy): Bacteria > Pseudomonadota > Alphaproteobacteria > Rhizobiales > Xanthobacteraceae > Rhodopseudomonas > Rhodopseudomonas pentothenatexigens. The sequence goes on along the minus strand of NZ_UFQQ01000010.1, from coordinate 182,646 downwards.
AAGGATCACGGTGTCGAGCACATCTTCGGCTATCCGGGTGGCGCAGTCCTTCCGATCTACGACGAGATCTTCCAGCAGTCCGACGTCCAGCACATCCTGGTCCGGCACGAGCAGGGCGCCGGCCACGCGGCCGAGGGCTATGCGCGCTCGACCGGCAAGCCGGGCGTGGTGCTGGTGACCTCGGGCCCGGGCGCTACCAACATGGTGACGCCGCTGGCCGATGCGCTGATGGATTCGATCCCGCTGGTGTGCATCACCGGCCAGGTGCCGACCCATCTGATCGGTAACGACGCTTTCCAGGAATGCGACACCGTCGGCATCACCCGGCCGTGCACCAAGCACAACTGGCTAGTGCGCCGGATCGAGGATCTGCCGAAGGTGCTGCACGAGGCGTTCTACGTCGCGACCAGCGGGCGTCCGGGCCCGGTGGTGGTCGACGTGCCGAAGGACGTGCAGTTCGCCACCGGCACCTATCATCCGCCGCGCAAGGCCGATGTTCACGTCTCCTACGTGCCGAGCAAGAAGGGCGATCCCGCTCAGATCCGCAAAGCGGTCGCGCTGCTGGCGAACGCCAAGCGGCCGGTGATCTATTCCGGCGGCGGCGTGGTCAATTCCGGTCCCGAGGCGTCGCGGCTGCTGCGTGAGCTGGTGGAGATCACCGACTTCCCGATCACCTCGACGCTGATGGGGCTCGGCGCCTATCCGGCTTCGGGCAAGAACTGGCTCGGCATGCTCGGCATGCACGGCACCTACGAAGCCAACATGACGATGCACGATTGCGACGTCATGCTGTGCATCGGCGCGCGGTTCGACGACCGCATCACCGGCCGCACCGACGCATTCGCGCCGCACGCCAAGAAGATCCACATCGACATCGATCCCTCGTCGATCAACAAGAACATCCGCGTCGATGTGCCGATCATCGGTGACGTCGCCACCGTTCTCGCCGACCTGCTGGGCGTGTTCAAGGCCGAGGCCAAGAAGCCCGATATCAAGTCGTGGTGGCAGCAGGTCGCGACCTGGCGCGCGCGCAATTCGCTCGCCTACAAGAAGAACAACGACGTCATCATGCCGCAATACGCGATCCAGCGGCTGTACGAGGCGACCCGCGGCCGTGACACCTACATCACCACCGAAGTCGGTCAGCATCAGATGTGGGCGGCGCAGTTCTACGGCTTCGAACAGCCGAAGCGCTGGATGACCTCGGGCGGTCTCGGCACCATGGGCTACGGCCTGCCGGCGGCGCTGGGCGTGCAGGTGGCGCATCCGGACAGCCTCGTCATCGATATCGCCGGCGATGCCTCGGTGCAGATGACCATCCAGGAGATGGCGACGGCGGTGCAGTACGAACTGCCGATCAAGATCTTCATCCTCAACAACCAGTACATGGGCATGGTGCGGCAGTGGCAGCAACTGCTGCACGGCAACCGTCTGTCGCACTCCTACACCGAAGCGATGCCGGACTTCGTCAAGCTGGCTGAAGCCTACGGTGCGGTCGGCATGCAGGTGATCAAGCCGTCCGATCTCGACGGCGCGATCCAGGACATGATCAAGGTGAACAAGCCGGTGCTGTTCGACTGCCGCGTCGCCGCGTTGGAGAACTGCTTCCCGATGATCCCGTCGGGCAAGGCGCACAATGAAATGCTGCTGCCGGCCGAAGCCACCGACGAAGCCACCGCAGCCGCCTTTGCCGGCGGCAAGGCGCTGGTGTGAGGATAACGGCCTGAGGTGATTGTTACCAACGGCGGTGCCCCTTGCGCCGCCGTCATCGCCCGGCTTGACCGGGCGACCCAGTATCGCAGAGCGCGTTTTGTTTAAGCAAAGCTCTGGAATATTGGATCCCCGCTTCCGCGGGGATGACGGCAGAGGGTGGGGCGGCGCCGCGTGCAACCAGAATTGTCCGATGCGATCGGACCCGAGTTTGACAGGGAATTGAGATGACCCAGCCCGCATCCGCTTACTTCATGGAAGAGCGCCACGATCCGAACGAGACTCACACGCTGTCGGTGATCGTGCAGAACGAGCCCGGCGTTCTGGCCCGGGTGATCGGGCTGTTCTCCGGTCGCGGCTACAACATCGAGAGCCTCACGGTGTCGGAGACCGAGGCGCAGAAGCACCTGTCCCGCATCACCATCGTCACCACCGGCACGCCGATGGTGATCCAGCAGATCAAGAACCAGCTCGACCGCATGGTTCCGGTGTATCGCGTCGTCGACATGACGCTGACCGGGCGCTCGATCGAGCGGGAGCTTGCGATGGTCAAGCTGCGGGGCGTCGGCGAGCATCGCGTCGAATCGCTACGGCTCGCCGAGGCGTTCCGTGCCCGGGTGATCGACGCCTCGACCGAGAGCTTCGTGTTCGAGATCACCGGGAATTCGTCGAAGATCAATCAGTTCATCGAACTGATGCGCCCGCTCGGGCTGGTCGAAGTCGTCCGCACCGGCGTCGCCGCGATCGGCCGCGGCGCGGAGGGGATGTAGCGGCGCTGGCATTCTCGCCGGCTCGGATATACATTGGATATCCGAGCCGAAGGAGGCCGCCGTGAAGGTCAAGGTCGCAAAGTGGGGCAACAGCCTGGGCGTGAGGCTGCCGAGGGCAGCCGCGCAGAGCGTCGGCGTGACCGACGGAAGCGAACTGGATTTGACGCTCGAAGCCGACGGGTTTCGATTGCGAAAGCCGGTCAAGACGTCGGCGCGGCGTCTGGCGGAAATGCTGGACGAAACCAAACGTCGCGGACTGAAGCCTCCCGATCTGGTGGATTGGGGGCGCGACCGAGGCTCCGAAATCATCGACGATGATTATTCCCGTGGCCTCATCGGGCCCGGCCCGGATGGGACGCCGATGAGGATCGTCTCGCCTGAGAAGCGCGATGCCCGTTCACGACGCCGGTGACATCGTGTGGGCGGATCTCGACCCGGTTCTCGGCACGGAGCAAGGCGAACGCCGGCCGGTTCTTGTGATCACCGCGCACGATTACAATGATCTCTCAGGACGGGCGGTGATTTGCCCGATTTCGTCGAGTGCTGGTGAGTGGCCTTTCAATGTGCCGTTGCCTGAAGGTCTGAAAACCCGCGGTATGGTGCTCGTCAACCAAATACGCGCGGTTCACGGACCGTCGCGCCTGTTTCGCAAAATCGAACGAGCACCGTCGCCATTGATGCAAGACGTGCGTGCGATGCTGGCCGTCATCCTCGGCATCGAAGCAGCCACTTTGAGCGGCTACCGCGGCGGTCAATAGCCACGGCTGCGCTTGCGCCACAGGCGGCCGCTACGCGGCGATCGCCTCGGCGATCTGATCGAGCGGGTGGTTGGTGAGGTCCTTCGCCAGCGAGCGGATCAGCGAGGCTTCGACCGTCTTGTGTAGGATCGGGCGGATCTGCCCGAGCGTCTGCGGGTCGGCGACCAGCACGAGCTGATCGAACTCGCCGTCGAGCTTCATTTTGTTCAGCGTGTTGGTGAGCTGCTTGGCGAAGGTGGCTTCGTCGGTCTGGCTGGCGGTCTGATCCTCGGGGCGTGAGCCCGACGGGCCGTCGTCTTCGAGATTGGTCGGCTCCAGCTTGCGCTCCTGACGCAGCGTCACCTTGGCCGGCTTTCCGACGTTGCGCAGCAGCATGGCGCCGCGCCCGTCGGCGACCACGATCAGGGTGTTGTGCGGAATCAAAGCCATTCTTCGACACTCTCCGATAGGGCTGCGGCCCCCTGCGGACCGCCGCCATATCGCCCAACCGCCGAACGCGCCGCTGGTTCCGTGGCCTACCGCTCGGTGGGGCGAGGGATACTCGCAAGGGCACCGGCCCGGCTCCAATTCACCGACCGCACCACGCTGAACGAGCCGTCCGTCTCCAGCACCACGGCGTCGACGTCGGCGAGCGAGTCCAGGCCGCTGCTGCGCACGACCGCCTCGATTTCGTCCGCGGTCACCCGCTGGGCGCGCATCGCCGACTCGATGTGAGCGCCGCGATACAGCAGCAGCGTCGGCTCGCTCTTGATCAGATCGCGAAACCAAGACGAACGCACCGATCCCCAGGTCATCGCATATTGCAGAGCGATCAACATCGCCAGCGCGAGCACGCCCTGTGCGAGCGACACGCCGCTGTCGAGCGCGGTGGTGGCGAGCACCGAGCCGAGGGCCACGGTGACGACGAGGTCGAACGCGTTCAGCTTGGTCAGCGTGCGCTTACCGGAGATGCGTACGAACAGCACCAGAGCGGCGTACGCGATCGGTGTCACCAGCAGGACGTGAACGAGGCCGGACTGCATCTCGTGTTCCTCCGGCGGGACAGAGGCCGTCAGGCCTCGGTCCCGACCATTGGCGAAGCGTTACTTGCTGCTGCTGGACGACGTGCTCTTACCGGAGGACGAAGAGCCGCTGCCCGTGGTCTGCTGATCGCCGGCGTTCATCGCCTGGATGATCGTCATGGTGTGCGGACCGATCATCATCATGACCGGATCGCCGTCGCGATCCTTGGCGGACACCGCAAAGGTCTGCGGCACGACGGTGATGTCGGTGAAGCCGCTGTTCTGCAGCTTGCTGCGAATCTGCTGCGGAAGGTTCTGCGCCGACTGGGAATTCTGGGCGGAGCCGGTGGTCTGCTGGGCCGAGCTGCCGGTGCCGCCGGCGTTCTTGGTGCTGTCCATCCCCCCTGGACCGGCGGCGAAGGCGGTGGTGCCGAGCGCGACTGACAGGAGCGCGGCAACGAAAGTCTGCTTGATCATGGATCTTCCTCTCTGGTGTGGGTGTCGCCCCTGCGCCGCCAACCGGGGCTATTCCGCATCGTTCCTGTGCGCCGCCGCACCCGTTCGCGCGGCAGGATGTCGCCCCCGAACACGGGACGCCGGACGCGGCGAAATGCAGCTCCGCGCCAGAAGCGGGTGCCGGATCTGCGCCAGATCGGCTAGGACCGCTGCAAAGGCACGATGGTGCCCGACGAGACGGGGACGGAAACGACGATGAAGCCCGCCGACACGGCGCTTGCGGTTCTGGTTGCGGTGATCTGGGGATTGGGCTTCGTGTTCACGCGCTACGCGCTGAGTGAAATGTCGCCGACCGTGCTCAACCTGCTGCGTTTCGCCATCACCGCGCTGCCGTGCCTGGTGCTGCCGCGGCCGAAGCTGGCGTGGACGGTGTGGGTCGGGATCAGCCTGCTGCTGGTGTGGCAATATCTGACGCAGAGCTGGGGGATCTCGCAGGGCGTGCCGGCGGGGCTGACCGCGGTGATCGTGCAGAGCCAGGCCTTGTTCACGATCGCCTTCGCGGCGGTGCTGCTCGGCGAGCGGCCGACCCGCGCGCAACTGGCAGGGATCGGCGTCGCAGCCTGCGGCCTGCTGATGATCTGCTTCACCGTCGGCTATGATTTCACGCTGGTCGCCTTCGCCGTCACAATGACGGCGCCGATCGCCTTCGCCTTTACCAATCTGCTGCTGCGCCGGGCCCGCGACGTGCCGATGCTCGATCTGTTCGCCTGGATCAGTCTGGCGTCGCTGCCGCCACTCGCCTTGGCGGGGCTGGTCGCCGACGGCGGTCCAGCGATCGTCGAGTCGCTGACGCATCTGTCGCCCGGCGTAATGAGCGCGATGCTGGCGCTGTCGGTCGGCTCGACCACCATCGGCTATTGGATCTGGGGACGGCTGCTGCACGCCTATAGCGCTGCCCAGGTTGTGCCTTTTGCACTGCTGGTGCCGTTCATCGGGGCGGGGGCGTCGAGCCTGGTGTTCGGGGAGACGTTTGGACCGCTGCGGCTCGCCGGGATGCTGATCGTGGTCGCCGGCCTCGCCATCATGCTGCTGTTTGGCCGCGCCCGGCCGCCGCTGCCGGAGGTCGGCTGAGGGGCGCCAAAAGTCGTAAGCGGCGGGTTTTCCGCATCGCGGCAGCCATGCTGTCCTAACCGCCACAAATCGCCGCCGCGGGCTTGTGTCCGGGCACCCGGACCCCTAAAAACCAGCGGCAATTCAACGGTCGGCCGGCTTGGCCCGATCATACCAGCACGGGCGGGACGGGCCGCCGAGAAAGAGGAACGAGGATGCGAGTTTACTACGATCGCGACGCCGATCTGAACTTGATCAAGGGCAAGAAGGTCGCCGTCATCGGCTATGGCAGCCAGGGCCATGCCCACGCGCTGAACCTGAAGGATTCGGGCGTCAAGGACGTCGCGATCGCGCTGCGCAAGGGTTCGGCCTCGGCCAAGAAGGCCGAGAATGCCGGCTTCAAGGTGATGGACGTCGCCGAAGCCGCCAAGTGGGCCGACGTGATGATGATGCTGACGCCGGACGAACTGCAGGCCGACATCTATCGCGAGCATCTGCACGACAACATGAAGCAGGGCGCGGCGCTGCTGTTCGCCCACGGCCTCAACGTTCACTTCAACCTGATCGAGCCGCGCGCCGACCTCGACGTGCTGATGGTCGCGCCGAAGGGCCCGGGCCACACCGTGCGCTCCGAGTATCAGCGCGGCGGCGGCGTGCCGTGCCTGATCGCGATCCACAAGGACGCCTCCGGCAACGCTCACGACCTCGGCCTCTCCTACGCCTCGGCGATCGGCGGCGGCCGCGCCGGCATCATCGAGACCTCGTTCCGCGAGGAGTGCGAGACCGACCTGTTCGGCGAGCAGGTGGTGCTGTGCGGCGGTCTGGTCGAGCTGATCAAGGCGGGCTTCGAGACCTTGGTGGAAGCCGGCTACGCGCCGGAAATGGCCTATTTCGAGTGCCTGCACGAAGTGAAGCTGATCGTCGACCTGATCTATGAAGGCGGCATCGCCAACATGAACTACTCGATCTCCAACACCGCGGAATACGGCGAGTACGTCACCGGTCCGCGCATCATCACCGCCGAGACCAAGGCGGAGATGAAGCGGGTGCTGGAAGACATCCAGAACGGCATCTTCACCCGCAACTGGATGCTCGAGAACAAGGTCAACCAGACCTCGTTCAAGGCGACCCGCGCCAAGCTGGCGCAGCACCCGATCGAGGAAGTCGGCGCGAAACTCCGCGACATGATGCCCTGGATCAAGAAGGGCGCACTGGTCGACAAGTCGAAGAACTAAGCAGCGTGGCGACCTCTCCCCGCGTGCGGGGAGAGGTCGGATTGCGCAGCAATCCGGGTGAGGGGGCGTCTCATCGCGGCCGAGACTCCGTGCTCGCGTCGCCCCTCACCCAACCCTCTGCCCGCAACAGCGGGGCGAGGGAGATCGCTGTGCTCGGCGCTGGGCTTCGAGCTATACCTAATGCGAACGGGATCGCTGCAACGCGGTCCCGTTTTCGTTTGCGCAGGAATGGTGCCGATGCAATCCGCCGCAGGCCACTCTGCTTGATCTGGTCAGACCAGATTGGTAGGGTCAGATATGGCGATCCCGCTCAGTTCCGAGACCTCGCATACGGTCCGCAAAACGCTGGAATTCGTGCAGCATCACCGGCTGGCGAGGGGCGACCGGCTGCCGTCGGAGCGGGAGTTGTCGGAGCGGTTCGGGGTGGCGCGCAGTTCGGTGCGCGAGGCGCTGGCGGTGCTGGATGCGATGCGCATCACCGAGCGCCGGCCGAAATCGGGCATCTATTTGCGCAATGCCGTCGAGGACGGCGGCCTCGACGCGCTGGTGCTGCAGGCCGATCTCGGGCTGACCTTCGATCCGCAAATCACCCGCGATGTCACCGAGGCGCGGATCATCTGCGAGGAGCAGGCGCTGCGGCTGGCCTGCCAGCGGCGCACCGACGCCGATCTCTCCAAGCTTCATCAAACACTGCAGGCCTACGCGGCGACGATCCAGGCCGGCGGCGATATGGCCGAAGCCGACGTCGACTTCCATCTCGCTTTGGTCGCCGCCAGCCAGAACCGCATCCTGGTGCGCACGCTGACGCCGTTGATGCTGATGAGCCGACGTTGGCGGCAGCGCTATTTCGAATCCGAGGCGATCCGCCGCCGCTCGCTGGACGATCACCACGCTTTCGTCGCCGCAGTCGAAGCGCGCGACGAGGCGGCCGCCGCCGCGCTGGTGCGGTGCCACGTCGAGACAGCCGCCGCCGATGTGCGGGCGCTGGCGGAGCAGGGCGGCACGACCTCTACGAATTCGACCTGAACAACAACGCGCGTTCCGACGCGCCGCAAACAACCCCGACCAACGGGAGAGCTTCGCGCGGCACCAGCCGCATCGAGGAAACGCAAGAAGAAGGATCAAAAATGCGTAAGACGACGACTTCCGTGGCTGCCTTCGCGGCCGCGATCGCCATTTTGGCCGCGCCTCCCGCGCTGGCGCAGAAGAAACACGGCCCCGGCGTCACCGATACCGAAATCAAGCTCGGCAACACCGTGCCGTACAGCGGCCCGGCCTCGGCCTACGGCATCCTCGGTAAGACCTACGCGGCGTACTTCAAGAAGATCAACGAGGAAGGCGGCATCAACGGCCGCAAGATCAATCTGATCTCCTACGATGATGCGTACTCGCCGCCGAAGACGGTCGAGCAGACCCGCAAGCTGGTCGAGAGCGACGAGGTGATGGCGATCGTCGGCAACGTGGGCACCGCGTCGAACGTGGCGATCCAGAAGTACCTCAACGCCCGAAAGGTGCCGCAACTGTTCCTCGCCACCGGCGCCACGCGCTGGAACGATCCGAAGCAGTTCCCGTGGACCATGGGCTGGCTGCCGAGCTACCATGCCGAAGCCACCGCCTACGCCAAGTATCTTCTGAAGGAGAAGCCGAACGCCAAGATCGGCGTGCTCTATCAGAACGACGATTTCGGCAAGGACTACATCCGCGGCATGAAGGAAGGGCTGGGCGACAAGGCCGCGTCGATGCTCATCGCCGAGGCCAGCTACGAAGTCGCGGAGCCGACCATCGACTCGCAGATCGTCAAGCTGAAGGCGTCCGGCGCCGACACGCTGTTCTCGTTCGCCACCGGCAAGTTCGCCGCCCAGTCGATCAAGAAGGTCGCCGAACTCGGCTGGAAGCCGCTGCACATCGTGCCGAACGCTTCGTCATCGCTCGGCACCGTGCTCAAGCCCGCCGGCCTCGAGAACGCGCAGGATCTGGTGTCCGCGACCTTCGCTAAGGATCCGACCGATCCGCAGTGGAACGACGATCCCGGCATGAAGAAATTCTACGCCTTCGTCGACAAATACATCCCCGAAGGCAAAGCGATGGAAAGCACGGTGCTGTCCGGCTACAGCATCGCCCAGACCATGGAGCAGGCGCTTCGGATGTGCGGCGACGAGCTGACCCGCGAAAATCTGATGAAGCAGGCCGCCAACATGAAGGGCGTGCAGCTCGACGGTTTGCTGCCGGGCGTCACCGTCAACACCTCGCCGACCGACTTCGCGCCGATCGATCAGTTCCAGATGATGACCTTCAAGGGCGAACGCTGGCAGCGCTTCGGCGACGTCATCAAGGGCGAATTGGCCGCAGCGGGGCGGTAACAACGTTTCGTCGCGCCGCGCGGTTCGGCCGCGCGGCAGGCCGGCCGACTTTCAGCAACGGGATCGCGGTGACGCGGTCCCGTTTTGCTGTGATAGGATGCTCACCTTCGAACGGAGTGAGCCATGAAGTCTGTCGTCGTCACCGGCGTCTCCACCGGGATCGGCCATGCCATTGCGAAAGTGTTGCTGGACAAGGGGTTTCGCGTGTTCGGCAGCGTGCGCAAGCACAGCGATGCCGAGCGGCTGATCGTCGAGTTCGGGCCTGGTTTCACGCCGCTGGTCCTGGACGTGACCGACGAGGTGGCGATCCGAGCCGCGGCCGACCAGGTCCGGACGGCGCTCGACGGCGAAACCCTGGCCGGTCTGGTCAACAACGCCGGTATCGCGGTGGCGGGGGCGGTGCTGGATCTGCCCGCCGATGAATTCCGCCGCCAGTTCGAGGTCAACGTGATCGGGCCGATCGTCGCCACCCAGGCGTTCGCGCCGCTGCTCGGCGCCGACCGGTCGCTGCGCGGTGCGCCAGGGCGGATCGTGATGATGTCGTCGATCGCCGCCAAGTTCGGCAATCCGCTGATGGCCGCATACTCCGCCTCCAAGTACGCGCTGAACGGCCTTTCGGACGGGCTGCGGCGCGAGCTGATGCTGTTCGGCATCGACGTGGTGGTGATCATGCCGGGCGCGGTGAAGACGCCGATCTGGGCCAAGGCCGAGCGGGAGGACGTGTCGCGGTTTGCGAACTCGCCGTTCTATCCGGCGCTGCAGAAGCTGCGCGCGCTGCTGCCTGAGATGGACAAAAGCGGTCTGCCGCCGGAGACGATCGCGCAGCACGTCTATGACGCGCTGACCGCGCCGTCACCCAAGGCACACGACGTGATCACCCCGGGACCGATGCAATTCTGGCTCTCGACCAAGCTGCCGCCGCGCTGGATCGACAAGGTCGTGGCGAAACGGCTTGGGTTGAAGCCGAAGACGTAGTCCGTCATTTCGCCGAGCCGATCAGTGCCGCTTCACGCGGTCCCACAACGCGCGCGCCGCCCCGTCCGGTGTGCTGCTTGATCCCGCCTGCAGGTTTGCGGCGCGCATCGCCTCGATGTCGATACGGCCGAGCAGGGGCTGCAGGGCTGCACGCAGCTTGCTGTCGTTCGCGCGCTTTGGCGCGAGCAGCAGGACCGCGTCGTAGGGCGGGATCGCCTGTTTCGGATCGTCGAGCACGACGAGGTCGTATTTGGCGATCAGCCCGTCCGAGGTGTAGCCGGCGATCAGGTCGACTTCGCCGGAAGCGACGGCGGCGTACATAAAATCCGGCTGCATCTGCCGCTCGGTCTTGAATGCCAGGCCATAGGCGCTACGCAGGTTCGCCCATTCCGGCCGCGAGAAGAACTCGTAGTCGCCGGCAATCGTCATCGAGGGCGCTTGGGCGGCAAGGTCGGCGATCGAGCGGATGTTCAGCGCCTCGGCCTTGGCGCGCGGCATCACCAGCGCATAGGCATTGGCGAAGCCGAGCTCGCCGAGCAGGGTGACGCCGTCCTTGGCAAGGTCGGTCTTGAGGTCCGCAAGCACTTCGTCCCGTGCGGCGATGCCGGGGTGCTTGAACTGATTGGCCCAGAGCGTGCCGGAGTAATCGACATAGGCGTCGATGTCGCCGCTTTTGAGCGCGTCGTAGATCACGCTGGAGCCGAGGCCGGCGCGCGTGGTCGTTGGCAGACCACTGGCGTCGAGTCGTTGCTGCAGCAATGCGGCGAGCACGTATTGCTCGGTGAAGGTCTTGGCGCCGATCACATAGGTCGCCTGTGTTGCACCGCCCGGCATCAACGTCGCGATCATGATCGCGGCGCCACCTGCCGCGCCGAGCACGATACGCAGACGGCTGCCGCGACGCAGACCGGCTTCGACCAGCGCCAGCAATTGATCGACCACCAGCGCCAACGCCGCGGCGGCGGCACAGCCGAACAGAACCAGCACCCAATTCTGGGTCTGCAGCCCGGCGAAGATGTAGTTGCCGAGGCTGGTCTGGCCGATCGGCGTCGACAGCGTCGCCGTGCCGATCACCCACACCGCGGCGGTGCGGATGCCGGCCATGATCATCGGCAGCGCCAGCGGCAGCTCGACCATCGTCAGCACCTGACGCTCGATCATGCCGACGCCCTGGGCCGCTTCGATCAGCGCCGGATCGACACTATCGAGCCCGGTGATGGTGTTGCGCAGCACCGGCAGCATCGAATACAGCGCCAACGCCAGCACCGCGGGCAGGAAACCGAAGGCGGAGAAACTGACGCCGAACGTGCTCGCCGACAGCGCCGCAAGTGCCAGCAGCAGCGGATAGAACAACGCCAGCAGGGCGAGGCCGGGGATGGTCTGCACCACGCCGGCGAAGCCGAGCAGGGCGCCGCGGAGCAAAGGGCGATGGCGGGCGACGATCGCCAGCGGCAGGCTGACGATCAGCCCGAGCGCAAGCGCCGCCAGGCTGACGCGAACATGCGCGCCGAGATAGTCGGGCAGATTGCCGAGCGCGTCGTGCCAGCGCGGATCGGCGAACTGGCTCATGCCGCGCCGTCCCGCGGCAGCAACGCGCCGAGCCGCTGCGCCTGCCGGCGCGGCGTCCGCAGCAGCTCGGCGACGTAGGCGCTTCGGCTGCCCGCAAGTTCGGTCGCGGTGCCGAGCGCCAGCAATCGTCCGCGGTGCATCACCGCGATCCGATCTGCCAGCAGCAGCGCCTCGGTGATGTCGTGGGTGATCAGCACGGTGGTGAGCTGTAGCCGGTCGTGCAGGGCGCGAAAGTCTCCGCCGAGCACATCGCGGGTCAGCGGATCGAGCGCGCCGAACGGCTCGTCCATCAGCACGATCTCCGGCCTTGCGGCGAGCGCGCGGGCGACGCCGACGCGCTGGCGCTGGCCGCCGGAGAGTTGGTGCGGCAGCCGGTTCCGGTGCTGAGCCGGATCGAGCCGCACCAGATGGAGCAGTTCATCGACCCTGGCAGCGATCTCGGTCTTCGGCCAGTTCAGCAGCTTTGGCGTGATGCCGATATTGCCGGCCACGCTGAGGTGCGGGAACAGCCCGCCGTTCTGGAACACCATGCCGATGCCGCGCCTAAGCGCAATCGGATCGACGGAGCGGACATCGCGGCCGTCGATCGCAATTGCGCCCGCATCGGCGTCGATCAGGCGATTCGTCAGCCGCAGCAGCGTGGTCTTGCCGGAGCCTGAGCCGCCGACGATGGCGAGCAGTTCGCCGCGCTGCACTGTGAGCGAGACGCCGTCGATCGCCTTGATCCGGCCGCCGCCGAAACTCTTGGCGACATTGTCGTAGCCGATCATCGGCGAAGCTGCGTTCGTCATGATCGCAGCATGGCTGCCGGAGGCGGCAGGGCGCAAGCCGGACTTGCATGTCGGCGCGCGGCGTTGAATGGTCGCTGCAAGCAGGCAAGCGGGGAGAGGGCGTGATTCAGACGGACAGTGCGGCGGTGGCGCTGCAGGACGCCACGGTGGCGTTCCGGCTCGCCGATGCGCGGACCTATACGGCGGTGGAGAACGCGACGCTGACGGTGGCCGATGGTGAGTTCGTCGCCATCGTCGGGCCGACCGGTTGCGGCAAGTCGACCTTGCTCAACGTCGCGGCCGGGCTGCTGCGCCCCGCCGCCGGCACGGTGCGGATCTTTGGAGCATCGCTGGAAGGCCTCAATCCGCAGGCCGGATATCTGTTTCAAGCCGATGCGCTGTTTCCGTGGAAGACTGCGATCGACAATGTCGCGATCGGCCTCGAGATCGCCGGCACGCCGCGGAGCGAAGCGCTGGCGCGCGCGCAGGGCTGGCTGGAGACGGTCGGGCTCGGTGCGTTTGCGCAGCGCTATCCGCACATGCTGTCCGGCGGCCAGCGCAAGCGGGTCGGGCTCGCGCAGGTGCTGATCCGCGATCCCAAGATCCTGCTGATGGACGAGCCGTTCGGCCCGCTCGATGCGCAGACCCGGCAGATCATGGGCAATCTGCTGCTCGAGCTGTGGAGCGCGCACAAGAAGGCGGTGCTGTTCGTCACCCACGATCTCGAAGAGGCGATCGCGCTCGCCGACCGGGTGGTGATCATGTCGGCGGGGCCGTCTTCGCGCATCGTCGGCGATTGGCGGATCAAGCTGCCGCGTCCGCGCGACATCTTCGAAATCCGCCTGACCCACGACTTCCACGCACTGCATCGTGAGATCTGGGCGGTGCTGCGCGAGCAGGTGATGAAGGCGTATGGGCAAGTGGCGTGATGGGGATGATATTGAAGGCCACTGAATTTCCCCTTGCACGGCGAACTCCCTCCCCCCTTGCGGGGGAGGGTTGGGGTGGGGGGTGGCCACGAGCTCAGTGCTCGCGGACCCCCACCCCCGACCCTCCCCCGCAAGGGGGAGGGGAGCGGAGGCGCCTCGTTGCTGGTCGACGAGAAGGTGAGCAAGCGGGAACCTCGCCATGCCGCGTCTGAAGCTTCTCACCTTGCAGTTCCTCGTCGCGATCGTCGCGCTGGCGCTGTGGCAGGTGCTCACCACCGTGCCGATCGCCGGCAGGCTGCTGCTGCCGCCGTTCTTCTTCTCGACGCCGGTGGATGTGGCCAAGCAGGTGATCGCTTGGTTCGCTTCCGGCATGATCTGGAAGCACTTATGGATCACGCTGCAGGAATCGCTGCTCGCCTTCGTGATCGGCTCGCTCGCCGGCGTGCTGGTCGGGTTCTGGTTCGCCCGGCAGCCGCGGGTGGCGGCGGTGTTCGATCCCTATGTGAAGATGGTCAACGCGCTGCCGCGGGTGGTGCTGGCGCCGATCTTCACGCTGTGGCTCGGGCTCGGCATCTGGTCCAAGGTCGCGCTCGGCGTGACGCTGGTGTTCTTCGTGGTGTTCTTCAACGTCTATCAGGGCGTCAAGGAAACCAGCGCGACACTGGTCGACAACGCCCGGATGCTCGGCATGAGCGAGCGGCAGATGATGCGCCACGTGTTCTGGCCGTCGGCGCTGTCGTGGATGTTCTCATCGCTGCACACCGCGATCGGCTTTGCGGTGGTCGGCGCAGTCGTCGGGGAATATCTCGGTGCTGCCGCTGGGCTCGGCTATCTGATCCAGCAGGCCGAGGGCACCTTCGACGTCGCCGGCGTGTTCGCCGGAATGTTCGTATTGTCGGTGTTCGTGATCCTGATTGATCTCGCGGTCAGTCTGGTGGAGCGGCGCCTGCTCGTGTGGCGGCCGCAGCCGAGCGGGGCGCAGCAGGCGGACTAGAGGGAGGCGCGGCTTTGGCTTATTGTCCTGGCCGCTTCGTCTGGGGAGAACCAACGCCATGAAGGCCGGCTTTCGACACCTCGCTGCGGCGCTTGCCGCGCTCCTGCTCACCGCCGGCGCCGCGCAGGCGCAGAGCAAGGTGACGATCGCGATCGGCGGCGGCGCCTGCCTGTGCTATCTGCCGACGGTGCTGGCCAAGCAGCTCGGCGAATACGACAAGGCCGGGCTCGCCGTCGAACTGGTCGACCTCAAGGGCGGCTCGGATGCGCTCAAAGCCGTGCTCGGCGGCAGCGCCGACGTCGTCTCCGGCTATTTCGACCACACCGTCAACCTCGCCGCCAAGAAGCAGGAGATGCAGAGCTTCGTGGTCTACGACCGCTATCCCGGTCTGGTGCTGGCCGTATCTCCGGCCCACACCGCGGAGATCAAGTCGATCAAGGATCTCGCCGGCAAGAAAGTCGGCGTCAGCGCGCCGGGATCGTCGACTGATTTCTTTCTGAAGTATCTGTTGAAGAAGCACGGCGTCGATCCGAACAACGTCGCGGTGATCGGCGTCGGCCTCGGCGCCACCGCGGTGGCGGCGATGCAGCAGGGCCAGATCGACGCGGCCGTGATGCTCGATCCGGCCGTCACGATTTTGCAGGCGGCGCATGCCGACCTGCGCATCCTCAGCGATACCCGCACCGAGCACGACACCCGCGAGGTGTTCGGCGGCGACTATCCGGGCGGCGCGCTGTACTCGACCGTGGCCTGGATCAAGGCGCATCCCAAGGAGGCGCAGAGCCTCACCAATGCGATCCTCGCCACACTGCAATGGATCCACAGTCACTCCGCCGAGGATATCGCCGACAGGATGCCGCCGAACATCGTCGGCAAGGACAAGGCGCAATACGTTGCCGCGCTGAAGAACACGATCCCGATGTATTCGACCACCGGCCTGATGGATCCGAAGGGCGCGGACGCCGTGCTGGCGGTGTTCAGCACCGGCTCGCCCGACGTGGCGAAGGCCAATATCGACGTCACCAAGACCTACACCAACGCCTTCGTCGAACAGGCGGCGAAGGGTGCGGGTGGTTCGAAGTGAAGGTGCGTGCGTGATCAATCCGGGGCCCGTCACGATCCACCGGGTGAACAATCTCGATCTGTGGGTCAGCAGCTTTGCCTGGCCGTTCGCCGACAAGCGCCGCGCCGAGATCGATGCGCATTTTGCCGAGCGCCAAGTCTCGCAACCGAAATTGTGGAACGGCCGGGTGCTGCTCGGCCGCCGGCCGCGGTTCGACGGCGGCAGCTTCAGCGCCGAGTATTTCGAAGTCGATTACGCCAGTTTCCTGTCCTGGCGGGATTGGGACTTCCCCGACCCATCGGTGTTCAACGGCTTCGGCATGGGGGTGATCCGAGCCGCTGACGGCGCGATCGTGCTTGGCGAGATGGGCTCGCACACCGCCAACGCCGGCAAGGTGTATTTCGCCGGCGGCACGCCCGACCTGTCCGACGTCCGCAATCACCGCCTCGACATCGCCGCCAGCGTCACGCGCGAGGTCAAGGAAGAGACCGGACTGGTGCGGTCGGATTATCGCGCGGCGGATCATTGGCACTGCGTCGAGGCCGGAGCGCTGGTGGCGATGCTGCGGATCCTCGACGTGTACTTGCCCGGCGACGCGCTGAAGGAACGGATCGAAGCTCATCTGGCCCGGGACGAAGAGCCGGAGTTCAGCCGCGTGCACCTGGTGCGATCGAAGGACGATTTCCTACCCACCATGCCGCGCTTCGTCACCACCTACCTGACGATGCTGCTGCGCGGGGAGGATTGAGTAAGAAAGTTCGGTGACGCCGCGGCCACATGGTTCGAGACGCCTCGGCCTCGCTCTTCAAGCGATGCCGAGGCTCCTCACCATGAGGGACTAAGCAGAGCGCGTGAGGTCAGCCAACGCTGCCTCATGGTGAGGAGGCGCGAAGCGCCGTCTCGAACCATGAGCTTACACGCGCAAGCACCTCGTCAAGGCCGGGCCCCCCCCCGGCCGTGACGCGTTTATCGGAGCGTCGTCGCCTCTCAGCCGTGGGCGTGGACGCCGAGGTCGTCGCGCGGGGTGATGCCGAGGCGGTTGAACAGCGCGCGGTCCTTGCTGTCGCCCGGGTTCGGGGTGGTCAGCAGGGTGTCGCCGATGAAGATCGAATTGGCGCCGGCGAGGAAGCACAGCGCCTGCATCTCGTCGCTCATCGCGGTGCGGCCGGCGGCGAGGCGGACATCGGACTTCGGCATCATGATCCGCGCCAGCGCGATGGTGCGGACGAATTCGAACGGATCGACCGGGGTTGCGGTTTTGGCGATCGGGGTGCCTTCGATCGGGATCAGCATGTTGATCGGAACGCTCTCCGGATGCTGCGGCAGGTTGGCGAGGGTGCGTAGCATCTCGACCCGGTCGGTCGGCTTTTCGCCGAGGCCGAGGATGCCGCCACAGCAAACCTTGATGCCGGCGTCGTGGACCTTCTCCAGCGTATCGAGACGGTCGGAGTAGCTGCGCGTCTTCACCACGGAGGAATAGAACTCCTCGGAGGTGTCGACGTTGTGGTTGTAGTAATCGAGACCGGCGTCGGCGAGCTGCTTGGCCTGATCGTCGCTCAGCATGCCGAGCGTCATGCAGGCTTCCATGCCGAGCGCCTTGACGCCCTTCACCATCTCGATGATCGGAGCCATGTCGCGCTCCTTCGGCGAGCGCCATGCCGCGCCCATGCAGTAGCGGGTCGCGCCGGCGTCGCGCGCCGCCTTGGCGGCCTCGATCACCTTGGCCGGCTCCATCAGCTTGGAGGCGGGCAGGGCGGTGTCGTGATGGGCGGACTGGCTGCAATAGCCGCAATCCTCGGCGCAGCCGCCGGTCTTGACGTTGAGCAGCTGATTGCACTGCACCTGGTTCGGATCGAAGGACTGGCGGTGGATGGTCTGCGCCCGGAACATCAGATCGGCGAACGGCGCGTTGTAGATCGCCGCGGCTTCCTCGCGGGTCCAGTCGTGGCGGATGGTGGGGCTGGCGGCGGCGAGCGTCGAGAGGTCGATCGAGTTCAACGTAGGTGCTCCGGTCGGGGTCATGCGGCTGTGCTCAGCCATAAGCGGTTTCGGCGGGTGAAGAAACCCACGGCGGCGCATCGCCAACCCGACCATGGTTTAGGTCAGGGTTTCTGACGCTTTATCAGAGCTTCTGCCCGCGATTTGGCGTTGCGAAACGGTGGCGAGGTCGTTTACAAGACTAGCCGTTCGGTCCGTCGGACTCTTGCGTCAACCTAACGCTCTTTTAGCGGTTGTCGCAGACGATAGGACCCTGAAGGTGTCGGGAATGACGATGGGCAGCGCCAGCATCGGGATGGAAGGAACGGCGATTACCGCCGTGTCCGCGATTCCGGCTGTGCTGATTCCGGCCGCCGCCGCTTTCGAAGCGCTCGAGACCCTCGCGCTTGGCGGGCTGCTGCTTCTTAGCCGCCCCTGAGGGCCGTCTGGGCAGTTTTGCCTGGGCACTCAGGGGATCGCACCACAGCCAGCCCCTCATGCGCCTGCGCGGCGCCCCGACCAAAGGATATTTTTCATGACTGCCACCACCCAGTCCGAACAGGACCGCGTCATCATTTTCGACACCACCTTGCGTGACGGCGAGCAGTGCCCCGGCGCCACCATGACGTTCGAGGAGAAACTGAACGTCGCCCGGATGCTCGACGACATGGGCGTCGACGTGATCGAGGCCGGCTACCCGTTCGCCTCCGACGGTGACTTCGAGGCGGTGCACGAGATCGCCAAACGCTCGAAGAACTCGGTGATCTGCGGCTTGTCGCGCGCGGCGCACAAGGACATCGACCGCTGCGCCGAGGCGATCAAGCCGGCCGAGCGCGGCCGCATCCACACCTTCCTGTCCACCTCGCCGGTGCACATGAAGTACAAGCTGCAGATGGAGGCCGCGCAGGTCTACGAGATGGTGATCTCGTCGGTGACCCGCGCCCGCAACCACACCGACGACGTCGAGTGGTCGGCGGAAGACGCCACCCGCACCGAGTTCGACTTCCTGTGCCGCTGCATCGAGGCGGCGATCAAGGCGGGCGCCAGCACCATCAACCTGCCGGACACCGTCGGCTACGCGGTGCCCGAGGAATATCGCGAGCTGTTCCGCAAGGTGCGTGAAACCGTGCCGAATGCCGACAAGGCGCGGTTCTCGGTGCACTGCCACAACGACCTCGGCATGGCGGTCGCCAATTCGATGGCCGGCGTCGCCGGCGGCGCGCGCCAGATCGAATGCACCATCAACGGCATCGGCGAGCGCGCCGGTAACGCCGCCTTGGAAGAGGTGGTGATGGCGATGCGAGTGCGGCAGGACAAGTTGCCGTACTGGAACCGGATCGAGTCGACGATGCTGACGCATGCCTCCAAGACGGTATCGGCCGCGACCTCGTTCCCGGTGCAGTACAACAAGGCGATCGTCGGCCGGAATGCGTTCGCCCACGAGAGCGGCATCCATCAGGATGGCATGATCAAGAACGCCCAGACCTACGAGATCATGACCCCGGAGACCGTGGGCGTGAAGGGCACCTCGCTGGTGATGGGCAAGCACTCGGGCCGCGCCGGCCTGATCCACAAGCTGGAAGAGCTGGGCTACAAGCTGTCGCGCAACCAGATCGAGGACGTGTTCGTGCGGTTCAAGGCCTTGGCCGACCGCAAGAAGGACGTCTACGACGAGGACATCGAGGCGCTGGTCGACGAGCAGTTGCTGCACGGCCAGGACCAGATCAAGCTGAACTCGCTGACGGTGATCGCGGGCACCCATGTTCCGCAGCGCGCCACCATGAAACTCGACGTCGACGGCCAGATCCGGATCGAGGAGGCCGAAGGCAACGGTCCGGTGGATGCGGTGTTCAATTGCATCAAGGCGCTGGTGCCGCACGACGCCAAGCTGGAACTGTATCAGGTCCACGCCGTCACCGAGGGCACCGACGCCCAGGCGGAAGTCTCGGTGCGGCTGAGCCACGAAGGTCGCTCGATGACGGCGCGTGCCGCCGATCCCGATACCCTGGTGGCGTCCGCGAAGGCGTATCTGGGAGCCCTCAACAAGATTGTCGCCAAGCGCCAGCGCGCTGCGCGGGAGGACGCGCCGACCGTCGCGGTGGCCGGCTGATTGCGTGAATAAGTCGCACAACCGGTCGTGCGGCCTGCAACTTCTGGAATGAACCGAAAGGGCGATGCCGTTGTGCATCGCCCTTTTTTCGCACTGCGGCAGTTGTTGACGCCGCCCCTTCGAAGGGGCAATAGCCTTTCGTAGTGCTTCTCTGTATTGGTGCGGCTGGTAATCGGACGGGGCAGGGACGCGGATGCGTTCCTCAAAAGGAATCGGGAGAAAACATGCGTAAATCCATTCTCGCACTCGCATCGATCGCCGTGCTCGGGCTGGTGGGCCCGGCCGCAGCGCAGTCGCCGATCGTCATCAAGTTCAGCCACGTGGTGGCGGAGAACACGCCCAAGGGCCAGGCCGCGCTCAAGTTCAAGGAGCTCGCCGAGAAGTACACGGGCGGCAAGGTCAAGGTCGAAGTCTATCCGAACTCGCAGCTGTTCGGCGATGCCAAGGAGATGGAAGCGGTCGCGCTCGGCGACGTGCAGTTCATCGCGCCGTCGCTGTCGAAGTTCGACAAGTTCACCAAGAAGATCCAGCTGTTCGATCTGCCGTTCCTGTTCAACGACATCGACGCCGTCGATCGCTTCCAGGAAGGCAAGGCGGGGCAGGACCTCTTGAAGTCGATGGAGGCCAAGAACTTTCTCGGTCTCGCCTACTGGCACAACGGCATGAAGCAGATCTCGGCCAACAAGCCGCTGCTGGTGCCGGAAGACGCCAAGGGTCTCAAATTCCGCATTCAGGCCTCCGACATCCTCGCCGCGCAGTTCCAGCAGCTCGGCGCCGTGCCGCAGAAGCTCGCTTTCTCGGAAGTGTATCAGGCGCTGCAGGTCGGCACCGTCGACGGTCAGGAGAACACCTGGTCGAACATCTTCTCGCAGAAGTTCTACGAAGTGCAGAAGGACATCACCGAATCCAACCACGGCGTGATCGACTACATGGTGGTGGTCAACGCCAAGTGGTGGAACGGCCTGCCGAAGGACCTGCAGGACGACCTGAAGAAGGCGATGGACGAGGCCACCAAGGTCAACAACGAGATCGCCAACAAGCTGAACGAAGAGGCCAAGCAGAAGATCCAGGCCTCCGGCGCCAGCAAGATTCATCAGCTCAGCGCCGAGCAGCGCGCCAAGTGGGTCGAGGCGATGAAGCCGGTCTGGGCCAAGTTCGAAGGCGCGATCGGCAAGGACCTGATCGACGCCGCGGTCGCATCGAACAAGTCGAACTGATCCGGCGCGTCGGCCGCGGCGATCCGCGGCCGACGTCGTTCCGACTGACATAGGGGGGGGGCCGTGTCGCTGCGGAAGATGTTCCACCGCGTCGAGGAGGGGCTGATCGCTCTGATCCTCGGCGTGATGACGGTATTGACCTTCATTCAGGTCGTCCTGCGCTACGGCTTCAACTCCGGCTTCATCTGGGCTCTCGAGGCGAACTTCTATCTGTTCGCCTGGCTCGTCATGATCGGCATCGCCTATTGCGTGCGGGTGCGCGCGCATATCGGCGTGGATGCGGTCGTCAATCTGCTGCCGCGCAACGGCCGGCGCGCCGTCGGCCTGCTGGTCGTGGCGCTGGCGCTGCTCTACGCCGGGCTGATGATCTACGGCTCCTACGACTACGTGTATCGGCTGTTCATCATCGACGTCGAGGCCGAGGACATTCCGGTCGCGCGCTGGATCCTGTCGCTCTGCCTGCCGCTCGGCTTCCTGATGCTCGCGGTGCGGCTGGTCGAGATGGGCTGGCGCATCGTCACCGGCCGCTCCGGCGGTTACGAGCTCGCCGACGAGGCGCGCGAAGCAGTCCATCACGTGCAACATCATCCCGAACTCGACGCGACGACGGTGCAGCGATGAACACTATCTTCCTGTTCGCTTCGCTGCTCAGCTTTCTGCTGATCGGCATGCCGATTGCGATTTCGCTCGGCCTGTCCTCGATCCTCACCATCCTGCTGTTCCAGAACGACAGCCTGGCGTCGTTGTCGCTGAAGTTCTTCCAGACCACCGAGCAGTTCACGCTGCTGGCGATCCCGTTCTTCATCCTCGCCGGCAACTTTCTCACCACCGGCGGCGTCGCCAAGCGGATGATCAATTTTGCGATCTCCGCGGTCGGACATCTGCCCGGCGGCCTGGCGATCGCGTCGGTGCTGGCCTGTATGCTGTTCGCCGCGGTCTCGGGTTCGTCGCCGGCCACCGTGGTGGCGATCGGTTCGATCGTGATCGCCGGCATGGTGCGGGTCGGCTACACCCAGGCGTTCGCCACCGGCGTGATCGTCAACGCCGGCACGCTCGGCATCCTGATTCCACCGTCGATCGTGATGGTGGTGTACGCCGCGGCGACCGAATCCTCGGTCGGCCGGCTGTTCATTGCCGGCGTGATCCCGGGCTTGCTGCTGGGGCTCGGCCTGATGGTGGCGATCTACATCGCGGCGCGGATCAAGAAGCTGCCGCGGCAGCCGAAGGTGCCGTGGCGCGAGCGGTTGGCGCTGTTCCGCGAGGCGCTGTGGGGCCTGTTGCTGATCTTCATCGTGATGGGCGGCATCTACGGCGGCGTGTTCACTCCGACCGAAGCCGCCGCGGTGGCCGCGGTGTACGCCTTCGTCGCCGCGGTGTTCATCTATCGCGATCTGAAGATTACCGACGTGCCGCAGGTGCTGCTGGATTCCGGCCGGGTGTCGGTTATGCTGATGTTCATCATCTGCAACGCCTTCCTGTTCGGCCACGTGCTGACCACGGCGCAGATCCCGCAGGACATCGCCCGGCTGATCACCGACGCCCAATTGTCGCCCTGGCACTTCCTGCTGATCGTCAACATTATCCTGCTCGTCGCCGGCAACTTCATGGACCCGACGGCGATCGTGCTGATCACCGCGCCGATCCTGTTTCCGACCGCGATGCAGCTCGGGATCGATCCGATCCATCTCGGTATCGTCTATGTCGTGAACATGGAGATCGGGTTGGTGACCCCGCCGGTCGGACTCAATCTGTTCGTGGCGTCAGGTATTACCGGTATGCCATTGATGCAGGTGGTGAGGGCGGCGCTGCCGTGGCTGATGGTGCTGCTGAGCTTCCTGATCCTGATCACCTACGTGCCGATCATCTCCACCTTCCTGCCCGATCTGTTGTTCGGCAGCGCAATCAAATAGCGGCGGGCTTGTTTCGGTCGAAAGCGTTTTGTTTCAACTCGTGAACGAGACGCTTTCTTTCCAAACCTTAAGTTGATCGCGCCGCGGCGCGGACCCATCTTCATGGCACCTTTCGAAAGGAGGTTGCCATGAAGAAGGTTCTGCTCGCCGGCGTCGCTGCACTGGTGTTTGCCGGGTCGACCGCGGCTTACGCCGAACATCGCGGCTGGTTCGATCACGGCAGGCATTGGTTCAGCACCCAGGATCGCAGCGCGTTCGCCGACGCCAAGATCGCGGCGGTGAAGGCCGGGCTGCAGCTCACGCCGGATCAGGAGAAGCTGTGGCCGCCGGTGGAGACCGCGGTGAGAGAAATGGTCAAGCTGCGGATCGATCGTGCCGAGGCGCGGATGAAGGCGCGCGACGACGTCCGCGATCCCCGCGACGGCGATCCGGTGGCGCGGCTGCGCGACCGCGCCGACGCGATGGCGGCGACCGCCGCGGCGATGAAGAAGATCGCCGACGCCGCCGACCCGCTGTACAAGTCGCTCGACGACGGCCAGAAGCGCCGGCTGCGCGTGCTGACGCATATGCAAGGCCGCTTCGGCTGGGGCCCACACCATCACCATCGTTTCATGCACCGTGACGACGATCGCGACGATGATCGCGGCCCGCGCTGGGAGCGTGGCGGTCGCGGCCCGATGATGGATCGTGGGCCCCGCCCGCCGATCGACGACGACGACGGCCCGAGCCGGCTCTGAGACAGCGCCCGGCGGGCCGCCGCGCCTACCGGAGCGTTCCGCATCACCGCGCTGAAGTCGGCGCGGTGATCGCCATGCGGGTTCAGCGCAGCACGAGCGGGTCGGTCGAGCGATCCTGACGCCGCGTCCGCGACGGCAAGCGAGGGCAGTGCGTCTCAGTGCACCTCCAGGCGCCGCTTCGCGCCTCGAAACCCTCTGAAACGACTGCGGTTTTCAAGCCCCGAAGTTTCTCGTCACAGAACTGAAAAAAGTCGCCTGCATTGCTGGACATCCCGGGTGGGCTTTGCTAAACGACGCCGTCCCCGCAAGGGACCCAGCCGCAACGGCTGCGGGCGCATAGCTCAGTTGGTAGAGCAGCTGACTCTTAATCAGCGGGTCCTAGGTTCGAGCCCTAGTGCGCCCACCAAGTGCCCCCTTGAAAACAACAGATTTTGCGATCAAGGGCTGCAACGGTGGTGGTTTGAAGACGCGTGTTGTCGTCACTGCCACACAACTCCTTAAGACTGAATTCAAGCTGGCCGATTTGATCGCGAGTCGATCGGTTTTCCCTCGGGCCGGCGCCGTCCTCTGATACGCCGACCAACTTGGCGGCGGCCGGTGGGCGATTACTACGCGCTGACGAATTCAACCGGCTGCACACCCGATCGATCATATTCACGGATGGACGTCAGCGGTCTCGCGCGACGGCAGGGTACTCCATACATCTTGTCCCGGCCGGTTTCGCACCAAGAGTGGGTGGCTGTTCTTGTCACCACACTGTCACACAACGCGGCGAGAGAGTGTCGGCGATTCACGCGGGTGCCCTCATGGATTACTTCAGGCGTTTCACCTTCCTGTTCTCGGCACCGACGTTCGATGCGGACGACCTCGAAGGACTTCGGTTCAACCAGATCGTCGCCGAGATCGAGCGGTCCGGCTTCGAGATCGTCAAGGCGCGCAAGCTCGAGGATGCCGAGATTGCGGTGCAGACCGACGCGGCGATCGGCTGCATGGTGGTGGACTGGGGCAAGAAGGGGCTAGAAGGCAAGACCGCGGCGCTGATCAATCTGATGCGCCGGCGCGGTCTCGACTTCCCGATCGTGCTGCTGATCCGCCGCAAGCGGTTCGAGGAAGTGCCGGTCGAGGTGCTGGATTTCATCGACGGCTACGTGTTCCTGTCCGAGGAGACGCCGACCTTCATCGCCCGCAACCTGATCAGCCGGCTGAAGCAATATGCCGACACGCTGAAGACGCCGTTCTTCGGCGCGCTGGTCGACTATGCGGAGGAGGGCAACCAGCTCTGGACCTGTCCCGGCCACAACGGCGGCATGTTCTACAGCCGCAGCCCGATCGGGCGGGTGTTCATCGAACATCTCGGCGAGGCGGTGTTCCGCGACGACCTCGACAATTCGGTGCTCGATCTCGGCGATCTGCTCACCCATGAGGGGCCGGCGCTTCGGGCGCAGAAGGAAGCCGCGCAGATCTTCGGTGCCGAGAAGACCTATTTCGTGCTCAACGGCACCTCGACCTCCAACAAGGTCGCGCTCGGCGCGCTGGTCACCGACGGCGACCTCGTGCTGTTCGATCGGAACAACCACAAGGCGGCGCATCACGGCGCGCTGATGATGGGCGGCGGAATTCCCGTGTACATTCCCACCATTCGCAACGCCTGGGGCCTGATCGGGCCGATGGCGTGGGACGCGCTGGACGAAGCGGCGCTGCGCGAGCGCATCCGCAGCCATCCGCTGGTCAAGGATCCGGAGGCGTGGCGCAAGCCGCGGCCGTTCCGGGTCGCGGTGGTCGAGCAGTGCACCTATGACGGCACGATCCACAGCGCCGAGATGATCCTGCGCCGCATCGGGCATCTGTGCGACTACATCCTGTTCGACGAAGCCTGGGCCGGCTTTATGAAGTTCCATCCGCTGTATGCCGGCCGGTTCGCGATGGGGCTGGCCGATCTCGGCGAGGACGCGCCCGGTATCATCGCGACGCAGTCGACCCACAAGCAGCTCGCCAGCTTTTCGCAGGCCTCGCAGATCCACATCAAGGATCGCCACATCCGCGGCCAGAAGCGGCGGGTCGAGCACCGGCGCTTCAACGAGAGCTTCATGCAGCACGCCTCGACCTCGCCGTTCTATCCGCTGTTTGCTTCGCTCGATGTCGGCGCGCAGATGATGAAGGGCCGTTCCGGCGAAGTGCTGTGGGACGACACGATTCGGCTCGGCATCGAGCTGCGCAAGAAGATCCGCGCGGTGCGGCGTGAGTTCGAGGAGAAGGAGGCGCGGCCGGACCGGCGCTGGTTCTTCGATCCGTTCGTGCCCGACCGGGTGACGATCGCGGATGCCGCGCGCGAGGGCGCGGTGCACGACGTCGCCTGGGAGGCGGTCAGCACCGATCAGCTCGCGACCCATCCGGCGTTCTGGCAGATCGCGCCGGAGGCCGCCTGGCACGGCTTCGCGAACATGACGCCGGGTTTCGCCATGACCGATCCGAACAAGCTGACGCTGCTGACGCCCGGCTTCGACCGCGCGACCGGCCGCTACGCCGAGCACGGCGTGCCGGCGCCGGTGGTGGCGCAATATCTGCGCGAGAATCGCATCGTGCCGGAGAAGAACGACCTCAATTCGCTGCTGTTTCTGCTGACGCCGGGCGTCGAGGCGAGCAAGGCCGGCACGCTGATCAGCGGTCTTGTCGCATTCAAGAAACTGCACGACGACAATGCGCCGCTCGAAGAGGCGATCCCGGAATTCGCCCGGCGCCGTCCGGCGCGCTATGCCGGGGTGCGGCTGCGCGATCTGTGCGGCCAGATGCATCGGTTCTTCCGCGACGCCGACGTCAGCGCGCTGCAGGCCAAGCAGTTCCTGCCTGAACATCTGCCCGAAATCGCGATGTCGCCGCACGACGCGGCGCGCTGTCTCGTGCGCAACGACGTCGACTACCTGCCGATCAGCCGGATTGCGGGCCGGATCGCCACCACGCCGTTCGTGGTCTATCCGCCGGGGATCGCCACCATCGTGCCCGGCGAGCGCTTGAGCGAACGGGCCAAGCCGATGCTCGATTACCTGCAGATGTTCGAGCGCAGCTTCAATGAATTTCCCGGATTCGACGTCGAGATCCAGGGCGTCTATCGCGAGGTCGACGAGGCGGGCCGGGTTCGTCTCTGCACCTACGTCGTCGCGGAATAATCCGCACGCCGCGTTCTTCGGAGTTGCCGTGGACAGCGCTTTGCCGATCCTCATCCGTTCGTCGCACGACGGCGACGTCGAGGCGATGCTCGACATCTATCGCTACTACATCCGGCGCGGGCTCGATGAAGGGATCGACGACAACGGCATGCCGCAGCCGGACGATCTCAAGGAACGCCGCAAGAACCTGCGCAACCGCCGCTTCCCGCATCTGGTGGCGCTCCGCGGCGAGGCGGTGGCCGGTTATGCTTACGTCGTGCTGTTCCGCAAACGGCCGGCCTATCGCTACACCGTCAAACACTCGATCTACGTGCATCCCGACCACCTCGGTTGCGGCATCGGCCGCCGCCTGATGCACGAACTGATCGACGCCTGCGCGGCCGCCGGCTTCCGCCAGATGATCGGCTATATCGACGCCGACAACACCGCTTCGCTCGCCCTGCACCACGGCTTCGGCTTCGCCACCGTCGGGCGGCTGCCCGGCGTCGCCTATCGCTACGGGCGCTGGGCCGACACGGTGATGGTGCAGCGGTCGCTCGGCGCGGGGTCGACCACGCCTCCGGCGGTCTGATCGCCAGCGGTGGGTTCCACCGCTGCGACAGATCGATCCGACGCCATGTGTTACGTTATTGCGGATCGACAGCGACGCAAAACGCGTGCTATCCGCTGGTCTCGACCCGTGAGAGCCATCGTGACGCCATCCGCCCGCATCTTTCAGCATCGCCTGCTGCGCGTCTCGCGCAGAGTCGTCGCTGCGTTCGTGCTGGCGGTGTATCTGCTCGCGGGCGCCGTGCA
This sequence comes from Rhodopseudomonas pentothenatexigens, assembly GCF_900218015.1. Taxonomy (GTDB): domain Bacteria; phylum Pseudomonadota; class Alphaproteobacteria; order Rhizobiales; family Xanthobacteraceae; genus Rhodopseudomonas; species Rhodopseudomonas pentothenatexigens. The sequence continues at coordinate 155,036 of NZ_UFQQ01000010.1, read as the reverse complement.
CGGGGTCCACGACCTGGATGTAACTTCCGGTTCCGCCACGGCGGTTGTGACTCTGGCGTCCTCCGGCGGCGATCATTCCGACAAGGCGATCGTGGGCGAGCACCATTGCCACGGCTGCTTCTCGGTGTCGCTGCCGAACCCGAGTATTGTGGCGACCACAGCCGAGCTCGCCAGCGCGCCGCTGCGGCATCAAGATGCCGGGCGCCGCAGCATCCTGCGCGGAATCGACCCCCCACCACCGAAAGCGCTGATCTGAACGTGACCGCTGGGCGCCGCGCGCCCTGAATCCGTCGTTCGTCAGGTCCTTGCCATGTTGTTTCCGATCGCCACGCGGCTCGCGTGCGCGGCTGCTGTATTCGCCGGCTCCGTGCTGGCGGGAGATGCCCGCGCGCAAACGCTGACCATGGGAAGCGCGCTGCAGCGCGCGCTCAATGCCAGTCCGCGGCTCACCGCCGCCGAGCGCGACGTCGGCATCGCGCGCGGCCAGCGCATCCAGTCGGGCGCGCTGATCAATCCGCAGCTCTCCTACGAGCAGGACAATTCGTTCGGCTCCGGCGCCTATCGCGGCACCCGTTCGGCGGAATCGACGCTGCAGATCAGCCAGATGTTCGAGCTGTGGGGCAAGCGCGACGCTCGCATCGCCGCCGGTCAGGCCGGGCTCGATGCAGCCTCGATCGGACGCCAGGCGGTGCGGCTCGAGGTGCTGTCGGAGACCGCGGTCGCCTTCGTCACCGTGCTCGGCCTGCAGCGCCGGATTCAGATTCTCGACGAGCAGATCGCCGCGATCGACGCGATTACGCCGCTGCTGCAGCGCCGGGTCGAGGCGGGCGCATCGTCGGTCGCCGAAACCGGCCGTGCCGAGGTTGCGTCGGCCCTGGTGAAGGCGGATCGCGAGCGCACCAAGTCTGCGCTACACACCGCGCGACGGGAACTGGCGATCCTGATGGGCGACACCGCGCCGAAATTCGCCGCGGTGTCCGGACGGCTGGACGCGATCGGAAAGCCGCCGGCGTTTCGGTCGGTGATCGCGGCGATCGACGCCAATCCGCAATTGGTGCGCTGGAAGGCGGTGTATGCCCAGCGCAATGCCGAACTGCTGCTGGCGCGGCTGAAGCCGTATCCGGACGTCACTGTGTCGGCCGGGCTACGCCGTTACAACGAGACCGGCGACAGCGCCGTGCGGCTCTCCGTCTCGGTGCCGATCCCGCTGTTCGATCAGAACCAGGGCAACATTCTGTCGGCGCAGGAAAACCTGGCCAAGATCGCGGCGGAGCGCCAGGCCAACCGCAATGTGCTGATCGTGGTCGCGGGGCGCGCCTACGACTCGCTGCAAGGCTCGCTGCACGAACTCGCGATCCTGCGCGACGCCGCGATCCCGAAAGCCAGGGATGCCGCCGCCGCGATTTCCGAAGGCTACGGCCAGGGCCGCTACTCGCTGCTCGAAGTGCTCGATGCGCAGGCCAGCGTCGCGCAGGCGCGGCTGCGCGAGCAGGAGGCGCAGCAGAATTTCCACGTCGCCGTCGCCACCATCGAGGGGCTGGTCGGCAATCCGTTCGCATTGGCGCGGGGAGGCGCGCGATGATGAAGCCCTTGTTGATGATCTGCGGCGCCGCCGCGATGTTCGCGCTCGGCGTCGCCGTGGCCGCTTACGCGCCGATCGGATTGGACCAGCCGGCGCAGCAGGTTTCGAACAAGACCGTTGGGCACGCTCACCCCGAAGGCGAGAAGGGGCATGATCACGACGGCCATGACGACGAGGGCAAGGTCGAGATGAGCGACGCCAAGGTGGCGGCGTCGGGCATCGAGATCCGAACCGCTCAGGCCGAGACGCTGCACGACTCCCTCGTCCTCAACGGCATCCTGCAGCCCAACCAGGAGACGCTGGTGCAGGTCACGCCGCGGTTTCCCGGCGTGGTCCGCGAGATCAAGAGCCGGATCGGCGACACGGTCGAAAAGGGTGAGCTGCTCGCCAGGATCGAGAGCAATCAGAGTCTCAGCGTCTACGAGATGCGCGCGCCGATCTCCGGCACCGTGATCGACCGCCAGATCTCGCTCGGCGAATACGCCTCCGAGCAGAAGCCGGCCTTCATCGTCGCCGACATCTCCACCGTGTGGGCCGACTTCTCGGTGTATCGCCGCGATCTGCCGCGGGTGCGGATCGGCGACAAGATCATGATCGAGGTCGCCGACGGCGGCGAGCCGATCGAAGCGCGCCTGTCCTACATCTCGCCGGTCGGCAGCGCCGACACCCAGAGCGCGCTCGCCCGCGCCGTGGTGCCCAATGACGGCTTGCGTCTGCGCTCCGGCCTGTTCGTCTCGGCCCGGCTGATCCTCTCGGCCAAGCCGGTCGCGCTGGCGATCCGCGCCTCGGCGATCCAGAGCGTGGAGAACCGCAGCGTGGTGTTCGTCCGCAGCGGCGACGACTTCGAGGTGCGCGACGTCGAGCTCGGCGCAAGGGACGCCGAGAACGTCGAAATCGTCTCCGGCCTGCAGGCCGGCGAGCGCTATGCGGCGGCCAACAGCTTCGTCGTCAAGGCGGAGCTCGGCAAGGGGGCGGCGTCGCATGAACATTGATATGAGCCTGCTGATCGCCGGAGGCCGCGCATGATCGACAAGGTGCTCGCCTTCTCCGTCCGCCAGCGCTGGCTGGTGATGATCGGCGTGCTGATGATGGCCGCGTTCGGCGCCTGGAATTTCACGCGGCTGCCGATCGACGCGGTGCCGGACATCACCAACGTCCAGGTTCAGATCAACACCAACGCGCCCGGCTACTCGCCGCTCGAAGTCGAGCAGCGGATCACGTTCCCGATCGAGACCGCGATGGGCGGGCTGCCCAACCTCGTCAACACCCGGTCGCTGTCGCGCTACGGCCTGAGCCAGGTCACGGTGGTGTTCAAGGACGGCACCGACATCTACTTCGCCCGGCAACTCGTCAACGAGCGCATTCAGCGCGCCAAGGACGTGCTGCCGGCCGGAATCGACACCGCGATGGGGCCGGTCTCGACCGGTCTCGGCGAAATCTACATGTACACGGTCGAGGCGAAGCAGGGCGCGACGCGCGCCGATGACAAGCCGTTCACGCCGAGCGATCTGCGCACCGCGCAGGACTGGATCATCAAGCCGCAATTGCGCAACGTCCCAGGTGTCAACGAAGTCAACACCATCGGTGGTTTTGCCAAGCAGTTCCACGTCCTGCCGGATCCGGCGAAGCTGATGGCCTACCGCCTCGGCTTCCGCGACGTGATGACGTCGCTGGCCGCCAACAACGCCAGTGTCGGCGCCGGCTACATCGAGAAGAACGGCGAGCAATATCTCGTGCGCACGCCGGGGCAGGTCAGCGACGTCGAGGAGATCCGGCAGATCGTGATCGGCTCGCGCAGCGGCCTGCCGGTTCGGATCATGGATGTCGCGGAGGTGAAGGAGGGCACCGATCTGCGCACCGGTGCCGCGACGCTGAACGGCCAGGAGGTCGTGCTGGGCACCGCGATGCTGCTGATCGGTGAGAACGGTCGCACCGTGGCGCGGCGGGTCGCCGCCAAGCTCGAGCAGATCGAGAAGTCGCTGCCGGACGGGATGTCGCTGCGTGCGGTGTACGACCGCACCCATCTGATCGACGCTACCATCGCGACGGTGGAGAAAAACCTCGTCGAAGGCGCGCTGCTGGTGATCGCGATCCTGTTCCTTATCCTCGGTAATTTCAAAGCCGCGATCGCCACCGCGCTGGTGATCCCGCTGTCGATGCTGTTCACCGTCACCGGGATGTTCGAGAACAAGGTCAGCGCCAATCTGATGAGCCTCGGCGCGATCGACTTCGGCATCATCATCGACGGCGCGGTGATCATCGTCGAGAACTGCCTGAGGTTGCTGGCGCAGGAGCAGCACCGGTTGGGGCGGCTGTTGACCCGGCAGGAGCGGTTCGACACCATCATCGCCGGCTCCCGCGAGGTGATCAAACCGAGCCTGTTCGGCACGCTGATCATCGCGGTGGTGTATCTGCCGGTGCTGACGCTGACCGGCGTCGAAGGCAAGATGTTCACCCCGATGGCCCTGACCGTGCTGATGGCGCTGCTCGGCGCCAGCCTGCTGTCGATGACCTTCGTCCCCGCCGCGGTGGCGCTGCTGGTCACCGGCAAGGTGTCGGAGAAAGAGAACTGGTTCATGCGGCTGGCGCACCGGGCGTATCTGCCGCTGCTCGATCTGGCGATCCGGCTGCGCTGGGCCGTCGTCGTGGCGGCCGTGGCGCTGGTGGTGGTGAGCGGTTATGCCGCGACGCGGATGGGCGGCGAGTTCATCCCGAGTCTGGACGAGGGCGACGTCGCAATCCAGGCGATGCGCATTCCAGGAACCAGCCTGACGCAATCGCTCGACATGCAGATCGCACTGGAGAAGCGCATCCTGGCGATCCCGGAGGTGAAGGATGTGTTCGCCCGCACCGGCACCGCGGAGGTTGCGACCGACCCGATGCCGCCGTCGATCTCCGACGGCTATGTGATGCTGAAGCCGCGCGATCAGTGGCCGGACCCGAACAAGCCCAAGGCCGAACTGGTGCAGCAGATCGAGGCGGCCGCCGAACAGGTGGCGGGCAGCCTGTACGAGCTGTCGCAGCCGATCCAGTTGCGCTTCAACGAACTGATTTCCGGCGTCCGCAGCGACGTCGGCGTCAAGATTTTTGGCGACGATCTCGATGTGCTGACGCAACTCGCCGGCCAGGTGCAGGCGGTGCTGCAGACCATCAACGGCGCTGCCGACGTCAAGACCGAGCAGGTTGCCGGGCTGCCGGTGCTCACGGTGAAGCTCGACCGCAAGGCGCTGGCGCGGTTCGGCATCAGCGTGGCCGAGGTGCAGAATCTCGTCGAGATCGCGGTCGGCGGCAAGTCGGCAGGGCTGGTGTTCGAAGGCGATCGCCGTTTCGATCTCGTCGTCCGCCTGCCGGATCAGATCCGCACCGATATCGCCGCGATCAAGGCGCTGCCGATCCCGCTGCCGCCAGCCGAGGGGCAGGTGAAGCCGACGCCGGCTGCGTTCGGCACGACGCCGCTGGCCCAGATACGCTACGTACCGCTGTCCGAACTCGCCGAGATCGTGGTGGCGCCGGGGCCGAACCAGATCAGCCGCGAAGACGGCAAGCGCCGCATCGTGGTCTCGGCCAATGTGCGCGGCCGTGACCTCGGCTCGTTCGTCGGCGAAGCGCAGCAGTTAGTGGCCGACAAGGTCAAATTGCCGGCGGGCTACTGGATCGGCTGGGGCGGGCAGTTCGAGCAGCTCGTCTCTGCGACCCAGCGTCTGACCATCGTGGTGCCGATCGCGCTGCTGCTGATCGTCCTGCTGCTGTTCATCAGCCTCGGGTCGGCGGCCGACGCGCTGCTGGTGTTCAGCGGCGTGCCGTTGGCGCTGACCGGCGGCATCTTCGCGCTGCTGCTGCGCGACATCCCGCTGTCGATCAGCGCCGGCATCGGCTTCATCGCACTGTCCGGCGTGGCGGTCCTCAACGGCCTCGTCATCATCACTTTCATCGAGCGGCTGCGCGGCGAAGGCCGCAGGATCGTCGAGGCGGTGCGCGAGGGCGCGCTGACGCGGCTGCGCCCGGTGCTGATGACCGCATTGGTCGCTTCGCTCGGCTTCGTGCCGATGGCGCTCGCGACCGGCGCCGGTGCCGAGGTGCAACGGCCGCTCGCCACCGTGGTGATCGGCGGCATCGTGTCGTCGACCATCCTCACGCTGCTGGTGCTACCGGCGCTCTACATCCTGTTCCGCCGCGAAACTGTTGATGACGATCGCGGCGAGAGCAGCCGGGCGGCCGGGATGTAACATCGATCTCCGCCCGGCAGATGCCAATGCGCCGCGCGAGGAACGCCGCGGCGACGAGACGGTTGGCGCAGCGAGGCAGGGCGAGGTGGACTACGGCAAGGAGAGATCAATGCCAGGAGGACACGGCAGCAAGCGGCATTTCGGCGTGGGCACCGATGGCAAAGGCGCCGGAACCGGCGCGATGACCGATTTGCCCAAGGAGATGGTCGGGGAGAACGACGTGCTGTCGAACCGCGACAAGGCGCAGCATCCCGACACCCGCGGACTGGACGGAAAAGGCACTCAGACCGATCAGTATCAGGACCACGCCGCCAATCGCATATCCGAGAAGGAGTGAGAGCGCGCGGCATCGTCCGATGCGATGAGGAACAGGTTCGTCTCAGCCGGGTTGCGGACAAGCGACAACCAAGGGAGACGACGATGCAGAGCACGATCACCGGCCAATTCGCGACCCGGCGCGAGGCGGAGTTGGCTGTGGAGCGCCTGGTGCAGGAACTCGGCATCGAGAGATCGTCGGTCTCGGTCGCGCCACGCGGAGTCGCCAACAGCGCCGGAACGCGGGTCGCCGGCGCCGACGCCGAGAGCGGCCATCCCGGGGTCGAGAAGCACGGCGACCCGGAGCTGAACGACCTGATCGAAGTCTCGGTCGGCTGCAGCGAAGCAGAAGCCGGCAAGATCGAAACCACGATGAAGAGCGTCGGCGCCCGACAGGTGGCGGGGCGCTGAGGCGCAGGTGACAGCCGCAATCGCCGCGACGGCGCTCGAGGAGTGCGGATGACGGACGTTTCTACGGAGCAGTACGACGATCAGCTCAGGCCGGTCGCCGACAACATTTGGATTTTCGACGCACCGCGGATCGTCGCCGCGGGCCTGCCGCTGCCGATCCGGATGACGATCATCCGCCTGTCCGGTGGCGACTTGGTGCTGCATTCGCCGACGCAATACACGCGCGAACTGCACGATCGGGTCGCGGGATTGGGGCGGATCAGCTATCTGGTCGCCCCGAACGTCGCGCATTGGATGTTCGTGCAGGATTGGCAGGAGGCTGTGCCCGACTCGCTGACCTTCGCGGCCCCCGGACTGGCCCGCCGCCGTCAGGTGCGGCGCGCAGATCTACGGATCGATCACGAACTGGTCGACGGCGCACCGGAGGCCTGGGCCGGCGAGATCGAGACGTTCGTAATTCACGGCGCGTTCTACACCGAAGTCGCGCTGTTTCATCGTCCGAGCCGCAGTCTGGTGCTCACCGATCTGGTGCAGAACATCGATCCAGGACGGATGCCGGTCCCGGCGGCGCTGGCCACCGAAGCGATCGGGTCCGCTGCGCCGGACGGCATGGCGCCGATGTATTTGCGCTGGCTGCTGCATCTCGGCGGCCGGCGCGTCAAGGACGTGGCGCGGCGGTTGATCGCGCTCGACCCCGACCGGGTGATTTTTGCTCATGGCGAGTGGTTCGACAACGCAGCGCCGCAGCGGCTGTCGCATTCGCTGCGCTGGCTCGGCCGCGACGTGCAGGAGCCGCGTTCGAAGACGATGGAAGGTTTGCGCGTCGTGATCACCGGCGCGTCCAGCGGGATCGGACGCGCTGCCGCGCACGCCTTTGCACGGCGCGGTGCGAGCGTGGTTGTGGCGGCGCGCCGGGCCGCGGTGCTGGAACGCGTCGCGGCCGAATGCGAGGCGCTCGGCGGGCGGGCGCTGGCGATCGAAACCGATGTGACCGATGCCGACGCCGTGCAGCGTCTCGCAGCAACTGCGGAGCAGGAATTCGGCGGCGTCGACGTCTGGATCAACAACGCCGGCACCGGCGTGTTCGGCGCGTTCCAGGACGCGGACCTCGCGTTGCATCGTCGCACCATCGAGGTCAATCTGCTGGGGACGATGTACGGCAGCTATGCGGTGCTGCCGATCTTTCTGCGCCAGCAGAGCGGCGTTCTGATCAACACGATCTCGCTCGGCGGCTGGATGCCGACGCCGTTCGCGGCGGCCTACACCGCGAGCAAGTTCGGACTGCGCGGATTCACCGGGAGCTTGCGACAGGAGCTCGCCGAGGCCAGCGACGTCCATGTCTGCGGCGTGTTTCCGGCGATGATCGACACGCCGGGCTTCGTCCACGGCGCCAATCAGTCCGGCCGGACGCTCGATCCAGGACCGTTGTTGTATCCGCCCGAAGACGTCGCGGAAACGTTCGTCGACCTGGTCGACTATCCGCGCGACGAAGTGGCGGTCGGCTGGCCGGCGCGGGCCGGGCAGTTGTCCTATGCGTTGGCCCCGAAGTTCACCGAGCGACTCATCGGAGCCAGTATGCGGCGCATGCTGGCTCGCGCCGGCACGGCGCCGCGAAGCGAAGGAACGATGCTGCAGCCTGCCGAGCGAGGCACGGGTACATCGGGCGGCTGGCTGGCGCGCCGCGGCCTGCCGCCCGCCGGCGAGATCAGCAAGTTCGCAATGGTCGCCGGAGCGGCGTTGCTCGGCGCAGGCGCGGTCATGGCGGCGCGCAGCGCCCGAGCGCGCGCGTCGCGACAGTGAGCGATCGAGGAACGGCGGCGCCGTCGGCGATCACACCGTGCTCGTCCCGCGAGCAGGTTTGCGGAGTCCGACCCGCCAGGTCAGCGGGCCGGTCTCCAGATAGTCCCAATCGAAGCCACCGGGGCGCCTGACGTCGAACAGATAGCGGAGCGGTCTCGGATCGTGGTCGCTCAGCAATTCCAGGGAGTCCCCCGGGCCGAGCTGGTCGAACAGGCTGAAGACGATCGGGTGCCGCAACGAGCGGGGAAACACCCTGACGTCAATCGACGTGACGAGATGCTGTTGTGTCATGTCGGCCAGCATCGCCGCGACAGCGCACGGCTTCGTTGTCGCGGCGCAAACAGAAACCGCTGATCGGATGGCGATCAGCGCAGTGTGATCGCGAAGGCGCGCAACCGGGCCAGCCGCCCGATCGACGACGAGGCGAGGTCCTGCGCCAGATCCAATTCGTCCTGATCGGTGGCGCGGTCGGACTCGTCGAGATAGCGCGACGTCAGCTGTTCGGCGTAACGGATCACGCGCGCTGCGGGATCCCCGATCGGGTCGTCTTCCGGAATGCCGGGCAGCTCGGTGGTGGCGGCGGCGAGGTCGTTGATCGCCAGCCCGGCGGCTTGGATCAGCCGTTCGCGCTCTGCGGGCGGCAGTCCCTGCGCCCAACGGATGATCTCTTTCAGCAGCAGACTTTCGAGCAGCGCGGCCGACGACATGTCGTCGAAGTCTCGCCGTTCCGCGTCGACCTGTTTGCTCACCTGTAACGCTTGCCAGGCGAGACGGCGTTCGCGCCGCAGCAAATCCGCGTCCGCCAAAGCTTCCCGTGCCATCGTTTCGGAGGCGGTGCGGATCTCCGGCCGGGTCGCATGCGCCGCGACGTAGGTCCAGAATACGAAAACGCGCTGTCGATGGCGCACCGCGATCGCCCACGCCTGGTAGGGAGTCGAAAGCGCCGACACCGCAAGATCAGCGAGTTCCTCGGATGGAACCAGATCTTCGACAGGCCATGGAAGGCTGCACGGACTTGGCGGCTTGCTGGTCGTAGCCAGACAACGTAGCCTGATCTCGGCGATGCGATCCTGTTCGCGCTCGTTCAAGGTCTCGAGGACATAGCGAACCGGCCCCATCGCCTGATGCTCGCCGTCGTCGGTCAACGACGTCGCCAGCTTGTCGTAGCTGGTCGCCGCGCGTTCTGCCTGCGCCAGAGCGATGGCGAAAAGCTCGGCGAAGCCCGTCACCGCTTTGGTCGGCGGTGCTGTCAAGAGCGGAGTGTTACGCATGGTCGTCTCTGGTTGAGCAGTCTAGGCAATATGGGCCGAATTTGCGCTGGCGCAAATCGGTGTCTTCATCGGCTGCTATCGAGAGCCGACCACGCGATCCAGAACAACGGCGTTCTGTCCCCTAGTTGGAACCGAACCGTTGAGCAGATTGCGCCCGATCCTTGCCCTGTTGTTGATTGCGCTCGCGCTTGCGAGCAGCGTGACGGTTGCGAGCGCCGCAAGCCGTCTGGGCGATTATCTCGGCCGCGCCACACCGTCCGAACTCGTGCCGGGCGCCGACCGCTTCGGGCCAACGCAAGGTGATCCAGTGCTGGCGCCGGCGTATCAAGGCGACCGATTGCTCGGCTTCGCCTATCTGAATTCTGATCTCGTCAACGCCACCGGGTATTCCGGCAAGCCGATCCAGATGCTGGTCGGCATCGATCCGAACGGCGTCATCACCGGCTTGAAGCTGGTCGATCACAAGGAGCCGATCGTTCTGGTCGGCATTCCGGAAGCCAAGATCCTCGCTGCGGTCAACAAGCTGATCGGCGCCGATATGGCGCCGGTGGCGCGCGGCAAGGCCGCTGCGCCGCAGGTCGACATCGTCAGCGGCGCCACCGTCACCGTGCTGGTGATCGGCGACAGTATCGTCCGCTCGGCGACCAAGCTGATTAAGACGGGACGGATCGGCGGCGGGCAGGGCGATGTCGCGCAGGCGCCTCCGGTGAACAAGACCGTCGATCTTACCAAGAGCGAGGTGCGGGACTGGGAGAGCCTGGTCGGCGACGGTTCGGTACGCCGGCTGCTGCTGACCAATGCCGACGTCGATCAGGCATTCGAGAGGTCCGGCAATCGCGAAGCGGCGGCTCGCCCCGAACCCGGCGAGCCGGCCGACACGTTCATCGAGCTCTACGCCGCCGATGTCGCCGTGCCGACGATCGGACGGAGCCTGCTCGGCGACGACGGCTATCAGCGGCTGAAGGCGCGATTGCAGCCGGGACAGCAGGCGCTGGTGATCGCCGGACGCGGGGCCTATTCGTTCAAGGGCTCTGGCTACGTGCGGGGCGGCATCTTCGATCGCATCGAGCTGATCCAGGACGGCAACAGCATCCGCTTCCGTGACCGCGAGCACACCCGGCTCGGCGACCTTGCGGCGGAAGGCGCGCCGGATTTTCCGGAGATCGGGCTGTTCGTGGTGCCGACCGAGTTCGCGTTCGATCCGACCGAGCCGTGGTCGCTGCAGCTTCTGGTGCAGCGCGTGATCGGCGCGCGCGACAAAGCGTTCCTGACCTTCGATCTCGGCTACACGCTGCCGGACGGCTACATCAAGCGCGAGCAACGCGCCGTCACGGTGAGCGACACGCCTGCGCCGGCAGCAGCTCCGGCCGCTGCGCCAGCCGATGCCGCTGCCGCGTCGTCGACTGCGGAAGTCGACGCCACGCAGGACGAGCCGCTGTGGATGCGGATCTGGCGTGGCGATCTGGCGCGGATCGGCATCCTGGGTGTCGCGCTGGTGACACTGACGCTGATCTTCTTCTTCCAGAACCAGTTGGTGCGCAGGCCGACGGTCTATGTCTGGGTACGCCGTGCGTATCTCACCTTCATCCTGGTCTGGCTTGGCTGGTACGCCAACGCGCAGCTCTCGGTGGTCAACGTCCTGACCTTTACCAACTCGTTGATCACCGGATTCAGCTGGGACTACTTCCTGTCGGCGCCGTTGATCTTTGTGCTGTGGGCGGCCGTTGCTGCGGCGCTGCTGTTTTGGGGGCGAGGGCCGTTCTGCGGCTGGCTGTGCCCCTTCGGGGCGTTGCAGGAGTTGCTCAACAACGTCGCGAAGGCGCTGAAAGTCCCGCAGTTCAACGTGCCGTGGGGGCTGCACGAGCGGCTGTGGCCGATCAAGTACATCGTGTTCCTCGGCCTGTTCGGCCTGTCGATCTACTCGACCGCCGCCGCCGAGCACTTCGCCGAGATCGAGCCGTTCAAGACCTCGATCATTCTCAAATTCGCGCGGGAATGGCCGTTCGTGGTGTATGCGGCGACGCTGCTCGCCATTGGTCTGTTCGTCGAGCGGTTCTTCTGCCGCTATCTGTGCCCCCTTGGGGCGGCACTGGCGATCCCGGGCCGGATCCGGATGTTCGAATGGCTGCGCCGCTGGCCGGAATGCGGCTCACCGTGCCAGCGCTGCGCCAAGGAATGCCCGGTGCAGGCGATCCACCCGGAAGGGCACATCAACGTCAACGAGTGCATCTACTGCATGCACTGCCAGGAACTGTATTTCGACGACCATCGCTGCCCGCACATGATCCAGTTGCGGCTGAAGCGCGAGAAGCGCGAAGCGCTGTCGTCGACATCGATGCGCGGCGGCAAGGGCCCTGCGACCGTGATTCTCGCCGGTGGCAAGCCGCTTGCCGCTCAGCCGGCGGGCGCCACTCAACCACCTCCAGCACAGTAGAACCTCAAGGAGAGCACTATGGGCGACCAGGACCACGGACACGGCCTCAGCCGGCGAACGCTACTCGGAAGCAGTGCGGCGGCAGCCGGCGTCGGCATCGTCGGCGGCGCGACGCTCGGTACCGGCGGCACGCTGATCGCGACCGCGGAAGCGCAGACCAAGCCGAGCAGCCCGGCACGTCCCGCGATTCAGAAGGCGGAAGTCCACCCGGGCGAACTCGACGAATATTATGTGTTCTTCTCCAGCGGCCAGTCCGGCGAGCTGCGGATCATCGGCCTGCCGTCGATGCGCGAATTGATGCGGGTGCCGGTGTTCAATCGCTGCAGCGCCACCGGCTGGGGCCAGACCAACGAAAGCCTCAAGGTGCTCACCGAAGGGCTGCTGCCCGAGAGCCGCGAATTCCTGAAGAGCCGCGGCGGCACCTACGTCAACGGCGACCTTCACCATCCGCATCTGTCGTTCACCGACGGGACCTATGACGGCCGCTACGCCTTCATGAACGACAAGGCCAACACCCGCGTGGCCCGTGTCCGGCTCGACGTGATGAAATGCGACAAGATCATCCAGTTGCCGAACCAGCACACCGTGCACGGCCTTCGCGTGCAGAAATACCCGCGCACCGGCTACGTGTTCTGTAACGGCGAGGACCGCGTGCCGGTGCCGAACGATGGTCACAACCTGACCAAGACCAAGGACTATCGCGCGGTCTTCACCGCGATCGACGGCGACACTATGAAGGTGGCCTGGCAGGTGATGGTCGACGGCAATCTCGACAACGTCGACGCCGACTATCAGGGCAAATACGCGTTCGCGACCTGCTACAACTCCGAAGGCGGCGTCACCGCCGCCGAGATGACCGCCGCCGATCAGGACTGGGTCGTGATCTTCAATCTGAAGCGGATCGAAGAGGCGGTGAAGAAGGGCGACTTCAAGGAGATCGGCGGCGTGCCGGTGCTCGACGGCAGCAAGGGCTCGCCCTACACCCGCTACGTGCCGGTGCCGAACGGCCCGCACGGCATGAACACCGCGCCGGACGGCATCCACATCGTCGCCAACGGCAAGCTGTCGCCGACCGCGACAGTGATGGACGTGCGGCTGTTCGATCAGTTGTTCGACGACAAGATCAAGCCGCGCGACGTCGTGGTCGCCGAGCCGGAGCTCGGCCTCGGGCCGCTGCACACCGCCTATGACGGCAAGGGCAACGGCTACACCACGCTGTTCATCGACAGCCAGATCTGCAAGTGGAACATCGACCTGGCCAGGCGCGCCTACAAGGGCGAGAAGGTCAATCCGATCCTCGACAAGCTCGATGTCCACTACCAACCGGGCCACAACCACTCGTCAATGGGCCAGACCAAGGAAGCCGACGGAAAGTGGCTGATCTCGCTGAACAAGTTCTCCAAGGACCGGTTCCTCAATGTCGGTCCGCTGAAGCCAGAGAATGATCAGCTGATCGACATCTCCGGCGACAAGATGAAACTGGTGCACGACGGCCCGAGCTTCGCCGAGCCACACGACGCCACCATCGTGCATCGCTCCAAGATCAATCCGATCTCGGTCTGGGACCGGGCCGATCCGATGTTCGCCGATGCGGTGAAGCAGGCGAAGGCGGACGGCGTCAAGCTGGAGGAAGATTCCAAGGTGATCCGCGACGGCGACAAGGTCCGGGTCTACATGGTGTCGACCGCGCCGAACTACGGCCTCACCGAATTCGAGGTCAAGCAGGGCGACCACGTCACCGTCTACGTCACCAACATCGACACGGTCGAGGACCTCACCCACGGCTTTTCGATCGTCAACTACGGCATCCAGATGGAGGTTGCGCCGCACGCCACCGCGTCGGTGTCGTTCACCGCCGATCGTCCCGGTGTGTACTGGTACTACTGCTCCTGGTTCTGTCACGCCATGCATATGGAGATGAAGGGCCGCATGCTGGTCGAGCCGAAGAGCGTCTGAGGATGGCGATGACGGCGCGATCGATATCGATGATTGTGGTGGCGTCGGTCGTGCTTTGCGCCGCCACCGCGGGCGCGGCTTTGGCCGCGCGGATCGAGGTCGTGCCGTCGTCGGACCTGCAGGCGGTGCTGGACGGCGCCAGCGACGGCGACACCGTCGCGTTCGCGCCGGGGGACTATCGCGGGCCGATCCGGATCGAGCGCAGGCTCGCGCTGGTCGGCCAGCCCGGCGCTGCCGTGCTCGGGCATGGGCAGGGCAGCGTCATCACCGTGGTGGCGCCCGACGTCACCGTCCGGGGTCTCCTGGTGCGCGGCTCCGGCCGTGATCCGCAGGAGATGGATTCGGGGATCTTCCTGACACAGACGGCCGAACGGGCGCTGATCGAAGGCAACCGTCTCGACGATAATCTGTTCGGCATCAACATCCACGGCGCCCGCGGGTCGCGGGTCGCCCACAACACCATCGACGGCCTGCGCGGCGTCCGGCTCAACGATGCCGGCAACGGCGTGCGGGTGTGGAACGCGCCGGATGTCGTGGTCGACGGCAACACCATCCGCTACGGCCGCGACGGCATCTTTTCGGTGACCAGCAGCAAGGACCGCTTCATCAACAATCGGTTCGAAAAGGTACGGTTCGCGGTGCACTACATGTACACCAACGACAGCGAGATCAGCGGCAACGTCTCGATCGGAAATCATGGCGGCTACGCCATCATGTATTCGAACCGGCTGACGATCCTCGGCAACATCTCCGAGCGTGACCGCGACTTCGGGCTGCTGTTCAACTACGCGAACTTCGCCAGGATCGAACGCAATCGCGTCGTCGGCGGGCCGCTGTCCGGGATCAGCGCCGATTTCGAAGGCGTGGACGCGGACAAAGGCATGATGGCGGTGGAGCGCGGCGCCACCGATGCCCAGTTCGGTCCGACCAAATGCGTGTTCATCTACAACGCCAACAAGAACCGGTTTCGCGACAACTGGTTCGAAGGCTGTGAGATCGGCGTGCACTTCACCGCCGGTTCGGAAGGCAACGAGATCGTGGGAAATGCGTTCATCGGCAATCGCAATCAGGTGAAATACGTCGGCACCCGCGACCTCGACTGGTCGAAGGACGGCCGCGGCAATTATTGGAGTGACAACCCCGCCTTCGACCTCGACAACGACGGCATTGCCGACGCCGCCTACCGGCCGAACGATCTGGTCGACCGCGTGCTGTGGACCGCGCCGGCCGCCAAGGTGCTGATCAACAGCCCCGCCGTGCAGGTGCTGCGCTGGGCGCAAAGCCAGTTTCCGGCGCTGTATCCGGGCGGCGTGGTCGATACCCGCCCGCTGATCGCGCCGCCGGCGCGGCCGATGCCGGGAGTGGCGCCATGACCGCGACCGTCGCCATCGAGCATGTCGAGAAGCGCTACCGCGCGGTGCGGGCGCTGCACGACGTGTCGTTTACCCTGGAGCCTGGGCGGCTCAGCGCGCTGGTCGGCCACAACGGCGCCGGCAAGACCACGCTGATAAAGCTGATGCTCGGTCTGATCCGTCCCGACAAGGGATCGATCTGCGTGCTCGGCGAGAACCCGGCTGCCGGCGAATTTGCGGGCCGCCGCAGCCTCGGCTTCCTGCCGGAGAACGTCGCCTTCAACGCCGCGCTGACCGGGCGCGAGACGCTGGCGTTCTATGCGCGGCTGAAGGGCAGCGACGCCAAGCAAGGCGCGGCGCTATTGGAGCGGGTCGGCCTCGGCGAAGCGTCGCGGCGGCTGGTCGGCACCTACTCCAAAGGGATGCGGCAGCGGCTCGGATTGGCGCAGGCGCTGCTCGGCCGGCCGCGTGTGCTGCTGCTCGACGAGCCGACCACCGGTCTCGACCCGGCGCTGAGGCTGACGTTCTACGAAATTCTCGACGAGTTGCGGCGCGACGGGGCCACGGTGCTGATCTCCTCTCATGCGCTCGACGAACTCGAAGGCCGGGCCGAGCAGGTGCTGATCATGAATCGCGGCATCCTGGTCGCCGATGGCACGCTCGCCGAGCTGCGCGCGCTGGCGGGCTTGCCGATCCGGATCACGCTGAAGCTCGCGGATCCGGTAGCGCGGCCTGAATGGCTGCCGAACGATGCCGTCATTGCGCATGACCGCTGCGACATCGCCGTGGTCGATCACGCCGGCAAGATGCGGCTGCTGCGGCAGGCGGCGGGCGATCCCGCCGTCACCGATATCGGCGTCGCCGAGCCGACGCTCGACGAGCTGTACGCCCATTTCCTCCGGCAGCAGGAGCGGGCGGCATGAAGCCCATCGCTGTCATCGCCCTGAAGGAAATTCAGGAAGGCCTGCGCAATCGTTGGGTGTTCGCGGCGACATTGCTGCTCGCCGGATTGTCGCTGTCGCTGACGCTGCTCGGCAGCGCCCCGACCGGCCATGTCGGCGCCGCGGCGCTCGACGTGGTGATCGTCAGCCTGTCGAGTCTGACGATTTTTCTGCTGCCGCTGATCGCGCTGCTGATCTCGCACGACGCCATCGTCGGCGAGATGGAGCGCGGCACCATGATCTTGCTGCTGAGCTATCCGGTCGCGCGCACCCACGTCATTCTCGGTAAGTTTTTCGGTCACGTCATCATCCTGAGCTTCGCGACGCTGGTCGGCTACGGCGTCTCGGCGCTGGCGCTGGTGATCGGCGGCACGCCGGTTTCGCCGCAGAGCTGGGCGGCGTTCGCTACAATGCTTGGGACCTCGGTGCTGCTCGGCGCGGTGTTCGTGGCGCTCGGCTATGCGGCTTCGAGCCTGGTGCGGCAGCGCGGCACGGCTGCCGGCATTGCGGTCGGGATCTGGTTGTTGCTGGTGCTGGTGTTCGACATGGCGCTGCTCGGCGTGCTGGTGGTTGATCAGGGCCGGCTGATCTCGGCAGGGGTGCTCAACGTGCTGCTGTTCTTCAATCCGACCGATCTGTACCGGCTGAGCAATCTGACCGGCACCAATGTCAGCCAGTTCGCCGGCATGGCGGGGCTTGCCGGCGCGGTTCAACCCAGTTTCGGCGGCCTGCTGGCCGGGATGGCGGCGTGGATTGCGCTGCCGCTCGGCCTTGCCATCGTCGTGTTCGCCCGGAGGCAGCTATGAGGATTTCAGGTCGCATCGTCGTGCTCGCGGCCGCGCTGTTGCTCGCCGGCTGCAACGATCAGTCCGGCTCGTCCGTGATGCCGCCGCCGGTCGCGCTCAACGACGAGGCGATGGGCGTGTTCTGCGGCATGAACCTCGTCGAGCATCCCGGTCCGAAAGGGCAGATCCTCACCGCGAGCCGGATCGATCCGTACTGGTTCTCCTCGGCGCGGGATGCGGTCGCCTTCACGTTGATGCCGGATCAGCCGCGCGACATCCGCGCGATCTACGTCTCCGACATGGGCAGGGCGCCGAACTGGGATCAGCCCGGCGAAACCAACTGGGTCGATGCCAGGAAGGCGTTCTTCGTGATCGACAGCCGCAAGCGCGGCGGGATGGGCGCGGCCGAGACGGTGCCGTTCGGCGAGCGTGCGGCCGCCGACGCATTCGTCGCGACGAATGGCGGGCGCGTGGTGACGTTCGATGCGATCCCCAGCACCTACGTGCTGGGCAGCGATGCCCCGTCGGCAAGCGATCATCATGGCGCGCCCGAAACGCGGATGAACTAGCGAGGATCGCCATGTCGCAGTCAGCACTCACCCGGCGGCGTTTCGTCACCATCGCGGCCAGCGCCTTCGGCGTCGCGATGCTGGGGCGCGTGGTTCCGTCGCGCTCCAGCGACCCGGTTCGCTGGCGGGGTTCCGCGCTCGGCGCCCAGGTCTCGATCGAGATCCATCATCCTGATCGTGCCACGGCCGCGAAGCTCGTTGAGGCGAGCGTGCGCGAGGTGCGCCGGCTCGAGCAGCTGTTCAGCCTGTATCGTCCGGACTCGGCGATCTGCGCGTTGAACCGATCCGGCGTGCTGATCGCGCCGGATCCGGACATGGTGGCGCTGCTGCAGACGACGCTCCGTCTGGCGGAGCAGACTGGCGGCGCGTTCGATCCCACGGTGCAGCCGCTATGGGAGCTGTATCGACGTCACTTCGATCGGGCGGAGACCGATCCGGCGGGCCCGGCCAGGGAGGAGGTCGCAAGCGCGCTGGCCAAGGTCGGTTACCACGACGTGCTGGTGTCGGCCGACCGCATTGCGCTGAAACGGCCCGGCGCTGCCGTTACACTCAATGGCATCGCGCAGGGCTTCGCCACCGATCGCGTGGTCGATCTGCTGCGCAGCGGCGGGATGACCACCACGCTGGTCGACATCGGCGAGATCCGGGCGATCGGTGCAAGACCGGACGGAGCACCTTGGCGCGTCGATCTCGCCGATCCGGAGAAGGCCGAAATCGAACTCGGCGCCATCGAACTGGTGGACCGCGCGGTCGCAACCTCGTCGGGTGCAGGCTTCCGCTTCGATCCGGCGGGGCGGTTCACGCATCTGTTCGATCCATCGACCGGACATAGTCCGTCGCTGTATCGCTCGGTCAGCGTGGTCGCGCCAACCGCGACGGAGGCCGATGCGCTGTCGACCGCCTGCAGCGTGCTCGACCGCGGCCGCATCGCCGATATCGTTCGCGCGCGGGCGGGCGTCGAGGTGTTGCTGGCGGATGCAGAGGGGAGCGTCGACTGGTTGCGTGCCTAAGGAAACGCGTACTGCTCTGACGCTGCGGTGATGTCGTGATGCTGGATTGGCCGACCATCTTTCGTATCATCCATGTGCTCGGCGTGGTGCATTGGATCGGAGGACTGCTGTTCGTCACCTTCGTGATCCTGCCGAGCCTCCTCGACATGGAAGCGACCAAGCGGCTGCCGTTGTTCGAGGCGCTGGAGCGGCGCTTTGCCGCCCAGGCGCGGATCTCGACGCTGCTGGTCGGAATCTCCGGCTTCTACATGCTGTACGCTTACGATCGCTGGGCAGAGCTCCTAGACCCGCACTTCTGGTGGCTCGGCGCGATGCTCGGGCTGTGGGCGATCTTCATCGTGATGTTGTTTATCGCCGAGCCGCTGTTTCTGCACGTTTGGTTCGACGCGCGGGCGCGCCGCGATCCGGACCGCGCTTTCCGGGTGGCGCTCCGCGGCCATCGGGTGTTGAGCACGGTTTCGCTGATCACTGTGCTGGGCGCGGTCGGCGGTGCACACGGGCTGTTCTGAGCCGACATTCGCGATTCAGCTTGCGACAGAACAACGATGGCCGGGGCCGCTCGGTTAGCGTCGGCTGAGCCATGGAGTGCGCCGCGATGAGCCGCAGCAAGGACCAAGCAGAACGTGGGCGCCGCTGGTATGTCGGCGACCGGCTGCACCTCGACGTCCGCGGATTGCCGTGTCCCGAACCGCTGGTCGCCGTGCTGCGCCTGATCGATGGCGGTAGCGCCGGTGACGGCCTGACGGCGCTGGTCAGCCAGGAGCCGCTGCTGCTGTACCCCGAGCTGGACGCCCGCGGCTGGTCGTATCGCCTGCTGACGTCGGCAGGTGACACGGTGCTGGGGCAGGGCGAGGTGGCGCTCGAGATCCAGCGCGGCTCGGCATGATCGGCGCCAGCGGATTTCTCGGCACTGCCAAGAGCCGGCTGCTGCCGGCCTCGGTGCCGTTCCGGTTCTTCGTCGCCGCAGCGGTGTGCCACGTGCTGCTGTGGGGCGCGGTCCTGTTCGCGGCAAATGACTTCCCGCGGTTTCGCGGCGGCGCCGGACCCGCGCTGGCCGCGGTGCATCTATTGACGCTCGGGGTGCTGACATTCACCGCGGTTGGCGCCGCCGTGCAACTCCTCCCGGTGGCGACTACCAAGCCCTTGGCGGCAGTCTGGCCAATCCGGCTGGCGTCCTGGCTGCTCATCCCGGGCGCGGTGGTGCTGATCGCCGGCATGGCGACCGTGGACAGCGCCTGGATGATTTTCGGCGCAGCGGCATCGACGCTCGGGCTGCTGTTGTTCGCTGCGCTGCTCGCCGACAATCTGCGCCGCGCCGGCAGCATGCCGGTGGTCCGAGCCTATGGCTGGGCAGCGTTCGTGTCGCTGATAGCGCTCGTGGCGCTTGGGCTTGCGCTGTCGCTGGATGACCGATTCGGATTTTTGATCGATCACGCCGCCGCAGCCCGCGCTCACATGATCCTCGGCGGCATCGGCTTCATGGGCATGCTGGCGCTTGGCTTCAGCCACGTGCTGATCCCGATGTTCGCGCTGTCGAATGCGCCGGATCAGCGGATGGCATGGTTCGGTTTCGCCACTGCTGCTGCCGCAGTGGCGCTCGGCACGATCGGGGCGCTTCGCGATGTCCCTGCGCTGCAGACCGCGGCTTGCGTGGTCGGCGCGGTTGCGGTCGGCCTGCATCTTGGCCTGATGCGTGCCGCGCTCGCCGGCGGCATGCGCAAGCGTCTCGGCCTGTCGTTCGTGCTGATCCGTTTCGCCTGGGTGATGCTGGCGCTGACGCCGCTCGCCGCGCTTGCTGCACTACACGGCTGGGCCGGCCTCGGCGGGCCGACGCTGTTCGGCCTGGTGGCGCTCGGCGGCTGGCTGATGACGTTCCTGCTCGGTGTGCTGCAGCGGATCGTGCCGTTCCTCGCGTCGATGCATGTCAGCCGCGCCAGCGGCGGACCGCCGCTGCTGACGGATCTCGGTGTTGCCGCTCCGCTCAAGATGCACGCCGTCTGCCATCTGATCGCGATCGCCGCGCTGGCGCTGGCGATCCTGCTCGACATTCCGCAGCTCGCTGCCGGCGCTGCGGTGGTCGGCGCGGCCGGGGCGCTGGCCTTCGCCGCTTACATCGGCAGCGTGCTGCCGTCGCTGACGTCCGGCCGTACCCGCAACTGAGTCATTAAGGAGCCTGCCATGTTCGCCAACCGCATCAGCCAGACCCTGCACGACGAACATCGCGCCACCATCGCGCTGATGGAGCGGCTGGAGGCGGCGATCTCGCGTCGGCAGCCGATCAGCATCGCCGATTCCGCCGGCGCGCGACTGCTCGCCGATCTCGCGGCTGCGATCGAAGCCGATACGCTGCGCCATTTCGACTTCGAAGAAACCCAGCTGTTCACCATGTTCGACTCGGTCGGCGATCAGCTCATCGGCGATCATCTCACCGAGGAGCACAGCTTCATGCGGCCGCTCGGCGACAAGCTGATCGCATTGGCGCAGGCCGCGCAGGTCGGCGGCTTCGACGCCGAGAGCTGGCGCGAGTTCAGCCGGGCCGGCGCCGAGCTTGTGCAGCGCATGGTGGTCCATGTCCAGAAGGAGGAGATGGCGCTGCTGCCGCTGCTCGATCAGACCATGGACGATGCCACCGAAGCCCGGCTGTACGACGCCTATGTCCGCGCGTCGCAAGGAGCCGAAGCGACATGACCGTATCTTCCACCGCGTCCCAAGGCTTCGGGCGCCTGATCGGCATCCGCGGCCGGCTGGTGCTGATCGCACTGGTCGCCGCACTGCCGATGCTGATCCTGGCGCTGGTGATCGTGGCCCAGCTCACAGACAGCAAGCGGCAGGCCAAGAATGAGGCGTTGCTGTATGCCGGCCGGCTGCTGCTGGAGAGCGTCGACAAAGAGATCAGCCGCTACGTCTATGCGGCGGAAATGCTGACGGTATCGCCGGCGCTGCTCGCGGACAACTTGTCCGAGTTTCGCAGCGAGGCGGACCGCACGTTGGCGGCGCTGCCGTTCGCCAAGATCCAGGTCGCCGACCGCAACGGCCGCATTCTGCTCGACAGCACGGCGGCGGAGGGCGATCCGCCGCCGCTCGCCGATGCCGACGTGCTGGCTGCCGGGCAGCGTGCGGTGGCGACGGCGAAGCCGCAGGTCGGCTATCTGGCGCGCACGTTGGCCGGAGAGACGGTGATCGGCATCACCATGCCGGTGCGGCGCAATGGGGTGATCGTTCGCCAACTGATCATCGAGATTGAGCCGCGGCAGATCCGCGCGCTGCTCGATGCCCAGCATCTGCCGGAGGGCTGGGAAGCCGCGGTGGCAGACAGCAACGGTCGGCTGGTGGCGCGCTCGCTGCCGGGCGAGTGGGCGGGGCGCACGATTTCCCCGAGCTGGCGTGCGTTGCTCGGCCGCGAAGGATTGCACGAGTTCTTCACGCCCGAGGGAACGCTGAAAGTGTCGTCGGCCTTTCCGTCGCCGGTCACCGGCTGGACGATGGCGGTCGGGCAGCCGAAACAGATTTTCGAAGCGCCGATCGTGCAGACCTTCCAATTCGCGGTTGGGGCAGGACTGATCGTCATCACCTTGTCCTGCGCCCTAGCGGCGTGGATCGCCAAAGGCGTGATCGCGCCGATCCGCTCGCTCGCCGCCAGCGCGGCTGCGCTCGAATGCGCCGAGCGGATCACGGTTCCGCGCTCGGGCATTCCCGAATTCGACTGCGCGTTTCGGGCGTTCGATGATGCGGCACGGCTGGTGATCGCGCATCAGCGCGCCCTGCACGACAGCGAAGAGCGGATCAGCGTCGCGCAGGACGCCGCTCATGCCGGCATCTGGGAATGGCGGATCGCGGACGATCGCCAGATCTGGACCGACCCGCTGTTCAGGCTGTATGGGCTGCGGCCGAGGACCCGCCGGCCGTCGTTCGAAACCTGGACAGCAGTGATCGATTCGGCCGATCGCGACCGGACGGTGAAAGCCGTCGAACACGCGGTCGCCGCACGGCGCGAGTTCGAGGTGCAGTGGCGCGTCACGCCGGCCGCCGACGCGGCGGATCGCTGGCTGCTGTCACGCGGTCGGCCGCTGGTGGAAGAAGACGGCGCGGTCGAGCGCTATGTCGGGATTGTCATCGACATCACCGACCGCAAGCGGATGGAGGAAGCGGCGCGAGCGGGCGAGGTGCGGCTGCTTCACGCCGCCCGCCTCTCGGAGGTCGGGCGGATGGCCGCGGCGCTGGCGCACGAGGTCAACCAGCCGCTCGCAGCGGTCGCCAACTACATGGCGGGCGCGCGGCGAATGCTCGATCAGGAGAGCGGGCCGAGCCTGCGGCTGCGCAAGCTCAAGGATGCCGTCGAGAGGGCCAACGTTCAGGCGCTTCGAGCCGGGGAAATCGTCCGGCGGCTGCGCGAATTCGTCGGCGTCGGCGATTCCGAAAAGACCGTCGAGGACGCGCGTTCCGTGCTGCAGGATGCGGCGCTGCTGGCCACGATCGCGGCCGAGCACGACGGCATCACCGTCCGAACGGCTTTCACTGACTCTGGTGAGGTACTGGTCGACAAGATCCAGATCCAGCAGGTGGTGCTCAATCTGGTCCGCAACGCGATCGAAGCGATGGCGGGCGCGCCGACCAAACACTTGACCCTCAGCCTGCAGCAGCGCGTCGGCTGTGTCGAATTCCGCGTCGGCGACACCGGCGCCGGGATCGCGCCCGACTTGTTTCAGCGGTTGTTCAGTCCGTTCTCGACGACCAAGCCTGGCGGCATGGGAATCGGTCTGACGGTGTGCCGGGAGATCGTCGAGGCGCATGGCGGCAAGATCTGGGCCGACAGCGTTCCGGCCGGCGGAACGGTGTTCAGCTTCACCTTGCCGCTGTTGCGAAGCGAACTGACGCTGGCCGAGCAGGGGGTGGCGTAGTTTCCATTCCCACCGTTCCGAGCGCGGCGGTCACCGCCGCTGCTGATCCGGCGGATCGTTTGTTGCGTCGTCATTGCCGGACGGCCCGCCGAGGAAGCTCGCCTGCTCGTCATAGCCTCGGCGGCTGCTGTAGAACACCAGCACCATCAGCCCGATCCCGATCACCAGCGAGAGCGCGATGCCGATCGCCATCGCGGTGTAGCCTTGGGCCGGCACCTCGACGTCGCCGACCACCAGCCCCTCATAGGCGAAGAAACCGGCGAGGCCGAGCAGGATCAGCAACGCCAGTACCATCGCCCAGACGCCGATCGACGTCCGCTTGCGTGGCGACTTCGTCCCGGCAGAGATCGGATCCATGGTGATCGCTTCCCTTGTCGCACCGCATGCAACGGCCGGCCTGGTCACGAACCGGCGCGGCGATCTCAGATGAACGGCTTGCCGCCGGTCACCGCGACCGTCGTGCCGGAGGTGTAGCTCGACAGTGGATCGGCGAGCATCACATAGGCGGTCGCGAGTTCGGCCGGCTGGCCGGCGCGTCCGAGCGGAACCTGTTTGCCGAAGTTCTTCACCGAATCCTCGGGCATCGTCGACGGAATCAGCGGCGTCCAGATCGGGCCGGGGGCGACCGCGTTGGCGCGGATGCCCTTGCTCGCGAGCATCTGCGCCAGGCCGCCGGTGAAGTTCTGGATCGCTCCCTTGGTGGTCGCGTAAGCCAGCAGGATCGGGTTCGGCATGTCGGAATTGACCGAGGCGGTGTTGATGATCGCGCTGCCGGGCTTCATGTGCGGGACCGCCGCCTTGGTCAGGTAGAACATCGCGTGGATGTTGATCGCGAAGGTGGTCTGCCATTCCTCGTCGCTGATTTCGCCGATGTCCTGGAAAGTGGCCTGGTGGGCGGCGTTGTTGACCAGGATGTCGATTGCGCCGAACTCCTCGACGGCGCGCGCCACGACGTTGCGGCAGTGATCCGGTCGGCTCAGATCGCCGGGCACCAGGACTGCTTTGCGGCCTTCGGCTTCGACCACGGCCTTGACCTGCTGCGCGTCTTCGTCCTCGCTCAGATAGGCGATCAGCAGGTCGGCGCCCTCGCGGGCGTAGGCGATCGCCACCGCACGTCCGATGCCGCTGTCGCCGCCTGTGATGATTGCGACCTTTCCGGTCAGCTTGCCCGAGCCTTTGTAGCTGCGCTCGCCGTGATCGGGACGGGGCGTCATCTGATCCGTCGCGCCCGGCATCTGTTGGCGCTGGCTCGGATACGGCGGCTCCGGATAATTCTCGGTCATCGGCATCTCCCAGTCGTTCAGCGCTAACCAACGGGGAGGCGGGCTGTTCCTTCGACAGAGCCGATCGGTCAGGCGCCGAACAGCGCTGTGATCACCGCTTCGGGATCTGCCGGCTTTTCGCAGCGCACGACATGATCGAACCGGGCCGGGATGGCGTGGTGATCGTAGCCGGTCGCGAATACGAATCGTATGCCGCGCGCGGTCAGTTCGTCCGCCAGCGGAAACACCATCGTGCCCTGCAGGTTGACGTCGAGCACGGCAGCGTCGAGACGATCGGCGGCGGAGACCGCGGCGAGCGCATCCTCGATTCGCGAGAACGGACCGACCACCTCGGCACCAAGCTCTTCGAACACGCGCACCATGTCGTCGGCAATGAAGTACTCGTCCTCGACCAGGAGAACACGCCGTCCGGTTACTCCGGGGTTGTGGGCGATCATAGCGGCTGTGTCCTTTCCGCCGGGTCAAACGGCAGGCTGATCGTGCAGCGAACGCCGTTGTCCCTCAACTCGAATGTGGTGGTGGCACTGAGCGCGTAGGGGAGTGCCCGCTCGATCAATTTCCGTCCGTAGCCGTGGTTTCTAGGGTCCGGACGATCGGCTCGTTCCGGGCCGCGGCCGTGTTCGATCCAGGCGAGCTCGACGTGCCGGCCTGCGGCGAGCCGTCGAACCTGCCAAGTGACATCGAGACGGCCGTCGGACACCGAGAGCGCGCCGTATTTGCGGGCGTTGGTGGCCAGCTCGTGCAGCGCCAGCGCCAGAGTCTGAACGCTCGAATTGCGAAGCGGCACATCTGGGCCACTGATCGTCGCACGACTCCTGTCGAACGCCCCTAGGGCGTCGAGCGCGACCCGCACCAGAGCCGCAATGGTGATCGGCTCCTGCGCCGCTCGGGACAGCAGCCCCTGCACGCGCGCGAGCGCTGCGAGCCGCTCGTGGAATTGAAGTCGAAACTCCTCCATGGTGCGACAGGTTGCCATGGTCTGACTTGCGATCGACTGAACGACCGCAATGAGATTGCGGGTGCGATGCTGCAGCTCGGTCACCATCACTTCCTGCCGCTGCTGCAGCCGCCGCAGGTCGTCGATGTCGGTCGACGTGCCGAGCCACGTCAGGACGCCACCGCTGTGGTCCCGCACCGGCGCCGCCCTGATCGCAAACCAGCGATAAGTGGCGGAATGGCCGTGTCGAATGCGATATTCGGTTTCAAACGAGCCAGTCTGGTTGGCTTGCGTCCACGCGTCCAGTGCGACCGTCCGATCGTCCGGATGAACGGCACTCAGCCAGCCGAAAGCCAGACTCTGCTCGCGCGGAAGGCCGGTGAAGTCGCTCCATTGCGGGCTGGACCAGGTCCACCGCCCATCGATGTCCGCCTGCCAGACCAGTTGCGGAATGCCTTCGATCAGCGCACGCTGACGTGCTTCGCTCGCACGGATCCGTTCTTCGTTGCGGCGTCTTTCGGTGACGTCCTGACCGATCTTGAGAAATCCGTGGGTCTGGCCGTCGGCCCCACGAACGCTGGTGACGCTGCCTTCGATGAAGACCCGCGACCCGTCTTTGTGAACGTGCCAGCGGACGTTGGGCGCAAAGCCCGTCCGGCGCGCCGTCTCCGCCTCCTTGACGTCCTCACCGGCCGCCCGATCTTGGGGCGTGAACAGCATGTTGGCCGATCGTCCTCGCGCCTCAGCGGCCGACCATCCGAACACGGCCTCCGCCCCGGGCAGCCAATCGACGATACGGTCGTTCGCATCGGTCGTGAAGATGGCGTAGTCGCGCGCCGCTTCGACGATCAGCCGGAATCGTTCTTCGGCGGCTCGCAGAGCGCGGACCTTGTCGAGGCGATCGATCACCGGTCCCAGGAGGGCCGCGTAGGTACGCAGAAACTCGATGTCGTCCTGCTCGAATTCGCGTGGTTCGCGGCTGTCGACCTGAAGCAAACCGAAAGGCGTCCCCCCCGGCAGGAAGATCGGCACATTGACGAGCGCAACCACGCCTGACGCCTTCATGAAAGCGGGGAGTTCGAAGCGTTTGTCGACGCGGACGTCCTGGCTGATCACCGGTGCGCCGGCTTTGATCGAAAACGTCTCGGACGACAGTTCGCCCATAGCCAGGCGCACTTTGCCGACGACGCCGTCGCCCCAACCGACGCCGGCACGTACCAGCAGGGTCTGTTCGCGGTCGTCAATTTCCAGAATCTTGGACCTTTGCGTGCCGAGAGCACCCCCGACCAGACGGCAGGCTTCGGTCAGAACGTCGTCCAGACTCTCGTTGCGGAGCGCGAATTCTCCGAAATTGGCGAGGACCTGCTGCCGCTTCCGCCATTGCTGGTGATCGTCCATCGCGGCCTCCGGGGAAAAGGCGCGTGCGATTCACGCGAGGGACGACTTCACCGGCCGTTTCGGCCTGCTATTTAGCGGCGGACCTCACGTGATCCCAGCCACGCGATCATCCCTAGGGCGGCCTGTGTGGACCTGGCACGTCGCTCCCAATTCTCCTGAGCTTCGCGATCGCCGCTCTCCTCGGCCTCCTGCTTCCACCGGTCGGAGAACTCGGAAAGCCGCTGCTCGAGCGACAGATGCTGCTTGGTTCGATTACGACGCTTCTTCACGCTGATCCCCTTTCCGCTGTTGGGGACCAGATTAGTTGGGCTCGGGCGCGGGTGCATTCACCTATGCTTAATTGCAGCGCCAGTGCGCAAATTAGGTGTCGCTAACCGCGATTGTGAAGGTTACTTGACGGCCGACTTGGGGCCGAACTCCCGGTCGATCCGTTCCGACAGCGGGATTCTGATCGTGCAGCGAAGCCCATCGGCTTCGAACGAGAGATCGGTTTTCGCCCGGAGCTCGTATTCGAGCGTGCGCGTCAGCACCTCAGTACCGAAGCCGTGGTGGGACGGTTCGCTGAGCGGCGTCGTATCGGTCTCCTTCCACACCAAGGTGAGAGTCGGCGCCGCGCCGTCGCCGTCCACCCTCCAGCGAATGTCGATCGTCCCGCCATTACCGAGTGCGCCATGCTCGACGGCGTTGACGGCGAGTTCGTGGACCGCGAGCGCCAGCACCTGTCCGGCGCGCGGCTGGAGCTGCAAAAGCGGCCCCTCGATCGTGGTGTGCTCGCCATCGCGCGCCTGATAGTGCAGCAACTCGTCGGACATCAGTTTGTGCAGATCGATCGTCCCTTGTTCGTCGGCGACGGCCTGAGCGCGCATCAAGGCATCGAGCCGATCCTCGAGGTGACCGACATAGGCGTCGAGATCCCGCTGCGTTCCCGCCGACTTCCGGATGATGGTTCGCAGCATCGCCATGGTGCTGCGCATCCGGTGGCGCAACTCGCCGGGCGCGTCGCGCTGGTCGAGCAGCCGTCGCAGCCGGCGGTTGTCAGCCTCGAGCTCGGCGATCCGGGCAGGGGTGTCGTCGATCGGCATTCCAGTCCTCACCGCGAAGTCCGACCAACGTCCGACACGTCGGAAGAGTTCAGCAGCGAAAGAGCTCCGAACGGGTGAAGATATCCGTCGTCGAAGAACGACAATTCGCGCAGTCCATCGAGGTCGCGGATCGACAATCGGCGGTCGCGCAATGAAATCATGCCCGACCGTCTCAACTCCTGCAGCGAGCGATTGATGTGGACCATCGACAGGCCGAGCAGATCGCCCAAGTCTGCCTGAGTCACGGGCATATCATAGGACGGCTCGTCCTCGTCGACGAGACCGATCATCGTCAGCCGCAGGTGCAGTTCGCAGAACAGATGGCCGAGCCGCTCGGTGGCGGTGCGTCGTCCGAGGCTCACCAGATGCTCGCGGTCGATCGCGGAAGTGACCAGCAGGTCCCACCACAGCGCTTCGTCGATCCGCGGGCTGGCATTGGCGGCGGCGCGAATAGCCTCCGGCCGAATCTGGGCGATCACCACCGGGGTCAGAGCCGCGATTGCGTGATCCATGAAGCGGGGAAGGACGCCGAACGGCTCACACAGGTCGCCGGGAAGAAAGAGCGAGACGATCTGGCGGCGGCCGTTCTCCAGAGTGATGTAGCGGCAGGCCCAGCCGTCGACCACCAGGGGCAGATATCGCGGCGCCCCGCCGAAAGGGACGACGTCCTCACGCGCGCCGACCAGGCGCGTCGACTGGACAAGGCGGCCGAGAATGTCCTCGTTGTCCTTGGTCAGTCGTGCGCCATGACGGAGCTTACGCAGGAACGGATGAACCATCGGACGCCTCTACAATAGACTGATCATGTCGGTGAGAGGACCACCGCTGCAAGCCGGACTGACCGGTTCCAACTGCAGCACAGGTCGCGCATTTTGCACGTTCTCTCGGCATCGGGATCGTTCCATGGTACGGCGTCGCACCAAGCGCGCGACCGGCAACGGCATGCTGTCAAACACCTGCTGCGCGAAAGGTTCCGCGGTGCACGGCGGCACCGGCCGCGCCGGCACTGAACTACCGACCGGCGCTGTGCCGCTTGTTGCATTTTACCTAAGTTAGCGACGTTGCTCGCCGAAGGGCTATTCTGCTTAAAAGTAGACTATTAGGACGCATCGGCCTTTCAGGCGCGCATTGCTGAGTGATCGATGATCGAAGACAATTTCGACAGTCGAACCGTCGCGAACATGACGGTGGCGCTGGAACGGGTGTGCGGAGGGCTGCGCGATGGCCAGCATCATGCGGTCCGGGCGCGGGTCGCGGAAGCTATTCTGGCTTGCGCCCGGGATGGACGCCGATCGCTGGGCGATCTGGAGGCGGCCGGACGCCGGGCAGTGCGCCCGGAATCGACGGCCGATTGATCGGTCGCTGAAACGCTGCCGGCGGCAGCAGGCATCAGGTGGCCAAAGGCACCAGCGCGACGATGCGACGGGTGGGGCGGTCGACGATGACCAGCCGGTTGGCGACCACCAGACACTGAGCGCCCCAGTAACCGTTCATGATCTGGGTGATTTCGGCGGGTAGATCGCTCAACCCGATCTGCTCGGGCACCAGCGCGCCGATCATCAGCTCGAAACGCGCTTCGTCGGTCCGCGCCACATCGGAGCTGTTGCTGATCGTCGTACTGACCGCGCGGCGCTGTTCGTCGGACAATGACAGCGGTTGCGCCGAGTCCTTGATCGCGCGCTGGCGTTCGCCGGCGAGACCGGGCTGGCCGCCCGGATCGTTCTTGCCGACGACGCTTTCGCCGGAGCGTTGCGCCTGCTTGCTCGGCAGCGTGGTGAGATCGCCGGTGTCGGCGCCGCCTGCGCCGCCCGGCGCGCGGCCGAGCGGGTTGTTGAGGAATGCCCAGCCGAACACTGCGAGGAACAGCACGGCTGCGACGACGGCCGCGACCAGCATCATGCGCTGGTTGCCGCCGAGACTGCCGTTGCCGTCGGATCGTCCGCCTCGGTCGGCCATGTGTGGATTCCATCGATTGAGTTTCGGGATGAACCGGCGGTGGGCGCGATCGAACCGCACCCACCGCCGCGTGGCTGCTATTCCGCGGCGATCGCCTTGCTGTCGATCTGCTCGCTCTGCGCGCCGGATAACGGACGGGCGGGACCGAGCACGGGCTCTTCGCCGAGCGGCTCGAAATGGCCGGCGTAGAATTCGCCGTGCCCGTCGATCGACGGCCCGGTCGAGAACCGTCCTTCCGGCGGCGGGGTGCCGTCGCGCGAAGTGCCCATCATGAAATAGCTGAAGCGCTGATGTTCCTGGCGCTGATCGAAGCTGTTCGGGATCGGCAGGGTCGCCGCACCGCCGAGCTCCTCGATCACCGCGAGCCACTGCTGCTGGTGCATGGTGTCGCGCGCGATCATGAAATGCAGCATGTCGCGCATTCCCGGATCGGACGTGGAGTTGAACAGCCGCACCGCCAGCGTCCGGCCCGTCGCTTCGGCGGCGACGTTGCAATACATGTCGGCGGCGATATTGCCGCTGGCATAGATATGCGAGCAGTCGAACGGGACGCCGTCCGAATTGGCCGGGAAGGCGGCGAGTCCGGTCGACAGCAGATGGCGCTGCATCATGCCCTCCAGCACTTGGCGGGTGCTCTCGCCGCCCATCACGGCCCCGACCACCTTGTCGGCGGCGCCTTCTTCCTGCGCGCTCAGCGGTGCGTCTTCGAGATTGAGTGCGACCGCGGTCGCCAGCATCTCGACATGACCCATCTCTTCGGTCGCGGTGTTGAGAAGCAGGTCGCGATATTTGTTGTTGGGCGCGCGCGCGCCCCAGGCCTGAAAGAAGTACTGCAGGCAGACCCGGATCTCGCCTTCGATGCCGCCAATCGCCTGCTGAAGCTGCCGGGCGAAAAGAGGGTCTGGCTTCTCGACACGGACAGGATATTGCAGCCGCTTGTCATGGTAGTACATCGAGTGTTCCTTTCGAACTCTGGCGTTCGGAGATGCGGCGGCGAGCCGCACCGCCGCTGCTCGGCCAACATGCCGTCCGTCCCATCGTTCCTAATCGATCGCGCTGGAGCGCGTGGGCGCCCCGGTTCCGCGGTGCCGTCGTGCGCCGGTCGGCTGATCGCTAGCGTTGCCGGCTTGTCACCAGCGATTGCAGCCGCAGCGCATCGCCGGGCGCTGCGCTCTTCTGATCGTTGTCGAAATAGACGAAGACATCGTGGCCCGCGCGTTTCCACGCCCTCGCGCGGCGGGCCCATTGTTCGAGGGTCGCGACCGGATAGCGCCCTTTGTAGCGGCCGCCGGGACCGTGACCACGGATATAGACGAAATCCGCGGTACGTCGCCATGGTGCCGGTGCGTCGTGGTGATCCGAGAAACACAGCGCGATGTTGGCGTCGCGGAGCAGGCGGAATACGGCCGGCGTGTACCAGCTCGGGTGACGAAATTCGAATGCGTACCGCCGTTGCGCGGACAGCATCGGCAGGAACTCGGCGAGACGACCGGTGTCGACATCGAACTGTGGCGGCAACTGGAACAGGATCGGCCCGACTTTGGGTCCGAGCAGGGCAAGGCGGTCCTCCATCAGCGCCAAACTGTTCGAGGACTTGTCCGACAGTCGTTTCCAGTGAGTGATGAACTTCGACGCTTTCCAGGCGAAGACAAAGTCCTTGCCGGTCTGGTCGTGCCAGGACCGCACGGCGGCCGGCGTCGGCGTGCGATAGAATACGCCGTTCAGTTCGGTGGTGGTGAGCTGGCTGGCGTAGTATTGCAGCTGATGCTTGATCGGGAAGCCGTCCGGGAAGAACGGCCCCCGCCACGACTGATAATGCCACCCCGATGTGCCGATCAGGATCCGCGGCATGTTGCGATGCTCTCCGTTGTGCCCGGTTCAAGCGCGCGGCGGCGGCGCGAGTTCCGAACGCCGGAGAGGAACAGGCGTTCGGGACGGCGGTTGATCGGCCATCATGGAGCACGCCGTCATCCTGCCGTCATCCTGCCGTCATCCTGCCGTCGTCCGCCCCGGCCGCCGCCGAGCCGGACTCGTCGAACCGTAACCCCTCATGACCAAGCAGCTCGTCGTCGAGCCGATCCAGGCCGCCGTTCACCTCTGTGTCGACATGCAGCGGATTTTCGCCCGCGGTGGCGTCTGGGAAACGCCGTGGATGGAACGCGTGCTGCCGGTGGTAGCCGACGTGGCGGCCCGCTACGCCCCGTCGACGATCTTCACCCGCTTCGTCACGCCGGAGCATCCGGAGCAGCGGCCGGGCCGCTGGCAGCGCTACTATCGACGCTGGGAGGCCGCGCTGCGCCCGAATCTGGCGCCGGACCAGCTCGATCTGGTGCCGGAGTTGCAGCGGCTGGTGCCTCCGGCCCAGGTGGTCGACAAGCCGTTGTACTCCGCCTTCAAGCACTCGAATCTGGCGTCGTTGCTCGTGGAGCGCGGCGTCGGCACGGTGGTGATTACCGGTGCCGAAACCGACGTCTGCGTGCTCGCCACGGTGCTCGATGCGGTCGATCTCGGCTTTCGCGTCGTGCTGGTCGAGGACGCGCTGTGTAGTTCGTCCGACCCGGGCCATGACGCGCTGATGACGATGTACCGCACGCGCTACGGTCAGCAGATCGATCTGTTCGGCCGCGACATGTTGTTCGAGTTGTGGAAGCTGTGACCCAGGCGGTGAGCCTGTTCCGCTAGGAACCCCCCGCAGGCGGCCACGTTGAAGGCGGGATCGTTTCAACTGGAGACTGAAGAATGGCTCAGGACGCACGTGAGATCTTTGTTAGCGGGCTTCGCAATGCCCACGCCATGGAGACCCAGGCGCGCGAGATGATGGAGCGGCAATCCGAGCGGCTCGACGACTATCCGGAGGTCAATGCGCGGGTGCAGCAGCATCTGCGGGAAACCGAAGGCCAGCTCAAGCGGCTCGACGAGTGTCTGTCCGCCTGCGGAGAAAGCGCCTCGATGCTGAAGGACACCACGCAGTCGTTCATGGGCAATATGGCGGCGCTGGCTCACACCGTGATGCCCGACGAGATCCTGAAGAACACCTTCGCCAACAACGCCTTCGAACACTTCGAAATCGCCGCCTACAAGTCGCTGCTGTCGCTCGCCGACATCGCCGGCTTCGGCTCGGCCAAGCCGCTGCTGCAGGCCTCGCTGAAGGAGGAGGAGGCCATGGCGGCGTGGATCGACCAGAACATCGACAGCGTGACGCGGTCCTACGTGCAGTCCCAGGCGGCCTGATCTTCGCACCTGTGAAGGATGGAATATTGTGGCCGGGCCTCGAGCCCGGCCATTTGCGTTCGAACCTGCCGCGTTGGAGCCTGCCGCATCGCTCGGCGCTCAGTCCCTGCGAAAACGTCGATGGCCGCCGAGCCCGGCCATCATTGCGTAGTTGGAGGTCGGATCGCGTGAGGGATCAGTGCGGCTTCATGACCACCTTGATGCAGCCCTCCTTCTTGTCGCGGAAGGTCTTGTAGAGTTCGGGGCCTTCTTCCAGCGTCGCGCGGTGGGTGATGACGAAGGAAGGGTCGATCTCGCCCTTTTGGATGCGGCCGAGCAGTTGCGGCAAATAGTGCTGCACCGGAGTCTGCGCCATCCGCATCGTCAGGCCGCGGTTGATCGCCGAGCCCATCGGGATCTTGTCGAGCAGCCCGCCGTAGACGCCGACGATCGACACCGTGCCGAAGTTCCTGCAGCAGTGGATCGCCTGGCGCAGGACGTGCGGCCGGTCGGTCCCCATGAAGGTCGCCATCTTCACCCGATCGACCATCGAGTCGAAGCTCGCGGTCGCCGCCGCTTCGGTTCCGACCGCGTCGATGCAGGCATCGGCGCCGCGGCCGTTAGTGAGATCCTGGATCTTGTCGTAGACGTCGTCGTCCATGAAGTTGATGACGATCGCACCGGATTGCCGCGCCATCTCCATACGCTCGGGCACCGTGTCGATCGCGATCACGCGTTCGGCGCCGAGCAGGAACGCGCTCTTGATCGCCATCTGGCCGACCGGTCCGCAGCCCCACACCGCGACGGTTTCACCGCCCTTGAGATTGCAGAAATCCGCCGCCATGAAGCCGGTGGGGAAGATGTCGGACAGGAACAGCACCTGTTCGTCGGTCAGTCCTTCAGGCACCTTGATCGGTCCGACATCGGCGTACGGCACGCGCAGATATTCGGCCTGTCCGCCCGCATAGCCGCCCAGCATGTGCGAGTACCCGAACAGGCCCGCGGGTGAATGGCCCCACATCTTCTCGGCTGCCTTGGCATTCGGGTTCGAGCGCTCGCACCCCGAATAGAAGCCGCGCTGGCAGAAGAAGCACTCGCCGCAGGAGATGGTGAATGGAACCACGACGCGATCGCCGACCTTGAGCTTGGTATTCTCGGCGCCCACTTCGACGACTTCGCCCATGGTCTCGTGGCCGAGCACGTCGCCGCTTTGCATCGACGGCATGATTCCGTCCATCAGGTGCAGGTCCGAGCCGCAAATCGCGCAAGCGGTGACCTTGATGATGGCGTCGCGGCCGTGTTCGATCTTCGGATCCGGCACGCTCTCGCAGCGGATGTCGTTCTTGCCGTGCCAGGTCAGCGCTTTCATCTGCAGTTCCCTCGTCGTTGATGGCGAAGGGAAAGGCCGCAGGCGTTCGGATGTTCCTCGGCGCCGCCGGAACAGCGGCGCGGCAATAAGGTGAGAGCGGTCATCGAGATCAGGAACCGTATCCAGCACGGCTCGTTGTGATTCGTTACTAACTAATAAGGAAACGACAGGAGCGGAGATGATGCGAAAAGCAACGACGGCATTGGTGGTGTTTGCGGCGCTCACCCTGGGCGCGAGCCAGGTCTTGGCACAGGGAGCAGGCGGTGGTGGCGGTGGCGGCGCGGGCGGCGGTGGTGCAGGAGCCGGCGGTGGTGGCGCCGGGGCCGGCGCGGGAGCGGGCGGAGCCGCTGGCGGTGGTGCGGGCGGCGGCGGACCGTCGAATTCCGATCGCGGCGGCCAGGGCTCGGGCAGCGCCCGGGGCGCCACCAATGCGGTGACGCCGAGTTCGGAGGGGCAATCGAACGCGACCACGCCGATGCGCAAGGACGGCACCGCGCCGATGCGGAAGTAAGCGTCAGCGCGACGAGCGATGTTCGACGAGCCGGGTGGCGTGCATGCGCCTCCCGGCTTTTCGCTGCGATCACGTCACCCCGTCGGATCGTCGCCTTGTCTCGGCCGGTGCGACGTGCTTAACCCGACATCGTACCGGTGCCCCTGAACAAGGGGTGAAACGGGAATGCGGTGCGGGGCCGACGCCCCAATGCCGCAGCTGCCCTCGCAACTGTGGGCGGATCGGAGTGTCCTCAATGCCACTGGTCGAATAGGCCGGGAAGGCGGACGCGCCGGATATCCGCGAGCCAGGAGACCGGCCGGTACAAGTGTGCAACTCGTTCGGCGATGGGCCGGCGGAGGATGTCGTCTTGACCAGAACAACTGCGCGGCATCGCGGCGCTCGTGCGCCCGTCGTTTCGGGCGAGCAACGGTTGACCCCTTGGCTACGCCATATGGCGCTGCCGGTCATCGGCCTGATCAGCCTCGGTGTGATCGGCCTGCTGTCATCGCCGGCGTCTGCCGCGGCGAAGCGGATCGCCTCGATCAATATGTGCACCGATCAGCTTCTGATCGCGCTGGCCGATCCGGAGCAGATCGTCGGCCTTGGGCCCTATGCGCGCGACCCGCGGCTGTCGTGGCTGGCGCAGGAGGCCGAGCAGTTTCCCAGGCTGTCCGGCGAGGCAGAGGATCTGTTGATGCTGGCGCCCGACGTGGTGCTGGCCGGCCGCTACGGCAAGCGTGCGACCCGCGAACTGCTGCGCGCGCAGAACGTTCCGGTCGAGGAGTTCGACGTGCCGCGGACGATCGACGAGGTCAAAGCGCAGATCAGCCGGGCCGGCGAGCTCGTCGGCCATCCGGAGCGATCGGACGCGATAATCGCTGCGATCGACAAGGCCGCGCTGCGCGCCCGGCAGACCGCGTCACGGTGGCACGGCCGGGTGCTGGCGCTGTCGCGGCGCGGCTGGGTGACCGGTGGCGACAGCCTGCTCAGCTCACTGCTGCAGACCGTCGGGCTGTCGAACGCCGCATCCGACCTCGGCCTCGCCTATGGCGGCTTCGCCTCGCTCGAAGCCATCGTCGCGGCGCGGCCGGATCTGTTGCTGGTGTCGGAGCAGCAGCCGCAGGCTGAGGATCAGGGCAAGGCTTTGCTGCTGCATCCGGCGATTCAGCAGGCCTATCCGCAAACCCGGCGGATCGTTGTCCCCGATCAGCTCACGGTCTGCGGCGGTCCGATGCTGCCGGCCGCACTCGATCGGCTGTCCGACGCGATCGAGCAGATCAGCCGGAGGCACGGCGTTGCTTCGGCCGCGGCACACGATTGAACGAAGCTTGGTGACAGGTCGGCCCGGCGCGCCGGTTTTCAGCCTTCTTCCAGCGCGGCGCCGTACAGGATCATGCAGGGGCCGGCCGGCCGATCGGCGGTGAGGCGGGCGGCGAGCTCGCTGACGCTGCCTCGTTGCACATTGGTCGCTTCCGAGCCGAGGCTTTCGACCATCACGGCCGGCGTCGCAGCGCTCAGGCCGCGGGCGATCAGTTGTGCCACGAGGGCCGGGAAGGTGGCCTTGCCCATATAGACACAAGTCGTTGCCGTCGCGTCCGCCAGCGCTGCGAGGTCGAGATCGCGCGGCAGGCGGCCGTCGACATCGTGACCGGTGACGAATTGCACCCGGCGCGCGACGCCGCGCTTGGTCAGCGACGCGCCGATCGTCGCCGCGGCGGCGGTCGCCGTGGTGATGCCGGGCACGATCTCGACTGCGATGCCGGCCTCGCGCGCGGCGCGCAGCTCCTCGTCGGCGCGGGCGAACAGTGTCGGATCGCCGGCCTTCAGCCGCACCACATGCTTGCCACGCAGCGCGTAGCTGATCGCGAGCCGGCTGACTTCATCCTGGCGCGGCGAGGGATGGCCGGCGCGCTTGCCGACCGCGACCATCTCGGCGTTGGGATCTAGATACGCCATGAAGCCTTCGCCGGCGAGGTCGTCATACAGCACGACGTCGGCGGCCTGCAGCCGCTTGATCGCCCGCAGCGTCAACAGGTCGGCATCGCCCGGGCCGGCGCCGACCAGCGTGATTCGGCCGTTGGCGGCGGCGCTTTCGATTGACTTGGACATCAGGCGATCGCCTCCTCGGCGACATCGATCAGATGGAAGAAGGTGCCAGTGACGTGGCCGCGGCGGCTGCCGGTCTCATCGGTGAGCTGTCCGGCGGGATCGCGGATCTCGGCGAGCGGCTCGTCCGCCACGGTGACGACGCGCGCGTAGTGATATTCGTGGCCGCGCAGCACGCTGCCTGCGGCGTGGCCGGCGGCTGCGGCCTGCAAGGTCGCGAGCCGGTAGCCGAGATGCAGCTTGCGACTGGCGAAGTCGGTTTCGAGGCCGAGCAGGCCCGCCATCGCGTGGCGCGTGCCGTCGGCGTCGATCAGGCCGGCGCCCAGCGTCATGTAGCCGCCGCACTCGCCATGCACCGCGCGCGTCTCGGCGAAAGCGCCGAGCGCCGACTTGAATCGCGTCGCCGCTGCAAGCCGTCCGGCGTGCAGTTCGGGATAGCCGCCCGGCAGCCAAGCTGCGTCGCAGGACGGATCGGGGCCTTCGTCGTTCAGCGGCGAGAACGGCACGATCTCGGCGCCGGCGGCGCGCCAGCCGGCGGTGAGGTGCGGATAAATGAACGAGAAAGCATCGTCATGCGCGAGCGCGATGCGCTGGCCGGGCGGCGGCAGTGGCCGGATCGACGATGCGACCGGTCGCGCCGGCTGCGCGGCGCGGATCACCGCATCGAGATCGATGCCACGCACGGCGCTGTCGGCGAGCTGCTGCAGGCGGCTGTCGAGCTTCGCGGTCTCGCGCGCCTGCACCAGGCCGAGATGACGGTTCTTCAGCGTGAGATCGCGCTGGCGCTCGAAGCTGCCCAGCACCGGAAGGTCGTGCGCGGCGAAACCGTCGCGGACCAGCGCTTCATGGCGCGCGCTCGCAACTTTGTTGAGGATGACGCCGGCGATGCGGACGTCGCTGCGATAGCGGGCAAAGCCGAGCGCCAGCGCGGCGGCCGACTGCGCCTGACCGGCGACGTCGATCACCAGCACCACCGGCCAGCCGGTGAACGCGGCGATATCGGCGGTCGCGCCATTGCCCCAGGCGCCGATGGCGCTGCCGCCGTCGAACAGTCCCATCACGCCTTCGGCGAGGCAGAGATCGGCACCCGCCGCGGCATCGAGCAGGGACGTGATGCGGTCCTGGCCGAACGCCCAGGAGTCCAGATTGTAGCAAGGCCTCCCAGCGGCGATCTCATGGAACGCCGGATCGATGTAGTCGGGTCCGCATTTATAGGGCTGCACGGTGAGGCCGCGGCGGCGCAGTGCTGCATGCAGCGCCAGCGTCACCGTGGTCTTGCCGCTGCTCGTCGACGGCGCAGCGATGATCAGTCCGGGCGGCCGGCCAAGCTTCGACGTTGTTGGTCCGGGATCAGTCGCGGTCACGGCCGTCCTCCGCCGAGCGGCGATAGCGGCGATCGTAGTCGGGGGCGTACAGCGAGCTCTCGCGGAAATCGGTGGCGGCGAGCGATCGCCCGATCAGGATCAACGCGGTGCGGTCGATGCCTTCGGCGGCGACCTGCGCGGCGATCGAGCCGAGCGTGCCGCGGATCACTTGCTGCTCCGGCCAGCTCGCGCGTACCACCACCGCGACCGCGCCGTCGTCGCCATAATGCGGGCGCAGCCGCTCGACCACATCCGCGAGCACATGGATCGACAGATGGATCGCCAGCGTCGCGCCGGTGGCGGCGAAGGCTTCCAGGGTCTCGCGCGGCGGCATCGCCGATGCGCGGCCCGAGGTCCGGGTCAGAACCACCGTTTGGGCGACTTCCGGCAAGGTGAGTTCGCGGCCGAGCAGCGCGGCCGCCGCCGCGAAAGACGGCACGCCGGGCGTCACGGTGTAGGGAATGCCGTGCTGCTCCAGCCGGCGGATCTGTTCGCCCATCGCGCTCCACACCGACAGATCGCCGGAATGCAGCCGGGCGACGTCGTGGCCGGCCGCGTTGGCAGCGACGAACTCCGCGGTGATGGCGTCGAGGTCGAGCGGGGCGGTGTCGACCACGCGCGCGTCCTTCGGGCACAGCGCCACGATCTCGCGCGGGACTAACGAGCCGGCATAGAGGCACACCGGGCAGCGCATCACCAGATCGCGGCCGCGCACGGTGATCAGATCAGGCGCGCCGGGGCCGGCGCCGATGAAGTGGACGGTCATGGCTGCGGCTCCTCGATCGCCACCGCGGCCGTCGCGAGGCGATCCTGTGAAATCAATCGGGACACGATCAGCCGCGCCGTCGGCCCGGCGGCGGCGAGTGCCGCGGCTTCGCAGACGCTGCCGACGCCGCGATGCTGCGCGACCACGGGGGACGACGTCGTGATACGTGCGGCGGCTTGGTCGAGCGCCGCGGCGTCGATCGGCAACACGGGGAGAACGGTTGCGGTCGCGGCCTCGCGCAGGCCGCTGTGGTCGGCTTTGTCTGCGGCCGTCGCCAGCGCCGATGGCTGATGCGGGGCGGCGGCACGGCGCGCGGTGTCGATCACGTCGATGATCGACGATGAGGACGCGGCGGCGCGGAAGCCGATGCCGATGACGACGGCGGTCATTTGCGGACGCTCCATTGCACCACCGGCATCGCCGCGCGCCATCCGGTGAGGCCGCCGACCGGGGAAGCGCGCTCGACGCCGAGCCGCAGCAATTCTCCGCCGTGGCGATGATGCCAGTCGATCAGCAGCGCTTCGGTCTCCAGCGTCACCGCATTGACCACCAGCCGGCCGCCGGCGGGCAGCGCCTGCCACACCGCATCCATCAAGCCCGGACGACCGGCGCCGCCGCCGATGAACACCGCGTCGGGGGTGGGGAGTCCGGCGAGTGCCTCGGGCGCTGCGCCGAGCCGCAGATCGAATTGCGGCACGCCGAGCGCCTCGGCATTGGTGCGGGCGGTGGCGAGTCGGCCGGGGTGAGTCTCGACGCCGATGGCGCGATTGCTGCGCGCCGCCAGCAGCCATTCGATCCCGATCGAGCCGGCGCCGGCGCCGATATCCCACAGCAGTTCGTGGCCGCGCGGCGCCAGCGTCGACAGCGTGACGGCGCGGATCTCACGCTTGGTGAGCTGGCCGTCGTGCTGAAACAGCTCGTCCGGCAGGCCGCTGACGCACGGCATGATCACGGCGCCCGGTTCGGCGACCGCGGCGATACCGAGCGCGACCGGCGCGGTGACGTCGGCGAAGGCGAAGATCGAGGCGGTGGTCCGCCGCACGCGTTCGCGCGGTCCGCCGAGCGCTTCCAGCACGGTGAGTTCGGACGCGCCGAAGCCGTTCGCCGCCAGATACCCGGCGATCTCGCCGACCGCGGCGCCGTCGCGCACCAGCACGATCAGCCGCGCCTCGGGCCGAAGATGCGGACGCAGCGTCGCGATCGGCCGCGCGTGCAGGCCGAGCGTCACGGCATCCTCCAGCCGCCAGCCGAGCCGCGCCGCAGCCCATGCAAAGGTCGAGGGCGCGGGAACGGCGGTCCATTCTCGTGGCGCGAGATGATCGGCCAGCACCGACCCTGCGCCGTGCCAGAACGGATCGCCGGAGCACAGCACCACGACGCGGCGGCCGCGCTGCGCCAGCACCTCGGGCAACGAGGCCGCGAACGGCACACGCCACGGCAGCGTGGATTTGTTCAGCGCCGCGACGAGGGCGAGATGGCGATCGCCGCCGACGATCAGCTCGGCGCTGTCGAGCAGCGCCGTTGCGCGCGCCGACAGCCCGTCGAGACCGTCCTCGCCGATTCCGACGATGGACAGCCAGGGCTGCGCCGTGTCATCGCTGGTGATCATGACGCTCTCTTCATCGCACCGCCCGCGCGTGTTGATCCTCGGCGGCACCGCCGACGCCTCGGCGCTGGCCAGAACGATTGCCGCCGAGCCGGCCATCGACGCGGTGCTGTCGTTCGCCGGCCGCACCGATCAGCCGAAGCCGCCGCCGATTCCGTTTCGGGTCGGTGGTTTCGGCGGCATCAGTGGTTTGGCCGATTACTTGCGCGCCGGGCGGATCGAGCGCGTCGTCGACGCGACGCATCCGTTCGCGGCGCAGATGAGCCGCCATGCGGCGATTGCCTGCGCTGAAGCCGGGGTGCCGCTGCTGGCGCTGGAGCGGCCGCAGTGGCAGGCCGTCGCCGGTGATCGCTGGACCGAAGTCGAAGATCTCGATCAGGCGGTGGGCGCGCTCGGCGCGGCGCCGCGGCGGGTGTTTCTCGGCATCGGCCGGCAGAACCTCGAGCTGTTCGCGGCGCAGCCGCAGCACGCCTATCTGGTGCGGCTCGTCGATCCGCCGCGCGGACCGCTGCCGCTGCCGAATGTCGAGGTGGTGGTTGCACGCGGACCGTTCGATCTCGCCGGCGACCTCGCGCTGCTGCGGGCGCACCGCACCGAGATCGTCGTCGCCAAGAATGCCGGCGGCGACGCGGCTGTCGCCAAGATCACCGCGGCGCGGGAACTCGGGCTGCCGGTGATCATGGTGAAGCGGCCCGCGGTGCCGGATCGGCGCAGTGTCGCCACGGTCGCCGAGGTGATGGCCTGGCTCGGTCACGACACCGCTCCGGAGAACCGCGGGGTGTAGACGAACGCATTGCCGCTGCTGCGCGGGATCAACCTGGTCTGCGACGAGCCGATCATCACCAGCGTGCGCATGTCGGCGCGGGTGGGCTCGGCGTCGCCGAGCGGCACCACGTCGATGCGTTCGCGAGGATCGCTGACCGCGGTTGCGAAGATCACCGGCACTGAAGCCGGATGGATGCCGCGCAGTAGCTCGAAGGCGCGGCCGAGCTGCCATGGGCGTGCTTTCGAGATCGGGTTGTACAGCGCGATGACGAAATCGGCTTCGGCCGCCGCGCGCAGCCGCTTCTCGACTGTCTCCCAGGGCTTCAGATTGTCCGATAGGTTGATGGCGCAGAAATCGTGGCCGAGCGGCGCGCCGATCCGCGCCGCGGCGGCGAACATCGCGCTGATGCCGGGCAGGATGCGGATGTCGAGCTCGCGCCACGACGGATCGCCGGCCTCGATCGCCTCGAACAGCGCCGCCGCCATCGCGAACACGCCCGGATCGCCGGAAGAGACGATCACGACGTCCCGGCCGTCCGCTGCGAGCCGCAGCGCGAACCCGGCACGATCGAGTTCTTCGCGGTTGTCGGAAGCATGCCGCTGCAAGCCGTCGCGTTCGGCGACGCGCGCCACATAAGGCATGTAGCCGACGATGTCGGTGGCGCGCGCCAGCGCTGCGGCGACCTCCGGCGTGATCAGTTCCTGCGCACCGGGGCCGAGGCCCGCGACCACCAGCGATCCGGTCATGGCCGTCGCCCCTGTCCGTGTACCAGCACGATCGAGAAATACGGCGCGTCGTCGGTGGTCTTGTCGGCGAGCGGCATCACCACCTGATCGGCCATCGCGCCGCGTTCGACATAGATCGCGCGGTCGAGCAATCCGGCTTCATCGAGGGCGCGGCGCACCTTCGGCAGATTGCGGCCGAGCTTCATGATCACGATCGCGTCGCCGGTGGCGAGCGCCGCCTTCAGCCGCGCCGGCCCCAGCGTCGCCGGCACCACGCAGAGCACGTCGTCGCCGTAGGTGATCGGCGTGCCGCTCGCGGTCCAGCACGCCGCCATGCCGGAGATGCCGGGCACCACCTCGACGCGGATGCGCGGCGCCAGCCGGCTGTGCAGATGCATGAACGAGCCGTACAGGAAGGGATCGCCTTCACACAGCACGACGACGTCGCGGCCCTGCGCGATGTGCTCGGCGAGCCGCGCGACGCATTGTTCGTAGAAGTCGCGCAGTGTTGCCGCATAGGCCGGATCGTCGAGCGCGATCTCGGTCGTCACCGGATAGTCCATCGGCTCTTCGATCACGCCGTCCGGCAGCAGGCCGTCGGCGATGCGCCGGGCGTGACCGGGGCGTCCGGCCTTGCGGAAATACGCCACCACCTTGGCGGCACCGACCAGCCGCGCGGCGCGAACGCTCATCAGGTCGGGCGCGCCGGGGCCGACGCCGACGCCGTAGATCGTCGGTGTGCTCATTCGCGTTCGCTCGCCAGCGCGTTGATTGCGGCTGCGGTCATCGCGCTGCCGCCGCGTCGGCCGCGCACGATGACGCAAGGCGAGGGCGAATCCGCCAGCAGCGCCTCCTTGGATTCGGCGGCGCCGACGAAGCCGACCGGGATGCCGATGATGGCCGCGGGGCGCGGCGCGGCGGGCTCTGCGAGGATTTCGAGCAGGCGGAACAGAGCGG
This sequence comes from Rhodopseudomonas pentothenatexigens, assembly GCF_900218015.1. Taxonomy (GTDB): domain Bacteria; phylum Pseudomonadota; class Alphaproteobacteria; order Rhizobiales; family Xanthobacteraceae; genus Rhodopseudomonas; species Rhodopseudomonas pentothenatexigens. The sequence continues at coordinate 111,468 of NZ_UFQQ01000010.1, read as the reverse complement.
TCGGCGCGTTGCCGATCGCGACCACCGCGCCCTGCATCCGGTCGCGCCACAGATCGACCGCAGCGGCCGAACGCGTGGTGCCGAGCTTTGCGGCGAGGGCAGGGACGTCAGGATGGTTCAACGTGCAGATCACCTCGTTGTCGGCCGGCAGCCGCTTGCGGGTGACACCGTTGGCGACCATCTGCGCGTCGCACAGGATCGGCGCGCCGGCCTGCAGCGCGGCGCGGCCGGCCGATACAATGCCGGGCGTGAACGCGATGTCGCCGGCGACCTCGACCATGCCGCTAGCGTGGATGATACGCACCGCGATCTTCTCCTCGTCGGCCGTGAACCGATCGAGCGCGGCCTCGGCGCGGATGATGGAAAACGACTGACGATAGATCGCGTCGCCGTCTCGTTCGTAGGCGTAAGTCATCGGACGGCTTCCTCGATCAGCTCGGGGAGAAGGGATGGCGGTGGCTCTGCGTCTGTAATCGTGCCGCCGCTCGGCGCATCCATCGCAGTGATGCTGAGGCCGGCGGCGAGGGCGAGCTGCATCAGGATCGCGCGTGCGGCATGGCCGGCGCGCTGCGCGTACAGCCTGTTCAGGCGGCGGAGTGTGGTGGGCGGCAGGTTCGTGATCAGTTCGCTCGGAATTTCGTGCAGTTCGCAGGAGGCGAGGACCGCGAAGGCAATCCGCCGGCAGCCGGCAAATGCGGTGATCGCTTCGACGGCTTCACGGCAGGGATGCGCCTGATCCGGCAGCACGATCAGGATCGCGCGCAGCAGCGACGAATCGAGCGAGCGATCGACTGCCTGCGCAGCGAAGGAGGCGAGATCGCTGGTGTGCAGACGACCGGCGCCGGGCCAGGCCCGCGCGAAGGTCGCCAGCGTCTCGGCGCAGGGCGACAGCACCGCGATCTCGGCGGCGGTGGCCAACGGAAGCGACAGCTGAGAACCGGCAGAGATACCGGGATGGAGCGCAGTGGGCGGCATCGCGCCTGATCTCGTCGGTTGACCATCGCGAGCGATGGCTCAAAACCGGCGAACGGACCTGCACTCCGGGCCGCCGAAAGACATCCCGGGGCACCCCGCCCGAAACGACGTCAACATAGCAGGCGACGGCAGGTCTCCTGGCTCACGGGTCGTCGCCGGCGCGGCCTTCCCGGAAGTGATCCAGTGGCGTGTCGCGTCGGCTCGCCGTTTACAGTTGCGGGGGCAGCTTCGGCTCGATCGCTGCAGGCAGCGACCTTCCGATATTCCCTCTTCGTCCTGTCCGAGGACAGGACACCGTCGGCGCGCGATGTTTGGGACGGAAATGACGAACTGTCAATCGACCCCGACAACGTCAATTCGCTCGCCAATGGTGATCAAATTCGCGCAAGCTTGATCCTGATCAACGCGCGTCGCCGGCCGCGTCCGGTTTCCGCGCAGACGCGCGGCGGTCGCCGTCGATCGCAGCGCGCAGCAGCGCCGCGGCGCGGAACGGCGCGTGCAGCGCCTTGCTGAACGGCAGCGCGGCGAACAGGCCGAACACCAGTCCGAGATGGGTGGTGAGCAGCAGCCCCATCGCGGGCGTGCTGCGGAAGCCGAGCACCGCGAGCCCGCTGGCGCCGACCAGGGCCAGCAATATGAGAAACGCGACGTTCAGTCGGGTCTCGCCGCGATCGCTCGGCTCGCGATCGGCGCGCGCTTCCAGTCCGAGCAGCCCGACCGCGCCCACAGTCATCGTCGCGCCGCCGACGAGCCCAAGCATCACCGGCAGGCTGCCAACCGGGTAGGGCGCCGCCACGCCGAGCAGATGGTGATAGGCCGCGGCGACCATTGTGGAGAGGCCGCTGAGCACGAAGCCGCCGGCGGTGAGATGGTGCATGATCCTGCGCCGGTGCGACGGGCGTTCGCTGTCGTCATGGCAGCCGGGGCCGCCGCCGCCGAGATGGCGCAGCGTGACGATGTCGGAGAGTGCAACCGGCAGCGCGCGCAGGATCTCGCTGATCGTCACCCCCGGCGCAACCGTGCGCCAATATCGCAGGGTCGCCAGCGTGATCGCGATCACGGCCCAGCCGAACGTCGCGCCGGCGAGGCCAGCCATCGCCGGCCACGGCAGCACGCGATAGAACGCGCCTTCGCGCGCATCCGCCGCAAACAGCATCGCCGTCGAACCGGTACTCAGCACCAGCGCGAACGTGATCAGCAGTGCGAGCGCGACAGTGGCGGGCACCGCAAGCGACGATGCACGAAAGGCGCGCCCGAGCACCGGCGGCCACAGATGGTCGGCGTAGGAGCGCTGCCGCAGACCGGCGAGCGTCGCCGGCAGGTTGACGGCGAACGGATGCGGCGGCGCGTACTGGCAATCGTGCCAGCAGCCCTGGCAGTTGTGGCACAGGTTGGACAGATAGCTGACGTCGCTCAGGCTGAAGCCGTGCTTGCCGTCGATCGCCGGAAACACCGGGCAGAGCCCGTCGCAATACATGCAGGCGCTGCAGATCCGCAGCACGCGTTCGGCCTCCGACATCGGATCAGCCGCGGACATGACGCGCCGCCTCCTCGCCGGCGATCTGGCCGAACACCGCCGACAGGGTGATGCCGAGCCCGGCGAGATAGCCGCGGCGCAGCACGTTCGCCGCCATGATCATGCCGGCCGCGAACAGATCATCGTGACGGCTTCCATCTGCACGGACGACCCGCATCGTGGCATCGACCTTGATGCCGAAATGCACGAACGTCAGACCCGGCCGCATCGGATAGGCGGCGAATGGCGGCACCGCGATGGCGTGCGCGGCGTTGGCCGGCGCGGCATTGAAGTGGTCGATGCTTGCTTGGAGTGCGGCCGGATCGAGCTGGAGCGCGACCGCCAGTTCGCTGATTGTCGGCGCGGTGATCGGTGCCAGCGCCGACGGCGCGGCGCGCGCCAGACTTCGGGCGTCGAGCACCAGATAAGCGATCTGGCCGGGGCAGGCGGCGATCCTCGGTCCCCATTTAGCGTAGTGCGTCGGCAGCACTCCGGCGCCTGCGACGTCGATGCGCGCTCCGCATCGGTCGACCACGAGGCCGAGCGGAATCGATGTGATCCGGGTGACGATGCCGCCGTCGAACTGCGGGCCGCGCGCATCGACCGGAACGGCATGACAGGTGGCTGCATCGCCGATCGGACAGCCGCCGGCCGCGATCAGCAGATCGAGCAGGCGGCCGTCGGCATAAGGCGTGCCGCGAACCATCCAGCCCTCGGCGGCGCTGCCGAAGTTTTCGCGCAACCAGGCGGGGTCGGCCCCGGCGCCACCGGCGCAGACCACGACGCTACGCGTGCGGATCTGGTCGTCGGCGCCGGCGCTACGTACGCTGACCGTCCAGCCGCCGCCTTCGCTGCGCAGCAACGATCGTGCCTCGCTGTCGTAGCTGATCGCGATGCCGAGCCGGTCGGCGGTCGCGTACAGCGCGTTGATCATCGCCTTGCCGCCGCCGAGCGGAAATGCGGTGCGGCGGGAATACGGCATCACCCCGGTGCCGGGCAGCTGCAGATGCACGCCGTGCGCGACCAGCCAACCGGTGATGCTGTGCGCGCGTTCGATCAGCAGTTCCGTCAGTGCCCGGTCGGTGTCGTCGCCGGTCACGCTACGCAGCTCGGCGCGCAGCTCATCCGCCGTGTAGCGATCCGGCACGTAGTCGAGCGGCGTCTCGTGCGTCAGCCGAAAATTGCGACCGTGGCGCGCATTGCCGCCGCGCAGCGCTCGCGGTGCCGCTTCGAGCAAGCGGACCGCAGCGCCGCCGCGGCGCGCGGCGATCGCCGCGCAAAGACCGGCGATGCCGCCGCCTATCACCGTCACATCCCACAGCAAGATGCGGTCAATCCGGTCGAGATGATGCGCCTGCGCCACTTTGCAGCGGCTGAACTGAAGCGCGGCGTGGTGGACCTTCGTCTTAGAGGGCGGCTCCGGGGCGTTGTCAATCTTGCGCCGGCGGCATCGGCGTGCTGTGGTACTGCCTGCTTCGGTGCCCTTCGTTCGAAGGGTGAAACGGGAATGCGGTGCGGCGAGCAATCGCCAAATCCGCGGCTGCCCCCGCAACTGTAAGCGGATCGTCTCCGGTCACACCGCCACTGAGAACGGCATCCTAGAGCCGCTCGGGAAGGCGACCGGGGCAATGTCCGCGAGCCAGGAGACCGGCCGAAGTCCGCAACACTGCCATTCGACGGTGGGTCGAAGAAGGACACGGACATGCTGCACCGACTGCCGACCTGACGCGTGCCTCCGCTGCTGCGGAGAACCCCTGTCGTCGCCCGAACGAGCCCGCGCGACTTCGCTGTCGCCGCGATGTGTGTCGTTCGTCCGCCTCATCACTGCCCCGCAGCCGCGGCGGCAGCGCATCCCGTTCCCGAGCTTCCGATGCACGCGCCCTTGCTCGATCCACGTATCATTGCCGTCCCCGCGGTCGATCACAGCCATGAGCCTGAGCTGCGGGCCCGGCTCGACGGCAAGGCCAAGCCGCCGGGCTCGCTCGGCCGGCTCGAAGATCTCGCCGTGCAGCTCGGGCTGATCTGGCATCCGGCGCCGCCGCGCGCCGAGCGTGCGGCGGTGTTCATCTTCGCCGGCGATCACGGCTTCGCGGCCGATCGGGTGTCGCCCTATCCGGCGAGCGTGACGCGGGCGATGGTGGAAGCCTATCTGGCCGACTGTGCGGGCGTGAACGTTCTGGCCAAGGCGGCGGCGACCGAGGTGCGTATCGTCGACGGCGGCATCGATGCCGAGATGCCGCCGCACCCCAGGCTGATCGATCGCAAGATCCGGCGCGGCACCCGTAACGCCCGCCACGAGCCGGCGATGACTCACCAGGAGGCGGCGCAGGCGATCACCGCGGCGGCCGAGCTGGTGCGCGAGGATATCGCCGGCGGGCTCGACATCGTCGCGATCGGGGAGATGGGCATCGGCAATACGACCTCGGCGGCGCTGATCACCCATGCGCTGACATCGTCGCCGATCGTCGATTGCGTCGGTCGCGGCGCCGGAATGGACGACGCCGGCGTGGCGCACAAGCGCGCCATCGTCGAGCAGGCCGCGGCGCGGGCACAGCCGACGGCGCCGCTCGACGTGCTTGCCGAATTCGGCGGCTTCGATATTGCGATGATGGCCGGCGCGGTGCTCGGCGCCGCGTCGTCGCGGCGGCCGGTGGTGATCGACGGCTTCATCGCCAGCGCGGCCGCGCTGCTGGCGGTGCGGCTGCAGCCCGCCGCGCGCGACTACTGCGTGTTCTCGCATCGCTCGGCCGAGCGCGGCCACCGGGTGCTGCTCGACGCGATGCAGGCGTCGCCGTATCTCGACCTCGGCCTGCGGCTCGGCGAGGGCACCGGCGCGCTGATGACAGTCCCGCTGCTGCGTGCCGCCGCCGGCATTCTCAACGATCTCGCCGCACTCTCGGACGTGCTGGCGGGCCGGATCGGACCCTACGCGTGAGCCGGCAGTTCCAATCCCTTCTCAACGCCGTGCAGTTCATGACGTTGGTGCCGACGCCGCGCACCGCGCAATTCGACGACGACTGGCTGCTGAGCGCATCGAAGTACTTTCCGTTGGTCGGCGCAGCGATCGGCTTGGTCTGCGGCGGTGTGCTGCTCGCCGGCTCGCTGATCTGGTCGGGCGTGGTGCCGGCGATGATGGCCGTCGCTGCGGGGACGGCACTCACCGGCGCGCTACACGAAGACGGCATCGCCGATACCGCGGACGGCCTGTTCGGCGGCCGCACCCGCGAGCAGCGGCTGGCGCTGATCAAGGACAGCCGCCTCGGCCTTTACGGCGCGGTGGCGCTGGTGCTCAGTTTTGCGATCCGGGTTGCGGCGCTGGCGAGCCTGCCGCCGTGGCTCGCCGTGGCCACTTTGGTCGCCGGCTATAGTCTGGGGCGGACCGGCATCGTCGCGGCGATGTCGGCGCTGCCTTATGCCGGCGACGCCGCCACCGGCAAGCTCAGCTATCCGACGCGTACGATCAGCACCGCGGGCTGGTTTGGGCTCGCGGCTTTCAGCGTGCTGGGCGCGCTGTGGCTGGTCACGCTCGATCCACCGGCGGCGATCGTCGGGCTGCTGGTCGCGGGCGTGTTCGGTCTGGCGGCGCCGTGGATCGCGCTGCGGCTGATCGGCGGCTATCGCGGCGACGTGCTCGGCGCCACCGAACAGATGATCCAGATCGGCCTGTTGCTCGGCGTCGTCGCGATGGCCGGCCATGGCTGAATGATGCCGCAGCAGCCGATCAGTTCCGACCGTAGGCGCGGATGCCTGCGCTGCTTCCCTCCAACTCCATGCCATCGAGTGGTTTCATGACCGACGCCCATGTCGAGGAGCTCATCTCCCGGATCCAGTTCACCCCGCGTACCGCCTCCGGTCCGCGGCGCGCCCGTTCGCTGATGATTCAGGGCACCAGTTCGGATGTCGGCAAGAGCATGGTGGTCGCCGGGCTGTGCCGTGCCTTCACCCGGCGCGGGCTGGTGGTGCGTCCATTCAAGGCGCAGAACATGAGCAACAACGCCGCGGTCGCCTCCGACTCCGATCTGCCGGCCGGTGCCGACGGCGAACTAATCCGCGGCGAGATCGGCCGCGCCCAGGCGCTGCAGGCGCGCGCCTGCCGCGTGGCGCCGTCGATCCACATGAACCCGGTGCTGCTGAAGCCGCAGTCGGAGATCGGCGCCCAGGTGGTGCTGCGCGGCCGCGTGCTCGGCAACTGCCCGGCACGGATCTATCACCACATGCGGCAACGGCTGATCCCGGCGGTGGTCGACAGCTTCGAGCGGCTCACCGCCGAAGCCGATCTGGTGCTGGTCGAAGGCGCCGGCAGCGGCGCCGAGGTGTACTTGCGCGCCTCCGACATCACCAATATGCGGTTCGCCGAGGCGGCCGACCTGCCGGTCGTGTTCCTGTCGGACATCGACCGCGGTGGCACGATGGCGGCGCTGGTCGGCAGCTATGTGCTGCTCAACGAGGGCGATCGTGCCCGCGTCGTCGGCTATCTGATCAACAAATTCCGCGGCGACTTCTCGCTGTTCGAGCCGGGCTGCCGCACCATCACCGAGCAGACCGGCTGGCCGTTCCTCGGCGTGCTGCGCTGGTTTCCCGGCGCCGACCGGCTGCCGGCGGAAGACTCGCTGGCGCTGGAGCGCGCCGCGGCGGCGAGCCGCGGTCGGCTGAAGATCGCGGTGCCGCGGCTGCAGCGCGTCGCCAATTTCGACGACCTCGATCCTCTGGTGGCTGAGCCCGACATCGACCTGCAGTGGATCCAGCCGGGCTCGCCGATTCCGGCGGATGTCGATGTCGTGGTGCTGCCGGGCTCGAAAGCGACCCGCACCGAACTCGACCTGATCCGGCGCGAGGGCTGGGACATCGACATCCACGCCCACGTCCGCCGCGGCGGCCGCGTCGTCGGGCTGTGCGCCGGCTTCCAGATGCTCGGCAAGGTGGTGCGCGATCCCCAAGGCATCGAAGGGCCTGCCGGCGAAACCGCCGGGCTCGGGCTGCTCGACATCGAAACCGAAATCTCCGGCGACAAGCGCCTGATCGAGATCGATGCGGTCGACCGGATCAGCGGATGCCGCGTCGTCGGTTACGAGATGCATATGGGCCGCACCACCGGCGCAGGATTGGCGCGGCCGTGGCTGAGGCTCGAGGAAGGCGGTGCCGAGCGGGCCGAAGGCGCGATCTCGGCGGACGGCCGCGTCAGCGGCGGCTATCTGCACGGCATCTTCGGCGGCGACGCGTTCCGCTCCACGTGGCTCGGGCAGATCGGCGCCGCGTCCTCCGGCCTCGATTTCGAGCGCCGGGTCGAGGAGACGCTGGACGCGCTGGCCGATCATTGCGAAAGCAATCTCGATCTCGATGCCTTGCTGGCGCTGGCGCGGTGAGGCGGCGATAGCGCCGGAACAGGACGACGATGCGGAAGATTTTGTTGATCGGGATCGGGCCGGGAGGTCCGAACTACCTGACCCTTCAGGCCGTCGAGGCGCTGAACCGCGCCACGGTGTTCTTCATTCCCGACAAGGGCGACGAAAAGGCCGAACTGCGCCTGGCGCGCGAGCAGATCTGCGAGCGCTTCATCACGGCGCCGGGCTATCGCTTCGTCACCATCGACATTCCCAAACGCGAGGCGCAGCCGCAGGATTATCGCGCCACGGTGGACGACTGGCACGCCCAGATCGCCGACCGGTTTCAGCAGGCGATGATCGACCAACTGCCGGACGGCGGCTGCGGCGCGTTTCTAGTGTGGGGCGATCCGTCGCTGTACGACAGCACGATCCGCATTCTCGACCGGCTGCGTGCGCGCGGCATCGCGATCGACTACGAGATCGTTCCCGGCATCACGGCGGTGCAGGCGCTGACGGCGCGTCACGGTATCGCGCTCAACGGCATCGGGGAGCCCGTCACCGTCACCACCGGACGCAAGCTCGCCGCCGCCGGGCGTTGGTTCGGCGAGACTACGGTTGTGATGCTCGACGGCGAGGAGACCTTCGCCAGGATCGACGCCGCTGGCGCCGAGATCTTCTGGGCCGCCAATCTCGGCATGGACGACGAAGTGCTGATCGCGGGCAGGCTCCCGGAGGTCGCGCCCGAAATCCAGCGTGTCCGCCGGCAGGTGCGCGCCGCCAAGGGCTGGGTGATGGACATCTATCTGCTGCGCAAGGCGGACGGCGACGAGTCGTAAGACCGGCGCTCCTGCGCGCCTCTGGTCAGCACTGGCCGCTCACCCCTGGCTGCGCGGCGAGCTAATGCCCAGCGCCTTGATCCGCGACGCCAGCGTGGTCGGCTTCATGTCGAGCATCGCCGCCGCGCCATCGTCGCCGAACACCTTGCCTTTGCAGGCGCGCAGCGCAGCAACGATGTTGGCGCGTTCGAGGCTGCGCAAGTCCGATGCGGTCATCACCGCAGGCTGAGCGTCCGGTTTTTGACGGCCGGTGCTCGCCGCAGCGTGTCCGCTTACTGATTCCGGCAGGTCGAAGCGGAGCCGGCCGTTCTGCGCCAGGATGGTGGCGCGTTCGATCACGTTCTGCAGCTCGCGGACGTTGCCCGGCCAATCGTAGCGCATCAGCCGGCGGACGTCGCCATGCGACAACCTGAGTTCCGTCTTCAGTTCGCGCGCCTCGTTGACGAGGAAATGCTGCGCCAGCAGCGGAATGTCCTCGCGGCGATCGCGCAGCGGCACCGACTCGATCGGAAACACGCTGAGCCGGAAGTACAAATCTTCGCGGAAGCGGCCGCGCTGCACCTCGCGCTTCAGGTCGCGATTGGTCGCCGCGATCAGGCGGACGTCGACCTTGCGGGTGCGCTCTTCGCCGACGCGTTCGAAATTGCCTTCCTGCAGCACGCGCAGCAGTTTGCTCTGCAGCTCCAGCGGGATTTCGCCGACCTCGTCGAGGAACAGCGTGCCGCCGTCGGCGAGCTCGAACCGGCCGATGCGGTCGCGGACCGCGCCGGTGAAGGCGCCGCGGGCGTGGCCGAAGAACTCGCTCTCGAACAACTCGCGCGGGATCGCGGCGCAGTTGACCCGGATCAGCGGCCGGTCGCGCCGGGTGCTGGCCTCGTGGATCGCGCGCGCAATCAGTTCCTTGCCGGTGCCGGATTCGCCGGTGATCAGCACGGTCGCGGCGGTCGGCGCCACCAGCTTGACCTGGCGCAGCGTGGTCTGGATCGCTTCGCTCTGGCCGATGATGCCGCGCGGATTGGTCTCGGTTCGGATTTCCTCCTGCAGGTAATCGTTTTCGAGCTGCAGCCGTTCGCGCAGACGGTCGACTTCGGCGAGCGCGGCGTGCAGCTTCTCGTCCGCTTCGTGCCGCTGGCTGACGTCGCGGAACACCACCACCGCGCCGACCACCACGCCGCTGCGGTCGTGGATCGGCGTCGAGGTGTATTCGACCCAGACCGGCTTGCCGTCCTTGCGCCAGAACACCTCGCCGTCGACGGTGTGCACCGCGCCGTCGCGGAATGCGGCGTAGATCGGGCACGCCTGGCCAGGATAGTGCCGGCCGTCATGGTGGCTGTGATGCACCATCGCGTGCATCTCCGTGCCGACCAATTCATCAGCCGTCCAGCCGAGAATGAGTTCTGCGGCCGGATTGACGAAGGTGGTCTTGCCCTCGGCATTGACCCCGTAGATGCCTTCGCCGGCGGCACGCAGGATGAGCTGGTTCTCGCGTTCGATGTCCTGAAACACCCGTTCGATCCGCTGCCACGCCGGCAGCCCGTCGCGCATGTAGTCGTCGGCGACGGCGTCGACGTAGCGCCGCCGGCGCTGCTCGAGATCGCTCATCGTCAGCAGCAGCAGCGACCGGCCATGATGGGACAGGCGCTTGCCGGCATATTCGAGCCGAAGCTGCGTGCCCCCGGCGTGGATCGGAGTGAGGGCATGGCTCCAGTAGGTCCCCTTGGCGAATACCGCCTGGTTGAACACCACCAGCGCCGGCAGTTGCGAGCCGTGCAGCGCGCTGAACTTGATCTGCAGCAGGGAGTCGTAGCCGTGGCCGAGCAGGTCGCAGGCCGCGTGATTGGCATCGACGATCTGGTCCAGTGTCGGGTCGACCAGCAGCACGGCCTCGATCGCGCCGTCGAACACCGCCGCGCGAAGCGACGAGTCGACCGTGGCGAGCGCCTGGGTCGGCAGTGAGAGGTCCATCCGCGCTCCGAGATCTCGTAACTCGACTACGAAAAACCGTATATTACGAAATCTCGTGTCCAACAATCGGCGCGAACTGTCGATGACGTCGCATCCCCGGCGACTCGGACAGACTGGCACGGTCCTTGCGAGCATGACCTCGAGTCACCGCAGGAGGTCCCATGTCAACGTTCGACAATCCGTTCGATCCTAATCGCCGGCTGCATACCACGGGTTGTAGTTGTGGCCGTCATGCTACCGAAGCCGAGCATGCCGCCGAGCAGGCGTCGCTGCAGCTCGCAGTGACGCAGGGTGAAGACAAGCGGTTTGAAGGCGTCGTCGCCTCGGCGGTGATGCGGGCGATGTTTCCGCAGGATGCGTCGCGGCGCTCCTTTCTGAAGTCGGTGGGGGCGGCCACTGCGCTCGCCGCGATCTCGCAGTTTTTCCCGCTGCAGACCGCCACCGAAGTGTTCGCGTCGGGCGGCCCGCTGGAGAAGACCGACCTCAAGGTCGGCTTCATTCCGATCACCTGCGCCACGCCGATCATCATGGCGCATCCGATGGGCTTTTACGCCAAGTATGGTCTCAACGTCGAAGTGATCAAGACCGCCGGCTGGGCGGTGATCCGAGACAAGACGCTCAACAAGGAATACGACGCCGCCCACATGCTGTCGCCGATGCCGCTGGCGATCACCATGGGCGTCGGCTCCAATCCGATCCCGTACACCATGCCGGCGGTGGAGAACATCAACGGCCAGGCCATCACCCTGGCGATGAAGCACAAGGATCGCCGCAATCCGAAGGACTGGAAGGGTTTCAAGTTCGCCGTCCCGTTCGACTATTCGATGCACAACTATCTGCTGCGCTACTATCTGGCCGAGCACGGCATCGATCCCGACGTCGACGTCCAGATCCGCGCCGTGCCGCCGCCGGAGATGGTCGCCAATCTACGCGCGGACAACATCGACGGCTATCTCGCGCCCGACCCAATGAACCAGCGCGCGGTGTATGACGGCGTCGGCTTCATTCACATCCTGACCAAGGAGATCTGGGAAGGCCATCCGTGCTGCGCGTTCGCGGCGTCGAAGGAATTCGTCACCACGATGCCGAACACCTATGGCGCGCTGCTGAAGTCGATCATCGAGGCGACCGCCTACGCCCACAAGCCGGAGAACCGCAAGGAGATCGCCCAGGCGATCGCGCCCGCCAACTACCTCAACCAGCCGGCGATCGTGCTCGAGCAGATCCTGACCGGCACCTACGCCGACGGCCTCGGCAACGTCGTCAAGCAGCCGAACCGGATCGATTTCGATCCGTTCCCGTGGCAGTCGTTCGCGGTCTGGATCATGACCCAGATGAAGCGCTGGGGCCAGGTCAAGGGCGACATCGACTACAAGACCATCGCCGAGCAGGTCTATCTGGCGACCGACACCGCCAAGCTGATGAAGGAAGCCGGGCTGATCCCGCCGGAGAAGACGACGCGGTCGTTCTCGGTGATGGGCAAGTCGTTCGACGGGTCGAATCCCGAAGAGTATCTCGCCAGCTTCAAGATCAAGAAGGCGTCGTAGTGGAGCCTTCCGGCGTGCTCCGGAGACGCCGGAGCACGCCGCTCGCTTGCGGAGAATTCGGAAGCCGCGGTGCCGGATGCTCGGCACCGCAACTCCGGACCAGAGTGGATCGGTGGACGTCATGACAAAATCCCTTCGCCTCCGTGCTGCGGTGGTATCAATCCTGTTGTTCTGCGGCTTCATCGCCGCATGGCATCTGGCGACGCGCGGCAGCGGCGAGGTCGCCAAGATGAGTCCGGAATACGCGGCGCTGATGGGCGCGACCGCGACCCAGGGCAAATCGGCGATGCCGGGGCCGTTCGACGTCGGCTCCAAGCTGTGGGAGCACATCAAGCACCCGTTCTACGACAACGGCCCCAACGACAAGGGCCTCGGCATCCAGCTCGGTTACTCGATCGCGCGGGTGATGATCGGCTATCTGCTGGCGGTGGCGGTCGCGATCCCGCTCGGATTCCTGATCGGGATGTCGCCGCTGATGAACAAGGCGCTCGACCCCTTCATCCAGGTGCTGAAGCCGATCTCGCCGCTCGCCTGGATGCCGCTGGCGCTCTACACCATCAAGGACTCTAGCCTGTCGGCGGTGTTTGTGATCTTCATCTGCTCGGTGTGGCCGATGCTGCTCAACACCGCGTTCGGCGTCGCCTCGGTGCGCAAGGAGTGGATCAACGTCGCCCGCACGCTGGAAGTCGGCACGGTTCGCCGCGCCTTCACGGTGATCCTGCCCGCCGCTGCGCCGACCATCCTCACCGGCATGCGGATCTCGATCGGCATCGCCTGGCTGGTGATCGTCGCCGCCGAGATGCTGGTCGGCGGCACCGGCATCGGTTACTTCGTCTGGAACGAGTGGAACAACCTGTCGATCGTCAACGTGATCATCGCAATCCTGATGATCGGGCTGGTCGGCATGCTGCTCGATCAGGTGCTGGCGCGGTTCACCCGCATGGTCACGTTTCCGGAGTGAGCGCGATGACGAACGACAAGTTCATTTCGGTCGAAGCGATCGCCAAGCGCTACCCGGCCGCGGGCGGCGGACAGACCACGATCTTCAAGAACCTGTGGCTGTCGTTGCCGCGCGGCGAGTTCGGCTGCGTGATCGGCCACTCAGGCTGCGGCAAGACCACCGTGCTCAACATCCTCGCCGGGCTGGACCAGCCGACCGAAGGCGCGGTGATCGTCGACGGCCAGGCGATCGAAGGCACCAGCCTCGACCGCGCGGTGATCTTCCAGAGCCACGCGCTGCTGCCGTGGCGCACGGTGATGGGCAACGTCGCCTATGCGGTGTCATCGAAATGGCGCGGCTGGGACAAGGCCAAGATCCGCGCCCACGCCCAGCGCTTCATCGACCTGGTCGGGCTCACCGGCTCTGAGCACAAGCGGCCGTCGGAACTGTCCGGCGGCATGAAGCAGCGCGTCGGCATCGCCAGGGCGCTGTCGATCACCCCGAAGATCATGCTGATGGACGAGCCGTTTTCGGCGCTCGACGCGCTGACCCGCGGGTCGCTGCAGGACGAGGTGCGGCGCATCTGCCTGGAGACCGGGCAGACCACCTTCATGATCACCCACGACGTCGACGAGGCGATGTATCTGGCCGACAAGATCTATCTGATGACCAACGGCCCGGGCGCGGTGATCGCCGAGATCGTCGAGAACCCGCTGCCGAAGGATCGCGCTAGAATCGATCTGCACCGGCATCCTTACTACTACGGGCTACGCAATCACATCGTCGACTTCCTGGTGACGCGCAGCAAGACCTTCACCAGCACCAACCCGCATCACGATCCGCTGCAGGTGCCGGTCGTGTGCCCCGGCGTCGCCGACGTAGCCCCGGTGTCGCTGCAGGCCAACGCCCGCTGATCCTTTTCATCCACAATCCCCCACCTCACAAGGAGACCGACCATGAAGCGAGCCGACCTGACCGAGAAGCTTCTCGACATCAAGCGCGAGAAGGGCTGGACCTGGAAGTACATCTGCGAAACCATCGGCGGCCATTCGGAAGTGCTGGTGGTCGGCGCGATCCTCGGCCAGATGAAGCTGACCAAGCCGCAGGCGGCGAAGGCGGCCGAGCTGTTCGGGCTGTCGGCGGCCGAGACCGCGATGCTCAACGAGGTGCCGATGCGCGGCGAGGGGCTCACCATGCCGCCGACCGATCCGCTGATCTATCGGTTCTACGAACTGGTGATGATCAACGGCCCGGCGTGGAAGGCGCTGATCGAAGAGGAATTCGGCGACGGCATCATGTCGGCGATCGACTTCGACATGGTGATGGAACGGCTGCCGAATCCGAAGGGCGATCGCGTCAAGATCTCGATGTCGGGCAAGTTCCTGCCGTACAAATACTACGGCGCCACCGGCAACCACGCCGAATACGGCTTCAAGGAGGAGTGAGGCGCAACCTCACGAATCGCACCTGAAACCAATCTTCGTCGTCCCCCGCGCATGCGGGGGACCCAGTATCGCAGAGAGTTGGTCGTGGGCGCACGACGGATCAACGAAAGCTCTGGGATACTGGGTCGCCCGCATGCGCGGGCGATGACGTGAAGGGGTGAGGCGACGCTGCGCTCCACACGGACAGCACTTGCGACCAAGATCCGTGCAAAAGTGGTCGGCGGCGATCCAGCGCCGCCCGACCTCAGTGAATCAGTACCGGCTCGCTCGGCGCCACCGTGTGAGTCGATTCGGCGACGGCGTCGATCGCGTTGCCGCCGGCGCGGGCGAGGAAGCGGTGGCACTGCATTTCGCGGTCGTAGCCGAGCAGGATACCGAGCATGAAGTCGTGCTCGGCGGTGAGGTTGCACAGCGGCCCGGTCATGAAGCCCTGCACGGTGCGCACCGCGGAGGCGACGCCGAACACCACGTTGATGCGGTGCTGGCAGGCTTCGTGGACGTGGTGGGCGATGCCCGCGGTGCGCAGCCGCGCCACGATCGCCGTCGCGTCGACGGCGGGAAGCGTCATCATCGCGAGCGGGCGCAGCCCCTTCGACAGCTCGTACAGGTGATGCTGGAAGATCTGCAGGGTTGCGGCGCTCATGTGAGACGACTGATCCATTCGGTGATCCTTTTTTCGGTCTTGGATGACTGTCCGTCCTCGTCGAGGGCGAGGCCGACGAAGCGGCCGTCGCGCTCGGCTTTCGACGCCGTGTAGTCGTAGCCGGCGGTGTCGGTGAAGCCGACTACGTCGGCACCGCGGTCGACGACGTGGTCGTAGAGCAGCCCCATCGCGTCGACGAAGCTGTCCGGGTAGTTGGTCTGATCGCCGGTGCCGAACAGCGCCACCTTCTTGCCCGTCAGATTGGCGGAGGTCAGCTTGTCGAGATTGGCTTCCCAATCGGCCTGCAGATCGCCGAAGCCGTAAGTCGGCGCGCCGAGGATCAGCAGGCTGCAGCCTTCGAAGTCGGCGGTGGTGGCGGATTTGATGTCGACGGCGCGGCCCTGCATCCGTTTGGCGATGCGCGAGGCGACCGCGCGGGTCGCGCCGGCATCGGAGCCGAAAATCACATTGACGCTCATGGCCTGTCCGTCTGGTCCTCTTGGTGATGAAATCAATATTGGTGGTGATCGACGTCGCCACGCACCCGCGTCGGCAGCGCCCCGTACAAACTAAGCGCCGCGCGGTGGCCGGACAAATTGAACCGGTCCAAAACCGGCCCGGACGGGCCGGCGGTTAGTTAGAATCACTATGAGGAAGGGCGGGGACCGGTAGCCGGTGGTACTAACCGGTGAGGCGCGCGGCGGTGCGGCGATCGTCCGCCAGCTCCGGCAGCACGAACGGCTGGCCCGCGACGTCGGTATTGACGGTCAGGGCGACGTCGAACACCTCGGCGATCAGTTCGTGCCGCATCACCGCGGCCGGTGTCCCATCGGCGGCGATCCGGCCACCGTGCAGCACGATGACGCGATCGGCGAACCGGGCGGCGAGGTTCAGATCGTGCAGGATGGCGATCACCGTGGTGCCGCGGCGGGCGCAGCGCCGAGCGGTCTCGGCGAGATCGAGCTGGTGACGGATATCGAGGCTGGAGGTCGGCTCGTCGAGCAGCAGCAGGCCGGGGCCGGCGTCGGCTTCGCCGCTCCACAATTGCACCAGGATCCGGGCGAAATGCGCGCGCTGCTGCTCGCCGCCCGACAGCGTGGTGACGTTGCGGTGGCGGAAATGCGCGAGCCCGACGTCGCGCAGCGCGGCGTCGAACAGCGGCGCCGCCTTGCGCGGATCGATGTCGGCGCCCATCGCCACGATCTCCTCGACCGAGAACGGGAACGAGACCGAGGTGTGCTGCGCCAGCATTGCGCGGCGACTGGCTAGTTCGCGCGGACTGTAGGCCCTCAGGTCCCGCCCGCCGAGCGTGATCGTGCCGGAGGTCGGGCGCAGATCGCCGGACAGCATCCGCAGCAGGGTGGATTTGCCGGCGCCGTTGGGGCCGACGATCGCCACCAGCTCGCCCTGCGCGATGCTGAGATCGACGCGGTCGACCAGAACCGCTCCGGGCAGAGCGAACGAAGCGGCTTCGGCCTTCAGCAGGCCGCTCATGGCCCGACCAGCTTGCGCTGCCGCAGCAGGATGGCGAGGAAGAACGGCGCGCCGATCGCTGCGGTGAGAATGCCGATCGGCATTTCGGCTGGCGCCACGATGGTGCGGGCGACGGTGTCGGCGACCACCAGCATCACCGCGCCGAGACAGGCCGAGGCCGGCAGCAGCAGCCGGTGCGACGGCCCGATCACCAGCCGCAGCAGATGCGGCACCACGATACCGACGAAGCCGACCACGCCGGTGACCGCGACCGCGACGCCGGCCATCGCCGAGACCAGGATGATCGAAATCCGCTTCAGCCGCTCGACGTCGACGCCGCTGTGAAACGCCTCGGTCTCGCCGAGTACCAGCAGATCGAGCCGGCCGGCGATCCGCTGCAGCACCAGCAGGGCGATCAGCAGCACCGTTGCGGTGGAGGCGGTCTTGGCCCAGTTGGCGCCGCTGAGCGAGCCGAGCATCCAGAAGGTGATGTCGCGGAGCTGGCGATCGTCGGCGACGAACACCAGGACGCCGAGCCCGGCATTGGCGATCGCCGCGATCGCGAGTCCGGCGAGCAGGAACAGCGCGATCGAGGTGCGCCCCGATCGGCTGGCGATCCGGTACAGCACGATAGTCGTCACCAGCGAGCCGCCGAACGCGGCGAACGCCAGCAGATAGTCCTGCAGGCCGCGCAGGTGCGGGCCTAGCACGTGCTCGAGAAATACGATCGAAGCGGCTGCGCCGAATGCGCCGCCGCTCGCCACCCCGACCAGAGCCGGGTCCGCCAGCGGGTTGCGGAACAGGCCCTGCATCAGCGCGCCGGCCGCGGCGAGCAGGCTGCCGACAATCGCTGCGGTGAGGATGCGCGGCATCCGGATCGACCACAGCACGAGCTGGTCGCGGGTGGTGATGGGATCGGCCGCGGCGCCCGACAGGCCGAGCGCGGCGGGCAGCCGCGACAGCGGGATGCCGGCGGCGCCGACCGTCATCGCCAGCGCCATCGCGGCGATCAGCACGATCCCGAGCACCGCCAGTGTGAGCCCGGCGGGCGGGCGCGGCGCGCCGGCGCGGCTGCGGCGGAGCGTGACCACGCTCATGAGCGGCAATCGACCGTGGTGGCCTTCGGCTTGAATCCGGCGGCCTCGGCGGCGAGCTCGGGATACAGCTTCGAGGCGACCTCGACCGCGGCGGCCGGCGTGCGCGGCCCGAACCCTAGCAGATACAGCCCGTCCATCGCCAGGAAGGCGCGGCGCTGGCCGGCCGGTGTCAGCGCGAACGCCGGATGGGCGTAGAACGCATCGGCCTCGAACGAATCCCGGCTGCGCTTGATGGTCAGCACCACGTCGGGGCGCGCCGCGACGATGGCCTCGTCGTTGATCGCCTTGTAGCCGTCGTAGCCGTCGATCGCGTTGACGCCGCCGGCGAGCGCGATGATCGAATCGGCGGCGGTGTGCCGGCCGGCCGCCATCGCCTGGCCGTTGACCAGCGACATCACGAACATCACCCGCACAGGTTTGGTGACGGCGGCACGCAGCTTGCGCAGCGTGGCGAAATCGTCGCCGACGGCGGCGGTGAGGCACGCCGCGGCATTATCGGCGCCCATCGCGTGGCCGATCAGCGCGATCTTGTCGAGCAGACCCTTTTCGGAATACGCCTCCGGCACCGACACCAGCGGAATCCCGGCAGAATTAATGGCGTCCATCGTCTGCTTCGGCCCTGCGGAATCCATCGCCAGGATCAGCGTCGGATTGAGTCCGATCACGCCTTCGGACGAGAGCTGCCGCAAGTAACCGACATTCGGCTTTCCGGCGACGGCGTCCGGCGGATACACGCTGGTGGAGTCGATCCCGGCGATCCGTTTCGCCAGTCCGAGATCGGCAAGTACTTCGGTGATCGCGCCACCGATCGACAGCGTGCGCGACGAATCGGTCACCACGATTTCACGGCCGCGGGCGTCGGTCACCTTGACCGGCTCGGTGGCCTGCGCCGGCAGCGCGGTTGCGCAGGCCAGCAGCGTCGCGGTGAGCAGGGCGGCGCGACGGCGGCGCGCGAGAGCAGGGAGCGCGATCATTTGGTCAGGATCAGCTTGTTCTGCGAGGTGAGGCGAAGCCGGTACCGGTCGTCGCCGTGGGCGATGACGATCTCCCGATCCAGGGTGAACAGGTCGCGGCTGTCGATCTGATTGCCGACGACGTTGACCGCGCGCGTTTCGGCCGGGCCTGCGATCCGGCCGGGGGCTGCGCCATATCGTTCGGATCCTGTCATCATTCCGTTTCTGTTGTTGTTGCCGACCTCGACGAGAGAGGGTTGTTATAAGCGGTGATCAGAAAATGTGTCTTATAATTACTATAAACGGCGCGATCGGCGCTTGAGGTCGTCACGCATCGCAGCGTAAGTTGAAGCGTACGATGGCCGCATGTCGGTTCTCGTGGTGCCAGCCAGCTCCCTGCGTTTTGCAGCGCCCGCCAGCCTCTCTTGATGAATAACGAGTGTGATCGGATGGTCGGGATGGCCAGCTATTCGCACGCGCATGCGTCGGCTGACCGTGCGTCGCGCACGGCTGGTAGTGCTGCCCGTTTGACGATGGAGCGCGGGCGGTGAGAATGGTCGATCTGAAGCATGGCGACCGGATCGCCTCACCGATGCATGGCGGCCACGGCGGCCATCATGGGCAGGTTGCGGTCGGGCACGGCAGCCGGCATCCGATGGCGGCCGCCAATGCGTCGGTCGAGGATTATCTGGTGCGGGTCGGCTGCGATCCGCTGACGGAAGCTTTCAGTCGGCGGGCGTTCTCGCCGCCGTGGCGCGGCAGCCGGCCGATCGATGCCGACAATGCCGACGCGGTGATCGAGCGGGTATTCGCGACGCCGCGCAGCGAGACGGCGGTTGCTTACTTGCATGTGCCGTATTGCCAGAATCATTGTCTGTTCTGCGGCTTCTTCGAGAACGTCTGGCGGCCCGAAGCCGGCCCCGCCTATGTCGACGACCTGATCGCCGAGCTGGCCGCAAGGGCGCGCACGCCGCTGATCGCGAGCGCGCCGATCGACGCGGTGTATATCGGCGGCGGGACGCCGTCGGCGCTGGACGCGGACGATCTGTCGCGGCTGATCGAGGCACTGCATAGCTATCTGCCGCTCAGCGCCGATTGCGAGATCACGCTGGAGGGGCGCTCCTACGGCTTCGACATCGCCAAGGCGGCGAAGCTCGCCGATGCCGGCGTCAACCGGCTGTCGCTGGGGGTGCAGAGCTTCTCCACCGAAGTGCGGCGACGGCTCGGCCGCAAGCGCAGCGGCGAAGAGGTCGCGACGTTCCTGTCCGAGCTGCTGGCGCTCGGGCGCACCTCCGTCGTCTGCGACCTGATCTATGGACTGCCGGGGCAGAGCGAGGCCGACTGGTGCCGCGACATCGACACCGTGGGCCGCATCGGACTCGACGGCGTGACGCTGTACGCGCTCAATATGTTTCCCGGCGGGCCGATGGCGCGCGCGGTCGAGCACGGCAAGTTGCCGCCGCCGGCGACCCCGGCCGCGCAGGCGCAGCTCTATGCGGAGGGCGTGGCGCGACTCACCGACGGGGGCTGGTTGCAGGTGTCGCAGTCGCATCTGGTCCGCTCGCTGCGCGAGCGCAACCGCTACAACGCGTCGATCAAGCGCGGCGTCGCCTGCCTGCCGTTCGGCGCAGGCGCAGGCGGCCAGGCGCACGGTCATCGCTGGCGCAACGTGATCGACATTGCGCGGCGCCGCGAGATGATCGAGCAGAACAGGGCGCCGATCGAAGGGCTGGCGCTGGTGCCGCCGGATCACGCCGCGCATGCGATGATCGCCGCCGGGCTGGAGACCGGGCGGCTCGATCTCGCCGCGGTCGAAGTGCTGCGGCCGGGATTTCGCGCCGCGGTGACGCCGCTGCTGGCGAACTGGACCGCGGCCGGATTGGGCGAGTTGCGCGGCGACGGATTTTCGCCGAGCCTGGCCGGATCGTTCTGGATCAGCAATCTGACCAGCGGGCTGACGGCGGGCCTATCGGCCGCGACGACGAGGTGTGAGGACGGATGCGGGTTGTGATTTTCGGCGCCACCGGACGCACCGGGCGGCATCTTGTTGCGCAAGCTGCCGCGCGCGGCTGGACGGTGTTCGTCGCGGGACGCGACGAGGCGCGCCTGAACGAACTGCAAGGCATCGCCGGGGTGGCGGTGGCCGACCTGTCGAATGTCGGCAGCGTCGCGAGTGCGGTCAAAGCGCTTGTGCCGGAAGCGATCGTCTCGACGATCGGCGGTGCCGGACCCGATGCCTTGCTGATCGACGAGATCGGCAACAATGCGATCACCGACGCCGCGGTGAGTTGCGGCGTGCCGCGCGTGTTGCAGGTATCGTCGCTCGCTTGCGGCGACAGCCGCGCCTATGCGTCGGAGCGGATCATCGCGGCGATCGGGCCGGTGCTCGACGCCAAGACCCGCGCCGAAGACCATTTGCGGCACAGCGCGCTCGACTGGACCATCGTGCGGCCGGGCGGATTGACCGAGGGCGAGCCGACCGGGCAGGGGGCGCTGTACGACGATCCGCGGGTGCACGGCCGGATCGCGCGGGCCGATCTCGCCACGCTGCTGCTCGATGCGGTGGCGACGCCGGCGACTGTCGGCCGCGTGCTGTCGGCGGTCGATCGGACCACGCTGCCGGCGGAGCCGGCGGACGTCGCCGAATTCGATCTCGCCGCAAGGGCGTGAGGACGCCGCGCGGCGACGCCCCGGTGACGCCTGTGCGATGCGGCGCCCACCGACTGGTTATAATTGCTTTAATCAGAGGCCGACCACGTTGACCGGGAACTGGCGCTCGGTTAGCAAAAATGAAAGCCGTTAGCAGATGCTGCCGACGGCCGATTGCCAGCCAGCCGCCGCGTGCGAGCCCGCCAGCCTTAGTCAATTCAAAACTCTGGGGTTGTCATGGTGGGGCTGAACTCGCGCGCCTGCGCGCTATTGCTATCTGTATCCGTCGTCGCGTTGGCGACTGCACCGGCTGTTGCGCAGACCGCGACCGGACACGCATCGTCGCCATCGCAGACACAGGTGAAGCGCGACCGTGCCGCGCGCGCCGCGCAGCCGGCGGCACCCGCCACCAGCCCGCGCGACGCCTATGCCCAGGCGGCGGGCTCGACGCAGTCGCTCGACGCCATCACGGTGGTGGCGACCAAGAACGAGGAGAAGGCGATCGATGCGCTGGCGCCGGCCAGCGCGATCACGCTGCAGCAGATCCAGCAATTCCCGCCCAACCGGCTGCAGGACGTCTTCGTCGCGACCCCGGGCGTGTCGTTCCAGGATCGCGGCGACGAGCCGTCGACCTCGATCAACATCCGCGGCCTGCAGGACTTCGGCCGCGTCGCCGTGGTGGTCGACGGTGCGCGGCAGAACTATCAGCGCTCCGGCCACGGCGCGCAGGGCTCGTTCTTCCTCGATCCGGAGCTGATCGGCGGCATCGACGTGGTGCGGGGGCCGAGCGCCAACATCTACGGCTCCGGCGCGATCGGCGGCGTGGTGTCGTTCCGCACCAAGGACATCGACGACGTGGTGCGCGCCGGCGAGCGCTGGGGCGTCGACCTCAGCGGCTCCTACGGCAGCAACAATGCGCGCGGACTCGGTTCGGTGTTCGGCGGCGTCCGGGTCGATCCCAGCGTCGACGTGTTCGGCGGCGCGGTGTATCGCACGCAAGGAAACTACAAGGACGGCGCCGGCACCGAAATCGGCAACACAGGCAACGATCTCGCCGCCGGCTTACTGAAATTCACGGTGCGGCCGGCCGACGGCCACGAGGTGAAGATCGGCGGCATCTTCCAGGACTTCAACTACGACGTCGGCCAGTTCAACCGCGGTCCGGTGCTGACCGCGGCGCAGCGTGCGCTGTATCAGGGATCCTCGGTGTACGGCACCAATCTGCGCAACTACACCGGAACCTTGAGCTGGAAATATTCGCAGCCGGACGACACCTGGTTCGACTGGAACGTCAATCTCTACGGCAATCGCACCACCAGCGACCAGACCAAGACCTATCACTATTCGACCAGCGGCACGGCCTATTGCGGCGCCGGCAACTACGGCAACAACATCTCGGGCTGCATCGGCGACCAGCGCGGCTACAATCTCGACACCATCGGGATCGACGCCAACAACACCTCGCGGTTCGAATACGGCAATTGGCGCACCGCGGTGACCTACGGCGTCGACGCCTTCAACGACAAGGTGACGACCTGGGATTCGCGCGGCAATTCCAACATCACCACGCCGGGCGGCGAGCGCACGGTGTCCGGCGGCTTCATCCAGGTGAAGAACAATTATGCGCACTGGCTCGAAGTGATCGGCGCGGCGCGCTACGATCATTACGAGCTGAATTCGCAATCGACCACCGCCAGCGGCAGCCGGCTGTCCCCGAAGGTGACCCTCGGCCTGACGCCGATCGCGGGCTTCACGCCCTACGTCGCCTACGCCGAGGGCTACCGCGCGCCGTCGATCACCGAGACGCTGATTTCCGGCGCCCACGTCACCGGCGGCGGACCGGCACTGTTCACCTGCGGCGACGGCTCCACCGGCCTGTTCTGCCTGATCCCGAACGCCGGGCTGCGGCCCGAAGTCGGCAAGAACAAGGAAGTCGGCATCAACCTGAAATACGACGGCGTGTTCTCGGCGTCCGACAGCTTCCGCGGCAAGATCAACGCGTTCCGCAACGACGTCGACAACTACATCGAGCTGGTCGGCTCGACCCCGCAGGTGTCGCAGCTCGGCCCGGCATTCGGGCTGTACAGCAAGTACTATCAGTACCAGAACATCCCGCGCGCCCGGATCGAGGGCGTCGAGGTGGAGACCAATTACGATGCCGGCATCTGGTTCGTCGGCGTCAACGCCGCTGTGATCCGCGGCACCAATCCGGACACCGGCCTCGGCCTGGCCTCGGTGCCTGCGCGCAAGGTCGTGACCACCGGCGGACTGCGGCTGCTCGACCGGCAGTTGACGATCGCGGCGCAGTGGGCCTCTTATGCGGCCAACACCAATTTGCCGGCCGGCTACCTGCCGGGAACTTCGTACGACCTCGTCAATCTCAACATCGCCTACCGGCCGACACCGGACGTGACGCTGAACTTCTCGATCGATAATCTGCTCAACAACTACTATCGTCCGTATGCGGTCCCCGGATCGTCGACCGACGGCACCTCGCAGAACGACATCCTGTTCAGCAGCCCGGGGCCGGGCGTGGTGTACAAGGGCGGCATCAAGGTTCACTTCGGGGGAGCGTGAACCTCGGGATCAGAAGGGGTCGGAACACCACGATCAAAGAACAAGCCAGCGAACAACAAGCCAGCAAGGAGACGAAATGTTCATCGCGATGAATCGCTTTCAAGTGAAACGCGGCGCCGAGCAGACCTTCGAGGACATCTGGGCGGCGCGCGAATCCTACCTCAGCGAGATGGACGGCTTCGTCGAATTTCATCTGCTGAAGGGGCCGGCGGCCGACGACCACACGCTGTACGCCACCCACACCACCTGGGCCAGCAAGGCGGCGTTCGAGGCGTGGACCACGTCCGAGCAGTTCCGGCGCTCGCACGCCCGGGCCGGCAACGAAACCGGGCAGAGCATTTATCTCGGCCATCCGCGGTTCGAGGGATTCGATGTGATCCGCAGCGAGCGCAACGCCGCTGCGGCGTGAGACGGAAGGAGAACGTGATGGCGACTGCAGCGGCATCGGTGGTGTCGTCCGAAATCGGCGATCTTCGTGCCTATATGGCGGCCAATCCGGCCGCCGTGATCGAGGAGGTCGCCAAGCAGTGGAACGTGACGCCGCATGCGGTGATCGCGGCGCTGCCGGACGGCATGGTTCGGCTAGGACCCGGCGAGGGTTTTGGCCCCGCGATGAACGACATCGCGAGCTGGGGCGAGGTGACGCTGATCGTGCACACCGAGGACGCGATCTTCGAATTCACCGGCGAGGTGCCGCGCGGCGAGGTCAGCCGCGGCTATTTCAACCTGATGCAGCCGAAGGGGCTGCACGGCCATCTGCGTCACGACAATTGCGGTGCGCTTGCGTTCGTCGAGCGCCCGTTCATGGGCAAGGCCAGCGCCTTCGTGGCGTTCCTCAATCGCGACGGCGGCATCATGTTCAAGGTGTTCGTCGGCCGCGACGCCAATCGCGAGCTGCGCGGCGATCAGCTCGCCCGTTTCCATGCGCTCGCCGAACAGTTCGGCGAGGCGCGCAATGCGTAAACCCCAAGGCGCCGCGGCACGATCGGCCTGCGCTGCGATTGCGGCGCTGGCCGTCGCCGCCGCGGCGCTGCCGGGGGACGCCTGCGCGGCGGCCGATCTGGCGACGCTGCCGCGCGACCTGTCGCCGTGGGGCATGTTCGTCAATGCCGACGCGGTGGTGAAGACGGTGATGGTGGGCCTGGCGGCGGCGTCGCTGGCGGCGTGGACGGTGTGGCTGGCCAAATCCGTCGAGCTGCGCCGCTGCGTGGTGCTGGCCCGCGCCGGCCTCGACCGGCTCGAGAGCGACACCACGCTGCAGCAGGCGGCGGCCGACACCGCCGATCAGCGCGACGCGGTGGCGCAGATGATCCACACCGTCGAGCGCGAGGCCAGCCTGTCGGGCGGAGCTCATGACGACGGCTTTCGCGAGCGGGTGGCGCTGCGGCTGGAGCGGGTCGAGGCGGCGGAAGCGCGGCGCGCGGCGGTCGGCACCGGGCTGCTCGCCAGCATCGGCGCGGTGGCGCCGTTCGTCGGCCTGTTCGGCACGGTGTGGGGCATCATGAACGCGTTCATCGGTATCTCGAAAGCCAACACCACCAACCTCGCGGTGGTGGCGCCGGGTATCGCCGAGGCGCTGCTCGCTACCGCACTCGGCCTGGTCGCCGCGATCCCGGCGGTGGTGATCTACAATCATCTGACGCGGCGGGTGTCGGCGTATCGGGCGCTGCTCGGCGACGCGTCTGCGCAATTGTTGCTGATGATCAGCCGCGAGGCGGCGCGTCCGCCGCAGCGCGCACGTGCAGTGAGATAACGACATGGCCGGCAACATTGCGACCCGCCGCGGCGGCGACGACGACATGGTGGAGGCGCACGAGATCAACGTCACGCCGTTCATCGACGTGATGCTGGTGCTGCTGATCATCTTCATGGTCGCCGCGCCGCTCGCCACCGTCGACGTCGGCGTCGATCTGCCGGCCAGCACCGCCGAACCGCAGCAGCGCCCGGAAAAGCCGGTGTTCGTCTCGCTGAAACCGGATCTGTCGCTGGCGCTCGGCGAGGAGACGGTGCCGCGCGCGGCGCTGGCGTCGGCGCTCGATGCCGCAACCGGCGGCAAGAAGGACGAGCGGATCTTCCTGCGTGCCGACAAGGCGGTGAGCTACGGCGACTTGATGGCGGCGATGAATCTGCTGCGCGATGCCGGCTATCTGAAGGTGGCGTTGGTCGGGCTCGACGGCCGCGCCGTTCAGCCATGAACGCCCGCGCGCTGCACGAAGCCGCGGCGGTGCCGGCCACGTCGCGCTGGCTGCTGTCGGCCGCGGTGATCGTCGGGGTTCACGCCGCAGCGGTCGCAGCCGCAATGGCCTACTACACGCAGACCCCGCCGCCCGGCGAGCCGCTGGCGGCGATCATGGTCGACATGGCACCGGTCACCGCGTCGCCGCAGCAGAGCCAGCTCGATCTGGCGCCCGGTCCGGAGATGCAGGAGACCGAAGCGCCGCAGCCCGAACCGGAGCCGGAGCCCGAGCAGCACGCCACCGCCGCGCCGGAGATCGCGCCGACCCCGCCGCAGCCGACGCCGGAAGTGCCGTTGCCTCCGGAAGCCAAGCCCGAGCCTGCGGCCGAGAAGCCCGAGCCGGTCAAGGTCGAGCGGCCCGAACCGGTCAAACCGAAGCGGGAGCCGCCGAAGCGTCGCGACCGCGTCGCCAAGCTGCATCCGTCGGAGCGGCCGCCGGCGCCGCGCACCAGCGCGCCGCTGCGCGCCGACCGCCGCGCTGCCGATGCGACGGCGGCGCTCGCCGGCGCCCGCGCCGCCGCGGTGTTGCCGTCCTATCGCCAACGGCTGGCGGCGCATTTGCAGCGGTTCAAGCGCTATCCGTCCGAGGCGCGCGCCTCCGGCGTGCAGGGCACCGCGACGCTCAGCTTCACCGTTGGCCGCGGCGGGCAGGTGCTGAGTGCGCGGCTCGCGCGCTCGTCCGGCCACTCTGCGCTCGACGCCGAAACTCTGGCGATGGTGCACCGGGCCCAGCCGCTGCCGCCGTTCCCGCCGGAGATCACCCAGGCGTCGCTGAATTTCAACGTGCCGGTGAATTTCTCGGTCAGGTAGTTCGCGGCTCCCGCCGCCGTGCTGCTAAGCGTCATCATCAGCTACCGCACAAGGCCGCTTCTTGTCCAGTTTGGAACGATTCAGGCTGGCCGGACGCAGATGCTACCGCCGCTGACAGATCAAACCATGCATGTAGTTGCGCGCCCGGCGCGCGACGCGAGTCGAATCCGCCGGCTTCGAACAGCCATGCGGAGGGAATGATGGCGAAGGTCGAGCGCGAGCAGCAATCCAAACAGAGCGAGGCGTTCGACGCGCCGCGCATCGAGGCGGAACGGCCCGGGGTGGCGATGCGCGTGTGGGCGCGGCATCGGCTGCGCGAACTGGCCGCCAGCGGCCAGCTCGGCATGGGGAATTCGTCGGAACGCCGCCGCGGCTGAGCCGGCCGCGGCCACGCGCCGCGCGCGCTTGTTTCTCCGGGGACGAGGACACACCGGAACGGGCACATGGTTCGAGACGGCGCTGCGCGACTCCTCGCGATCAGGCCGTACCTGCTATCAGGCCATGCCTGATGTGAGCATTCGGAAGCGCTGCCCGAGTCCGCCCAAAGCAGAACCGCACTAGGTGCGCGGCGCCGCGGCGCGCGGCGGATCGATCCGGATCGCCGACGCTGCATCCCCGGCGCAACGTGTGGCGGCAGCCTGCGCGGCAAGCAGCGAATCGAACGATTGACGCTCGAGGGCGTGGAAGTCGCGATGCGCGGCGAAGAAGCAGTAGTTGTCTCCCTCGCGGACGACGATGCCCGCGGTGCGGGCCCGAACTTCGATGACGCAGGCGTCGGTCATTGCATGTCACCGGTGGTTCCGGTGCCTTCTCGACAGGCGTCGACCTTCAGCTTGGCGCCGAGCGATCGTCCGCAGCATGGATCGACCACGGGTGGCCGGTCGGAGGCTTCGTAACGCGCTGTGTGCTCGATCGTTCCCGCCGTCGGTGCGATGCGCGGTCGCATTGGTCATTGGTTCAACGGGGCAACCGCTACATCAGCAATCCCTTCAGTCCGGCCGCCACCAGCACGATCGCCAGGGCGATCTGCAGGCCGCGGCCGGGGAGGCGGCCGGCTGACAGACCGCCGAGAACCACCGCTGGAACAGAACCGGCGAGCAGACTGGCGAGCATCCTCCAATCCACCATGCCGACGAGCAGGTATCCGGCACCGGCGACGGTCGCGAGCGGGATGGCGTGGGCCAGGTCGGTCGCCACCAGCCGGTGTGGCAGCAGCCGGCGCGGATACAGATAGAGCAGCGCCACCGTGCCCAGCGCCCCGGCGCCGATCGACGTCAGCGCCACCAAGCCGCCGAGCACTGCGCCGGCCAGCACCGTCAGCGCGGTGCGATCACGCGGAGGCGGATCGCCATCGCGCCCGGCGGGATGCAGCAAGGCGACAAGCCGAGGGGCGAACAGGATGCCGATCGCGGTGAGGATCACCACGACGCCGATGATCCTGGTCAGCCACTGCGCGCGTCCGACCGGATCGGCGAACGCGACGATCGCGACCATCAGTGCGGCGGCCGGCAGGCTGCCGGCCCACAACCGGAATACGATCGCCCAGTCGATGTTGCCTCTGCGATTGTGCACCAGCGCGCCGACCAGCTTGGTGATCGCGGCGAACCACAGATCGGTCGCGATCGCGACATGCGGCGCGATTCCGAACACCAGCAGCAGCATCGGTGTCATCAGCGCGCCGCCGCCGACGCCGGTGAGGCCGACGACGAAGCCGGTGACCGCGCCTGCCAGCGCGTAGCTCGGATCGATTCCGATCCCGTCGAGAACCGTCAGTGGATCGTCTCCCCATGGACGACGCGCGACCGCGCGACTCGGCCGGATCGGTTTTACGCGGCGACGCCGTGTCGCGGCAACGCGGGATCGCGGCGCGGTGGGTAACGTGGGGGAACGGATGCCGCCGCGACGCTGCCGGGCAGGGTGTCTTGGTATTTCTACTTGGGTGTTGATTTCGAGCTAATGCGCGCCTTTCGATCGAAACGGATCGGTTAGGGGCAGCGGAACCACACCGATCGATCGCGCTTTTCGATCGCCCGCGCTGCGTGCAGAGTTTGCACAGACAGGACGTTCGCCGGTGTCGGCCCTTGACCCGGAAGATCCTGCTGTCAGCGCCGAAACCTCCCCGGTAGGCGATGACTGGCCCCGGGGCTCCCCCCGCCAGCCCTGGGGCCGACCTGTCTTTTCTCACCCCCGTCGCCGCCGAGCCACAGCCGCCGAGCCACAGCCTCCGAGCCGCGCATCCAGCGAGGCTGATCGGGCTCGTCCGGAACCCGGCCGCGTGCCGGCTACCTGCGGCGGCCGAATCTCGACCCCATGCACCCCATCAGACTATGCTTCGGTTCGAGCGCATGTGTGAACCCGACGCGCCTCGCCACTGTGGCGGCGCCGAGGCGCCACCATAATCTGGTCCAACTCCACAACTAATCGTCGCATCTGAAACGCGGGGGCGTTGGCCGTGCGCAGCATGCGCACATTGTGGATGTCCAGATGCCCGAAGCCGCTTCTCCGGCCGTAAGTTCCCGCTCGCTCTCGTTCTCATCACCAGCATCGTCACCCCGATCGTCCCTGGTCCCCGCATCGCTGCTGCTGTCGCGTGGCGTGGTCCGGCTCGAAGTGATGCTGAAGCTGACCACCGCGATCCTGGCGCTGGCTGCCGGCGTCTACACCTATCTCGGGGTGCGCGATCTGCTCAACGGCAGCGCCACCACGGTGTTCTTCGCCGCCCTGATCTATTCGGTCGCGGTGTCGGTCGGCATCTATGCGTTCTGGGTGTTCCTGATGCAGTTCATGCCGCACGTGGTCGATCGCGCCGGCCGCTGGTTGATGTTCGGCTGCATGTTGCTCGGCTCGCTGATGATCGTGGCGATGTCGTCGTGGCTCAACGCGTCGGCGCTGGCCGGCGCCGCGGCGATCCGGCAGCATCTGGCGATCACCGTGCAGGACTACACCCGCGATCTCGACGCCGCCAACACCAACGCGATCGCGGCCCAGGGCCTGCTGCCGGATATCCAGATCGCCGCGTCACGGTTCGCCAAGCTGGCGGAAGCCGAGCGCACCGGCTCGCTCACCGGAACCGCCGGCTCGGGCACGGTGGTGCAACTGCTGACCCAGATGTCGAGCCAGCTCGACAGTCTCGGCAAGGAGGTCGAAGCCTCCGGCAAGCGCGTCTCGACGCTGTTCGAGGAGGGCGGCAAGCACCTCGCCAAGATGCGCGAACTGGTGTCCGACGGCGGTCCGATCAGCGAGCGCAGCGACGGCTTCGCCACCGAGTCCCTGGCGCTGATGGGCGTGATCGCCAATCTGCAGCAGACCTCGGTGGCGCCGGCGGTGAAGCGCGCCGCGACCTCGCTGTCGTCGTCGTTCATCGCGCCCGCCGCGAGCGGCCGCAGCCTCGATCTCGCCGACCGGCAGACGGCGGTCGTCGGCAAGGTCGAAGGCGCGGTTGCGGCGCAGGCGACGTCGCTCGCGGCGGCCGCCGATGCGATCCTCGACCGGCCGAAGATCGAGCCGGCCCGGTTCCAGGCGATGTCGCCGGCCGAGGCGGTGCTCCGGTATGCCGGCGACTTCATCCCGAGCTGGGCCGGTGCGATCTCGATCGACCTGATGCCGGCGGTGCTGGTCCTGATCCTGTGCGTGGTGCATGCCGCGATCCGCCGCGAGGGCCTGCCGGCGTCGCATGCCTCGACCATGACCGCGGCCGAGCTGATGGCGGCGCTGAAGATGGCGCGCGAGGTCGAGCAGGCGAGCCGGAGTGTGGCCGAGCCGGCCGAGCCGGCCGCGCCGGTTACGCCCGATCAGCCGGCACCGGTGGCCGAGCCCGCAGCGGCGGCGGACGAGAACGTCACCGCGCTGGCCTCGGCGCGTCACGTCAAGTAGCCGCATGACCACGCTGTCGCAGCGCGTCCACCTCTGGCTCTCCGGCAATCCGGAAGATGCGGTGCTGCGCCTGATCTTCCGGCTGCTGATCCTCGGCACCGTGGCGGCGCTCGCCTACGACCTCGCCGGCGCGCCAGAGGGGCGCGACGGTGGCCAGCAGCAGGAGACCGCGCCGTTCAGCCTGCCGGCACTGCCCGCCGTGCTGTCGCCGTGGCTGCCGGATGGCGATCGCCTGAGGCCGTTACCGCAGCCTGACGGCGCGCTCCGTCAGGCGATGACGTTCGAACTGGTGAGCGGCGGCCGTCTCCAGGCCAATGGCACGATCACGCCGGGAAGCGCGGAGGCGTTAGGCAAGGAGCTCGCGCGCCACGCCGAATACATCAAGACCGTGGTGTTGAATTCACCCGGCGGCTCGGTCTCCGATGCGCTGGCCATGGGCCGCATGATCCGTGACCACAAGCTGGCCACCGAAGTCGAAGCGGGCAAATACTGCGCCTCGTCCTGTCCTCTGGTGCTGTTCGGCGGCCTCGAACGCCGCGTCGGCGCCAAGGCCGCGGTCGGGGTGCATCAGGTGTTCGCGGTGAAGAGCACCGAGGCCGCAGCGCCGCGCGACCAGATGAGCGACGCGCAGCGGATCTCGGCGCGCTGCCAGCGCCACCTGCGCGATATGGGGATCGATCTCGAAGTCTGGATCCGGGCAATGGAGACGCCGAAGGACCGGTTGTTCGTGTTCAAGCCGGAGGAACTGACCAGATACGGCATCGTCACCGCCGCTGCAGCAGCCAAACCATAAGATCCCGGGCGCCAGATCGGTGCGACAACTGGCTTGGTTCCGGTTCTGCGCCTTGGCGTACATACTTTCTACGCGCGAATGCCGGTGCCGCGCGTGGGTTCCCGCAACTTTTGCCGGGAGCCGCGGTTTAATCGGCCACATCAACGTCTCAGAGGATGTGCTCATGAGGAAAACTGCTCTGGTTCTTGGGACTGTGGCGACCCTTGCGATGGCCACCGTCGCGGCTCCGGCTCCGGCGGAAGCCCGCAACGGTATCGGTCCGTTCATCGGCGGGCTCGCGGCCGGCGCGTTGATCGCCGGCGTCGCCTCGTCGGCCTACGCTTATGGTCCGGGCTACGGCTATTATGGCGGCGGCCCGTACTACGGTGGCTACGGCTACGGCCCCCGTTACGTCGGCTACTACGGCGGTCCGGCGTATTACGGCGGGGGCTGGGGTTGGGGCGGTCCGCGTTACTACTATCGTCCGCGCCCGGTGTATTACGGCTACCGGTCGTACTACCGGCCGTATCGCGCGCATCGCTACTACGGCGCTCCGGTGATCCGCGCCGGGTTCGGTCCCGGCTTGCACCGCGGGATGCACCATCGCCGGCACTGGCATCACCACCGCCGCTGGTGACCGTTGCGCTTGCTGGAGCGGAGGCGTACTGCGCCTGCGCTCCAGCGCTCAGGTCGCCCGATCAGGTGTCCGCCGCGGTGCGACCTGCTGCAGCGCCTGAGCCAGAGCAGTTCGCATCGCCTCCAGCGTGTACGGCTTCTGTAGCAACAGGAAACCTTCGCTGAGCGCCGACGCCGAGCGGTCGCTGTAGCCGGAAGCTAGAATCACCGGCGTTTCCGGATGATGCTCGCGGATCAGTCGTGCCAATTCCAATCCGCTCATGCCGGGCATCACGATATCGCTGAACACCAGATCGACGTCGTCGCGCCGGTTGAGCACCTCGATCGCGGCTTCGGCGCAATTCGCCGGAACCACGACGAAGCCGCATTGCGCGGCGTAGTCCGCCGCCACTGCCGCGACGTCCGGATGATCCTCCACCAGCAACAGCGTCCTGGGTGCTCCGGCGTCGGACGCGGGCGCAGGCGGCTCGGCATCGTCGCCAGGCACTTCCGACGTCAGCGGCAGGAACAGATCGAAACGCGTGCCGCGGCCGACCTCGCTGTCGACCGTGATGGCGCCGCTCGATTGCTGCACGAAGCCGTAGATCTGGCTCAGCCCGAGGCCGGTGCCGCGATCAACCGGCTTGGTGGTGAAGAACGGCTCGAAGATCCGCTCGCGGATGTCTTCCGGAATGCCGACGCCTGTGTCGGCGAACGACAGAATCGCGAAGGCGCCGGTGAGCCGCCGTGGACCGAAGTTCTTCAGTGCCTCGGTGTGGATCGAGATGGTGATGCGGCCGCCCTCGGGCATCGCGTCGCGGGCGTTCAGCGCGAGATTCAGCAGCGCGATCTCGAACTCGTTGGGATCGATCATCACCACCACCGGCCCGGCCGGCGGCTCGATGGTGATGGCGATGTCGCTGCGGACCGACTGCCGCAGCACGTCGACGAACTTGGTCACCGCGTCGCCGAGTTCGACCGCCTTGGCCGCAACATTGTGCCGGCGTGAGAACGACAGCAATTGCCGGGTCAGCGCGGTCCCTTTGGCGACCGCGGAATCGATCATGTCGAAGCTGCGGATATCCTGCAGGTCGCCGTGACGACGTCGCAGCTTCTGCACCGAGCCGCCGACCACCATCAGCAGATTGTTGAAGTCGTGCGCGACGCCGCCGGTGAGGCGGCCGAGCGATTCCAGCCGCTGCGACTGCTTCAGCGCGTTCTCGGCGGCCTGGCGTCGGTCGGCCTCTTCGTACAGCTTCTGTGTGCGCCGCATCGCCAGCAGCACGATCGCGATCAGTGCCGCTGTGGCCGGCAGGCCGACCAGCAGATAGGCGCCGATCTGGGCCAGCCACATCGCCCGGATGGCGCTGGTTTCCAGTCCGGCGAACACATAAACCGGCAGGTTCGGCAGCTTGCGGAACGCGACGCGGCGCTCGAGGCCGTCGTGCGGCGACACCGTGGTCATCCGCCCCTCGCTGCGGCCCTCGCGGATCGCCTGGCCGACGATGCCGTCGGGCTTGATCGAAGCGTCGGTGCCGTTGATCTCGGGCAGCCGCGCGAGGATGGCGCCGTCGTCGCGCACCAGCGAGACGAAGCTGCCGCGCTCGCGGCCGACCTTGGCATAGAAGCCCTCGAAGTAATCCGGCAGCACGGAGGTCTGAATCACGCCGGCGAAGCTGCCGTCCGGCGCAGTGCGGCGCCGGCTGACGCTGAAGAACGGCGCACCGTCGAACGGCGGGCGCGGCTGCAGCACACGGCCGACATAGAGACCGATATCCTTGTCGACATGCACCCGGAAATAATCTCGATCCGACAGATCGGTGCCGGGCGACGGGAACTGCATGGTGTTGACCAGCGGCCTCCCGGTCCTGTCGAAGATCCACATCGACTTGATCTGCTCGGAGCCGTCGACCAGCCGCTTCAGCCGTTCGTGCAGGGCCGGCTGGGCTGCACGAATCTCGTCGTCGGACATGTCGCGCACGATCTCGGCAGTCTCGGCGATCGAGCGCTGCACCGATTCGAAGATCTTCAGCGCGTGCTCGGTGATGATGTCGCGGGTCTTGTCGATCTGCCGGTCGGCATTGGCGTCGTTGGTGCGATACGACAGCCACGAGGCGTAGCTGAACAGCGCGATCGGCAGCACCACGGATGCGATCAGGATCGCGCGCAGGAGCTGCAGCGAATCACGTTGTGCGTTGAGCATGTGCCGGGAAGGTCCGAAGCGGGGCCATGGCTGGTCGATTATGCACCTTTTGGGTCCAGGGAAAAACCGAGCGCGCGAGGAGGCGCCGCAGCCAGAGCTGCAACTGCGAGGCGAACCCCGTCCTTCGA
The DNA here is from genome assembly GCF_900218015.1 of Rhodopseudomonas pentothenatexigens. Lineage (GTDB taxonomy): Bacteria > Pseudomonadota > Alphaproteobacteria > Rhizobiales > Xanthobacteraceae > Rhodopseudomonas > Rhodopseudomonas pentothenatexigens. Next base: position 76,891 of record NZ_UFQQ01000010.1, on the reverse strand, counting down.
CCATCTATCGCCTCCGGACCGGTTGAAGTAAACAGCGGAACCCGGTTTGATTTGCCTGACGGCCCTGGCCGCCTTCGCGAAACAGCAAGGACCATCGATGCGCGCTCTCACTCTCGGTCTGTCGCTCCTGCTGATCGCCGTCCCCGGACGCGCGCCGGCCGCGGACGCGCAGAACGGCGAAACGCTGGCCAAGCGCTGGTGCACCGGCTGCCACGTCGTCTCCGACGAGCAGCGCAAGGGCAGCGACATGGCGCCGTCGTTCGCGGCGATCGCCTCGCAGCCGAATTTCAACGAAGAGCGGCTGGCGTTCTTCCTGCTCGAGCCGCATCCCAAGATGGCCAACATGGCGCTGAGCCGCAACGACACCAAGGATCTGGCGGCCTATATCGGTCAGCAGAAGCGACGCTGACGCGGCCGCGCATCGCATCGGTCAGCGCCTCGACGCAAGGCGGTTCCGGGCTTTCCCGGCATCCTCGCCGCCGTCCTGAGCTGACCGCGGGTGCGAGGATTGACCAACTCTCCATTCTACAATGCCGACCACATCGCGTTTCGCGACGTGATCCGGCGTTTCGTCCAGAATGAAATCGAGCCGTTCGCCACCGAGTGGGACGAAGCCGGCGGCTTCCCGCGCGAACTGTACGAGAAAGCCGCGGCGATCGGGCTGCTCGGACTCGGCTTTCCGGAAGAATACGGCGGCACGCCGTGCGATCAGTTCATGTGGATCGTCGCCACCCAGGAACTGGCGCGGGCGGCGGCCGGCGGTGTCAGCGCCAGCCTCAACAGCCATTCGATCGGTGCGCCACCGATCGCGCGCGCCGGGTCTCCTGAACTGAAGGCGCGCGTGCTGCCGGAGATTCTGTCCGGCAAGAAGATCTCGGCGCTGGCGATCACCGAACCGTCCGGCGGTTCCGACGTCGCCAATCTACGCACTCGCGCGGTGCGCGACGGCGATCACTATGTGGTCAACGGCGAGAAGACCTTCATCACCTCCGGGATGCGCGCCGACTACATCACCACCGCGGTGCGCACCGGCGGCGACGGGCCCGGCGGAGTCAGCCTGCTGCTGATTCCCGGCGACACGCCGGGGCTGACACGCACGCCGCTGAAAAAGATGGGGTGGTGGGCGTCCGACACCGCGACGCTGCATTTCGACAATTGCCGCGTTCCGGCCGGCAATCTGCTCGGCACCGAGGGCGCGGGCTTCATGATCATCATGATGAACTTCAACAGCGAGCGGCTGACGATGGCGGCCGGCTGCATCGCCGCCTCAAAGGTCTGCCTCGACGAGGCGATCGCGTATGCCAAGCAACGCGTCACCTTCGGCAAGCCGCTGGTCAAGCATCAGGTGATCCGTCACAAGCTGGTCGACATGGCGCAGAAGATCGCCGCTTCGCAGGCGATGCTCGAACTGTTGGCGTGGCGGGTCGACCAGGGCGAGAGCCCGATCGCCGAAATCTGCATGCTGAAGAACCAGGCGACCCAGACGATGGCGTTCTGCGCCTCCGAGGCGGTGCAGATCTTCGGCGGCGCCGGCTACATGCGCGGCGTCAAGGTCGAGCGGATCTATCGCGACGTCAAGGTCAACGCCATCGGCGGCGGCACCGAGGAAATCATGAAGGACCTCGCCAGCCGGCAGATGGGATTGTGAGCGTGACTTACCAACGATCGTCATTCCGGATTGCGACCGAAGGGAGCAAGTCCGGAATCCATAACCCCTGTCGGTGATTATGGATTCCGGGCTCGCGCTGCGCGCGCCCCGGAATGACGACCGATAAGAATGACCAGGGAAGAGACAATGCTGTTCAACCAAGACCACGACGAACCGCGCCGCATTCTGCAGAAGTTCATTCAGAGCGACATCAATCCTCACGTCGACGAGTGGGAGAACGCCGGCATCTTTCCGGCGCACGACTTGTTCAAGAAGCTCGGCGATCTCGGCTTCCTCGGGCTGAACAAGCCGGTCGAATATGGCGGGCAGGGGCTCGATTACTCCTACGCGCTGATGATGGCGGAGGAACTCGGCGCGGTCAATTGCGGCGGCGTGCCGATGGCGATCGGGGTACAGACCGACATGGCGACCCCGGCTCTGGCGCGGTTCGGCTCGGACGAGTTGCGCAAGGAGTTTCTGGCGCCGTCGATCGCCGGCGACTACGTCGCCTGCATCGGCGTGTCGGAGCCCGGCGCCGGCTCCGACGTCGCCGGAATCAAGACCACGGCGAAATCCGACGGCGACGACTACGTGATCACCGGCGGCAAGATGTGGATCACCAACGGCACTCAGGCGGACTGGATTTGTCTTCTGTGCAACACCGGCGAGGGCCCGGTGCACCGCAACAAGTCGCTGATCTGCGTGCCGATGAAAACCAAGGGCGTGACCATCGCGCGCAAGCTCGACAAGCTCGGGATGCGCTCGTCCGACACCGCGCAGATTTACTTCGACGAGGTGCGGGTGCCGAAGCGCAACCGGATCGGTGAGGAGGGCAAGGGCTTCACCTATCAGATGGTGCAGTTCCAGGAGGAGCGGCTGTGGGGCGCGGCGGCGTGCCTCAAGGCGCACGAGAAGACGATCCAGAACACCATCGACTACACCCGTGGGCGCAAGGCGTTCGGCAAGCCGCTGCTCGACAACCAGGTGATCCACTTCCGTCTCGCCGAGCTGCAGACCGAGGTCGAGCTGCTGCGCTCGCTGGTGTATCGTGCCGCTGAAGCGTTGGTCGCCGGCCAGGACGTCACTCAGCTCGCCACCATGGCGAAGTTGAAGGCCGGGCGGCTGGGCCGCGAGATTCCCGACGCCTGCCTGCAGTTCTGGGGCGGCATGGGTTTCATGAACGAGACCCTGGTGAGCCGCTCCTATCGCGACAGCCGCCTGACCGCGATCGGCGGCGGCGCCGACGAGGTGATGCTCGGCATCCTGTGCAAGATGAACGGCACGCTGCCGGGGAAGGCGTAACTGGTACGAAGACCTCACCCTGAGGAGCCCGGCATCGCCGGGCGTCTCGAAGGGTGAGCGACGTTTGGCTCATGGTTCGAGACGCGCGCCAGGGCGCGCTCCTCACCATGAGGTCAGTGATTGGTAAAAGCGAAGACAAAGGGAGGCGACGGTCGCAACATGATCACGCTGTATCACTGCCACGGCGCGCGGTCGTTCCGGCCGTTGTGGATGCTGGAGGAGATGGGGCTCGACTACGAGCTGAAGATGCTGCCGTTTCCGCCACGGGTGTTCGCCAAGGAGTATCTGGCGATCAATCCGCTCGGCACTATCCCGTTCATGATCGACGGCGACACCAAGATGACGGAGTCGTCCGGCATCTGTCAGTATCTCGGCACGCGTCACGGTCCGACGCCGCTGGTAGTCGGGGTCGATGATCCGGCCTACGGCGCCTACCTCAACTGGATGTTCTTCTCCGACGCGACGCTGACCTTCCCGCAGACGCTGGTGCTGCGCTACGGCACGCTGGAGCCGGCGGAGCGGCGCCAGCCGCAGGTGGTCGAGGACTACGCCAAATGGTTCCTCGGCCGGCTGCGTGCGGTCGAGGCGGCGGCCGGGCAGGCCGAATACCTCTGCGCCGGCCGCTTCACCGCCGCCGACGTGGTGATCGGCTATGCGCTGCGGCTCGCTGGCAATCTCGGCCTAGCCAAGGATTTCGGCCCGAACGTCGCGGCCTATTGGGAGCGGCTGCAGCAGCGCGACGGCTACCGGCGGGCGCTGGAGGCGGAAACCCGCGCCGGCGAGGCCCAGCAGGTGCCGAAACGCGCGTAAAACGACCCGCTCCTTTTCCCGACGCGGATTTCCGCCGGGAGTGGAACTTCCGCGTCATCTCGCCCGGTGACAACGCCCGGGGTTGCTGTATTGTCCGGAACGCTCCGTGAAGAGGGCACCGCACGACGATGCGGCAACGGGCGACAACCCGCCCCGGGAGGAACGATGACGAACGACGCCTGTCCGGATTCCGGACATCTGATGCTGATCAGCCCGGAACGGGTGTTTTATGCCGGCCTGCTCGGCCGTCCGCGGCGCCGCACCAGCGGCGGTTACGCGATCTACGTTTCGATGCAGGGCAGCTTGCGGGTGACGATCGAGGGCCGGCCCGAGCAGCTCGGCGCGGTGGCATTCGTGCCGCCTTATCTGCCGCACAATGTCGAGTCGGATTCGCGCTGTATCATCAGCCTGATCATCGAGCCCGAGACCGTACTGCCGGGGCCGATGGCGGCGCTGGGTGCGCGGATCGGCGGGGCCGGGGCACCGGCGCTGGCGAGCCGGATCCGGCAAGCTTATGGAGCGCTGGTCGCGGTCGGCCGCCGCGACGGCTTCACCACCACCGAATTCGACGACCTGTTCTTCGGTGAGCCGCTGCCGGCGCGCGCCATCGACCGCCGCGTCGCCCGTGCGATCGCCCGTCTCAACGACGTCGGCACCGCCACCGTGACCGCCGAGGATTGCGCCGGCTCCGCCAACCTGTCGCAGTCGCGCTTCCTGCATCTGTTCAAGGACGAGACCGGGGTGTCGTTCCGCGCCTTCCGCGCCTGGAAGCGGGCGCGGCATCTGCTCCATTTCGTCAATTCCGACATCAACCTCGCGCATCTGGCGCAGGACATCGGCTATCCGGACTCGACGCACTTCAGTCACTCGATCCGGCGGTTCTACGGCCTGCAGCCGCGCGCGATCTTCTCCGGCTCGCGCGATCTGGCTATCTGGCGCAGCGATCCGCAAGCTCTGCGTGCCGGCGAATTGCGGCACGGCCGCAGCTGACCGCAAGCACTCAGCGCGTCGGCGCAAGATACACCGACGCCGGCTCAGCATCATCCCGCCCAACACGGTTCGCGCCGCCATCGCATGCGGCGCAGCAGCAACCTGGAAGGGCTGGAAACGAATGAGCGACAAGGCGGTGATCACCTGCTCGCTGAACGGCGTGCTGACCGATCCGAAGCAGCACCATGTGCCGGTGACGCCGGAACAGATGGCCCGCGAGGCCAAGGCGGCCTACGACGCCGGCGCTGCGATCGTTCACATCCATCTGCGCGATCAGCGTCCCGACAAGGGCCATCTGCCGAGCTGGGACGTCAGCGTGTCGCGCGAGATCCAGCAGGCGATCCGCGAGGCTTGTCCGGGCATCATCATCAACCACACCTCCGGCACCTCGGGCCCGAACTACCAGGGCCCGCTCGCCTGCATCCGCGAAACCAAGCCGGAGATCGCCGCCTGCAACGCCGGCTCGCTGAACTATCTCAAGGTCAAGGCCGATAATTCCTGGGCGTGGCCGCCGATGATGTTCGATAACGCGGTCGAGAAAATTCAGGACTTCCTCGACGCGATGAAGGATGCCGGCACCATCCCGGAATTCGAGTGCTTCGACGTCGGCATCGTCCGCTGCGTCGGGATGTATGTGCAGACCGGGATGTATTCAGGTCCGCTCGAATACAACTTCGTGATGGGCGTCGCCTCCGGGATGCCGGCCGATCCCGAATTGCTGCCGATCCTGCTCAAACTGAAGCGGCCCGAGGCGCATTGGCAGGTCACCGCGATCGGCCGCGCCGAGATCTGGCCGCTGCACCAGGCTTGCGCCGATCTCGGCGGCCATCTGCGGACCGGGCTCGAGGATACGTTCTATCTGGCGAGCGGCGAGAAGGTGACCTCGAACGGCCAGTTGATCGAAGAGATCGCCGCCTGCGCCCGGCGCGCCGGGCGCGAGATCGCTTCGCCCGAAGAGGCGCGCAAGATCTTTGGTGTGCTGCACTAATCACGAGTCATTCCGGGGCGCGCGTAAGCGCGAACCCGGAATCCCGATATCGAGCAAGGATCGAACGGATACGAAGAGGGCAACAAGCCCCTGAGGCCTCATCCTGAGGAGGCGCGTCAGCGCCGTCTCGAAGGATGAGGGATGCGTGGCCCATGGTTCGAGACGCGCGCGGGGCGCTCCTCACCATGAGGTCGCAATGCGCAGCAGCGGAGGGAGTGAACCATGACCAGTCTTGAAGCGACCGGCGGCGTGCCGGGACCGGGGCGGATCGGCCGCGTGGCGATCGGCGACATCTTGCGCAAATCGGCGAAGCGGTTTCCGAACCGCATCGCGCTGACCGACGGCGCCCGCCGGGTCAGCTACGACGAGCTGGAGCGCGACGCCAACCGCTTCGCCAACGCGCTGGTGGCGCGCGGGCTGAGGCCGGGCACCAAGATCTCGACGATCTGCAACAACTCGGTCGAGTTCGTCAAAGCGCTGTTCGGCATTCACCGCGCCGGCCTTGTCTGGGTGCCGATCAACACCATGCTCGGCCCGGACGACATGAGCTACATCCTCGACCACGCCGAGGTGAAGGTCGCGGTGATCGACGACAATCTGTTCGGCCAGCCGGAGCGCCGCGCTGCGCTGGAAGCCCGCGGCATCGATCTGATCGCTGTCAATCTGGCCGGCAAGGCTGCCGACACCGGGTTGCCGATTTTCGATCAGCTCCTCGAAGGCCAGTCCGAGATCGAGCCTGACGTCGCGTTCGACGACCGCGATCTGGCGATGATCATCTACACCTCGGGCACCACCTCGCGGCCGAAGGGGGCGATGCACGGCCACCTCGCCGTGACGATGGCGGCGATGAGCAACGCCATCGAGATGCACCTGTCGCGCAACGACGGCATCACCGGGCAGTTTCCGCTGTTTCACTGCGCCGCCCACGTCGTGCTGCTGTCCTATCTCATCGTCGGCGGCAAGATGGCGATCATGCGCGGCTTCGATCCGGTCGCCTGCATGGAGGCGATCCAGCGCGACAAGCTCTCCGTCTTCATCGGCCTGCCGCTGATGTATCAGGTGATTCTCGATCATCCGCGGCGCAAGGAATTCGATCTCTCCAGCCTGCGCTGCTGCATCTACACGATGGCGCCGATGCCGCGGCCGCTGCTGGAGCGAGCGATCGCCGAGCTTTGTCCGACTTTCGTGCAGCCCTCCGGCCAGACCGAAATGTATCCGGCGACGACGATGTCGCAGCCGGATCGCCAGCTCGAACGCTTCGGGAACTACTGGGGCGAGTCGACGCTGGTCAACGAGACCGCGATCATGGACGATGCCGGGAACCTGCTCGGCGTCGGCCAGGTCGGCGAGATCGTGCACCGCGGCCCGAACGTGATGCTCGGCTACTACAAGGATCCCGAAGCCACCGAAGCAGCGCGAAAGTTCGGCTGGCATCACACCGGCGATCTGGCGCTGATCGACGAGCACGGCGAGGTGCTGTTCCTCGACCGCAAGAAGGACATGATCAAGTCCGGCGGCGAGAACGTCGCCTCGGTCAAGATCGAGGAGACGCTGCTGGCGCATCCGGCTGTGATGAACGCCGCGGTGGTCGGCCTGCCGCACCCGCAATGGGGCGAGGCGGTGTCCGGATTCGTCAAGCTCAAGCCCGGCGCGGCCGCGACCGAGGCCGAGATCCTCGAGCACTGCAAGAAGCATCTCGGCGGCTTCCAGGTGCCGAAGCTGCTGCGCATCGTCGACGAGATGCCGATGACCGCGACCGGCAAGCTGCGCAAGGTCGAGCTGCGCAACGCGTTCACCGATCACTTCATGCTCGGGCAGACGGGGTGAGCGCTCGTTGTCGTCATTCCGGGGCACGCCGCAAAGCGGCGTGAACCCGGAATCCCGACGTTCAGGGTACTTCGAGATTCCGGGTTCGCGACCTGCGGTCGCGCCCCGGAATGACCAACGAAGCGAAAAGGTTCCAGAACGCAGCCGTTGATGGGCGCTCTGGATGGCAAGGACAACGTGAATGGCAATCATCGAATCCAACGTGGCGCCGGGGAGTGAGGGCTTCAGGGCCAATCGCGAGGGCATGCTGGCGCTGATCGAGCGGATGCGGATGTTGGAGGCGCGGGCGCGGACGCTGTCGTCGGCCTCCGCCGAGCGCTTCCACAAGCGCGGGCAGTTGCTGCCGCGCGAGCGCGTCGCGCTGGTGCTCGATCCCGGCACGCCGTTCCTCGAACTGTCGACGCTGGCCGGCTACATGTTCGACACAGCCAATGCCGACAAGAGCGTGCCCGGCGGCGGCGTGATCGGCGGCATCGGCTACGTCGCTGGCATCCGCTGCATGATCAGCGCCAACGATTCCGGCATCGACGCCGGTGCGCTGCAGCCGTTCGGTCTCGACAAGACGCTGCGGATTCAGGAGCTGGCGCTGGAGAACAAGCTGCCGTTCGTGCAACTGGTGGAAAGCGCCGGCGCCAATCTGCTGCGCTACCGGGTCGAGGACTTCGTCCGCGGCGGCAACATCTTCCGCAACCTGGCGCGGATGTCCGCCGCCGGGCTGCCGGTGGTGACGGTGACGCACGGCTCGTCGACCGCGGGCGGCGCGTATCAGACCGGCCTGTCCGACTATATCGTGATGGTGCGCGGCCGCACCCGGGCGTTCCTCGCCGGGCCGCCGCTGCTGAAGGCCGCGACCGGCGAGATCGCCACCGAGGAAGAGCTCGGCGGCGCCGAGATGCACACCTCGATTTCCGGTCTCGGCGATTACCTCGCCGAAGACGACCGCGACGCGCTGCGGATCGCGCGCGACATCATGGCCGGGCTGCCATGGGACCGCTCCGGTCCTGGGCCGGATCCCGCGACCTATCACCCGCCGCTGTACGATCCGGAAGAACTGCTCGGCATCATGCCGATGGATCACAAGCGCCCGGTCGACATGCGCCAGGTGATTGCGCGGATCGTCGACGAGTCGGATTTCACCGAGATGTCGCCGAACTATGGTCCCGCCACCGTGGTTGGCCAGGCGCGGATCGCAGGCATGGCGATCGGCATCATCACCAACAACGGCCCGCTCGATCCGGCCGGCGCCAACAAGGCGACGCACTTCATCCAGGCGTGCTGCCAATCGCGCACCCCGATCCTGTATCTCAACAACACCACCGGCTACATCGTCGGCCGCGCCTATGAGGAAGCCGGCATGATCAAGCACGGCTCCAAGATGATCCAGGCGGTGACCTCGGCTACCGTGCCGCAGATCACGATCTATTGCGGCGCCTCGTTCGGAGCCGGCAATTACGGCATGTGTGGCCGCGGCTTCCATCCGCGGTTCTGCTTCTCCTGGCCCAACGCCAAGACCGCGGTGATGGGCGGCGAGCAGGCCGCCGAAACCATGGCGATCGTCGCCGAGGCCGGCGCGGCGCGGAAGGGCGTGCCGGTCGATCGCGAAAAGCTCGACCAGATGAAGGCGGGCATCACCGCGGTGTTCAACGGCCAGATGGACGTGTTCGCGACCTCGGCGCGGATGCTCGACGACGGCGTGATCGATCCGCGCGACACCCGCGCGGTGCTGGCCGAAGTGCTGGCGATCTGCCGCGAGAGCGAAGCGCGCGAGCCGCAGCGCATGCAGTTCGCGGTGTCCCGGCCATGAGTGTGACCCGTATGTTGAAGCCGACGCCGTTCTCCAAAATCCTGATCGCCAACCGCGGCGAGATCGCGCTGCGGGTGATGCGCAGCGCCCGCCGGCTCGGCTACGGCGTGGTCGCGGTGTATTCCGACGCAGATCGCGACGCCGCCCATGTCCGCGCCGCCGACGAAGCGGTGGCGATCGGCGGTGCCCAGCCGTCGCAGTCCTACCTGAACATTCCGGCGATCATCGCGGCGGCGAAGACCGCCGGCGCCGACGCGGTGCATCCCGGCTACGGCTTCCTCGCCGAGAACGAGGACTTCGCCGCGGCCTGCCGCGACGCCGGGCTGGTGTTCATCGGTCCGTCCGCCGAGTCGATCGCCGCGATGGGCAACAAGGCCGGCGCCAAGGAGATCATGCTGAAGGCCGGCGTGCCGTGCGTGCCGGGCTATCAGGGCGAGGATCAGAGCGACGCCGCAATGACGCGGGAGGCCGAGCGGATCGGTTTTCCGATCATGATCAAGGCGGTGGCCGGCGGCGGCGGACGCGGCATGCGGCTGGTGGCAGACGCCGCAGCGCTGCCCGACGCGCTGCGCAGCGCGCGTTCCGAAGCGCACAGCGCGTTCGGCGATCCGACCGTGATCCTGGAGCGCGCGATTCTGCAGCCGCGGCACATCGAGATTCAGGTGTTCGGTGATCGCTACGGCGCCGCCATCCATCTCGGCGAACGCGACTGCTCGGTGCAGCGCCGGCACCAGAAGCTGATCGAGGAAGCGCCGTCGCCGGCGGTGTCGGACGTGCTTCGCGAGCAGATGGGCACCGTGGCGGTGAATGCCGTCAAGGCCCTTCAGTACGAAGGCGCCGGCACGCTGGAATTCCTGCTCGACGCCGAAGGCAAGTTCTACTTCATGGAGATGAACACCCGGCTGCAGGTCGAGCATCCGGTGACCGAAGCGATCACCGGGCTCGATCTGGTCGAACTGCAACTCAGGATCGCCGCCGGCGAACCGCTGCCGTTGCGCCAGGACGATGTGCATTTCCGCGGCCACGCGATCGAGGTGCGGCTGTGCTCGGAGGATGCCGATCACGACTTCATGCCGCAGTCGGGACGGATGGCGCTGTGGCGGATGCCGGCGGAGCTGCGGGTCGAGCACGCGCTGCAATCGGGTGCGGAGATTCCGCCGTATTATGACTCGATGATCGCCAAGGTGATCGCGGTCGGTGCCAGCCGTGATGAGGCGCGGCGCAAGCTGATCCACGGCCTGGACGGCACCATCGCGTTCGGCGTCACCACCAATCGCGGCTTCCTCGCCGCCTGTCTGCGCCACAAGGTGTTCGCGGCCGGCGAGGCGACCACGGCGTTCATCGCCCAGCATCGCGACGAACTGGTGCGGGCGCTGCCGGACGATGCGGTGCCGGCCGCTGCGGTCGCGGCGCTGCTGCTCTACGTCACCGATTCCTACGCGCCGCCGCATCGCCCCGGCCGGTCGCTGGCGGCGGTGTTTCCGACCCGGCTGAAGTTCGAACTCGACGGCGGCGAGCAGAACTGTGAGGTGGTGCGCGAACGCGACGGCAGCTACGTCGTCACGCAAGACGGGCAGCCGATCAGCTTCGCGATCGAGGAGCTGTCGGCGAACGGCATCCGCTTCCAGGCCAAGGGGCTCGGCGAGTCCGCCGTCTTCCACCGCGCCGGTGACCGGCTGTTCGTGCAGCGGCTGGGTGTCGAGAGCAGCGTCGTCGATCTCACCCGCGCGGCGCCGCAGAGCGCGGCGCGCGGCGGCGGCGACGGCAAGCTGCGCGCGGCGCTCAACGGTCGCGTCGTCGCGGTGCTGGTCAAGGCCGGCGACCGCGTCGAGGCCGGCCAACCGGTGCTGACGCTGGAAGCGATGAAGATGGAGCACGTGCACACGGCGCCTGGCTCTGGCATCATCGCGATCGATGTCGCCGAAGGCGAGCAGGTCACCGCCGGCCGCATCCTCGCCGAGATCGAAGTGTCCCCGCAGCAAGGATGAACATTTGCCCCGTCATTGCGAGCGAAGCGAAGCAATCCAGAAGCTCCATGCGTTAGGCTGGATTGCTTCGTCGCTTCGCTCCTCGCAATGACGAGACCAAAGGAAGCCTCAATATGAGCAACGACGCCGTGATCATCGAGAAGCGCGACAGCGCGCTTTGGATCACCATCAATCGTCCCGACAAGCGCAACGCCATCAATGCCGGCGTGGTCGAGGGCATTACCCGCGGCTGGAAGCAGGCGCATGACGACGCCGAGGTGCGGGTGATCGTGCTCACCGGCGCCGGCGACAAGGCGTTCTGTGCCGGTGCCGACCTGCAATCGACCGGGGCGGCGTTCTCGTTCGACTTTTCCAAGCCGAATGTCGATTACGCCGACCTGCTGCGGCTGGCGCAGAATTCCACCAAGCCGTCGATCGCCCGCGTCAACGGCACCTGTATGGCCGGCGGCATGGGCCTGTTGTGTATGACCGACATGGCGGTGGCGGCCGACAACGTCGTGTTCGGCCTGCCCGAGGTGAAGGTCGGGGTGTTCCCGATGCAGGTCATGAGCCTGCTGCAGGACATCGCGCCGCGCCGGCTGATCGCCGAATGGGCGCTGACCGGCGAGCCGTTCGATGCGCAAGCCGCGCTTGCGGCCGGCCTGCTCAACTACGCGGTGCCGGCGGCCGAACTCGACGCCAAGGTCGAGTGGCTGGCGAAGCGGCTCACCGACAAATCGCCGACCGCGATCCGCCGCGGCAAATACGCGATGCGCGCGATCGCCGCGATGTCGTTCGACGAGAGCATCGCCTACACCGAAAGCCAGATCGCACTGCTGGCGATGACCGAGGACGCCAAAGAGGGCCTGAAAGCGTTCGCCGAAAAGCGCAAGCCGGTGTGGCCGGGGAAGTGACGGCCGCAGGCCGTCATTCCGGGGCGCGCGGAGCGCGAACCCGGAATCCCGAGGTTGTGGCGGCGAGATTCCGGGTTCGCTCACTTCGTGAGCGCCCCGGAATGACTCGTTAAGAGGACGACGACCTAACAGCCACGCCGCACCAAAGCGGCGGGTGCGACGAAAGGGAGGACCACGATGCTGGCATCCGAGATGATCCGGCGCGGCGCGGTGTATCACGGGCCGAAGACGGCGGTGATGTTCGGCGATCAGCGCATGACCTTCACCGAGGTCGATCTGCTGTCGAACCGGATCGCCAACGTCTTCGTCGACACCTTCAAGCTCGACGTCGGCAGCCGGGTCGGGATGCTGCTGAACAATTCGATCTACACGCTGCCGATCGATTTCGGCTTCGTCAAATCGCGGCTGTCGCGGGTGCCGTTGAATTCGCGTCTGTCGCTGGTCGAGCAGCAGCAGATGCTGGAAGGTGCCGGCGTCGACATCCTGATCCACGGCACCGATCTCACCGAGCGGGCGCGCGAGCTGGCGCAGGCGATGCAGGGGTTGAAGCTGATCAGCATCGGCAGCGCGGAGGCGGACGACCTGCTGCAGCTGGCCAAGGCGCAGTCCGATGCGCCGCCGGCGCGGCGCTGCGAGCCCGACGACATCGTCATCACCATCTTCACCTCCGGCACCACCGGCAAGCTCAAGGCCGTCGAACACACCCAAGCGAGCTGGGCGGCGATGGCCACCAACGTGCTGATCAACATGGAGGTCGGCGAGGGCGACGTGATGCTGCACGCCGCCTCTATGATCCACGCCTCGGGCTGCTTCATCGTGCCGTATTGGCTGCGCGGCGGCGTCGCCGCGGTGCTGCCGGGCTTCACGCCGGCGAGTTATCTCGACGCGGTCGAGCGCTGGAAGCCGACTGCGCTCAATCTGGTGCCGACCATGATCGGCATGCTGCTCGATCATCCCGGCATCGAACAGGCGGACTTCTCCAGCGTCAAGAGCATCATTTACGGCGCCTCGCCGATGCCGCGGCCGGTGATGCAGCGCGCGCTGAAGGCGTGGGGGCCGCGGTTCGCGCAATATTACGGCCAGTCCGAAGCGCCGATCTTCATCACCCATCTGACGAAATCGGATCACGTCGGGCCGAAGGCGGAGCAGCGGCTGGCGTCCTGCGGTCGGCCGTCGATCGATTGCGAGATCAAGCTGGTGGACGAAGAGGGCGAGGAGGTCGCGCCGGGCGAAGCCGGCGAGATCGCGCTGCGCACGCCGTTTGCGATGAAGGGCTATTACAACGCACCCGAGCTGAACGCACAGATGTTTCTGCCGGGCGGCTGGCTGCGCACCCGCGATGTCGGGAGGTTCGACGACGACGGCTATCTGTATCTGGTCGACCGCACCTCCGACATGATCGTGTCCGGCGGCTACAACGTCTATCCGCGCGAGGTCGAGGACGCGCTCGCCGCGCATCCGGCGGTGCGCGAGGTGGTGGTGGTCGGGCTGCCCGACGACAAATGGGGCGAGAGCGTTGCGGCCTTCGTGGCGCTGCGCCAAGGCGCCAGCGCCGAGGAGGCCGAACTGATCGCGTTCGCGCGCGAGCGGGTGGCGAGCTACAAGGTGCCGAAGCAGGTCCGCTTCATCGACGAGGTGCCGAAGAGCCCGGTCGGCAAGCTGCTGCGCCGCGCGGTGCGGGATCCGTTCTGGCAAGGGCGGGAGCGCAAGATCTGAACGGTTAACGAAGTCTGAACCTCGGGGCCTGCGGCTTTACCGGATGTTATCGGCGGCCGTGGTTCGATCGCGACATCGTTCGCCCCGATCGAAGAGAACCGCCCGTGACCGTTCCGGCGATGCACCTGACCGACACCGCCGGCACGCGCAGCTTCGTGCTGCCGCTGCTGGTCGGCGCCGGCGCGCTGGCGTTTCTGCTGCTCACCGGCGACAGCCTGCTGCAGGATTCCGACAGCTTCTGGCAGATCGAGACCGGGCGTTGGATTCTCGCGCACGGCACGGTGCCGACGGTCGACAGCTTCTCGTTCACCAGGGCCGGCGCGCCGTGGCAGTCGAGCTCGTGGCTGGCGCAGGTGATCTTCGCGCTGGCGATGCAGGCCGGCTGGGCCGGGCCGGTGATCGTCACGGCGCTCGCGGTCGCCACGGCGCTGGCGCAGTTCGCCGCCTATCTCCAGCGCTTTGCGCCGGCGCTGGTGACCGCTGCGCTGGCGCTCGCCGCGATGGTGCTGATCATGCCGCATGTGCTGGCGCGGCCGCACATGTTGGCGCTGCCGGTGATGGTGGCCTGGTTCATCGGCCTGATCGACGCCGCCGACCGCAAGGCGCCGCCGCCCTGGGCGCTGCTGACGGTGATGGTGCTGTGGGCCAATCTGCACGGCGGCTTCGTGTTCGGGCTGATGCTGATCGGCGCACTCGGCGTCGAAGCGCTGCGCCACGCCGAGCCGCAGCGGCGCGTGCCGCTGGCGCTGCGCTGGGCCGCATTCGGCATCGCCGCCGTGGCAGCCTGCTGCGCGACGCCGTACGGCTGGGGCACGCTCCTGGCCGCAACCAAGATCCTCAGTCTCGGTGACGTGCTGTCGACGCTTGGCGAGTGGGCCTCGTCCGATTTTTCGAAGTTCGGGGCCTTCGAAGCCAGCCTGCTGGCGCTGCTCGGCATCGCGATGGCGCGCGGCCTGACGCTGCCGTGGCCGCGGCTGCTCTTGGTGCTCGGCTTGGTGCACATGGCGCTGGCGCACGTCCGCAGCATCGAGCACTACGCGCTCCTGGTCCCGATGATCGCGGCGCGGCCGTGGGCGCTGCAATTCGGGCTTGGGCGCGCGTCAGCCGAAGCAAAGCCCGATCTCGCGCCGCCCGCCTGGGCCGGCGTCGTCGCGGTGATCGCGATCATCGCGGCAACGATCGCTGCGGCGCCGCGGCTGCACTATCGCTTCGACGAGGCCCAGGTGCCGGAGCGGGCGCTGGCGGCGGCGCAGGTGCACGGCGCCAGGCGGATCTTCAACGCCTACATCTTCGGCGGTTATCTGATCTCGCGTCATGTGCCGGTGTTCATCGACGGCCGCGCCGAGCTGTACGGCGAGGCGCGGGTGATGGACACGCTGCGCGCCACCGCGGGGCGCGATCCAGCCGCGCTGGACCGGCTGCTGAGCGGCAACGACATCGATGCGACGCTGCTGCCGCCGAGCGCAGGCGCCGTCCGCGAGATGGACCAGCGGCCCGGCTGGCGCCGGCTGTACGCGGACGACATCGCCGTGGTGCACGTACGCGGCGGGCATTAGCTCTGTCATCGTGAGCGAAGCAATCGAGTTTCGCGCGCGGAGCTGGATCGCCTCGTCGCTTCGCTCCTCGCAATGACGGGAGGATAGGCAGCGCTCTACAGATTGCTCTCGGTGATCGCGCTGTACACCAGCGTGCGCAGCTCGCGGCGGATCGGGTAGGCGCTGGAGGGGATCAGCTGGGTCATGAAGATGGTGATCAGCTCCTCGGCCGGATCGATCCAGAACGCGGTCGAGGCCGCGCCGCCCCAATAGAATTCGCCGGCCGAGCCCGGCAGCAGCGTCAGCGCCGGATTCATGTTGACGGCGAAGCCGAGCCCGAAACCGATGCCGGCATTGGTCGCTTCGGAGAACATCGACAGCGACATCTGGGTGAGGTCGCGATTGCCGGGCAGATGGCTGCTGGTCATCAGCTTCAGCGTCTTCGGCCCGAGCAGTCGGACGCCGCCGAGTTCGCCGCCGTTGAGCAGCGCGCGGCAGAAGGTGAGATAGTCGGCGGTGGTGGAAACGAGGCCGCCGCCACCGGAGATCAGCGCCGGGGGGCTCAGGAAGCTCGAGGTTTCCGGATCGTCCGACAGCGTCATGCCGCCCTTGCCATCGGCGGTGTAGCAGGCGGCAAGACGCTGCGCCTTGGCAGCCGGCACGTAGAAGTCGGTGTCGGTCATGCCGAGCGGATCGAGGATGCGCTGCTTGACGAACTGCTCGAACGGCATGCCGCTGATCTTCTGCACGATGTAGCCGACGATGTCGGTCGAGACCGAGTAGTTCCAGGCGTCGCCGGGTGAAAATTCGAGCGGAATCTGCGCCAGATCGGCGATCCAGGAATCGAGCGTGCCGGCCTTCTCGAACGCGCCGATGCCCTTGTCGCGATAGGCGGCGTCGACATTGGTGCGGTTCTGGAAGCCGTAGGTCAGGCCGGAGGTGTGGCGCAGCAGGTCGACCACCTGCATCGGCCGCGCCGGCGGCCTGGTCAGGAAGTACGGTGCGATGCCCGCCTGAAACACGCCGAGACCCGCCCATTGCGGAATGTACTTCGCCACCGGGTCGTCGAGCTGCACCCGACCTTCCTCGAACAGCATCATCAGCGCCACCGAGGTGATCGGCTTGGTCATCGAATAGATGCGGAAGATGGTGTCGTCGCGCACCGCGACCTTGCGTTCGACGTCGGCGAAGCCGAGCGAGGACTGATAGACGATCTGGCCGCGGCGATACACCAGCGTCTGGGTGCCGGGCAGCTTCCCGGGATCGAGATAGAGCCGCTGCAGATGATCGTCGATCCGGCGCAGCGCGGCCTCGGACATGCCGGCGCTGGCGGCCGATCCGATGGTCGGCGCCGGGGATTGGGCTGGTGCGGCTTGGCTGGGCATCGCTTCGCTCCTGGAGATGTCGGATCGTCCGGTTGACGGTCCCGGATTCTGGCGTGGTTCGCTCGGGCTTCCTTGATATCGGAAAACCGCGAGGCGTTCTATCGGCGGCGGGCGGACCGGCGATGCGCACCGCGGTGTCGTCGTCCGCGCATGCCGGCCTTCCGTGGCCGCGCTTACCGGAGCGGGAAGCATGGTGTACCGTCGCCGCCTCTCCAACGACATCTGAGCGGGACATGCCTCAATTCGACGAGACCGACCTCACCGAGGCGGTCGTCAAGAGCTTCGACGAAACCCCCGATCCGCGCATGAAGCTGTTGATGCGCGAGCTGGTGCGCTCGCTGCACGATTACGTCCGCCGCACCGGCCTGACCTTCGAGGAATGGGAGAAGGCGATCGACTTCCTCACCCGGACCGGCCAGAAATCCACGCCGAGCCGGCAGGAGTTCATCCTGCTGTCGGACGTGCTCGGGGTCTCGATGCTGGTCGATGCCGTCAATCACCGCGACCGCGCCGGCGCGACGCAAACGACGGTGCTCGGCCCGTTCTATGTCGGCGAACACAAGCAGATGCCGCATGGAGCCGACATTTCCGAAGGGCTCGACGGCGAGCCGATGTATGTTCAGGCCCGTATCACCGATCTCGACGGCGCGCCGATCGCGCAGGCCTTGGTCGACGTCTGGCACGCCGACGACGACGGCTTTTACGATTCCCAGAAGCCCGGCTATGCCGAGCGCGGACCGTCGTTGCGGGCGCGGTTCGCGACCGATGCCGACGGCCGGATCGCGTTCCGCACCATCCTGCCGTGCAGCTATCCGATCCCGATCGACGGCCCGGTCGGCGACCTGATCCTGGCGGCGCGACGGCATCCGATGCGGCCGGCGCACGTGCATTTTCTGATCAGCGCCCCTGGCTTCGAGCCGCTGGTCACCCATGTTTTCATCGAAGGTGATAAATATCTGGAAACCGACATTGTATTTGGGGTCAAAGAGGAACTGATTTCGAACGTGGAATTGCGCAACGATGCGGTGATGCCTGATGGTCGCGAGGCCTCGGGACCGTGGCATTGGATGACCTACGAGTTCCGGCTGAAGCCGGGCCAGGGCGCCGCGCCGCGGCCAATGATGGCCGGCACGGTGTGATCGTGACGGGAGCGAATGGTGACTGGGGACATGCGCAGATTCGGCCGGATGGGGCCGAACCTCGCGCCGATCGGGCAGGGCACCTGGTATATCGACCAGGGTGACCGCGCGTCGGCGATCGCCGCGCTGCGGCGCGGCCTCGATCTCGGCCTGACACACATCGACACCGCCGAGATGTACGGCGACGCCGAGCCGCTGGTTGCCGAGGCGATCGCCGGCCGGCGCGACGAGGTGTTCCTGGTTTCCAAAGTGTTACCGAGCAATGCCTCGCGCCGCGGCACCATTGCGGCCTGCGAACGCTCGCTGGCCCGGCTTCGC
The DNA here is from genome assembly GCF_900218015.1 of Rhodopseudomonas pentothenatexigens. Lineage (GTDB taxonomy): Bacteria > Pseudomonadota > Alphaproteobacteria > Rhizobiales > Xanthobacteraceae > Rhodopseudomonas > Rhodopseudomonas pentothenatexigens. The sequence continues at coordinate 58,548 of NZ_UFQQ01000010.1, read as the reverse complement.
ACCGACCGGCTCGACTGCTATCTGCTGCATTGGCGCGGCCATTATCAGCTCGGCGAGACGGTGGCGGCGTTCGAGGAACTGGTGGCCGCCGGCAAGATCCTCTCCTGGGGCGTGAGCAATTTCGACGCCGGAGATTTGCGCGAGCTGCACCGGGTCGCCGGCGACGGCAGGATCTCCTGCAATCAGGTGCTGTACCATCTGCTCGAACGCGCGGTCGAACACACCGTGATTCCGTGGTGCGAAGCTCACGGCGTCGCCGTCACGGCGTATTCGCCGTTCGGCCACGACGAATTCCCGGGCCCGCGCAGTCCGGCCGGGCGGCTGCTGCAGAGCATCGCCGACGCCCACGGCGCCACCCCGCGGCAGGTGGCGCTGGCGTTTCTGACCCGGCGGCCGTCGGTGTTTGCGATTCCGAAAGCCGGCAACCCGCTTCATGCGGCGGACAATGCGGCGGCACTGGCACTGCGGCTCAGTGAGGAGGAGATCGATGCGATCGATCAGGCCTGCCCGCTGGGCCCCGAGCCCGCAAGCCTGCCGATGCTGTGAGCGCGAGGCGCGGTCGGAGGAAAAAGTCCGCAGCGCCTCGCTTCCAGGCCTGTCGCATGACCGAGTCCCGATTTCGGCACTTGTGCCGGCACGCCGAACATCGTTTTGTCGGATTGTTAGTTGATGGGACATCCGCCCGCGGAGTCGTCCCGCTTTCACCTCCTCCAAAGCGTCATCGAGCCTTGACCGTCACCTCGCCAAGCAACGACGCCGTGCGCCGGCTGACCCATCGCCACGCCGACCATCCGCTGCGCGGCATCGCGCTGATCGTCGGCTCGACGGTGTTTCTGGCCTGTTCCGACGCGCTGGCGAAGTATCTCGGTCGCACCCTGCCGCCGATCGAAATCGGCTGGATCCGGTTTCTGGTATTCGTGCTGATCATGATTCCGGTGGTGCTCGCCTCCAGGGAGTCGCCGCTGCGCTCGGTGCGGCCGAAACTGCAGGTGTTGCGGGCGCTGGCGCTGGTGGCGTCGTCGGTGCTGTTCATCACCGGCTTGCAGTTTCTTCCGATTGCGGAGGCTTCGGCCACCTCGTTCGTCGCGCCGCTGTTCGTCACCGCGCTGTCGATCCCGCTGCTCGGCGAGCGCGTCGGGATCCGGCGCTGGATCGCGACGCTGGTCGGCCTGGTCGGCGTGCTGATCGTGATCCGGCCGGGCTCGGCGGCGTTCGACCCCGCAGTCGTACTGCCGATCCTGTCGGCGCTGGGCTGGGCGCTGACGCTGACCTTGACGCGGATGATCAGCGGCGCCGATCGCGCCATCGTCACGATGTCGTTCTCGGCGCTGGTCGGCTTCATCACGCTCAGCGCGCTGGTGCCGTTCGTCTGGGTGACGCCGAGCTGGCACGATATCGGCATCGGCCTCCTGGTCGGGCTGGCCTCGACGATGGGGCAGTGGGTCGTGGTGCTGGCCTATCGTTACGCCGATGCGTCCGTGCTGGCGCCGTTCACCTACAGCCAGCTCGTCTGGGTGGCGATCCTCGGCTTCGGCGTGTTCGGTGAAGTGCCGGATCTGTGGACCTTCGCCGGCGCCGCGGTGATCATCGGCAGCGGCATCTACACGGCGCATCGCGAGCGACTGCGCCGCAGGCAGCCGGCATTGCCGTCGGAGCCGTATCCGAGCCCGTGAGCGGGCCGCCTGAACACCTCGCCTGCGACTTCTCGTTGTCGCCCTCGGCTGTCTGCACGTCGTAATATTCCCGCGATGATGAGTAACGGAACTGGCGCGGCGTTCGGCCGCTCCGGCTGCCGCCGATTTGGCGATCTCTTTAAGCATTAGGCAAAACCACGATGCCAGAGTGCGAAGCGAGAGCAGGTTCCAATCGCAGATGGCCGAACTTACTTCCGCACCCGATGCCCAGTTTTGGGAAATGATCGCCCTGGCCGCCGTGCTGTGCGTCCTCGGCGTCGTCGGGGCCTATGGCGGGTTGCGCAGCATTGAGGTCAGCGACGGCAAGGGACGCCGGCGCTGGATCGTCGCGACCGGCTTTGCCTCGCTCAGTGCAATTGCGGCCGCTATGGCGCTGGCGCTGATGGTTGCCTGGGATGCGCCGCTCGCGCCGACCGTCGCGCTGGGGCTGATGATCGGCTCGGTGACCGCCACAACCGGCTTTGCCAGTCTGGCGGTGTGGTTGAGTTCGATCGCGGGCCGCCGCACCCGGCTGACTTTGGCCGAACGCGACATGGTGCTGGACGGGATCCTCAACGACGCGGCGCGGGGCTTCTGCCTGTTCGACGCCCAGGGGCGGCTGCAGCTCTGGAACGAAGCCTTTCTCGACATCTATGCCATTCCGCCGGGGCGTGAGATCGCCGGCCACAGCCTCCGCCGCACTCTGGCGGTGATGCAGAATTCCGGCAACTTTGTCAGCGACAAGCGGCAACTGATCGAACTCGGTGCCGCGCTCGCCTCCGGCGGCCCCGCCACCCTGGTCGCAGAACTGCGCGACGGTCGCCATATCCGGATCGATCTCCGGCGCCTGCCGAACGGCGGCTGGATCGCCAAGCACAGCGACGTCACCGATCACAAGCAGGCCGAGCAGCGCTTCGCCTATCTGGCACTGCACGACGTCGCCACCGGTCTTCCCAACCGCGCCGCCTTCAACGAGCGCATCGTTGCGAGCGTCGAACAGGCGCGTCGGTTCGACGGCGGCTTCGCGGTGATCCGGCTCGGCATCGACCGCTTCAAGGAGATCAACGACGTGTTCGGCCAGGCGGTCGGCGACGCGGTGCTGGCCGAGATGGCGCGGCGCCTCGCCGACACCTGCCATTGGGGCTTTCTGGCCCGGCCGGGCGGCGACGAGTTTTCGATCGTCACCTCGCCGGACCCCGCGACCGATTCGATCCAGGAGGTCTGCCGGCAACTGGCGCGCCTGTGCGACACCGAGTTCGAGGTCGACGGCCACCGCATCAGGCTCACCGCGACCGCCGGCGTCAGCGTCTATCCGCGCGACGGCGAGGACGCCGATACGCTGCTCGCCCATGCCGACGTTGCGCTGTATCGCGCCAAGACCGAACAGCGCGGCACGGTGTGTCTGTTCGAGCCGGCGATGGATCTGCAGATTCGGGAAAAACGCGCGCTGCAGCGCGAGCTGGCGGTGGCGCTGGAGCAGCGGCAGTTCGAGATCCACTACCAGCCGCAGGCGACGGCGGCCGGAGCGATCATCGGCTTCGAGGCGCTGCTGCGCTGGCGGCATCCGGTGCGTGGCATGGTATCACCCGCGCTGTTCGTGCCGCTCGCCGAAGAGACCGGCCAGATCGGCCCGATCGACGAATGGGTGTTGCGCAGTGCCTGCGCCGAAGCGGCATCGTGGAGCAAACCGCTGGCGATCGCCGTCAACTTCTCGCCGCTCGATTTCCGGCGGCTCGACGTGCCGGCGCTGATCCTGCAGATCCTGCTGGAGACCGGGCTGGAGCCGTCGCGGCTCGAAGTCGAAATCACCGAAGGCGTGCTGATCGACGATTTCGCCGGTGCGATCGCGATCCTGCGCAAGATCAAGAATCTCGGCGTACGCGTTGCGATGGACGATTTCGGCGCCGGCTATTCGTCGCTGTCGTATCTGCAGTCGTTTCCGTTCGACAAGATCAAGATCGATCAGGCGTTCACACGCAAGCTCGAGACCAACCCGGAATCGGCGGCGATCGTCGAGGCGATCCTCAGCCTTGCGCGCACGCTGAAGCTGCCGGTGATTGCCGAGGGCGTCGAGACCGAAAGTCAGCTCGCGTTCCTGGCCCGGGCCGGTTGCGACGAAGTGCAGGGCTACCTGATCGGCCGGCCGCAGCCGATCACGCACTTCCGCGACATCATCGCTGGAGCCACCGTCGAGCCGCCCCCGCTGGCCAGGGCCGGTTGAATGCTGCGTTGCAGCGCGACAGCCGCAATTTCCGCGGCGTGGTAGAAGATCGCCGATCGGTCGGGCCCACACGGGCAATTGTGCATGCACGGCTTGCGACGCGTGCGTCGGTGATTTTATATGCCGTTCCCGCATATGGCGGTGGTCGACACCCGGACCGTTTGCATCGAGGCGGGGGCCCGACGCGACGACGCCGGCAGTTCTGATCCTACCCAACCACCAACCACCCGCGATCAAGCAAGAGGTTCACGATGGTCAACCGCATGCAGTTCTACATCGATGGCGCCTGGGTCGATCCCGTCGTCAAGAAGTCGACGTCGGTCGTCAATCCCGCCACCGAGGAGGCGATGTATGAGGTTGCGCTCGGCTCCAAGGCCGATGTCGACAAGGCGGTGGCCGCCGCCAAGCGTGCTTTCGAGACGTTCTCGCTGACCAGCCGCGAGGAGCGCGTCGCGCTGCTCGAAAAGATCATCGCGGTCTACAAGAGCCGCATGAAGGAAATCGGCGCCGCGATCTCCGACGAGATGGGCGCGCCGCTGCCGATGGCCGAGAAGATGCAGGCCGGCGCCGGCCTCGGCCACATCATGTCGACGCTCGACGTCTTGAAGAACTATCAGTTCGAGGAGCCGATGGGCTCGGCGATGATCGTGCGCGAGCCGATCGGCGTCATCGGCATGATCACGCCGTGGAACTGGCCGCTGAACCAGATCGCCTGCAAGGTCGCGCCGGCGATCGCGGCCGGCTGCACGATGATTTTGAAGCCGAGCGAATTCACCCCGACCTCGGCGCTGATCTTCGCCGAGATCCTGCACGAAGCCGGCGTGCCGAAGGGCGTCTTCAACCTCGTCAACGGCCTCGGCCCGGAGGTCGGCGCGGCGATGAGCGAGCATCCCGACATCGATATGATTTCGTTCACCGGCTCGACCCGCGCCGGCATCGACGTCGCCCAGCGCGCCGCACCGACGGTGAAGCGCGTCAGCCAGGAGCTCGGCGGCAAGTCGCCGAACGTGATCCTGGAGGACGCCGACCTGACCAAGGCGGTGACCGGCGGCGTGATGCACATGTTCAACAACTCCGGCCAGTCGTGCAACGCGCCGAGCCGGATGATCGTGCCGCTGTCGAAGATGAAGGAGGTCGCGGCGATCGCCAAGGGCGTCGCCGACAAGACCAAGGCGGGCGATCCGCGCGGCGAAGGCACCACCATCGGCCCGGTCGTCAACCGCATCCAGTGGGACAAGATCCAGGCGCTGATCAACAAGGGCATCGAGGAAGGTGCCACCCTGGTGGCCGGCGGCCCCGGCCTGCCGGAAGGCGTCAACAAGGGCTTCTACGTGCGCCCGACGGTGTTCGCCGACGTCACCAAGGACATGACCATCGCGCGCGAGGAGATCTTCGGGCCGGTGCTGGTGATCATGGGCGCCAAGGACGAGAACGAAGCGGTCGAACTCGCCAACGACACGCCCTATGGTCTGGCCGGTTACGTCTCGGCCGGCTCGGTGGACCGCGCCCGTGCAGTCGGCCGCAAGATCCGCGCCGGCAACGTCAACCTGCAGGGCGTGCCCAACGAGCGCACCGCGCCGTTCGGCGGCTACAAGCAGTCGGGCAATGGCCGCGAGTGGGGCAAGTTCGGTCTCGAAGAGTATCTCGAGGTCAAGGCGATCGCCGGCTTCAACGCCGCCTGATCGGTTCCACGATCGGTCCGATGATTCGCGCCGGGACGGTTCACCGTCCCGGCGTTTTGCGTACCATGAGTTGTTCCGTGTCCGGTAGTCGTCCGAGTAGTTGGTTCATCCTGCCGTCGCTAAAAGCGGCTTAATTGCCGCGGCTCCGAGGGCGATCGATTCGCCGAAAGAGGGCGAAGGAACCGATGAACCCACTGATCTCCAGCTCGCATCGACGCCAATTCCTCACCATCGCCTTCAGTGGCGTCGCGATTCTGGTCGCGTTACTGGTCGCCAAAGCGATCACCTGACCACGCGATTGACATCGGCTGCCGCCGTCCTTCAAGTGCCTGCAAAACTGCAGCGGGACGGGACATGACCGACGGATTGCGCAAGGGACTGACGGCTTACGGCGATTCGGGATTCTCGCTGTTCCTGCGCAACGCCTTCATCAAGGCGATGGGCTATTCGGACGACGCCCTCGACCGACCGATCGTCGGCATCACCAACACCCACAGCGACTATAATCCCTGCCACGGCAACGCGCCGCAGATCATCGACGCGGTGAAGCGCGGCGTAATGCTGGCCGGCGCGATGCCGATGGTGTTTCCGACCATCTCGATCGCTGAGAGTTTTGCGCATCCGACCTCGATGTACTTGCGCAATCTGATGGCGATGGACACCGAGGAGATGATCCGCGCCCAGCCGATGGATGCGGTGGTGGTGATCGGCGGCTGCGACAAGACGCTGCCAGCACAGGTGATGGCTGCGGTGTCGGCCGATCTGCCGACGGTGGTGATCCCGGTGGGGCCGATGGTGGTCGGGCATCACAAGGGCGAGGTGCTCGGCGCCTGCACGGACTGCCGGCGGCTGTGGGCGAAGTATCGCGCCGGCGAGATCGACGAGGCCGAGATCGAGGCGGTCAACGGCAGGCTGGCGCCGTCGGTCGGCACCTGCATGGTGATGGGCACGGCCTCGACGATGGCGTGCATGATCGAAGCGATGGGACTGTCGCTGCCGATGAGCGCGACGATTCCGGCGCCGCATGCCGAACGGTTCCGCTCGGCAGAGGCCAGCGGCCGTGTCGCCGCCGCGATGGCCAAGGCCAAGGGGCCGCGCCCAAGCGAGATCCTGACCCCGGCGGCGTTCCGCAACGCGCAGGTGGTGCTGCAGGCGATCGGCGGCTCGACCAACGGGCTGATCCATCTCACCGCGATCGCCGGCCGCGTGCCGCACCGGATCGATCTCGACGAGTTCGACGCGATCGGCCGCAAGGTGCCGGTGCTGGTCGACCTCAAGCCGTCGGGCGCGCACTACATGGAGCACTTCCACCACGCCGGCGGCGTGCCGAAGCTGATGGCGCAGCTCGGCGAACTGATCGAACTCGACGCCCGCACCATCACCGGGGCGACGCTGCGCGAGCTCGTCGCGCAGGCCGAAGAGGTGCCGGGACAGGACGTGATCCGCTCGCGCGCTGATCCGATCCGCAGCGAAGGCGGGCTCGCGGTGCTGCGCGGCAATCTGGCGCCGCGCGGCGCGCTGATCAAACACGCCGCCGCGTCGCCGAACCTGATGCAGCACACCGGACGCGCGGTGGTGTTCGAGACGTTGGAAGACATGGCGCGGCGGATCGACGATCCCGATCTCGACGTCGCCGCCGACGACGTGCTGGTGCTGCGCAATGCCGGGCCGAAGGGCGCGCCCGGGATGCCGGAGGCCGGCTATCTGCCGATCCCGCTGAAGCTGGCGCGGGCAGGGGTGAAGGACATGGTGCGGATTTCCGATGCGCGGATGAGCGGCACCGCGTTCGGCACTATCGTGCTGCACATCACCCCGGAAAGCGCCGAGGGCGGGCCGCTGGCGCTGGTGCAGACCGGCGACCGGATCGCACTCGACGTCGCCGCGCGCCGGATCGACCTCAAGGTCGACGACGCCGAGCTGACCCGCCGCCGCGCCGCGCTGCCGGCGACCGCTGCGGCGCGGCCGGAGCGCGGCTACGCGCAGTTGTTCCACGACGCGGTGCTGCAGGCCGACGACGGCTGCGACTTCGACTTCCTCACCGCGGCGGGGCGCCGCGCGTAGCACGTCACATCAGGTTGGCTTCGAGATCTTCCAGCATCTGCAGGGTTTCGAGGTCGCCGTTGTCCTCCAGCAGCTCGCGCAGCGTCGGCAGGTAGTTGTGCAGGATGCGGAGATCGTCGAGACCCTGCTTGTCGCGCAGCTCGGTGCGCTTCTGGGCGAAGTACGCCCAGAACGGATTCTCCGCGGCGTCGACGTGGCGCTGCAGCCGCTGCATCACCCGCTTCGAGCGCCCCTCCCAGTCGCAGTGTTGGAAGCTGACATAACGATCGAAGGAAGCTGACATTCCGGGCCTCAAAAGGTAAGAACGCGGCTCAGATGCAATCGATATGCCATGCTTCGGCGCGGGCGCTTTCGCGGTCTCGGACGATCGCGACGGCAAAATTTGTCACTACAATCTTTCGTAGCATCCCGGGGTCGATTCGCTTTATCGGTGCGGGAATTCGCTGACGAAAGCCGCAATCGGGTCGGTGTCGACCGTCAACCGATTGGAACTATTGGATGAATAGGCGCGACGGAGTGCTAACCAATCGTTAACCATAGCGGCGCATGGTTCCCGCTCCAGGCCGCTTAAACTGCATTTAACTAAAACCCGCCTTAATCGCGCTCCTCTGTTCTGCCACATCTGTATGCGGTATCTTGGTTTGCCGCTGACCGATGGGGAAAAGTCGGGAAGCGAGCGAATGACAGTCGGCACGGGGCGGCGATCGCCGTCCAACCAACGTGGGGCCCGCTACATGGGGTTTCGGAAATCGCTCGGCGCGATCGGAATCGCGCTGCCGGTGATCGGTTGCGTCTGGACGGTTTACGCCAACACCGTCGGCGCCAGCATCTATCCGACCGTCGGCTCCTGGCGTGACGATCAGGTCAGCCGCTCCTCGATCGAGCGCACCTCGTTCTCCGCCCGGTTCGAACCGCTCGCTGCAGCCGCCGAGGCCGCGCCGCAATTGATGGCGTCGCTGGCGCTGAAATCCGCCTTCAAGCGCCAGGAAACCAGGGGCGTCCAGGTCGCCTCCGCCGATCCGACCGACGTTCCGGTCACCTCCAGTGTCCAGGCTTCCGAGCCCGCCAAGACCGGCCACCGCTATTACGCTCTGCTCGATCCTTCCTATTCGTTCGGCTTCCAGCCCGATCGGTTCAAACAGCCGGCGCAAAATCCTGAATCGGCCGCCCACACCGACGACGACGCCAAGGTCGGCGTTGCGCCTCCGCCGTCGCCGGTGAAGGAAGCGATGAACGTGCCGCTGCCGCCGCAGCGGGCCAAGTCGATCGCTGCCCTCACGCCGCGCAATCCCTCGCGCAACCCCTACAGCCACGAAGCTCTGGTCGCCCGTGCCAAGTCGGCAATCCTGATGGCGGCGCAGAACCAGAAGTCGAGCTTCTTCGAAAAACTGTTCGGCAAGGTCGACAGCCCGGCACTGGCCTACGCTTCGGCCGACACCAGCGATCTCGACGTCGGCCAGGTTCGCGACAACGCCTTCAATCCCTCGGACGACGATCGCTACACCGCGGTGTACGACATCACCGCCAAGACCGTGTACATGCCGGACGGCTCCAAGCTCGAAGCGCATTCCGGCCTCGGCGCCCGGATGGACGATCCGCGCCACGTCAACGTCAAGATGCAGGGCGCCACCCCGCCGCACATCTACGACCTGAAGATGCGCGAGAAGCTGTTCCACGGCGTCGCCGCGATCCGGCTCACTCCGGTCGGCGGTCAGGATGTGATCTACGGCCGCACCGGCCTGCTTGCTCACACCTACATGCTCGGGCCGCGCGGCGATTCCAACGGCTGCGTCTCGTTCAAGGACTACAACGCCTTCCTGCAGGCGTTCAAACGCGGCGAGGTCAAGCGCCTCGTCGTCGTCGGCAGCATGACCTGACCTGCCGCGCTTCGAGCGGACACCGAGAGCGGGACCGCCGCTTTCCCTGCTCGAGGCACGCTCTCCACAATCTGTGAACGCCGCCCGCGGAACGACTTCGCAGGCCTCGCACTTGGTCGATCAAACGGAGATCGACCATGACCTCACGCCTGTTTGCCGGACTGATTGTGTTCACCAGCTTTGTCGGCGGCGCCGCCGTCGCTCAGGAGCAAGGGACGGCCGCGCAGCGCGAGGCCTGCACCCCGGATGCGTTCCGCCTGTGCGGGCAGTTCATTCCCGATGCGGCCCGGATCGAGGGCTGCCTGCGCGACGCCGGCCCGCGGCTGAGCCCGGCCTGCTACGTGGTGTTCAATCCGCCCAAGACCCAACAACGAACGCTGCGCACCGTGCGGCGCCAGCCTGCCGCTCCCGATTACGAGCAGGTCGACGTGGAAGGCCGGATGGGCGACCGGTTCGATCGCTGGTAAGACCGGTGCTTCGGCACGACCAAGAGCCGGTGCGCGTAACCGATCCTGAAACGCAAGGAAGGCGGACACTGTCGTCCGCCTTCCTTCCGATTTGAAGCCGCCAGGCGGCACGCCGGAGCTAGCGGCAGACGCGGGTGGTGCGCACCACGCGGCGGCCATAGGCGCCGCGGGTGACCACCTTGCGGACGGTGCAGTGCGGGCCGCGGCGGACCACACGCTTACGGACGACGTAGCGCTGGGCCGAGACATCGGTCAGGGGGGCAGCGGTCAACGGAGCGGTCTGCGTTGGCGCGGGTGCGGCTGCGACCGCCGGCGTGAGCGCTCCGAGACCGAGCAGGGTGGCGGCGGCGACTCCCAGGACGAGTTTCTTCAAATCCAGTTCTCCTCTTCGGCGCGTCCCAATACGGCCGGTGCGGCATAACGGCCGAAGCCGGATTTCGTTGCGGCCGCGCCCGCCGAAGCCGGAGCAGGAAGGGTATGTGCCAGCCGCATCCGCCCCGGCAATGGCACCGGGGCGGACTGCGCGATGGGCGTGCGGCGCCGGGGGATTACTTCAGTCCGCCGGTGACGTGCAGCGTTTCACCCGTGACGTAGGACGCGGCGTCGGACGCCAGAAAGGCGACGACGGCCGCGATCTCGTCCGCTTCGCCGACGCGGCCGAGCGGGGTGATCGCTTCGATCTGCTTGCGCATCTCGCCGCTGTCGTAGCCCGCCGCTCTGACGCCTTCGGTCACCACCATGCCGGGATTGACGGCGTTGACGCGGATCCGGCGCGGGCCGAGTTCCTTGGCCAGCACGCCGGTGATCAGATCGACCGACGCCTTGGTGGCGCCGTACACCGCGGTGTTCGGCATCGCCAGCGTCGAGGCGCCCGACGAGATGTTGACGATGCTGCCGCCATCGTTGAAGTGCCGCGCCGCCGCTTGCGTCACCAGCAGCAGGCCGAGCACGTTGACGTTGAACTGGTGGTGGAAATGCGCCGGCGTGATCGCATCGAGCGGCAGCATCTCGTAGACGCCGGCATTGTTGACCAGCACGTCGATCTTGCCGAGCGCCTTCACCGTCTCGCCGACGAGCTTTGCGGCATCGTCCGGCTCGGCGAGGTTGCCGTGCACCGCGACCGCCTTGCCTCCGGCGGCGGTGATCTTCGCCACCACGGCGTCGGCGCCGTCCTTGCCGGAGGCGTAGTTCACCGCCACCGCGGCGCCTTCGGCCGCCAGCTTCAGCGCGATCGCGGCGCCGATGCCTTTCGACGCGCCGGTCACCAGCGCCACCTTGCCTTGCAGAGTCTTGGTCATGTTCGAACGTCCCTGATTCGGATCTGCGATGGTTCGCTAGATCGGTAGTTCGGAAATATGGGAATATTGAACGAGCGCAAGAGGGCGCCTATATGTTTTTTCATGGTGCAGTTCGTTCACCCCGCGCGCGACGACATCACGCTGGCCGGCGTGCTCGCGGCGCTGGCTGATCCGGTGCGGCTGCAGATTGTCCGGGGACTGCTCACGGAACCGGCCTGCATGTCCTGCACCGCTGCGGCGCCGTGTCCCGACATCCCGAAGTCGACGCTGTCCAACCACTTCCGCGTCTTGCGCGAGGCCGGCTTGATCCACACCACCAAGAAGGGCGTCGAGCATCGCAACACGGTTCGCGAAGCCGACCTCAACGCGCGCTTTCCCGGGCTGCTGAAGGCGATCCTGAAGCACGCGGACGAGTAGGGCGCACGGCTCTCATCGCGGCCCGGACCTGCTGTTTTTCGGGTCGAGGAGATGTGGTCCGAGCCGGAGCGCGGCCCGTACTTCAGTTCAGTCCGCAGCAGCGCTTGTATTTCTTGCCCGAGCCGCAGGGGCAGGGCTCGTTGCGGCCGATCTTGGCGCGCTTCGTGGGCGGCAGGGCCGGCGGCGTTGGCGGGCCCCATTCGATGGTGCGGGGCAAGGGGGCGTTGGCGATCCGCCAGGTATTCAGGGCGATGAGCCAGCCGGTGATTTTGTCGTCGGCCGTCTTTGCCAGGGCTTCGCGGTCGTCTTCGGAGATGTCCACCATCATCGTGGAGATGTCGACCAACCCCGACAGGCCGTCGAATGCCGCGCGTGTCGTGTCGTCGGCATCCTGCAGCCGCTCCCAATGCTCCGGCCACATGTCCACGGCTGCTCCGAAGCCGTCGATCCACATCTCCCAGACCACGTCCCCCGTGCCGATGCCGGGCATCAGCGGACGGTAGCGCTCGGGATGCTCGGCCAGCGTCATCGCGACCTCGTTGTAGTGCTGCATGATCAGCGCGAAGATGCTGTTGGCGTGATCGAGATCGGTGAACGGCGCCGGCTCGTCCGCGTCGCCGCCCCACACGGTCGGCAGCCAGTCGCCGGGCTTGATCATCTCGGGGCAGACCAGCAGCGCGGCGATGAAGCCGTCGAGCTCTTCGACCTGCATGACGTCGGGGCCGATGTCGGCGAGGTCCTCTTCGAGCTGCGCGAGATGGGGCGGGAGGTCGGACATGGTGAGGGACCGGCGTTCGAGGGAACGGTACCGGCACCATCTGTAGCCGAGATCGCACCGCACGCAATCCAGGAGCCGGCCGGAGAGCGCATCAAGCTTCTCGACGTTATCGCATTTTTGCGATGGTCTCCCACGATGCGGTGGGTGGTCGAGACGCTCAATTCCACTGTTGATGCCGAGATCGGCGCGCTGCCGGCGGACATGCGTGCGCGGTTCGTGCGGTTGGCCGAGCTGATCGAGCAGATCGGATCGAGGCTTTGCCACGCGACAGCGTCAAGCATCTCGAAGCAAGGCTGTGGGAGCTGCGCATCACCGGGCGCGACGGCATCTCCCGCGCCATCTATCTCACCGCGGCGGGCAGGCGCGTGGTCGTGGTGCGCGCCTTCGTCAAGAAAACGCAAAAGACGCCGCCGCGCGAACTGGCGATCGCGAGGGAACGCGCCAAAGCCGTCAAGTAGGGACCGTTAGTTCGGGAGACGAGATGACCAAAATCAAGGATCTGCACAAGGCCTGGAGCAAGGACCCAGCGTATCGCGCGGAGTACGATGCGCTCGAAGCAGAGTTCACCGTGATGGCCGCGATCGCCAAGGCGCGCCGTCGCGCCGGCCTCAGCCAGGCCGAACTCGCGCGCCGGATGAACACTACGCAAAGCACCGTCGCCCGTTTGGAAAGTGGCCGCGGCCAGCCCTCGACCCGGACGCTGCTGCGGTTCGCCAAGGCGACGGGGCACAGACTGAAGATCAGCTTTGAGCCGGTGAAGGGGAAGGGGTGAGGGAATGCCGTTGCCGTGTAGGGCGAAATAACGAAGCGTATTGCGCCACATCGCGCAGAAGGCGGATTGCGCTTGATCATTCCCTTCAAGTTACGGGCTGCTACGCGGGAGTTGCCAAACGCAGAGCTTGAGATTGCGAGGGTTAGCCACCTTGCGCAGGAGAAGTACGAAGCAGGATTTCGTAACGGAATCGTACCAACTTATTCGCTCTCGTATTTTCCGGCATTTCCACAACGTCATACAAGAATGGAATACTCTCAGGAAGATTGCGGAGGTTGCGCGAGCACATAAAGGCGACAAGTATTTCGAATATGTCGGATATGTGATCCGTGACCTGCCTCATGTAGTCCGACACTAGGATAGCCTGCTGATTAAAGCTTGGATGCGTTACTGAAATCTGTGGCGGGATGACCTCGTTTCGAGGTGTCAGCGAATAGTCCACTACGTCCACCCTTTCATTCTTCTTTGGGTGTTCAATGCAATTTCGAGTTGTTCGAATGGATTTGCAGAATACAGCAACTTCCCGAGATAGTTCGCAATACTGCGTATCCTTACCGTGATGTCGGCAAATCTCACTGTGTAAGCCTTCAAACCATCCCTTTAAGTTGGCGCCATAGAAGAGCTTTGCGATTCCAAAAAGCGACTGCAATGAATGATCAGACTTCAAAATGAACTCCTTGCAACTCGCTGCTAGGTTGGGAGTGGAAGGCAGGATAAGGGATCGATGTTGATCCCGCGTTTCGAACGATCGCGACCGGACTGAAGTCTCCTCTTCACTAAATGCTTGCGCAGAATCTGCTAGTGCGACCAAATCTCTCAGGCACTCGAAACTTAGCCTGATTGCGTCGCTCTTATCAGCAAGAGGTGATCCTTCGCCAAAGAGTTGCTTGGCTGTGAGCAATGTCTTGCATACCAAGGGTGATTCCGAACCGTAGTGCAGAACTTTCTGCTGCGAATTAGGTACCGCAGGATTAGTGCGTTCCGGATCGATCTCGTCTGCCAGCATGACCCGGTAAATTGCCGACCCCGTGACGATATGCAATTTGTCTGCGATCTTGACGAATTCGGTAATGGTGCTTCGCTCACCCGGTTCGCCAATCTCCATCGAGAGTGCCGATTCGCGGATTTTATCAATTGGCCGCTTCATATATTGCGTTCCGATAGTCTGCACAGGACCTTCTGCGTCGTCGTGGCGCAGGTTAGTGTGGTCGCCTAGCAGGGAGGTGACCAATTGTAGTACGCCTCATTGCTCCGTTGCCCGTCAAGTCGTTGGCGGGTCCAAGACGATGGCAGAAGCCGATGCTACTCGATCGAGCCATCGGCGTAGAATCGGTCGGGCTGATCCGGACTATGCTGCGCTTCATCCAGTCCACAAGAGCCCAACAAAAAGCCCGGGATTGCTCCCGGGCTTCGTTGTCTCTTTGGTGGGATACCGGGTCTGCAGCGCACCACTGCGTGCTGCGCTGCGCCCGGGACGACTTCGTCGCTTAGAAGTCCATGCCGCCCATGCCGCCGCCCGGGGGCATCGCGGGGCCGCCGGCGTTCTTCTTCGGCAGTTCGGCGATCATCGCTTCGGTGGTGATCAGCAGCGCGGCCACCGAGGCGGCGTTCTGGATCGCGGTGCGGACCACCTTGGTCGGGTCGATGATGCCCTTCTTGACCAGGTCGCCGTATTCGCCCGACTGCGAGTCGAAGCCGAACGCGTACTGCTCCTTCTCCAGCACCTTGCCGACGATCACCGAGCCGTCTTCGCCGGCGTTGATGGCGATCTGGCGGGCCGGGGCGGACAGGGCGCGGCGCACGATCTCGACGCCGGTCTTCTGGTCGTCGTTCTTGGTGCGCAGGCCCTTGAGCTGCTCGGAGGCGCGCAGCAGAGCGACGCCGCCGCCCGGCACGATGCCTTCCTCGACCGCGGCGCGGGTGGCGTGCATCGCGTCGTCAACGCGATCCTTGCGCTCCTTCACCTCGACCTCGGTCGCACCGCCGACGCGGATCACCGCGACGCCGCCGGCGAGCTTGGCCAGGCGCTCCTGCAGCTTCTCGCGGTCGTAGTCCGAGGTGGTTTCCTCGATCTGCGCCTTGATCTGGGCAACGCGGGCCTCGATGTCGGCCTTCTTGCCGGCGCCGTTGACGATCGTGGTGTTTTCCTTGTCGATCATCACCTTCTTGGCGCGACCCAGCATCTGCAGGGTGACGTTCTCCATCTTGATGCCGAGATCTTCCGAGATCGCCTGGCCGCCGGTCAGGATCGCGATGTCCTGCAGCATGGCCTTGCGGCGGTCACCGAAGCCCGGCGCCTTGACGGCCGCGACCTTGAGGCCGCCGCGCAGACGGTTGACGACGAGGGTGGCGAGGGCTTCGCCTTCGACGTCCTCGGCGACGATCACCAGCGGCTTGCCGGTCTGCACCACGGCTTCGAGCAGCGGCAGCAGCTCGTTGAGGTTCGAGAGCTTCTTCTCGTTGATCAGGATGTAGGCGTCGTCGAATTCGACGCGCATCTTGTCGGCGTTGGTGACGAAGTAGGGCGAGATGTAGCCGCGGTCGAACTGCATGCCCTCGACGACGTCGAGTTCGGTCTCGAGCGACTTGGCTTCCTCGACGGTGATGACGCCCTCGTTGCCGACCTTCTTCATCGCGTCGGCGAGGAACTTGCCGATTTCGGCGTCGCCGTTGGCCGAGATGGTGCCGACCTGGGCGATCTCGTCGTTCGAGGTGACCTTCTTGGAGTTCTTGACGAGGTCGGCGACCACGGCTTCCACCGCGAGGTCGATACCACGCTTCAGATCCATCGGATTCATGCCGGCGGCGACCGCCTTGGCGCCTTCGCGCACGATCGCCTGGGCCAGCACGGTCGCGGTGGTGGTGCCGTCACCGGCGGCGTCGGCCGACTTCGAGGCGACTTCGCGCACCATCTGGGCGCCCATGTTCTCGAACTTGTCGTCGAGCTCGATGTCCTTGGCGACGGTGACACCGTCCTTGGTGATGCGCGGCGCGCCGAACGACTTGTCGAGGACGACGTTGCGGCCCTTCGGACCGAGCGTGACCTTCACGGCATTGGCGAGAATGTCCACGCCGCGCAGCATGCGGTCGCGGGCGTCGACGCCGAATTTGACTTCTTTAGCGGACATAAGAGGTGTTCCCTGAATGTTGGAGTTGGCCCTCATCCTGAGGAGCCGGTCCGGCCGAAGGGTGGAGCGGCGTCTCGAAGGATGAGCTGGTTGGACGTTGCGTAGCTTACCCTTCGAGACGCCGGCTGCGCCGGCTCCTCAGGGTGAGGACGGTGCGTAGCGTCAGGCCGCCTTCTTCTTGGCGCCGGCGTCTGTGATGACGCCCATGATGTCGCTCTCCTTCATGATCAGCAGCTCCTTGCCGTCGATCTTGACCTCGGTGCCGCTCCACTTGCCGAACAGCACCCGGTCACCGACCTTGAGGTCGATCGGGATCAGCTTGCCGGCTTCGTCGCGGCCGCCGGGGCCGACGGCGACGATCTCGCCCTGCGAGGGCTTTTCCTTGGCCGTGTCAGGAATGATGATACCGCCGGCGGTCTTCTCTTCGGCGTCGATGCGCTTGACCACGACGCGGTCGTGAAGCGGACGGAAGTTCATGCAAGTCCTCCTAAGTTTCTGAACTTGTTTCAGAAATCGAAATGTTGGCAGTCGCGGGCAGCGAGTGCCAGCGCGACAGGGACGAGATAGTCGAGGGATTTTGGACAGACAAGGGCCGGGCGCGAAATTTTTAGCACTCGCGCGGAACATCTGCCAAACACCGTGAACGAGGATGGAGCGGTGATCAAGCCCCGACTGTTCCGTGGGCTTCGGCGCCTCTGTTAGCACTTGAACTAAGTCGCTGCTAAAGCTGCATTTTCCGCATTTGCCGTCGATTTTTGACTTGAGGTGCCCAGCCCAATTGCGTCACATTTTCAGCTGCGCGGCGCTGGGCGAGTGAAGACCGGAGCTCAGCTCCGCGGGGACAGCAGACGGAAGGACGGCATTCGCAGGCAATCCCGGTCGCGCACTGTTGCGGAATGCTGGTTCGGGAAGGAGGATTTTATGGTCGAACGAGGTGCAGTTTCTGAGGACTTCAGGAAGCAGGTGCTCGGCTACGGTCTGACAACGGCCGAGATTCTCTATCGCCGCCCCGACCGGCAGTGGCTGCTGCAGAGCTACACGTGGCAGGACTACGACCTGTGTCCGACATTCCCAGAACTCTTCAAATTTCTCGCTTTCTGGCAGACCAAGCTCGAAGGGCCGCTGTTTGCGGTTCGCGTGGCTCATTCAGATCTCGTGCAGCCTGCGGAATTCAAGGCAGTTGACGGCCTGTTTCGACTGAACTGAACGCGGTCGCTAACTGGCTTTTGCTGGGCAGACAACCTACGTTAGCGGAGCGGAGCTGGCGCAGTGAGGTGATCGAATGCGCAAACGTGCGGTGGACTTGTCGTTGGAGGAATTGGCAGTGTTGGGCGGCAATGCCGCCTTGAGAGCCGCCAAGCGAGCTCAGGACGCAGGTTTGGTCGTGACGGGCACGGTCGATTTCCTCGAGAATGGCCAGGCCGCTTCGAAACTCGCGCAGCGGCAACCGTCCGGGTTGGTGGCTGTTTTCGAGGACGGCATCAATTCCGATCCAGAGGCGGCGAATTCGGACATGTCCAAACAGAACCATGGACGGAGCGATTGATTGTCGGACGCGCCGTTCCTTCTGGTGATCGCCGGTCCAAACGGGTCCGGCAAGAGTACTCTCGTAGATTACTTGATGGAAGCCGGCATCGATTTTGGCAAGCACATCAACGCGGACCAGATCGCGACGACGCTCGATTTGCCTGAGCCTCGACGTTCGAAGCAAGCGCAACAGATTGCCGATTTTCAGCGACAGACCTGCTTGGATAGGAGGCTCGACTTCAGTTTCGAGACCGTGATGTCGCATCCAAGCAAGGTCGACTTCATGATCCGGGCCGATGATGCCGGTTATGATGTGACGCTGTATTTCGTATGTACCTCTGATCCGGACATCAACGTATCCCGTGTAGAGAATCGAGTTGCCGCCGGTGGGCATGACGTCCCACGAGATCGGATCATGGCGCGATATCATCGGGCTCTTGGTCTGTTGCCCAGCGCGGCCCTGATCGCGAAACGGACCGTCCTATTCGACAACAGTGCGATCGTCGGATTCTTGCCGAATTCGCTGCTTCCCAACCAGAAATCCGGCTTACGGCCGGTCGGTGAAGTTCTTCGCGACGGAAACAGTTACGACGTCATGCTTGAGGCGGATGTGCCTGCGTGGGTTGTCGAACACTTGGTATCTCCGCTCGATTCGCTCGCACACCAGGCAGAGGGCAAGCTTTTGTTGACAATTAGTCAAAAGCCGAACGGACTGGGATGAAGACGACCTACGTCATCCCCCGACCACCGCGCCTATCAGGCAGGTGGTGAGCGGGCCGGAGACGATCGACCTGAAGCCTGGCTTGCTCGCGCTCGGCGACCATCACGCTGCACGTCCCGGTCAGCGCCGCTTGGCGCTGAGCTCGTCGGCCGGCTGCGGATCGGGCGACCACTGCCGCGCGCTGCGGTCGTAGCGGCACAGTGGGACGTCGAGGCCGGTGGCGCCGATCCACAGTCGCACCGCTTCGTCGTAATCGGTCGTCGGATCGTTCAGCCGCCATCCGGGCGGCGCCCAGCCGGAATCGCCGTTCAGCGTCGGCAGCCCGAGCTTGGCGGAGATCCACATCGCGTCCAATTGCTTGCCGTCGAACGCCGTGCCGGCGTCGACCACAAAGGCACGGCACGGCGGCGGCGCAGCCGGCACCGCCGCCAGCCGCGCCAGCTCCTCGCGCCGCGCCAGTCCGGCCGGCTGCAGGTTGATCTGCTCGATCAGGCACAGCGCAACGATGATTCCGGCGATCAGCTTGTGCCGGGCGCCTGCGGCGCGCGGCACGCAGTCGAGCCAATACTGCAGCAGCACCATCAGCCCGGCGACCACCCACAGATTGACCAGCAACTGGATGCGGTCGCCCGCGCGGATCGCCACGGCGCCCGGCACCAGGTGATAGGGCAGCCAGAACGCGCTGAACGTCCCGACCCGCAGCGTCACCAGCCACGACAATCCCCACACGGTCACGCAGACGCATGCGAATAC
This sequence comes from Rhodopseudomonas pentothenatexigens, assembly GCF_900218015.1. Taxonomy (GTDB): domain Bacteria; phylum Pseudomonadota; class Alphaproteobacteria; order Rhizobiales; family Xanthobacteraceae; genus Rhodopseudomonas; species Rhodopseudomonas pentothenatexigens. Next base: position 39,173 of record NZ_UFQQ01000010.1, on the reverse strand, counting down.
GATCTGCCAGGGCATCGGGCGTGCCGGCGCAGTGCGGCGCAGCCGCAGCAGCAGCATCACCAGCGCCGCAGTCATCAGCGGCGTCACCGCCAGTGCGCGCTCGTGCTGGGCGTCGCCGATCAGCCGATCGACCAGCCAGCCCCACGCCATGTTGTGGACGCCGAGATTGATCAGATCCTTCGGAAACGGCGCGAAGCTGACATAGTCGCGGAACGAGCGCCCGGCCTGCTGGTGCAGCGCCGGCAGATAGATTGCCAGCACCGGTATCGCCCCGATCGCAAAGCCGGCGATCGCCGCACCGATCAGCGCTGCGCAGGAGCCGGGATGTTGCCGGAGCAGCGCGATCGCCTCGCGGCCACGGAGCACCGCGATGGTGCCGAGGCCGAACAGCAGCGTCAGAGCGAACAGCCAGGCAACGTAGAACGAGGTCGCGAGCAGCAGCCCATAGCCCAGCCCAAAGCCGCCCGCGCGCAGCAGCGACCATCGGGTCGGGCGCGGATAATCCTCGATCGCCCACAGCGCCAGCAGAACGAGACAGGGCACGTAGTACAGCGCGAAGAAGTTCGGATGCGCCTCGGCGGTCTTGAACATCAGGTTGCTGGGAAAGGTGACCAGCACCGCGGCGCAGATCGCCAATGGCGGACCGAGCCGCAGATAGCGGCGTCCGATCACCAGCGTCGCCATGAAGCAGCACAGCGACAGTGCGATGGCGAGAATCTGCGAGGCGAGAAACGGATCGAACCCGAGCCCGCGCAACGCCGCGAAGGGCAGCGCGTCGAGCAGAAACGCGTCGGTGTAGCCGAGGGCATTCTTCTGCGGAAAGTAGAACGCCGGCGACAGCAGCTCGGCGCGCCCCCGCAACGCCGCGAACAGATGTTCGTGCAGATACGCAATCAGCCGGCCGTCGCCGCTATTGCCGAAAACCAGGTCGAACGATGTCAGAAGGCTGGAGCGGAAGGCGAAGGCGGCGGCGCCGAGCCATGCCGCCATGGCGATCGACAGGGTGGGCAGCGTCAGCTCGGCCGCGCGATCCCGAAGCGAAGGGAGCGGCAAATCGGTCTCCGGATTTGTCGTCGGAGCCGCGATCCTACCCGATCGGCCTGATCGGTAGTGTTTCCAGAAAATTCAGCGAGCAGGGCGGAGTTCGCGATGTCAGCCGTCAGTTATCAGCGCAACCGCAGGCCCCTTGACGACGGCCACAACCCGGCCGTGCAGGAGGCGTTTCGAAATATTGCCGATACCGCATGTGCTGAGCTTTGCTGTCCAGCGCGCCGTTTGCTGCGGCCGGCGATCCGCGCCGATCAGGTTATCAGCCCCACCACCGCGCCCATCAGGCACGTCGTCAGCGTGCCGGAGACGATCGATCGCAAGCCCAAGGCGGCGATCTCTTCGCGGCGCTCGGGGGCCATCGCGGTGAGGCCGCCGAGCATGATGCCGAGGCTGCCGAAATTGGCGAAGCCGCACATCGCATACAGCATGATCAGCTTCGAGCGCGGGTCGAGCGCGTCCGCCGGCAGCTTCGACAATTCGACATAGGCGATCAGCTCGTTGAGCACGGTCTTGATCCCCATCAGCGAGCCGGCGGTGACCGCCTGATCCCACGGCAGGCCGAGCAGCCAGCACACCGGTGCCATCAGATAGCCGAGCAGCCGCTGCAGCGTGACCGCCTCGCCGCCGACCTGCGGCAGCAGGCCGAGCAGGGCGTTGCCGAGATAGACCAGCGCCACCAGCACGATCAGCATCGCGATGATGTTGAGCAGCAGTTCGAGTCCGGCGGCGGTGCCTTTGACGATCGCATCCATGCTGCTGACCGCGATCTGGCCGGGGTCGGCGAGTTGGCCGCCGGTGGCACGCGGCTCGGTCTCGGGCACCATGATCAGGCTGACCAGGATCGCGGCCGGGGCGCCGAGCACCGAGGCGATGACGAAATGCGCGGCGGCATCCGGCAGGATCGGTGTCAGCAGCGTCGCATACAGCACCAGCACGGTGCCGGCGATGCCGGCCATGCCGCCGGTCATCACCAGGAACAATTCGCTGCGGGTGAGCTGGGCCAGGTAGGGGCGGATGAACAGCGGCGCTTCGACCATGCCGAGAAACACGTTGGCGGCGGTCGACAGTCCGACCGCGCCGCCGACGCCGAGCGTGCGCTGGAGCAGCCAGGCCATGCCGCGCACCACCGGCGGCAGGATCCGCCAGTAGAACAGCAGCGTGGTCAGCACGCTGATCACCAGCACCACCGGCAGCGCCTGGAAGGCGAGGATGAAATCGGCACCCGGCGCCTTGACGTCGAACGGGGCCGGCCCGCCGCCGAGATAGCCGAACGCGAACGCGGTGCCGGCGCGGCTCGCCGCCGCGATCACGCCGACCGCATCATTGATCGCCCGGAACGCATGGGTCGCGCCGGGTAGCTTCAGCATGATGGCCGCGGTCGCCAGCGTGAGGCAGAGCCCGATCGCGACCTGCCGCACCGAGACGCGGTCGCGATGTTCGCCGAACGCCCACGCCAGCATCAGCAGCGCGAACACGCCGAAGCCGGATTGCAATTGAAGCATTATGTCCCCCGAGCCGAAGCCGATGGGTAGGCCAGCGCAGGGCAGCCTGGCAAGTCGACTAAAGCGCGGCCCGCCGAGGTGAGGCGTCATCGCCGTTTCGTGCTGTCCGGCGACAGTGCGATCGAACAGGTCGTGCTAGACAGGCGCGACACCTCGGGCGTGGCTGCATTGGACCGAAGATGAACGAACGGATCATCGTCACCTATCATGTCGGCGCGCCGCCGATAGAGATCGCCGCGCGCGCCGAGGGCCTGGCGATCGAGCAGAGCGTCGAGTGCCCGCTGGCGGCGGTGACGGAGCAGCGCATCCGCGACGAGATCCTCGGCCGGGTCGAAGCGATCGAGCCGATCGGCGAGGCGCGTTTTGCGGTGCGGATCAGCCTGGCGAGCGCGACCGCGCCGGCCGAGCCGGGGCAGCTCATTAACATGCTGTTCGGCAACAGCTCGATGCAACCGGACGTGACGCTGGCCGATGTCGAACTGCCGCCGGCCTATCCGGTCGCGTTCGGCGGGCCGAAGCTCGGCCTCGCCGGTGTTCGCGCAAAACTCGGTGCGCCGCGCCGGGCGCTGACCGCGTCGGCATTGAAGCCACAGGGGCTGGCGCCCGATGCGCTGGCGAGTCTTGCGCGCCGGCTGGCGCTCGGCGGCGTCGACCTGATCAAGGACGACCACGGCATCGCCGATCAGGCGTTCAGCCCGTTCGCCGCGCGGGTGCCGGCGGTGGCGCGCGCGGTCCGCGCCGCCAACGACTCGCGCGGCGGCACCACGCTGTACGCGCCGCACGTCTCCGGCTCGCTCGACGACATCCGTCGGCAGCTCGAGATCGTCCGCCGCGAGGGCGTCGCCGCCGTGATGCTGATGCCGATGATCGTCGGGCTGGCCAACTTCGATCTGATTGCGAAGGAGGCGGAAGGGCTGATCGTGCTGGCGCATCCGTCGCTCTCCGGTGCGCAGCGGATCGCGCCCGATCTGCTGCTCGGCAAGCTGTTTCGGCTGCTGGGCGCCGACGCGACGATCTTCCCGCATCACGGCGGCCGGTTCGCCTACACGCCGGGGACCTGCCGCGCGCTGGCCGATGCGGCGCGGCGCGACTGGCACGATCTGAAGCCGTGCCTGCCGGTGCCGGCCGGCGGCATCGCGATTGATCGAATCGCCGAACTGCTGGCATTCTACGGCTCCGATGTGATGCTGCTGATCGGCGGCAGCCTGCTGGCGGCGGGCGAGCAGCTGACCGAGCAGGCGGCGCGGTTCACCGCGGAGGTCGCAAGCCATGGCCAATGACAATTCAGCAGCGCCGCATCCGTCCGCCGGCGAGCGCCCCGGCGTTCGCGTGCAGACCGCGCCCGGCCGCTGGGACGGCGTTCCGGTGATGCCCTACAAGCAGACCGCCGAGGCGCCGTTTCAGGACATCACCCGGCAGTTGCTGTTCGCCGATCCGGACCTCGCCTGCGAGTGGCGTTACTTCGAGGTCGACTCCGGCGGCTATTCGACGCTGGAGCGCCACGCCCATGTGCATGCGGTGATGATCCATCGCGGCCGCGGCCAGTGCCTGGTCGGCGAGACGATCGGCGATGTCGGGCAGGGCGATCTGGTGTTCATCCCGCCGATGACCTGGCATCAGTTCCGCGCCAATCGCGGCGACTGCCTCGGCTTTCTCTGTGTGGTCAACGTCGCGCGCGACCGGCCGCAACTGCCGACACCGGATGATCTCGCCGAGCTGCGCAGCAAGCCGCAGGTGGCGGAGTTCATCCGCACCGGCGGCGAATAGCAGCAGCGCGTCAGCGCGGCGCGATCTCCACCGTGACGGTGTGGCGCTGCGCCGGCGGCTGGTTCTCCCAGTCGCGCAAATAATCGAACACCGCGGTGGCGGTGCCTGCCTCGCGTGCGATGATGCGGAACGACCGGGTGCCGGGGACGCCGACCATCGGCTGGTGCACGACGTCGCCGCCACCCTGGCGGTAGCCGGCATCGGAGATCTCGATCAGAGCGAGGTTGCGGCTGGCCTTGGTGTCCAGGTGCCAGCGATAGCCGGTAGACGGATTTTCCTTCAGGCTGAAGCTGGCCTCGCCGCCGACCGCGAGGCGCAATGTCTCGGCGGTATCATCGGCCCGCGGTGGCGCGACGCCTGCGAGCAGCACGATGCCGGCCAAAAGACCGAGCAGTCCCAGTGCCCGAACGGTTCTGAACGATTCCCGCATCTGCGCCCCCGAATGAGGTTCCCGCTGCCCATATCCTTATCAACTCATTGGCCCGGTGAATGCAACGATCCAACAGACCATGAAGGGGGCTTCCATGCGGATTGGTGGCCGGCGGCGCTCGTTGCACCGGCAGTGATGGGATCAGCTGGTGATCGCCGTTCGGACGCGGTTCACCCCCGGCCGACGAACGGCATCTTGGTCGCCATCACGGTCATGAACAGCACGTTGGCGTCGAGCGGCAGGCCGGCCATGTAGGCCACCGCATCGCCGACCGCCTTGGCGTCCATCCGCGGCTCGTGCCGGGTCGAGCCGTCCGGCTGCAGCGCGCCGGGGCCCTCGACCATGCGGTCGGTCATCGGGGTGGCGGCGTTGCCGATGTCGATCTGGCCGACCGCGATGTCGTAGGCGCGGCCGTCGAGATTGCTGGCCTTGGTCAGGCCGCTGATGGCGTGCTTGGTGGCGGTGTAGGCTGCCGAGAACGGCCGCGGTGCATAGGCCGAGATCGAGCCGTTGTTGATGATGCGGCCGCCGCGTGGGCTCTGGTCCTTCATGATCCGGAACGCGTGCTGGGTGCACAGGAACGGCGCGGTGAGGTTGGTGGTCACCACCGCCTGCCACTGTTCCAGCGGCAGATCCTCGAACGGTACCGGCGGCGCGCCGATCCCGGCATTGTTGAACAGCACGTCGAGCCGGCTGTAGGTCGCAACCGTCTTGTCGAACAGCGCGGCGATCGAGGCCGGATCGGCCATATCGGCGACCACCGGCAGGCTGTCGCCGAACGCGGCGCCGAGCTTCTGGGTCTCCTCGAGCAGCGCCAGCCGGCGGCCGGCCAGCACCACGGCGAAGCCGGCCTGCATCAGCGCCAGTGCGGCGGCGCGGCCGACGCCGGTGCCGGCGCCGGTGACGAGGGCGATCTTGGTGGTGGCGTTCGCCATGGTGGTCCTCCCTGTGTGTTGTTGTTCACGCGTTACAGTCTGCGCTGCATGTAGCACGCTTCGGCGTCGTAGCTCTTCAGCTTGGCGTCGAGCGCCGGATCGGCGAGGCGGGCGAAGCCCTGCCGCTGCCAGAACTGCACCGTTCCGGACAGCGCCACAAGCGTGATGTTGTCGGCGATGCCGGCGGCATGGCGCACCAGTTCCGCGATCACCGCAGACGCCGCGCCGCCGCCGCGCGCCTCCGGCAGCAGCGCGATGTCGTGCAGATAATAGGTCGACGCCGGCTCTGGGATGCTGCCGAGCAGCGCATTGAGCGCCGGCGGCTGCCTGAGATGCCAGGGATGGCTGATCAGATAGCCGCAGGGGCCGTCTGCGGAGTCGAGCACGAAACAGCCGCCCGGATGCAGCGCCAGCCGCTCGGCGAACACCGCGGCGTCTTCAGGATAGGCCGCATGCACCACCGCGGCGATCGCGTTGACCGCAGAAAGATCGGCGGGCGTCATGCCGCGCCAGTCGGCAGTCTTCACATTCATGATCTTTCGCCCGATGCCTCACGCCTGGTCCTTGTAAGGCGGGCGCGGGATGTTCTTGTGGGCGGCGCGCAGGGCGGCGGACCAGCGCGAACGGAGGTCGTGGAAATAGGGCTCGCCGGCTTCGATCCGGTGGTTGAGGTCGGCGTCGCAGACGTCGGTGCGCACCACCAGCACGTCGATCGGCAGGCCGACGCCGAGGTTGGAGCGCATCGTCGAATCCATCGAGATCAGGCTGGTCTTCAGCGCCTCGTACAGCTCGACATCGTAAGTAATCGCCCGGTCGAGCACCGGCTTGCCGTATTTGTGCTCGCCGATCTGCAAATACGGCGTGTCGATGGTGCATTCGATGAAATTGCCGGCCGGATAGATCATGAACAGCCGCATCCGCTCGCCCTTGATCTGGCCGCCGAACAGGAACGACACCTCGTAGTTGATGTCTTCGGCCTTCAGCGCCTGCGCCTCGGTGGCGTTGACGTGGCGGATCGCGCGGCCGATCAGTTGCGCGGCCTGAAACATGCTGGACGCGCCGATCAGGGTCTCGCGCTCGCCGGTCTCGGCGTTCTCCAGGCCCTCGGTGAGGGTCGACAGCACCGACTGGCTGATCGACAGATTGCCGGCGCTCGCCACCGCCATGATGCGGTCGCCCGGCTTGCTGAAAACGTGCAGCTTGCGGAAGGTCGAGATGTTGTCGAGCCCGGCATTGGTGCGGGTGTCGGCGACCATCACCAGGCCCTCGCGCACCAGCACTCCACAGCAATAGGTCATCTCGTCCTCGAACAGATCGTCTGAATAAAGCGCAGCGCAGGGATCGCGGCTGCGGGACACTAGCCCATCCGGGCCTGCCGTCCAGCCCCCGAAAACGGCGGCTATTGCGACTGAAACTGCCGGCCGGCCTGATCGACCTTGACCGACACCGTCAAGGTCTCGATGCCGCCGCCGTAGCGGGTGCCGCGCACCGGCGCTGCGCCGAGATAGTCCAGCCCGATCGCGACGCGGGCATGGGCGTCGGTCGAGCAGATGCCGTTGGCCGGATCGAACCCGACCCAGCCGAGCCCCGGCACATGGGCTTCGGCCCAGGCGTGGCCGGCGGGCTGGTGCACCACGCCGTCGGCGCGCAGGAAATGCCCCGATACGAACCGGGCCGGCACCCCGCCGGCGCGGGCGCAGGCGATGAACACATGCGCGTAGTCCTGGCAGACGCCGCGGCGCAACGCGAAGGCTTCGGCCGCCGTGGTGCCGGAATGGGTCGGGTCGTCGTCGAAAGTGATGTGCTGGTTGATCGCGGTCATCAGCGCGTGCAGGAAGCCGATGGTGTCGCCGCTGCCGTCGCCGCGCAGTTCGCGCGCCAGCGCCAGCATCGGCGCCGCCGGCTCGGTCAGTTCGGTCGAGCGCAGGAACAGTTGCGGCGGAAACCTCTCGTCGGTGCCCTTCAGCACGCCGCCGGTGTCGGAGGTCTCGATCAACCCTTCGGCGGTGATGGTGAGATCCTCGGTGGTTCCGACCGTCAGCACATGGGTGACATTGCCGAACGCGTCGTAGTGCATGTCGAGTCGGGTGTCGGTGGAAACGTCGATCTGCCAGTCGGCGACGTATTGGCCGTCGTGACTGCCGGGCGTCATCCGCAGCACCTGGATCACGCCGGTGGCGGGCGGCTCGTAGCGATAGTTGGTGGTGTGCGTGATGCGCAGGCGCATGGCGTCCAGAGTCCGGTTACGGCGGCGGGCAGGGCGCGCGCCTGTGCTCGATCAGATAAGATACTGCTTGGCGACGATTTCGCCGAGCCGGCTGTTGTCGGCGATGAATTCCTGGATGAATTCGTGAACGCCGCGCTGGAAGATGTCGTCCATGTTGGAGTGTTCCAGCCTGTTGCGGATGGCGCGGGCGTGACGCTGCGCCGGGCCCTGGCGACCATAAGCGACGCCGATCTGGTCGAGGTTGCGCACCAGATTGCCGTAGCACGAGGCCAGCGAGCGCGGCAGGCTGTCGTTGAGGATCAACAGGTCCGCGATCAGCCAGGGTTTGAGCGTCTCACGATACACCCAGTGATAGGCGGTCAGCGCCGACACCGAGCGCAGGATCGACGACCACTGATAGTAATCGAGCGGACCGCCGACATGTTCCTCTTCGGGCAGCAGCAGATGATATTTGACGTCGAGAATCCGCGCGGTGTTGTCGGCGCGCTCCAGATGCACGCCGAGCCGCGAGAACCAATAGGCGTCGTTGCGCAGCATGGTGCGATAGGCCGAGCCGTCGAACCGCAGCGAGGTCTCCTGCACGAAGCGCAGGAACTGCGTCAACTGCTCGCGGGTCTTGGCGCCCTTGCTCCAGTTCTCCTGCAGCTCGATCCAGGCCGAATTGATGGTGTCCCACATCGCGCCGGTCAGCGCGGTGCGTACCGAGCGTGCATTGAGCCGCGCCGCCTCGATGCAGTTACGGATGGAGGAGGGGTTCGCGGTCGACATCGACAGGAATTCGACGACGTTGGTCTCGTTGGCCTCGTCGTACTGCGCATAGAAGCTGGCGCTGACGCCGGCAGTCAGCAGCGCCGAATCCCATTCGTTGCCCTGGCCCGAATAGGTGTTCGGCAGCGCGGTGACGCGCAGCGTCGCCTCGATGGTCCGCGCCAGATATTCGGCGCGCTCGACGTAACGGGACAGCCAGAACAGGTTTTCAGCGGTGCGGGACAGCATGGCGGCTTCTTCTCCCTCCCCCCTTGCGGGGGAGGGTCGGGGTGGGGGGAGACACGAGGTGAGGCTTCCGTTGTGGACCGCTGCTAAGTAGCCGCACGCACAAACCCTCATGGTGAGGAGCCCGCCGGGACGGCGGGCGTCTCGAACCATGAGGTGTGTGGCGCCCATCCTTCGAGACGCGCGCCGATGGCGCGCTCCTCAGGATGAGGGCAGTGTTCGTGGATGCAAGCGAAGCGAACCTACTCATCCAGCACCCAGGTGTCCTTGGTGCCGCCGCCCTGGCTGGAATTCACCACCAGCGAGCCTTCCTTCAGCGCGACGCGGGTCAGGCCGCCGGGCACCACGGTGATGCGGTCGCGGCCGGTGAGGACGAACGGGCGCAGGTCGACGTGGCGCGGGGCGAGGCCGGCCTCGGTGCAGGTCGGGCAGGTGGACAGCGCCAGCGTCGGCTGGGCGATGAAGCCCTCCGGCTCGCGCTTCAGCTTCTCGCGGAACGCTTCGATCGTCGCCTTGGTGGCGGTGGGGCCGATCAGCATGCCGTAGCCGCCGGAGCCGTGGACCTCCTTGACCACCAGCTCGGACAGATGGTCGAGCACATAAGCGAGGTCGGACGGCTCCCGGCAGCGCCAGGTCGGGACGTTCTTCAGGATCGGCTCTTCGTCCAGGTAGAACTTCACGATGTCGGGCATGTAGCTGTACACCGCCTTGTCGTCGGCGATGCCGGTGCCGACCGCGTTGGCCAGCGTGACGTTGCCGGCCCGATACGCCGACATCAGCCCTGGCACGCCGAGCACCGAGTCCGGACGGAAGGTCAAGGGATCGATGAAGTCGTCGTCGACCCGGCGATAGATCACGTCGACCCGCTTCAGCCCCTCGGTGGTGCGCATGAACACCTCGTCATTCTTGACGACGAGGTCGCGGCCCTCGACCAGTTCGATGCCGAGCTTGTCGGCGAGGAACGAGTGCTCGTAGTAGGCGGAATTGAACACGCCCGGCGTCATCAGCGCCACGGTCGGTTCCGACGACGAATGCGCCGGAGCGACGGAGCGCAGCGCGGTCAAGAGTTCGTCCGGATATCGCTCGACCGGCGCGATGCGGTGCCGTGCGAACAGATCCGGAAACAGCCGCATCATGATCTCGCGGTTTTCCAGCATGTAGGAGACGCCCGACGGGGTGCGCGCATTGTCCTCCAGCACGTAGAAATGTTCGTCGTCGACCCGGACGATGTCGATGCCGGCGATGTGGACGTAAACGTCGTGCGGCACCGCCTGGCCGTTCATCTCCGGGCGGAACACCGGATTCTGGAAGATCAGGTCGTCGGGTATGATGCCGGCGCGCAGGATGTCGCGGCCGTGGTAGATATCGCGCAGGAACATGTTGAGCGCGCGCACGCGCTGCTTCAGCCCCAGCTCCATCCGCGCCCATTCCTGCGCCGACAGAATCCGCGGGATGACGTCGAACGGGATCAGCCGCTCCTGCGCCTCGGCGTCGCCATACACCGCGAAGGTGATGCCGATGCGGCGAAACAGCAGCTCTGCTTCCTGGCGCCGATGGGTGAGGGCTTCGGGCGGCGTTTCGCCGAGCCAGCGGGACAATTCCTGATAGGCCGAGCGAACCTCGCCGCCGGGGCCGTTCATCTCATCGAACGCAACTGCCATGAAACCAGTCTGATTCCCAAGGATGCTGCGTGAGAGTGCAGCATGGAACACAGCAGTAGCAAGGGGCGGGCCAGCACGATATGGAAGGAGTGGACGATTTTGGACGTCGGGTCCAGAATCTTGCCTGCAATTCGGGCGGCGCGCTGCTCAAATCGTCGGCAGGTGTCTCCGGGGAGGGCAATGGCCCGCGCCGGCACGTAGCAGGGGAAACGGAAGCACTCATGAGCGAGATCGTTACGGCGGGTATCCTGGTGATCGGAGACGAGATTCTGTCCGGCCGGACCAAGGACAAGAACATCGGCTTCATTGCCGAGTACCTGACCAACATCGCGATCGATCTGCGCGAGGTGCGCGTGGTGGCCGACGACGAGGCCGCGATCGTCGAGGCGCTCGACGCGCTGCGCAGCCGCTACACCTACGTCTTCACCACCGGTGGCATCGGGCCGACCCATGACGACATCACCGCCGATTGCGTCGCCAAGGCGTTCGGCGTTGGGATCGATTATCACCCCGAGGTGGTGGCGCGGTTCCGCGAACGGTTCTCCGAAGCCGAACTCAACGAGGCGCGGTTGCGGATGACGCGGATTCCGGACGGCGCCGAGCTGATCCAGAGCGCCACCATCATCGCGCCGGGCTTCAAGATCGGCAACGTCATCGTGATGGCCGGGGTTCCGTCGATCATGCAGGCGATGATGGACATCGTCGCGCCGTCGCTGAAGTCCGGCGTCAAGATGCTGTCCGAAACGGTCAAGGCCAATGCGCGCGAGGGCGACATCGGCGGTCCCTTGCGTGAGATCGCCGCCGCGCATCCGGACACGATGATCGGCAGCTACCCGTTCCTCGACGAGGAGCGCAAGCCGAACACCAATCTGGTGGTGCGCTCGCGCGATCCGGAGAAGCTGCAGCAGGCGATGGCGGCGGTGAAGCAGATGCTGGCCGATCTGCAGGTCGCGAAATAAACCAAGACAAGTAGGTGTCCGTCGTTGCGAGGAGCGCAGCGACGAGCACTTCAGCAACGCATGCGCCGTGGCTCTGGGTTGTTTCGCGGAGCCGGTGCCCGGACGGCGCAAAGCGCCGATCCGGATGCTCGCAATGGCAGGGTCGTCGGAGTGGATGGATGACGCAAAGCGAACCGAGTGAACAGCAGCGGGCGGGACGCCCGTTCCCGGTGTCGTGGGATCAGTTTCACCGCGACTGCCGGGCGTTGAGCTGGCGGCTGAACGAACTCGGGCCGTTCCATGCGGTGATCGCCATCACCCGCGGCGGCTTGGTGCCGGCCGCGATCGTCGCGCGCGAACTCGGCCTGCGGGTGATCGACACGGTGTGCATCGCCAGCTACGAGCACGACAAGCAGGGCGAGTTGCAGGTGCTCAAGGGCGTGTCGGATCAGACCGCCAAGCTCGGCGGCGGCACCGGAAAGGGCCTGCTGATCATCGACGACCTGGTCGACACCGGCAAGACCGGCCGCATGGTGCGGTCGCTGCTGCCGGAGGCGCATTTCGCCGCGGTCTACGCCAAGCCGAAAGGCCGCCCGCTGGTCGACACCTTCATCACCGAAGTGTCGCAGGACACCTGGATCTTCTTCCCCTGGGACACCGGCCTCAGCTTCCAGCCGCCGCTGAAGGACGGGGCGGCGTAGAACGCGTGCGGACGGCAGCCAGTTTGTCGTCCTCGGCCTGACCAAGCGCCGCAGCCAAACCTCTCCCCGCGCGCGGGGAGAGGTCGGATTGCGTAGCAATCCGGGTGAGGGGGCGTCTCCACGAGTCCGAGCTTTCGGATGGCTCGCTGCGATCGCCCGTGATCTGATTGCTGACAGCTGACGGGCGCTCGGCTGCGCGGCGACGCCCCCTCATCCCACCCTTCTCCCCGCGCGCGGGGAGAAGGAGCAGGCAGTGCGCGCTGAGCAGCCTTTGCCTTGCAGGAGACAGTTGATGCCGCTGCAGAACCGCGTCACCCCGTTCGGCGAGATTGTTGCGGTGGCGGCGCGCGGGCTGTTCACCGGCAATCGCGGCATCATTCACGACCCCGCGACCAGGACGCTGCTGAAGCGGCGGTGGTCGAGCCCGGCGTGGATCACATGTACTTGCGACTTCCGCGGCCGCCGCCGCGACGTGATGGCGACGCGGAGCTGGACCGAGCTGTTCTTTCTCGACGAGGCCACCGCGCTCGCCGCCGGACACCGGCCTTGCTACTACTGCCGCCGCACCGACGCGAATGCCTTCGCCGCCGCGTGGGCGAAGGGCAATGGGCTGGAGCGCGTCACTGCAGCAGCGATCGATGCGGCGCTGCATCGCGAGCGGCTCGACGGTCGTGCCAAGCGACTGCATCCGCTGCCGTGTCCGATCGAGGATCTGCCGGACGGCGCGATGGTGCAGGCGATCACGGACGATACGACCGCGGCCAGTCATCTCATGCGGCAGGGCAGAGCGCTGGCATGGTCGTTCGCCGGCTATCGTGCGGTCGATGCGCCACTCCGCAACGCGCGGCTACTTACCCCGCCCTCGACGGTGCGCGCGCTGCAGGCCGGGTATCGTCCAGTCTTCCACGCATCGATCCTCGGCCCTGCCGATGCCGAGCCGCCAATTCATTCGGGCAGAGCATAGACCTTGAGATAGTCACCGGGCGTGGTCCCGAAGCGGGCGTGACCCGTCGCCGTCACGGCGATGTACTGACGGCCGCTGTGCTCATAGGTCATCGGCCCTGCCTGGGCACCGGCGGGCAGCCGAGCCTCCCATAACAGCCGCCCGGTCGCGGTTTCGAACGCCCGCAGGAAGTTGTCCTGCGTGGCACCGATGAAGGTCAGGCCGCCGGCGGTCACCAGTGGGCCGCCGAGATTGGGTGTTCCGGTAGCGATTTTGAGCTTCGTGGGAATTCCGAGCGGTCCGGAGTCGAATCCCGTCCCCAGCGGTTTGGACCAGACGATTTGACCGGTGTCGATGTTGGTCGCTGTGATGTAGCCCCACGGCGGCGAGATACACGGCACCCTGAGCGGCGACCACCAAATCGGGCGGGTCACGCCGAACGGCGTTCCCGAGTGCGGCGCGACCTGCTGATCCGGCCGCGCGCCGCCGGATCCGACGGGCTGGTCGTGGACCGTCCGCCGCGGATGCAGCACCACGAGGTTCGGCAGGCGCGAATTGTTGCCGATGATCAGGCGACGCTGCGGATCGTAACCGAGCCCGCCCCAGTTCATGCCGCCCACCGTGCCGGGAAACAGCAGCAAGCCGGCCTTGTCGACGGTCGGCGGGGTGAACATGCCCTCGTAACGGTGGCGGTGGAAACTGATGCGGCACAGCGCGGCGTCGATCGGCGTCAGCCCGAAGGCGTGGCGCGCATCGATCCGCTCCGGATCGCGGCCCGGGACGCCGCCGATATTGGGAAAGAACGTCGACTGCGGCTGCGTCGGCGCCACCCAGTCGCCTGGCGGCGGCCCCTGCGGTGTCGGGCGCTGCTCGACCGGCCGAAGCGGTTCTCCGGTGGCGGCGTCCAGCAGAAACATGTTGCCGGTCTTGCTGGCCTGCATGATCGCCCGACGGACGGTGCCGTCGATGGTGACGTCGACCAGCATGGGTTGAGCGCCGAGGTCGTAGTCCCATAAATCGTGGGTGACGGTGCTGTAGACCCAGCGCGTCGCGCCGCTCTGCAGATCGACTGCGACGACCGCGTCGGTGAAGCGGTCTTCGTCGGGTGTGCGATTGCCCCCCCATTGGTCGGCCGCGGCGTTGCCGGTGGCGAGGAAGGCGAGGCCGAGCGACTCGTCCGCCGAGATGATGTTCCAGACGTTCGGCGTGCCACGGGGGTAGATCTCACCAGGCCCCAGCGGCGCCTTGGGATCGGGGCGAAGCGCGTCCACCGCCCAGCGCAGTTCGCCGGTGCGCGCATCGAACGCCCGCACCACCCCCGATGGCGCGTCCCGCCTCTGGTTGTCGCTCACCTGCTGGCCGAGGATCAGGAGCCCGCCGGCGACCGTCGCGCCCGACGTGTACGAAGCGAAGCCCTTTTCGCGCAGGCCCATGCCGACGGTGATGTCGACGACACCGGCTTCGCCGAACTCCTTGCACAAGAATCCACCCACCGCATCGAGCGCGATCAGGCGGCCGTCCGCCGTTGCGACGAAGACGCGCCGGTGACACCGGCTGCCTCCGCGCGGCACCGGCCCCATCACGCCTGGGACCGCAGGCATTTTCGCGATCGATTCGGATCGGCCGGGCGCCTCGCCATCGTCGAAATAGGCGACTGCGCGGCACGCGGCCGTGAACAGCGACTCCATGTTGCTGGCCGGGACCTTGGGGTCGTGGCTCCACCGAACCTCGCCGGTACCCGGGTCGAGCGCGAATACCTTGTTGGTCGGCGTGCAGGTGTAGAGAAGATCATCCACTTTGATGGGGGTGTTCTGGGAGGAATAGAACACGCGGCCGGCACGGGGATTGAGGTCGCCGGTTCGGAACGTCCAGGCTTCCCGCAGCCCGGTGACGTTGGCGGTGGTCACCTGGTTCAAGCTCGAATAGCGCCGACCTCCATTGGTGCCGCCATAGGCGGTCCAATCCGCGCCGGCCTCCTGCGCCGCGTCTCCGGGCCGCAGACCGCTGGCCGCTGCGACCTCCTGTCCGCTGGCCGGTTCGGTCCTTTCCCAGTTGGCGTAGACCAGGCTCCCCAAAGCGACCAAACCGCCGACCACCCCGGCCAGCGCGACCCGCCGAGACGTTGCCCGCGGCGGTGTGCGCCACAGCAGATAAGCCAGCCCGACGCTCGCCAGCAGACCTGCAAGAACCCCGATGCGGCCGGCGAAATCGATGCCCCAGGCCGGCAGCCAGCCCTTGCCGCCGATTTCGACCAGCGACCAGACGATCGAGAGCAGCAACGCACCGCCATACGCCACGAAGGCCGCGAGGTGGCGACTTCTCCAGGCGAGTGCCGATCCGAGCGTCAAGAGCGCGCCCGCGACCAGATAGTAGAAGGATCCGCCGAGAGCGATCAACCAGCCACCCAGCACGGCCATCGTCAAGCCGAACGCACCGACCACCAGCGCCAAGCCGAGGTAAAGCCATCGCCATCCGCGGCGTTGGATGTGTTCTGGACGAGTTGTTGCAGCAGCCACGAGCGGATCTCCGTCAGCGGAACCGCGCGGCCAACGCCGTGTGCACGCCACTGTTCCTAGACACGAGGCGCCTTATCGCGCGCCCGGCATGACGGACGACTACATCCGCTGCCGTCCGCGGTGGGGGCTTGCCGGACGGTGCGATGGTCGCGGACGTAAAGCACGACGATGCCGGTGGCCGCAATGGTCGCTGCACCTCCACTGCTTATCTGCTCAGGCGGGGCGGTCTGTTGCGGTGGTTGTTCGAGGGGTGTCAGCCGGTGAAGTGGCGGTGATCGAAGGCTTGCCGGATCGTCCCGTCCTGCTCACGCCACCATCAACGCTAAGGGCTCTCGAAGCCGGCTATCAACCCGCATTGCATCCAAGTGCACGCACAAACCCACCACGTCATTCCGGGGCGCTCGCGCAGCGACCGAGCCCGGAATCCATACCCCCTGTGCGCGTGGCTATCACTTTGCGCCAAATCATCACAGGGGATATGGATTCCGGGGTCGCACTACGCGCGTCCCGGAATGACGAACGAGAGGCCGATTGTGAGTCTCGCTCAGCAAGACCAGCGAACTACGCGAACCGCTGCCGCGCCAGCTCCGCCCCCGCGCCGAGCGCCGCCAGTTTGGCCTCGGCGATGTCCCGCCGCATCGGGGCCATGCCGCAATTGGTCGTCGCGACGATGTTGCTCTTCGGCACGTGCTGCATCACCGCCTCGATCGTGGCGCAGACGTCTTCGGCGGTTTCCACCTCGTCGCTGGCGA
This sequence comes from Rhodopseudomonas pentothenatexigens, assembly GCF_900218015.1. GTDB lineage: Bacteria > Pseudomonadota > Alphaproteobacteria > Rhizobiales > Xanthobacteraceae > Rhodopseudomonas > Rhodopseudomonas pentothenatexigens. Next base: position 22,758 of record NZ_UFQQ01000010.1, on the reverse strand, counting down.
CGTCGATGACGCCGGCCTGGACGATCTTGCCCTTGAGCAGCGACAGCAGCTCCAGCGGCACCTTGGAATTGCGGCACTCGACTGCGACCTGCTGGATCGCGCTGGCGTCGATCGCCGGGAAGATGTCCTCGTATTGCCGCCACTGATCGCCGAGCGTTTCCTTCCAATCGGTATTGGCCTTGATGCCGTAGCCGTAGCAGATGTGCACGGCGGTGGCGCAGGTGAGGCCCTGCGCGGCGCGCTCCAGCGCCTTGACGCCCCAGTCGGCGGCCTCGCTCATGTAGACGTTGAACGCCGGCTCGTCGAACTGGATCATGTCGATGCCGTCGGCTTCGAGCGCCTTGGCTTCTTCGTTAAGCAGCTCGGCGAACGCGAACGCCATCTTGACGCGGTCGCCGTAGTGACGATCGGCGATGGTGTCGATGATCGTCATCGGGCCGGGCAGGGTGAATTTGATCTTGCGCGTGGTATGCGCCCGCGCGATCTGGCCCTCGAATCCGTGAACGCGGCCCTTCAGCCGCAGCGGCGCCACCACCTGCGGCACCATCGCTTTGTAGCGATCGTTGCGGATGCCCATTTCGACCTTGTGGGCGAAGTCGATTCCCTCCACGGCTTCGAGGAAGCCGTGGACGAAATGCTGCCGCGCCTGTTCACCTTCGGTGACGATGTCGATGCCGTAGTCCTCCTGCAGCTTCAGCGCCAGGATGGTGGCGTCGCGCTTGGCGCGGACCAACTCGTCGCCGCTCGACTTCCACGGTGCCCACAGCTTGTTGGGCTCGGCGAGCCATTCCGGCTTCGGCAACGAGCCGGCGATCGTGGTCGGAAACAGCATCGTTCGCTCCCTTGTGGCGTGGTTGAAGCCTCTGTGCCACGTTCGCGGCGGGGCGTACAGAAGCGCGAGACCGAGGTGACAAGCCGGCCGAAGCCGGGCTAGGATCGGCGCAAACCCGTCAAGAGGACGTCCCATGATCGATCTGTATTACGCGCCGACGCCGAACGGCTGGAAGATCTCGATCATGCTGGAAGAATGCGGCCTGCCGTACAGGGTGGTGCCGATGCAGCTCGGGCGCGGCGACCAGCACCAGCCGGAATTTCTGGCGCTCAGCCCCAACGGACGGATGCCGGCGATCGTCGATCATGCGCCGATGGGCGGCGGCGCGCCGCTGTCGGTGTTCGAGAGCGGGGCGATCCTGATCTATCTGGCGGAAAAATCCGGCCAGTTGATGCCGACCGAGACGCGGGCGCGGTTCGAGGTGATGCAGTGGCTGATGTGGCAGATGGCCGGGCTCGGGCCGATGCTCGGCCAGAACGGCCATTTTCTGCTGTATGCGCCGGAGAAGATCCCTTACGCGATCGACCGCTACAGCCGCGAAGCGAAGCGGCTGTACGGCGTGCTGGATCGCCGGCTGGCCGACCGCGATCACATTGCGGGCGACTACTCGATCGCCGACATCGCCTGTTTTCCCTGGATCATGACCCATAAGGCGCAGGGCCTTTCGCTCGACGACTATCCCAACATCAAGCGCTGGTACGCCGCGCTGCGTGCCCGGCCCAAGCTGCAGGCCGGTCTCGCCCTCGGCAAGGAGGACAAGAAGCCGATGGACGAGCAGGCCCGCAAGCTGTTGTTCGGCGTCGACAAGCCAGCGCACGCCGACGCGCAGGCGCAGAGCGCGCAGCAGCAGTGAGGACAACGCGCGTGATCAATGTCCGAGCGCACACGCTGCTTATGGCGTCATCGCCCGGCTCGTCCGGGCGACCCAGTATTCCAGAGCGTCCGTTTCCGAATGTCTGCGCTCTGCAATACTGGATCCCCCGCATCCGCGGGGGATGACGGTGGTAGCGTAGCGATGTCGTTCACGAACTCAGCCTTCGTCATTCCGGGGCGCGCGGCGAAGCTGCGCGAGCCCGGAATCCATATGCCGCAGCGTTTGCGGTGGAGCAGGGCGTCGGTTGCGCTGTGCTTGATCGAGAGGCCAGGGGTTATGGATTCCGGGTTCGCGCTGCGCGCGCCCCGGAATGACGAACGAGAGTTGATCACGTAAAACTGGACCAAATCACCATCACAACCGACGATGACTACGAAGACAAATAACAACAACCAAGAAAAGGAAACGCCGATGCTCGAATTCTTCTTCGACTGCTCCAGTCCCTGGACCTATCTCGCCTTCCACAACATCCAGCCGCTGGCGAAAGAGATGGGCGAGGAGATTTCGTGGCGGCCGATCCTGGTCGGCGGCATCTTCAACTCGGTCAATCCGAGCGTGTACGAATCGCGCAAGACGCCGGTGCCGCTGAAGGCGCGCTACATGGTCAAGGATCTGTCGGATTGGGCGCGCTCGGCGGGCCTTCCGATCAAGATGCCGCCCAGCGTGTTTCCGGTGAACAGCGTCAAGGCGATGCGCGGCTGTCTGTGGCTGCTGCGCGACAAGCCCGACGCGATGGTGCCGTTCGCCACCGCGGTGTTCGAAGCCTATTGGGGCGACGACCAGGACATCTCCAAGGACGAGGTGCTGAGCGCGATCTGCACCCGGTGCGGCCTCGACCCGAAGGCGTTGTTCGCCGGAATCGCCGAGCAGAGCATCAAGGATCAGCTCAAGGACAACACCGAGGAGGTGATCGCGCGCGGCGGCTTCGGCTCGCCGACGATCTTCGTTGACAAGACCGACATGTATTTCGGCAACGACCGGCTGCCGCTGGTGCGCGAGGCGCTGGCGCGGCGCAAGGCGGGTGTCGCCTGATGCCGAAGGCTGTGGTGTGCCGCGAACTCGGCCCTCCCGAGTCGCTGCGGCTTGAAGAGATCGACCGCAAGGCGTTGAAGCCGGGCGAGGTGCGGGTCGCGATCCGCGCCGCCGGCATCAACTTCCCCGACATCCTGATGTGCGCCGGCGAGTATCAGCTCAAGCCGGAGCTGCCGTTCATTCCCGGGATGGAGGCGGCGGGCGAGATCATCGAGCTCGGCGCCGATGTCACCGGCGTCAAGCTCGGCGATCGCGTCATCGTCAAGCTGCGGTTCGGCGCTTATGCCGAAGAGGTGGTGGCTGCCGCCTCACAGCTCACGCCGGCGCCGGCGAATTTCGACTTCGCCGAAGCTGCGACTTATCTGGCCGGCCACGGCACCGCCTGGCACGGGCTGGTCGAACGCGGCCAGCTTCAGCCGGGCGAAGTGCTGCTGGTGCACGGCGCCGGTGGCGGCGTCGGGCTCGCGGCGGTGGAGGTCGGCAAATATCTCGGCGCCACCGTGATCGCGGCGGCGTCGAGCGAAGAGAAGCTCGCGGTGGCGCGGCAGCGCGGCGCCGACCACGGCATCCTGTATGGGGCCGAGCCGTTCCGGGATGCGGTCAAGCGCATCACCGACGGCCGCGGCGCCGACGTGGTGTTCGATCCGGTCGGCGGCCAGATCTTCGAAGACAGCGTGCGCTGTATCAATTGGGGCGCGCGGCTGCTGGTGGTCGGCTTCACCGGCGGCATCGGGCTCGCCCGCACCAATCTGATCCTGATGAAGGGCGCATCCGTGATCGGCGTGCGCGCCGGCGAGGCGGTTCGGCGCGATCCGGTTCGCGGCGAGCAGCGAACCGCCAAGCTGCTCGAACTCGCCGCCAAGGGCGTGCTGCGGCCGAACATCTCGCACCGCGTGCCGCTGACCGAATGGGCGCGCGGCATGCGGCTGCTGATCGACCGCAAGGCGATCGGCCGGGTCGCGCTACTCCCGTAACGCGGAATTTTCGGCGCCCGCGGCGAGCGAAGATTTCGCTTGGCGCGGGTTTCGCGATGTGGAATGTGCAGCGCGAAACAACGAGGTTGGAATGACCACTGAACTGGAACTCGACGCCTATATGAAGCTGGTCGGCACCGAGATCGGGGTGTCGGAATGGCACGTGGTCGATCAGAAGCGGATCGATCAGTTCGCCGACTGCACCGAGGATTGGCAGTTCATCCACGTCGATCCCGTGCGCGCCGCGCGCGAGACGCCGTTCGGCACCACCATCGCCCACGGCTTCCTGACGCTGTCGATGCTGAGCGTGTTCTCCTACGAGGCGATGCCGCGCATCAAGGGCGTCACCATGGGCGTCAATTACGGCTTCGACCGGCTGCGCTTCATTTCGCCGGTGAAGGCGGGCTCGCGCGTGCGCGGCCGCTTCATGCTGGCGGAAGCCACTATGCGCAAGCCGGGCGAATTGTTGTCGCGTACCAGCGTCAACGTCGAAATCGAGGGCGAGAAGCGCTCGGCACTGGTCGCCGACTGGCTCGGCCTGATCTACTTCGAACAATAATCCGGGGAAACAACACATATGGCTATCAGGTTCGACGGACGCGTCGCCATCGTCACCGGCGCGGGCAATGGTCTCGGCCGCGCGCATGCGCTGGGTCTCGCGGCGCTCGGCGCCAAGGTGGTGGTGAACGATTTCGGCGGCGCGCGTGACGGCACCGGCGGTTCGATGACCGCGGCCGAGACCGTGGTCGAAGAGATCAGGAAGGCCGGCGGCACTGCGATGGCCGACGGCGCCGACGTGTCCAACTACGAACAGGTCCAGGCGATGGTCGCCAAGGCGACCAAGGAGTGGGGCAGCGTCGATCTGTTGGTCGCCAACGCCGGCATCCTGCGCGACAAATCGTTCGGCAAGATGGAGCTGAGCGATTTCCAGAAGGTGATCGACGTGCATCTGGCCGGCACATTCTATTGCTGCAAGGCGGTGTGGGACGGCATGAAGGAGCGGGGCTACGGCCGCATCGTGCTGACCACCTCGTCTTCGGGCATGTTCGGCAATTTCGGCCAGGCCAACTACGGCGCCGCGAAGGCCGGCATCGTCGGGCTGATGAACGTGCTGGCGCAGGAAGGCCGCAAGACCGACATCCGCGTCAACACCGTGTCGCCGACCGCCGCGACCCGCATGACCGAAGAGCTGCTGCCGCCGCAGGCGCTGGCCCTGATGAAGCCGGAGGCGATCACGCCCGCGGTGCTGTTCCTGCTCAGCGACAACGCGCCGACCCGCACCACGCTCGGCGCCGGTGCCGGCTCGTTCGCGCAGATCAAGATCATCGAGACCGAAGGCATCAATCTGCCGGAGGAGGAGTGGACCCCCGACGCGATCGCCGCCCATTTCGCCGAGATCAGCGACGACTCCAAGGCCCAGGCGCTGGAAGGCGCGTTCCAGCAGACGCAGAAATACGTCGCGCAGGCCGCCGCAAGGCTCGGCATCAAGATGTAAGGCGGTCGTCATTCCGGGGCGCGCCGAAGGCGCGAACCGGAAATCTTAGAGTCGCAGAACTTGTCGAGGTTCCGGGTTCGCTCGCTGACGCGAGCGCCCCGGAACGACGTGCTTGGGGCGAAGCCTCTCCACGAGTCATTCCGGGGCACGCCGAAGGCGTGAACCCGGAATCTCTGAGTCGCAGCGAGGTTCCGGGTTCGCTCGCTGGCGCGAGCGCCCCGGAACGACGTGGTTGGGGTGAAGCCTCTCCACGAGTCATTCCGGGGCACGCCGAAGGCGTGAACCCGGAATCTCTGCCCCTGTCCGGGTTGGTGTATAAGCGCCGGATGATTTCCACCGGACCCAGCCGTCGTGGCTGACATCATCGACATCGACGCCGCCGTGATCGGCGCCGGCCCGGCCGGGCTGATGGCGGCCGAGCAATTGGCGCAGGCGGGCGCGCGCGTCACCGTGTTCGACGGCATGGGCGCGCCGGCGCGGAAGTTTCTGCTGGCCGGGCGCGGCGGCCTCAATCTGACGCACAGCGAAGCGATGCCGGAGTTCCTGACGCGCTACGGCGCCGCGCAGGCGCGGCTGACGCCGGCGATCGAGGCGTTCGGGCCGCAGCAACTGCGCGCCTGGGCGGATGATCTCGGCCAGCCGACCTTCGTCGGCTCCAGCGGCCGGGTGTTTCCGGTCGCGATGAAGGCCTCGCCGCTGCTGCGCGCCTGGCTGCGCCGGCTCGATGCGCAGGGCGTGCAGCTTCGCCTAAGGCATCGCTGGACCGGATGGGACGGCGAGGGACGGCTGTCGTTCGACACAGCGGACGGCCCGCGCAGCATCGCGGCGCGGGCGACGGTGTTGGCGCTCGGCGGCGCGAGCTGGCCGCGGCTCGGTTCGGATGGGAGCTGGAGCGATCTGCTCGCCGCGAAGGGCATCACGATCGCGCCGCTCCAGCCGGCGAATTGCGGCTTCGTCGCCGCGTGGTCGGCGCTGTTCGCGGACAAGTATCAGGGCGCGCCGCTGAAGAATGTGGCGCTGTCGTTCGGCACACGCACCGTGCGCGGCGAGGCGGTGATCACCCGCGACGGCATCGAAGGCGGCGCGATCTACGCGATTTCAGCGGCTCTGCGTGATGCGATCCTGGCGGAGGGCGAAGCGAGGTTGTCGATCGCGCTGCGGCCGGATCTCAGCACAGATGACCTCGCCGCGCGACTAACCAAGCCGAAGGGCAGGCAATCGCTGTCGACTTATTTGCGCAAGGCGGTGGGGCTGCCGCCGGCCGGCATCGGGCTGTTGCAGGAGGCGGCGCACGCATCCGGCGTCGCGCTCGCTGCGCTGCCGCCTGCCGAACTCGCCGCGCTGATCAACGCCGTGCCGGTGCGTCTGGTCGGCACCGCGCCGATCGCCAGGGCGATCTCGACCGCCGGCGGCATCGCGTGGGGCGAGATCGATGCGGACTACATGCTGCGCAAACTGCCCGGCGTGTTCGCCGCCGGCGAAATGCTCGACTGGGAAGCGCCGACCGGCGGCTATCTGCTCACCGCCTGCTTTGCGACGGGGTGGGCGGCTGGGCAGGGCGCGGCGAAATATCTGGGGTGACGAATTTCCGTCATGGCGAGGGCATGACCTCTCCGCGAGTCATTCCGGGGCTCGCGCAGCTTCGCTGCGCGCCCCGGAATGACGAACGCTGAGGTGTTACTTCGTCTTTGCGTTGTTACTTCAGCTTCCCCCGCGCCGCGACCGGAAGCGGTCCCAGAATCTCCTCGCCGCGTACCATCACCACCTCGTCGACCATGTTGACGACGACGCAGACGTGGTTGGGGATGATCCGCACGACGTCGCCGACGTTCGGACGGGAGTTGCTGCGGGACAGGTCGAGGAAGCCGTGTTCCTCTGCGAATTTGGCGATGCGCGCTTCGGGGTGATCGATGATCAGGCCGTAGCCGTCGAGGCCGCCGCCGGGGTCGGAGGTCAGGGTCTTGGATCCCGCATCGAGGATGCCGCGCTCCGGGCCGGCGCGGCTGACCACGGTGGAATACACCGTCAGCGCGCAATCGTTCCAAGAGGCGACGCCGGCGGCGACCTGCATGCGGTCGTTGTAGATGTAGGTGCCGGGGCGATGCTCGGTGGCTCCCTTCAACTGGCCGAGGTTCTTCAGGTTCGGCGAGCCGCCGGTCGAGACCATCGCGGCTTCGAGGCCGTGGGCACGCACCCCGGCCAGCGCCTCGTCGAAGAAGCGCTGCGCCCGCGGCCAGTCGTCCTCGGTCGGATAAAGCATGAAGCCCTTGAAGCTCAGCCCTTCCGACGCCGCGATCATCCGCGCCAGTGCCACCGCTTCGGCCGGGGTCTCGACGCCGGCGCGCTGACGGCCGGTGTCGCATTCGATCACGACGCCGAGCGGTTTGCCGGCGCGGGCCGCGGCGGCGGGCAGGCCGGCGATCACCACCGCGTTGTCGGCCGCGACGGTCATCGCGGCGCGTTCGTGCAGTGCGCCGAGCCGCGCGATCTTTTCCTCGCCGATCAGATTGTAGCTGATCAGGATGTCGTCGATGCCGGCATCGGCCATCACTTCGGCCTCGCCGAGCTTCTGGCAGGTGATGCCGCGGGCACCGGCCTCGATCTGCATCCTGGCGAGCAGCGGCGATTTGTGGGTCTTGATGTGCGGCCGGTTGGCGACGCCCGCGGCATCGCACATCGCCTGGATGCGTGCGATGTTGTGTTCGACCCGGTCCATGTCGATCACCAGCGCCGGCGTGCCGACTTCGCGGGCGATTTTGGCGGCGAGTGGCGTGGTCATGGGCGGGCTCCGGGGGTGAAGCATATGGCAACGGTGGGCCCTCATGGTGAGGAGCGCAGCGAAGCTGCGCGTCTCGAACCATGAGTTGGTGTGGCTCATCCTTCGAGACGCACCGCTGCGCCCTCCGGGCTACGCGGTGCTTCCTCAGGATGAGGGCGGTGCGTGTGGCGCGTGCGCGTCTCACGCGCTCTCGATCTCTTCGCGCAGCATTTCGAGTTCGAGCCAGCGATGCTCGGCGGCCTGATGCTCGTCGTGCGCCTTGGCCATCGCGGCCGAGATCTTGTCGAATTTGGCGCGGTCCTTGGCGTAGAGCTGCGGATCGTCGAGCTGCTTCTGCAGGTTTGCGATCTCGGCTTCCAGCTTGGCGATGGTCTTGGGCAGCGTTTCCAGCGCGTGCTTCTCGTTGAAGCTCAGCTTGCGCTTCGGCGCCGGTGCGGCGGCGGGCGAGGGCGCGGCCTTCGCGGCGGCCGGCTCGGGCGCCGCGGCCTTGGCCGGCTGCCGCGTCAGATCGGCGCCGCGCTGCGCCAGCATGTCGGAATAGCCGCCGGCATATTCGATCCATTTGCCGCCACCGTCCGGCGCGATCACCGAGGTGACGACGCGGTCGAGGAAGTCGCGGTCGTGGCTGATCAGGATCACCGTGCCGTCGTAATCGCCGAGCATCTCCTCGAGCACGTCGAGGGTTTCGAGGTCGAGGTCGTTGGTCGGCTCGTCGAGCACCAACAGGTTCGACGGTTTCGCCAGCGAGCGCGCCAGCATCAGCCGGCCGCGCTCACCGCCGGACAGCGCCTCCAGCGGCGTGCGCGCCTGCTCCTGGGTGAACAGGAAGTCCTTCATGTAGCCGATGACGTGGCGCGGTTTGCCGCCGACCATCACCTGGTCGCCGCGGCCGCCGGTCAGCGCGTCGGACAGCGTCGTTTTCGCGTCCAGGCTGTCGCGGCTCTGGTCGAGCGTGGCGATCTCCAGATTGGTGCCGAGCCGCACCGTGCCGCTGTCGGGCGCGATCGCGCCGGTCAGCAGACTGATCAGCGTGGTCTTGCCGGCGCCGTTCGGGCCGACGATGCCCACGCGGTCGCCGCGATTGATCCGGATCGAGAAGCCGTCGACGATCGGCCGGTCGCCCCAGGCCTTGGTGATCGCTTTCGCTTCGATCACCAGCTTGCCGGACTTGTCGGCCTCGGCCGCGGCGAGCGAGGCAGCACCCGTGGGCCCGCGATAGTCGCGGCGCTGGGCGCGCAATTCCTGCAGGCCGGCGAGCCGCTTGACGTTGCGCTTGCGGCGGCCGGAGACGCCGTAGCGCAGCCAGTGCTCTTCCATCACGATCTTGCGGTCGAGCTTGTGCTGATCGCGTTCTTCCTCGGCCAGCACGTCGTCGCGCCAGCTTTCGAATTGCGAGAAGCCGCGGTCTATCTGGCGGATCACGCCGCGGTCGAGCCAGGCGGTGGAGCGCGACAGATTGCTGAGGAAGCGGCGATCGTGGCTGATCATCACGATCGCGCCTCTGCGCTGGGCGAGATCGTTTTCCAGCCATTCGATCGTGGTCAGGTCGAGATGATTGGTCGGCTCGTCGAGCAGCAGGATGTCGGGATCGGGCGCGAGAATCCGCGCCAGCGCCGCGCGCCGGGCCTCGCCGCCGGAGAGATTGGCCGGGTTCTCGTCGCCGTGCAGGCCGAGCTGTTCCAGTAAGTACGCGGCCTGATAGTGTTCGTCGCCCGGCGCGAGCCCGGCCTCGACGTAAGCCAGCGTGGTGGCGAAGCCGTCGAAATCCGGCTCCTGCGGCAGATAGCGCACGGTGGCGCCGGGCTGCACGAAGCGGTTGCCGCGGTCCGGCTCGATCAGGCCGGCGACGATCTTCAAAAGCGTCGACTTGCCGGAGCCGTTGCGGCCGATCAGGCACAGCCGGTCGCCGGCCGAGACCGCGAGTTCGACGCCGTCGAACAGCGCGGCGCCGCCGAAGGTCAGCGCGATGTCTTTCAGTTGGATCAGCGGCGGCGCCATGGTTCGTCTCAGTTCTGGTCGGTGCGGCGGCGCGCGATCCGGCGGATCGCGCTGTCGAGCGCCGAGAGAAAGGTGGAGCGGTCGCGCGGCGAAAACGCGCGCGGGCCGCCGGTGATCTCGCCGGTCGAGCGCAGATCGGTCATCAGATTGCGCACCGCCAGCGTCATGCCGATGGACTGTTCGGAGAACGGCTTGCCGTTCGGTGCCAGCACCTCGGCGCCGGCCTTGACGCAGCGGCTCGCCAGCGGAACGTCGGCGGTGACCACGATATCGCCCGGTTTGACCCGCTCCGCAATCCAGTCGTCGGCCGCGTCCATCCCGGAACCGGCGGCGACGCGCTCGATCAGCGGATGCTGCGGCACCCGGATGAAGCCGCCCGCCACCACCGTCACCGGAAGATGGTGCCGCTCGGCCACTTTGTACACCTCGTCCTTCACCGGACAGGCGTCGGCGTCGACATAGATGCGGGTGAGGGCTTCGGTCATCGGACGGTTTCGGTCCTTCTGCGGCGGTCTTGCGTTGCCGGCGCAGTGGCGTAGCATCGCCGGCAACGATCGCCAACAAGATCGGGCAAACCGGGAGACACCATGGCCGCATCGCTTGCGCCCTGGCGCGTCAGCGCCTTCAACACCGCCAAACAATCCGAAAACAAGATGCACGACGACACCGTGGCCCGCCGCTTCGGCTTTTCCGGCGGCTTGGTGCCCGGGGTCGAGGTGATGGCCTACATGATGCATCTGCCGATTGCGCGCTGGGGCCGGGATTTCCTGGAGCGCGGGCTGATCGAGGCGCGGTTCGTGAGGCCGGTGTACGATGGCGAGACCGCGACGGTGACGGGCGAGGAGCAGGGCGAGGGCGTTGCGCTCGTAGTCGAAAGCCGCGGCGAATTGTGTGCCACCGGTAGCGCATCACTGCCGGCGCGGGCCCCGACGTTCGATCTGTCCGCGTATCCGGAGACCGCGGCGGCAGCGAATCGGCCGCCGGTGGATGCATCGTCGTTTCCGCTCGGCCAGTGGCTCGGCACAACGCCGGTGAGCTGGGGCGGGGCGAAGCTGCGCGCGTATCTCGATGAGATCCGCGAGACCGATCCAATCTATCAAAGCGATGAGCTGATCCATCCCGGCACGCTGCAGCGGATCATGAACCGCGTGCTGGTCGACAATGTCATGCTCGGGCCGTGGATTCACGTCGGCTCGAAGATGCAGTTGCTCGCCGCCGCGCGCGGCGACGACGTTCTCACTGCACGCGCCAAGGTGGTCGCCAACTACGACAAGAAGGGCCACCGCTTCGCCGAGTTCGACGCGCTGATCGTGGCCAATGGCGATCGGCCGGTCGCGCATTGTCACCACGTCGCGATCTTCGCACCGCGGCAGCAGGCGGCCGCGTAGCGCACGCAAATTCCGCCGGACGGACGTGCGCGTCATTGCGTGCGACGTTCTGCCTCTCTCGCCTTGTGGGCAGGCGCAGCGACAATGAAGATCACCGAGCGAGGATAGGAGGGCGGGGGCACATCGATTCATGCGCGCGGCCGGCGACAAGGCCGAACTGACAAACAAATCAAAAAATATCCCGGAGGAAACATGACACTCGTTCAACGGACGGCAGCGCTGCTGCTCGCCGCACCGCTGCTGCTGGGCGCGCCCGCATGGGCGCAGCAACAGGGGCCGGTGAAGATCGGTCTGCTCGGCGACTTCCAGTCGGTGTATTCGGACATCGGGGGTCAGGGCAACGTCGAGGCCGCCAAGATGGCGATCGAGGAGATGGGCGGCACGATGTTCGGCCAGCCGATCGAATTCATCTCGGCGGACGTGCAGAACAAGCCCGACATCGCTGCGTCGCTGGCGCGCAAGTGGTACGAGAACGAAAACGTCGACATGATCGTCGATCTGCCGACCTCGGCCACCGCGCTCGCCGCGATGGAGATGAGCAAGAAGTTCGAGAAGATCATGATCGTCACCGACGCGGCGTCGTCGGACATCACCGGCAAGTCGTGCTCCCCCTACACCGCGCACTGGACCTACGACACCTATTCCAACGCCCACACCGTCGGCTCGGCGATCGTCAAGAACGGCGGCGACACCTGGTTCTTCATCACCGCGGACTATCTGTTCGGTCACTCGATCGAACGCGACACCGGCGAGGTGGTGAAGGCGGCCGGGGGCAAGATCCTTGGCAGCGCGCGGCATCCCTTGAACAACGCCGATTTCTCGTCGTTCTTGCTGCAGGCGCAGTCGTCCAAGGCCAAGATCATCGGCATGGCCAATGGCGGCGGCGACACCATCAACACCATCAAGCAGGCTGCGGAATTCGGCATCGTCACCGGCGGCCAGAAGCTCGCCGGCATCGTGATGTTCATCTCCGACATCCATAGCTTAGGGTTGAAGATGGCCAATGGCCTGATCATCACCGAGGCGTATTATTGGGACCTCAACGACCGCACCCGCGCGTTCGGCAAGAAATTCTACGAACGCACCAAGCGGATGCCGACGATGAACCAAGCCGCGACCTACAGCGCGACGCTGCATTATCTCAAGGCGGTGAAAGCGGCCGGCACCAAGGACACCAAGACGGTGCTGGCGAAGATGCGCGAGATGCCGGTGCGCGATGCCTTCACCGACAACGGGACCTTGCGCGAGGACGGCCGCATGGTGCACTCGATGTTCCTGTTCGAGGTCAAGAAGCCGGAAGAGTCGAAAGCGCCGTGGGACTACTACAAAGTCCTCGCCGAAGTCCCGGGCGACCAGGCCTTCCGTCCGTTGAAAGACGGCGGTTGTCCGCTGGTGAAGGCGGAGTAAGGCGAAGCCCGGTACCACGAAGAGCACCGTCATCCCCCGCGCATGCGGGGGATCCAGTATCCCGGGACGAGGATGTGAATCAGGGCGGGTGCGGCTTGCGCTGCTCACCAAGATCTCGCGCGCTCTGGGATACTGGGTCGCCCGGACGAGCCGGGCGATGACGTTGTGCTTGGAGCAGCGGGTTGCGTAGATGCTCAGCTGTTTGGTTGTTGCGACGGCTGCTACGCGTAGCGGCATCAGCTCCTCACGCGACGCGTCGAGCCGCCGTCTTCGTCTTCGCCTCATGGATCGCCCGCCACACCTTCTCTGGCGTCAGCGGCATGTCGAGGGTCGTCACGTCGTAATCCTTCAGCGCGTCGAGCGCGGCGTTGACGATGGTGGCGAGCGAGCCGGCGCAGCCGGCCTCGCCGCAGCCCTTGGTGCCGAGCGGATTGGTCTTGGCCGGCACCGGGTGATCGCCGACCGTCATCAGCGGGATGTCTTCCGCGCGCGGCAGTGCGTAGTCCTGCAGCGAGCCGGTGATCGGCTGGCCGTCGGCGTTGTACGAGACCTTCTCCATCAGCGCCTGACCGATGCCCTGCGCGACGCCGCCATGCAATTGGCCGGCGACGATCATCGGATTGACGATGGTGCCGAAATCGTTGACCGCGGTATAGCGCACCACGCGGGTGGTTCCGGTGTCCGGATCGATCTCGACCTCGGCGACGTGGCAGCCATTGGGGAAGGCGGAGGGGGCGCCGTCGGCGGTGTGGTCGACGTCGAGCGAGCCCGGCACGCCGTCCGGCAGGTCGGCGCCGCGCAGCCGCTGCGCCAGATCCATGATGCCGATGCTGCGGTCGGTGCCGGCGACGGTGAAGCGGCCACCCTCGAATTCAATGTCGGCTTCGGCGGTCTCAAGCAGATGCGCGGCGGCGATCTTGCCCTTGGCGATCACCTTCTGCGACGCCTCGACGATCGCCATGCCGCTCGCGGTGATCGAGCGCGATCCGCCGGTGCCGTTGCCGGTGTGCACGACGTCGCTGTCGCCCTGTTCGAGCCGGATCCGCTCGAACGGCACGCCGAGAAAAGTGCTCAGCACCTGCGCGAACGGCGTGGCGTGGCCCTGGCCGTAGTCGAGCGTGCCGGTGATCAGCCGCACCGTGCCGTCTTTTTCGAACACGATCTTGCCGAGTTCGGCGCTCGGCGGGGCCGTGACTTCCAGATACGAGCCGACCGCAATGCCGCGCAGCTTGCCGGACTTGCGCGCCTCCTTCTTGCGCTTGGTGAAGCCGTCATAGTCGGACAGTTCCAGCGCCTGCCCGAATACGCCGGCGAAATCGCCGCTGTCGTAGGTGACGCCGGAGCAGGCGGTGAACGGCATCTGCGTCGGCTTGATGAAGTTGCGCTTGCGCAGGGTAAGGCGGTCGATTCCCATCTCGTCGGCGGCGCGATCGATCAGCCGCTCCAGGAAGTAGTTGGCCTCGGGCCGGCCGGCACCGCGATACGCGCCCATCAGCGTGACGTTGGTGACGACGCATTTGATGTCGACGGCAAGCAGCGGCGTGCGATACACGCTGCCGATGTTCTTGCCGGTGTTGAGCGACAGCGGCAGCGGCGCGACGCCGGTGATCTGGGCACCGAGATTGCCGGTGCCGGACAGCCGGATCGCGAGAAAACGGCCGCCGGCATCCAGCGCCAGTTCGGCGCGGATCTGCTGGCCGCGGCCCTGGCTGTCGGACAGGAAACTGGTCGAGCGCTCGTCGGTCCATTTCACCGGACGGCCGAGCGCTTTCGCGGCGTGCAGGATGCAGATGTACTCCGGATAGGAGATGTTCTTCATCCCGAACGAGCCGCCGACCTGGCCGGTCAGCACCCGCACCTTGTCGGCCGCCACGCCGAGCAGCTTGGCGAGCGTGTTGCGGTTGCCGGAGACGCCCTGGGTCGGCAGCTGGATGGTGTAGCGGCCGTTCTGCTGATCGTAGGAAGCGAGCCCGACACGCGGCTCCATCGGCACCGCAGCGACGCGGGTGTTCTCGATATCCAGCGTAGTGACATGCGCGGCCGCGGCGAAGGCTGCGTTCACGGCTGCGGTGTCGCCGAAGTGATAGTCGAGCGCGACGTTATTCTCGATATGATCGTAGAGTTGCGGCGCGCCGGGCTGCAGCGCGGCTTCCGCGTCGGTGACGGCCGGCAGCGGCTCGATGTCGAGCTCGACCGCTTCGGCGGCATCGCGCGCCTGCGCCAGCGTTTTGGCGATGACGCACGCGACCGGATCGCCGACGAAGCGCACCTTGTCGGTGGCCAGCGCGCCGTGATGGGTCTGCTTCAGCGGCGTGCCGTCGCGGCTTTTCAGCGGCAAGCCGGAGCTGAACGGCGCGTAGCCGGCCGCAGTGAGGTCGGCGCCGGTGTAGATCGCGCAGACGCCCGGCATCGCCTTGGCGGCCTCGGTGCCGATGCCGCGGATGATCCCGTGCGGGTGCGGGCTGCGCACCATCACGGCGTAGAATTGGCCCGGCAGGTTGCAGTCGTCGGTGTAGCGGCCCTTGCCGCGCAGCAGGGTTTCGTCCTCTTTGCGCCGGACCGGCTGGCCGACGCCGAATTTGTGCAGCGCGAGGGAGGTGTCGAGCGACGCGTTGGCGGGACGATCCTGCATGAGGCTGATTTCCGGCTTGGGAGGCGTGCGGGACGTGAAAAAGCCGCGTGAGGCGGCTTTTTTGCGCGGGGATGTCAGTGCTGATAGTGCTTAGGGATAACGCAGCCGCCAGCACGCGACAACGCACGAAACCGCATGCTTCGCCCGCAGGTGGGTTGCGCCGTGGCGGTGCGCTGCTAAACTTTCCGTGAATGATGATTACGACGCCGGCCGTGCACGGCCGCGGAAAGACGAGTTTGATGGACGACGAAACGCGGCTTCGCCCGGGCTCGCTGCCGGGGGAGGATCCGCACGTGATCGTTGCGATCGCCGAGGAGGAGCACGCCACTGCGCCGCACGGCGACGGCGTCTACGCTGCGCTCGACCTCGGCACCAACAACTGCCGGCTGCTGATCGCGCGGCCGGCGGGCGACGGCTTTCGCGTGGTCGACTCGTTCTCGCGGATCATCCGGCTCGGGGAGGGCGTCGCCACCACCGGCCGGATCAGCGAGGCGGCGATCGGGCGGGCGATTTCGGCGCTGGCGGTGTGCCGCGACAAGATCGATGCCCGCAAAGCCAAGCGGCAGCGGCTGATCGCGACCGAGGCCTGCCGCGCCGCCAGCAATGCCGACGAGTTTTGTGACAGGGTCGCGCGCGCCACTGGCATCCGGCTGGAGATCATCGATCGCGAGACCGAGGCGCGGCTTGCCGCGACCGGCTGCTCGCCGCTGCTCGATCCGAGCGGCCGCGGCGCGATCCTGTTCGACATCGGCGGCGGTTCCAGCGAGTTGGTACGGATTGCACGTGATCCGGAGCGGCCGGACGTGCCGCCGCGAATTCAGGCGTGGATGTCGGTGCCGCTCGGCGTGGTGACGCTGGCCGAGGCGTTCGGCGGTAAGGTGGTGACGCCGGAGACCTACACGTCGATGGTCGCCGAGGTCGCCAAGCACGTCGCGCCGTTCGCGGCGCAGCACGGCGGCGATCTCGGCCGGATGCACCTGCTCGGCACCTCGGGCACGGTGACGACGCTGGCGGGGCTGTATCTCGATCTGATCCGCTACGATCGGCGGCGGGTCGACGGCATCTGGATGAGTGACGCCGAACTCACCGCCACGGTCGAGAAGCTGCGCAGCATGAGTTATCACGACCGTGCCCATAACCAGTGCATCGGTAACGAACGCGCCGATCTGGTGCTCGCCGGCTGCGCCATCCTCGATGCGGTGCGCGCGGCGTTTCCGATGCCGCGGCTACGGGTCGCCGATCGCGGCCTGCGCGAGGGGATGCTGGTCGAGATGATGCGCGAAGACGGCGTGCTGGGCGCCGCGTAGGGCGGTTCCGCACTGGTTTTTCCGCGCCCGTCTGCTAAGCAGCGGCCTTATCCCTCGATCGCAAGCGAAGCCATGGCCAAGGACACCACCGGACGAATGCGCGTCACCGTCAAGAGCGGCGGCCGTATGAAGCTGTCGTCCAAGCTATGGCTGGAGCGCCAGCTCAACGATCCGTACGTGGCCCAGGCCAAGCGTGACGGCTACCGCTCACGCGCCGCCTACAAGCTGACCGAGATCGACGACAAGTTCCGGCTGCTCAAGCCCGGCATGGCGGTGGTCGACCTCGGCGCCGCCCCCGGCGGCTGGAGCCAGGTCGCCGCCAAGAAGGTCGGCGCCGCCGACGGCCGCGGCAAGGTGGTGGCGATCGATCTTCTGGAGATGGGCGAGGTGCCCGGCGTCACCTTCGCGCAGCTCGACTTCCTCGACCCGTCGGCGCCGGACCGGCTGCGCGCCATGCTCGGCGGCGGCGCCGATCTGGTGATGAGCGACATGGCCGCAAACACCACCGGCCATCGCAAGACCGATCAGCTCCGCATCGTCGGGCTGGTCGAGACCGCGGCGATGTTCGCGGCCGAAGTGCTGAAGCCGGGCGGCGCGTTCCTCGCCAAGGTGTTCCAGAGCGGCGCCGATGCGTCGCTGATGGCCGAGTTGAAGCGCGACTATGCCAGCGTCAAGCACGTCAAGCCGGCCGCGAGCCGCAAGGATTCGTCCGAGCGCTATCTGTTGGCGACCGGATTTCGCGGCGGGGCCGCTCGGAATGAAGCGGCGGCTGGCGAGCCGGGGTGATTGCCGTTCGCATCATCGACCGCTCGCACAACGAGAGCGCTAATTAGTTGCGGCTCGAGCGGCGAATTCATCTGGTGAATTGTTGCTCAAGGTAGCTTTCTACAGAGCGCTTCCTCGTAATTCCCATAGGCTGATCAGCATCCATCGGGCGACTCGGGGAGACCAATGGAGATTCCTACACCGATGTGCCGAGCCTGCGGCGTCGATCGGGAACTGGTCGAGATCGAGCACGCCAACGCATCGTTCGATGTGCCGCATTATCGCTGTCCGATCTGCAACGACACGCTCCGGCTGGCGGTTCGCCACAGCCATCCCCCCGAGCAGGGCGGAAATTTCGGCTGAGGCCGCGCCGGGCGGAAGACGGGCGGTTCAGAGCCGCTGATCGCGCGCGTCCTGCGTTTCCTCCGACGCCGCTTTGGTGGCCGCCGACGCGACGCCCTTCTTGCTGGCGATTGCGATCGCCTTGCAGCCTGAGATCTCGTGGCCGGCATCGTCCGGCATTTGCCAGAAGAAGTACGACGACAATGCCGCCAGGACCGCGACGACGACGAAGGCCGGCCCGAAGTCGTCAGCGCTCAGATCGGTGACGCCGCGCAGCGCCATTGTTGCCTCTACCGAGAATGCGCCGATCGCGACGCCGGCGGAGATCGCAAGCTGCTGGCCGACGCTGACCAGCGTGGTCGCCCGGCTCATCTGCGCCTGCTCGACCTCGGCATAGGCCACGGTGTTGATCGCGGTGAATTGCAGCGAGCGGAAGAAGCCGCCGACCACCAGGATGATCATGATCAGCAGCAGCGGCGTACCCGGGGTGAACAGCGCGCAGGCGGCAAGAAACACCGAGCTGACCACGGCGTTCACCGTCATGATGTTGCGGAAGCCGAAGGTGCGGATGATGCGCGCCGCCAGTGTCTTCATGCCGATCGCACCGACCGCGGAGGCGAAGGTGACCAGACCGGAGTGAAACGGCGACAGGCCGAAGCCGATCTGCATCAATAGCGGCAGCAGGAACGGCAGCGCGCCGATGCCGAGCCGGAACAGGAAGCCCCCGACCAGGCTGGAGCGCAGCGTCGTCAGCCGCAGTAGCGAGAAGTCCAGCACCGGCGCCGCCACCCGGCGCGCATGGAACACGTACAGCGTCATCGCGATCGCGCCGACGCCGATCAGCGCCACCACCACCGTCCACGGCAGCAGGTTCAGACCGGCGACCGACAGCCCGAAGGCGATGCCGGCGACGCCGATCCCGGCCAGCACCAGCCCCCACAGGTCGAACTTCTCAAGATGGTCGCTGCGGATCGGATCGATGTAGCGCAGCGCCATCGCGATACCGATCAGTCCGATCGGGATGTTGATCAGGAAGATCCAATGCCAGGAGAAATACGTGGTGATGAAGCCGCCGAGCGGCGGGCCGATCACCGGGCCGATCAGCGCCGGGACCGTGACCCAGGCCATCGCCCCGACCAGCGCGCTCTTGTCGATCGAGCGCAGCAGGACCAACCGCCCAACAGGAGTCATCATTGCGCCGCCTATGCCCTGGACAATTCGGGCGATGACGAAATCGGTGATTGAGCTCGACAATGCGCAGCCGATCGAGCCGACCATGAACACCGCGATCGCGATCGAGAACACGGTGCGGGCGCCGAACCGGTCGGCGGTCCAGCCCGAGGCTGGAATGAACACCGCGAGCGACAGCAGATATGAGGTGATCGCCAGCTTCAACGTCAGCGGCGAGGTGCCGATATCGGCGGCGATCGCCGGCAGCGAGGTCGCGATCACGGTGGCGTCCATGTTCTCCATGAACAGCGCGGCGGCCACGATCAGCGGGATGACTCGGTCTTTGTTCATGGGAGAATTCGGCGAGAGGAGGGCGCCCGCGCTGTAGCACCGTGTCGCGGCGCCGGCTATTGCGGAGCTTGCGCCGATACTTAAATCCTCCGTGACCGGCGTATGTTCCTCTTAGCGGAATGTGCTCGCGTGGAGCCGTCGGTAGTGACTGTGAGCGGCACCGGGTTTGGTCCCGCAACGGAGACTGGCCGATGATCTATCTGCTCGCCGCGTTCCTGCCGCCGCTCGGCCTGCTGTTCAATGGCCAGCCGCTGTCGGCGGTGTTCAACCTCGTGCTGCTGGTGGTATGCATCGTGCTCGGTCTGATCTTCCAGCCGCTGCTGCTGATCCCGTCGTTTCACGCCCTGATCGCGGTGCGGATGGAGCGCGAAAAACGCATGCACCGCGAGGTTGTCAAGGCCATTCGCGAACACGGCGTCCCGCCAAGCTATCGGCGCTGAGCGCGCCGTCGGCAAAGCGCCTCATGGGCAATGAGAATCGTCGCAAAATCAGCGGTTCCGTGCTAGTCTGCTGCAATGACCGTCGCCCTTCGGATGTCTCCTGATTTTGCGGCCGAGCTGGAGCGGAAGTATTTCTGGTGGGAGGCGATCGGCGCCGCGCCGCGCACGGAGGCCCGCATCCTGGCTCAGGCGATGAGCTTCGCCAATTACGATGAGGTGCGGAGGCTGGAGACTGTGCTGGGTTCCGACGCGCTGGTGGAGGTGATGCTGGCGGCACAGCCGGGTTGGATCGATCCGCGCTCCTGGGAATTCTGGCGGGGCCGCTTGCAGCGGGCGACCGGCCGGTCGATCCCGGACATCCCGCCGCAGAGAAAGTTCGATGCCGGAGACGTTTGAGCCGTGCCTTGAGGTGCTGCCGGAAGCCCAGCGACAGATTTGGCCGCTGCTCGGATTCAGCTCCGGCCTAAACTTCGTGCTGTACGGCGGGACTGCGGTCGCGCTGCATCTCGGCCATCGCGTTTCGGTCGATTTCGACTTCTTCAGTTCCGAGCCTCTCGACAAGCATCAGGTGGGCGCCGCCCTCGATCGACTTCCCAAATCCGACATCGTCCAGGAAGCCAAGGATACGCTGGTGGTCAGGGCGGCGATGCCGGCCGGTGCGGTCAAGTTGGCGTTCTTCGGCGGCCTCAACTTCGGCAGGCTCGCTCCGCCATTGCTGACCGCTGACCATGTGATGCTGGTCGCGTCGCGCCAGGATTTGCTGGCAACCAAGCTGAAGGCGATCTTGGACCGGGCCGAAGCCAAGGATTATCGGGACATCGCGGCGTTGCTGGCGTCGGGCGAGTCGTTGCCCCGGTCGTTGGCGGGCTTTTCGAAGATGTTCGGCCGCGATCCCGCTCTGCCGTTGCGGGCGATAGGCTTCTTTGAGGACGGCGATCTCGCCACGGTACCCGAAGCGGACCGCCGGTTGCTCCGCTCGGCCCGCGATGCCGTCAGCGAAATCCCTGAAATTGCGTTGATTTCCGGCCCATTGGCGGCCGAGTGAGGAATGTCTGGGGAGCGGGGCGGGGCTGTCGGCCTTGCCCCTTTGATTCGTCATATCCGCGTGCTATCGACCACCGCCAACCCTACCGACGGGCTCGATTCGACGGCGCCGCCCCCCAGCGGCGCCGAACGTGCCTCCCGTCCCCGCAAAATCGAGCGCGGCCCTCGGCGCCGCTGAACGGAGTTGGCCATGGCGTCAGTGAGCGCATCCTCGCAATTCATCGAAGCTCTCACCTTCGACGACGTGCTGCTGAAGCCCGGCCTGTCGGACGTGCTGCCGTCCGAGGTCGACATCCGCTCGCGCATCACCCGCGCAATCCCGCTCAACATTCCGATCATCGCCTCGGCGATGGACACCGTCACCGAAGCCCGGATGGCGATCGCGATGGCGCAGGCCGGTGGCCTCGGCGTGATCCATCGCAATTTCGATCCCGAAGGGCAGGCGGCGCAGGTCCGCCAGGTCAAGAAGTTCGAATCCGGCATGGTGGTGAACCCGCTGACCATCAGCCCGGATGCCAAGCTGGCCGACGCGCTGGCGCTGATGAATCAGTACGGCTTCTCCGGCATTCCGGTGGTCACCGGTGCCCAGGGCCACGGCCCCGGCAAGCTGGTCGGCATCCTCACCAACCGTGACGTGCGCTTCGCCACCGATCCGGCGCAGAAGGTCTCGGAGCTGATGACGCACGAGAACCTCGTCACCGTGCGCGAGGGCGTCAGCCAGCAGGAAGCCAAGAAGCTGCTGCATCAGCACCGCATCGAGAAGCTGCTGGTGGTCGACGAGCAGTATCGCTGCGTCGGTCTGATCACCGTCAAGGACATGGAGAAGGCGGTCGCGCATCCACTGGCGTCGAAGGACGCGCAGGGCCGGCTTCGCGTCGCCGCCGCGACCACGGTCGGCGAGGGCGGCTATGAACGCACCGAGCGGCTGATCGAAGCCGGCGTCGACGTCGTGGTGGTCGACACTGCGCATGGCCATTCGGCCCGCGTGCTCGATGCGGTGACACGGATCAAGCGGATCTCCAACGAGGTTCAGGTGATCGCCGGCAATATCGCCACCCGCGACGGAGCTCAGGCGCTGATCGATTCCGGCGCCGACGCCGTCAAGGTCGGCATCGGTCCGGGTTCGATCTGCACGACGCGCATCGTCGCCGGCGTCGGCGTGCCGCAGCTCACCGCGATCATGGACGCAGTCGAGGCCTGCAAGAAGGCCGACGTGCCGGTGATCGCCGACGGCGGCATCAAGTACTCGGGCGACCTCGCCAAGGCGCTCGCTGCCGGCGCCGATATCGCCATGGTCGGCTCGCTGCTGGCCGGCACCGACGAGACCCCCGGCGAAGTGTTCCTGTGGCAGGGCCGCTCCTACAAGGCGTATCGCGGCATGGGCTCGGTCGGCGCGATGGCGCGCGGCTCGGCCGATCGTTACTTCCAGCAGGACATCAAGGACACGCTGAAGCTGGTGCCGGAAGGCATCGAGGGCCAAGTGCCGTACAAGGGCCCGGTCGGCAACGTCGTGCATCAGCTCGCCGGCGGCCTGCGCGCCGCGATGGGTTATGTCGGCGCAAAGGATCTCGGCGAATTCCACACCAAGGCGCAATTCGTCCGCATCACCGGCGCGGGCCTGCGCGAAAGCCACGTCCACGACGTCACCATCACCCGCGAAAGCCCGAACTATCCGGGCGGGGTGTGAGGCGACTGACTTAAGTAACGACCTCTTCACGTAATAACGCCTCTCCACAGTCATTCCGGGGCGCGCGTGAAACGCGCGAACCCGGAATCTGGAGATTGTCGTCGTCTCTGAGGTGCCCCGAGCTGCGAGATTCCTGTATCTGCGATGTGCTGGTGCATAGTCAGCACGACAGAGGCCGCTCGGTAGATTCCCGGCCGATCATCTCGCCGTAACCCGGTGCGGGCGCCTCTGTCGGTGTTGC
>NZ_UFQQ01000001.1 GCF_900218015.1 Rhodopseudomonas pentothenatexigens | reverse complement strand
TCGTACTCGGCCATCAGAAACCGCCATTTCTGGATGTAATTCCGCTCGATCGTCCGGTCGAAACTGTTGTCGCGCATCGAAGCCTCCCTGATGGGTGGATTCGATCACCGAATTATTGAACTTGCACAGCAATGACGGGGATCTCGTTATCAGATTAGTCCGCTTCATCGATGCCAGGCTTGCCCTCCCCTAGGGCAGGGAGACCTCATCCTGAGGAGCCCGGCAAAGCCGGGCGTCTCGAAGGATGAGAAGCCGCATGGCTTGCGGCGCATGGTTCGAGACGGCGCTTCGCGCCTCCTCACCATGAGGTTTGTGCTTGTTGGGAGTACTCCGAAGTGCGCTCCAGATTCAACTGAGAACGGACCACCTCTAGCCTGCGGCTCTTATGACGCCGCGCGGCGACGGTCCTGCTGCACGACGCGGGTCAGGATGGCGCGGGCGGATTCGTCCGGCATCAGGGTGGCGACGCTGACGTCGGGATCGATCCGCGCCTCGCGCCGGGCGCTGTGGGCGGTCTGTCTGATCACGCTGCTGAGCCGGCGTGCGATCGCCTGGGCGCTACGCAGGTCGGTCGCCGCAAACACCACCAGCAGCGTGCCGTCGGTCTGCAGCGTGCCGAAGTCCATCTTGCGCATCAGCCGGCTGACGATCCGGGCGGCGTCGTTGACCGCCCGCTGATCGGCACGGTGCAGGACGAAGCGCGCGACCGACAGGCCTTCGCCGCGGCTCTGCGCCTGATACACCGCGGTGGCAAAATCGCGCTCGAACGCAGCCTCGGTGAGCAGGCCGGTGCGGGGGTCGAGCAGGCCGCCGGCATCGAGCGAAGCCAGCGTGCGGGTGAGGCGGGCCTCGAAGGCGTGCTGGCGCACCAGCGGCAGCGCGGCGCCGACGATCCGGGCCGGATCGCCATCGACGAATTCGAGATTGGGCAGCTCGAAGCTCCCGTGTGGTGCCGGTATGCCGACCACGATCGGCAGATGCCGGAATCGGGTGTCTTCCGACAGCACGGTGAGAAAGGCGTCGACCACGCGCGGGCTGAAGCCTTCGGCCAGCACGATGCCGTCGAGATCGCGGACGTTGAGATGCTTGGCGGCGGCCTCGATCGACAGCGCGCCGACCACCCCGACGCGTTCGCCGAGCGCGACCGACAGCGCCGGGTAGGCCGCGCCGCGGCCGATCAGCAGAACGGTGGCGTCCTGCAGCGGGTCGGTGTCGGACAGGTCGGTGAGGCCGCTCGGATCGGTCAGGCGCCGCATCGCGGTGGCGTGCAGCGTCCGCACCCGCAGCGCGGCGCGCAGCCGGGGCGCAAGATGGACCAGGTCGCGCGGATCAGCGCTGAACGGCATCACGTTGTCAGGCAGGCCGCCATCGGTCCCGATCGCGATCAGCGGCACGTAAGGCTGCAGCAACGCGATCTGGCGGGCGAGTACTTCGAGAGACCGAACCGGCGCTCCGCCATCCGCAACCACGGCCGACGGACGCAGCCTGCCGACAGCTTCGCCGGCCTCCGGCCACGATGACGCCAGCACTGGAAACAGTTCGGCGTCCGTCAGTGCTGCGAGGGTCGGCGAGCTTTCATCGTCGGTCACGACGAGGATAGGCGCGTGGTACGACATTCCGAGAACGGCTCCCGCGGTCGAGGCGGGAAACCGTAAGCGAACGCTGTTAATGCGGCGTCAACGTCGATGCGCGGTTTTCATCGACCTTTGGCGCGTCGCGGAAGGCCTCGACCATCAAAGGGTTTAGCCCGAGTTCTGCAAGTGCTTCACGAGCTCTTGGATTATCCTGGGCACGGCCCGCGAGGCGGTAGCCGCTGAGCCGGTCCGGCAGCGCGGTGAGCAGCGCGCCCTGGCCGAGCCGCTTCGCCCATTCCTGCAGGTCCTGGGCGAGGAAGCGATAGCCGCCGACCGCCATGACGCCGGCCGGCGGCGCGGTGATACAGACCGCGCCGGTGGTGCGGTCGAGCCTGGCCGCATAGCCGGTGTCGACGAAGTCCGGCGGCGGCGCCATCGGGATCGAGCTGTTGAGCGGCGGCAACGGCGCGTAGGCCGCAAGCGTCACCATCGGGCCGCGCAGTCCGAGCGTGCCTTTCGGCGTGATCAGGATTTCACCCGCGGTCGAACCGCCCGCATGGTCGCGGGGGGCTGTATGCGGGCCCGGCATGATCGCTGCCGGGGTGCCATCGGCGGTGCGTTGGGCACCGAACAGTCCGGCTTCGCCGAACAGATAGATATCGGTGAAGTTGGCCGGCGCGCCGATCCAGTTCGAACTGGAGGCGACCTGCTCGGGGGCACGCCACAGCCCGACGACGCTGCGCAGCGACGGCGCCTGTGCCGCGAGGCCGGCTTCGCCGAGCCGGAGCGCCAGCGGCGCCGGCGCCACCAGCGCCTGACAGCCGAGGTCGACCACCTGCCGCTCCAGCACGGTATCGTCGAAGGGGTGATGCAAGGCCAGCGTGCCGCCGCTCAGCAGCCACGGCACCATCGACGAAGCCAGCCCTGCGAATGTCGCCGGTGTCTGTGCCGACAGCATCACCGCGCCCTGCGGCATCGCGCTTTCGAGAAAGACCACCAACCCGCCGGCGATCAGATGCAGGTGACTGCGCGGGATCGCGCGGACGCCATCGCCGGTGGTGTCGAACGAGATCACCGCGGCGCGGCGGGCTTCCTGCAGCCCGGGAGCGGGCGGCAGCGCGCTGTCGTCGGTCATCGCGACGTCGAGCGAAGCCATGCCCTCGGGCAGGTCGTCGCCGAACCCGCAGACGTGGCGGATCGAGAACGCTTCCGCGGCGGCATTCATGGCGAGGTCGGCGTGGCTGACGCCGTCGATCCAGCGCGTCGAGACGATCGCCCGCGCGCCGGTGCGATTCAGCGCTGCGGTGAGATCGGCGTGGCGCCAGAGCTGCGGCAGCAACGCGACGACGAGCCCGGCGCGATGTGCCGCCAGCACGGTGAGCGGAAATTCGATGGTATTCGGCAGTTGCACCGCAATCACCGAATTGCTCGGGAGACCGGCGGTGACGAAATGCGCGGCCAGCGCCGAGATGGCGCGGTCGGCCTCGGCGTAGGTCATGCGCCGCGGCTGCTGCCCGGTGATGCGTTGCTTGTCCGGCGGGTCGATCAGCGCGATCGCATCCGGCTGACGGGCGAGGGTGCGGCGAAACAGTCCGTCGAGCGTCGGCGAGGTGTTGGGCTGGCTCACGGGATCACCTCTGCGGCGGGGGCTGCGGCGGCCGGTACCACCAAGTTTCGGGAAGATAACCAGTCAGGGCAATGTCCTCGGGACGTTCTATCCGATTCCAGCGCGCGATCCATTGCTCGCGGATGCTGTACACAGGGACCACGTAGAACCCCGAGATCAGCACACGGTCGAGTGCACGCACTGCGTCGACGAAATCGGCCCGGCCGCGGGCACGCAGCAGCGCGGCGATCATCGCGTCGATCGCCGGATCTTTGGCGCCCATATAGTTGCGCGTGCCCGGCGTGTCGGCGGCGTCGCTGCCCCAATAGAACGATTGCTCGTTGCCGGGCGACAGCGACTGGTCCCAGCGGTTCGGGATCATGTCGAAATCGTAGGCGAGGCGGCGCTGATCGAACTGCACCGCGTCGACGGTGCGGACCGATACGGCAATGCCGGCGCGTTTCAGGTCGCGGGCGAACGCCAGCGCGATCCGCTCCTGCTCGCGAGTGGTCACCAGCAGCTCGAAGGTGAGGGCCTGGTGTGTATCACGCCGGCGCAGCACGGTGCCGTCGAGCTGGTAGCCGGCCTGCTCGAGCAGGTCGAGCGCCCGGCGCAGGCCGGCGCGATCGCGCCCCGAGCCGTCGCTCTCCGGGAGCCGGTAGCTGCCGTCGAGAATGTCCGTGCGGAGCCGCGGCAGGTACGGCTGCAGCAGCCTGCGCTCCCCGTCGCTGGCGGCACGGCCGTAGGCCGACAGCTCCGAGCCGCCGAAAAACCCCGCGGAGCGGGTGTACAGATCGAAGAAGTAGCTGCGATTGATCCAGTTGAAATCAAACAGATTGAGCAGCGCCTCGCGCACCCGGACATCGGCGAATACGGGGCGGCGGGTGTTGAACACCAGCGTGTCGGTCGGCTCCGGCGTGCCAGGCTTGATCGCGTCGCGGATCACCTCGCCGCGCCGTGCCGCCGGAAAGTCGTAGCCTTCGCTCCACCGCAGCGGGTCGGTCTCGACGCGGAAGTCGTAAAGGCCGCGCTTGAACGCCTCGAACTGGGCGTTCGCCTCCCGGAAATAGTCGATCCGCACCTCGTCGAAGTTCCACAGGCCGCGGTTGATCGGCAGGTCGCGGCCCCAATAGTTCGGATCGCGGGTGAGGGTGACGCTGGTGCCGGCCTGAACGTTGGTGACGCGGTAGGGGCCGGAGCCGAGCGGCGGCTTCAGCGAGGTGTCCTCGAAGCTGTCCGGATCGACCGCGTGGCGCGGAAGCACCGGCATCAGGCCGAGGATCAGCGGCAGTTCGCGGTCCGGCACCCCGCCGAAATCGAACCGGACGGTGAGGGGATCGAGGGCCTCTGCACGGGCGACCTTGCCGTAATACAGCCGGTGGTTCGGCCGCCCCTTGTCGCGCAACAGGCGCCACGAGAACAGCACATCCTCGGCCGTGACAGCCTTTCCGTCGGAGAACTTGGCGCGTGGATCGATCCGGAAGGTGACGTAGCTGCGCATGTCGTCGGTTTCGACCGAGCGCGCGAGCAGTCCGTACAGTGTGAACGGTTCGTCGTGGCCGCGCGCCAACAGGCTCTCGATCACATAGCCGCGCATCTGCTGCACTGCGATGCCTTTGACGATCAACGGATTGAGGCTGTCGAAGGCGCCGACCACGCTGGCGATCATTCGGCCACCCTTCGGGGCCTCCGGATTCACGTAAGGCATCGCGGCAAAGTCGGGCGGTTGAGCCGGTGTGCCGTGCATCGCAATCGCGTGGCTGACGATCCCCGGCGTCTGACCTGCGGCAGGCGCGCTGTCCGCTGCCGCGCTGCTGCACCATGCCGTTCCGATCACGGCGGCGCAGGCGAAAGCCTTGATCCGGCGGATGAAGCGGTGATCTGATTCGGCGCGTCCCACGCCTTTATTTTTACCACATCGGCGCCGGGAAACCGGCGCCGAAGGATTGTTGCCATTGATCTTTTCGTTCGCCGATGTATTGAAGGCGGGCAATCGATGATGCCCACCGGCTCGTCACGTAACCGCCTCAATTGGCACCGAGACAGCGGCCAACGGCCGAATGTCGCTCCCGCGTCGCGGTTGGGGTGCGCGACCGTTTCAGAAAGGGTTTTCCGAATGAAGTCTTGCAACTTGGTCGTGTCGGCCGGGCTGCGCGGGCGGGCCTTCGCCCTGCTGGCAGCGACCGCGTTCGCCGCGTTGACCATCGCCCCCGGCGCGCAGGCCCAGCAGCAGCCGGCGGCCCCGAAGGCAGCCCCCAAGGCGGCGCCGAAGGCCGCGCCGGCGCCGGCGCAGCAGCAGGCTCCTGCGCCCGAGCAGCAGCAGGTGCAGCTGATCTATGCGCCCTGGACCAAGTTCTGCCTCAAGGGCCAGGACGCCAATGCCAAGCAGGTGTGCTTCACCGGCAAGGACGGCCGCATCGAATCCGGTCAGCCGGTGATCGCCGCGGTCATCATCGAGCCGGAAGGCGAGCCGAAGAAGATCCTGCGCGTGACGCTGCCGCTCGGCATGCAGCTCGTCCACGGCACCCGCATCATCGTCGACAGCAACGCGCCGCAGCAGAGCCCGTATGTGATCTGCTTCGCCAACGGCTGCATGTCGGACTACGAAGCGACGCCGGATCTGATCAATCAGCTCAAGAAGGGCCAGAACCTGATCGTGCAGGCGATCAATTCCAACGGCGCGCCGCTGACGCTGCCGCTGCCGCTGGCCGAGTTCGCCAAGGCCTATGACGGCCCGCCGACCGATCCGAAGCAGTTCGAAGAGACCCAGAAGAAGCTGCAGGAAGAATTGCAGAAGCGCGCCGAAGAGCAGCGCAAGAAGCTCGAGGCGCAAGCGCCGGCGGGCGGCAATCCGGCCGCGAAGTAACGCGCTGCAGGTCTCCACAAATGCGAAGGGCGCCCCGGTGGGCGCCCTTCGTCGTTTGAGCGATCGATCGATGTCGCGCGGGCGGATCGCTGCCCGCGCCGGCGAGGCCAGCTAATTCAGCGACGGATTGCGCGGCCGGTAGCCGCCGGATTTGTCCTTGATGAAGATCTCGGCGACCTGGGAATGCCGGATCGGCTCGCCGGAATCGTCGGGCAGCAGGTTCTGCTCCGACACATAGGCGACGTACTCCGACTCCGCATTCTCTGCGAGCAGATGGTAGAACGGCTGGTCCTTGCTCGGCCGCACCTCTTCGGGAATCGCCAGCCACCATTCTTCGGTGTTGGCGAATTCCGGATCGATGTCGAACACCACCCCGCGGAACGAGAAGATCCGGTGGCGGACGATCTGGCCGATCTGAAACTTTGCGGTTCGCGTTTTGATCATCGGAGTCGGATAGACCAGCTTGGCGGCGGACGCTAGTGGTAAACCGGCGAGTCTGCCCCGCGGTGGCCGACCCGGGGTTTCCCTGATACCGCACGGTTCCATCCCCGCTGCCGCATCCCGCATGATCGACATTCTCAACCTCGCGCTGCCGTATTTCGGCCTGATCTTCGTCGGCTTCGCCTGCGGACGCTGGAAGAAGTTTCCCGAGGCCGGCTTGGTCTGGATGAACTTCTTCCTGGTGTTCGTCTCGCTGCCGGCGCTGTTCTTCCGGATCATGTCGAAGACGCCGTTCGAGGAGCTCAACAATCTGCCGTTCGTGCTGGCGACGACGCTGGCGACCGCAATCGCGTTCTTCCTGTCGGGGATGCTTGGCCGGCTGATCGGCAAGCTGTCGATGCGCGAGGCGACGATGGCGGCTCTGTCGGGTGGATACGGCAATATCGGCTACATGGGCCCGGGCCTGGCGCTGGCTGTCCTCGGCACGCAGGCGGCGGCCCCGACCGCTCTGATCTTCTGCTTCGACACCATCTTCCTGTTCTCGGTCGTGCCGCTCGGCATGGCGCTGACTGCCGCCGACAAGCGGCCGCTGATCCCGACCATCCTGGCGGTGCTGCGCGAGATCCTGCTGCATCCGCTGATCGTCGCCGCCTATTGCGGAGCGGCAGCCGCCGCGTTCCATGTCGAGCTGCCGGTCGCGGTCGACAAGATGCTGGCGTTCCTGCAGAACGCCGCGGCGCCGGTGGCGCTGTTCACGCTCGGCGTCACCGTGGCGCTGCGGCCGCTCGGCCGGGTGCCGTGGGAGATCCCCAGCCTGGTGGCGGTCAAGCTGCTGCTGCACCCGGTGATCGTGTTTGGCCTAGTGCTGGCGTTCGGGCCGTTCTCGCCGGTATGGGCGGCGACCGCGGTGCTGATGGCGTCACTGCCGCCGGCGCTGAATGTGTTCGTGATCGCCCGGCAGTACAACACCTGGGTCGAGCCGGCATCGGTGGCGGTGCTGATCGGCACGTTCGTCTCGGTGGTGACGCTCACCACCGTGATGTGGCTGATCCGGACCGGGCAGATCCCGTTCCCGGGGTAGGGGCGTCAGATCGAGCGCCAGAACGGCGACAGCCCCTCGCGCATGGCGAAACGGCGCAGCGGGCCCACCGCCCCGAGCAGCTGCATCCCCGCCGCCCGCACCATCTGCACCGGTAACAAGCCACTGAGCAGGGTGCGGTTGGCGATGTCGATCGCGGCGGTGCGGCTGGCGATGTCCGGGCCGCGGCTGCGGCCGTAGCGTGCCAGCACCGCATCCGAGCCGATATCGGCGCCGCTCTCGATCGCTTGGCGCACGATCTCGGCGAGGTCGCCGGCGTCGCGCAGCCCCATGTTCAGCCCCTGCGCCCCGATCGGCGGCACCACATGAGCGGCCTCACCCACCAGCGCAATCCGCCGCTGCGCGTAAGCGGCAGGCTTCTCGATCGCCAGCGGAAACAGATTGCGGCCGGGCTCGACGGTCATCTTGCCGTAGATCGACTGTGACTGCTTTTCCGCCGCAGCCGAGAGTTCGTCATCGGACAGCGCCATCAGCCGCTGCGCTTCCTTCGGCGCCGCGACCCAGACGATGCTCATGCGCTTGCCGGGCAGCGGCACGAACACGCACGGGCCTTCCTTGGTGTGAAACTCGGTCGAGATGTTGTCGTGGGAGCGGGTGGTCTTGACGTTGAAGGTCAGCGCCGACTGGTGCAGCGCCCGGCTGTTCACCTTGATGCCGGCGGCTTCGCGGCACTGCGATTGCCGGCCGTCGGCTCCCACGACGAGTGTTGCCGACAGCGTCGTGCCGCCGCGCAGCCGCACGATCGCTTCGTCGTCGCCCGGAACGACGCTGTCCGCCTCGTCGTCGAACCGCTCGATGTTCGACAGTTCGGCGGCGCGCTCCTCGAGCGAGATCAGCAGCGTACGATTCTCGATATTGTAGCCGAATGCGTCCATGCCGATCTCATCCGACACGAACTTGACCTCAGGTGCCCGGATCAGCCGCCCGGTATCGTCGACCAGCCGCATCGCCCGCAGCGCCGCGGCCTTGCCCGAGCAGCGCCGCCAGACGTCGAGCCGGTCCAGGATATCGATCGAATCGCCGAGCAGGGCCGTGGTACGGTTGTCGCCGTAGGGCATTCGCCGAGCGACCAGGGCGGTGATGGCGCCGCTGTCGGCGAGCGCAATGGCGGCGGTGAGGCCGGCGGGGCCGCCGCCGACCACGATGGCATCAAAGTTGTTGGGCTCGAGCAGGCTCTGGGTCATGCCGGGGACAATTGCCCCGGCCCGCGACGATTTCAAGTCCGCCGCGAAACATTAACGTTCCTAGTCGTTTGCGCGACCGAACGCCGCAACGATTGTGCAGATCGCCTCTCAACCTGATATGCACGACGTTCGATGACACCGCAGGACCCTCCACCGCCACTTGGATCGCACTTACGTCGCGCTGCTGCGCTGGGCGTGCACCTGTTGACGGCTGCGGGGGCGGCGGTCGCGCTTCTGGCGCTGCTGGAAGGGGTGCGGCAGCATTGGGCGGCGATGTTCGGCTGGCTCGGCCTGGCGCTGCTGATCGATGCGATCGACGGCCCGCTGGCGCGGCGGCTCGACGTCGCCCGGCTGCAGCCGCAATGGTCGGGCGACGTGCTCGATCTGGTTGTCGACTTCGTCACCTACGTGTTCGTACCGGCCTACGCCATCACCGCCAGCGGCCTGCTGATGCCGATCGCGGCGCCGGTGCTCGGCGTCGGCATCGTGATCAGTTCGGCGATGTACTTCGCCGACCGCCGGATGAAGACCGAGGACAATCACTTCCGCGGCTTCCCGGCGCTGTGGAACGCCGCGGCGTTCTATCTGTTTCTGCTGCACCCGCCGGCGATCGTCGGCAGCGTCGGGATCGCCGTCTTGATCGTTCTCACCTTCGTGCCGTTTCGGTTCGTCCATCCGGTGCGCGTGGCGCGGCTGCGCGCGCTGACTTTGGCGCTGACCGCGCTGTGGGCCGTGCTGGCCGGCTACGCGATCCTGCGCGATTTCGAAGTCGCAGCCCCGGTGACGATCGCCCTGTGCGCGATCGCGCTGTATCTCGGCTGCGCCGACACCGTCCTCCGCTTGCTCCGACGAGACCCCCGATGATCGAACTGCTCTCCAGCCCCGAAGCCTGGGCCGCGCTTTTGACGCTGACGGCTCTCGAAATCGTCCTCGGCATCGACAACGTGATCTTCCTGTCGGTGCTGGTCTCGCGCATCCCGGAACCGCAGGCGACCCGGGCGCGGCAGATCGGACTCGCGCTCGCGCTGCTGTTCCGCCTGCTGCTGCTGAGCGTGCTGGTCTGGCTGATCGGACTCACCGCACCGGTGTTCAGCATCGCCGACAAGGCGTTCTCGTGGCGCGACATCATCCTGATTGCCGGCGGTCTGTTCCTGATCGCCAAGGCGACCCACGAAATTCACGCCGAGGTCGAAGCCAATCACGGCGAGACGCAGGCATCGACCGCCGACCGGGCGTTTTTCTGGGTCATCGCGCAGATTGTCGTGGTCGACCTGGTATTTTCGATCGATTCGATCATCACCGCGATCGGCATGGCCCAGGATATCGAGATCATGGTCGCCGCGGTGCTGATCGCGATGGCGGTGATGTACGTCTCGTCCGGTCCGGTGGCGCGGTTCGTCTCCGAACATCCGACCACCAAAATGCTGGCGCTGGCGTTCTTGGTGCTGATCGGCGTCGCGCTGGTGGCCGACGGCTTCGCCTTTCACATCCCGCGCGGCTACGTCTACTTCGCGATCCTGTTCTCGGCGGCGGTGGAGTTCTTCAACGTGCTCGCCAAGCGCAACCGGCTGAAGCCGCGCTGAACGGCCGGCCGCCGCCGGCCGGTTGACAACACCGGGGCGATGGCTTTCGGTGACGCTCAGATGAGACCGAGGGGACGAGAATGACGAAGGCGGTGCGGGTGCATCAGGTGGGCGGACCGGAAGCCCTGGTCTACGAGAGCGTCGAGCTGACGCCGCCGGGCGAAGGAGAGGTCCGGATCCGCCAGCATGCGGTCGGCCTCAACTTCATCGACGTGTATTTTCGCACCGGCCTGTACAAGGCGCCGACGCTGCCGTTCGTGATCGGCAACGAGGCGGCCGGCGAGGTGGTCGCGGTCGGTCCGCACGTCACCAATTTCCATCCCGGCGATCGCGTTGCGTATTATTCGAATCTCGGCGGCTACGCCACCGAGCGGAACATCGAAGCCGCCAAACTGGTGAAGCTGCCCGACCACATCACCTACGAGCAGGGCGCCGTGCTGATGCTCAAGGGCCTGACGGTGTGGTACCTGCTGCACAAGACCTTCAAGGTCGAGCCCGGCCATCGCGTGCTGATCCACGCCGCCGCCGGCGGCATCGGGCTGCTCGCTTGCCAGTGGGCGCGGGCGCTCGGCGCGCATGCGATCGGCACCGTCGGCTCGAAGGCCAAGGCCGACCTGGCGCTGGCCAACGGCTGCGATCACGTCATCCTCTACAACGAGGAGGACTGGGTGGCGCGGGTCAAGCAGATCAGCCGCAACGAACTGTGCGACGTGGTCTACGACGGCGTCGGCAAGGCGACGTTCCCCGGTTCGCTGAAGTGCATCAAGCCGCGCGGGCTGTTCGTGTCGTTCGGCAATGCGTCCGGTCCGGTGCCGCCGTTCGCGCTCGCCGAACTCAACAATCACGGCTCGCTGTTCGCGACCCGGCCGAAGCTGAACGACTACGTCGGCACCCGCAAGGAGCTGATCGAAGGCGCCGACACGCTGTTCTCGGCGGTGATCGAAGGCAAGCTGCACGTCCCGATCAATCACGCCTACGCGCTGAAGGACGCCGCGAAAGCGCATATCGATCTGGAAGGGCGGGTGACGACCGGGGCGTCGATTTTGAAGCCGTAAGGTCGTACAACATCACCCCATCGCGAGCCGTCACCCTCCGCGAAAGCGGAGGGCCCAGTATTCCGGAGCGCTGGTGTAAAGCAATCAGCGCTCTGCAATACTGGGTCGCCCGGTCAAGCCGGGCGATGACGTGATTAGTTGTCGAGTCGCCGTGCGCCAGAGGCGAATTCAGAACCCCGCCACCGTCCCGTGCAGATCATACGCGTCGGCGCGGTCGATCTTGGCGGTGACGATTTCGCCGATGCGCAACGGGCGGCGGCTCGAAAGATAGACGGCGCCGTCGATCTCCGGCGCGTCGGCTTTGGAGCGGCCCTTGGCGACGGTCGGGCCGATCTCGTCGATGATCACCTGCTGGCGGGTGCCGACTTTGCGCTTCAGCCGCCGCGCCGAGATCGCCTGCTGCCGCGCCATCAGCCGGTTCCAACGCTCCTGCTTGACCTCGTCGGGGATCTGATCCTCCAGCGCGTTCGACGGCGCGCCGGCGACCGGCTCGTACTTGAAGGCGCCGAGGCGGTCGATCTCGGCTTCGTCGAGCCAGTCGAGCAGAAATTCGAAGTCGCGCTCGGTCTCGCCGGGGAAGCCGACGATGAAGGTCGAGCGCAGCGACAGGTCGGGGCAGATCTCGCGCCAGCGCTTGATCCGGTCCAGCGTCTTGTCCTGCGCCGCCGGGCGCTTCATCAGCTTCAGCACGTCGGGGCTGGCGTGCTGGAACGGGATGTCGAGATAGGGCAGTACCTTGCCGTCGGCCATCAGGCCGATCACCTCGTCGACATGCGGATACGGATAGACGTAGTGCAGCCGCACCCAGGCGCCGAGCTCGCCGAGCTCGTTCGCCAGATCGAGGAATTTGGCGCGGACGCTGCGATCCTTCCACGGGCTCTCGGCGTATTTGAGATCGACGCCGTAGGCCGAAGTATCCTGCGAGATCACCAGCAGTTCCTTGACGCCGGCGGCGACCAGCTTCTCGGCTTCGCGCAGCACGTCGGCGGCGGGGCGCGAAGCGAGATCGCCGCGCAGCTTCGGGATGATGCAGAAGCTGCAGCGGTTGTTGCAGCCCTCGGAGATCTTCAAATACGCGTAGTGCCGCGGCGTCAGCCGCACGCCCTGAGGCGGCACCAGATCGAGATGCGGATTGTGCAGCGCCGGCCGGGCGCGATGCACCGCATCGAGCACGCTCTCGTATTGCTGCGGTCCGGTGATCGACAGCACGCCGGGATAGGCGGCCTCGATCTGCTCCGGCTCGGCGCCCATGCAGCCGGTGACGATCACCTTGCCGTTGGCCGCCATCGCTTCGCCGATCGCCGCCAGCGATTCCTGCTTGGCGCTGTCGAGGAAGCCGCAGGTGTTGACGATCACGAGGTCCGCGCCGTCGTGCTTGCGGGCGAGTTCGTACCCCTCGGCGCGCAGCCGGGTGATGATGCGCTCGGAATCGACCAGGGCCTTGGGGCATCCGAGCGAAACAAAACTGATCTTGGGCGCGGCGGCCTGCTGCATGGATCGAAAACTGCCTGGATTGGGTGCCGGAGGAGCTAGCCCCGAACGACGGCGCTGGCAAGGGCGGCGGACGGATCGGGGCGGCGAGAACGTTCCGGTCGTCTGCGGTTCCGTCAGGGGAGGATTTTTGCCGGTTCCGGGACCCCGGCGCGTGTGCCGTTGTTATTTCGCGGGCTGGCTTGCGGACTGCAGCGTTCGGGCTTTTGTGAAGCTGTCGAACATGGAGAACAATGATGCGACGCCAGATTTTGCATGCTCAATCCGCCTTGGCGCGGGCGCGAATGACCGTCGTTCATATCGAATTGCTGGCGCTTGCTGCCGCGATCGGCCTGATCGGCGCAATTGTGGTCGCCACGCCGCATCTGCGGCTGCCGTAAGCTGGAGCCAGACCACGTCTATTCATGCGACCCGCTGCCGGCCTGGGTGCGCATGAAGCGCGCCGCCGGAGCCAGCGCCGAATTCGCGAAGTGCCGGACGATGACGCTGGCCAGCGCTTCCGCTGCGGGGTTGGAACTCCGCGCCGATCGGTACAGCACCAGGTCGACCTTGGGCAGGGCGGGAAAGGTGTCGCTGCGGCCGAGCACACGCATTCCAGGCAGCACCGAGCTCTTGCCGACCACGCTGACGGCGATGCCGGCGAACACCGCGGCCTGAATGCCGCTGATGCTCTCGCTGATGCAGCTCAGCCGCCAGATCCGGCCGATGCTTTCCAGCGCCGCCAGACCGAAATCGCGGAAGATGTTGCCGGGCGGCAGCATCGCCAGTGGCACCGGATTTTCGAGATGGACCGAGCCGCGCTCCGACGTGACCCAGACCAGATCCTCCTGCGCGACCAGTTCTCCGACCTTGAACGCGGGCATGCCGGTGACGATCGCAAGGTCGATCTCGGCTTTCTCGACCGCAGCCATCAGCTTGCTGGACAGCGCGCATTTCAGCTCGACATCGACGTTGGGATAGGCGCTGCGGAAATCCGACAGGATGCCGGGTAGCAGATAGGCCGCATAGAGATCGGGCATTCCCAATACGACCGCTCCGTCGAGTTTCGGCGCGGCGAGCCGGGCGCGCAATTCGTCCTGCAGCCCCATGATGGTGCGGGCATAGCCGAGCACCAGTTCGCCGTGATTGGTCAGCACCAGCTTGCGGCCGACCTTGGTGAACAGCGGCGCGCCGGTCGCTTCTTCGAGCCGATTGAGCTGCAGGCTGACGGCCGGCTGGGTGCGGCCCAGCCGCCGCGAGGTCTCGGAAAAGCTGCCGGTCTGAACCAGCACGATGAAGGTCTGCAGCAGGCGGAGGTCGAGCGGAGCGAGCATCGTTCTATTAAGCCCATTTATAAAACCGATATAAACAATAAATTTCTGAAGTTATTGCGTCGCAACTACAGTGGCCCTTGCCGGGATCAGCAGCGAGGAAGCCATGCACAACACCACTAGACGCCACTTCATTCGCCTCGCGGTGACCGCGACCGCGCTTGCCGCCACCAGCCTGACGGCGCTCGCGGAGGATCGCGTCATCAAGGTCGGGACCTTGAAGCTGATCCACGGCATCACCCCGTACTTCTACGAGAAATTCGTGCCGGCCGGCGTCAAGGTCGTGGTGGTCCCGTTCGAGAGCCCGACCGACGGCAAGAACGCCGTGGTCACCGGCTCGGTCGATTTCGGCATCTTCGGTCTCGCCGCGGCGACGCTCGGCGGCGCCAACGGCGAGCCGGTCGTGGTGGTCGGCGCCGCCTGCAACCGCGGCATGGCGGTGGTCGCCGGCAAGGATTCCGGCATCGCCAGCATCAAGGATCTCAAGGGCAAGAAGGTCGCGATCTGGCCCGGCTCGACCCAGGAGGTCGTGATCCTCGACCGGCTGGCCGCCGAAGGCATGACGATCAAGGACATCCAGTCGGTCCGCGTCTCGTTCAGCGACATGGCGCCGGCGCTGGCGCGCGGAGACATCGACGCCTATGTGGGCGCCGAGCCGGCGGCCGGTATCAGCCTCGCCAGCGGCGTCGGCAAGATCGTCGAGTATCCGTACTCGACCCCGACCGGGTCGCTCAACATGGTGCTGAGCACGCGACGTGAACTGATCGAGAAGGACCCCGAACTGATCCGCACGCTGCTGAAGGTGCACCGCAAGGCCAGCGAATACGCGATGAGCAACCGCGAGGCGTTCGTCGAGATGGCGATGCAGAAGCTCGGCCAGCAGAAAGCTTCGATCGAGCAGGCGGCGCCGAACGTCGAACTGACCTGGAAGATCGACGATCTGTTTCTGAAGCAGGCGCAGTATTACGGCACGCAAATGCTCGACAAGAAGCAGATCCGGCAGCTGCCGGACTACAAGACCTTCATCGACCCGAGCTTCATCAAGGCGATTTCGGCGTCGTGAGCGGCCGATGAGCTTCGAAAGCACGGTCTCTCGGTCCGCGATGAGCAGCCCGTCGATCACCAAGGCTGTCGCCGCGCCCGCGCGCGACAGCACCCGCCAATTGCGCAAGCTGGCAGCGAGGCTGCGTGCCACCGCGCTGGCTCTGATCGTACCGCTGGGCCTGCTGCTGGCGTGGGACCTGATGGTGCGCTGGACCGGGACCCGGCTGGTTCCGCCGCCGTCCGGCGTCGCGACGATGATGTGGGATTTCGCCTTCGGCGGGATCTATGACGACGCCTACAGCGCCAGCCTGCCGATCCACTTCTGGAAGTCGGTGCAGCGGGTCTATGGCGGCTTCTTCCTGGCGGCGCTGATCGGCATTCCGCTCGGCCTGATGCTGGGCCGGATTCCGCTGCTGCGCGCGCTGCTGGATCCGACGCTGTCGCTGCTGCGGCCGATTCCGGTGACGGCCTGGCTGCCGCTGTCGATGATCTTCTTCGGGCTGGGACCGAAATCCGCGGTGTTCCTGGTGTTTCTCGGCGCGTTCTACCCGATCCTGCTCAACACCGTGTTCGGGGTGAAGTCGGTCGACGTTCGGCTGTTCGAAGCCGCCGGCATGCTCGGCTGCAACGGACCGCAATTGTTCAGATCCGTCGTGCTGCCGGCGGCGCTGCCGAGCATCTTCAACGGTCTGCGGCTCGGCGCGTCGTTCGCCTGGATCCTGATCGTGGTCGGCGAGATGACCGGCGTGCCGGAAGGCCTCGGCGCGGTGATCATGGACGGCCGCACGCTGTCGCGCACCGATCTCGTCATCACCGGCATGATCATCATCGGGATCACCGGATTCGTGTCGGACCGGATTCTGGTGATGCTCAGCAACTACTTCCTGCGCTGGAGTCCGCAGCACCATGCTTGATCAAACCACCAATCGCGACGCGCCGCCGGTGATCCTGGAGGTGAGCGGGCTGAGCAAGATCTACGAAGCTTCGAACGGACCGGTCGAGGCGCTGCGCAGCGTCGATCTGACAGTGCGCAAGGGCGAGTTCATCTGCCTGCTCGGCGCCTCGGGCTGCGGCAAGTCGACCCTGCTGCGGATCATTGCCGGGTTCGAGACGGCAACGCAGGGCTCGGTCGCCGTGTACGGCTGCGAGGTCAGCGGACCCGGCCCGGACCGCGGCATGGTGTTTCAGGACTACGCGCTGTTTCCGTGGCTGACGGTGCGGCAGAATATCGGGTTCGGGCCGAGCCATCGCCGGGTCGCTCCGAAAGAAGTCGACAAGCTCACCGACCGGTTCATGGCGATGGTCGGCCTGTCGGCGTTCGCCGACCGCTATCCGCATCAACTGTCCGGCGGCATGAAGCAGCGGGTGGCGATCGCGCGGGTGCTCGCCAACGACGCCGACATCC
The DNA here is from genome assembly GCF_900218015.1 of Rhodopseudomonas pentothenatexigens. GTDB lineage: Bacteria > Pseudomonadota > Alphaproteobacteria > Rhizobiales > Xanthobacteraceae > Rhodopseudomonas > Rhodopseudomonas pentothenatexigens. Next base: position 306,018 of record NZ_UFQQ01000001.1, on the reverse strand, counting down.
TGTTGATGGACGAGCCGTTCGGCGCGCTCGACGCGCTGACCCGCGCGGCGCTGCAGGAAGAGCTGATCGAGATCTGGCGCACCACCAAACTGACGGTGATCTTCGTGACCCATTCGGTCGAAGAGGCGGTGCTGCTCGCCGATCGCGTCGTGGTGATGAGTTCGGCACCCGGCCGGATCGATCGAGACGTCGAGATCGAGCTGCCGCGGCCGCGCGACGTCGCGTCGGTCGAGTTCAACACGCTTCGGCGCAGCATCACGCAGCAACTGACCAGCCATGTCGGCGCCGGCCGCAAGGTTGCAGCGACGGCGGATTCCTGAGTGGACGTTTCAATCTCCCATGCTTCGCACGCGATCTATCGCGGGATGGATCGCACGGCGCTCGACGCCGCCTACAACAACAGCGCGGCTGTCGGCGACAGCCCGCAGTGGCTGGCGCGTTGGAGCGAGCGCAGCGCCGTTCGCCGCGCCGGGCCGAACGTGCGGCTCGACATTCCCTATGCGGGGCGCGAGCGAACCTCGCTGGATTATTTCGGTTCCGGAGAAGCGGGCGCACCGCTGCTGGTGTTCCTGCACGGCGGCTATTGGCAGCGCAATTCCAAGGAGATGTTCTCGTTCGTCGCCGACGGTCCGAACGTCCGCGGCATTGATGTCGCCGTCGTCGGCTACACGCTGGCGCCGGCCGCACGTCTGTCGGACATCGTCGCCGAGGTCGATCAGGCGTTGGAGTATCTTGCCGGCCATGCCGACCAGTTCGGATTCGACCGTGGCAGCATCGTGGTCGGCGGCTGGTCGGCCGGAGGACACCTGGCATCGGTCGCTGCGACGCGCCCGGAGGTGAGGGGCGCGCTCTGCGTCAGCGGCATCTTCGATCTCGACCCGATCGCGCTGTGCTATCTCAACGATCTGCTGCAGCTCGACCGCGGCGAGGTCGAGCTGCTCAGTCCGATCCGGCGGGCGCAGCTCGGCACTGCGCCGCAATCCCTGGTGGTCGGCGGCGACGAACTGCCGGAACTGCGCCGTCAATCGGCCGACTACGCCGACGTCGGGCGCCGCGTCGGATTGCGCGTCAGGCAGCGAACGCTGCCTGGGCACCACCATTTCTCGATCCTGGATGAACTCGCCAGCGCGAACGGCGCACTCACCGCCGAACTCGTGACCCTGGCGCGGAGATAGCGGAGCGCCGCTGCTCCGCTTACGCTGCGGCGAACGGCGCGACCGTGATGCCGCTGGCCTCGAGCTTCTGCCGGACCCCGCGGGCGATCTCGACTGCGCCTGTGGTGTCGCCGTGAATGCAGACGGTGTCGGTGCGCATCTTGATCACCTTGCCGGTGACCGACACCACGGCGCCGTCCTGCGCCATCCGCAGCACCCGCTCGGCGATCGCCGCCGGATCGTGCAGCACCGCGCCGGGCTTCTTGCGCGACACCAGATTGCCGTCGTCCTCGTAGGCGCGATCGGCAAACACTTCGTGCGCCAGCGGCAGGCCGGCGGCTTCACCCGCCAGCATCAATTTCGAATTCGCCAGCACGACGAACACCAGCGTCCGATCGACCGCCTTGATCGCCGCCGCGATCGCGCGCGCGGTCATGTCGTCTTCGCAGGCGACGTTCGACAGCGCGCCGTGCGCCTTGACGTGGGTGACCTTGTGGCCCGCCAGGGCCGCAACCGCCTGCAGCGCGCCAATCTGATAGGCGACGAGGTTCTCGATTTCCGCTGCGGTTATCCCCGGTACGGGACGACGGCCGAAACCGTGCAGGTCGCGGAAGCCCGGATGTGCGCCGATCGCGACGCCGTTCTGCTTCGCCAGCTTCACGGTCGCGTGCATGATGTCCGGATCGCCGGCATGGAAGCCGCAGGCGATGTTGACGCTGGTGGCGATCTGCATCATCGCCGCATCGTCGCCCATCTGCCAGACGCCAAAGCCTTCGCCGAGGTCGCAGTTCAGGTCGATCTTCATCTCGATTGGTCCCGTCGTCGGATTCGATTACTCCGCCGTCAGCGCGTCGATCGCGGTGCCGGCGACGTTGGCGGTGAGCAGCGCGTCGAGGTCGATGGTGGCGTGCTGCGCGTCGCGCAGCAGGTCGGGCAACGAGCGGATCAATTTGGCCATCGCCCGATACGCCGACTGCGCCTCGTCGACACTCACCGCCTCAAAGCGGAACGGCCTGCCGGGTTGGCGTTGCGCCAGCCGGCCGAGATCGGCCGAGATCACCGTGGCGATCTTCGGATAGCCGCCGCTGGTGCCGCGGTCGGGCATCAGCACGATCGGCTGGCCCGAACCGGGAACCTGGATGCTGCCATCGACCGTGCCGTCCGAGACGATGTTGTGGCCGTGCAGATGCGGGATCTGCGGACCGTCGAGACGATAGCCCATCCGGTCGCTGGTCGCCGAGATCGTCCATTCGCCGGCCAGGAAGGTGGCGACTGCTTCGCCGAACTCATCGTCCTGCGGACCGAGCACGACGCGGATCGGCGCATCGGGCTGCTCCGGCAGATCGAGGCGGCGCTCGGCCGCCGGCGCCGCAGACTTGACGGCGATCGTATCGCCCGCCTGCAGCGGCCGCGGATACGGGCTGCCGAGGCCGGCGCGCGCATTGACCGCGAGACTACCGAACATCGGCTCGCCGCCGACGCCGCCCTCGATTCCGAGATAGCTGAACACGCCGCCGCGCGCGACGCCGAGGGTAAGGATCTGGCCTTCGGCGAGCGTGAAGGATTCGTTGAAGGCGAGTGGCGTCCCATCGATCGCGGCGGGTCGCTCGGCGCCGGTCAGCGCCAGCCGCGCCGCGCCGTCGCGCACACTGAGTTTCGCGCCCAGCGGGCCGAGCTCGATCGCGGCCGCGAATGCGCTGTTGCCGACCAGCACGTTGGCCGCAGCGAGCGACAGCCGGTCCATCGCGCCGCTGGGCGGAAGGCCGTAACGCTGCGCGCCGTGGCGGCCGGCGTCCTGCACCGAGGTGACGGGGCCGACGCTGTCAATCACGAGCCTCGTCATGCGCTCAGCAGTTCTGCCACGATCTCGCCGTGGGACGCCGCATCGTCGCGCTCGGCGAACTCCTTGGCGTCGATCTGCGTGAAGCTGATCGCGTCGCCGGGCTCGAGCAGAAAGATCGGCTCCCTGTGCAACTGATAGGTCCGCACCGGCGTGCGACCGAGCAGGTGCCAGCCGCTCGGTCCGGCCAGACACTGGATGCCGGTCTGGATGCCGCCGACCGACACCGTGCCGGCCGGCGTGTGCAGCCGCGGCGCCTGCCGCCTTGGCATTGCCAGCGCCGGATCGAGGCCCGACAGATACGACCAGCCCGGCGTGAAGCCGATCATCGCGACGCGATAATCACCGGCGGCATGGCGCGCCACCAGCGCGTCGGGCGTGGTGTTCAGCGCGCGCGCGGCGTCGTCCAGATCGATGCCGTGCTCGCCGCCGTAGCACACCGGAATCCGCCAGCGGCGCTTGGCGACGGTCTCGCCGTCGTCGAGCGCCTGCGCGAGCGTGGTGAGCTGATCGGACAGCGCGCCGAAGCCGATCGTCTCCGGATCGTAATGCACTAAAAGGGACCGATAGGTCGGCACGGTTTCGACGATGCCGGCGACCGGACTCTGCGTCAGCTTGCGGTCGAGCGCGAGCACGCGTCGACTAGACTCGTCGCTGATATCCCGGCCGAACTCGACGGTGATCGCGGTGTCACCGCTCGGCAGCAATCGGGGAGGCGGGGTGGTCATCCGGCAACGATCTCACAAAGCTACCGGCTCCGATAGCGCGTTTTCCGCCGTCGTGAAAATCACTTCACAACGATCGCGCCGCCGATAAGTCTGCCTCCGCAGGGGTGATAAAATGCGATGATCGCCATGCACCGCGCCGTGCTGCCGCGCGCGGGGATGCGTCTTGACGCGGCAGTCGCGGCCCGCAAGATGCGCCGACAATCACTGGAGCTCTCCCTTCATGTCACTGACCCCGCAAGCCATCGACATCCTGTCGCGCGTCTCCACCGCGACCCTCACCACGGTGCTGCTGAAGAAGGGACTGCGCAACGTCTGGATGCGCGGCGCGCGGCCGCTGCGGCCGGGAGCGACGCGGCTGGTCGGCGAGGCGTTCACGTTGCGCTTCGTGCCGGCGCGCGAGGATCTGGCGACGCCGGAGTCCTGGGCCTCGCCGATCTCGACCCGGGCCGCGATCGAGGCGATGCCGGAAGGCTGCATCGCCGTGGTCGACGCGATGGGCATCAAGGATGCCGGCATCTTCGGCGACATTCTGTGCGCCCGCATGGTCAAGCGCGGTATCAAAGCGCTGATTACCGACGGCGTGGTGCGCGACCTCGAAGGCGTGCTCGGCACCGGCCTGCCGGTGTGGTGCGACGGCGCGGCGGCGCCGCCGTCGGTGGCCGGCTTGACTTTCGTCGGCTGGGAACAGCCGATCGGCTGCGGCGGCGTCGCGGTGTTCCCGAAGGACATCATCGTCGCCGATCAGGACGGCGCGGTGCTGATCCCGCAGGCGCTGCTCGATCACGTTCTCGCCGAGGGGCCGGAGCAGGAGCGGATGGAAGGCTGGATCGTCGACGAGGTCAACAACGGTGCGGTGCTGCCCGGCCTGTACCCGATGAACGCCGAAACCAAGGCGCGCTATGCCGCGTTCAAGGACAAGGCCGACAAGTCGTAAGGAGCATCGATCGATGGATATCTTCGCGGCCGGCTCACGCCCGACCCAGCAGGCACCGAAGGACTATTTCACCGGCACGGTGTGGCAGGACCCGATCGTTGCCGCCCCGGCGCCGGCGCGGCTGGCCGCGACCCGGGTGGCGTTCGAACCCGGCGCCCGTACCGCCTGGCACACCCATCCGCTCGGCCAGACCCTGTACGTCGTGACCGGCGTGGGGCGGATTCAGACCGAAGGCGGACCGGTGCGCGAGATCCGCGCCGGCGACGTGGTGTGGATTCCGCCCGGCGAGAAACATTGGCACGGCGCCTCGCCGACCAACGGCATGACCCATATTGCGATGCAGGAGGCGCTGGACGGCAGTTTCGCCACCTGGATGGAGCACGTCTCCGACGACGACTACGCCGTCGCGCCCTCGGTCTGACGGCAGCCCGTCCGAATCCTCAAAACCGCCGGTTTCTCCGCCGATGGAACCCTTTCGCGTGCGGCGGGGACTCGATATGAAGGGCGCTTCGTTGCAAGGTCGCGGGCGTTGAGGAGAACGGAATGGCAGCCAAGACGAAATTTCGGGGGTCGTACACCGCCTTGGTCACGCCGTTCAAAAATGGCGCGCTCGACGAGCAGGCGTTTCGCAGCCTGGTGAACTGGCAGATCGAGCAGGGCACCCATGGCCTGGTGCCGGTCGGAACCACCGGCGAGAGCCCGACCCTGAGCCACGAGGAGCACCACAAGGTGGTCGAGTGGTGCATCGAAGAGGCCAAGGGCCGCGTGCCGGTGATCGCCGGGGCGGGCTCCAACTCGACCCGCGAAGCCGTCGAACTGGCGCGCCACGCCGAGAAGGCCGGCGCCGATGCGGTGCTGGTGGTGACGCCGTACTACAACAAGCCGACCCAGGAGGGCATGTATCAGCACTTCAAGGCGGTCAACGATGCGATCGGAATCCCGATCATCATCTACAACATCCCGCCGCGCTCGGTGGTCGACATGTCGGTCGACACCATGAGCCGGCTGTACGAGCTGGACAACATCGTCGGCGTCAAGGACGCCACCGCCAATCTCGGCCGGGTGTCGCAGCAGCGCCACGCGATGGGCCCCGACTTCATCCAGCTCTCAGGCGAGGACATGACCGCGCTGGCCTACATGGCGGCGGGCGGCCACGGCTGCATCTCGGTGGTGTCGAACATCGCGCCCAAGCTGTGTTCGGAGCTGATGGGCGCGGTGTTCGCCGGCGACTATGTGGGTGCGTTGAAGATCCAGGACCGTCTGGTGCCGCTGCACGACGCGGTGTTCAAGGAGCCGGGCGTGGCAGGGGCCAAGCACGGCCTGACGCTGCTCGGCCGGATTCAGGAAGAGGTCCGGCTGCCGCTGATGCCGGTGACCGAGCCGACCGGCAAGACGATCCGTGCGGCGATGGTGCACGCAGGAGTGATCAACTGACAGGGAGCGCATGACCAGCACCGATTCCGTCCGTCACCTCGAGCAGAAGGGCTCGCGGCTTCTCAAGGAGTTTCGCGATTTCGCGATGAAGGGCAATGTCGTCGACCTCGCCGTCGGCGTCATCATCGGTGCGGCGTTCGGCGGGATCGTAACCTCGCTGGTCGGCGACGTGATCATGCCGATCATCGGCGCGGTCACCGGCGGGCTGGATTTCTCCAACTACTTCACGCCGCTGTCGAAGTCGGTCACCGCCAACACGCTGGTGGAGGCCAAGAAGCAGGGCGCGGTGCTGGCGTGGGGCAATTTCCTCACGGTGACGCTGAATTTCCTGATCATCGCGGCGGTGCTGTTCGCAGTGATCCGGTCGCTGAACAAGCTGAAACAGCGGGCCGAGGAGACCAAAGCGCCGCCACCGACCCCGACCCGGCAGGAAGAGCTGCTGACCGAGATCAGGGATCTGTTGAAAAAGGGCGCCGGCCCGTCGCCATAGGCGGCGATGGGATCGCGCCGACAGGAAACGCCACCAATGGCCGAGAAGAACGAACGCCCGATCAAGGTCGTGGCGGAGAACCGCAAGGCGCGGTTCAACTACGCGATCGACGACACCATCGAGGCCGGCATCGCGCTGACCGGCACCGAGGTCAAATCGATCCGCAACGGCAAGACCACGATCGCGGAGTCCTATGCGGACGCCCGCGGCAGCGAGATCTGGCTGATCAACGCCAACATTCCCGAATATCTGCAGGCCAACCGCTTCAATCACGAGCCGAAACGGCCGCGCAAGCTGCTGCTGCATCGCAAGCAGATCAACAAGCTGATCGGCGCGGTCGAGCGCGAAGGCATGACGCTGATCCCGCTCAAGCTGTATTTCAACGAGCGCGGCCGGGCCAAGCTGCAGCTCGCGCTCGCCAAAGGCAAGAAGCTGCACGACAAGCGCGAGACCGAGAAGAAGCGCGACTGGAATCGCGAAAAGGGCCGCCTGCTGCGCGCCCGCGGCTGAGCGGCATCACCGGAAGGCTCGGATGGCGAACCAGCCCAACATCATGGATGTCGATTGGAGCGCAATCCCGGCGCCGGTGGACGATGGCGGCGCCGCGCATCTGCGTGGCGCGTCGATTCCTGCTGTGGCACTGCCGGCCACCGATGGCGGCAACGTGATCCTTGCGGATCTGACAGGGCGCACCGTGGTGTTTGCCTATCCGCGGACCGGAGAGCCGGGCAAGATCGCCCCGGTCGACGACTGGGATATGATCCCCGGCGCGCGCGGCTGCACGCCGCAAACGTGTGCGTTTCGCGATCTGTTTGCCGAGCTGAAGGCGGCTGGGGCCGATCACGTGTTCGGCCTGTCGACACAGTCGACCGCGTACCAGACCGAGATGGCGAGCCGGCTGCACCTGCCGTTCGCGGTGCTGTCCGACGAAGCGCTTGAACTGACGCGCGCCTTGAAGCTGCCGACCATGCAGGTCGCGGGTATGACCTTGATCAAGCGGATGGCGCTGATTATCGACGACGGCCGGATCAGCCAGGTGTTCTATCCGGTGTTCCCGCCGGATCGGAACGCCGGCGACGTGCTGGCGTGGCTGAGGGCCAATCGACGCTAGTTAGCACTCGCGGATGCCCATCCCCGTCATTGCGAGCGAAGCGAAGCAATCCAGATGCCTCAGAACGTGTGGCCTCTGGATTGCTTCGTCGCTTCGCTCCTCGCAATGACAATTCTTTCTGATCCAACTAAGCGTCGAGATCGTCGCGCACCCGCGCGAACACCTCGCGAAACATCTTCGGCGTCAGCACGCCTGTGTTCGTGTTGTAGCGCGAACAGTGGTAGCTGTCGTAGAGCCGCAGCCTTCCGGCGTCGTGCACGGCGCCGTGGCCGAACGGCGCCTGCGCGGCACGCAGTCCGAGCGCCTTCAGCGTTGAATCGTGCGCGATCCGCCCGAGCAGGACGACGGCGCGGAGCTTCGGCATCGCCTCGATCGTGGCGACCAGAAAGCGGCGGCAGGTGTTGATTTCGATCGGCAACGGCTTGTTCTGCGGCGGCACACAGCGCACCGCGTTGCTGATCCGGCAGTCGATCAGCCGCAGGCCGTCGTCGGGGCGCGCCTGATAGTGGCCTTTGGCGAAACCGTAATCGATCAGCGTGGCGTAGAGCAGGTCGCCGGCATAGTCGCCGGTGAATGGCCGGCCGGTGCGATTGGCGCCTTGCACGCCCGGTGCGAGACCGACGATCAGCAGCGACGCATCGGCGTCGCCGAACGAGGGCACCGGCGCGTTGAACCAGCCCGGTTCACGCGCGCGGATCTCGCTGCGGAACTCGGCGAGGCGCGGGCAGAACGGGCAGTCGCGGTCAGGGTCGGCGAGGGCGGCGGGGACGCGGGGCGACCGGCCCCGCGTCGTCGTGCTCATAGCCTCAGTCTTCGAAGTCGTCAGCCCCGGCGCGTGACGCCAAGGCGGTAGAACGCTGCAGGAACTGCGGCGCGTGGTGGCGCGGCTCGCGGGGTTCGCGCGGCGGCGGACGATCCGCCGGGTCGCGGCCGATCTTCGATTGCAACTCGACCAGGTCGGTGAAGATGTCGGCCTGACGACGAAGTTCGTCGGCGATCATCGGCGGCTGGCTGGAGATCGTCGAAATCACCGTGACGCGGACGCCGCGGCGCTGCACCGCCTCGACCAGCGAGCGGAAGTCGCCGTCGCCCGAGAACAGCACCATCTGGTCGATATGTTCGGCCAGCTCCATGGCATCGACCGCAAGCTCGATATCCATGTTGCCCTTGACCTTGCGGCGGCCGGAGGCGTCGATGAACTCCTTGGTCGCCTTGGTCACGACGGTGTAGCCGTTGTAGTCGAGCCAATCGATCAGCGGGCGGATCGACGAGTATTCCTGATCTTCGATGATCGCGGTGTAGTAAAAGGCGCGGATTAGATTGCCGCGGCTTTGAAATTCCTTCAGCAGCCGCTTGTAATCGATATCGAAACCCAGGGTTTTTGCGGTTGCGTAAAGGTTGGCGCCGTCGATGAACAGCGCAATTTTGTTATTGGAAGAAGTGGACATCAAGATCTCTCATGTGTCTGTTGTCAGCCTTTTGGCGCAACGGAAATAGCTGCGCAGCTCAAGTCAATTTTTGCACGAATAGCCGTCGCGCTGGGCAACCGGCACCACTTCAACCGCACGAAGCATCGGCCGGTATTCTATACTTTTCTTTCTGAAAAGAAGCCTTTTGTTGTCGGACTCGTGTTCGTCCCAGTTGGCTGATTATCGACCGTCCCGGAACATTTGGTGCATTATCAGAGCAGGGTCGATCGGCCAAATGACAAATTGCTGCTTGCGAAAGCTGCTCACGACCTATAGGTAGCGGTCTAACCCCGATTTTGATCCTATTGAACGGAGCGACTGGCCATGGCGCGCGTCACCGTGGAAGATTGCATTGACAAGGTCGACAACCGTTTCGACCTGGTCCTGTTGGCGGCCCATCGCGCGCGCATGATCTCGTCCGGATCGCCGCTCACCATCGACCGTGACAACGATAAAAATCCCGTTGTTTCGCTTCGCGAAATCGCCGACCAGACGATCTCTCCGGAAGACCTCAAGGAGGAGCTGGTGCACTCGCTGCAGAAGTTTGTCGAGGTCGATGAGCCCGAACAGGATACCGTTCCGTTGATCGGCTCGGCGGGTGCCAGCGTCGACGCCGACGATACCGAAGTGGCGATGGAGCGGATGACCGAGGAAGAGCTGCTGAAGGGTCTGGAAGGCTTGGCGCCCCCGGAGGAGCAGCCTGAGGAAGACGAATAAAGGCTTCGGTGCCCCGCGCACATTTGTGTGATGCTCTGCAAACGGCTCGGATCAGTTCCGGGCCGTTTTCGTCTTTCGAAGTAGTTAACCACGACCGGCTGCAGAGTTGCGGCGCCGCATTGCTGCCCTGACCTAAACTCCGCCGATATCGCGGTTTTTTGTGGCCGCTCAACGTCTTTTCGTGGCACAAGCTCGATGTACCCGCTAGGCAAGGACGCGATGGCGGCCGCCAAGATCAGTCTTGCTGCGGTGCAATAGAGGTTGGTGGAATGGCGTCAGGACGCCAGATTTCGAAGCAGATGGAGCAGGCGGGCGGAGCAGCCGCCGTCGCCGAACCGACCGCCACCTCCAAACCCCGGTCGCGTGCCCGGATGATGCGACAGTACGACCTGGTCGAGCGGGTCCGATCGTACAATCCGAACACCGACGAGGATCTGCTCAACCGGGCGTATGTGTACGCCATGATGGCGCACGGCGAGCAGACCCGCGCCTCCGGTGATCCGTATTTCTCGCATCCGCTCGAAGTCGCGGCGATTCTGACCAGTCTCAAGCTCGACGACGCCACCATCGTCGCGGCGCTGTTGCACGACACGATCGAGGACACCGAGGCGACCCGGACCGAGATCGACACCATGTTCGGTCCGGAGATCGGCGCGCTGGTCGAAGGCCTCACCAAGCTGAAGCGGCTCGAGCTGGTGTCGCGCGAGGCCAAGCAGGCGGAAAATCTGCGCAAGCTGCTGCTGGCGATCGCCGACGACGTCCGCGTGCTGCTGATCAAGCTCGCCGACCGGCTGCACAACATGCGCACCCTGGAGTTCGTGCCGCCTGCGGCCCGGCAGCGCATCGCCGAGGAGACGCTCGACATCTACGCGCCGCTCGCAGGCCGGATGGGCATGCAGGAGATGCGCGAGGAACTCGAGGATCTGTCGTTCCGCAGCCTTGATCCCGAAGCCTTCACCGTGGTGATGCAGCGGCTCGACGCGCTGGCCGAGCGCAACCGCAACCTGATCGGCGAGATTGAAAGCCAGCTCTCCGCCAATCTCGCCCGCCACGGCATCACCGCCGAGGTCACCGGGCGGCGCAAGCGGCCGTTTTCGATCTGGACCAAGATGGAGCGGAAGTCGGTCGGCTTCGAACAGCTCTCGGACATCTACGGCTTTCGCGTCGTGCTCGACGACGTCGAGGCCTGTTATCGCGCACTCGGCGTGGTGCATACGACGTGGCCGATGGTACCGGGCCGATTCAAGGACTACATTTCGACGCCGAAGCAGAACGACTATCGCTCGCTGCACACCACGGTGATCGGTCCCGGTCAGCAGCGCGTCGAGCTGCAGTTCCGGACCCGCGAGATGAACCAGATCGCCGAATACGGCATCGCCGCGCACGCGTTCTACAAGGACGGCGTCGGCTCGCCGACCGAACTGCTCAACCGCGAATCCAACGCGTTCGCCTGGCTGCGCCACACCATCGAGATGCTGTCGGAGAGCTCCAACCCGGAGGAATTCCTCGAGCACACCAAGCTCGAGCTGTTCCACGACCAGGTGTTCTGCTTCACGCCGAAGGGCAAGCTGATCGCACTGCCGCGCAAGGCCAACGTCGTGGATTTCGCCTATGCGGTGCACACCGATGTCGGCAACAGCGCGGTGGGCTGCAAGATCAACGGCAAGTTCGCGCCGCTGTCGTCGGAGCTGCAGAACGGCGACGAGGTCGAGGTGCTGACTTCGCCGGTACAGTCGGCGCCGCCGGCGGCGTGGGAATCTCTCGCCGTCACCGGCAAGGCGCGGGCGGCGATCCGGCGCGCGACCCGCGTGGCGATGCGCGATCAATATGCCGGGCTTGGCCGCCGCATCGTCGAGCGGCTGTTCGCACGCGCGAAGATCGAATACGCCGACGACAAGCTCAAAGGCGCGCTGCCGCGGCTGGCGCGCGCCTCCGTGGAAGACGTGATGGCCTCGGTCGGCCGCGGCGAGATGAAGGCGTCCGACGTCGCCCGGGCGATGTACCCGGATTACAAGGAAGAGCGCATCGCGCGGTTCGGCGGCAAGAAGGAAGCTTCCGACAAGGTGGTCGGCAAAACTGTCGAGACCGGCAAGGTCAGTTCGGTCATTCCGATCGGCGGCCTGCATTCCGGCCTGCCGGTGAAGTTCGCACCGAACGGCGGCGCCGTGCCGGGCGACCGCATCGTCGGCATCGTCACGCCGGGCGAGGGGATCACCATCTACCCGATCCAGTCTCCGGCCTTGAAGGAATTCGAGGAAGAGCCGGAGCGCTGGCTCGACGTGAAGTGGGACATCGACGAGACCACGCCGCAGCGCTTCCCGGCCCGGCTGTTCGTGCAGAACGTCAACGAGCCCGGCAGCCTTGCCCAGATCGCCGGCGTGATCGCCGAGCACGACGGCAATATCGACAACATCAACATGAGCCGACGCTCGCCGGATTTCACCGAGCTCACCATCGATCTCGAGGTCTACGACCTCAAGCACCTCAGCGCGATCATCGCCCAGCTCCGTGCCAAGGACGTCGTCGCGCACGTCGAGCGGGTCAACGGCTGAGGCTCGACGTGGTTTAGGTGGAGTCGAGATGCTATCCACGTCATTGCGAGCGAAGCGGAGCAATCCAGGGTCAAGTACCCGAAGCTGGATTGCTTCGTCGCTTCGCCCCTCGCAATGACGATTGAATTGAAAGCTGCGAGTGTCAAGATGTCCAAAGCTCCTCCGCTTCGTCTCGGGGTCAATATCGATCACATCGCCACGCTGCGGAACGCGCGCGGCGGGCGCCATCCCGATCCGTTACGTGCCGCCTTCGCGGCGATCGAGGCGGGCGCGGACGGCATCACGGCGCATCTGCGGGAGGATCGCCGCCATATCCGCGACGCCGACATGCAGCGTCTGAAGGCGGAGATCTCCAAGCCGCTGAACTTCGAGATGGCGGCGACCGACGACATGGTGCGGATCGCGCTCGGCGTGAAGCCGCACGCCGTCTGTCTGGTGCCGGAGCGGCGCGAGGAGCTCACCACCGAGGGCGGACTCGACGTTGTCGGCCAGCACAATGCGCTGGCGCCGGTAATTGCGCGCTTCACCGACGCCGGCATTCGCACCTCGCTGTTCATCGCCGCCGACCCGGCGCAGATCGAGATGGCGGCGCGGCTGAAATCCCCGGCGATCGAAATCCACACTGGCGCTTGGTGCGACGCGGTCAACGACGGCGACATGGCGAAGGCCGATGCCGAGTGGCAGCGCGTCGTCGCCGGCGCGGCGCTGGCGCGTTCCGCCGGCCTCGAAGTTCACGCCGGCCACGGCCTGGATTACGCCACCGCCGAGACGATTGCGGCGCTGCCGGAGATCGTCGAACTGAACATCGGCTTCTACATGATCGGCGAGGCGCTGTTCGTCGGGCTCGGCGAGACCATCCGGACGATGCGGGCGGCGATGGAGCGGGGCCGCGCCAGGGCGGTCGCGGCATGATCATCGGCATCGGCTCCGACCTGATCGACATCACACGGATAGCCAAGGTGATCGAACGTCACGGCGATCGTTTCCTCGATCGAGTGTTCACCGAGGCCGAGCGGGCCAAGGCCGAGCGGCGCGCCAAAAAGGCCGAGCTGGTCGCCGCCACCTACGCCAAGCGGTTCGCCGCCAAGGAAGCCTGTTCCAAGGCGCTCGGCACCGGCATCCGGCAAGGGGTGTGGTGGCGCGACATGGGGGTGGTCAATATGCCCGGCGGCCGGCCGACCATGGAGCTGACCGGGGGCGCCAAAGCCCGGCTCGACGCCCTGACGCCTCCGGGCATGACGGCGCGGATCGACCTGTCGATCACCGATGAATGGCCACTGGCGCAGGCTTTTGTGGTGATCTCGGCGGTCCCCGCGGCGGTCACAGGGAGCCGCGCCACGCCCTCGTGACACCGAAAAGCGGTTGATTCGTCATAGGATTAGCGGGTTTTGCCGCGACCCTTGATTGCGCCTGCCGCGACAACAGTCTACAACCGCGCGGAATCCCCCAAGGGGTCGAGTCCTCGGCGAACGAGCGCCGGTCGTGGCGGTCTTCGTCGCCATGCTCCGGCATCATCTCGCGCAGCCTGGGGCCGCTCCGCACCAGGCCAGTCGTCCACCGCGCGGCTCCCCGCGACGGGAATCGGGAAAGCGATGAGCGTGACATCCGGAACCAAATCTGAGAGCGGCATCGGCGAAACCATCCGAGTCGTCATTCACGCCCTCATCATCGCGCTGGTGATCCGCACCTTCCTGTTTCAGCCTTTCAACATCCCGTCCGGATCGATGAAGGCGACGCTGCTGGTCGGCGATTATCTGTTCGTGTCCAAGTACTCCTACGGCTACAGCCATTATTCGATCCCGCTGTCGCCGCCGCTGTTCTCGGGCCGGATCTTCGGCTCCGATCCGAACCGCGGCGACGTGGTGGTGTTCCGGCTGCCGAAGGACGACTCCACCGACTACATCAAGCGCGTCATCGGCCTGCCGGGCGACCGCATCCAGATGCGTGAGGGGCTGTTGTACATCAACGACAAGCCGGTCGAGCGCGAGCGCCTGGCCGACTACGTCGGCGAAGATCCTTGCGGCTCGGAAGCGACCGCGCGGGTCAAGCGCTGGAAGGAGACACTGCCGAACGGCGTGTCCTACGAGACGCTGGATTGCGTCGACAACGGCTTCTACGACAACACCAACGTCTACACCGTGCCGCCCGGCCATTTCTTCATGATGGGTGACAACCGCGACAATTCCACCGACAGCCGCGTGCTGTCCGCGGTCGGCTACGTTCCCTACGAAAATTTCATCGGCCGGGCGCAGATGATCTTCTTCTCGATCGCCGAAGGCGAGCACGCCTGGCAGATCTGGCGTTGGCCCACCGCAGTGCGCTGGGGCCGCATCTTCACCATCGTGCGATGATCGATGATGTGACCAATGTCGATCGGGCTTCGGCAGCCGGAGATCCGCATCCGCAGGAGGCTCCGGCGACCGTGCCTTCGGCTGCGAAGAAGCGCCGGGCCAGCAAGGCCAAGTCGAAGGCGACCGCGGCCGCGATCGAGCAGCGGCTCGGCCACAGCTTCGCCGATCCTGCGCTGCTGACCACCGCCTTCACCCATGTCTCGGCGCTGAAGACCGCGCGTCGCACCGACAGCTATCAGCGGCTGGAATTCCTCGGCGATCACGTGCTCGGGCTGATCGTGTCCGACATGCTGTACCGCGCGTTTCCGAACGCCGACGAAGGCGAATTGTCGAAACGGCTGGCAGACCTGGTGCGCAAGGAGACCTGCGCCGACGTCGCGCGCAGCCTCGATCTGATCGAGGGCATCAAGCTCGGGACCGTGGGGGCGGGGGTCGGGGCCAAGCTGCGCAGGTCCGTGCTGGGCGACATCTGCGAGGCGGTGATCGGCGCGATCTATCTCGACGGTGGTTACGAGGCGGCGTCCGATTTCGTGCGGCGCAACTGGACCGAGCGGATGCGCAAGCCGGCGAGGTCGCTGCGCGATCCGAAGACCGTGCTGCAGGAGTGGGCGCAGGCCCGCGGCCTGCCGACGCCGGTGTATCGCGAGGTTGAACGCACCGGACCGCACCACGATCCGCAATTCCGCGTCGCCGTCGTGCTGCCGGGCCTCGAGCCGGCCGAGGGCGTCGGCGGCAGCAAGCGCGCGGCCGAGAAGGTCGCGGCGTCGGCGATGCTGGCGCGCGAAGGTGTCGGCACAGGCGGCAATGATGGCTGAACATGAAGACGCGGCGCCGTCCGCAACCCGCTGCGGTTTCGTTGCGCTGATCGGCGCGCCGAACGTCGGCAAATCCACCCTGGTCAACGCGCTGGTCGGCTCGAAGGTGACGATCGTATCGCGCAAGGTGCAGACCACGCGCGCGCTGATCCGCGGCATCGTGATCGAAGACGCCGCGCAGATCATCCTGGTCGACACGCCCGGTATCTTCGCGCCGAAGCGGCGGCTCGACCGCGCGATGGTCAAGACCGCCTGGAGCGGCGCGCATGATGCCGACATCGTCTGCGTGCTGCTCGACGCCCGCGCCGGCATCAACGAGCAGGCCGAAGACATCCTCGCCAATCTCGCCAATGTCGACCGGCCCAAACTGCTGGTGCTCAACAAGATCGACCTGATCGCCCGTGAGAAGCTGCTGGCGCTGGCGCAGGCCGCCAACCAGCGGCTGGCGTTCGACCGGACCTTCATGGTCTCGGCGCTGACCGGCGACGGCGTCGACGATCTGCGCAAGGCGCTGGCCGCGCAGGTGCCCGAAGGGCCGTTCCATTATCCCGAAGACCAGATGTCGGATGCGCCGCTGCGCCATCTCGCGGCCGAAATCACCCGCGAGAAGATCTTCCGGCAGCTGCATCAGGAACTGCCGTACCAGTCCACGGTCGAGACCGAGACCTGGACCGAGCGGAAGGATGGCTCGGTGAAGATCGAACAGACGATCTTCGTCGAGCGCGAGAGCCAGCGCAAAATCGTGCTCGGCAAGGGCGGCGCCACCATCAAGGCGATCGGCGCCGAGGCGCGCAAGGAGATCGCCGCGATCCTGGAGCAGCCGGTGCACCTGTTCCTGTTCGTCAAGGTGCGCGAAGACTGGGGCAACGATCCCGACCGCTACCGCGAAATGGGCCTGGAGTTTCCCAAGGAATGACCACCGGCACGACTACCAGCCTTCCGCGGAACGTGTACTGGTTCGAGGTGCTGCTTCTGACGTCGCTGATGCTCGACTGCATCTCGGTGGCGTTTCAGGATCGCACCACGATCGAGCCGACGATGTCGGCCGGGGTCGTCGCCGCCGCCAACACCATTGCGGCCGGCCTGATCATGCTGCTGACCTATCTGGTCTGGCTCGCCGCCCATGCCCGCAAAAATTGGGCGCGGGCGGTGCTGACCGCCTCGCTGGCGTTCTCGGTGGTGTCGCTCGCGCAGATCGTCAGCGACAGCGGCATCGAACCCGGATTGTGGATCGACATCGCATCCTGCGGCCTGACGCTGGCCGGGCTTTATCTCTCCTACACCGGCGACGCCCGCGGCTGGTTCAACGGCTGACGCAATGGCCCGGGCGGCTGCGCGCCGACGCTGAATCCTGTACGATCCGCTGATGGATTGGAGCGACGAGGGCATCATTCTCGGAGTGCGCCGGCACGGCGAGGCCGGCGCCATCGTCGAACTGCTGACCCGCAGCCACGGCCGCCATCTTGGCATGGTCCGTGGCGCGGCCTCGGCGCGGATGCGGCCGCTGCTGCAGCCCGGCAACAGCGTTTTGGCGTCGTGGCGGGCGCGGCTCGACGAACATCTCGGCTACTATCAGCTCGAAGCCACCAAGATGCGCGCCGCGACGCTGCTGGCGTCGTCCCACGCGGTGTACGGCGTCACCCATCTGGCATCGCTGGCGCGGCTGCTACCGGAGCGCGATCCGCACGAGGAGATTTATCAGCGACTGATTCTCACTCTGGATGATTTCGACGATCTCGGTATCGCCGCCGCCCACCTGATCCGCTTCGAGCTTGCCATTCTGGCCGAGCTCGGCTTCGGCCTCGATCTGTCCGCCTGCGCCGCGACCGGCGCCACCACCGAGCTGATCTACGTCTCGCCGAAATCCGGCAGCGCGGTCTCGCGCACCGCGGGCGAACCGTGGCGCGACAAGCTGCTGCGACTGCCGCCGTTCCTGCGCGACGACGAGACGGAGAGCGAGAGCGGCTGGTCCGGTCAGGACCTGTTCGACGGCTTCGCGCTGACCGGTCGGTTCCTGCTGCGCAACGTGCTGGAGCCGCGCGGGCAGGGCCATTCCGACGCCCGCGCGGGGTTCATCAATGCGGTGGCGCGCGCTATGGCGCGGGTCGCGGTCCCGTGAGCACGCGGCGCCGCTTAGACGTAGCGCCGCAGCCGCTGGCCGGGCAGCAGGTCGTAGGGCGGGCGCCAGCCCGGCAGCGCCGCGAGCCGGCCGAGCCAGGCCTGCACCTCCGGATGGCGGGCAGGAAGGTCGAAGCCGGTCTCGTCGTCTGGGAACGACAGATAGGCCATCATCGAGATGTCGGCGATCGTGGGGCTGTCGCCGACCGCGAAAGCATGGTCGCGCAGATGCGTGCCGAGGATCGTCAGGTAATCGTCGATCCGCTTGCGGAAATACGCCAGCACGTCGGTGTTGGCCGACGGCATGAAGGTGCGGGCGAACCGATAGGTCGCGGCATAACTGCTGAGCTTGTGGTTGTCCCAGAACAGCCAGCGCAGCACCTCGAATTTTTCTTCCGCAGTGCCGCCGAACCGGCCGTAACGGTCGGCGAGCTGCAGCAGGATCGGCGCCGTCTGCGTCAGCCGCACGCCATCCTCTTCGAGCACCGGGATCTCGCCCATCGCATTGACGCGCGCACGCCATTCCGGCGTCCGGGTGATGCCGCTGCCGAAATCGGTCCAGACCGGCTCGAAGCTCTGGCCGCACAGCGTCAGCATCAAAGCGAGCTTGTAGCTGTTTCCGGATTCGGGAAAATAGTGCAGGCGATAGGTCGGCATTCGGCCTCCTGGAAACTGCGTGTCGTGGCATCGAATGGATGATGTGTCGTCCACGGTGGAACGCATGTAATGTAAAGCAGAACATTTGTTCTGTTGGATGATTGTTGAGAAACGAGCGGCTGTCAACCGATGGATATGATGGGGCCGGAGACCAGCGAGCGCGAACGCGAAGTGATGGAGGCAACGCTGCGCCTGATCGGGCGCAGCGGGCTCAAAGCCGTCACGCATCGGGCCGTGGCGGCCGAGATCGGCATGTCGCTGGGTGCGATCACCCATCGTTTCGGTACCCGAGACCTGCTGGTCGAGGGAGCTCTGAATTTCGCGCTGATTCGGGAGGTCAGGCGCCTGCGCGCGCTGGCGCTCCGGCTGCAGAGCGAGGCACTGGATGTCGAGGCTTGGATCGACGCGCTGGTCGGCTGGTACGCCAAAGAGCTCGATGCCGAGGCGGAGATTCACATCGCCTGCTACGAGGCGTTCCTGGCCGCGGCGCGCGACGACCGCTATCGGCCGATCGTCGCCGAATGGCAGCAGACCTGGCGACGCAGCGCCGAGCTGGCATTGGCCGCAGCCGGGTCGCGTGCGCCGGCGCTGCACGCCGGGATCTTCGTCTCGGCCGTGGTCGGCATCGTGCTGGAGCAGCTCGCAGCTCCGCGGCGGAGCTTCAAGAAGGAGATGCGAGCCGCCTTGCTTGAGCTGGTGCGCGGCCTGATCGGGAAGCGCTAACGCGGCGCAGCCAAGGCGGCCGCGATGGTTGCCGCCAACGGCGTGGTCGGGCGGCCGATCAGGCGGCCGAGCTCGCCGCCGGCGTCGTTCAGCGCACCCTTGGCTGCGCCGGCGTCGGAGTCGGCCAGCAGGGCGGCAAACGGCTCGGGCAGGCCGGCGCCGACCAGTGCCGCCTTGTAGTCGGCTTCCGGCAGATTCTGATAGGCCACGGTCTTGCCGCTTTGCCGGCTCAGCTCGGCGGCGAATTCGGTCAGCGTGTAGACGGTGTCGCCGGCGAGCTCATAGATGCGGCCGGCAGGCGGGGCGTCCGCGGTCAGCACCTTGACGGCGGCCTCGGCGTAGTCTGCGCGGGCCGCGGAGGCAATGCGGCCGTCGCCGGCGCTGCCCAGGAAAGCACCATGCGCCAGCGCGGCGGGAATCGAGGCCGCGTAGTTCTCGGTATACCAGCCGTTGCGGAGCAGCGCGTACGGCACGCCGGAGGCTTTCAGCGCGGCTTCGGTCTGGCGATGCTCTTGGGCCAGCCCGAGCGGCGAGGTGTCGGCGTGGAGCAGGCTGGTGTAGGCGAGCAGCTTGACGCCGGCCCGACGGGCGGCCTCGATCGCGTTGCGGTGCTGGACGAGGCGTTGGCCGATCTCGCTGGAGGAGATCAGCAGCGCGTGGTCGACGTCGGCGAACGCCGCCGTGAGGGTCTCGGGGCGGGCGTAATCTCCTTTGTGAACGTGCAGGCCGCGCGCGGCGAGCTCCGCCGCGGCCTTGTCGCTGCGGACCAGCACGCCGATCTGGGCAGCCGGGACGGTCTTGAGAAGGCCGTCGATCACGAGCCGGCCGAGCTGGCCGCTGGCGCCGGTGACGAGGAAACGGGAGGCGGACATCAGGATCTCCTGGTGGTGTTCGATTGAGGGTAGGTCTATAATGGAGACCTTGAGCCGACCGCGTAAGGAGGCAGTATTTCGTGACAAGGTCACCTGCAGATAACCTGACAGTCGCTGCGCACCGCGCCACCTTGACCGACCGCTACGCCGCCTGGCGCGAGCTCGGCTTCGACGCGTCGCGCTGCCCGGTGCGCAACGTGCTGGATCATCTCGGCAGTAAATGGAGCACCCTGCTGCTCATCGCGCTCGCCGAGAAGCCGATGCGGTTCAATGCCTTATTCCGCGATGTTCCAGACATTTCGAAGCGGATGCTGACCCAGACGCTGCGCGATCTCGAGCGCGACGGGCTGGTCTCCCGACAGGTTTTCCCGACCAAGCCGCCCAGCGTCGAATACCGGCTGTCGCCGATGGGCGAGTCCGTGCTGGGGCCGCTGACGGCGCTGGTCGGTTGGGCCGAGCAGCATTTTCCGGACATTGAGAAAGCGCGGGTCCGGTTCGACGGCGGCGCAGACGCGGTGGCTGCGCCGGAGGGCCGGGTTGCGCTTGCTCCGGTCCCGGCCGGGAGCTAATGCCTCGCCATGGGAAAAAGACTGATTCCGCCGGAGCCGGCCGAGATTCACGAGGTGCAGCTGCGCGAGGCGCTGGAAGAGCGCTACCTCGCGTACGCGCTCTCGACCATCATGCATCGTGCCTTGCCCGATGCCCGCGACGGCCTCAAGCCGGTGCATCGCCGCATCCTGTACGGTATGCGGCTGCTGCGGCTCGACCCCGGCACGCCGTTCAAGAAGTCGGCCAAGATCGTCGGCGACGTGATGGGTTCGTTCCATCCGCACGGCGACCAGTCGATCTACGACGCGCTGGTCCGCTTGGCGCAGGATTTCTCGTCGCGCTACCCGCTGGTCGACGGCCAGGGCAATTTCGGCAACATCGACGGCGATAACCCGGCGGCCTACCGCTACACCGAAGCACGGATGACCGACGTCGCGCGCCTGTTGCTCGACGGCATCGACGAGGACGGCGTCGCGTTCCGGCCGAATTACGACGGCCAGGCCAAGGAGCCGGTGGTGCTGCCCGGCGGGTTCCCGAACCTGCTCGCCAACGGCGCCCAGGGCATCGCGGTCGGCATGGCCACCGCAATCCCGCCGCACAATGCCGCCGAGCTGTGCGACGCCGCGCTGCATCTGATCGAGAAGCCCGACGCAAAGTCGAAGGCGCTGCTGCGCTTCGTCAAGGGACCGGACTTTCCGACCGGCGGCATCATCATCGACTCCAAGGAGAGCATCGCCGAGGCCTATTCGACCGGCCGCGGCGCGTTCCGCACGCGGGCGCGCTGGCAGCAAGAGGAGGGCGCGCGCGGCGCCTGGAGCGTGGTGGTCACCCAGATCCCGTGGCTGGTGCAGAAGTCGCGGCTGATCGAGAAGATCGCCGAGCTGCTCAACGAGAAGAAGCTGCCGCTGGTCGGCGACATCCGCGACGAGTCGGCCGAGGACGTCCGCATCGTCATCGAGCCGAAGTCGCGCAGCGTCGATCCGGCCCTGATGATGGAATCGCTGTTCCGGCTGACCGAACTGGAGAGTCGGATTCCGCTCAACCTCAACGTCCTGATCAAGGGCCGCATCCCCAAGGTGGTCGGCCTCGCCGAATGCTTGCGCGAATGGCTCGACCATCTGCGCGACGTGCTGCTGCGCCGCTCCAACTATCGCAAGGCGCAGATCGAGCACCGGCTCGAAGTTCTCGGCGGTTATCTGATCGCGTACCTGAACATCGACGAAGTGATCAGGATCATCCGCACCGAGGACGAGCCCAAGCCGGTGCTGATGAAGACCTTCAATCTCACCGAGATCCAGGCCGAAGCGATCCTCAACATGCGGCTGCGCTCGTTGCGCAAGCTGGAAGAGATGGAGATCCGCACCGAGGACAAGAATCTCCGCGCCGAGCTGAAGGGCATCAACGCGATCCTGAAGTCCGAGACCGAGCAGTGGGCCAAGGTCGGCGAGCAGGTGCGCAAGGTGCGCGAGATGTTCGGACCGAAGACACCGCTCGGCAAGCGCCGCACCAGCTTCGCCGACGCGCCGGAGCACGATCTCGCGGCCATCGAAGAGGCTTTCGTCGAGCGCGAGCCGGTGACCGTGGTGATTTCGGACAAGGGCTGGGTGCGCACGCTGAAGGGCCACGTCGAGGATCTGTCGGGGCTGAACTTCAAGCAGGACGACAAGCTCGGCCAGTCGTTCTTCGCCGAGACGACGTCGAAGCTGCTGCTGCTCGCCACCAACGGCCGGTTCTACGCGCTCGACGTCGCCAAGCTGCCCGGCGGTCGCGGCCATGGCGAGCCGATCCGGATGTTCATCGACATGGAGCAGGACGCTGCGATCGTCACCGTGTTCGTGCACAAGGGCGGCCGCAAATTCCTGCTCGCCAGCCATGACGGCCAGGGCTTTGTCGTCAACGAGGACGAGTGCGTTGGCGCAACCCGCAAGGGCAAGCAGATCATCAACGTCGACGTTCCGAACGAGGCGAGGGCGCTCACCGTCGTCAGCGAAGGTGACGATCAGGTCGCGGTGATCGGTGACAACCGCAAGATGGTGATCTTCCCGCTCGACCAAGTGCCGGAGATGACCCGTGGCCGCGGCGTGCGGCTGCAGAAGTACAAGGACGGCGGCCTGTCCGACGTCGCCACCTTCTCGTCGAAGCAGGGCCTGTCCTGGCGCGATTCCGCCGGCCGCGAGTTCAGCGCGACGATGAAGGAATTGGCGGAATGGCGCGGCAACCGCGCCGATGCCGGCCGGCTGCCGCCGAAGGGCTTCCCGAAGTCGAACAAGTTCGGCCGCGGCATCGAGTGACGCATCGGCCTGCCTGCACCCTCGGCCGCAGGCAGGCTGTCCTTCCGTTTTTCCGTCTCGCTCCCGAACTGCATTGATTGGACGCGATGTTCGAACGCTGCTCCCGATCCGGTCTGCTGCTGCCGGTGTTGCTGGTGATGCTGTCCTCACCGGCCCAGGCGGCGGAGCTCGACGGCGCCGCGCTCGGCTGGGCGTGGGGCGTGCCGTTCGCCGGCATCCTGCTGTCGATTGCGCTCGGGCCGCTGCTGTTTCCGAAAGTCTGGCACGCGCATTACGGTAAGATCGCCGCGGCATGGGCGGCGCTGGCGCTGACGCCGATCGCGATCGTGTACGGCTGGCAGAGCGCGCTGGCGTCGCTGATTCATGCACTGCTCGCTGAATATCTCAGCTTCATCGTGCTGCTGTTCGCGCTGTTCACGGTGTCGGGCGGGATCCTGGTCACCGGGACGATCCGGGCGACGCCGCTGCTGAACACCGGCCTGCTGGCGGTCGGCACCGCCTGCGCCAGCCTGATCGGCACCACCGGCGCGGCGATGATCCTGGTCCGGCCGCTGATCCGCGCCAATGCCGGGCGGCGCCACAACGTCCACGTCGTGGTGTTCTTCATCATCCTGGTCGCCAATATCGGCGGCGCGCTGTCGCCGCTCGGCGATCCGCCGCTGTTCGTCGGCTTCCTGCGCGGGATCGATTTCTTCTGGCCGGTGCAGCATCTGTGGCAGCAGACGCTGATCGTCGCCGGCATGCTGCTGACGATCTTCTATCTGCTCGATCTGTGGTACGCCCGGCACGATCCGCCCGCCAAGACCGCCGAACAGCCGATCGGGTTTCGCGGCGGGATCAATTTCCTGCTGATCGCCGGCATCATCGCCACCATCCTGGCTTGCGCGCAGTGGCGGCCGGGCATCGAGTTCGACGTCTACGGCACCAAGGTCGCGCTGCAAAACTTGGTGCGCGATGCCGTGCTGGTGGTGGTGGCGCTGCTGTCGCTGTGGTGGACCGCCGACGAACACCGCTCCGCCAACGGCTTCACCTGGGAGCCGATCCGCGAAGTCGCCAAGCTGTTCGCCGGGATCTTCGTCGCGATCATCCCGGTGCTGGCGATGCTGCAGGCCGGTAGGACCGGATTGTTCGCGCCATTGCTGGAAGCGGTGACGGCGAGCGACGGCACGCCGCGCGAGGTGCCGTATTTCTGGTTCACCGGGTTGCTGTCGGCGGTGCTCGACAACGCGCCGACCTATCTGGTGTTCTTCGAGCTCGCAGGAGGCCGGCCCGCCGAACTGATGGGGCCGCTCGCCGGCACGCTGGCGGCGATTTCGATGGGCTCGGTCTACATGGGTGCGCTGACCTATGTCGGCAACGCGCCGAATTTCATGGTCTATGCCATCGCCACCGAGCGTGGCATCAAGATGCCGGGGTTCTTCGGCTACGCATTGCGGGTGAGCGCGGTGCTGATCCCGCTGTTTCTGCTACTCACGTTCCTGCCGATCGTGCCGAACCTGCAGCTGCACTGAGCGCGCGCTACTTGCCGTGTGGAGCCGCAGCGGCG
This sequence comes from Rhodopseudomonas pentothenatexigens, assembly GCF_900218015.1. Lineage (GTDB taxonomy): Bacteria > Pseudomonadota > Alphaproteobacteria > Rhizobiales > Xanthobacteraceae > Rhodopseudomonas > Rhodopseudomonas pentothenatexigens. The sequence goes on along the minus strand of NZ_UFQQ01000001.1, from coordinate 281,667 downwards.
GGCGGAAGCCCGGGGGTGTGCCGCGGCTTCAAGGTGCCGACGTAGAACGACACCCCGCCGACCAGCACGACGCACACGAAATACATCAGATAGGCCTGGGGTGGGGTCGTCGCCCACCGCAGAAACCCGCCGAACGACATCCGCTCTGGAACCTGACTCGTCATGGGCGACCTTCTGCGCCATTTCCGGCCGGACGGGAAGCCGGAATTGCGAGGAAGGGAACACCGGCGCCACGGAAATGTCAGCGCGCCGGACCGAAGCACGATCAATGACCAGTGGCGCAGTTTGTGGCAGCCTCGGTGCGCGCAGTATTGCGACTCGGTGGGCGGGACGTATTGAAAGACGAGATTCACCACCAGCAGTGCAGGGTTGCCTTGTTGCTAATGCAAGTTACTTGCATCAAAAATAGCCGGGCTGCATTGTGATGCGATGGATGCAAAATCGCCCCCGATGACCTCAGACCCAGCGCCGACACCGGAGCAGACCACGGGATGGCGCCTTTCGCCGGGCGAGCCGTCGCTGGCCGGGATGTTCGGTACCATCCCGACCCGGGCCAAAGGGCCATTCTGGCGCAAGCTGATTGCATTCCTCGGCCCCGGCTATCTGGTCGCGGTCGGCTACATGGACCCCGGCAACTGGGCGACCTCTCTCGCCGGCGGCTCGAAATACGGCTATGCGCTGCTGACGGTCGCGCTGGTGTCGAACATCATGGCGGTGGTGTTGCAGTCGCTGTGCACGCGTCTCGGTGTGGGCGCGGGCCGGGATCTCGCCCAGGCCTGCCGCGACGCCTATCCGCGCTGGGTGTCGTGGCCGCTGTGGCTATCGGCCGAGATCGCCATTACCGCGACCGACCTTGCGGAAGTGATCGGTACTGCGATCGGGCTCAACCTGCTGTTCGGCATCCCGCTCGAGCTCGGCGTCGTGATCACCGCAGCCGACGTGTTCCTGGTGCTGGCGCTGCAGGCGTTCGGCTTCCGTTGGATCGAAGCCTTCGTGGTGGCGCTGCTCGGCGTGATCGCGGCCTGCTTCGCGATCCAGATCGCGATGGCCGATCCGGACTGGGGAGCGGTAATCCGCGGCTTCGCGCCGACCACGCGGGTGCTGACCGAGCCCGGCATGCTGTATCTGGCGCTCGGCATCCTCGGCGCCACGGTGATGCCGCACAACCTCTATCTGCACTCCGGCCTGGTACAGACCCGCGGCTTCGGCCACAGCCCGGCCGAGAAGCACGAGGCGATCAAGCTCGCCACGATCGACTCGACGATCGCGCTGACCTTCGCGCTGACCATCAACGCCTCGATCCTGATCCTGGCAGCGGCGACCTTCCACCACGCCGGCCAGACCGATGTCGCCGAACTCGACCAGGCCCATGCCTTCCTGGCGCCGCTGCTCGGCTCGACGCTGGCGCCGACGCTGTTCGGCATCGCGCTGCTCGCCTGCGGCCTGAATTCGACCGTCACTGCCACGCTGGCCGGCCAGATCGTGATGGAAGGCTTCATCCAGTTCCGGATCAAGCCGTGGCTGCGCCGGATGGTGACGCGGCTGATCGCGATTGTGCCGGCGGTAGTGGTCACCATCATCGCCGGCGAAAAGGGCACCGGGCAGCTCCTGATCCTCAGTCAGGTGGTACTCAGCCTGCAACTGCCATTCGCGGTGGTGCCGCTGGTGATGTTCACCGCCAGCCGAGCCAAGATGGGCGAGTTCGTCGCGCCGCGCTGGCTGTCGGTCGCCGCCGCGATGATCGCCGCGATCATCATCGCGCTGAATATCAAGCTGGTGTTCGACTACGCGACCGGCGGGTAGTGCGCAGACGAAATCCCAGAGCCGCGGTTGTGCTGGTCGAGTAGAACCGGCGTTTGGTCAACACGGTTCTGCTCATTCGAGCCTGCCTTCGTGGGGGCGTGACGTTGCGCGAAGTATTGAGCGGGAGTGCTTCCAAGCGCCTTTTTGAACATGGTGATGAAGGCGTTGACCGACTCGTAGCCAAGTCCGGCCGCAACGTTCTGCACCGCTTCGCCGCTCGCAAGTTCCCGAAGGGCGACGACGAGGTGCAGCTGCTGTCGCCAGCGTCCGAACGTCAGTCCTGTCTCGCGGATCAGCAGCCGCGCCAGCGATCTTTCACTCATCGCGATCCGCTTTGCCCAATCGCTCAAGGTCCTGCGATCGGATGGCTCCGCTGTCAGAGCGTCGGCGATGGCCCGGATCTTCGGATGGCTGGAAATCGGCAGGTTGAACCGCTCGCGCGGCATCTCCGCGAGTTCGTCCAGCAGCACGCGCGCCATTCGGGCCGCGTGGCTGTCTGCATGATAGTCCGCACGCTCCTCTGCCAGGCGCTCGACCATTTCTCGTATCAGCGGAGAAATCGAAAGCGTACAACTCGAAGCGGGCAGGTCCGCCGCTTCCGGCTCGACGAACAGGTAGTTGAGCTGCGCATTGGCAGTTGCGCGTGCGCTGTGCGGCACGCCGCCAGGAATCCATACCCCGCAATTGGGCGGCACGATCCAGATTTCGTTGCCGGCCGTGCAGGTGACGGCTCCGTGCAGGGCGAGGATCAACTGCCCCTTTCGATGCACATGCAAAGGCACTTCCGCCGCGTGGTCCGAAAAACTGAGCTTGTGGGCCACTGCGGGCAGACGCGTCAGGTCCGGATCGAAAACGGAAACGACAGATTGTACCGCAGGCATGAGAATGACCGATTTTAGGGATTTCATGTCGTAATAGCGAATTTATTCGCTTATGCAAATCAGTCACTACTGGCGTCATGAACGAGATGCCGTCGGGACGTCCCGATTCTCCCCAGACCTGCCGAGCAGCGCGCCAGGCGCTGACGACCTTTCTCGGCCAGCCCGGCACGAAGGAGGACGCCGATGCGATCCTGTTTTCGGTGAAGAGTTTTGCCGCGGCGATGCTGGCCTATTACATCTCGCTGCAACTCGCGCTGCCCAAACCTTTCTGGGCGATCGTGACGGTCTACGTCGTGTCTCAGACGTCCGCGGGAGCTTCGCTCAGCCGCGGCGTGTATCGCTTCGTCGGAACCTTGGTGGGCGCGGTTGCGACGGTCGCAATCGTTCCGAATTTCGTCAACGACCCGATCGTGTGCAGCGTCATCCTCGCCGGCTGGATCGGTCGGTGTCTGTTTCTCTCGCTGCTGGATCGCACGCCGCGGGCGTACGCCTTTGTTCTTGCCGGCTACACGACGAGCCTGATCGGCTTTCCCAGCGTGCTCGATCCCGGCGCAGTTTTCGACACGGCATCCCTGCGCGTCCAGGAAATCTCCATCGGGATTCTCTGCGCCGTTCTGATCCATCGTTATGTCCTGCCGAAGTCGATGAAGGGCCAGTTCGCCGGCAAGCTGTCGGCGACGCTGCAGGACGCCCGCCGGATTGCGCGCCTCGCGCTGGCGGGAACGCCGGAAGACAACCGCAACGATCGTCATCAACTCGCGGCCGATCTCCTGATGCTGCGGGGACTTGCGACGCATCTGCCGTATGATCCCGGATCTGCGACGTTGCGGCGCGAGACGCTGCAACTGATTCACGACCGGCTTGCCCGGTTGCTTCCACTGTCAACCGAGATCGAAGACCGTGTCCGCACGCTCGGACTAGGTCACCGCGATCAGGCCGACGAACTGACCGCATTGGTCACTGATGTAGCGGCCTGGATCGCAGCCCCTGAGGCCGGCCAGGACGAAACCGCGGCAGCTCGGCTGATCGGGCGCGCGCGCTCGGTCCAGGCTGGTTTGACCAAACATGCAACGACGCCTGTCGATCGAGTGGGTGCCAACCTTGCCGGCCATCTGGCGGAAATGATCGGCCTGATACACGACTGCGACAGGCTCGATCGGAGCATGATCACCGGGGCGCGCTCACCGAAAGCGGTGTCGCTCTACGAGTCCGAGCCTGCCAAGGGTTACGTCTATCACCGCGATCCATGGATGGCGGCTCGCGCTGCGCTTGGCTCCATCGTCGCCATCCTCAGCGGTTGCGCCTTCTGGATGTGGTCGGCCTGGCCGGAGGGCGGAACGGCGGTCTCGATTCTCGGCGTGTGTTGCACCTTGTTCGGCAACTTCGACGCGCCTGTGCCGTTCGTCGTCAAGTATATCGTGGGCTCGATCTGGGGAGTGTTGATAAGCCTCGTCTACAGCTTCGCGATCCTTCCCCAGGTCACGAATTTCGCAGTTCTCGTCGCGGTGCTCGCCCCAGCGTTTTTGATTGCGGGCTCTCTCCAGGCCCGAGTGCCGACGACGTTCATGGCGATGGGGATCACTCTCACGATTCCGATCCTGGCGGGACTGGGCACCACGTACACCGCTGACTTTGCCGCTTTCCTCAATACCGCGATCGCGCTGTTCATAGCAGTTGGCTTCGCGGCGGTCAGCATGTCCATCTTCCAGACTGTGCCGCTGGAGGTTGCGATCGATCGGCTGCTTCGCCTCAGTCGGCGGGACGTCGGTCGCCGCGCTCTGGGCGGCGCGCCGAACGAAGCGCGCTGGACGAGCCTGATGATTGATCGGACCGCGCTGCTGCTGCCGAGGCAGCGGGCGGTCGGAAAAACCCATACCGACGTCCTTGACGATACGCTGCGCCTTCTTCGCATCGGTCACATCGCCGGCCAGCTTCGCAAGATTGTCCCCCAGGTCAAGGGCGGGGCCGGCGCGGCACTACGGGGCCTTCTTTCCACGATCGCCGCGTGTTTCAGCGTCAGGCGATCGACGTCGCCTGCCGAGCTCGCAGATCTCGACCGCCGCATCGAGGCGTTGATGGCAATGGTGGCGGCAAGCTCACACAACAGTCGGTGGCGGATACTCGATCTGCTGATCGACTTGCGTTTCGCACTGGGCTTCACCGCAACGGCGCACGAGGAAGATCCGGCCCATGATCGTTGATTTGAATGTGGCGGGCGTCTTCATCCCAGGCCTGGTGGTCCTCGCGCTCGTCGCGCTGATCGCGACCATGGCGGTGATACGTCTCTGTACCACCATCGGCATCCTGCGCCTGTTCGCGTATCGACCGCTTGTCGAAATCGCCACCTTCCTCATCATCTACGGTGTTCTCGCGCAGTATCTTCCACTGATCGGACCAATATCGTGAAATCGTTTCTGTCCGTGCTCAGCCGCTATGCCCTGACCATCTCCTTGGCCGTTGTCTCCGGCTTTGTCGGCCTGCAAGCATGGCGTCATTACGAGCGCACGCCCTGGACACGCGATGGCAGGGTCAGCGTGGATGTGGTCCAGATCGCGCCGGAGGTCTCCGGGACGATCCGTACCGTGCGGATAACCGATAATCAGTATGTGAAACGTGGCGACGTTCTTTACGAAATCGACCCGGAGCGGCTTCGACTGGCCGTGGCGCTGGCAGAGGCTGACGTCGAGGCGAAATACCAGGATATGGTCGTGCGGCAAGCCACCGCTCAGCGGAAGCGGCAGCTCAAACTCAACGATGTGGTCTCACAGGAAGCGGTCCAGCAATCGAGCGGGGCAGCGGCCATGGCCGCGGCGGCCTATCAGGCGGCGGTGGCGACACAAGAGCTGGCCAAACTCGATCTTGCGCGCTCCATCATTCGCTCCCCGGTCGATGGCTACGTCACCAACCTGAAACTTCGACCCGGTGATTATGCGACGGCTGGGGCGACGAATGTCGCCATTGTCGATGGCGCCAGTTTCTGGATCACCGGCTATTTCGAAGAGACGAAGATTCAGCAAATTCGTGTGGCGGCGCCGGTGCGGATCAAACTGATGGGGTTTGATCAGCCCGTGACGGGACATGTCGAGAGCATCGGCCGCGGCATCGAAAACAGCAGCGAAGCGCCGGGTCGCTTCGGCCTGCCCAATGTCGCAGCGACGTTTTCCTGGGTGCGTCTCGCCCAGCGCATCCCGGTGCGCATCCATATCGACCAAGTCCCGTCCGGCGTCGAACTGGCCGCGGGAATGACGGCGACCATCGAGATCATTCCCGCCGACGTCGAGGCGAAGGCGAATCGCCAGCCATGATGCATGCTTCCGTTGCTGTCGTTCCGTCGCCTGCCATTGGTGGAGGAGGGACCAACCCGACAGGCTGGAAAAATGTCGGAAGGCCCGAACTAGTCCTGCGGCTCGGGCTGCATCTCGCCCGAAGCGTCGATGCGCAGCCAGCCGCTCGGCGCCAGCCGCTGCTGCGGCAGATAGCGGCCCTTGTAGTCCATCTTCTTGGAGCCTTCGATCCAATAGCCGAGATAGACGTACGGAAGGCCGAGACGCCGCGCCCGGGCGATGTGGTCGAGGATCATGAAGGTGCCGAGCGAGCGGTGCTGCTCGTTCGGTTCGTAGAACGAATACACCATCGACAGTCCGTCGCCGAGTACGTCGGTCAGCGCCGCTGCGATCAGTTCGCCGCCGCGGCCGGTGACGCCGGTGTCGGGGGTGCGCTTGCGATACTCGATCAGCCGGGTCTGGACGTGGCTGTCCTCGACCATCATCGCGTAGTCGAGCACCGTCATGTCGGCCATGCCGCCGTGACGGTGGCGCTGGTCGAGATAGGCGCGGAACACCGAATACTGCTCGGACGTCGGCACCGGATTGCGCTGCTCGCCGACGATGTCGGCGTTGCGGGCAAGTATCTTGCGCTGGTTGCGCGACGGCTTGAACTCGTTGGCGACCACCCGCACCGACACGCAGGCGCGGCAATGGTCGCAGGCCGGACGGTAGGCGATCGACTGGCTGCGGCGGAAACCGCCATGGGTCAGCAGGTCGTTGAGCTCGCCGGCTTTGTTGCCGACGAGATGGGTGAACACCTTGCGCTCGTGGCGGCCCGGCAGATACGGGCACGGCGAGGGGGCCGTCAGATAGAATTGCGGGGTGTCGCGCGAGTGCTGGGTCACGTCGGGTCGTCGGCCTCCAACCCGCCCAGCATCGCCTTGCGTCCGCCGCCGGTCAATCGCTTTCGCCCTTAGTAGGAGCGCGCCGGCTGCGAGGCGGGCACGGTGCTGTTGATAATCACGGTTCCCAGCACGATGTCGTGCAGCAGCCGACGGCGGCCGTTGAACAGGCCGACCAGCAGAACCAGCGGCGTCAGCATCGACAGCGACAGCCAGAACAGGAAAGCGTGGGCGGCGCCGAGCACGAAATAGCCGGGCTCGCCGGTCCAGGTGGTCAGCTCCAGTCCCATCGCCCGCATCCCGATGGTCGCCGAGTACGGACCGCCGAGCGAAGCGCCGTAGTACACCAGCGCCCAGATCACCGACAGTGGCGATACCAGCCAGAACAGCGTCCAGCCGATGCCGAGCGTCACCAGCCCGAACATCGCGATGAACACCGTCACTACCACCACCGGGACGGCGAGCACGACGAGGTCGATCAGGAAGGCGAACACTCGCTTGGTCAGGACGCCTTGAAACAGTTCCGGATTGAGCCAGGGGTCGAACGCCGCCGGCCGCACGTCGCCGCCGCGCCAGCCACTCCCACCATAGTCAGCCATCAGCCTGCTCCCCGTTGCACGCTCCCGAACCGGAGCGATCGTCCGGCTCGACATGGCGACGGCCTGCGCGGCTTGCAAGGCTGCCGCGACATTACAAACCGTCCATCGCGCCGCCCGTAGGCTGGCGAATCAGCAACAGGCCGCGGCCGGGCCGGGCGAAAAATCAGCCCTGCTGCCGCAGCTTCTCGGCCGCAGCCGGGGCGAAGTAGGTGAGGACGCCGTTGGCGCCGGCGCGCTTGAAGGCGAGCAGGCTTTCCATCATCGCCCGGTCGCCGTCGAGCCAGCCGTTGTTGGCGGCGGCGGCGATCATCGCGTACTCGCCCGACACCTGATAGGCGAAGGTCGGCACCCCGAAGGTCTCCTTCACCCGGCGCACGATGTCGAGATACGGCATGCCGGGCTTCACCATCACCATGTCGGCGCCCTCGGCGAGGTCGAGTTCGACTTCGCGGATCGCCTCGTCGGTGTTGGCCGGGTCCATCTGATAGGTGCGCTTGTCGCCGGTCAGCGCCTTGGCTGATCCGATCGCGTCGCGGAACGGGCCGTAGAACGCGGAGGCGTATTTCGCCGCATAGGCCATGATCTGGACGTCGAGAAAGCCGGCGGCATCCAGCCCCTCGCGGATCGCGCCGATGCGGCCGTCCATCATGTCCGACGGCGCGATCACGTCGCAGCCGGCCTCGGCCTGCACCAGCGACTGCTGCACCAGCACCGCGACGGTCTCGTCGTTGAGAATTCGGCCGTCCTCGATCAGGCCGTCATGGCCGTGGCTGGTGTAGGGATCGAGCGCGACGTCGCACAGCACGCCGATCTGGGGGAACTCCTTCTTGATCGCGCGGACGGTCTTGCAGACTAGATTTTCCGGATTGGAGGCTTCGGTACCGTGCTCGTCGCGCAGCGACGGCTCGGTGAACGGGAACAGCGCGATGCACGGGATGTCGAGCTTGGCGGCGCGCTCGGCGTCGCGCACGATCTGGTCGACGCTGAGCCGTTCGACTCCCGGCATCGAGGCGACCTGGACCCGCTGGTTGGTGCCGTCGATCACGAACATCGGCCAGATCAGGTCATCGGTGGTCAGAACGTTCTCACGCACCAGCCGGCGAGCCCACTCGGTCTTGCGGTTGCGGCGCGGACGGATGGTGAGATCGAGCGGCGGAGCGGCGGGCCGAGTCGAGGGATCACGAATCTCGATGGGACGGCCGAACTTGATCGCCATGGTGCCAACTCTCCCTGCAGGCTCTGCTGTGTTCACGGAAAATAGCATTTTGACACCCCCGCGTCACGGCGCTGTTGATTTGGCGCAATCCGTCGGTTCCGCGGCCATCACAGCCGATTGATTTTGCTGCTGCGGCGGGCCAAGACTCTCGGCGAACCCGACCGATCCGCCGAGCAGCAGCCGAGCCGCATGTCCGAACTCCAAACACGCGAACCACCGCCGCGCGACCAGGCGATTTCCGTCGCGGCGATTTCGCCGGAGCGGCCCGACAACCACGACAACGACTGGACGCGGCGGCTGGTGCTGTTCCTGCGGGTGATGGCGGTGCTGTCGGTCGCCAAGGGGCTGTACCATTGGGCGCAGATCACCGGCTTCGTCGGCGGCGAGGACGACGCCTTCGAGGTCCAGACCATGGCCTGGCAGACCGCCACGATCTATTTCGCGGTGATCGAACTGGTCGCCGCAGTCGGGCTGTGGCTGGCGACGCCGTGGGGCGCCGTGGTGTGGCTCACCACCGTGGTGTCGATGGCGGTCATCGAGCTGATGTTCCCGGCGATCTATGGCGGCAGCCTTGTCGTCGTGCTCGGCGAAGCGGTGCTGCTCGCCGCCTATCTGGCGTTGGCCTGGTTGGCAGCGCGCGAACGCCCGCCATAGCGCGTGCGGCGAGCGGTGCCGCATCACGCAAGGCGGCGCCGTATCAACAACAACGACAACAAAAAAGGGGGGACATCCATGGACCAGCTTCATTCCGGCGGCACCGGCGGGAGCCTGATCGTCAACGCGATCGCGCGCTACGGCGACCGGCCGGCGATCGCCGACGGCAGCATCCGCTGGAGCTACCGCGAGCTCGGCGAGGCGATCGGCCGCTTCATCACGCTATTCCGCGACTGCGGCCTCGCCAAGGGCAGCGCGCTGTCGATCTTGTCGTCGAACCGCGCCGAATCCTGGGCGGCGATCTGCGCCGCGACGGTGATGGGGATGCGCTACACGCCGCTGCACCCGATGGCCGCCGAGGACGACCACGCCTTCATCATCGAGGACGCCGAGATCGACGCGCTGATCGTCGAAGGCGGCAAGTTCGCCGCGCGCGGCGAAGCGATCCGCGCCCGCGTGCCGGGCCTGAAGCATCTGCTGTCGTTCGGCGCTGTCAACGGCGCCCGCGACCTGCTCGATGGCTTCGCTGCGGTGCAGCCGGCGCCGCTGGTCGACGACAGCGCGACCTCGGAGATCGCCTGGCTGGCCTACACCGGCGGCACCACGGGCCGCTCCAAGGGCGTGATGATCCCGCATCGCGCGCTGACCACGATGGCGGTGATCCTGTATTCGGATTGGGACTGGCCCGCCGAGATCCGCTACCTCGCCGCGACACCGATCAGCCACGCCGCGGGCGTCACGGTGTATCCGGTGATGATGCGCGGCGGCTTCACGCGGCTGGTGCAGGGCTTCGAGGTCGAGTCGTATTGCCGTGTGGTCGCCGAAGACAGGATCACCGCGGTGTTCCTGGTGCCGACGCTGATCTACGCGCTGATCGACGCCGCGGAGGTGAGGGTGCGTCACGACCTGTCGTCACTCGACATGATCGTGTATGGCGCGGCGCCGATGTCGCCGGACCGCCTGCGCGAGGGCATCAAGATCTTCGGCAACATCTTCGTGCAGCTCTACGGCCAGACCGAGGCGCCGCAATGCATCACCACGATGCGCAAGGTCGACCACGACGACTCCAAGCCGGGCCGTCTCGGCAGTTGCGGACGGCCGAGCCCGCTGCTCGACGTCAGGCTGTTCGATTCCGAGATGCGCGAAGTCGGCCCCGGCGAACCCGGCGAGATCTGCGTGCGCGGCACGCTGGTGATGGACGGCTATTGGAAGCGGCCCGAAGCCACCGCAGATGCGTTCCGCGGCGGCTGGCTGCACACCGGCGACGTCGCCGTGAAGGACGCCGACGGCTACCTCTATATCGTCGACCGCACCAAGGACATGATCATCTCCGGCGGCTTCAACATCTATCCGCGCGAGGTCGAGGATGCGTTGATGGCGCATCATGCGGTCGCGTCCGCCGCGGTGATCGGCGTGCCCGATGACAAATGGGGCGAGGCGGTCAAAGCCTTCGTGGTGCTGAAGCCGGGCGCGAACAACGACGCCGCCGAACTGCAGGCGCACGTCAAAGACAAGCGCGGCGCGCCGTGGTCGCCGAAGACGATCGACTTCGTCGATGCGATTCCGGTCACCGGCCTCGGCAAAATCGACCGCAAGGTGCTGCGTGCCCCATATTGGGAAGGCCGCACCCGCGGCGTCGCGTAAACAAGCTCCCGACATTTTAGCGAGACGCGGTCCGGATAGGGTTGTGAAGACCTTAACCGGATCGCGGACGGTCCGGCCGATCCGTTACGCAGATCTTTCAAATTCGAACGAAGCTGTCTTCAAATGCGACACGGGGATCCGGAAAACCCTTGAATCGACGCCGATCCGTGAATCAAAAGTTGCAAAAAGCCCTTGATTTGCAGGCTTAATGCGCGGTTCACTGTCTTAAATTCATGATCTCTTTATCGTCTTATTTAAGCTGATGTTCAAAGCGGCCCCTTAAGGTGGACCTATCAGACGAGACAGAAGTTTCGTCGAATAAGTCGATCAAAAAAGACGACAGGGGAAGTGTCATGATCAAAGCAGTCGCCACGGCGGCGGAAACCTCCGCACCCGCAGCAGCAGCCAACACGCCGGTCCAGCCGCTCTATCTCGAGGCACTCACCTTGGTGGAGCGACTGCACCGCCGGCTGCTCGACGTCATCAAGGACGAGTTCGACCGCCGCGGCCGCGCCGATATCAACTCGGTGCAGGCGCTGCTGCTCTACAACATCGGCGACAAGGAGCTGACCGCCGGTGAGCTGCGCACCCGCGGCTACTATCTCGGCTCCAACGTCTCCTACAATCTGAAGAAGCTGGTGGAGCTCGGATTCCTCGATCATCAGCGGTCGCGGGTCGATCGTCGCTCGGTGCGGATCCGGCTGACCCCGCAGGGTCAGGAAGTCCGCCACATCGTCGAGGCGCTGTACCAGAAGCACGTCAAGACGGTGGAGCAGGTCGGCGGCATCTCCAGCGAGGAGTTCGCCACGCTGAACAAGTCGCTGCACCGCCTCGAGCGGTTCTGGACCGACCAGATCCTGTATCGGCTGTAACGCCGTCCGAAGATGCGCGCCAACGCCGGCCGGCGAACCGCCGAGCCGCTGCTCCAGGAAGCAGGCCCGCGCGCTGTCGGTTCTCCAGACCTGTCGTCCTCGGCCTCCCGCAAGGGAGGCCGATTTGTTTTGCGCCGCGAATATCGCCGGAACCGTCGGGAACCATTGCGGCCTTCGCGACTTGTCGTTTCGACAGCGGGGAGAGGGCGATGCTGATCGAACGAGGGCTCCGAGTGATGAACGTGGATACGATCGGAAAAGCGTACGACATTGCGGCCAACTACCTGCGCCGCACCGGCACGATTGCGGACACAACCGCGACCAACGACGCGCTTCTCGAACTGATCGTGCGCCTGTTCCAGCGCGGCGAGACTCATCCGATCCGGCTCGCCAACAAGGCGATCAGCAACTTCGAGACCGCCAAGCTCGCCGCCTGATCAATGCCGCCCCATCAAGGAGACGCCATGCAACGCGCCATCGATCGCGTGATCCAGACCTACGGCCTGCTGACCACCCAGGAAGCGGCCGAGAATGCCAAGGCCAAGGTCGAAAGCTATATCCGCACGCTGGTCGAGGCGGGCGAGACCGACGACAACCGCCTGACGGTGTGCGGCCTGGTCTATTTGCGCGAGCTTGACGGCAGCAACGATCCGGTGAAAGCTGGCTACACGGGGATGTAGCTCGGCGGTGCACGGATGATGATGCGGCTGATCGCGGGACTGGTTGCGATCCTGCCTGCCGTCGTCATCATGTCGGGCGTCATCGCCACCGCGGAGACTCCGCGCAAGCATTCCCTGATCGAAGCCGTCGGCATCAAGGAACTGGTGGGGTGGCCGCCGAACGCCGCCGACGTGCTGCGCTATCTGCACCAGTTCAACATGTTTCAGGTGCAGGCGGCGGGGCTGGCGGATGCCCGTGGCGACGACTCGCTGCGGCAATACGCCTTCGCGCAGGCGCGGCTGGCGCGCGAACGCGACCAGCAGGTGGTCAAGCTCAACACCTTCACGCTGCTGTCGATCGACCTTCCGAACCAGCCCAATGTGATCCTCAGCAACGAACTCGCCGGCCTGCGCGGTGCGGTCGGCCGGCGATTTATCGCCGACTTCCATGCCAAGCAGATCCAGGAATTCCACCGGACCGTCGACGTGATGCGGCGCTACCTGCTGCATCCGGACAACGACCAGATCCGCCGGTTCGCCGCCGAGCAACTGCCGCTGCTGGAGCGCGACCTGGAGATGCTCGAAGGCCGCGAGATGCGCGAAGACCGCATCGCCGGCTGACGGCGGCTTGAGCGCGGCCGCGACGTGGCCTACATCGGCATCATGAGCATCGCGCATTCGGACATTCTGAACGACGAGCAGATCGCGCTTCTGGTGCGGACCTTCTACGGCCGCGCCCGGGAGGACTCGGTGATCGGGCCGATTTTCGACCGCGCGGTGCAGGATTGGGATCACCACATCGCCCAGATCACGGATTTCTGGTCGTCGATGCTGCTGAAGACCGGGCGCTACGGCGGCCGGCCGATGCGGCCGCATCTGATGCTGAATCTGGCGCCGGAGCACTTCGACCGCTGGCTGAAGCTGTTCGAAGCGACCGCGACAGAACTGTTCACCCCGGAGGTGGCGGCCGAGTTCATCATCCGCGCCCGCCGCATCGCCGACAGTTTCGAGATGGGCATTGCGACCAACCAGGGCAGGGTCGCGAGCCCGCGGCACAGCGTGTAGGGCGGCGCGGCCTTCCAGCCCGTCATTCCGGGGCGCTCACGGCAGTGAGCGAACCCGGAATCCCGAGCTTGTGGAAACGCTCGCTTGACCAATCTCGGGATTCCGGGTTCGCCGCTGCGCGGCGCCCCGGAATGACGCGGGTGAGGAGAGGGCGCTGACGCGGTCCGTTTTGTGACGCCCCTTACGACTTCGCGGCCTCGAGCTTGTCCTGCGTCTTGGTGTCGAAATCGCCGGCGTCGTGGCGTTCGTGGAGCTGGCTCGACGGCTCGCCGCTGATGCGGTTGACGATGCGGCCGCGCTTCACCGCCGGGCGAGCGCCGATCTGTTTGGTCCAGCGCTGCACATTCTTGTAGCTTGCCACATCCAGAAAGGTGGCGCTGTCGCCGTACAGCACGCCGTTGACGAGGCCGCCGTACCACGGCCACACCGCGATGTCGGCGATCGAGTATTCGGCGCCGGCCAGATATTCGGTCTCGGCCAGCCGGCGGTCGAGCACGTCCATCTGCCGCTTCACCTCCATGGCGAAGCGGTTGATCGGGTATTCCCACTTCTCCGGCGCGTAGGCGTAGAAGTGCCCGAAGCCGCCGCCGAGATACGGCGCCGAGCCCATCTGCCAGAACAGCCAGTTCAGGCATTCGGTGCGGCCGGCCAGATCCTTGGGGATGAACTCGCCGAACTTCTCGGCCAGATACAGCAGGATCGAGCCGGATTCGAACACCCGCAGCGGCGGGGTCACCGAGCGGTCGAGCAGCGCCGGGATCTTGGAGTTCGGATTGACCCCGACGAAGCCGGACGAGAACTGGTCGCCGTCGCCGATCTTGATCAACCAGGCGTCGTATTCGGCTTCCTTGTGGCCGCGCGCCAGCAGCTCCTCGAGCAGGATGGTCACTTTCTGCCCGTTCGGGGTCGCCAGCGAATACAGCTGCAGCGGATGCTTGCCGACCGGCAGTTCCTTGTCGTGGGTTGGGCCGGCGATCGGCCGGTTGATCGACGCGAATTTGCCGCCGTTTTCCTTGTCCCAGGTCCAGACGGATGGCGGCGTGTAGGGGGCGTCGGTCATGCAAGGCTCCGGATTGAGGTTCGGATTGTGGTTGGTGGGACAGCAGACATTGGCGAGCCCCGCGCGCTTTGCAAGAGCCATCGGCAGCGGGACCATGCGCCGGAACGCCCCGACGCCGCCTTCAGGCCGCGGCTGCCGAGGAACCATCGCGGCCGCCGCTGTTTAGCTCCACTCCGATGACAGGAGCGACGAGTGTCCTACGCCCGATTTGCCGCGATGATCGCGACCTCGACGGTCGTGATGTTCGGCCTGATGTATCTCAACACATATGCGCTCGACCACGTCTGGTACAGCCAGACCCGGACCTGGATGGCGCTGGTGATGGGCGCGGTGATGGCGGTGATCATGCTCGGCTTCATGTGGTCGATGTATCGCAGCCGCACGGCCAATTGGGGCATCGTCGCCGGCAGCGTGGTGGTGTTCGCGGTGGCGCTGTATCTGGTGCGCAGTCAGGACACGGTCGGCGACGTCGCCTTCATGAAGGCGATGATCCCGCATCATTCGATCGCGATCATGACCAGCGAACGCGCCCACATCCGCGATCCGCGCGTCCGCAAGCTCGCCGACGCCATCTGGCAGACGCAGGTCCGGGAGATCGCCGAGATGACCGCCCTGATCGGCGAGCTCGAACGCAACCCGCCGCCGGACGACGCACCCGACCTGCCGCCGCCGGACAAGCGCTGAGGCGAGGCGGCGCGGCGCCCGCGACCGCGTCCTGACGGACCGGAGGCCCCGGATTGTTGTCCTGATCGGCGACTGCCCACCGATTTTCGCACGGCGCGGCGGATTTGATGCGACCGCCGTCATCGCGCTGCGCTACAACGCGGGGCAACGACACAATGGACGATGGACGACATGGACAAGAAGGCGATGCGCGAAGAGGCCGAACGGCTGATGCGCGAGGCGATGGCGACCCGCAACGTCACGGTCAAGCAGGGCGACACCGTGATTAACACCACCTGCGGCAAATGCGGCGCCCCGAACAAGGTCAAGGCCCCAAAGGGCGTCAGCCGCGTGGCCTACGTCTGCAAGGAATGCGGGGCGAAGCAGGAGACGCTGTGAGCGCAGCTCGGCAGCCCGGATTGGGGGTTGCGAATGCGCCGAGGCAATCGTCGCCGTAGCCAACGAACTCGCAAAGCTCGCTCGCAATGCACTTGTCCAGATCGACTTGCAAGAGTTCAGAGTCTCGGCAATTCAGGCGTGCTGATGTGTCAGAGCGCTTCTCGTCAGCAACACCTGATTATCACACCTCAAACTCTCACCCCCTGCGGCGCCGTGAAGGTGTCGTCTACCACGTTGCCGGTGTTGCGGACTTCGGCGGGTTCGAAGATCATCACTTCGGCTTCGTCGTCGGCTGCGGTGCGGTGTTGGACGCCGCGCGGCACGACGATGTAGTCGCCGGGGCCCATCTCGACGACATGGTCGCGAAACTCGACGCGGAAGCGGCCTTTCCAGACCAGGAACATCTCCTCGCAATCCTCGTGCAGGTGCCACGGAAACACGCCCTGGACCTTGACGACCTTCAGCTCCTGGCCGTTGAGGCTGGCGATCACCTTCGGGCGCCATTGCTCCGAAAACGCCGAGAACTTCGTGGCGATCGTCCCTTGCTGGATCATTCGGCGCTCCCTGTTGCTGAGGCCTTGTTGGGCAGCTATAGCATCACGGAAGATGCGATGTGCGCCCGCTCCGGCCAACTGTGGCACAACTAGGCGGGAGACAGCCAGCGATCAAGCCCGCATCGCGTCGCCGGTGAGCAAGTAGCCCGCATGAGCGAAGCGAAATGCGGGGCTTTCCAAAAGCCTTCAATTCCGCATGTCGCTTCGCTCATGCGGGCTACGAGTCTCACACCCAATTCTCCGTCCTTACTCCCGGCATCCGAGCGAACTCCCGCATGTTGTTGGTGGCGACGATCAGTCCCTCGCTGCGGGCGTGACCGCCGATCTGCATGTCGTAGGCGCCGCAGGGCGTGCCGGCGCGTTCGAGTTCGGCGCGGAGCTGGCCGTAATGCGCCGCGGCCTTTTCGGCAAAGGGGAGGACGTCGAGGCGTGCTGTGAAATTGGCAATCGTGTCGAGGTTCTCGACTCGGCGGGCTGACTTCTCCGCACCGTAAATCAGTTCGCCGAGGGTGATGCTGGAGATGCAAAGCTGCTCGGCCAGCTCGTTGAACTTGTCCTGTAGGGACGGCGGCCGGTTCTTGATCACGTAGATGCATATGTTGGTATCCAGCATGTAGGTGAGCATCACAGCGGCTCACGCTCATCGGCGGCGGGCTGCTCGCGCTCGCTGAGGAAGTCGTCGCTGGCGCGCGGGCCGTTCAGGAAAAAGTCGTCCCAGCGCTGGCCATGCGGCACGATCACGCGACTGCGGCCGATCTTGAGGATGTCGACCTTGTGCACTCCGTCCGGGAAGGCGACAGCCTTGGGCAGGCGGACGGCTTGGCTGCGGTTGCTGGTGAAGACGGTCGAACTCGCCATGGCCACACTCCAATAGGGATATCCAATTGGGATATACATAACGCCTGGCCTCGATCACCGCAATGGAAGCGGTCCCGGCAGCGCCTCCTGCAAACCCCTCGCATCCACCATATCTGGGTCTGACTGAGGCGCATGGCCGCAAATGTGGCGGCGTCCTTGGCCGGCGGGGGCGGATGTGCTATGGCCCAGCCGCCGCTTCCGAACCGCTATCCTGTAACCGCTCGCATCCGATGAACCGGCTGCGACGGTGGAGACTTTTCCCATGAGCACAGCCAACCCCGCCTCCGCGCCCGACAGCTTCTTCTCCGCCTCGCTCGAGCAGGCCGATCCCGAGATCGCCGCTGCGATCCGCGGCGAACTCGGCCGCCAGCGCCACGAGGTCGAGCTGATCGCCTCCGAGAACATCGTCAGCCGCGCGGTGCTGGAAGCGCAGGGCTCGGTGATGACCAACAAGTACGCCGAGGGCTATCCGGGCAACCGCTATTACGGCGGCTGCGAATTCGTCGACGTCGCCGAGAATCTGGCGATCGAGCGCGCCAAGAAGCTGTTCGGCGCCGGCTTCGCCAACGTCCAGCCGAACTCCGGCAGCCAGATGAACCAGGCGGTGTTCCTGGCGCTGCTGCAGCCCGGCGACACCTTCATGGGCCTCGATCTCGCCGCCGGCGGCCATCTGACCCACGGCGCGCCGGTCAACATGAGCGGCAAGTGGTTCAAGCCGGTACACTACACCGTGCGCCGTGAAGACCAGATGATCGATATGGATGCGGTCGCCAAGCTCGCCGAAGAGGCCAAGCCGAAGCTGATCATCGCCGGCGGGTCGGCCTATCCGCGCGCCTGGGACTTCAAGCGCTTCCGCGAGATCGCCGACAGCGTCGGCGCGTATTTCATGGTCGACATGGCGCATTTCGCCGGCCTCGTCGCCGGCGGTGTCCATGCCTCGCCGGTGCCGCACGCCCATGTCGTCACCACCACCACCCACAAGTCGCTGCGCGGCCCGCGCGGCGGCCTGATCCTCACCAATGACGAGGCGCTGGCCAAGAAGTTCAACTCGGCGATCTTCCCGGGTCTGCAGGGCGGCCCGCTGATGCACGTCATCGCCGCCAAGGCGGTGGCGTTCAAGGAAGCGCTGCAGCCCGACTTCAAGGTCTACACGAAGAACGTCGTCGAAAATGCCAAGGCGCTTGCGGAAACGCTGCGCGGCGCCGGCTTCGATCTGGTTTCGGGCGGCACCGACAACCACCTCATGCTGGTCGACCTGCGGCCGAAGGGGCTGAAAGGCAACGTCTCGGAGAAGGCGCTGGTCCGCGCCGGCATCACCTGCAACAAGAACGGCATCCCGTTCGACCCCGAGAAGCCGTTCGTCACCTCCGGTCTGCGCCTCGGCACCCCGGCGGCGACCACCCGCGGGTTCGGCGTCGCCGAGTTCCAGCAGGTCGGCAACTTCATCGCCGAAGTGCTGAACGCCATTGCACAATCGCCGGACGGCAGCGCGCCGCTGGTAGAAGCCTCGGTGAAGCAGCGGGTGAAGGAATTGACGGATCGGTTTCCGATTTATCAGTAAACAGCCCCGTCATGGCCGGCCTTGTGCCGGCCATCCACGTCTTGACGGCGTGGCAGCGGTACGAAGACGTGGATGGCCGGGACGAGCCCGGCCATGACGAAAGGTGAGGGACCGATCCCCTCGGAGGTCACTGAGGACGCGTCGCGATGCGCTGCCCGAACTGCAACAGCCTCGATACCCAGGTGAAGGACAGTCGGCCCACCGAGGATTCCTCGGTGATCCGGCGACGGCGGGTATGCATCGCCTGCAACTTCCGCTTCACCACCTTCGAGCGGGTGCAGCTGCGCGAGCTGATCGTGATCAAGCGCAACGGCCGCCGGGTGCCGTTCGACCGCGACAAGCTGGTGCGCTCGGTGCAGATCTCGCTGCGCAAGCGGCCGGTGGATCCGGAGCGGGTGGAGCAGATGGTGTCGGCGATCGTGCGCGAGCTGGAGAGCGGCGGCGAGGCCGAGATCTCGTCGGAGATCATCGGCGAGAGCGTGATGGAGCACCTGCGCAAGCTCGACGACGTCGCCTATGTCCGGTTCGCCTCGGTGTACCGCAATTTCCGTGAGGCCAAGGATTTCGAGGCCGTGCTCGGCGAACTGTCGCACGAAGACGAGGCGAGGGCGGCGCTGGTCCGCAAATGATCTTCCGCATCCTGGAGGAGCAGATCGGCAACAAGCTCGCCACCGAGAAGGCGGCCAAAGCCGGTGAGGCGGCGGACCGCCGCTTCATGCAGCTGGCGCTGGCGCTCGGTCGGCGCGGGCTGGGGCGGACCGGCACCAACCCGGCGGTCGGCGCGGTGCTGGTCAAGGACGGCGTCATTGTCGGCCGCGGCTGGACCCAGGACGGCGGCCGCCCCCATGCCGAGGTCGAGGCGCTGCGCCGCGCCGGCGAGGCGGCGCGCGGCGCCACGCTGTACGTGACGCTGGAGCCGTGCTCGCATCACGGCCGCTCGCCGCCCTGCGCAGATGCGATCATCGCCGCCGGCATCGCCCGGGTGGTGTCGGCGATCGAGGACCCCAATCCGCTGGTCGGCGGCCAGGGCCACGACCGGCTGCGCGCCGCCGGGATCGCGGTCGAGATCGGCGTTTGCGCCGAGGAGGCGACCCGCGACCACGCCGGCCACCTGCTGCGGATCAGCGCCCACCGTCCGCATGTGACGCTGAAGCTCGCAGTCTCGGCCGACGGCAAGATCGCGGCAGCGGGCCATCAGCCGGTCGCGATCACCGCCGAGGCGGCGAACGCCCGCACCCACCTGCTGCGCGCCCGTTCGGATGCGGTGCTGGTCGGGATCGGCACTGTCCTTGCCGACGATCCGGAGCTGACCTGCCGGCTTCCCGGGATGACGGCGCAGTCGCCGATCCGGGTGGTGCTCGACCGATCCTTGCGGATTCCGGCCACCAGCAAGCTGCTGCATTCGGCCCGAACCACGCCGCTGTGGCTGATGGCCTCCGAAATTGCCGAAGCCGCCACCGCGGCGCGGCTCGGTGCCGCCGGTGCCGAGGTGGTCCATGTGGCCGATTGTGCCGCCGCGCCGGGGCTGGATCTGCCGGCGGTGCTGCACGCGCTGTCGGAAAAAGGCGTCACCCGCCTGCTGGTCGAAGGTGGCGCCCGTGTCGCCGCGGCCTTTGTGACGCAGCGGCTGGCCGACGAGATCTGGCTGTGGCGCAGCGAGGCTGCGATCGGTGCCGACGGCCTCGACGCGCTGGATGGCCTGCCGCTCACGGCAATCACCGACTCGCCCCACTGGCGCGTTCGCAGCACCGAGCGCGTGGGCCCGGATACGCTCACCATCTACGACCCGAACTAAGAAGGCATTCCATGTTCACCGGCATCGTCACCGACATCGGCGAGATCGAGACCGTCAAGCCGGTCGCGCAGGGCCAGTTGCACCGGCTGCGGATCCGCTGCGCCTACGACCAGTCGACCATCGTGGACGGCGCCTCGATCGCCTCGAACGGCATCTGCATGACCGTGGTCGGCTCCGGCGTCGAGGGCGGCAAGACCTGGTACGAGGTCGATGCCGGCGCCGAGACGCTGGCCAAGACCACCGCGAAGGCCTGGACCGCCGGCACGAGGCTCAACCTCGAGCGCGCGCTCAAGATCGGCGACGAACTCGGCGGCCACATCGTCACCGGCCATGTCGACGGCATCGCCCAGGTGGTGGCACGCGAGGAGCTGCCGGACATGGCCCGCTTCACGCTGGACACCAGCCGCGAGCTCGCCCGGTTCATTGCGCCGAAGGGCTCGGTGACGCTCGACGGCACCTCGCTGACGGTGAACACCGTCGAGGACACCCGGTTCTCGGTGCTGATCATCCCGCACACCCTGTCCGCCACCATCCTCGGCGGCTGGCAGGTCGGCAGCGAGGTCAATATCGAGGTCGACCTGATGGCGCGCTATGCGGCGCGGCTGAGCGAGACGAAATAGGCGGCAGACACGGACGAGGACGTCATGCGCGGGCTTGGCTTTGCGCCGGCCTCCGCCTACAACCCGCAGGCCCTCATGGTGAGGAGGCGCGAAGCGCCGTCTCGAACCATGAGCTTCGCGGCGCTCATCCTTCGAGACGCGGCCAATGGGCCGCTCCTCAGGATGAGGTCCG
Organism: Rhodopseudomonas pentothenatexigens; assembly: GCF_900218015.1. GTDB lineage: Bacteria > Pseudomonadota > Alphaproteobacteria > Rhizobiales > Xanthobacteraceae > Rhodopseudomonas > Rhodopseudomonas pentothenatexigens. The sequence continues at coordinate 260,424 of NZ_UFQQ01000001.1, read as the reverse complement.
TACTGGCCGAGATGCAGACAACCGACCGAAGAAGAAGCGACACATGGCAGACGCGCGGCGCGCACCCCTGAAAGACCAGACCGACGTTTCCGGCGCGCGCGTCCTGATCGTCGAGGCGCGGTTCTACGACGACATCCAGGACGCGCTGCTGGACGGCGCGGTTGCCGAGCTGAAGGCCGCCGGCGCCACCCACGACGTCCTCACTGTTCCGGGCGCGCTGGAGATCCCGGCCGCGGTCGCGATCGCGATCGATGCCGCCGAGGCCGCCGGCAAGCCTTACGATGCCGCGATCGCGCTCGGTTGCGTGGTGCGCGGCGAGACCATCCATTTCGAGATCGTGTCGATGGAATCGGCGCGCGCCCTGATGGACCTCAGCGTCGCGCGAAAGTTTCCGCTCGGCAACGGCATCATCACCGTCAACACCGACGAGCAGGCCTGGGCGCGGGCCAAGCCCGGCGACCTCAACAAGGGCGGCGACGCCGCGCGTGCCGCGCTGGCGATGCTGCGGATCAAGCGCCGGCTGGCGAAGGCGTGATGCCGATGGCCGAGATCGACAAACCCGCGTTCAGGAAGCCCGACCCCAAAAAGGTGGCGCCGAAAGGCGAGCGCAAGGCCAACCGTCGCGGCGCGGCGAGGCTCGCCGCGGTGCAGGCGCTGTACCAGATGGACATCGGCGGCGCCGGCATCAACGAGACCTTCGCCGAGTTCGAGAGCTTCTGGATCGGCAACGAGGTCGAGGGCGAGCAGTATCTGCCCGCCGAAGCCGCGTTCTTTCGCGACATCGTCGCCGGCGTGGTCCGCGATCAGAAGCAGATCGATCCGTTGATCGACGATCTGCTCTCCAAGGGCTGGCCGCTGGCGCGGATCGACGCCATCCTGCGCGCGGTGATGCGGGCAGGGGCCTACGAGCTCGAACACCGCAAGGACATCCCCGCGCGGGTCGTCGTCTCCGAATATGTCGACGTCGCCCACGCCTTCGTCGAGAAGGACGAGACCGGCATGGTCAACGCCGTGCTCGATCAGATCGCCCGCCGGTTCCGCGAGGACGAGTTCACGCGCTGAGCACGGCCTTGAGGTCGCAGCGTCGCGTCGGGCTCTGCTAGGCTTGCCAAGGGGCCTAAAGTCCTCATCCTGAGGAGCCCGGCAAAGCCGGGCGTCTCGAAGGATGAGGAGCCGCATCCGCCTGCTGCGCATGGTTCGAGACGGCGCTTCGCGCCTCCTCACCATGAGGTTCTGCCTGTTGTGAGCACTCCGAAACGCGGTCCCGATCCTATCAAAGACAGAACTGCTCCAGTGCCATGCCCTCCGGTGAAGACGATCTGATCGCGCGATACTTCAAGCCGCTCGCCACTGATCCGGGCGCGCGCGGGCTGGTGGATGACGCTGCCGTCTTGGCGGCGACGGGCAGCGATCTGGTGCTGACCACCGACGCGATCGTCGAAGGCGTGCATTATCTGCCGGACGATCCGCCCGAGGCGATCGCCCGCAAGGCGCTGCGGGTCAATCTGTCCGATCTGGCCGCCAAGGGTGCCGAGCCGGCCGGCTTCCTGCTGACGCTGGCGCTGCGCCAGGCCGACGAACGCTTCCTCGCCCCGTTCGCCGCTGCGCTCGGCGAAGATGCGGCGGCGTTCCGCTGCCCGCTGCTCGGCGGCGACACGGTGTCGACCCCCGGACCGATGATGATCTCGGTGACTGCGCTCGGTCGGGTCCCGCCCGGCCGGATGGTGCCGCGCGACGGCCTGCGCCCCGGCGACCGGATCGTCGTCACCGGCACGATCGGCGACGCCGCGCTCGGGCTCGATCTGCTGCAGCGCAAGGCGACCGCGGCGAGCGATTCCGACCGTGCGTTCCTGATCGATCGTTATCGGCATCCGCAGCCTCGGCTGGCGCTGGCGTCGGCGGTGCGCGATCACGCCGGCGCGGCGATGGACATCTCGGACGGACTCGCTGGCGACCTCGCCAAGATGTGCGCCGCGTCCGGCGTGACCGCGACGCTCGAAGCTGACGCGGTGCCGCTGTCGGACGCCGCCCGCGCCATGGTCGGAACCGATGCTGCGCGACTCGGCCGCGTGCTCGGCGGCGGCGACGACTACGAACTGCTTTGCGGCGTTGCACAAAGTGAGATCGATCAGTTCCTTGCTGCGGCGCAGCGCAGCCGAGTGCAGGTGACTGTCATCGGCGTTGCACAACAAGGAACCGCAGCGCCGCGCTGGCTCGACGCCGACGCCCGCGATATCTCGCTGAATAAGCTGTCTTTCAGCCACTTCTGACGCTTAGTCACAGGTATTCCGGCGTAGGGAAGGTCGCTGGAATTTGCCGAAGGTAAGCGGAAAAGCCGAGCTTAGTCCCTTCGCAGCGATTGCGGAGCACCTGTGATTTTGGCAAGGTCCGCCGCGATTTGAGGCTGCCCCGCAAGAGGGCAGGCCGTCTTGTTGCGCGCCCGCGCCGCTCCCGCAGCGCTGGCACGGGGGTGAAACTCGGGACTGAGGCAATCAGGTATGACAGCACTATGGGTGATTGTGCTCTGCGGAGCGCTATCGATCGTATACGCCATCTGGGCGACCTCGTCGGTGCTCGCCGCCGACCAGGGCAACGCGCGGATGCAGGAAATCGCGGGCGCGGTGCGTGAAGGCGCGCAGGCCTATCTGAAGCGCCAGTACATGACCATTGCCATCGTTGGCGTGGTGATCTTCGCGCTGCTCGCTTACTTCCTCGGCATCCTCGTGGCGATCGGCTTCGCGATCGGCGCGATCCTGTCGGGTGCGGCCGGCTTCATCGGCATGAACGTGTCGGTGCGCGCCAACGTCCGCACCGCGCAGGCGGCCACCACCTCGCTCGCCGGCGGCCTCGAGCTCGCCTTCAAGGCCGGCGCGATCACCGGCCTCCTGGTCGCCGGTCTCGCGCTGCTCGGCGTCACCCTCTACTTCATCTACCTGATCCACTTCGCCGGTCTGCAGGCCAACAGCCGCACCGTGGTCGATGCGCTGGTCGCGCTCGGCTTCGGCGCCTCGCTGATCTCGATCTTCGCCCGTCTCGGCGGCGGCATCTTCACCAAGGGTGCGGACGTCGGCGGCGACCTCGTCGGCAAGGTCGAGGCCGGCATTCCGGAAGACGATCCGCGCAACCCGGCGACGATCGCCGACAACGTCGGCGACAATGTCGGCGACTGCGCCGGCATGGCGGCCGACCTGTTCGAGACCTATGCGGTGACCGCGGTCGCCACCATGGTGCTGGCCGCGATCTTCTTCGGTTCGGCCACGCCCGACCAGCTGCAGAGCGTGATGACGCTGCCGCTGGCCATCGGCGGCATCTGCATCCTGACCTCGATCGCCGGCACCTTCTTCGTCAAGCTCGGCGCTTCGCAGTCGATCATGGGCGCCCTGTACAAGGGCCTGATCGCCACCGGCGTGCTGTCGCTGGTCGGCGTCGGCGCCGCGATCTGGTGGCTGGTCGGCTTCGGCCAGCTGCCGGGCGTCAGCTACACCGGCATGTCGCTGTTCCTGTGCGGCGTCGTCGGCCTCGCCGTCACCGGCTTGATCATCTGGATCACCGAATACTACACCGGCACCGACTTCCGCCCGGTGAAGTCGATCGCCCAGGCCTCGGTCACCGGCCACGGCACCAACGTGATCCAGGGCCTCGCCATCTCGATGGAAGCGACCGCGCTGCCCGCGATCGTGATCATCGCCGGCATCCTGATCACCTACAGCCTTGCCGGCCTGTTCGGCATCGCGATCGCCACCACCACCATGCTGGCGCTGGCCGGCATGATCGTCGCGCTCGACGCCTTCGGCCCGGTCACCGACAACGCCGGCGGCATCGCCGAAATGGCCGGCTTGCCGAAGGAAGTCCGCAAGTCGACCGACGCGCTCGACGCCGTCGGCAACACCACCAAGGCGGTCACCAAGGGCTACGCGATCGGCTCCGCGGGTCTCGGCGCGCTGGTGCTGTTCGCGGCCTACAATGAAGACCTCAAATTCTTCATTGCGCAGAAGTCGCCGTACTTCGTCGGCGTCGCCCCGGACTTCTCGCTGAACAACCCCTACGTCGTGGTCGGCCTGCTGTTCGGCGGCCTGCTGCCGTATTTGTTCGGCGCGATGGGCATGACCGCGGTCGGCCGCGCCGCCGGCGCGATCGTTGAGGAAGTGCGTCGCCAGTTCCGCGAGAAGCCGGGCATCATGAAGGGCACCGACAAGCCGGACTACGGCAAGGCGGTCGACCTGCTGACCAAGGCGGCGATCAAGGAAATGATCATCCCGTCGCTGCTGCCGGTGCTGTCGCCGATCTTCGTCTATTTCGCGATCTACGCGATCGCGGGTGGCGGCGCGGCCGGCAAGTCGGCGGCATTCTCGGCGGTCGGCGCGATGCTGCTCGGCGTCATCGTCACCGGCCTGTTCGTCGCAATCTCCATGACCTCGGGCGGCGGCGCCTGGGACAACGCCAAGAAGTACATCGAGGACGGTCACCACGGCGGCAAGGGCTCCGACGCCCACAAGGCCGCGGTGACCGGCGACACCGTGGGCGATCCCTACAAGGACACCGCGGGGCCGGCCGTGAACCCGATGATCAAGATCACCAACATCGTAGCCTTGCTGCTGCTGGCGATCCTGGCGCACTAAGCGGCAGGCCGGTTGGTCCAACATCAAGCCCCGCGGCGCGAGTCGCGGGGCTTTTGCTTTGCGGAAACGTCGTAGGATGGGTTGAGCGTAGCGAAACCCATCGCTTTCTCAGTATGCTGGCAATCGTCAGCGCCTCGCAACTTCGACGGATTCTTCGGCTGCTCCTTCGATGGGTTTCGCTTACGCTCAACCCATCCTACGGGCTTGGCGTGTGGGGCTTCGATGACCTCGTATCGGCGCAATTTCGTAGCCGGCGGCACCTTCTTTTTCACGGTGAACTTGCACGACCGCCGGTCTGCACTACTGATCGACCACATTGCGGAGCTTCGAGCCGCATGCCGGTATGTGCGGAAACGGCATCCTTTCGCAATCGACGCGATTGTCGTGCTGCCCGATCATCTCCATGCAATCTGGACGTTACCCCAGGGGGACACCGACTATTCGACACGGTGGCGTTTGCTCAAGTCTGCATTTTCCCGGCGACTGCCCGCGATCGAATTGATCTCCTCGAGTCGCGCCGCCAGGGCGGAGCGCGGACTATGGCAGCGTCGGTTCTGGGAACATACTCTCCGAGATGAGCGCGATTTCGCCGCTCATGCGGATTACATCCATTTCAACCCCGTGAAGCACGGCTATGTCGGCCGGGTAATCGACTGGCCGTATTCGTCGTTCAGAGCGATGGTGCGCAGCGGCGTCTATCCGCGCGATTGGGGTGGGGACGTTCGAGAGATGCAGGTTGATTGCGGCGAGCGATATCCGCCGGGCTGATGGGTTTCGCTGCGCTCAACCCATCCTACAAATTCCGCGTGTCTGCTACATCAAGCAGCAGCTAAGGCCGACACAACAACAGGAGCCCTCATGTCGCTGTCATCCGCCAAAAACTACGCGCTGCGCGCGGCCAAATCGCAGGACCAGAAGGAAGCCGTCGAACTGCTGTCGAAGGCGATTCTCGAACTGGCGAGTTCGATCGAGGCGACCGACGCCAAGGTCAAGAAGATCAACAAGGACAAATCATAGGTGTAAGATCGGCCTTTTCCGGCCGGGAGTTCGGCGCATGGCGATCGACACGACGATGCTGGAAGCCAACGGTCTGCGCTTTGCGGTCGACATCGCGGGGCAGGGCGACACCGTCGCGCTGCTGCTGCACGGCTTTCCGGAGGCTCGGCAGTCGTGGCACCGGCAGATCCCGTTCCTGGCAGAGCTCGGCTGGCGGGTGGCGGCGCCAGATCTGCGCGGCTACGGCGGCTCGTCGCGGCCGCAGGGCCAGGCCGCGTACTCGATCGAGCATCTGACCGAGGATGTCGCGGCACTGTTCGCCGCGCTCGGCGGCAAACGCCGTATCTTGATCGGCCACGACTGGGGTGGCGTGATCGCCTGGCAGGTCGCGCTGCGCGGCAAGGTGCATCTCGACGGGCTGGTCATTCTCAACGCGCCGCATCCCGACGTGTTCGCCCGCGAGCTGCGCCGCGGCTGGACCCAGCGCCGCCGCTCCTGGTACGTCGCGTTCTTCCAATTGCCGTGGCTGCCGGAATGGCTGCTGACCCGCAACGGCGGCGCACCGCTGGTGAAGATGTTCAGGAGCCACAGCGAGCACATTCCCAGCGAGCAGATCGAGATTTACCGCCGCAACCTTGTCCAGCCGGGCGCGGCCACCGCAATGCTGAATTACTACCGCGCCAACTTCTCCGGGCTGGCCGGCGGCGCCGGCAGCAATCCGGTGATCACCGTGCCGACGCTGATGATCTGGGGCAAGAACGACCTCGCGCTCGATATCAAGCTGACCGAGGGCAACGAGCAGTTCGTCGAGGATTTCACCCTGCGCAAGCTGCCCCGCGCCTCGCACTGGGTCCAGCAGGATGCGCCCGACGAGGTGAACGCGACGATCGCCGAGTGGGCGCGGGACAAAGGGCTTGCGTAGCCGGCGGCGCTTCGTCGATGGGTATCGCTGCGCTCAACCCATCCTACGACGGCTCAGGTAGGATGGGTTGAGCGCAAGCGAAACCCATCAAACCCATCAACAACCATTGCGTCGATCCGCCTCCGCCTCAGCGGAAGCTGATCAAGCGGAACAGCGGCGCCAGATAGCTCATCTCCTGGCCGGAGGTCGGCGTGGTGCGGCTGATGAAGTCGAAGATCTTGCCGTCCTGCAGGCCGTAATTGGCGATGCGGCGGACCTGGCGGTTCTTGTCGAAATAGATCGCGATCACGCGCTGGTCGATCACCTTCTGCGGCATGAACGCCACCGCACGCTCGGTGCGCTGCGAGATGTAGTAGAACACCTCGCCGTCCAGCGTCGCCACCGTCGACGGGGTACCCATCACCAGCAGCACCTGATCCTGGCTGGCGCCGATCGGGATCTGCTCGAGCGCGCCGTTGGGCAGGATGTAGCCCTTCTGGAATTGCTCCGAGGTGCAGGCGCCCATGCCGGCGCCGACCAGCGTCAGCGCCACGGCAAGGCCGAGGCTGCGCGGCAGTGAGAAACGGCTTCGCAGCGCGTCGGCGCGCCCGCGTCGGTCGATCGAAATACTCATTCGGGAGCTGGCCCCATCCCCTTGCATCGCGCAGGGCGTTGACGTACCGGGCAGGAACTCGGAAAGCAATCCCGAAAGGCCCTGACGGGCCCGGACCTGGAACCCGCGATGATCTGGCCGTTCAATCTGCTCCGTCCGCCCCGGACGCCGCCGCGCGGCACCATTGAAGCGATCTATGGCACGATCGTGGCGCAGTCGCGCCTGCCGGTATTTTACCAGCAATTCGGCGTCGCCGACACCGTCAACGGCCGATTCGAGATGCTGGTGGTGCATCTCTGGCTGGTGTTGCGGCGGATTCGCAGTGTCCAGGACGCGTCGCCGTTCGCTCAGGCGCTGTTCGACTATTTCTGCAGCGATCTCGACGCCAATTTGCGCGAACTCGGGGTCGGCGACCTCTCGGTGCCGAAGCGGATGCAGGCGTTCGGCGAGGCGTTCTACGGCCGCTCGGCGGCTTACGATCTGGCGCTGACCGAAGGCCGCGAGGACCTCGAGCTGGCGCTGAACCGGAACGTTCTCGACGGCGCCGACATTGAGAATGCACGGCGGCTGGCGGTCTATGTCGGCCAGGCGATCGCCGCGCTCGATGCGGTGCCGCCGGCCAGGCTGCGCAGCGGCGAGCTGCCGTTTCCGCCGCCGGCGGCTTGAGACGAGGACTTTCGATGATGGCGAGCCAGGACAATCCATGGAGCGTGCCGGTGGTGGTGCTGCAGATTCCGGAGACCGGGCTGCACCGCGACATCACGGCGAGCGCCGCGGAGCGCGAGGCGATCAGCGCGCTCGGCGACCTGCGCGGCGTCGCCGAGGCGACTGCGTCTTTTGATCTGAAGCCGTTTGCCGACGGGCGTGTCCAGGTCACCGGCCGGGTGCGCGCCAAGGTCACGCAGACCTGCGTGGTGACGCTCGATCCGGTCGACAACGTCGTCGACGAGCCGGTCGATCTCACCTTCCTGCCGCCGGAGCAGATTCGCGAACTTGCCGATTCGGTCGACGACGACGGCGAGCCAGATCCCAGCGATCCGCCGGAGGCGATCGAACGCGGCATCATCGATATCGGCCGCGTCGCCACCGACGCGCTGTATCTCGGACTCGACCCTTATCCGCGTAAGCCGGACGCGGTGTTCGAGCCGGTCGTCGACCGCGACGATCCCGATATGAACCCGTTCGCGGCGCTGAAAGCGCTGCAACAGCCGGCGGACGCCGCGCCGCCGCGCAAGACGAAGAAAGACTGAGCGGGCTCCGTCCGGGGTGCCACAGAGGCGGCGGGTTCGCGGCAAAAACTGATGCGCGCACGCTACGAAATGCGACTTAAATCTGCCCGATCAAGATGTTGTATCGGAGCGGAGAACGGCTATTGTCCGGCCAAATCGGTGTGCAGCGCTGCACGCTTTTCACCGCCCCGACGGGGCTTTTTTTGAGTCCACGGCCAAGCGCTTCAAGGTCGCAGGCGATCAGGCTTCCGGAACGCCCATGCCTCAGAAAGTTCGAATCGCGCTCGACGCAATGGGGGGCGATTTCGGCCCGTCCGTCGTGATCCCCGGCGCGGCGATCTCGCTCGGGCGGCATCCGGACGTCGAATTCGTTCTGTACGGCGACGCCAAGCTGATCGAGAAAGAGCTCGCCGCGCACCCGGCGCTGCGCAAGGCGTCGCGCGTCGTGCACACCGACGTCGCGGTGGCGATGCACGACAAGCCGAGCGTGGCGTTGCGGCGCGGCCGCTACAAATCGTCGATGTGGCAGGCGATCGAGGCGGTGAAGAAGGCCGAGGCCGACGTCACGGTGTCGGCCGGCAACACCGGCGCGCTGATGGCGATGGCGCGGTTCTGCCTGCGCACGCTGCCGGGCATCGACCGTCCCGCGATCGCCGCGACCTGGCCGACGATGCGCGGCGATTCGGTGGTGCTCGATCTCGGCGCCTCGATCGGCGGCGACGCACAGCACCTGAAGGCGCTCGCCATCATGGGCGCGGCAATGGCCAGCGTGCTGTTCGATCTGGAGCGGCCGACGGTCGGGCTGCTCAATATCGGCGTCGAGGAAATCAAGGGCGGCGACGAGGTGCGCGAGGCCGCCGAACTGTTGCGTGCGATGAACTCGCCGCGGTTCGACTTCATCGGCTTCGTCGAGGGCGACGGCATCGGCAAGGGCGCCGCCGACGTGATCGTGTCGGAAGGCTTCGCCGGCAACATCGCGCTGAAGGCGGCGGAGGGCACTGCCCGTCAGCTCGCCGAGTATCTTCGCGCCGCGATGTCCCGGACCTGGCGGTCGAAGATCGGTTATCTGTTCGCGCGCGACGCCTTCAAGGCGCTCAAAGACAAGATGGACCCCAATAAATCCAACGGCGGGGTCTTCCTCGGCCTCAACGGCATCGTGGTCAAGAGCCACGGCGGAACCAATGCCGAGGGCTTTGCCTCGGCGGTCGATGTTGGCTATGACATGGTCCGCTACGATCTCCTGACCAAGATCAATCAAACGCTCAACCGTGATGCCGGCGCGTTGGTCGCGACGCCGAGCGCCCAGGAGGCTGTCTCGTGACGGTGATTCGTTCGGTCGTTCTGGGCTGCGGCGCGTACCTGCCGGAGCGGGTTCTCACCAACGAAGAACTGGCCCGGACCGTCGACACCTCGGACGAGTGGATCGTCCAGCGCACCGGAATCCGCGAGCGCCACATCGCCGCCGACGGCGAATTCACCTCGCATCTGGCCACCAAGGCCGCTCAGGCGGCGCTCGACAATGCGGGCCTGACCGCCGATCAGATCGATCTGATCGTGCTCGCGACCTCGACCCCCGACCACACCTTCCCGGCGACCGCGGTGCAGGTTCAGGCCGCGCTCGGCATGACCCATGGCGTCGCCTTCGACCTGCAGGCGGTGTGCTCCGGCTTCGTGTTCGCGGTCGCCACTGCGGACAATTACCTGCGCGCCGGCTCCGCCAAGCGGGCGCTGGTGATCGGCGCCGAGACCTTCTCCCGCATCCTCGACTGGAATGATCGCGGCACCTGCGTGCTGTTCGGCGACGGCGCCGGCGCGATCGTGCTGGAGGCGCAGGAGGGCTGGGGCACTTCGGCAGACCGCGGCGTGCTGACCACGCATCTGCGCTCGGACGGCCGGCACAAGCACAAGCTCTACGTCGACGGCGGCCCGTCGAGCACCCAGACCGTCGGCCATCTGCGGATGGAAGGCAAAGAGGTGTTCAAGCACGCGGTCGGCATGATCACCGGGGTGATCGTCGACGCCTTCAACGCTTCCGGCACCAGCGCCGACAATGTCGACTGGTTCGTGCCGCATCAGGCCAACAAGCGGATCATCGACGCCTCGGCGCAGAAACTGCACATCGCGCCGGAGAAAGTGGTGATGACCGTGGACCGCCACGGCAACACCTCGGCGGCCTCGATTCCGCTGGCGTTGTGCACTGCGGTCCAGGACGGCCGCATTCAGAAGGGCCATCTGGTGCTGCTCGAAGCGATGGGCGGCGGCTTCACCTGGGGCGCCGCGCTGCTCCGCTGGTAGTTCTGCGCGTAAAATTTTAGCAGCATTTCCATGGCGTTCGGTGCTAATTTTGAGACGCTTGAGGACGCGGCGCTGTTGACCGCCGATTGTTAACCTCTTAATTTCAGCGCGGATTTTCTTTCGCCGTGAGGTGGGGCAGGCGATGGCCGGACGAACAGTCACACGTGTCGATCTATGCGAAGCGGTCTACCAGAAGGTCGGGCTGTCACGCACGGAGTCGTCGGCATTCGTCGAACTGGTGTTGAAAGAGATCACCGACTGCCTGGAGCGCGGCGAGACGGTGAAGCTGTCGTCGTTCGGCTCGTTTCTGGTGCGGCAGAAGGGGCAGCGCATCGGGCGCAACCCGAAGACCGGCACCGAGGTGCCGATCTCGCCGCGGCGGGTGATGGTGTTCAAGCCGTCGGCGATCCTGAAGCAGCGGATCAACGCCAATGGCGCGGCGCCGGCGACGACCGCAGAAGCCGACGACACCACCGCGCAGACCGCTTCTGGCGCCTGACGGGAGCCGGCCCTTGGACAAGGCGCCCGACGCATTCCGAACGATCAGCGAGGTCGCAGCCGAGCTCGACATTCCGCAGCACGTGCTGCGGTTCTGGGAAACCAGGTTCGCGCAGATCAAGCCGATGAAGCGGTCGGGCGGCCGGCGCTACTACCGGCCGGACGACGTCGATCTGCTCAAGGGCATCCGCCGGCTGCTGTACGGCGAGGGCTACACCATCCGCGGCGTGCAGCGGATCCTGAAAGAGCACGGCATCAAATCGGTGCAGCGGCTGGCCGACGCCGAGGTTCACGCCAGCTTCGGCGCGGTCGAGGCGGCGATCACCCGCTCCGTCGCCGAGGATGAAGAGTTCGAGCCGGTCCCGGGCGGCATCGATGCCGATGACGACGATTACGACGGCGAGGACGAGGGGCTGGATCTGCACGCCGCAATGGCCGAGCCGGATCATCGTCCTGCGCCGGCCGCGCCGCGCCGTATGATCGTCGCCGAGCCGCGCCATGATCCGCACTTTGATGATCACGAGGACGACCACGACGACGATTTTGCCGTCGCCCCGGCGCCGGTCGTGGCTGCGCCGGGCAGGGCACCGCGGTTCGATCTGCCGCCGCTCGAGTTCCCCGCCGCCAAGGCGCCGCCATCGCAGCCGCCGGTCGATCTCGCCCCGCTGCGCGCCGCCCTGAGCGATCTGATCGCCTGCCGAGAACTGCTCGACGCCGCGATCAAGGACGCCTGAAGGCAGGCGGACGTCCTGAGCCATGATCTCAAGCATGGCCTTTAAACTCAAGGACAGCCGTCATTTTCGTTCCTGGCCGGGCTTGTCGCCGGCCATCCACGAATGCGCGTGGACGAGAGCATTTGAGGACGGGGGCTGCAGCCAAGACGGGAATCCCCGGGCATTCGCCGCGCCGTAGGGGCTATGGCCCTGCAGACGTGACCCGCCGGGCAGGACGCTTAGGACACGTCGGAACAGTCGGCGATACACATAGGCGACGGGCCGATCGGGCCGCCCGGCTTCACCGCGGCATTCTCCGGAAAACAGCCTCCCCGAATTGATCCTCCGCAGCTTGCGCGAACGCCTGATCGCCGCTACAGCATCAGGGCCGACATGGCATCGGAGCGTGGCGCAGCCCGGTTAGCGCACTAGTCTGGGAGACTAGGGGTCGAAGGTTCAAATCCTTTCGCTCCGACCATTCGCAGCCGTCGCTGCGCGCCGATCGCAGACCGATCGGCTGATTGAGCATATTTTCCAATCGACATGGTGGTGCGGGGGGCGCCCGCATTGGGCGCCGGCGAGCTTTGGCATCGAGCCGGGGACGGCCTGACGCAGTCTTGGCCTGTGGCGCGTCGATCGATCCAGAGCGTGCCCATCGCAGGGCGAATTTGATCCGTCGCGGAGCCCGCACGACACGATCGTCTCCTTTTTTGCGATCACAATCGATAGGCGATCGTGCGGATGTTGCTCGCCTTGAAGTAACAGTTCTCAGAACTATTCAAACCGCGGCCAACAGGATCCCTTCGCCGCATCGCCGGCTTGCGCCCGCGCGATGACACGCGCCCTGAAAGCCAGCTAGCATGCTCAACGGCCTGATGCCGCTCGGCGCGGTCGGCGGCAGCATCAACCTCGTCACCAAATCTCGGTGCCGAATGGGACGTGCCGTTCATCGATGGCTTCACTCTGACCGGCGGGCGATCCACACCGGTGCGGCCTATGTGGATGCCGCCAACACTCAGTTGCTGCCGTCCTGGACCCGGTTCGACATCGGCGCGCGCTACACCTTCCTGTCACCCTGGAACGGCAAGCCGATCGTGATCCGCGCCGCGGTCGAGAACGTCGAGAACCTCGGCTACTACGCCTCGGGCTACAGCGGCGTGGTCGGTCTCGGTGCGCCGCGCACCTATCTGGTGTCGACGACGTTCAACTTCTGAGCCGGAGAGCAAGTCGGTCTCCCGCGCCGCGATCCCGGCGACGCGGGAGACCGTCCGGCTGCTCGATGCGGTCGATCGGCGATGCCCACTCACGATCATGATGCGTCGAGAGATCGTCTCGGCGCGGAGCTGATCGTTGCGAAGCATGTCCCATTGTTTCTGAACACACGCTGTTAGTTCGCGCGGCTCCTCTAGATAGATTCTACCGCCGCGAACGATGCGCTGCGCTCGGTGCCGAGGTAACACGACCGAATAGGCTGGCGAAGCCGGTAGCATCGGGATGTGAACATGAAGCTGCAGACACGACAATCCATCAAGCAGACTCTCCTGCTCTGCACGGTCAGCCTGCTCGCGCTGGCGACCTACGGCTCGCACGAGGCGAGGGCGCAATCCAATCTGCCGGCCGTGACTGTCGACGCTCCACAGCAGCAACAGCGCGCTCGCAGCGCGCCGGTGGCGAGTTCGCGGACGACGGCGCGAGCGGCGCGAGTCACGCGGGCGGCGCGGAATCCGCCGCAGGCGGCGCCGACCGCATCGGTCAACGAGCGGATCTATGCCGGCGATCATGGTTACGTCGCCGGGCAGGCGAGTTCGGCGTCGAAGACCAACACGCCGTTGATCGATACGCCGCGTTCCGTCAGCGTCGTCGACCGGAAAGAACTCGACGATCGCGGCGTCACCAGCATTCCCGAAGCGGTGCGCTATTCCGCCGGCGTCACCACCGGCGCGTTCGGCTATGATCCGAGGTTCGATCAGATCTACATCCGCGGCTTCGCGACCACGACGCTCGGCGACTTCCGCGACGGGCTGAAGCAGTTCCCGGCGGGTTTCTCGACCTTTCGCACCGAGCCGTACCAGCTCGACCGCGTCGAAATCATCAAGGGCCCGGCGGCGGTGCTGTACGGACAATCGGTGCCCGGCGGACTGGTCGATCGACGCTCGAAATTTCCCGTCGACAATCAAGTCAACGAGATCGCGATTCAGGCCGGCACATTCGACCGGTTTCAGACCGCGTTCGACATCGGCGGCGCCGCCAATCCCGACAAGTCGCTGCTGTACCGGCTGGTCGGGGTCGCCCGCAGCGGCGAGACCAACTTCGACGTCGCCGACCAGCGTCTGATGCTGGCGCCGTCGCTGACCTGGCGTCCGACGGCCGACACCACCCTGACGACCTACGCCTTGCTGCAGAAAGACGAAACCGATGCCAGCGTCGCCGCGCTCAATCGCAACGGCAAATTGCTGACCGTCGACGGCCAGTATCTGCGCGCCAGCGATCCGAAATACGACTATTTGAAGCTGCAGCAGGTGCAGACCGGATACAAGCTCGAACACCGGTTCGACGAAGTCTTCACGTTCCGGCAGCACACGCGGTTCTCCAATCTGAAGACGGATTCGCGCTATCTCAGCGGCAGCTTCGCCAACTCCACCACGTCCATCTACAATCGGGCCGCCTATGCGGTCGGCGACGAGCAGACCAGCTGGCAGACCGACAACAATCTGCAGGCGGATTTCGTCACAGGTCCGGTGGCGCACCGGGTGCTTGCCGGCTTGAACTACGACCACAACGTGTGGGACTTCGAGTTCGGCGGCAGCGCCGTGCAGGCGATCTACGCGTTGGACATCACCAAACCGACCTATGGGATCGCAGGTGCGACGCCCGCCTACACCTCCGGCTCGCGTGCGACCCAGCAGCAAGTGGGGCTCTATCTGCAGGACCAGATGCGGTTCGGCGGCTGGCATCTGTCGCTGGCCGGAAGGCACGATTGGGCCGATCAGACTCGGATCAACACTTACACCAACGCGGTCACCGGCCAGCGCAACGACTCTGCATTCTCCTACAGCGCGGGGTTGCTGTATCACTTCGATAGCGGCGTCGCGCCCTATGTCAGCTACGCCACCTCGTTCCAGCCGTCGACGTCGCTGGCGATCGACGGCAGCGTGCTGGCCCCGTCGGAAGGCGAGCAGTTCGAGGGCGGCGTCAAATATCAGCCGCGCTCCGACGTGCTGCTGACCGCCTCGGTGTATGATCTCAGAGAGAAGAATGCGGCGAAGCTCGCCGGCTACGTCAACGGCATCGCCTATTACGCATCGGTCGGCGAGATCCACGTTCAGGGCGTCGAACTCGAAGCCAGAGCGCGGCTGACGCCGGAATTGGAGACGGTCACGGCCTACACGTTCGCCGACGCCGAAATCACCAAGACGACGGTCGCCAGCGAATTGAACAAGGTGCCGGCGGTGACGCCGAGGCACACCGCGTCGAGCTGGCTGAACTATACGTTCCTGAACGGTCCGCTCGACGGCCTCGGACTCGGAGCCGGCGTCCGCTACATCGATTCGACCTGGACGTCGAACGCCAATACCGATCGCAATGCCGGCTATACGCTGGTCGATCTGGCGATGCGCTACGATCTCGGCAAGCTGGCACGGCAGTTCGCCGGGTTCCAGGCTCAGGTCAACGCCAACAACATCGCCGACGAGCAGATCGCGGTGTGCAATGCCGGCTACTGCTATCTCAGCCAGGGACGCACGGTGATCGGCACGCTGCGCTATCGCTGGTAGGCGCGACGTCGAAGACTGCAGCCGGGTCGGATAGTCGCTTCGCACGCGCGCGGATGCGTCGCGTTTGCGGAGCTCCGCCGCGTCCGGCAGGCTTCCGCCCATCATCGAATTGTCATACGTTACGCGCCTGTGCAACGCCGAGGACTCGACCATGCGACTGCGGGTGCGGAAGGCGGCCCATTTTCTCGAACGCACCGGCCTTGCGCTGGCCGGCGCGGCGTGCGGCACCTTCGTCGGCGCGCATGTCGGCACCAGCTTCGCGGCGCTGACCACCGTCGGCTTCCTGCTGGCGATGATCGCGATCGGCGCCGTCGGGTTCTATCTCGGCATCGACATTCCGCCGCTGACGTTCCACGACCCTGACGAGGAGCCGCGCTCCCGAGGGAAGATCGACGCCGCCGAATTCCTCAGCGCGTTCGGCACCTTTCTGGCGACCCTGGCGGCGTTCGTGTCGGTCTCTGCGGTGGTGCTGCGTCTCAATCTGCACGCGGTGTCGAGCTGGCTGATCCTGATCGGATGGCTGGTCGGCGTGACGATGCAGATCTGCGCCGGCGCGATCGCCCGGCTGCGACGAGGCCGTATCCGCTAAGACTGTCGACCGAGACAGAACCCGGCGTCTCAACGAAAACCGCCCCGGAGGGCGGTTTTCCAGCATCGTGGCGAGCTCTGCTTGGCCTGACCCGCCGCGCGCGCGGGCAGGCTCCGCAGCGGAAATTACTTGCGGCCGAGCATCCCGGCGACCGAATCCGGCAGTGGGATCTTGGCGACCAGCTGCGGGGCGAACACCACTGCGGCGATCGCCAGCGCGATCAGCACCGGCAGCAGTTCGAACGACGACACCTCTACAACCAGCCAGATCGCGACGATCAGCGCGGCCAGCTCGGCGGCGAAATACATCAGCACCGTCGTGAAGCCGGGCTTCGGCGATTTGGTCAGCGGCGGTGCCGTGAACGCGACGAACACCGAGAACACCAGAAGCGCGACCAGCAGCAGGAACAGAAACGCGGCGGTCTGAAGGGTGGCTGCCAGCATCGTCGGACTCCCAAGGCTCGGCTGAATCTGCCTGCAACACTAGGGCAATTCGCCACCTTGAAAAAGTGCGGTGCTGTCCGGGACGCGCCTGACGACGAATGCAGGCCAGACTGCAGGGCACTGCGATGGACTCGCGAAAGCCGCGGCCTCCCGCTAAGCTCCAGGGCGCAGCGCTGGCTCGAACCGGCGCGTATCAAAACCGGGAAGGAACGACGCGGCCATGAGGGATTTCGCCGGCAGGATTGCCGTGATCACGGGCGGCGGCGCGGGCATGGGCCGCGAACTTGCCCGTCAGCTCGTCGCTGAAGGTTGCCACGTCGCGATCTGCGACGTCTCGGCGGACGCGATGGAAGAGACGCGGCGGCTGTGCGAGGCCGGCGGCCTGCCGCAAGGGCTGCGGCTCACCACCCACATCGTCGACGTTTCCGACGAGGCGCAGATGCTGCGGTTTCGCGACGAGGTCGCCGCGCAGCATGCCACCGGCTGCATCCATCTGCTCTTCAACAATGCCGGGATCGGTGGCGGCGGCAGCATGATCGCCAATTCGCGCGAGCAGTGGGAGCGCACCTTCAACATCTGCTGGGGCGGCGTCTATCTCGGCACTCGCATCTTCCTGCCGATGCTGATCGCGGCCGACGAGGGACACATCGTCAACACCTCCAGCGTCAACGGCTTCTGGGCGTCGATCGGCCCCTTAGCGCCGCACACCGCCTACAGTGCCGCAAAATTCGCCGTGAAGGGATTTTCCGAGGCGCTGATCGGCGATTTGCGGCTGAACGCACCGCATGTGCGATGCTCGGTGGTGATGCCGGGCCACATCGGCACCTCGATCGTCAGCAATTCGCGCCGGATCCAGACCGGCGATAGCACGGACGAGCTCAGCGCCGAGGAGGTCGCCGGCACCCGGCAGCGACTATCGGCGGCGGGGATCGATCTGTCGCAGACCTCCGACGACGACATCCGGGCGATGGCGAAGGAGCGGGCGCGCAGTTTCCTGGAAGACGCCCCGACCACGGCCGCTGCAGCCGCCCGCACCATTCTCGACGGCGTTCGCGGCGGGGACTGGCGCATCCTGGTCGGCGACGATGCCCATGCGCTCGACGCGCGCGTGCGCGCCATGCCGGAGCGCGCCTACGAGGTCGAGTTCTATCAGAGTTTCGCGGCCGAAGTCGGCTGGCGGCTCGGCTGAGCGAACCAACAATAACAACAAACCGAAGGGAGTCCGCCATGGATGCCGTCGCCGCGTCGGAGCGCATCGATCTTGCCGGCCTGGTCGCCGATCTCAACGCGCTGTTGCGGCTGAAGACCACGGTGATCGGGATGAAGCTGTTCCGAACCGTCGCCGAGATGGAGGCGGTGCCGAAGATCCGCCGGCCCAACGCGATCCACACCACCGACCAGATCGTCAGCATGGCGTCGCGGCTGGGGTGGACCGTCGGCATCACCGCCGCCGATCTGGTCGGTGAGCAGTGCCGCGCCGTGATCGGGCTGGCGCCTCAGGACGAGCGATGGCTCGCCGGACGGTCCTATGTCGGCGTTTGGCACGCGACGCCGGAGGATGCCAGCGCCCGTCAGCACGCGCTCGACGTCGTGCCGTTCGGCCGGCATCAGGCGATGGCGGTGTCGCCGCTGGCGAGCGGCCGGCTCGACCCGCCGGACATATGTCTGGTCTATGCGACGCCGGGGCAGATGATCATCCTGATCAACGGGCTGCAATATGCCGGCTACAAGAAGTTCGAATGGAGCGTGGTCGGTGAAACCGCCTGTGCGGATTCCTGGGGCAGGGCGCTGAAGACCGGCGAGCCGAGCCTGTCGCTGCCGTGTTTCGCCGAACGCCGCTACGGCGGCGTGCCCGACGAAGAGATGCTGATGGCGCTGAGCCCGGCGCACCTCGCCAAGGCGATCGACGGCATGAAGCAACTGGCCAAGAACGGCCTGCGCTACCCGATCGCACCCTACGGCATCCAGGCCGACGTACGGGCCGGGATGGGTGTGTCTTATGGGAATAAGTAGTTCTCGTGGCCCCGTCATTCCGGGGCGCGAGCGAAAGCTCGCGAGCCCGGAATCCGAGGCGGGCACGGCTTGGCCGTTCACCGCACACTAACCTCGGGATTCCGGGTTCGCCGCTGCGCGGCGCCCCGGAATGACGGTGTGGGGAATGCCAAAAACGGACGCCTCAATACGCGTTCTCGCCCTTCAGCAAAGCCCAAGGCGTTTTCAGCAGGATGTAGAGGTCGAACAGCACCGACCAGTTCTCGATGTAGTACAGGTCGAACTCGACGCGCTTCTGGATCTTTTCTTCGTTGTCGATCTCGCCGCGCCAGCCGTTGATCTGGGCCCAGCCGGTGATGCCGGGCTTGACGCGGTGGCGAGCGAAGTAGCCGTCGACCGCTTCGTCGAACAGCCGGCTCTGCAGCTTCATCTGCACCGCATGCGGCCGCGGCCCGACCAGCGACAGGTTGCCCTTGAATACCACGTTGAACAGTTGCGGCAGTTCGTCGAGGCTGGTGCGGCGGATGAAGCGGCCGACCCGGGTGACGCGCGGATCGTTGCGGGTGACGACCTTGGAGGCGGTGGGGTCGGCCTGATGGTGATACATCGACCGGAACTTGAACACGTCGATGCGCTCGTTGTTGAATCCGAACCGTTTCTGCCGGAACAGTACCGGCCCCGGACTGTCGAGCTTGATCGCCAGCGCCACCAGCGCCATCACCGGCGCGGCGGCGAGCAGGATCAGGCCTCCGACCACGCGGTCGAACAGCTGCTTCATCACCTGGTCCCAATCCGTGATCGGCGCTTCGAACACGTCGAGCGTCGGCACCTTGCCGACGTAGGAATAGGCGCGCGGCCGGAATCGCAGCTTGTTGGTGTGCGCCGACAGCCGGATGTCGACCGGCAGCACCCACAGCTTTTTCAGCATGTCGAGGATGCGGGTCTCCGCCGAGATCGGCAGCGCGAACAACACCAGATCGACCCGGGTGCGGCGGGCGAATTCGGGGATGTCGTCGACCTTGCCGAGTTTCGGCACGCCGGCGCAGGTGGGAAGCGAACGGGAGTCGTTGCGGTCGTCGAACACGCCGAGGATGTGGATGTCCGAGGCGTCGGCCTGTTCGGCCTTCAGCGCCTCGATCAGTTTGGCGCCGTTGTCGTCGGCGCCGACGATCACCGTGCGGCGGTCGAGCCGGCCCTCGCAGCCCCACTGCCGCACCAGCGACCGCACCACCATCCGCTCGACGATCAGCGCGGCGAGGCCGGCGAAGTAGAACGACCCCAGCCACAGCCGCGACACCTCGCCGCCGAGCTTGGCGAAGAACGAAACCCCGATGAACAGCAGGAACACCACCGACCATGCGGTGATCAGCCGTGTCATCTGTTTCAAGGTGCCGCGGAACACCTGTACCACGTAGAGGTCGGCGGCCTGAAACACGACGATTGCCGTCATCGTGGTGCCGAGGATGGCGCCGATGTACTCCCAGGCGAAGCCGTCGCGGCGCACCACGAGGGCGAAATACAGCGCGACGCCGACGGTGGCGATCAGCAGGAAATCGGCCAGCCGCACGATGCCCGCGATCACGATCGGCGAATAGGCCGGCGGTACTTTTTCGTTGGCGACCGCGAGGGCAGCCGGCGACAGCCGCTTGCGCCGTTCCACCCGCGGCGCACCGTCGCCGGCGGCCACCGCGGCCCCGGTGGCGGCAGCGCTGATCATCGAACGTGCGCTGATCGGCTCCATTGGTCCGTTCCGTATCTTGCGCCGGCACGACGTTCCCGACGCCCGGCGAAATCCCCCGGTCCGGGCCTTAACGGAAAAGTCGCAAGAAACGGTTAGCGCGACCTCGGACTCAGCGCTTCGCCAGCGCCTCGCGATAGCCGGCGAGCACGCCTTCGACCATCGCCTTCTGCGAAAAATGCAGGAATATCCGCTCGCGCAGCCGCCGCGCGCGCTCGCGGGTTGCGGCGGGGTCGTCCAGCGCAGCGGCGATCGCCTGGGCCATCGCGGCCGGATCGCTCGGCGCGAACAGCGCATCGCGGTGCTCTGGGCCGAAGATCTCCGGAATGCCGCCGACATTGGCGGCGATCATCGGGACGCCCGCCGCCGCTGCCTCGATCACCACATAAGGCATCGAATCGCCGCGCGACGGCACCACCAGCAGCCCGCCTTGCGCGAATCCGTGGCGCGCCTTGACGTGGCCGATGAAGCGCACCGCGGCGCCGAGACCGAGCCGCGCCACCTGGGCCTTCAACGCCTCGGTCTCCTCGCCGTCACCGCCGAGCGTCAGCGTCACCGGCTTGCCGGCGGCGCGCAGCCGCGCCACCGCGTCAATCAGCAGATCGGCGCCTTTGATCTTGCGGAATTCGCCGACATAGCAGACGTCGGTGGCGTCGGCGGCCAGCGTGATCGGATCGAATTCGCCGGCGGTGACACCGTTGAACACGCAGCGCACCAGGCCCTCAGGCTTGCCGATCATGCGTTCGTAGGTCGCGCGCGCGAATTCGCTCTCGAACAGGAACAGCTCGGTGCGGTTCATCGACATCCGCTCGAGCCGACTGTAGAGCTGGCCCTTCAGCGTCGAGGTCGGGTAGTGCAGCGAGCCGCCGTGCGGCGTGTACACCCGAATCGAGCCGGCCGGGCGCGGCACGATCCGCATGAACACGCCGGCCTTGGCGCCGTGGCCGTGCAGCACGTCGGGCTTCAGCGAGGCGATCAGGTGGACGAAGCGGCCCCAGACGAACAGATCGGTGATGCTCGGCTCGCGTCGGATCGGCAAGCGGTAGACGCCGAGCTTCATTTTCGGTGCGATCTCATCGAGTGCGGCCACGGCGCGGTCGCCGCCGGTGAGGCTGTCGGTGATCAGCGCGACGTGATGGCCGCGGTCGGCCTGGCCGTTGGCGAGATCGAGAATGTGGCGAATGATGCCGCCGACAGGCGCGCGCACCGCGTGCACGATCCGCAACGGCTGGTCCGGCGACGAAATGGTCATCGGGTCTCCCGTGCGCACGTCACCGTACGTCGTCCCCCGCGACGGCGCGCAGTGGGAAGTGAGGTGATCAAGGCGGGGCCGCGAGACATGGATCGATCCGGAAAAGTCGGGTCCGATTAACGACTTTCGTGGTTAACAAAGTGTGTGCACTGGTCCGCCGTTACCATGGATTAGTTGCGCGCATCCGTCGAGATTAACCGCGCAGCAACCTTAATGGTTTGTAGTCGGAACCGAACTGACGGTTGGTCGCGTCACGTAGGAGTATGCAATGCGGATCGCGTTCTGGCGCCGGAACACCGAGGCGACGGCGAAGACGACGGTTGCGAACACACCGGCTCCCGAGCGCGAGCCGCAAGCCTCCGTAACCGCGCCGTCCGCCGATCCGGTTTCCGATGCGCCGCGTCCGGTGCCGAAGCCGGCGATCCGCCAGGCGATCTTCAAGCGGTCGCCGACCCGTACGGTGCCGCTCGACAGGCCGGCGCCGCTGCCCGCCGATGGCGATATCGACGTGCGGCTGATCGGACAGGCGCTGGCACGCAAGAAGCATCTGATCATCGCGCCGACGCTGCTGGCGCTAGTGCTGTCGCTGGCGATCGTCAACCTGATCACGCCGCGCTACAAGTCCGAGGCGCGCATCCTGATCGACGGCCGCGAGAACAGCTTCCTGCGTCCGACCGGCGAACGCGACGAGCAGCGCAACGCGATCGATCCGGAAGCGGTGACCAGCCAGGTGCAGCTTCTGCTGTCGCGCGATCTCGCGATCGAGACCATCAAGAAGAACAAGCTGGCCGAGCGTCCGGAATTCGATCCGGTGCTGAAGGGCATCAATCCGCTGAAATCGCTATTGGCGCTGATCGGTATCGGCCGTGATCCGTTCGCGATGACACCGGAAGAGCGCGTGCTCACCGCTTACTACGAGCGGCTGACCGCCTATGCGGTCGACAAGTCGCGGGTGATGGTAGTCGAATTTCAGTCCGAGGATCCGGATCTCGCCGCGCGCGTCGCCAATTCGATCGCCGACGGCTATCTGGTGCTGCAGCAGAACGCGCGCCGGGCCCAGGCGAGGGCGGCCGGACAGTGGCTGTCGGGCGAAATCGACTCGCTGCGCAAGAAGGTGGCCGAGGCCGAGGACAAGGTCGAAGACTTCCGTTCAAAATCCAGCCTGTTCATCGGCACCAACAACACCACGCTGTCGAACCAGCAGCTCGGCGACATCAACGCCCAGCTCGCCAACGCCCGCGCGCTGAAGTCCGATGCCGAAGCCAAGGCGCGGTTGATCAAGGAGATGCTGAAGAGCGGCGGGCCGATCGAAGCCTCCGAAGTGCTCAACACCGAGCTGATGCGCAGGCTGTCGGAGCAGCGCGTCACGCTGCGCGCCCAGCTCGCCGAGCAGAGCTCGACGCTGCTCGGCGGCCATCCGCGGATCAAGGAGCTGAAGGCCCAGCTCGCCGATCTCGACCAGCAGCTCCGCGACGAGGCGGTGAAGCTGTCGCGGTCGTTTGAAAACGACGCCCGGATTGCCAGCAGCCGGGTGGAGAATTTGTCGGCCAGCCTCGATCAGTTGAAGAAGCAGGCGTCGGCGACCAACGGCCAGGACGTGCAGCTGCGCGCGCTGGAACGCGAGGCCAAGGCGCAGCGCGACCTGTTGGAATCCTATCTGGCGAAGTATCGCGAGGCGACCACCCGCGAGACCATCGATCAGACCCCGGCCGACGGGCGGATCATCTCGCGCGCCATCGTTTCCAACACTCCGGCCTATCCGAAGAAGCTGCCGATCGTGCTGATCGCAACGCTGGCGACGCTGCTGCTGACATCGGGCGGCATCGCTACCGGCGAATTGCTGCGGATGACCCAGCCGCGGCCGCGCGACATCGCCGCGCCGGCGATGGTCGAGCCGGAACTGGTGCCGGTGGCAGCCGCGGCTCCGGTCGTGCCGCCGGCCCCGGCGGCACCGCCGAGCTTCACCGCGCCGCCTACGCCGGCTCCGATCGAACCGGCTCCGACCGAGACTGCCCCGATCGCTGCCGCCGCCGCGGCGCCCACCAATGAGATCGAGGCTCTGGCTGCGCGACTACGCCGAGCCGGCGAGGGCGGCCGCAAGCTCACCGTGCTCGGCACCGGCGACACCGATGCGGTCACCACTACAGCCCTGGCGCTGGCTCGCCGGCTGGCGCGCGACGCCAAGGTGGTACTGATCGACCTGTCGGAATCCTCGGTGTTGCTGAGGGCCACGTCGATCGATCCGGTAGCACCGGGGCTCGCCGAACTGATGCTCGGCGAAGCGGCGTTCGGCCAGATCATCACTCGCGACCGCGCTTCGTCTCTGCAACTGGTCAGCGCCGGCAAGCCGGGATTCGACCGCACCCTGCTGCATTCGCCGCGGTTGACGCTGGCGATCGACGCCTTGATGCGGGTGTACGACCACGTCCTGCTCGACGCCGGCACCGCCTCCGATCTGCCGGCCGAACTCCTGACCGCGCAGGCCCAGGCCGCCGTGGTGCCGGCACCGACGATGACCGTCGAGGCCCGGGCCAGGATGGCCGAGCAACTGGTGGCGGTCGGCTTCTCCGATGTCACGATGCTGAGCCGGCCGTTCGAGCCGGCCGATCCGGTCGCCCCCGGCCAGCACACCGCCGCCGCCTGAGCTCGCGATCGACAGGCCGCGCCCGGTAAGCACCGGGCGTTGTCGCTTTCGCTGTCGATTGAGAGATTTCGAACTCGAAGAACGGCCGCGCCTCAGCGCCGCAACGCTCCGCGCAGCCGCCTGACGAGATGCATCATCGCCGGATTGTGCTTGACCGCATGCTTGCCGCGGCCGATTGCGGCCAGCGCACCGGCCGCCAGCCGGCCGCGCGGGCTCAGCGCGACGTAGCTGTCGAAGATCGGGTCGAGTTCCTTGCAGAACATCTTCTTGTAGTCGTCGGATCCGATGCCGAGATCGATCCCGCGATAGCCGCGTGAGGCATAGTGATCGACGATGTGGCGCATCAGAATCAGCCCGGGGCTGTAGCGCGCAGCGTCAGACAGCGTGTAGGTGTTGAACATCATCGAGAACCGGCGGCCATCGGCAACGCCCGCATACATCGCGATCATCTCGGCGTCGCATTCCAGCGCGTGGATCTCGATCGCACGGCCGCCGCCGGCCAGCTCGGTGGCGCAGGCCTGCCGGATGAAGTCGGCGACGCCGGGCTCGGCGAACACGTTCGGCAACTTCTGCGCCGCCATCCGCTGCGGCTTGATTCGGAAAAACGCGTCGAGCACGCGGTCGATGTCGGCCTGGGTCCGCGCCTGGGCATAGTGATAGCCGGGCAGTTCCTGCAGCTTGCGCTCCTTGCCCTTCAGCCGGCGGCGGAACGAGTTGCTGATCAGATCGGCCGCGACGGCGCCTTCGGGCATCGTCAGCACCGGGCAGTCGTTCACCGATGGCTGGTGCGGCCATTGCGCCAGCGGATTGGGCAGACCGTCCCAGTACAACGGCTGCTGCAGCAGCGCCAGCACGTCGGCACCGCCCGCGGCGCGCAGGGCGGCGAGCAGCGCATCAAGATCGCCGGCGTCGGCGGTGATCGCGAAATCACGGTGCCATAACGGCATGTTGAACGTCGAATGCTTGCCGCCGAGAAAGCTCGCCACGCCGACGCCGAATTTGCGCTCGACACCGAGCGGCATCACCAGCAGCGGCTGATCGTCGGCGTCGCGCGCAACCACGATGTACGGCTCGACCCGCTCGGCGTTGCCGACGTGGCGCTGCCAGGCACTCAGGAAATCGAAACGCTGATAGGGCGACGCGTATTGGCCGGTCTGCTCGAGAGCGCGCCAGATCGGCTCGGCGATATTGACGTCGTGAATGACCTCGACGCGTGTGATCCGGCTCCGTACTGCGGCCGCGCGATCAGCGGCCCGGGCTTCGGTCAGCACGGCCATCATCGTCATCCGGCGATCCAATGAGAACAAGCAAGGCGCAAATCGAGCACGTGCGGACCTTTACAAACAAATCTCAACAAAGCGTAATGACGCAGCACGAAACCGGCACCGCAAGCGGCGCCGCGAGGGATTAGCCTTGTCGAACAACGGCTGGTGGACGACGGCAAGGCTGCAGCTCGCTTATTTCAGCGGCCTGGCGCGGGCTTCGGAAGCACGCGGCGGCGGCTGCGGGGTGATGCTGCGGTTCGAAAGGGTGCGGCCCGCGCGGCGCGACCGTTTTCAACCGCTGCGTGCCCGCGAGGTCACGCCGCAGTTTCTCGATGCGCTGCTACGCGCGCTGAAGCGCTGGAATTGTCCGGTGATCTCGATCGGCGAGGCGTGCGACCGGATCGGCCGTGGCGAGTCGCCGGGGCGGTTCGTCTGCCTGAGCTTCGACGGCGGCTCGCGTGACGTCATCACGTTCGCGTATCCGATCCTGGCGCGGCACGGCGTGCCGTTCACGGTGTATCTGCCGACCGCGTTTCCCGATGGCGTCGGGGAAGTCTGGTGGCTCGCATTGGAGCAGGTGATCGCGCGCACCGATCGGCTTGCGCTGCTGATCGATCACAACGAACGCCGGTTCGACACCGTGAGCCTCGGCGACAAGGTGCGGGTGTTTCACTTCCTCGCAAGCTGGCTGCGCACCATGGCGCCGGCCCCGCTGACCGCGGCGATCCAGGATTTGTGCAAGCGCTATTCGGTCGATCTCGCCGCGGTGACGCGCGAGGCGGTGATGGATTGGGACGACATCGGGCGGCTCGCGGTCGATTCCAACGTCACCATCGGCAGCGCGACGGTGAACTATCCGGTGCTGGCCAACGTGTCCGACGCGGCGGCGCAGAAGGAGATCGCGATGGGCCGCGCGGTGCTGCAGGCGGCCCTCGGCCGTGACGCACCGCATTTCGCCTTTCCGTTCGGCGACCGCGGCAGCTTCGGCCCGCGGCACGTCGCGATGCTGAAGGAGGCGCGGTTCGCCACTGCGGCAACGGCGATTCCCGGCGTGATCGGCCGGGGGGCGGTCGATCCATTGGCACTGCCGCGGATTGCCTGGGATGGTCGTCGGCGCTCGCTGCGCGGCCTGCGGGTGGTCCTGTCCGGGTTGATGCCGGGCGCGGCGCGCGGCATCGGCCGAAACGGATAGCAGGCAACTCGCCGATTCACCGCGCCGGCGCGACGTCCTTGGCGTGGTTCTGTAAGTAAGCGCGGAGCAGGGCGACTTCCTCGCTGTCGAGCGCGGTCAGCCGTTTCATCGCGTTGACGTGGCCGATCCAGGCGTCGGCCTTGGCGCTGCGCGGCGGCTTCAGCACGTGGCACAACGTGCAATTGTCGTCTTCGATCCGCGCCGCCAGCGTCCACAGCGACTCGCGCGACGTCACGAACCGTCCCGGCGCCGCGCCGACCACCAGCCGCACCCGCGTCCAGTGATCGTCGGTGTCGTCGTCGGTGGCGCTTTCCAGCGTCTCGAGCCTGGTGCGCGCGGCCTCGGTGAGCGTCGCTGCCAGAATACGCTTGCCGAAGCGCTGATAGAGCAATTCCGGCGAGCCCTCGCGCTGCCAGCCGGTCAATTCCAGCGTCAGACGATCTGCTTCGGTGGCGCGCACCGTCACTGCAGTGCTGGCGGCGAGTTCGCCGGCGCTCTCTTCAGAGTCGCCGGTCCGGAGCGGCACCGAGCCGATCGCGTACAGCGTCGTTCCCGGCGCTGCGACCAGCCTGCCGGCATCGGCCTGCAGCGCGGCAAGCGCCTTGCGATGCCCGGCGGTGACGTCCGGCATCTTGTGGGCGATGCCCTTGTGGCAGTCGATGCAGGTCTTGTCGGCCTTCATCGCATCCTGCATCGCGGTCGCCGCCTTGGCGGTCTGCTTGTGGAAATCCATCGCCTCGAAGGCGTGGCAGTTGCGGCACTCGCGGCTGCCGTTGGCACGCATCCGGTCCCATTCGTGGCGGGCGAGTTCGTGGCGCTTGGCCTCGAACTTCTCACGCGTGTCGATGCTGCCGATCGCCCAGTGAACCAGCTCCTTGGTGGCGGTGACCTTGCGCACCAGCATCGCACCCCAGTCGCGCGGCACGTGGCAATCGGAGCAGATCGCGCGCACACCGGTACGGTTGGTGTAGTGCGCCGTGGTCTTGTACTCCTGATAGACGTTGTCTCGCATCGCGTGACACGAGGTGCAGAACGCCAGGCTGTTGGTCGCATGCATCGCGGTGTTGAAACCGCCCCAGGCGACGACGCCGCCGGCGGCGGCCAGCAGCACGACGAGCGCCAGCGGGCCGGGCCGCGCCAGCCGGCTCCAAATCGACGTCATGATATGGTTCCGTCGTAGCGGCCGACCCGCGGCACGCGGGCGGCGTCGTATCTGCGCCGTCCGCGCCGCATCCTTCAGCCCAGACTCAGTCGAACGGCTTCGGCGGCGCCGTCTTGTCGCTCGACGGCGGCAGGATCGGCAGCTTGAAGTCGGGCTGGTCGCCGGTCAGCGTCTTGAGGAAGGCGACGATCTTAGCGTTTTCGTCCGGGGTGAACTTCTTGCCGAGCTGGATCCGCCCCATGGTGTCGACCGCGTCCGACAGCTTCTGCGCCGCACCGTCGTGGAAATAGGGATATGTCAGTTCGACGTTGCGCAGCGTCGGCACCTTGAAGTTGAAGCGGTCGGCTTCCTCCTTGGTGACGGCGAAGCGCCCTTCGGCCGGGTTGTCGGTCTTGTACGGCTCGACCACGCCCATCTTCTGGAAGGTGTTGCCGCCGACGGCTGCACCGTTATGACAGCCGGTGCAGCCGGAATCCTTGAACAGCTCGTAGCCGGCGCGCTCAGTCGGCGTCAGCGCCTTCTTGTCGCCCTTCAGCCATTTGTCGAACCGCGAGTTCGGCGTCACCAGCGTCTCTTCGAACGCCGCGATCGCGCGCGTCACCTCGTCGATGTCGACGGTGCTGTTCTGGCCGAACACCGATTTGAACTCGGTGACGTAGCCCGGGATCGACTTCAGCAGGTCGACCGCCAGTTCGTGGGTGAACGCCATCTCGCCCGGATTGGCGATCGGTCCGCCGGCCTGATCCTTCAAGGTCAGCGCCCGGCCGTCCCAGAACTGTGCGACGTTGAGGCTGGCATTGAGCACCGTCGGCGAATTGATCGGCCCCTTCTGCCAGTTGTGGCCGATCGAGGTTTTCAGATTATCCGACCCGCCCATCGACAGGTTGTGACACGAGTTGCAGGAGATGAAGCCGGACTTCGACAGTCGCGGATCGAAGAACAGCTTCTTGCCGAGTTCGACCAGTTTCTGATCCTTCACCACCGCCGGCTTGATCGGCGAGATCGGCTCGTCGCTCGCTGCGCGGGCAGGGACCGACAAGGTGACGGACAGAGCCGTCGCCAGCAGCAACGTATGTGCGATTTTCATGAGAACCCCCACGGCAGGATTGGCATCGAAGGGGGGACCGACGGTCGCTCCGCGACGATGCGGAAGTGCCGCTAGAGTAATTCTTATTCGCAATGCGCTGCTTTGATCGGGGTCAAACGCGGCGCCGCACAACACCGCGTCCGCCTCGTCCAACTACCGGGAATGGCTGCGGTTTTTTGTCGCTCGGGCATCCCTGAGGGCTGCCTTAGCCGAAAGTCAAAGATGTAGTCGCATTTGCAAAAGCGGCAGTCCGGACAGTCCGGACCGCCGCTTTGTCACCAAAGGCTCGGATCAGTCTTCGAGCAGGCTGCGCAGCATCCAGGCGGTCTTCTCGTGGACGTCGAGCCGCTGAGTCAGGAGGTCGGCGGTCGGCTGGTCGTTGGCGTCCTCGACCAGCGGAAACAGCTCGCGCGCGGTGCGGGCGGTGGCTTCCTGCGCCGACACCAAGTGCCGGACCATCTCCAGCGCCTTCGGCTGCCCCTCGACCTCGGCGATCGACGCCAGCTTGACGAACTCCTTGTAGGTGCCTGGCGCCGGGAAGCCGAGTGCACGAATCCGCTCGGCGATCTGGTCGAGCGCGGTCCACTGCTCGGTGTACTGCGTCATGAACATCGCGTGCAGCGTGTTGAACATCGGCCCGGTGACGTTCCAATGGAAATTGTGCGTCATCAGATACAGCGTGTAGGAATCGGCGAGCAGCCGCGACAGCCCCTCGGCGATCTTCGCACGCTTGTCTTCGGGGATACCGATGTTGATCTTGGCAGGCTTGGTCATGTCCGGTCCTTGTTGATAGCGAGCCGGCGCCGGGCCGGCGGTCGTAGATGAGTACCGTCCGACCACATCGCGCCCATCGCGTTGCAACGGTCGAAACCAGCCGGAAACGGTGTCCGTCTCGATCGTTCCCAGTATGGCGCGGTACGCTACTACTAATCATTGTCATCAATCAAATTTCCGGCCCCCGCGGCTTACAGGGCCTGTAAACAAAATGCTTTGACCGCGAGGCGTTCTCAATTGCAGTTAGTAGACCGATGGAAGTCATCGGGGGCTACTAATGATTTGGTGTAATATCGCGTCGCATCGCCGCAGCGGCAGGGCCAGGAGGCTGAAAGGAGCGCTGGCGGCG
The DNA here is from genome assembly GCF_900218015.1 of Rhodopseudomonas pentothenatexigens. Taxonomy (GTDB): domain Bacteria; phylum Pseudomonadota; class Alphaproteobacteria; order Rhizobiales; family Xanthobacteraceae; genus Rhodopseudomonas; species Rhodopseudomonas pentothenatexigens. The sequence continues at coordinate 230,300 of NZ_UFQQ01000001.1, read as the reverse complement.
GCAATTGCAGGACTGGTGGTGACGGGCGTAGCGGCGCCTGAGGCGACCGCCGATGAGTTGCCGGGGTGGCTGTCTTACGCCGCCGGTCCGTCCCAAGCCGCGGCCGCGCGCGCGCTGGCGATGCCGGCCGAGGCCAAGGCGGCGCACGACGATGTCGACACCGAGCACATCTTCGGCTTCAGCATGGGCTCGGACATCGGCAACAAGGGCGAGATCGAACTCGAGATCGAGAACGTCGGCCGGTTCGGGCGGCGGTTCGGCTCCTACACCGGCGTCGGCGTGCTGTCGCAGGTCAAGTTCACGTTGACGGACAATTTCCGTGTCGCGCCCGGTGTCAGTTTCGCGTCGACGCAGATCAGCGGCGTTCCGGGCATGATCGACAATCGCCGCACCGCGATTGCCGGTGCCTCGATGGAGTTCCGCTACAAGCTGCTCGATCGCGACGTGATGCCGTTCGGCCTGACGCTGCATGCGGCACCGTCCTGGAACCGGCTCGACGAGCTCACCGGATTCGATGCGCAGATCTACGGCAGCGAGTTCGCCGCGCTGATGGACAAGGAGCTGATCCGCGGCACGCTGTTCGCCGCGCTCAACCTCTGGTACTCCGGCGGCGCTTCGCGCGATCTCGCCAGCATTTGGTCGCACGATTCCGAATTCGCGGTGCAGGGCGCGCTCTCCTACAAGGTGAATTCCATGCTGATCGTCGGCGTCGAGGCGCGCTACGTGCGCGCCTACGAGGGACTCGGGCTCGACCGGTTCGCCGGCGACGCGGTGTATGTCGGGCCGACGTTCTCGACGCATCTCACCGACAAGATCGGCCTGTCGGGGACCTGGAGCACGCAGGTCGCGGGCAAGGCCTGCGACGATCCGCGGCATCTCGACCTCGACAATTTCGAGCGTCACCAGGCGATGCTGCGGTTCAACTATCTGTTCTGAATTGCGCGCACTTCGTCTCGAAAAAGCCACGCCGCCATCGGGAGCCCGGTGGCGGCGTTGCCCGTTTGGAACGGTCGCAATCTTATTCGGCAGGGTCGGGACGCGACATCCAGGTGACCAGCGGCATCGCCGGCAGCACCCAGCCCAGGCCGGCGACCAGATAGTACACCGCTTGCAGCCATTTCGACTCGGCAATCACCGGCGCCTGCGCCAGCGCCATCGCGGTCAGCGACCAAACGATCGCCAGCAGCAGCAGGCCGACGGTTCCGATCAATTTGCGGGTTCGAATATTCATGCCTCGCTCACACGCCCTTGATGCGTTCTCGCAACGCCTTGCGCATAAGAACGGCCGGACTATAGAGTGCGCGAAAATCCGTTCAAGGGATGCTTTATGACCATCGCCGCGGCGTCGCCACCCTCCCGAGTTCGCGCCGTGCGGGGCTGGCTGACGCTGGTGGCGGCGCTGATCGCCGCGATGGTGCTGGTCGGCGGCGCGACGCGGCTGACCGAATCCGGACTGTCGATCGTCGAATGGAAGCCGGTGACAGGCACGCTGCCGCCGCTCAGTGACACGCAATGGCAGGCGGCGTTCGACGGCTACAAGCAGATCCCGCAATATCGCGAACTGAACGCCGGCATGACGCTCGATCAGTTCAAGACCATCTTCTGGTGGGAATGGAGCCACCGGCTGCTCGGCCGGGTGATCGGCATTGTCTATCTGCTGCCGTTCCTGTGGTTCCTGTGGCGCGGGGCAATCGGCCCGCAGTGGAAGCGGGCGCTGTGGATCATCTTCGCGCTCGGCGCGCTGCAGGGCGCGGTCGGCTGGTGGATGGTGGCGTCCGGCCTGTCGCAGCGGACCGAAGTGTCACAGGTGCGGCTCGCCACCCATCTGTCGCTGGCGCTGATCATCTATGCGGCGATCGTCTGGACGCTGCGACGAATGGCCGACCGGGCCCGCGCCGTCGTGCCGGCACGGCTGAAGGTGACCGCGCTGGCGCTGCTCGGGCTGACCTTCGTGCAGCTCTATGCCGGCGCCCTGGTCGCCGGGCTGCGCGCCGGGCGGCTGTACAACACCTGGCCCGAGATCGACGGAGCGCTGATCCCGGATGCGGCGCGGCTGTGGTTCGAAAGCCCGTGGTGGAAGAACCTGTTCGACAATCATCTCACCGTGCAGTTCGACCACCGCATGCTGGCCTACGCGCTGTGGACGCTGGCGGCGCTGCACATGATCGACGCGCTGCGGACCCGGGCAGGGGCGGCGGCGCGCGGCGCGGTGCTGTTGTTCCTGGCGCTGACCGCCCAGGCCGTGCTCGGTATTCTCACCGTGCTGTACGCCGCGCCGATCGACCTCGCTCTGGCGCATCAGGCGATGGCGCTGGTGGTGCTGACGCTGGCGGTACTGCAGGCCGAACGTCTGACGGCGCCGCGGCCCAGAGACGTCCGGCCCGCGGTGGCGGTGCCGGTCGGGCAGCACGGCTAGCACGCCGATTCCGCCGGCTCCCGCTTCATCATGTCGTGTTGTTGGTAATGGGCCGCTTACGCTCGAGATACGCCGCCAGGACCGGCGATAGAAACGCGATCGGCCAGATAAATTTCGGCAAACGCGGATCGAGCAGGCTGACGACGAGAGCCACCACGAACAACAGCAGCGAAAACATCGGTGTGACCAGTCTCGGCCAGTCGCCGCGCCGTGTCGCCGCGATCGTCCACAGCGCGGTATTGAACACCGCGATCAGAAACAGATTGAAGCTGTAGAGAATCGTGACGTTCGGCGAATCGTAATTATTGCCGTACAGCCCGCAGGTCACCGGCAGCAGGATGATCGACAGCAGGAAGAACAGGTTGATCATCACCTCGGAACGGGTGGCGTGGCTGGCATAGGCTAGTCGCTGCTGATGACTGAGCCAGAACATCCCGGCGACGATGAAGCTCAGCAGCAGCGTCGAAATGAAGGCGCCGTAGACGTGCCACAGCTCCCGCCATTGCGGGTTGCCGCCGGCGAATTTCTCGCGCGGCGCCTGATAGGCGAGCAAGGTCATGGCGACGCCGAAGATCGTATTGCTGAGCTGTTCCAGCCGCCGCTGTTCGATGTGGCCGCTGCTCATTGTGCCGCCTCCTCGATGCCGCTTGGCGGCGCCAGGCGATCAGCCGCCGAGCGCCTGGTCGAGGTCCGCGATCAGGTCGTCCTTGTCTTCGATGCCGATCGACACCCGCACCATGTTGGGCGCGGCGCCGGCGGCGGTCTTCTGGGCGTCGTCGAGCTGGCTATGGGTGGTCGAGGCCGGGTGGATGATCAGCGAGCGGGTGTCGCCGACATTTGCGAGGTGTGAGAACAGCTTCAGATTGGCGACGAGATCGACGCCGGACTGATAGCCGCCCTTGAGGCTGAAAGTGAACACCGCGCCGGCGCCCTTCGGCGCGTATTTGCGGGCGAGGGCAGCATATTTGCTTGAGGCGAGGCCGGAGTAATTGACCTCTTCGACTGCCTTGTGGCCGGCGAGGAATTCGGCAATCGCCTTGGCATTCTCGCAGTGCTTCTGCATCCGCAGCGGCAGCGTCTCGATGCCGGTCAGCAGCATGAAGGCGTTGAACGGCGACAGCGCCGGGCCGAGATCGCGCAGGCCGAGCACGCGGCAGGCGATCGCGAACGAGAAGTTGCCGAACGTCTCCTGGATCTTCAGGCCGTGATATTCGGGGCGCGGCTCGCTCAGCATCGGATATTTGCCGTCCTTCGACCAGTCGAAGGTGCCGGCATCGACGATGATGCCACCGAGCGAGTTGCCGTGGCCGCCGAGGAACTTGGTCAGCGAATGCACCACGATGTCGGCGCCGTGGTCGATCGGCCGGATCAGGTAGGGCGTCGCCAGGGTATTGTCGACGATCAGCGGCACGCCCGCGTTGCGCGCGACTTCGGCGACCGCCTCGATGTCGGTGATGCTGCCGCCCGGATTGGCGATCGACTCGATGAAGATCGCTTTGGTCTTTGGCGACACCGCACGCTGAAAGCTGGCGACATCGTCGGTGTCGGCCCACACCACGTTCCAGCCGAAGCTCTTGAAGGCGTGGGTGAACTGATTGATCGAGCCGCCGTAGAGTTTGCGCGCGGCGATGAATTCGTCACCGGGCTGCATCAGCTGCTGCAGCGCGACCAGCTGCGCGGCGTGGCCCGAGGCGGTGGCGAGCGCAGCGGTGCCGCCTTCGAGCGCAGCGACGCGCTCTTCGAGCACCGCCGTCGTCGGGTTGGTGATCCGGGTGTAGATGTTGCCGAACGCCTGCAGGCCGAACAGCGACGCGGCATGGTCGGCATCGTTGAACACGTAGGAGGTGGTCTGATAGATCGGCGTCGCGCGCGCCCCGGTGGTCGGATCGGGCTGGGCGCCGGCATGGACGGCGAGCGTCGCGAATCCCGGGTTGCGGTCGGTCATGGTCGATCCCTCCGTGCTCTGGCTGATGGTTTTGGCTATCTGATCGGAACCCGGTGCGAGGTCAAGCGCGCGCGGGGCAGCCGCAAGCTGCCGCGTTCAGCCCGGCTCGTTGCGACTTTTGACGGCACGGTCGGACGCGGCTGTATCCGCGCCGGCGACGCTCTGGCGGTCGAGCGACAGCCGCATGCCTTTGACCGGAATCGGGGCGCGTTTGGCGCTGAGGGTGCGCGAATTCACGCCCATCCAGGAGATCTCCGATGACAGCCGGCCGTATTCGATCTTCGGGCAGCGATCCATCACCACTTGGATGCCGGCGGCTCCGGCCTTTGCGGCGGCTTCGTCGTTGCGCACTCCGATCTGCATCCAGATCACTTTCGGCCGCGGGGACAACGACAGCACCTCGTCGACCACCGGCATCACATGCGCGGAGCCGCGGAACACGTCGACCATGTCGATCGGCCGGTCGATGTCCTTCAGCGACGCCACGAACGGCTTGCCGAGCAGGCTCTTGCCGACCTGTCCGGGATTGATCGGAATGACGTCGTAGCCGCGCTCGGTGAGATATTTGAACACGAAGTAGCTCGGCCGCACGTTGAGCGGCGACGCCCCGACCATCGCAATGGTCTTCACACCATTCAGGATCGCGCGGATGTAGCTGTCGGAGTAGCGGTCGTGGTTCATCTGCTCATTGCTTCCGAGATCCTCATGGTGAGGAGGCGCCGATAGGCGCCGTCTCGAACCATGAGTGCGTGAGACTCATCCTTCGAGACGCGGCCTGCGGCCGCTCCTCAGGATGAGGAGGCGGTGCATGTGGCTTACTTATCTTTCCATTCCGGCTGACGCTTTTCCAGGAATGCGCCGATGCCTTCCTCGGCATCGGCGGCCATCATGTTCTCGGCCATTACCTGCGAGGCGTAGTGATAGGCGTCGGCGAGGTTGAGCTCGGCTTGGCGGTAGAACGCTTCCTTGCCGATCTTGACGGTGTGGGCCGACTTGCCGGCAATCTGCTCGGCAAGCGTCACCGCCGCGGCGCGCTCGGTGCCGTGCGGCACCACGCGGTTGATCAGGCCGATCCGGCGAGCTTCCTCGGCGTCGACCGGCTCGCCGGTCAGCAGCATCTGCATCGCGTGCTTGCGCGGCACGTTGCGGCTCAGCGCCACCATCGGGGTCGAGCAGAACAGTCCGATATCGACGCCCGGCGTCGCGAAGGTCGCCTGCTCGGACGCGATCGCGAGATCGCAACTCGCGACCAGCTGACAGCCCGCCGCGGTGGCGACGCCTTGCACCGCCGCGATCACCGGCTTCGGGAGCTTGACGATCGCCTGCATCATCGCGCTGCAGGACGTCATGATCCGGCTGAAGCTGGCGCGACCGCGATCGGCGTCGTTGCGATGCGCGGTCAGCTCCTTGAGGTCGTGGCCGGCGCAGAAAGCCGGACCGTTGGCGGCGATCACCACCACGCGAACCCCATCATCGCGCCCGATCAGATCGAGCGCCGCGTGCAGATCGTCGATCATTTCCAGCGACAGGCTGTTTCGTGCGGCGGGGCGGTTCAGCGTCAGCACCGCAACACCGCCGTCGACGGTCTCCCGCAGCAGAATCGGCGAAGGCTGGGTCGCAGCGAAGGCGGGCAACACGGTCATGGCGACGTCCGGGAACAAAATGAAGCGCTGGGAACGAGCGTCACCTTATTGTAACAAGCCCGGCGAAGCGAGAGCAGGGGCGGAAACGACATGACACATGCGAGGATGAGCGTCAGCGAACTCGAGGATTTTCTGCAGCGCGAGTTCCCGCAGGCGTTCAGCCATGGTGACATTTCGATCGAGACCGCCGATGGTCGCACGTCTCTGTTACGGCAGCGCTACAGCGACCGGATGCTACGGCCGGGCGGAACCGTGTCGGGGCCGACCCTGATGGCTTTGGCGGATTTCGCCATGTACGTCGTGCTGCTGTCGGCGATCGGTCCCGTTGCGCTCGCGGTCACCACCAATCTCAACATCAACTTCCTGCGGAAGGGCCAGCCCGGCCAGGACGTGGTCGCGGTCGCCAAGCTGCTCAAGCTGGGCCGCCGGCTGGCGGTCGGGGAGGTGACGCTGCTGTCGGGCACGTCCCCGGACCCGATCGCCCATGTAACCTCGACCTATTCCATTCCAACCGCTTAGGGTTTTGAGTGGTATTATTGCACCGTAATTGTAAACCGCTGTAATCGCGGGAGAAAATTCGACGCAGAGGGATTGACGCGAAAGCGGTGCTTCTCTACAAGCGCCCGCAGTCCGGTGCTTCGCGCACCGAATTCCCCCTGTCATGGATCATTCTCATGAAGACGTTTTCGGCCAAGCCCGCCGAAGTCACGAAGAAGTGGGTCATTATCGACGCCACTGGTCTCGTGGTCGGCCGGCTCGCCACGCTGGTCGCGATGCGCCTGCGCGGCAAGCACCTCCCGACCTACACTCCGCACGTCGACTGCGGCGACAATGTCATCATCATCAACGCCGCGAAGGTGGTGCTGACCGGTCGCAAGCGCGACAACAAGGTTTACTACCATCACACCGGCTTCATCGGCGGCATCAAGGAGCGCTCTGCCAAGGCGATCCTCGAAGGTCGTTTCCCGGAGCGCGTGGTCGAGAAGGCGATCGAGCGCATGATTCCGCGCGGTCCGCTCGGACGTGTGCAGATGGGCAATTTGCGCGTCTATCCCGGCGCCGAACACCCGCACGAAGCTCAGCAGCCCGAAACGCTCGATATCGGTGCGATGAACCGCAAGAACATGAGGGCCGCATAAGATGTCCGAGACGATGCAGTCTCTCGATCAGCTCGCCGCACTTAAGGGCACCGTCACTGCCGCGGACGCCCCGACCTACACCAAGAAGGTCGACAAGTTCGGTCGCGCCTACGCCACCGGCAAGCGCAAGGACGCGGTCGCCCGCGTCTGGATCAAGCCGGGCGCCGGCAAGATCACCGTCAACGCCCGCGAGGTCGAAACCTATTTCGCCCGTCCGGTGCTGCGCATGATGATCCAGCAGCCGCTGGTCGCCGCGGCCCGTGCCGGCCAGTACGACGTGATCTGCACCGTCGCCGGCGGCGGCCTGTCCGGCCAGGCCGGTGCGGTTCGTCACGGCATCTCCAAGGCGCTCACCAATTTCGAGCCGGAGCTGCGCGGCGTGCTGAAGAAGGGCGGCTTCCTGACCCGCGACAGCCGCGTCGTCGAGCGTAAGAAGTACGGCAAGGCGAAGGCCCGCCGCTCCTTCCAGTTCTCCAAGCGCTGATCTTTTCCCGGTCTTCCGGGTACTCTCAAAGGGCGTCCTGCTGCTGCGGGGCGCCCTTTTTCGTTGCGTGCGGAGAGGGGCCGCCAGCGGCCCGGTCGGAGGTTACCGGCAGCGCGCGCATTGCATGCAAATTGTCTGAAATTTCCATCGACTTATTGGACAAATCGGAGCCGTTGCACAAACGCGATCTCAATTCACCAGGAGTCAAATCGGCAACATGAGGGGATCAGCGCCGCGCCCGCGGAGTTGAAGTGCCATCACCGGAAAGCCACCACCGAGTACCCCACCATGTCGCTCGACATTTCGACGCTGTTCCTGGTCGCGACGCTGATCTGCGCGCTGCTCGGGGTCATGCTGCACTACTTCGGCCGCCAGGAGAAAATCCCGGCCTTGAACTGGTGGGGCAACGCCTATCTGCTCGGGGCCATCACCGTGGCGTTGTGGAAAGTTCTCGGCCCCGCATTCGGCGAAACGGCCACCCTCGCGCTGGCCAGCATCGGATTCGTCGCCTGCGGCATGATGTGGAATGCGGCGCGGGTATTTCACGGGCTGAAGCCGAACTGGCCCGGCCTGTTCATCGGCGCATTGGTCTGGCTTGCCACCGTGGCTACTCTTCCGCCGGATCAGGAGGCGCTGCGGATGACGATCGGCGCCGCGATCGTGTCCGGCTACGCCGGCCTGACCGCTGCCCAGCTCTCGTCGGAGCGGCGCAAGGCGATGCAGCGGCGGTGGCCGACGATGCTGGTGCCGCTGCTGCACGGGGCGGTGCTGATGCTGCCGATCGTACTCGCCGATCTGTGGCCGTCACCGCAAGCCGGGATCGCCGGCAACGTCTGGGTGATGTTGTTCGCGGTGGAACTGGTGCTGTACGCGATCGGCACGGTTTTCGTGATCTTCATGTTGGTGTCCGAGCGCACTGTGACGATGCACAAGACCGCAGCATCGCTCGATCCGCTGACCGGGCTGCTCAACCGCCGCGGCTTCTCCGAAGCGTGCGCGCGGATGATCGAGCGTGAAGCCGATGCCGGCCGCCCGGTGTCGGCGCTGATCTTCGACATCGACCATTTCAAGTCGATCAACGACCGGTTCGGCCATCCTGCAGGCGACGAGGTGCTGAAGCTGTTCGCCATCATCGTGAGCAGTTCGCTGCGAATCTCCGATCTATGCGGCCGGATCGGCGGTGAGGAGTTCGCGGCGCTGCTGCCGTGCCCGATCGACGAGGCGGTGACCGCGGCGGATCGGGTCCGCGAGGCGTTCCAGAACTGCGGCATCGAGGTCGACGACGCTCCGGTGGCGACCACGGTGTCGATCGGCGTCTCGGGTGGACCGGCCGGTGTCGAGCTCGACGTGCTGCTCGCCGCTGCCGACACCGCGCTGTATCAAGCCAAACGCGGTGGCCGCAATCGAGTGGTGGCCACGGTCGAAGAGCCGGTGTCGCTGGAACAGAGCAGGCGCAAGGCGGCTCAGAGCCGCGACCATCGGCAGGTCGCGGTGCGAGGCGGTGCGGTCGGGCAGGCGGTGGCATAACCCACCGCCGCGACCGGCTTCATTTGCGCCAACCGGTGCGATAAGACGCTCGTCCCATCACCGACGAGGCGCACGCGCATGATCACCGAAATCGCACAGATCGACGTCAAACCCGGCAGCGAGGCGGAGTTCGAAGCCGCCGTCGCCAAGGCGCGCGAGGCGTTCGGCCGCTCCAAAGGATTCTGCGGCTTCGAGCTGCATCGCTCGATCGAGAAACCTCAGCGCTATCGTCTGATGGTGAAGTGGCAGACGCTGGAGAACCACACCGTCGACTTCCGCGGCTCGGAGAACTTCACCGAATGGCGCGGTCTGGTCGGCGGCTTCTTCGCGGCACCGCCCGAGGTCGAGCACACCGAGACGGTGCTCACGTCTCAGGCGTGACCGCGAGCGTCATCGGCAGATCGCCGGCGGGTGCGGGGCGGTCACCTGGTTCCTCGCCACGCAGATGGTCGATCACCACCCGGCCGATCGCCATCAGCGGCAGCGCCAGCGCCAGGCCCCACAGGCCGAACACGATGCCGAGCAGGATCTGGGTGGCGAACAGCGTCGCCGGCGGGATGTCGATCGCTTGGCGCTGGATCAGCGGCGTCAGGATGTAGCTCTCCAGCGCGTGCACGCCGAGGAACAGCACGAAAGCGCTGAGCACCGCGATCCAGCCCGAGCCGATCGCGGCGAGCACGATGATCAGGCCCCCGAGAATCGCCCCGACGGTCGGGATGAAGGCGAGCAGGCCGGCCTGGATGCCGAGGATGAAGGCGCCGGGAATCCCGATCAGCGACAGCCCGATCGCGGTCACCGCGAACACCGCGATCATGGTGATGAGCTGCGCCAGCAGCCAGCGCTTCAACATGTCACCGGTATCGCCGACGATCACCTCGGCCTGGGCTTGGTAGCGCCGCGGCACCATCCGGACCAGCCCGTTGCGATACACGCCGGGCTGCGCCGCGAAGGCGAGGCCGAGAAACAGCACGATGAAGAAGTTGCCGACCGCGCCGATGGTGCCAAGGATCAGCTTCAGCGTCTGGCTGACGATCGCGCCGCCGCCGGAGGCGAGTTCGCCGGCGCTCGGCAGGTTGCGCGGCTGCATCGGCGCCGTGTCGGGGTGCGCCAGGCCGGCGTTGCCCAGTTCAAGGAAGCTGGTGTCGACGCCGTTGCGCTCGAGGAAGCCCTTCACGTTGACGATCTGGGTCTTGATCGTGCCGGACAGCGCCTTGGCCTGCTGGCTGATGGTGTTGCCACCGAGAAACGCAATGCCGACGAACAGCCCGCCGAGCACCAGGCACACCAGCGCCAGACGGAGGCCATGCGGACCGCCGACCAGCCTGCCGGTGAGCTCGGTCAGGGCGTTGAGGAAGACGCCGAACAGAACTCCGGCGAAGATCAGGAACAGCGTGCCGGCAAAATGCCACGAGGCGTACAGCAGCGCCGCGAAGGTGACGGTCGCGATGCCGCCGACGCCGATCGCCCAGGCGAGGTCGGTGCGAGACGGGACGCGATCGGGAAGGGAAGCGGTCACGGGCGGTCCTTTCGATGACGGGCGTAATGTTCCGTGAATCGCCCGGGCGGAGCAAGCGCGGCAACGCACGGCCTGCGAACGCCTGTCGATCGCGTCGATCGGTAACCATACATTCACCACGCTGTCCCTGTCCCATTTTCGCCTTGTTCGCTCTGCGATATGGTCATGTTTCGATGCCGAAGTGGGGCGCATCGAAGCCGCGGCCGGGGAAGGTCCATCTTGGGTCGGAGTCGCGGGAATGGTATTCGGGGACACATGGGGATTCGCGAGCGAGATTCGTTGGGCCGCGCCGCGCGAGTGGCTGTCGCCGCAGGCGCTTGCCTCGCCCTCGCCAATTGTGCCCAGAACGGCAAGTTCAGCCGGATCGATCCGAAATACGGCGTATCGTCGAGCCCGAGGGTGGTCGCTCTCGGCGAGCCCGTGCCGAAGGGTGGCGGCACCTACCGGGTCGGCAAGCCTTACGTCGTCGCCGGCCGGACCTACGTTCCGGAAGACAATCCGAATTACCGGGCCGAGGGTCTGGCGTCGTGGTACGGCACAGACTTCCACGGCCGTCTCACTGCTAACGGCGAAGTGTTCGACATGGCGTCGCTGTCGGCGGCGCATCCGACCTTGCCGATCCCGAGCTACGCCCGCGTCACCAACTTGGCCAACGGCCGGTCGCTGATCGTGCGCATCAATGACCGCGGCCCGTATCACGGCAATCGGCTCATCGACGTTTCGAACAAAGCCGCCGAACTACTTGAATTCAAACACAGAGGGACCGCGCGGGTGCGGGTCGAGTATGTTGGCCGGGCACCACTCGAAGGCTCCGACGACCGTCAGTTGATTGCGACCCTGCGGCAGGGCGAACCGGCGCCGGCCCCGACCGGGGTACGGATCGCGTCGGCCAGGCCGTTCGTGCCGGACATGCAGGGGGGCGGAATGGCCACCCGAGCCGTTCGCGGTGACGTTCCGCTGCCGGAAGGGCGGCCATATTCACTCGGCAACACCGCGATGGACGTCGCCTCGGTCGGTGCGACCTCGGAGATTTCCGCCTCGCGCAGCAGTCGGTCCAGCCGTCAGGCGCTGGCGCCGAATCCGCGCGCGGTGTCGTACAACGCCGGCGCCGAAGAGGCGCGGGCTGAATACGAGCCTGCGAGCACCGCGCCGTCGCGAGGACGCGACGAGATCGGCAACCTGCTTTCGGCGCGCGGCCTGTACTGAGCCGCTGCACCGGGACGCGGCGAGGTCAGTAGTTCTCCTTTAGAAATCCGATCAGCGCCGCGTTGACCTCGGCCGGCTTCTCCTGCTGGATCCAGTGGCCGGCGCCGTCGATGATCAGCTTCTGCTTCAGGTTCGGCAGCACCCGCTCGATCGCGGCGAGGTGCTTGCCGCTCATCTTGTCGGAAATCACCGGATCGCTGCTGCCGGCGATGAACGCCGCCGGCTGGCGAATTTGGGCGCTTTGCCACGGCGCGGTCAGATCCCAATTGCGATTGATGTTGCGGTACCAGTTCAGCCCGCCGCGAAAGCCGCTCTTCTTGTACTGCTCGATGAAATAAGCGAGCTCATCCTCGCTCAGCCAGCCCGGCAGCGGCAGCGATCCTGCCGTTCGACCGATGAACCCGCGTCCCTCCGGAACGAACAGCGAGCGCGCCGGATCGGAAAATCCGCCGCACAGGATGCCGCGCATCGTCGCCGCGACGTCGCGCTCGAATTCGGCTTCGGCGACGCCGGGTTGCTGGAAATACTGCCAATAGAAATTGGTGACGCCGGCGGCGCGTAGCTGGTCGAGCGGCCGGCCCTTGCCGCGCCACGGCGGCGGCACGCTCAGGCCCGCCACGGCGGCGAACAGGTCGGGCCGGAACTGCGCGGCGTGCCAAGCGACGGGGGCGCCCCAATCGTGGCCGATGATCGCGGCGCGGGTCTCGCCCAACTCGGCCACCAGCGCCACCATGTCGCCGACCAGATCGAAGATGCTATAGGCCTCGACCGGCTGCGGCGCCGAGGAACGGCCGAAACCGCGCATGTCCGGTGCCACCACGCGATAACCGGCATCCGCCAGGGCGGCGATCTGGTGCCGCCACGAATAAGACAGTTCCGGCCAGCCATGACACAGGATCACCAGCGCGCCGTTGCCCTGTTCACGCAGAAACAGGTCGATGCCGTTCACCGCAACCGTGCGTGTCGACGCCATGGTGTGTCCCGCCCTGATTGTTTGGAGTTTATGTGGAAGCCGAGCTGCGCTCACGGTAGGATTGATCGTTCGTTACCACAATCGAAAACGGCCGCGCGGGTTGCTCGGCTGCAGCGATTGCAACGTTGCTTCGGAAACTCCATCGATGGCCGCCCTGACTTCGTCGCTTCACGCCCGCCGTCCGCTGTGGCGCGGCCTGCTGGCTGGCCTGATCGCGATTGCGGTCGGCGCCGGTCCGGTCACGGCCGCGAACCAGAGCGTGCAGGGCGCCAAAAAGGACGAGAGCGGCGGCTATGAATCGCAGGCGCCCAGTGCGATCCTGATCGACGCCGAGAGCGGCAGCGTGCTGTTTGAGAAGAATGCCGACGAGCTGCGCGCGCCGTCCAGCATGATGAAGCTGATGACCGTTGAGCTGGTCTTCCATCTTGTGAAGACCGGCGAGTTGCAGCTCACCCAGGAGTACCGCGTCAGCGAGAACTCCTGGCGCTACGGCGGCGCGCCAGCCGGCGGATCGACGATGTTCGCCGAGATCCACAGCAGCATCTCGGTCGAGAACCTGCTGCGCGGCGCCATCGTCCAGAGTGGCAACGATTCCTGCATGGTGCTGGCCGAAGGCATCGCCGGCAGTGAGGCCGCGTTCGTCGAGCGGATGACCAAGCGCGCCAGACAGATCGGCCTGACGCAATCGACCTTCGGTAATTCCACCGGACTGCCCAATCCCGACAACAAGATGAGCGTGCGTGAACTGGCCAAGCTCGCCCGGCACATCATCCTGACCTATCCGGAATTCTATCCGCTGTTCGGCGAGAAGGAGTTCACCTGGAACAAGATCCGCCAGACCAACCGCAACCCTCTGCTGAACACGCTGCCCGGTGCCGACGGCTTCAAGACCGGCTACACGAAGGAGGGCGGTTACGGCATGGTCGGCTCGGCCTTGCAGAATGGGATGCGACTGGTCGTGGTGGTGAACGGGGTCGAGGACGCCGACGACCGCGCCAGCGAGACCAAGAAGCTGCTGGAATGGGGTTTTCGCAACTTCGAATCGCGCGCACTGTTCGCAGCCGACGCCACGGTCGGCTACGCCCGGGTGTTCGGCGGCGAGAACCGTTACGTCCCGCTGACGCCCGCCGAGCCGGTGCGGGTCATGGTGCGCCGGAACGGTAGCGACAAGCTCCTGGCCCGCATTGTGTACCAAGGACCGGTCCCGGCGCCGATCGAGTCCGGTCAGCGGATCGGCGCGGTGCGGGTGTGGCGCGGCCCCAATGTCGCCGTCGAGGTGCCGCTGAAAGCCGCCGAGGCCAACCCGGTCGGCTCGACGATGCGGCGCGCGATAGACGGCGCCAGCGAGCTCGTGATCGGAGTGCTGCGGGCCGGCATGGCAAAGCTCTGATCATGGTTCAAAAGAAGCCGCTAACATCTTCAGTCCGCGGCCGGTTCATCACCTTTGAAGGTGGTGAGGGCGCCGGCAAGTCGACCCAGATCCGACTGCTGGCGAAGCGGCTGGAGAAGACGCGGCTGCGGACGCTGGTGACGCGGGAGCCGGGCGGCTCGCCAGGAGCCGAGGCGATCCGCAGCGCGCTGCTGGCCGGCATCGGAAAGCTAATCGGCGGCGCAGACGCCGAGGCGCTGCTGTTCGCCGCCGCTCGTGACGACCACGTCCGCACCTTGATAGAGCCGGCGCTGGCGCGCGGCGAGTGGGTGCTGTGCGACCGGTTCTACGATTCAACCCGGGCTTATCAGGGCAAGCTCGGCGCCGTCAGCCTGGATCTGCTCGACGCGCTGCAGCAGGTGACGATCGGGGACATGAAGCCGGACCTGACCGTGATCCTCGACATTCCGGTCGAGATCGGGCTGGCGCGCGCTGCGGTTCGCCGCGGCAACGATACGCCGGATCGGTTCGAATCCGAAGCGATCGACTTCCACCGCAACCTGCGCGAGGTGTTCCGCCAGATCGCCGTGCAGGAGCCGGAGCGCTGCGTGCTGATCGACGCCAATGCCGAGCCGGACGAGGTCGCCGACCGGGTCTGGCAGGCGGTGCGCCTGCGTCTGCTGGAACCGGCGCGCAAGGGAGCAAGATCGGCATGAGCGCCCGCAAGGCCGCGTCGAAAGCGTCGGCGCCGGAAAGCACCGTGCGGCACCCGCGCAAGACCACGGAGCTGTATGGCCACTCGGCTGCCGAGCAGGCCCTGCTCGACGCCTATCGCGGCGGCCGGATCGCCCATGCCTGGCTGATCGGCGGCGCCCAGGGAATCGGCAAGGCGACGCTGGCGTACCGGATGGCGCGGTTCGTGCTGGCGCATCGTGAGCCGCAATCGGACGCGGTGCAGGGCGCCGCCTCTCTGGCGATCGACCCCGATCATCCGGTGGCGCGCCACATCGCCGCCGAAGCGCATGGCGGCCTGCTGACGCTGGAGCGCCAGGTCAACGACAAGGGAGTGCTGCGCAACGTCATCACCGTCGATGAATCCCGCGAGACGATTTCGTTCTTCGGCGCCACCGCGGCGATCGAAGGCTGGCGGGTGTGCATCGTCGACACCGTCGACGACCTCAACGCCAATTCGGCCAACGCGCTGCTCAAGGTGATCGAGGAGCCGCCGCAGCGCTCGCTGTTTCTGCTGCTGTCGAACGCGCCGGCGCGCACGCTGCCGACCATCCAGTCGCGCTGCCGCAAGCTGATGCTGCGGCCGCTTGCCACCGCCGACGTGATCGCGGCCGCAGCGGATGCGGCCGGTCTCGACCGCGATGATCCGCAGCTCGGCGAGGCCGCCGCAGCGTCGGAAGGAAGCGTCGCCCGTGCGCTGATGTTGATGGGCGGCGGCGCATTGACGCTGCAGCAGACCACGACCGCGCTGCTCGACAGCCTGCCCAACGTCGACCCGCGCGCGCTGCATGCGCTCGGCGATGCGATCGGCGGCACCGACCGCGCCACGCTGCAGGCGTTCGTCGACGGCGTCGACCGCTGGGTCGCCGGCAAGCTGCGCACGCCCGATCCCAACGCGGAACTGCCGCGCCTTGCACGGCTGGCGGAGGTATGGGAAAAGATCGGCCGCGCCGCACGCGACACCGAAGCCTACAATCTCGAGCGGAAACCGCTGGTATTTTCGGTGTTCGGGCTTCTCGCGGAGGCGGTGCGCTGACGCCGATCCGGCGATCGATCGCCCGGCATGGTCAGCGCCGCCGCGCTCAACCGATCCAGATTTGAAAGGCGTCCGCGCAGATGGCGCAGCGAAATTCATTCTACATCACCACCGCGATCTCGTATCCGAACGGCGCGCCGCATATCGGCCACGCCTACGAGGCGATCGCGACCGACGCGCTGGCGCGTTTTCAACGGCTCGACGGCCGTGACGTGTTCTTCCTGACCGGCACCGACGAGCACGGCCTGAAGATGATCCAGACCGCGCAGCGGGAGGGCATGACGCCCGCCGAGCTCGCCGCCCGCAATGCCGGGCGCTTCCGCGACATGGACGACCGCTTCGGCATCTCCTACAACCGCTTCATCCGCACCTCCGAGGAGCAGCATCATGCGTCCGTCCAGGAGGTCTGGAAGCGGATGCAGGCCAACGGCGACATCTATCTCGACAGTTATTCCGGCTGGTACTCGGTCCGCGACGAAGCCTATTACGCCGAGGACGAGACCGTCGTCGGCGAGGATCAGGTGCGCCGCGGCCCGCAGGGCACGCCGGTCGAATGGGTCGAGGAGAAGAGCTATTTCTTCAAGCTGTCGGCCTATCAGGACAAGCTCCTCAAGCTCTACGAGGAGCAGCCGGACTTCATCGGCCCCGACGCGCGCCGCAACGAGGTGATCAGCTTCGTCAAGGGCGGGCTGAAGGATCTGTCGGTGTCGCGCACCACCTTCGACTGGGGCGTCAAGGTGCCGGGCGATCCCGAGCACGTGATGTATGTCTGGGTCGACGCGCTGACCAACTACATCACCGGCGTCGGCTTCCCCGACGAAAGCGACAAGAACTGGCACTATTGGCCGGCCGACGTCCACGTCATCGGCAAGGACATCATCCGCTTCCACGCGGTGTACTGGCCAGCGTTCCTGATGTCGGCGGGCATCCCGGTGCAGAAGCGCGTCTACGCCCACGGCTTCCTGTTCAACAAGGGCGAGAAGATGTCGAAGTCGGTCGGCAACATCGTCGACCCGTTCAATCTCGCCGACCAATACGGCGTCGACCAGGTACGCTACTTCTTCCTGCGCGAGGTGCCGTTCGGCTCCGACGGCAGCTACAATCACGAGGCGATCGTCAACCGCATCAATGCCGACCTCGCCAACGACCTCGGCAATCTGGCGCAGCGCTCGCTGACCATGGTGGCCAAGCAGTGCGACGGCAAGGTGCCGGGGCATGGCGCGTTCAGCGAGACCGACAGCACCATCCTGGCGATGGCCGACGGCATGATTGGGCAGGCGCGGACCGCGATGGCGAGCCAGCAGATCCATCAGGCGCTCAACGCGGTGTGGGCGGTGGTGGCGGAGGCCAATCGCTACTTCGCCGGCGAGGCGCCGTGGGCGCTGGCCAAGACCGATCCGGCACGGCAGAAGACGGTGCTGTACGTCACCGCCGAGGTGCTGCGGCAGATCGCGATTCTGGCGCAGCCGGCGATCCCGACCGCGGCCGCCAAGCTGCTCGACATCCTCGGCATCGCCGAGGATCAGCGCAACTTCGCGGCGCTACCGACGCGGATCGTGCCAGGCACGCCGCTGCCGGCTCCGGCGCCGATCTTCCCGCGCTATGTCGAACCGGCGACCGCGTAAGCCATGCTGGTCGACAGTCACTGCCATCTCGACTTCCCCGACTTTGCCGACGATCTCGCCGGCATCGTCGCCCGCGCCGAGGCGAGCGGGGTGGGGCGAATCGTCACGATCTCGACCCGGGTGCGGAAGCTGCCGGACCTGCTGGCGATCGCCGAGCGGTTCCCGAACGTGTACTGCTCGGTCGGCACCCATCCGCATCACGCCGACGAGGAAGACGGCATCACCACCGATGAGCTGGTGAAGCTGGCGCAGCACCCGAAGGTGGTGGCGTTCGGCGAGGCCGGGCTGGATTACTTCTATGAGATGGGTTCGCGCCCCGCGCAGGAGCGCGGCTTCCGCGCCCATATCGCAGCGGCGCGCCAAACCGGTCTGCCGCTGGTGATCCACACCCGCGAGGCGGACGCGGATTGCGGCAAGATCCTCGAAGACGAGATGGGGAAGGGAGCTTTTCGCGCGGTGCTGCATTGCTACACCGGCGGGCGCGACCTCGCGATGCAGGCGATCGATCTCGGCCTGATGATTTCCTTCACCGGCATTCTCACCTTCAAGAAGTCGCAGGCCTTGCGCGATCTCGCCGCCGAACTGCCGGCCGATCGCATCATGGTCGAAACCGACTCGCCGTATCTGGCGCCCGGCAAATATCGCGGCAAGCGCAACGAGCCGTCCTACGTGGTCGAGACCGCCAAGGTGATGGCCGAGGTCCGCGGCGTGTCGCTCGACGAGATCGCCCGCCAGACGACGGAAAACTTCTTCCGGCTGTTCGGCAAGGTGCCGGCGCCCGCCGCCGCATGACGCCTTTGACAATCGGGGTCGCCGCATGACGCTGACGCTCACCATCCTCGGCTCGGGCTCCTCCGCCGGCGTGCCGCGCCCGGCGCTCGGCTGGGGCGCCGCCGATCCGTCGAATCCGAAGAACCGGCGGCTGCGCTGCTCGCTGCTGGCCGAGCGCATCACGCCGGAGGGCGGCATCACCCGCGTGCTGATCGACACTTCGCCGGACCTGCGCGAGCAACTGATCAGCGCCGACGTCGATCATCTCGACGCTGTGTTCCTGACCCACGAGCACGCCGACCAGACCCACGGCATCGACGACCTGCGCTCGGTGGCGATGCACATGCGGAAGCGCATTCCGGTGTATCTTAACCAGTCGACCGCCGATCATGTCGTGTTTCGCTTCCACTACTGCTTCGCGACCCCTCCCGGCAGTTCCTATCCGCCGATCCTCGACGAACACCGCATCGAGGCTGGCGAAACCCGCAATATCGCCGGGGCGGGTGGCGACATCACGCTGGCGCCGTTCCTGGTGCAACACGGCGACATCCCGGCGCTCGGCTATCGCATTGGAGGCGCTGCCTATTCGCCGGACGTTCACGACATCCCCGAACAGAGCTTCGGCGCACTCGAAGGCCTCGACCTCTGGATCATCGACGGCCTGCGCTACAAGCACCACGCCAGCCACTTCAACATCGAGACCGCGCTGAAATGGATCGCCCGCTTCCAGCCGAAGCGCGCGGTGATCACCAACATGCACGCCGATCTCGACTACGAGACGCTGCGGAAAGAGCTGCCGGAGAGCGTGGTGCCGGGGTTCGACGGGATGCGACTGGAGATTGACGGCTGACGGCTGCGGCGCGAATAGCCGACAGCCTCTCGTTCGTCATACACTGTCCCTCGTCCGTCATTCCGGGGCGCGCCGCTAGGCGCGAACCCGGAATCTGAAACGCGCACGGCTTCGACGGCCCTTACTAATAACGTCACTAATAACCTCGAGATTCCGGGTTCGCGCTTCGCGCGCCCCGGAATGACGAAAACCAACTACTCCAGTATCGCCTTCGCCGACTTCACCTGATCGCGCAGCATGAATTTCTGGATCTTGCCGGTCGAGGTTTTCGGGATCGCCGAGAACACGATGCTCTTCGGAGTCTTAAAGCCGGGCAGGTGTTCGCGGCAGTAGGCGATGATCTCGGCTTCGGTGGCGGTGGCGCCGTCCTTCAGTTCGACGAAGGCGCAGGGGACTTCGCCCCATTTCGGATCCGGCTTGGCGACCACGGCGGCGAACAGGATCGCCGGGTGCTTGTACAGCACATCCTCGACCTCGACCGACGAGACGTTCTCGCCTCCCGAGATGATGATGTCCTTGGAACGGTCCTTGATGATGACGTAGCCGTCGGCGTCGAGCACGCCGAGATCGCCGGTGTGGAACCAGCCGCCGGCAAGCGCTTCCTTGGTGGCCTTCTCGTTCTTCAGGTAGCCCTTCATCACGATGTTGCCCCGGAACATGACCTCGCCGATGGTCTCGCCGTCGCGCGGCACCTCCTGCATCGTCTCCGGATCGAGCACGGTGACGGCTTCCTGCATCGGGTAGGGCACGCCCTGGCGCCGCTTCAGCTTGGCGCGCTCGGCGACCGGCAGATCGTCCCAACCGGGCTGCTCGGCGCAGACCGAGGCGGGGCCGTAGACTTCAGTGAGGCCGTAGACGTGCGTCAGCTTGATGCCGATGGTTTCGGCGCCGGACAGCACCGCCATCGGCGGCGCGGCGCCGGCGATCAGGCCGACCACGGGCTTCGCCGCCGCGCCCTTCGGCGCTTCCGGCGCGTTGATCAGCGCGTTGTAGACGATCGGTGCGCCGCACATGTGGGTGACGCCGTGCTTGGGGATCAGCTCGAAGATCTTGGCCGGATCGACCTTGCGCAGGCAGACGTTGATGCCGGCCGCGGCCGCGATCGTCCACGGGAAGCACCAGCCGTTGCAGTGGAACATCGGCAGCGTCCACAGATACACCGGATGCTGGCCGAGATTGCCGGCCAGGATGTTGCTGACGGCGTTGAGATAGGCGCCGCGGTGATGCGTCACCACGCCCTTCGGATTGCCGGTAGTGCCGGAGGTATAGCCGAGCGAGATCGCGTCCCACTCGTCCTCGGGACGATGGCCCGGATAGGTCGGATCGCCGGAGGCGACGGCGTATTCGTATTCCAGCTCGCCGATGCGGTGGCTTCCTGGATACATCTTGTCGTCGACGTCGATCACCAGCGGCTTCGGCTTGGTCATCAGCTTCAGCGCCTCGGCGACGACGCTGGAGAACTCCGGATCGACCAGGATGATCTTGGCGCCGCCGTGATCGAGCTGGAACGCGATCGCCGCGGCGTCGAGCCGGATGTTGAGCGCGTTCAGCACTGCGCCGGCCATCGGCACCGCGAAGTGCACTTCGACCATCGCCGGCACGTTCGGCAGCATCACCGCGACGGTATCGCCGCGGCCGATGCCGCTGCGCGCCAGCCAGGAGGCGAAGCGGCGGCAGCGCGCGCGGGTCTCTTTCCAGGTGTAGTGCCGGCCCTCGTACACCACGGAGGTCAGCTCCGGATAGACGTTGGCGGTGCGCTCCAGGAAGCTCAGCGGCGACAGCGGCACGAAGTTGGCCGGGGTCTTGTCCAGACCGACGCTGTATTGGCCTTGCGGGGTGCTCATGACGACCTGCCTCTCACTTCACCACGGCGCCGGCATGATCTGCCCGCAGCGCCTCTACAGGAAACCGATCGAGATCCACGGGATCGCCGCGACCACGATCAGGCCGATCAGCAACGCCAGCATATATCCCCAGATCGGGCGCATGCCTTCGGCGGGATCGACCCGGCCGATCGCGCAGGCCGCATAATAGCCGACGCCGAACGGCGGCGCGAACAATCCGATGCCCATCGCCAGGATCACCACCATGGCGTAGTGCACCTCGTGGATGCCGACGGCGCGGGCGATCGGAAACAGCAGCGGGCCGAACAGCACGATCGCCGGAATGCCCTCCAGCACGCTGCCGAGGATGATGAAGGCGACGATCGACACCGCGAGGAATGTGGCCGACCCGCCGGGCAGGCCGGTCATCGCCGCGGCCAGCGCCCGCGAGAAGCCGGACTGCGTCAGGCCCCAGGCCATGCCGGTCGCGGTGCCGATGATCAGCAGGATCGCGCCGGACAGCGCCGCGGTCTCGACCAGCATCGGCCGCAGCCGGCGCCAGTCGAACTTGCGGTACGCTAGGATGCCGACCACCACGGCATAGACGATGCCGATGGTCGAGACCTCGGTAGCGGTGGCGACACCTTCGACCACGGCGGCACGGATCACGAACGGCAGCGCCAGCGCGGGCAGGGCGACGATGAACGCCTTGCCGATCTCGCTGCCTTTGGCGCGGGTGACGTGGCTGAGATCCTCGCCGCGATAGCGCCACCACACCAGGCCGCACAGCATGATCGCCAGCACCACGCCCGGAAGCAGGCCGCCGGTGAACAGCGCCGAGATCGACACGCCGGTGACCGAGCCGATGGTGATCAGCACCAGGCTCGGCGGAATGGTTTCGGTCTGGGCGCCGGTGGCGGAGAGCAGGGCGACCAGATCGCCCGGCTTCGCCCCGCGTTCCTTCATCTCCGGAAACAGCACCGGTGCGACGGCGGCCATGTCGGCAGCCTTCGAGCCGGAGATGCCGGACACCAGATACATCGCGCCGACCAGCACGTAATGCAGGCCGCCGCGGACATGGCCGAGCAGGCTGGCGAGAAACGCCACCATCGCCCGCGCCATGCCGGTCATCTCGATTAACAGGCCGAGGAACACGAACAGCGGCACCGACAACAGGATCAGGTGGCTCATGCCCTCGTCCATCCGGCCGACCAGGATCAAGAGCGGGGTCGAGGTGGTCAGCGCCAGATAGCCGTAGATGGCGAGGCCAAATCCGAACGCAATCGGCACGCCGGCGAACACGCAACACGCGACCACGCCGACAAAGAAGATCACCAGATTGAGGTTGCCGAGCGGCTTGAACAGCGGCTGCGCCAGCCAGAACGCGCCGATCAGCAGCGCGACAGTCAGCGCAGCGCCAACGACCAGCTTGAGATCGCCGAACCGGATCAGCCGCAGCAATGCGAACAGCGCCATCAGTGCGATGCCGACCGGCAGCGCCGCGGCGCGCCAGCTGTTGGCGAGCGACAGCGCCGGGGTGGTGATGTAGCTCTCTTCGTAGGCGTATTCGAACGCGGGCGCGGCGATCAGCAACAGGAACGCCAGCGCCGCGCAGATCCCGACCAGATCGAGCCAGGCGCGCAGGCGCGGGGAGGCCCCCGCCACCATCGCGGTCATCCGCATGTGCTCGCCGCGGCGGAACGCCACTGCGGCACCGAACATCGCCAGCCACAGGAACAGGATCGATGCCAGTTCGTCGGACCAGATCAGCGGGCTGTGGAATACGTAGCGAGATACCACACCGGCGAACAGCACGACGATCTCGACCACCACCAGAATGGCGGCCGGAATCTCGACCAAGAGGCCGAGCCCGGCCTCCAGCGCACCGACCAGCGTCTTGCGCTGCGGCGCGTGGAGCCGTTCACCGGCGGTGAGCTGCGAAGCGTCGGCGCTCGCCATCGCGGCAGGCCGTTACGCCAGCTTACCGACGGACTTTTCGAGCAGCGACCACGCCTGATCGCCGTATTTGCCTTTCCACTCGGCGTAGAAGCCGGCGCTGCGCAGCTTGTCGCGGAACGGCATCACCGTCGGCTGATTGAAGATCAGGCCCTTGGCGGTCAGTTCTTCCTTGACGGTGGCGTTGAGCTTGGCAGTGTCTTCGCGTTCCTTCACCGCGGCGGCGTTGATGTTCTTGGCGACGATCGCGCGGACGTCCGGCGGCAGCTTCTCCCAGGCTCGGCGGTTCGCCAGGAACCAGAAGCCGTCCCACATGTGGTTGGTCAGCGAGCAGTACTTCTGCACTTCGTACAGCTTGGCGGTCGAGATCAGCGCCAGCGGGTTTTCCTGGCCTTCGACCACCTTGGTCTGCAGCGCCGAGTAGACTTCGCTGAAATTGATCGAGGCGGGCGCCGCATCGAACGCCTTGAACATCGAGGTCCACAGCGGCGACACCGGCACGCGGATCTTGAAGCCCTTGAAGTCGTCCGGGCCGTTGATCGGCTTGGTCGAGGAGGTGGTCTGGCGGAAGCCGTTGTCCCAGATCTTGTCCATCACCATCAGGCCGGCCTTCTGGATCTCGCCGCGGACATGGGCGCCGAGTTCGCCGTCCATCGCTTTCCACACCGTCTCATAGTCCGGGAACGCGAAGCCGATGCCGTTGATCGAGGCCGCCGGCACCAGGGTCGACAGGATCAGGCCAGACAGCGTGAAGAACTCGACGCCGCCGGCCCGAATCTGGCTCAGCATGTCGGTGTCGGAGCCGAGCTGGTTGTTCGGGAAAACGTCGATCTGGACCTTGCCGTCGGTCTCGGCCTTGATCGCCGCCGCCATCTCGCGGGCGCGAACGTTGAGCGGATGGGTGTCGGGCAGGTTGTTGGCGTATTTGTACTTGAACTCGGCCTCGGCGGCGCGCGCCACCCAAGGCGCACCGATGCCACCGATCGCGGCGGCCGCCGCTGATGCCTTCAACAAGCTCCTGCGTGAAAAACTCATCTCGCTTCCTCCTGCCCGCGTGGTCTTTTTGTGAGAACGCACCCGAAATGTCGACGCGCCCTTGGTCATCATTTCGGCTGGTCCGGTCAAGCGATTTTGAGCCACTGCTGGACGGCGGACAGGCCGTACGTGCCGTCCTGCGCTGGCACCGGCCGGTCTGCCGCGGGTCGTCGGCCCGGCGGCCGGGTCTGCTGAGACCTGGGCGACCGCCGACGCCTCGGCCACGGGCGATCTGGCGACGGCCAGCGGTCGAGGATGCCAGCGGCCGGGCCGTTGCCCGGAATGCTGGGCCGACGATGACGGCTCGCGCGCAAGCGACGCCCGGCGGTCTTCAGCCGCGGCGCGCGCTGCCGATGATGCGGCGGCAAGCCGCCAACGACCGCGATCGATACGGCCACATGACCGCGCGCGCGACTGCAGGCAGAGCCTGCAGTATGCCAGACAACCATCTGACAAAAATTGTCTATATAGATATTCCATAATATACCTTATGCGAATTACGGGTCAGGTGAAGCAGTCTGGCGGGCCAGCGTTGGTGTCGATGCTGCCGGCCCTTGGATCGCGTTTCATCCCCGATGATCGTCACGACGAAGCCCGTCGACTCGCGCTAAGGTCAGCGCCACATGACACCCACAAGATGCCTCGTCGTCGTCGCGCATCCGCTCGCAGACAGCCTGTGCGGGCAGCTCGGCCGCGATGCCCAGGCAGCGCTCGCGCGCGCCGGCCACGAGGTCCGGCTGCTCGATCTTCACGCTGCCGGCTTTGCGCCGGCGCTGACCGCGGCCGAGCGGTCGAGCTATTACGCGGCCTTTGACCGTTCGGAGCTGGCGGCCGAGATCGACGATTTGAGGTGGGCCGAAGCGCTGGTGCTGGTGTTTCCGACCTGGTGGTTCGGCATGCCGGCGCTCCTGAAAGGCTGGTTCGACAGGGTATGGGCGCCCGGCGTCGCCTATGACCATGCGTCCGACCTGGGGCGCATCCGTCCCCGCCTCGGCTCGCTCCGGCATGTCGTGGCGATCACCACGCTGGGGTCCCCGTGGTGGATTGACCGGCTGGTGCTGCGCCAGCCGGTCAAGCGCATCCTCAAGACCGCGATCCTCGGCACTTGCGCGCCGCAGGCCAAGCTGACGTTTCTGTCGTTCTATGGCTGCGAGCAGCTCGATGCGGCTACCGTGACGCGGATCCAGGCGCGAGTCGCCAATGCGCTGGCGGCGATCTGAAGCTCAACCCGGCCCGAGGCCAATGCGATCCCGGCCGTCCGATCCCAACTGTCCTGGCTTGCCAGGACCATTTCCACGACATCGTAATTCAGCGCGCCGAACGACGCGACCAGGTCCGGAAGCAGCAGGAAGTCCGAGATCGCATGGGCGCGACATCCCTGGGCGACCTCCTCGCTCGGCGGCAATTGCAGCCAGTAGGGCTCGCCGATCAGGATGATACCTCCGTGTTGGAGGCTCCTCGCCAGCAGCTCGATCGTGCCGCGGACGCCGCCGCCGATCCAGGTCGCGCCCACGCAGGCCGCCACGCCGACCTTCTCGTCGGCAACATAGCCGGCTGCGTCGCCGTGAACGAACGTGACCCGATCCGCGACGCCGAGCTCGCGCGCGCGAAGCTGTGCTTGCGCGGTGAACAACGGACTCATGTCGATTCCGGTTCCGCTGATCCCGTGGTCGCGCGCCCAAGTGCACAGCATCTCGCCCGACCCGCTGCCGAGATCGAGCACGCGCGTGCCCGGCGCCATCCGCAGCGCTGCGCCGAGTGTCGCGAGCTTTTGCGCCGAGAATGGATTGTGGATGCGATGGGCACTTTCGCTGACGGTGAAGATCCGCGGAATGTCCACTCGAAAAGCTCCTTCATTGATCCGGTCGTCGGTGCTGGCGCCCTCGCCGCGATCGACGTCACCGCACTGAACGCCAAGGTGCAACGATCGCGCGTGGGCGTCATTGCGCAGCGTCACCGACCAATTCTTCTATGGATCGCAACAAGCGAACCTTGGCTCGGCGCCTTCAGCAATGCATGGTTGCGACGCCGCCAGCGAGGCGCGATGGCGCACTTGATCGCAAGTGCAGATTGCATCTAAGACTTGATTGTCCCGCGCGGCCCGCCCTCACGTTCGGACTCCCGTCTCATCATGCGCTTCACCTTCATTCACGCCGCCGACCTTCACATCGACAGCCCGCTGGCCGGGCTGCGGACCAAGAACGAGGACGTCGCGCAGCGGTTCGCCGCGGCCGGACGCAAGGCTGTTCAGGCGCTGGTCGACGAGACCATCACCAGTGGCGCCGCGTTCCTGATCATCGCCGGCGACATTTTCGACGGCGACTGGAAGGACGTCACCACCGGGCTGTTCTTCGTCGGCGCGATCGGCGCGCTGCACCGCGCCGGAATTCCGGTGTTGATCGTGAAGGGCAATCACGACGCCGAAAGCCTGATGTCGCGCGGCCTGCCCTACCCTGATAGCGTCACGGTGTTTCCGACCAAGGCCGCGACCGTACAACTCGAACGCTATCGCGTGGTGCTGCACGGCCGCAGTTTCGCCGACCGGGTCAACGCCGATTTCGTCGCCGGCTATCCGGCGCGCCGCGAAGGCTGGCTCAATATCGGCGTGCTGCACACCTCGCTTGACGGTACCCGCGGCCACGAAGGCTACGCGCCGTGCAGCCTCGATGACCTCAAGCGGTTCGGCTACGACTACTGGGCACTCGGCCACGTCCATGCGGCCGAAATCGTCAGCCGCGATCCGTGGGTGGTATTTCCGGGCAATCTGCAGGGCCGCAGTGTCCGCGAAACCGGACCCAAGGGTGCGATGCGCGTCACCGTCGAGGACGGCCGCATCATCGAGGTGACGCCGCTGGCGCTCGACGGCGCGCGCTGGGCGCATCTGACGATCGACCTATCCGGCTGCGCCGACGAAGCGCAGGTTCCCGTGCTGGTCGGTGAACGGCTCGCCGAGCTGCATGCGGAGAGCGAAGGCCGAGCGCTGGCGGTCCGGGTCACGCTGACCGGGGCGACATCGCTGCACGACAAACTGCTGGTGCACCGTGAGACGCTGCAAGACGATCTGCGCGCCGAGGCGCTGCAGCTCGCCGCCGATTGCTGGATCGAGCAGCTCAAGATCAAGACCTCGCCGGTGCGCGCCGTGGCCACTGAAGCGAACGGCGACGACATCGATGTCGCCGCCCTGCTCGCCGAAGGCGCACAGGACCCCGGCTTCGCTGCGGCGCTGGCCGAACTGACCGAAACCATCAAGGCGAAGCTGCCGCGCGATCTGCACGAGGAGTTCGATGCGTCGGACGTCGTCCGTAGCCTGACCGACGACGCGCGCGCGCTGCTGAGCGGAGAGCTGTCGTGAGGATCGAGCAGCTGGCGCTGGAGCGCTACGGCATCTTCACCGACCGCGTGCTGTCGTTCGCGCCGCAGGCCTCGCTGCACGTCGTCCTCGGCGCCAACGAGGCCGGCAAGACCTCGGCGCTGACCGCAATCGGCGATCTGTTGTTCGGCTTCGGCGCCCGCACCGACTACGATTTCAAGCACGACAGCAAGCTGCTGCGGATCGGGGGCAGCTTTCGCCATTCCGATGGTCGGCTGATCGCGGCGCGCCGCCGCAAGGGCAACAAGAACACGCTGCTCGACGGCGACGATCGCGCCCTGCCCGACGATCACTTCGCCGCCCTGCTCGGCGACGTCTCGCGCGCTACCTTCGACCGTGAATTCGGCATGACCGCGCAGGCTCTGCGCGAAGGCGGCAGCAAGCTGCTCAGCGTCGGCGGCGATCTCGCCGAGACGCTGGCGGCGAGCTCGGCCGGCATGGCCGAGCTGTCGCGGATCAAGGATCGCCTGCAGCAGCAGGCCGACGAGCTGTTCACGCCGCGCAAATCCGCCAGCAAGCCGTTCTATCTCGCATCCGACCGCCGCGACGCCGCCGACAAGGAGCTGCGCGACGCCATCGTCACCCGCGAGGCGCTGCGGCAGCTCCAGGCCTCGGTGCAGGACGCCGAAGCAGAGCTGGAGCGGCTGAAGACCGAGCACGCCACCTGCGGCGGCAAGCTGGCGCGCTGGCAGCGGACCCAGCGGGTGCGCTCGCAGCTCGTCCGGCTCGACCGCATCGACACCGAGCTGTCCGCACTGGCGGATCTGCCGGCCGTGACCGAGCAGGCGCTTGCGGAATGGCGCGCCGCACTCGACAGCAAGGCTTCGCTCGAGGCGGAGCTTGCAGCGCTCGACGCTGCGGCCGCGGCCGATGCCGCCGAGCTCTCCACAATCGATGTCGACGAGGCGGTGCTGGCGGAAGCCGGCACCATCGATGCGCTGCGCGAGCGGCTCGGCGCAGTGCGCAAGGCCGCGGCGGATCTGCCGCGCCGTCGCCACGACCGCGAAGTCGCGGAAGCCGGGTTGGACGATTGCGCACGCCGGCTCGGGCTCGCCTCGCATGTCGAACTATTGACCGCGCTGCCGACCGAGCCGGCGCTCGCAGAGGCGCGCGATCGCCTCGAAAAAATGCGACGCACCACGCAGGAGCTGGCTGAACTCCAGGCCAGGAGTCAGCGAGCGAAACGCGAGCTCGACAGCGCTGCCGCAACGGGCGACGATCCTCACCTCGTCGATCTCGAACCGCTGCGCCAGCGCTTCGAGGCGCTCGGCGACGTTCCGGCGCAGGAGGAGCGTCTGCGTCGGGATCGTGCCGCCCATGCGGTCGAATGCGAGGCGATTGGCAATGCCCTCGCCGCGCTCGATCCGGCGCCGGGTCCGATCGACCGGGTGCGCGCGCTTCCGGTGCCCGACCGCGCCACCATCTCCAAATTCGCCAGCGCGTTCGAACTCAGCGAAACCGAGTTGAAGCGGCTCGATGCCGAGATCGCCAAGCTCGACGAGGCGATCGCCGCCTCCGAGGCGGAGCTGGCGAAGCTGTCGAGCGCCGGCGCGGTGCCGACCAAGGCCGATCTGATCGCGGCCCGGCTGTCTCGCGACGACCGCCTCGGCGCGCTCTACGATAGCCTCGATGGCGACCGTGACGAACGCCGGCTCCGGTTCGACCGCGTCGCCGAGGCATCGCGCACCATCGACGGCATCACCGACTCGCTGCTGACCGACACCGAACGCGCTGCTCTGCACGAAGACGCACAGCGGCGGCTCGAGGACACGCGCAGTAAGCGCGAGCGCGAAGCCGAAAAGCGCGCCGGCCTGCAGCAGGGACTGGCCGATATCACCGAGGGGTGGAGACGAGCCTGGGCAGCGTCCGGGCTGCAGCCGGCGGAAGCGGCCGAGATGCTGCGCTGGCGCGACCGGCTCGACGAACTCATCGTCAGGCTGGCGAAATGCGACCTGCAGCGCGCCGAGATCGATGCGCAAGAGATGGCGCTCAGTGACGGCAAGATCGCGATCATCGGCTTTCTCGCTCACGTCGGCCGCCAGCCCGATCGCAATGCGCCGGCGGGCGTGCTGTATCGCGAAGCCAAGGGGCGGTACGATCAATTGGTTGCGGCCTGGAGCGACGCCAAGGCGCGCGCCGCGACCCGCGACCGGATCGCCCGCGAACTCGCCGAAGCCGAAGCAGCGCGCGCAGCCTGCGAGAGCCACCTTACCGAGCTGCGGCAGCACTGGCCGCAGACCATGCGTGCGATCGGGCTGCCCGCCGATGCCTCGCCGGCTCAGGCCGATGCAGCGCTAGCGGTGTGGAGTTCGGTCGGCGTGCCGCGCGCCAGCTTCGAACGTGAAGGCCGCAGCGTCGATACCATCACGTCGGACCTGCAGGAGTTTGAACGCGACGTCGCCGACCTCGTCGGTCGCGTTGCGCCGGATCTCAGCAGCCTTGCGGCCCAGGACGCCGTTCCGCGCGCCGCCGAACGGCTTGTCGAGGCCCGCCGCGCCAACGAAGCCTGCCGTCGCCTGCACGACAACGCGGCCAAGCGGGCGATCAGCCGGGGCGCGCTGCTGGCCAAGCTCGCGGCCGGCGGAGAGACGCTGCAGCGCGCCGGCGAGACCTTGGGCGCCGAGATCGCCGCGGTGCCGGAACTGCTGTCGCGGCTCACCTTCCGGCTGCAGTTGCAGACCGAACAGGCCGAGCTGCGGAGGCACCTGCTCGAGATCGCCGACGGTCACGACGAGACCGCGCTTCGTCGAGAGCGCGAGGGAATCGACTTCGATCGGCTGCAGGCCGACATCGCCAGCGCGACCGAGCAACAGGAGCAGTTGCTCAAGGACATCTCGGACGCGTCCACGACGCTGTATCAGCTACAGCGTGAACTGGATGCGCTCACCAAAGGCCGCGACGCCGCGGGTGCCGCCAGTCGGCGCCGCGAGGCCGCCGCCGAGCTGCTGGCAATTTCCGAAGACTGGCTGCTGCGCTCCGCCGCGGCGCTGCTCGCCCGCCGCGTCGTCGAGCTGCATCGCGCCAAGGTGCAGGACCCGATGGTGGCGCGCGCCGGCGAGCTGTTTGCACTGGCGACGGCGGATGCCTTCGCCGGGCTCGGCATCGATTACGGCGATCAGGATGAACCGACCCTGGTGGCGCGCCGCGCTTCCGGCGAACGGGTACCGCTGTCCGGACTGAGCGAGGGCACCCGCGATCAGTTGTTCCTGGCGCTGCGGCTGGCGCTGCTCGAACGCCGCGCCTCCGAGCCGCTGCCGTTCATCGGCGACGATCTTTTGGCGAGCTTCGACGAGCGGCGGACTCTGGCGACGCTCCGCCTGCTCGCCGCCGCCGGCCGGCAGCGTCAGATGATCCTGTTCACCCATCACCGCCACGTCGCCGAGCTCGCGCAGTCCATGCCCGATCATCAGGTCGATCTCGTCGAACTGTAGACGGCACGGACCAACTGGTCACCGGGGCCGCGCCGACCTGCTACAGGCCCGGCGTGACCCACGCAGTCGCGATCGCGCCGGCGGCGTCCAGGCCGATCCGCCAATACAGCGGCCGCTGTTCGTGGTGGACGAGATAGACGTCGACACCGCCATTGCCGACGCCGACGAAGTCGATCGAGTGCACCGGTCCGGCGTCGCCGATCTCGGCGTGCAGCGTGGCGAGTTGCTGTCTGGTCGCCTCGGCGAGGGCTGGCGTCATTTCGTCGTAGCGCGGCTCGCCGGTGCGTAGCCCCTCGATCAGGCGGCGCAGCGCCGCCTCGGTCCCGGGGCTCGGCCGGCCGCTCTTCAGTCTCGCGGTGATCCGATCTTCGATCCGGCGCGCTTCGGCGGCGTCGATCCGCCGCATCGCGACGTCGAGGCCGTTCTGGTGCAGCACCAGCGATTGCGCCACGCCCGAGGCGTCGGTCACAAAATTGATCTGCGCATTCACGATCCTGGCGAAGAATTTAGTGCGGCTCTCGGCGAACAGCGGGACCGCGGGCTGACCGCTAAGGCGTGAAGTCAGGCGGCCGTCCTCGCGGCTGATCGTCATGACACCCTGCTCCGCGAGCTCGTAGAAGCCGACGTAGCGGTCGAGGATCGCGGCATCCAGCCGAACCTCCTCGGGCTCCGATGGTGCGCGACCGTGAGGCGCGCCGCCCTGCACCGGATCGCCGGCGGATTGCAGCGCCGCGGCCAGCACGTTCCAGTTCTGGCAGCCCAGAACCTTGGCGATCAGCTCCAGGCTTTCACTGTGGGTGAGCTCGGCTTTCGGCTTGATGACGTCGCGCAACGTCTGCGCCATAGCCTTTGCGTCGCGGAAATCGCGCATCATGACCCCTCTGCAGGGCGAACTGATCAGGTCAGATGCTTGCGTTACTGACTCCGTTCGCCTCGGCAAGAGGGAGACACGGATCGCTCTGATACGTTCACCATTCCCCGGAGGGGGCGCAAGCGGCGGGTCGTATCCACCCGATACGAATTCTGGCGTGCGCTGAACTCGATGTCAAACCTCAGCGCGGCCGCGAGCAATCGCGGCCACGCGGCGCGATGCCGCGGGCCGGATCGTGCACAAGACGATTAGTTCTTTGGAGCCGCTTCGCCGGCCTCGCCCTTCGGTCCGGCCGGACCGGTGGCACCTGCAGGACCGGCCGGGCCGGCGGGACCGGCTGGACCTGCCGGGCCAGCGTCACCCTTCGGACCGGCGGGGCCGGCAGGGCCCGCGGGACCGGCGGGGCCCTGCGGACCGGCGGGACCGGCGGGGCCCGCAGCGCCAGCGGGGCCGGCCTCACCCTTCGGGCCGCGCTGACCGCAATTGGCGACGATCAGATCTTTGGTGGTTTGGTCGCCGGCCTTCAGATCGAGCTTGCAGGTCTCGGGCAGGTAGCTGAGCGAGAACTTGAAGCGGCGCGACGATGAGCTCTTGACCTTGTCGCCGGTGGCGACGACTTCGACCTCCTGCCCGGCCTTGGCGGTCTTGCCGGTGATCACCAGCTTGCCACCTTCGATCGCCACGGTATTGAGATCGAGAGCCAGCGCGCTGGCTGAACTCATCACCACAATCGCCCCGACAAGAATGGATCCTCGCAGCATCCAGCTTCCCCCTCTGTCCTCACGACGCCGTCAAAGCGCCTCAGCACGGTGGCCGCGGACCATCCGCGACAGTGTGAATCATAACCCAACATCGGCGCGAGCATAGCGGGCGGCTCGTGACATTTTTTTCGCGAGGTCGAGCGCTGTGAATGGCGAGGTGGGACCGGCGAAACGTCGTTGCGAACAAAGCAGGAATCTGGGAGCGTCCGCCTTCACCGACAGGCGCCGATTCGTGTCCTTGCCCGCTCCGATCCTCGACGGACTCAATTCCGAGCAGCGCTGCGCCGTCGAGCACGGCGCGGGGGCTGCTCCCTGCCCGCCGCTGCTGGTGATCGCCGGCGCCGGCAGCGGCAAGACCAACACGCTGGCGCACCGGGTCGCGCATCTGGTGGTGGGCGGCGCCGATCCGCATCGCATTCTGCTGATGACGTTCTCGCGCCGCGCCGCCGCCGAGATGACCCGCCGGGTCGAGCGGATCGCCCGCAAAGTGCTCGGCGACCGCGCCTCGGCGCTGACCGGCGGGCTGCACTGGGCCGGCACGTTCCACGGCATCGGCGCCCGGCTGCTGCGCGACTATGCCGAGCGGATCGGGCTCGATCCCGGCTTTACCATCCACGACCGCGAAGATTCCGCCGACCTGATGAATCTGGTCCGCCACGATCTCGGCTTCTCCAAGACCGAAGCCCGGTTCCCGGCCAAGGCGACCTGCCTGTCGATCTACTCGCGCTGCGTCAATGCCGGCCAGCCGCTCGATGTCGTGCTCGGCGCCAACTACCCGTGGTGCGCCGGCTGGGCCGCCGAACTGAAGCAATTGTTCGCCGCTTATGTCGAGGCCAAGCAGCGCCACAACGTGCTCGATTACGACGACCTGTTGCTGTACTGGGCGCAGGTGATGGAGGAGCCTGCGTTCGCGCAGGAGATCGGCAGCCGGTTCGATCACGTGCTGGTCGACGAATATCAGGACACCAATGCGCTGCAGGCGCGGGTGCTGCTCGCGCTCAAGCCCGACGGCGCCGGCCTCACCGTGGTCGGCGACGACGCTCAGGCGATCTACTCGTTTCGCGCCGCCACGGTGCGCAACATTCTCGACTTCCCCAAGGCGTTCACTCCGCCCGCTCGAGTCATCACGCTGGATCGCAATTATCGCTCGACCCAGGCGATCCTGTCGGCCGCCAATGGCGTGATCGATCTGGCGCGGGAGCGCTTCACCAAGAATCTGTGGACCGACCGCGCCGAGGGGGCACGGCCGCTGCTGGCCTCCGTCCGCGACGAGGCCGACCAAGCGCGCTACATCGTCGAGCGCGTGCTCGACGCCCGCGAGGGCGGTGCAATGCTGAAACAGCAGGCGGTGCTGTTCCGCACCTCGTCGCATTCGGCGCCGCTCGAACTCGAACTGACCCGGCGCAACATCCCGTTCGTCAAATTCGGCGGGCTGAAGTTTCTCGATGCCGCGCACGTCAAGGACATGCTGGCGCTGCTGCGCTTCGTGCAGAACCCGCGCGACCGCGTCGCCGGCTTCCGGGTGATGCTGCTGATGCAGGGCGTCGGCCCGGCCTCGGCGCAGAAGGCACTGGATGCGATTACCGCCGCGGCCGATCCGCTCGGCACGCTCGTCGCCCTGCCCGCCCCGCCGCGCGCGGGTGGAGACTGGCGCGGCTTCGTCGCGGCGGTCCAGGAGCTGCGCAGCGGCGATGCCGGCTGGCCGGCCGAGATCGAACGCGCGCTGATCTGGTACGCGCCGCATCTCGATCGCATTCACGAGGATGCCGAAACCCGCCGCGCCGACCTGGTGCAGCTGGCGCAGATCGCCTCGGGCTATCCGTCGCGCGAACGCTTCCTCACCGAGCTGACGCTCGATCCGCCTGACGCGACATCGGACCAGGCCGGCGTGCCGACGCTCGACGACGACTATCTGATCCTGTCGACGATCCATTCCGCCAAGGGGCAGGAATGGAAGCAGGTGTTCGTGCTCAACGTCGTCGATGGCTGCATGCCGTCCGACCTCGGCACCGGTACCTCGGCCGAGATCGAGGAAGAGCGTCGCCTGCTCTACGTCGCGATGACACGGGCGAAGGACGATCTGCATTTGGTCGTGCCGCAGCGGTTCTTCACCCACAGCCAGAACGCCCAAGGCGACCGCCACGTCTATGCGGCGCGCACCCGCTTCATTCCCGACCGGCTGTTGCCGCTGTTCGAACGCACCAGCTGGCCCCGGGTCACCCCAGAGGCCGCCGCCGCAGCCCAGCGCGGCCCGCGCATCGACATCAACTCGCGGATGCGGCGGATGTGGACCTGATCGCGATCAGGCTGCCGCGCTGGTGGTAATCGTACCGCCGTCGGCGTTGTCGACGATCACCGGGCTGTCGAACCAGCTCATCACCGGCTCTGCGCCATACAATGCTGCGACGCGGGCGCGCCATTCGCCGGCATAGACGGCCTCGGCCGCTTCGCG
The DNA here is from genome assembly GCF_900218015.1 of Rhodopseudomonas pentothenatexigens. Lineage (GTDB taxonomy): Bacteria > Pseudomonadota > Alphaproteobacteria > Rhizobiales > Xanthobacteraceae > Rhodopseudomonas > Rhodopseudomonas pentothenatexigens. The sequence continues at coordinate 195,369 of NZ_UFQQ01000001.1, read as the reverse complement.
GCTCTCCCAGAGGTAGATGCCGCCGGCGGTGGTACCGTCTTCGGAGCGGATGTAGTACTTGCGGATCAGGCCCGGCAGCTTCTGATATTTCGGCGCGCTGCTCTCGAACCGCTTCTTCGCCTCTTCCAGGCTAATCGGCGTCGCCATGTGAAACTGCACGACGGTGGTAATCATCGAAAGCCTCCTCGGTGTTTTGGCAAATGTAGCGCATCCGCGGCCCGGCGTCGCCTCACCGGCCGTGGAACCGCGGTTTGCGGCGTTGCAGGAAGGCGTCGACGCCTTCGCGGTGATCGTCGCTGAAGCCGGCGAGCGCGAACTGGTCGAGGTCCATGTGGCTGGCGAGGTCGTCGAGCGCATGGGTCAGCCGGTTGACCGTCAGCTTGGTCATCGCCACCGACATCGGCGGTTGCGCCGCGATCTTCTCGGCGAGCCGCATGGCACGGGCCAGCGCCTGACCCGGCTCGGCGATCTCCTCGACCAGCCCCCAGTCGTGCGCCTCGGTGGCGCTGATGCGGTCGTCGGCCAGGATCACCGCCTGCTTGGTGCGCGCCGGACCGATCAGATGCAGCATCCGCGGGACGCTCTGCCAGCTCATATTCATCCCGAGGCCGATTTCCGGCACCCGCAGATGGCTGTCGCTCGCCATCACCCGGAAATCCAGCGCAACAGCCAGCGCCACGCCGCCGCCGACGCAGAACCCTTCGATCGCCGCGATCGTGACCTGCTCCACCTCGTGCCAGGCCCGCGTCAGCCGCGGCCCGATCTTGAGATGCCGGCGCAGCGCGCCGAGATCCATTTCGGCCCGGCTGCGGCCCTCCGGGTCCTTCAGGTCGAAGCCGGCGCTGAACGCGGTTGCGCTGCCGCTCAGCACCACCACCGAAGTGTCCGCGTCATCCTCGAAACTGCGCGCAACGTCGGTCAGTTGCCGCATCGCATCCGGCGACAGCGCGTTGAGGCCGTCGCCGCGGTCGAACCTGACAATCGCCACCCGTCCTTCCGGCCCCCGCCCCCGTTCGATGGTCACGCACCCGCTCATCCTGTTCCTCCCCGGTCGTTGCTTTTGGTTGCGACAAGCCTAGCAGCCTCGCGGCTCGACAGCGCGGCAAAATCCAATCTATCCTGCGACGCATGAGCAGCGAGCATCATCATCACCATGATCACGACCATTCCGAATTGTCGGAGACCGAGCTGCGGGTCCGCGCGCTCGAAACCATCCTCACTGAAAAGGGCTATGTCGATCCCGCCGCGCTGGATGCGCTGATCGAGACCTACGAAACCAAGGTCGGCCCGCGCAACGGCGCTCGCGTGGTCGCCAAAGCGTGGAGCGATCCGGCGTATCGGAAGCGGCTGCTGCACGACGCCACGGCGGCGATCGCCGAACTCGGCTACACCGGCCGCCAGGGCGAGCACATCGTCGCGGTCGAGAATACCCCGACCACGCACAACATGGTCGTCTGCACGCTGTGCTCCTGCTACCCGTGGCCGGTGCTCGGCCTGCCGCCGGTGTGGTACAAATCGGCGCCGTACCGCTCGCGCGTGGTCAAGGAGCCGCGCACGGTGCTGGCCGAATTCGGCGTGACGCTGCCGCAGGACACCGCGATCCGGGTGTGGGATTCTACCGCCGAGATCCGCTATCTGGTGATCCCGATGCGGCCCGATGGCAGCGACGGCCTCAGCGAAGATCAACTCGCCGACCTCGTCACCCGCGACAGCATGATCGGCACCGGCCTCGCCCGCTCGCCTGCGGAGATCACGGCATGAATGGCGCGCACGACATGGGCGGCATGGACGGCTTCGGGCCCGTGGTGCCTGAACCGAATGAGCCGCTTTTTCATGCCGCCTGGGAGCGTCGTGCCTTCGCGCTGACGCTGGCGATGGCGCGGCCCGGCGGCTGGAACATCGACATGTCACGGTTCGCCCGCGAGAACCGCACACCGGTCGATTATCTGTCGAAGAGCTACTATCAACTGTGGCTCGCAGGCCTTGAAGTCCTGATGGCCGAACGTGGCCTTGTCACCGCCGATGAAATCGCGGCGGGCCGTCCGCTGCATCCGGCGAAGGATGTGCCGGTGCTTACCGCGCCTGACGTTGCACCGATGCTGGCGCGCGGCGCACCGACCGAACGTGATGCGGCGGTCCCTGGCCGGTTCGGGATCGGTGACCGCGTCCGCGCCAAGGAACTGCATCCGCGAACCCACATCCGCCTGCCGCGCTACGTCCGCGGCCGGATTGGCACGATCGAACTGGTGCACGGCGCGCACGTGTTTCCCGACAGTCATGCACACGGTGCCGGCGAGCAGCCGCAATGGCTTTACACCGTGACGTTCGAGGCGCGCGAATTGTGGGGGGACGGCGCCGATCCGGCCTCCCGGGTTTCTGTCGATGCCTGGGATTCCTATCTGGAGCCAGCGGCGTGAGCAGCCAATCCGAAGCCGCGACGATCGCCGCGCGCAGCGTGCCGGGCCTGCCCCGCGACGAGGACGGCCCGGTGTTCCGCGAGCCGTGGGAAGCCCACGCCTTCGCGATGGCGGTTACGCTGCATGGCTGCGGGCTGTTCACCTGGCCGGAATGGGCCACGGCGCTCGCGGCCCAGATCCGCCGTGCCCAGGCCGCCGGAGATCCGGACTGCGGCGACACCTACTATCGCCACTGGCTGGCGACGCTGGAACAGATGATCGCCGCCAAGGGCGTCGCCAGCCTCGACACCCAGCATCGCTACCGCGACGCCTGGGACCATGCCGCCGATCGCACCCCGCACGGCCGGCCCATCGAATTGGAGCCGGGCGATTTTGCGGATGCGAAGGCCGGTTCCGAGACGGAGTCATCGCGGCGTTAACGCTGATGCGACAAGTTTGGCCTGTACGCTGCCGAGGTCAACGAGAACCGGCCCGATCGGCGCTATTGTGCCTCCTGTCGACAGCCCGCGGATGGCGAGGCTGCGGCGGCAGCGAGTGGGTAATGGCGCAGATCGATTTTGATCGACCGATGCGGTGGACGGCAAACGCGGCCGGCCGCTACACCGCCGAGGCCACCCGCGACTCCGACCTGTTTCTGCAGCGCGCCGCCGCGCTCGGCCCCGCGGCTGCGATCACCCCGTTCCAATCCGCCGACTGGCTGAGCGCCTGGCTCAAGCTGCTCGGTCCGTCCGCAGCTGCCGAGCCGCTGCTGATCACCGTGCGCGACGGCCTCTGCGGCGAGATCGCGATGCTGCTGCCACTGGTGGTCCGCCGGGTGTGCGGCGTAGCGCTGGTCGAATTCGCCGACCTGTCGGTATCCGACTACAACGTGCCGTTGCTCGGGCCCGCCGCGCCATCGACGTCTGCTGCTGCGGCTGCCGCGTTCGAGGCCGTGCTAGCGGCACTTCCCGACGTCGACGTGATGAGGCTCTGCAACCTGCCGCTGACCGCGGGCGGCAAGGTCAATCCGCTGGCGCTGCTGGCGTCCTCGCCCTCCGCCTCGGTGCGCAACGTCACGACGCTGCCGCGCTCGTGGGACGACTATCTCGAGACCCGTCCGCGCAAGTTCCGCAAGGCGCTGCGCCAACATCACCGCGCGCTCGATGCGCTCGGTGGGGTGCGGGTGCGGATGGTCACTGCGCCGGTCGACGATGCCGCGCGCCTGCTCGGCAAACTCGATCAGTTTCAGCGGGCTCGGATCACCGCGCTCGGCAAGCGCTACGTGCTCGACCGGCCGCCTTATGCGCATTTCTACCGCGAGGTATTTTCGCGCGGCCAGGCGATGCTGTCGGTGATGGAGTCCGGCAACTCAGTCGTCGCGGTTGCCTATAGCCTGTTGCACCGGCAGAGCTGCACCACGGTACGGCTCGCACATGCCGGCGCGGAATGGAGCCGCGGTTCGCCCGGCATCGTGCTGGCGAGCGAGATCATCCGCTGGCTGATCGATAACGGCATCGAGCAGTTCGATCTCGGCGCCGGCGGCTACGACTACAAGAAACAGCTCGGTTGCGAAGCGCAGCCCCTGCTGGTGCTGGAGAAGGCGCTGACGCTGAAAGGGCGGATGGCGCTGTCGGCGTGGTCGACCTATTCGGGCGGCCGCTCGCTGGTTCAGTCGCTCACCGCAAAGGCGTCGTAGACCAGCTTCTTGAACATCGGCACCACGCGGCCGCGTTCAGTCTCGGTCTGCTGCATCAGGATGTAGATCATATCCAGCTTTGGATCGACGCCGAAATAGGTGCCGCTGCCGCTGTCCCATTTCAATTCGCCGATCGATCCCGGCGCCGGCGGCCTCGCCTCGCCCGGCTCGACCCGCACCGCCAGCCCGTAGCCATAGCCGAAGCCATCGCCCGGGAAATAGAAGTAATCGCGCTCGACGCCGGAGCCCGGGCCGATCTGGTCGGTGGTCATCGCCTTGAACGCGGCCGGGCTGAGATAGCGCCGGCCGTCGAGCTGGCCGCCTTCGAGCAGAATCTGCGCGAACCGCGCGTAGTCGGTAGCGGTCGAGAGCAGGCCGCCGCCACCGGACTGCCATTCCGGATGGGCGCGACGCCGTCGCTCGGCATCGGCCAGCACGGTATCGTTCGGGTACACGGCCGCCATCCGCGCCCGCTCCGCCTCGGCCCGCAGCACGAAGCTCGTGCTGGTCATGCCGAGCGGAGCGAACAGGCGTTGCTCGAGGAAGCTGAAGAGCGGCTCGCCCGCCACGACCTCGATGACGCGGCCGAGCACGTCGGTGGAATGGCCGTAGCGCCACAGCGTGCCGGGCTGTCGCGCCAGCGGCAAGCCGGCGATCCGCTCGGCAAACTCGGCATTGTCGAACCGGCCGGCGAACAGATCGGCCTGCCGATACGCCGCCTTGATCAGCTCGCCGCCGATGTACTCGTAAGTAATTCCGGACGTGTGACGCAGCAGGTCCTCGATCGTCACCGGCCGGTCGGGCGCGACCAGCGCCAGTGCCGGTTTGCGGCCTTCCACCGTTTCGATACCGACCTTCACGCGCGCGAACGCCGGAATGTACTTCGCCAGCGGGTCGTGCAGCGCCAGACGTCCGTCGTCGATCAGCATCATCGCCGCGACGCTGGTAATCGGCTTGGTCATCGAATGCAGCGCGAAGATGGTGTCCGGCGTCATCGGGTGCCGCCGCGCTGCCGTACGCCAGCCGAAGCAACGCAGATAAACCGGCTTGCCATGCTGCTGGATCAGCGCCACTGCGCCCGGCAGCTTGCCGGACGTCACCTCGCGATCGAAGAAGGCGGTGAGCCGCGCCAGCTTGTCGGCATCCGGCCCGGGCACTGCAGGCACTGCGCCCAACTTCAACGGCGCCATCGCCAATGCTGCGCCGATCCCTTGCAGCACAGTGCGGCGGCTGAGCGGCGCGAAGGATGACGGCATGGCGAAACGCTCCGTTGCAGCCGGACTGGAGGCCAGCCTTACCACGCGCAATCCGGCGACTCGATCATACCAAGGGGTGCGGTCGGTCAGACGCCTGCGGCGTATTCGCTCCAGCCCCTGGCGCGCAGCCGGCACGCCGGACACTCGCCGCAGCCATAGCCCCAATCGTGCCGCGCTCCGCGCTCGCCGAGATAACAGGTGTGCGAGTCCTCGCGGATCAGATCGACCAACGCGTCGCCGCCGAGATCCTTCGCCAGTTTCCAGGTCGCGGCCTTGTCGCGCCACATCAGCGGCGTGTGTAGCGTGATGTCGCGCGCCATGCCGAGCGTCAGCGCGGTCTGCAGCGCCTGGATGGTGTCGTTGCGACAGTCCGGATAGCCGGAGTAATCGGTCTCGCACATCCCACCGACGATGTCGGCGATGCCGCGCCGATACGCCAGCGCCGCCGCGAAGGTGAGGAAAATCAGATTGCGTCCGGGCACGAAGGTGTTCGGCAGGCCGTCGGCGCCCATCGCGATCGCGACGTCGCGGGTCAGCGCAGTGTCGGAGATTTCCGCCAGCGTCGGAATCGTCAGCGTGTGGCCGTCGCCCAGCTTCGCCGCCCAATCCGCGTTGATCGCACCGATGCCGTCGAGCAGCCGCGCCCGGCATTCCAGCTCGATCAGATGCCGCTGGCCGTAGTCGAACCCGATGGTCTCGACGCGGGAGAAGCGCGAGAGCGCCCAGGCCAGACAGGTCGCGGAGTCCTGCCCGCCGGAGAACAGCACCAGCGCGGTTTTGTCGGAAGCATGCTCGGTCATAGGGCATGGCTGTAGCACCACGCGCCGTGCAGGCCAATCCGGCGCGGTTTTCGCTGGGATGGCGGCGCCGGTTGCGGCATAGGAAACGGGACTTCCTCCTGCGCTGGATCCCGCTATGACCCCCTCCCGCGATATCGCCCGGCTGATCGAGATCATGGCCGCGCTCCGCACCCCGGTGACCGGCTGCCCGTGGGACCTCGAACAGGATTTCGCGACGATCGCGCCTTACACCATTGAGGAAGCATTCGAGGTCGCCGAGGCGATCGCCCGGCACGATCTCGACGACCTGCGCGAGGAGCTCGGCGACCTGTTGCTGCAGGTGGTGTTTCACGCCCGGATCGCCGAGGAGCGCGGCGCGTTCGCGTTCGGCGACGTGGTCGAGGGGATCACCCGCAAGATGATCCGCCGCCATCCCCATGTGTTTGCCGACGCCAATGGCAATCTGACGCCATCGCACGTCGAGGGTGTCTGGGACCGGATCAAGGCCGAGGAGAAGGCCGAGCGCGCCGCCCGCCGCGGCCTCACCGAACCGCCGTCGAGCTCGGTGCTGGCCGGTGTGAAGTCCGGTCAGCCGGCGCTGTCCCGAGCGATGGATCTGCAACGCAAGGCCGCCAAGGTCGGGTTCGACTGGAACGACCCGCGCGCCGTGCTGGCCAAGATTCGCGAGGAGACCGACGAGATCGAGGCCGCGCTCGACCGCGGCGATCAGGCGCACATCACCGAGGAGACCGGCGACCTACTGTTCGCGCTGGTCAACCTCGCCCGCCACGCCAATACCGACCCCGAGATCGCGCTGCGCGGCGCCAACACCAAATTCGAGCGCCGTTTCAGCTATATCGAGCGGGCGCTGGCCGCCCAGGGCCGTACGCCGGAGGACGCCACGCTCGCCGAGATGGACGCGCTGTGGAACGAAGCCAAGCGGACGGAAGCGACGAAATAGCGCCGCTCGGTTCCGACTCCGCGCCCGGCTTCCTATCTATACTGCACTTCAACAGATGCAGGGGGTCGCAGGAGCATCATGCTCTCGGTGGAATTGGCAATCGTTGTCGTCCTGATCGTCGCCAACGGTCTGCTGGCAATGTCCGAACTGGCGATCGTGTCGTCGCGGCCGGCGCGGCTGTCGATCCTGGCGCAGCGCGGCGTCCGGGGCGCCCGTCAGGCGCTGAAGCTGAGCGAAGACCCCGGCCGGTTCCTCTCCACCGTGCAGATCGGCATCACGCTGGTGGGCGTGCTGTCCGGTGCGTTTTCGGGCACCACCCTCGGCCAGCGTCTCAGCGACTGGCTGGCTGCGAACAGCGTGCCGTTTGCCGACATCCTCGGCGTCGGCGTGGTGGTGACGTTGATCACCTACGCGACGCTGATCGTCGGTGAATTGGTCCCTAAGCAATTGGCGTTGCGCGATCCGGAGGCGGTGGCCGCCAAGGTGGCTCCCGCGATGGCGCTGCTCGCCAGGATTTCTCTGCCGGTGGTGGTGGTCCTCGACCTGTCCGGCAAAGCGATCCTGACGCTGCTCGGCAAAAGCAGCGAACCGGAGGACAAGGTCTCCGAGGAGGAGATCCATAGCCTGGTGCTGGAGGCCGAAACCGCCGGCGTGCTCGAACCCGGCGAGCGGCAGATGATCGCCGGCGTGATGCGGCTCGGCGACCGGCCGGTGGGCGCGGTGATGACGCCGCGCCCGGAGGTCGACATGATCGACCTCACCGATCCGCCCGAGGACATCCGCGACGCCTTCCTGCAAAGCCGGCATTCACGGCTGCCGGCCTCCGACGGCAATCGCGACGATCCGATCGGCATCATCCAGGCCAAGGACGTGCTGGAGATCTACCTGCGCGGCGAGACGCCGGATTTCCGAGCGCTGGTGCGGGACGCACCGGTGATCCCGGCCTCGGCCGATGCTCGTGACGCGCTGCTGATGCTGCGCAGCTCTGCGGTGCACATGGGGCTGGTGTACGACGAGTTCGGCGGCTTCGAGGGCGTGGTGACCACCGCGGATATTCTGGAATCGATCGTCGGCGCGTTCGGCTCCGAACAGGGGCCGCCGGAACCCGCGGTGGTTCGCCGCGACGACGGCTCGTACCTGATTGCGGGGTGGATGCCGGTCGACGAGTTCGGCGATCTGCTCGGCATTCCGGTGCCGGCGCCGCGCGACTATCACACTGTCGCTGGCCTGGTCCTGTCGCATCTCGGCGCGCTGCCGAGCGTTGGCGACAAGTTCGACTTCGAAGGGTGGCGGTTCGAAATCCTCGACCTCGATCACCGCCGGATCGACAAGATCCTGGCCAGCCGGCTGCCCGACGACGAAGCCTCGCCATGACGCCGCTGGCCGCCCGCACTGCACGGCCCGCCCAGGCGCTGGTCGCGGTGCGGCTGCTGCACACCGCGATCTGGGCGTTCTTCGCCTCGTCGATCATCGCGATCCCGGTGACGATCGGGTTCGGGCAGCTCGTCGCCGCGCTCTGGCTCAGCGTGTTCGTCTGGGGCGAGGTCGTGGTGCTGCTGCTGAACCGGATGCGCTGCCCGCTGACCACGCTGGCGGCACGCTACACCGACGACCGCGCCGACAATTTCGACATCTACCTGCCGCGCTGGCTCGCCCGTCATAACCAGCGCCTGTTCGGCACGCTGTTCGCCCTGACCCAGCTCCAGCTCGGCTGGGCGCTGCTGGCGCGCTGAAGCATCCGCCCCGTTGCCGGACCGAGAGCGGCGCTGCCGGCCATCCCGGCCGGGTGCGGCCGGAATGGCTCAGATCCGTCGGCTCAGAACGGGATGTCGTCGTCCATGTCGCTGCCGCGACCGCCGCCGCTGCTGGCCGGCAGCGGCCGCCGCGCGCCGCCGCCCGACGGGCCGCTGGAGCCGAAATCGCCGCCGGAATTGTCGTCGCCGTAACCGCCGCCACCACCCCCACCGCCGCCACCGCTGCGGCCGTCGAGCATGGTCAGATTCGAGTTGAAGTTCTGCAGCACAACCTCGGTGCTGTAGCGCTCAGCGCCGCTCTGATCGGTCCATTTGCGCGTCTGCAACTGACCTTCGATGTAAACCTTCGCGCCTTTTCTCAGGTACTGCTCGGCGACCTTGCACAACCCTTCGTTGAAGATCACCACGCGGTGCCATTCGGTCTTTTCCTTGCGCTCGCCGGTGGCGCGGTCGCGCCAGGTCTCCGAGGTGGCAATCCGCAGGTTGGCGATCGGGCGACCGTCCTGGGTCCGCTTGATCTCCGGATCGGCGCCGAGGTTTCCGACCAGGATCACCTTGTTCACGCTGCCCGCCATCGACGTCTCCTCTCAAAGCTCACCATACTGTTCGGCCGCCGCGGCACGCCATCCGGCGCTGCGGTCCTCTGCCCAAGCGCTTACGCTGTCGGCGCCCCGCCGCCCATACGGCTGTGCCAGAAAACGCTCCCCTCGCCCCCGTTATCCACGACCGCGAGCGGCACGATTATGTTCTATTTTTGTTCCAAAGAGAAGGGTGAAGTCCACGGTCGCTCGCTGCCTCGTCGGGCCTGGGGCGGAAGTACCGTCCGATGACAACGGCGCGCCGCGCCGGTATCTCGCTGCAATTGCAGGCCGATTTCCTTCCTCAATGTCGGTTTTATGAAGGCGTCTTTGCTCGCGACTGTTGCATTTCGGAGACGGCGCATCGGCGAGCGCAGGCGTATAGTCGCAACCGGAATTTGAGATGGGCGCTCGCGCTTTCCTTGATCCGCAAGCGGGACAACTGGCGGACCAGGAACCGGTGCAGCAGACAACCGGAGAATTGCGATGAAGAAGTTTCTATTGGGGACTGTCGGTCTGATTGCGTTGGGTGGCCTGATTGCGACGAATGCGGCCCCCGCGATGGCCGCCGATCTCGCCGCCCGCCCCTACACCAAGGCGCCGCCGGTGATCCCGGTGATGTACAACTGGTCGGGCTTCTACGTCGGTGCCAACGGCGGCTGGGGCACCAGCCGCAACTGCTGGGACTTCGCCGGCACTGCCGCTGCGCCGCTCGCGGCCAACGTCTCGGAAGGCTGCCACGACGCCTCCGGCGGCACGGTTGGCGGTCAGGTCGGCTACAACTGGCAGATGGGCACCTGGGTGTTCGGCCTCGAAGCGCAGGGCAACTGGGCCGACTTCAAGGGCTCGAACATCAGCACCTCGTTCCCGGCCTTCACCAACGAGAGCAAGGTCGACGCCTTCGGCCTGTTCACCGCCCGCGTCGGCTATGCCTGGGACAACGCTCTGCTGTACGTCAAGGGCGGCGCCGCAGTGGTGAATTCCAAGTACAGCCGCTACATCACCGCCACCGGCGTGCTCAACGACGACTCGAATGAAGCCCGCTGGGGCGGCACCGTCGGCGCCGGCATGGAATACGGCTTCACCCCGAACTGGTCGTTCGGCGTCGAATACGATCACATCTTCCTCGACAGCCGCGACATGAACTTCTCGCCGACCACCAATGTCGACCGCATCAAGCAGGACGTCGACGTCGTCACCGCCCGCATCAACTATCGCTGGGGCGGCCCGGTGGTGGCGCGCTACTGAGAATCGCGTCGCTGCTTCAGCGTCGCAGCATTCAGTTTTGCTTCGGAAGGCCGGCCTCGCGCCGGCCTTCTGCATGTCCAGGCCCGGTTCCGGATCGCACCCGCGGGGGAGCGCATCGGCACGACGTCGCGCCTGTGAAGGGTTCAGCCCGAGAACCTCGCCAGTCGCATGCAACAATCCGGTTGATGGCGCACCGAGCCTCTGGCAATCGCCTCGCGTTCTTCCTATGTTCCAGGCTCAGCCCCATCCGGCGTCTGCCCCGGTCTCTCCGGCGCGCGCCCCAACCGGCGCGTTGTCGCGCGTCTGGACACCCGTATGGACGAAGTGATCAAGGCCAAGCGTCAGACCCCCGCGGCCTCGAGCCGGACCGCCATCACCATTCGCGGCGCCCGCGAACACAATCTCAAGAACGTCGACGTCACTATCCCGCGCGACAAGCTGGTGGTGTTCACCGGCCTGTCCGGCTCCGGCAAGTCGTCGCTGGCGTTCGACACCATCTACGCCGAGGGCCAGCGCCGCTACGTCGAGTCGCTGTCGGCCTATGCCCGGCAATTCCTCGAGATGATGCAGAAGCCGGACGTCGACCAGATCGACGGCCTATCGCCGGCGATCTCGATCGAGCAGAAGACCACCTCGAAGAACCCGCGTTCGACGGTCGGCACCGTCACCGAGATTTACGACTACATGCGCCTCTTGTGGGCGCGGGTCGGCGTGCCCTATTCGCCGGCGACCGGGCTGCCGATCGAGAGCCAGACCGTGTCGCAGATGGTCGACCGGGTGTTGGCGCTGCCGGAAGGCACCCGGCTGTATCTGCTGGCGCCGGCGGTCCGCGGCCGCAAGGGCGAGTACCGCAAGGAGCTCGCCGACTGGCTGAAGAAGGGCTTCCAGCGCGTCAAGATCGACGGCGCGTTCCACGAGCTCGCCGAAGCACCGACGCTCGACAAGAAATTCCCGCACGACATCGACGTCGTGGTCGACCGCATCGTGGTCCGCCCCGACATCGGCCAGCGCCTCGCCGAGAGTTTCGAGACCGCGCTGAAGCTCGCCGAAGGGCTGGCGGTGATCGAGTTCGCGGATGCGCCGACACCGCCGCCATCCTTCGAGACGCGCCCTGCGGGCGCTCCTCAGGATGAGGACGGCAAACGCGGCAAGGCCAAGAAGGGAGCCCCTCACCCTGAGGAGGCGCAAAGCGCCGTCTCGAAGGGTGAGGCTGCGACGAAGAAAGTCGCCAAGATCCACGACAAATCCGGGCCGGAGCGCATCCTGTTTTCGGAAAAGTTCGCCTGCCCGGTGTCCGGCTTCACCATTCCGGAGATCGAGCCCCGGCTGTTCTCGTTCAACAACCCCTACGGCGCCTGCCCGGAATGCGGCGGCCTCGGCATCGAGCAGCACATCGACGCCGACCTGGTCGTACCCGACAAGGAACTGACTCTGCGCAAGGGCGCGATCGCGCCGTGGGCGAAGTCGTCCTCGCCTTACTACCTGCAGACCCTGACCGCGCTCGGCAAGCACTACAAGTTCACGCTCGACACCAAGTGGAAGGACCTGCCCAAGAAGGTGCAGAACGTCCTGCTGCACGGCTCCGGCGACGACGAGATCAAGTTCTCCTACGAGGACGGCGTCCGCTCCTACGACACCAGGAAGCCGTTCGAAGGCGTGGTGACGAATATCGAGCGCCGCTTCCGCGAGACCGAGAGCGAATGGGCGCGCGAGGAACTCGGCAAGTACTTCTCCGACGTGCCGTGCGACGCCTGCCACGGCCATCGCCTCAAACCCGAGGCGCTGTGCGTCAAGATCGGCGGCAAGCACATCGGCGAAATCTCCGAACTGTCGGTCAAAGCCGCCGGCGACTGGTTCGCCGCGGTACCGAAGCTGCTCAACACCCAGCAGAACGAGATCGCCGTCCGCATCCTGAAGGAGATCCGCGACCGGCTCAGCTTCCTGCTCGACGTCGGCCTGAACTATCTGACGCTGGCGCGCTCGTCCGGCACCCTGTCGGGCGGCGAAAGCCAGCGCATTCGCCTCGCCTCGCAGATCGGCTCGGGCCTCACCGGCGTGCTCTACGTGCTCGACGAGCCGTCGATCGGCCTGCACCAGCGCGACAACGCCCGGCTGCTCGACACCCTGAAGCGGCTGCGCGACCTCGGCAACACCGTGATTGTTGTCGAGCACGACGAGGATGCCATCCAGCTCGCCGACTACGTGCTCGACATCGGCCCCGGCGCCGGCGTCCATGGCGGCCATATCGTGGCGCAAGGCACCCCCGCCGAGATCATGCGCAATCCGAAGTCGCTGACCGGCAAGTATCTGACCGGCGAATTGTCGGTGCCGGTGCCGGAGCGCCGGCCGCCGAACCATCGCCGCACCCTCAAGCTGGTGGGCGCCCGCGGCAACAATCTGAAGAACGTTTCGGCCGAGATTCCGCTCGGCCTGTTCACCTGCGTCACCGGCGTCTCCGGCGGCGGCAAGTCGACGCTGTTGATCGACACCTTCTACAAGGCGATCGCCCGCAAGCTGAACAACGCCAGCGAGCCGCCGGCGCCGCACGACAGGATCGAGGGCCTCGAGCACATCGACAAGATCATCGACATCGACCAGTCGCCGATCGGCCGCACCCCGCGCTCCAACCCCGCGACCTACACAGGCGCGTTCACGCCGATCCGCGAGTGGTTCGCCGGCCTGCCGGAATCCAAGGCGCGCGGCTACGAGCCGGGCCGGTTCTCGTTCAACGTCAAGGGCGGCCGCTGCGAGGCCTGCCAGGGCGACGGCGTCATCAAGATCGAGATGCACTTTTTGCCCGACGTCTACGTCACCTGCGACGTCTGCAAGGGCAAGCGCTACAACCGCGAAACGCTCGACGTGCTGTTCAAGGGCAAGTCGATCGCCGACGTGCTCGACATGACGGTCGAGGAAGCCGCCGAGTTCTTCAAGGCGGTGCCGCGCGTCCGCGAGACCTTCAAGACGCTGCACCGCGTCGGCCTCGACTACATCCATGTCGGCCAGCAGGCGACGACGCTGTCCGGCGGCGAAGCCCAGCGCGTCAAGCTCGCCAAGGAGCTCAGCAAGCGCGCCACCGGCCGCACGCTTTACATCCTCGACGAACCCACCACGGGCCTGCACTTCCACGACGTCGCCAAGCTGCTCGAAGTGCTGCACGAGTTGGTGGCGCAGGGCAACACCGTGGTGGTGATCGAGCACAATCTCGAAGTCATCAAGACCGCCGACTGGGTCATCGACCTCGGCCCCGAAGGCGGAGACGGCGGCGGCGAAATCGTCGCCTGGGGCCCGCCCGAAGACATCGTCAAGGCGCCGCGGAGCTACACAGGGAAGTTCTTGAAGCCGGTGCTGGAGAAGAAGGGGCCGGCGAAGGCGGCAAAGCGGAAGGCGGACGAGGCGGCGGAGTGAGTAAATGGGAACAGAAGCGCTTCCCAGGCACGAGCCAGTTGGTTTCGATTTTTCCGCCCTGTTCGCCTTGTATCCGTTCATTGATGACTGCGGATCATCTGTTCCCGACTTTGAGAAGCTTAAGGCGTTCTTCGAAGAACCGCGATTTATCACAACTTACTGCGGACCGGGAATTGTCAATCAACGCCTGACTGTAGATCTAATTTCGTTGACAAGTTCCCATAAGGGGTTGCTCGGGAAGAAATTCATCGTCCAATACTGTAATTGGGCGCTCAAAATATCAGGATACTGCTCCTATTGCGCGGCCGACATCGGCCTAAAAGATAGCGACGATGGAGCCTACAGCCATCGAGAATTTGAACGATGGCGCAAACACGAACTGCCGATCGCGCTTTACGCGGACATTCAAACATTCCTATGCGGCATCTCTATCGCATGTCCGACCGCCACTCATGTCGTCAAGTCGCTTTGGTCCATCAACGATGAACCCACAGATCGAAACCTGCATCTGTACTCTTTGGTAAGTGAGGCCGCTGATTTTCTTGAATCCAATGGCGTTCCACTAATTGACGTTGAGACTTCAGAAGCAGTTCGTTGGACACAACAACAGAACGGAATGCTTAAAGGCTACAGCGACACGCCGGCGTCCAAATCTTTAAGTTTCTTCACGCGACTTTTTGTCGAGAGCTGGCGAAATGATGAACTCTCTGACTTGGTGTGGGCCGTAGCTGGCATAGAGGCCCTACTTGTAGATGGAGGAAGATCTTCCATCGGACAGCTTAAGGTGAAGCTGGAAGTGCTGTTTCAAGGCTATGACAAGTCGAAATGGATTCTTGAGATGATGGAAAAGACATATAGCTACAGGTCCAAAATGCTTCACGGAAATCGAAATCTCAGGTCCGCTTTTCGGCACGAAGAAGATCAGCCCTCCAGATTCAAAGAAGAAAGTGAAAGCCAGCTTTTTGCAATTGGTCTTCTTTTGTGGTTGATCCGCTACGTTATCAAGAACGATCTGTCGTCCATCAAATTTCGTACCATCCTTGAGTAATTCGTTCGGACACTCTTATGAAGGCGTATCAGCCGCTCCGCGACGATGGTAGGGAGATTTCATGCAGCGAGCGTAGCCCGCATGAGCGTAGCGAATGCGGGATTTATCTTCGCGACGAGTCCCGCATATAGCTGGGCTCATGCGGGCTACCTGCTTGACCGCGGGTCGCACTCATATCGCCCTCAATTTGAATCGCCCTCCCGCCTCCTCCCGTCTACACTCCCCTCATGTCCCGCCTCACCGCCCTCACCCTCGCCGCCGCCCTCGCTTTGCTCCCCGCCGCCGCCTCGGCCGCTTCGACCAAGAAGCATGCCAAGCGCTCCCACGGCTACGGCTTCCTGCCCGGCTATGTGCAGCCGCCGAACAACGCCGTACCATTGTTCAAGCAGAAACTCACGCGCGAGCAGCTCGCGATGCTGCGGCCGAAGCGGCCGTGGTACATCGATCCGACGCCGGATTATTATCGCTGGAACGGCCCATGGAGCGGCGAGTGGCGCTATCTCGGGCGGCCCGGCTTCTATCGCGGCCGCTACAATGGCGGCAGCTTCGGGCCGTGCTGGACACAGACGCCGATCGGTCCGATCTGGAACTGCGGAAAGTAGGGTCGGCTCACCGCGAAGGGCGGATGGCGCGCGTCGGGCTGATCCGCTCTACAAATGTCCCAACAGCCGTCTGCCCCCTCACTCGTTCAGCACCGTATCGACGAACTGCGCCGGGTCGGCGCAGAATTCCCGAAGCACCCGGAAGTGGTCGGTCAGTTCGAGCGTCACCGGCTCAAGGCCGTATTTCGACAGACGCAGCAGCCGCGCATGTGGATAGGCCATCAGCATCGGCGAATGCGTCGCCATGATCACCTGGCAATTGCCCGCCTGATCCATCCGCCGTAGCAGCTTGAGGAACTCGATCTGCCGCGACGGCGACAGCGCGGATTCCGGCTCGTCGAAGATGAAGATGCCCTGGCGCTGACAGCGTTCCTCGAAGAACCTCAGGAAGCCCTCGCCGTGCGAATGCGACAGGAAGTCCGGCGGAATCCCATCGCTTTCGTAGGCGGCGAGATCGAGATAGCGCGCGACCGAAAAGAAGCTCTCGGCGCGGAAGAACCAGCCGGTGGTGATTTTCGGCAGCCAGCTCGCACGCAGCGCTTTCGCGAGCTGTCCACCCATCTTCTCCAGCGCCTGCGAGTGGTCGACTGGCCTGTAGCCCTTGCCGCCGCCGGCTTCGTCGTAGCCGGCCAGCGCCGCGATTCCTTCGAGCAAAGTCGATTTGCCGGTGCCGTTCTCGCCGACGATGATGGTAATCGCGGCGTCGAAGCCGAGCTCGAAGCCGTCCCGCAGGAAGGGCAAGCAGAACGGATAGGCCTCGGGATCGGCGACGCGGGCGTCGTCGAGCCAGACTCGCCGGAGATAAGGCGCGGGCAGGTTGATCGGGCGAAACCGTTTCGCCATGGCGGGCTCCTCAATTGCGGCCATGCAGCTCGGCGCGTCGATGTCGGAGACTAGGTGAATCCGTGGAAGGAGTCCTGTCTCCGAAGTAGTGAACGCCACGCTCGCAAGACCGACGACGGCGTCTTCATCCCTTGCCCATTGCGTCCGCCGCCCGTCCCGGGCCAATAATCGAACCATGACGCTGCACGACTTCCGACTCGCCGTTCGGCGACTTTACGACGGCGCGACGCCGCGCGGGGTGGCGTTCCGCTACGGCCTGTTGGCGTTCGATATCGCCACGCTGCTGTTCATCGTCGGCACTTCGTTCCTGCCGCCGACTCCGGTCGTCGAGGTGCTGGACGTCGGGTTCGGCGTGCTGATCCTGATCGACTTCGCCGCGCGGCTGTATGCCAGCCGCGGGCCGATGCGGGAGTTCGGCCGGCTGGCGACCTGGACCGACCTGGTCGCGATCGTCTCGTTCCTGGCGCCGCTGCCCGGCGAGGGCGCCGGCTTCCTGCGCATCCTGCGCACGCTGCGCGCGTTCCAGGATTACCAGATGCTGACCCGGCTGCGCAGCGACAGCAGCTTCTTCCGCCGCCACGAGGAGGTGGTGATCGCGGTCGCGCGGCTGGCCGTCTTCATCTTCGTGATGACGGCGATCGTCTACGAGACCCAGCACTTCCGCAATCCGCAGATCGCCAACTATGCCGACGCCCTGTACTTTACCGTCACCGCGCTGACCACCACCGGATTCGGCGACATCACCCTGCCCGGCACGCTGGGCCGGATGATCAGCGTGGTGATCATGATCTTCGGCGTGACGCTGTTCTTCAATCTGGCGCGGGCACTGATCAGCCCGAATAAAGTGCGCTTCCCCTGCCCGACCTGCGGGCTGCAGCGCCACGATGCCGACGCGGTGCATTGCAAGGCGTGCGGCACCGTGCTGAATATTCCGGACGAGGGCCGCGACTGAGCCTCTTGCCGGGCCTCGTTGCCGCGCCTCGACGTCGACAGGATCCGCCATGCTCACCCGCCGCCTCGCGCTCGCTTCGCTCGCCTGCCTCGCCGCTGGTGCCTTTCCCGCTGCCGCGTCGGCGCAGACGCCCGCCAAGCCGCAGGCCGGCGATCCGGCCGCGCTGCTGACCAGGCTCTACAAAGCGGCCGCCAAGGACAATGCCGGCGGCGCCTTCGTCAACAACGCCAAGGAGCGCGCGAAATATCTGTCGAAATCCCTCGCCGCGCTGTGGACCAGGGCCGAGGCCAAGGTTCCGGACGGCGAGATCGGGCCGATCGATTTCGATCCGGTGAGCAATTCGCAGGACCCGGACATCAAGTCCTTCGTCATCAAGGCCGAGCGCCAGGACGACAGCGGCGCCACGTTGGCGGTGGCGCTGATCGGCAGCCAACGCCGCAAGGTCGGGGCCGACGGCGTGATCCGCTACGATCTGGTGCGCGACGGCGAGTCGTGGCGGATCGACGACATCCGCGGCAGTGCTGAAGGCCAGCCGTGGTCGGTGCGGCAGACGCTCGAGGCATCGCTGAAAAACTAACCGAAGCGGTCAGCACTCGCGATCGCTGCGGCGCGATGGGATGTGTACCGTGGCGCACGACATCTTCGCAGTGGCTCCGGGATTCTCCGGGTTGCGCGGCGCAGTCCGGTGTGGCCATACCCTCGGCACGATCGATTGCCGCCGGCGGCGTCGCGACAAAGCCGCGCCAACTCGCCACGCACCCTTGACAACACCGGGGGCGGCATCACTTGACAGCCAACGGCACGTCCGGCTTCGGCCGGCGCGCCGACACCGAGAATGAGGAGCCGCCATGAGCGAGACCATCACCGAAGCCATTGTGCGCGATAACAAGGCGCTGAACCGCTTCGAACTCGATGCCCATGGCGAGATCGCGTTCGCCAACTATCGCCGCGCCGGCGGCCGCGTCGTCATCACCCACACCGAAACCCCGCCGCCGCTGCGCGGCCGCGGCATCGCCTCGCGTCTGGTCCGCGGCGCGCTCGATCTGATCCGCGCCGAGGGGGCCAAGGTCAGTGCCGGCTGCGGCTTCGTCGCCGACTACCTCGACGCCCATCCGGAATACGCCGACCTCACCGCGTAAGTCTTGGCGGACCGCTTGCCCGCGGTCCGCCGATTGCCCGCCGCCGTCCGCTGTGGCATCGGTTCCGTCGCGTGCGGCACGCCGGCAGGTCCTGGGATCTCCTGCGGCCGCGCTCCGCAGGAGCCGTACCAATGACCGTTTCGTCGCCGCCGGGCTTTCAAGCGTTCGCCGTCCAGGACGGCTATATCGGCACCAACGGGCCGTATTACTGGCGGCAGAGCCCAGACGGTCAGCCGGAGTTCGGCTTCCTCAGCGACGAACGTCACGGCAATCCCAACGGCGTGCTGCACGGCGGCGCGCTGCTCGGCTTCCTCGATACCATCCTGGGATTCTCGGTGGTGCTCGCCGGGCAGCGGCGCTGCGCCACGGTGTCACTCGACAGCCGCTTCATCGCCACCATCGAACCCGGCGGCTGGATCACCGGCCGCACCACGATGAAGAAGCTGTCGCGCAGCCTCGCCTTCATCGACGCCGAAGCGCTCGCCGGCGACAAGCTGTTGGTGACCACCAGCGCGGTGTTCAGGATCTTCGACTCCTAACCACGTCGCGAGCGCCGCCGCGCATCTCCGCTGTCGAGCGAAGCGATGCGCGGCGGCGAGCGAGTCGTCAGCTCAGTGCTTGATATCGTCCGGCAGCTTGCCGCCGTTGGCGGCGAGCTTCGCCATCACCTGCTTGTGCAGCCAGATGTTCATCGACGCCGAGTCGCTCATGTCGCCGCTGTAGCCGAGCTCCTTGGCGAGCTCCTTGCGGGCCGCCAGGCTGGAATCGATGTCCAGCGCCTTCATCAGATCGACGATCGACGTGCGCCATTCCAGTTTCTCACCTTTGGCCTTCACCGCCTGATCGAGGATCGGCGCGACGTCGACGGTCTGTGCGGGCGCGGTCTGCGCCGGCGCGGTGCCGGCGCCCGCGGTGGTCGGCGCGGCGGAGGATTCAGCGGATGCCGGTGCTGCCGCTTCGGCGCTGCTGCCGAAAATCGCATTCATGATCTTGCCGAAGATGCTCATGGTGACCTCCCCCTGTTGCGATGCCGAGTAACCGTCGGCTCAACAGCGTGCATCCAGATTGGGTTCCGCGCCAGGATCAATTCACCCACGAGGCCGCACCGCAATCGCGTCGTGCCAGTCGACTGCGCTGCACCATGGCGCTCACCAAAGCTTGAGCAACGCGCCGCCGTCGGCAGCGTTAGGATACCGTTACAGGTCGCGGCAAGTTCGGGTCACTGGACCAGTTCGTTCGTTGCTCTCGCGTCTGGCTCCTTCTGATCGTTCGTGTCCGCGCAAGAAGCGCCCGGCCCGCCGTGTTCGGCGCAACGGCCGGTAATCATCGACGTCGAATACGGGAGGACGACACGCATGGCCACGACCTATTCATCTGCTCCGTCGGCGATCGCTGCCGACGCCGCCCCGCCCGCCATCCATCACATCGGCCTCGCCGATCTCGGCATCGCGCTTCGGCGAGGCTGGGACGACTTCAAGGCAGTGCCGAGTCATGCGGTGATGCTGGTGCTGATCTATCCGGTGCTGGGCCTGGTGCTGGCGCGGCTGGTGCAAGGCTACGCGGTGCTGCCGCTGCTGTTTCCGCTCGCCGCCGGCTTCGCTTTGCTCGGCCCGTTCGCCGCGCTCGGGCTGTACGAACTGAGCCGCCGCCGCGAACGCGGCGAACCGGCCTCGGCTTCGGACGCACTCGCGGTGCTGCGGTCGCCGTCGCTCGGCGCGATGCTCGGCTTCGGCGCCATCCTGCTTGCGCTGTTTCTGGTCTGGCTCGCGGCCGCGCAGGCAATTTACGTCGCGCTGTTCGGCTATGCCCCGGCCGCCGCGATCCCAGATTTCGCCCGCCGGGTCCTGACCACGCCGGAAGGTTGGAGCCTGATCCTGGTCGGCTGCGGCGTCGGCTTTCTGTTCGCCCTGACGGCGCTGTGTCTCAGCGTGGTGGCGTTTCCGATGCTGCTGGACCGCCATGCCGGCATCGGTGACGCCATGACCACCTCGCTGCGTGTGGTGGCTGCCAATCCGCTGCCGATCGCCGCCTGGGGCGTGATCGTGGCGGCGCTGCTCGTCGCCGGCTCGATCCCGGCGTTTCTCGGGCTTGCGGTGGTGATTCCGCTGCTCGGCCATGCGACATGGCATCTGTATCGCAGAGTGGTCGAGCCCAATCCGAATCCCCCGTCCCCTCCGGCGCGCCGGCCGGGTCGGCGTTCGGCGGCCGACTTTCCAGCTAACCTTTTGAGCTGGAAGCGCAGCGGAAGCTGAGGTGAGTTTGGGGCTGTCCCGGCCGCCGGCCTCTCCGAGGCCTGCGCGCCGTTGTGCATTGCGGTAGATCAAACCGCCGGACCGATACTGAACTTCCATTCATCGCCTCCGTATTTATGCGTATAACGCATGCGGTGGGACGGAATTGTTCCAACGTCTTAACCCAGACGTCGGAGCCGTTACGAACTCCACTTTCCTAGCTAGGGCGGAATTTGCGCCCGGATTGATCTGGATCAGGCCGATAATGCACTATATTTCAACTCGGAAGCTTCCGAGGGCTGCTAACCTGTAGTGGAACACCATGGCCTACCGTGGCCGGAGCCATACGACCGGTGGCCGGAAGGGTTAATCATTCCTTCCTAGAGTCATGCGCTCTTCGCTTAGCTGCGGTGCAGCATTTACGTTGCTGATTTGGCGAATCCTCGCCTATATTTTCTGTCGACGCTTCGGTTCTCGCGAAGAACTGAATCGTGGACAAGGAGAACTCCCATGCTGCTTTCGCTCATCCGCGCGCTTCGCGCGTTCCGGGACTATCAGCGCAACGTCGCTGAGCTGTCCCAGCT
Organism: Rhodopseudomonas pentothenatexigens; assembly: GCF_900218015.1. Lineage (GTDB taxonomy): Bacteria > Pseudomonadota > Alphaproteobacteria > Rhizobiales > Xanthobacteraceae > Rhodopseudomonas > Rhodopseudomonas pentothenatexigens. The sequence continues at coordinate 173,897 of NZ_UFQQ01000001.1, read as the reverse complement.
CAGCGATCGCGAACTGGCCGACATCGGACTTGACCGTTCGGACATCCCGCGCGTCGCTTCGGGTCACTATAACGGCTGACCCGCACCGTCTGTTTCTGCCCTCTACGGCCAACGCCCGCCTCCTGGCGGGCGTTGTCGTTTGTGGTGGCCCTACGCTGCCGCGGGCTCCCGAAACGGAATTGACCCGCGGCTGAAACACGCTAGCTGTAGCCGATGACCAGCAGCCTTTCTTCGTCGTCCTCACTTGTCGTTCATGTCATCGGTGCCGGCCTCGCCGGCTCGGAAGCCGCCTGGCAGGTGGCGCGCGCCGGCGTGCGCGTGGTGCTGCACGAGATGCGGCCGACCCGGATGACCGAGGCGCACAAGACCGACGGCCTCGCCGAGCTGGTGTGCTCCAATTCGTTTCGCTCCGACGATGCCGCGAACAATGCGGTCGGGCTGCTGCACGCCGAAATGCGCAAACTCGGTTCACTGATCATGCAGGCGGCCGACGCCAACCAGGTGCCGGCCGGCGGTGCCTTGGCGGTCGATCGCGACGGCTTTTCGGCTGCAGTCAGCAAGGCGCTGGCCGAGCATCCGTTGATCGAGATCCGGCGGGAGGAAATCGCCGGCCTGCCGCCGCAGGATTGGGCCAACGTCATCGTCGCCACCGGTCCGCTGACCTCGGCGCCGCTCGCCGAGGCGATCCGGGGCCTCACCGACGAGAGCGCGCTGGCATTCTTCGACGCCATCGCCCCGATCGTGCATCGCGACTCGATCGACATGTCAGTCGCTTGGTTCCAGTCGCGCTACGACAAAGTCGGCCCCGGCGGCACCGGCGCCGACTATCTCAACTGCCCGATGACCCGCGAGCAGTACGACGCCTTCGTCGATGCGCTGATCGAGGGCGAAAAGGTCGACTTCAAAGATTGGGAAAAGGACACCCCGTATTTCGACGGCTGCCTGCCGATCGAAGTGATGGCCGAGCGCGGCCGCGAGACGCTGCGGCATGGTCCGATGAAACCGGTCGGTCTCACCAATCCGCACAACTCGACCGTCAAGCCCTACGCCATCGTGCAGCTTCGCCAAGATAACAAGCTGGGCACGCTGTACAACATGGTCGGCTTCCAAACCAAGTTGAAGCACGGCGCACAACTGGGTGTTTTCCGCACCATTCCTGGACTGGAAAACGCTGAATTCGCAAGGCTTGGCGGGTTACATCGCAACACGTTTCTGAACTCGCCTAAACTGCTCGACCAAAGCCTCCGGCTGCACGCGGCTCCGCGGCTGCGGTTCGCCGGGCAGATGACCGGCTGCGAGGGCTACGTCGAATCCGCCAGCGTAGGGTTGTTTGCCGGACTGGCCGCCGCGGCCGATGTGCTCGGCACGCCCCTGGCTCCGCCGCCTCCGACTACGGCGCTCGGCTCCCTGCTCGGCCACATCACCGGCGGCCATATCGAGACCATCGACGCCGGCCCGCGCTCGTTTCAGCCGATGAACATCAATTTCGGCCTGTTCCCGCCGCTCGCCAACCCGCCGACCAAGGGGCCCGACGGCAAGCGGCTGCGCGGCCCGGAAAAGTCCGTCGCGCGCAAGCAGGCGCTGTCGGCCCGCGCGCTCGCCGACATCGACGGCTGGATCGCCGCGCATCTGAAGCTTCCGAAGGCGGCGTAGTCGTCAGTCGCGCGTCGCGCTGCCTGAAGGCGCAGAGCCTCTGTCCCGTCATTGCGAGCGAAGCGGGGAGATCTGTTACTTGCGGAACGTCCGGCTCCGGCTCGCTCGCCACAGCGCCCACAGCGTCGCCAGCCGCGAGCGGTCGAACGGCGTGAACGGATCGCGATCCGGGGACGCCAGCTGATCGAGATCGCGGCGAGCCAGAGCGAGCGACAGGAAGGCTGGGCGCACCGCCGTCGGCAACTCAGTCATCTCCTTCAGTGCCTGATCGAGATGCTTGCGCGCGTCGGCGATGACATCGGCAAGCGCGGCTTTCAGCGCGGGGGCCGATTGGCCGCCGAACACCTGCTCCAAGTCACAGCCGTGCCGCTGCAGCACGTCGTTCGGCAGATACAGTTGGCGACGTGCGAAATCATAAGGCAGCCGCGCCACAATGCGCGCAACTCCGACCACGACGCCGGCGTGCCGCGCCACATGATCGATTGCATCCGAAGCCTGATCGGCGCCCGGCCCGACCGCCTGCGCGCTGAGCGACATCAGCGCGCCCTCGGTTTCAGCCAGATGCGGCTCGAGCACGCTCCAATCCGGCATCGGGTCGTTGTAGAGGTCGAAGATGCGCGCCTCGATCAGCCGGGTCAGTGGCGCGACCGGCAGCGCGTGCCGTTCGATCACGCGCAACAGTTCGGCGGCCACAGGATTGCCCCCGGCATCGCCGTGCGAACTTCCTGCAAGCAGATCGCTCCACCATTGCAGCCGGATCTCGCCGGGTAGCGGCTGGCTGACCTGACCGCGCACCCGGACGATTTCGGCATTGAACGCAGCGAGCGCCAGCAACGACCGTCGCTTCTCCGGCGGGACGAATAGCGTCGCCGCGTAGCGATCGAAGTCAGCTTCGCGCACCAATGCCGCGCAGAACGCCGCATCGCTGTCGCCGGCGGCGCTCATGGCACCGCGATCAGCGCCGCCGCCACCCGCCGGCGCTCGCCGATCATGATGTTGTAGGTGCGGATCGCTGGCCCCGTCTGCATGGTGTCGAGCACGACGCTGACGTTGCGCAGCGCCTCGCGCAACTGCCGCGGTGCGATCCAAACATCGGCGCCGGTACCGACGATCAGGGTGTCGATCGCGTTGGCGTTGTCGAACACGCGCTGCAGACTGTAGCGGTCGATCTGCTCCGGCTTGGTGACGTCCCAGCCCCACACCGCGTCGGGCAGGAACAGCAGCGATCCCTGGTGCGACATGTCGGCGAAATAGAACCCGCCCTTGCCGTAGGCATCGATCGCGGCGGTGCGCGGAAAGTGCGGAATGTCGGAGCGTTGCGCCAAGCTAGCGTCCCGGGTCGAGAGTTCGAGTCATGCAGCGCCACCTCGCATCGACGCCGTCCGGCGCGGGTGTGCCAGCGCGTCAATGCGCCGGCGCGACGTCGGTTCATCGGCGGCACCGAGCGGCTGCCGCTCGGCGGCAGCCGCTCGATTCGCGCCCTTATCGCTTCTTCGGCTTGCCGGCCTTGGCCGGCTTGGCTGCCGGCGCGGTCGGCTCGGCGTCGACGAACTGCGCCGGAATCGTCTCCGGCGGTGGCGGCGCCACCGGCTCCGGCTTGGCCGGCTTCTCCTCCAGCTCGTCGAGCCGGTGGGTGCCGACGCCGAGATAGATCAGGATCGGCGCCGCGATGAAGATCGAGGTGTAGGTGCCGACCAGCACCACGCCGAACATCATCACCGCGGTGAACGAGTGGATCGCATGGCCGCCGAACAGCAGCAGCGCGAGCAGCGCCAGCGTCACGGTGACGTGGGTGATGATCGAACGCGACAGCGTCGAGTTGATCGACTCGTTGAGCAACTGCGGCATCGGCATCTTCTTGTAGCGCCGCAGCATCTCGCGGATACGGTCGTAGATCACGACGGTGTCGTTCAGCGAGTAGCCGAGAATCGTAAGCAGCGCCGCAATCGAGGTCAGGTCGAAATCGACCTGGCTGATCGACATGAACCCGATCGTCAGCACGATGTCGTGGACGTTGGCGATCATCGCGCCGAGCGCGAACTGCCATTCGAACCGGAACCAGAGATAGATCAGGATGCCGAGGATCGCCAGCATCAGGCCAAGCATGCCGTAGGCGAGCAGCTCGCTGGAAACGCGCGGACCGACCACTTCGACGCGGCGATAATCCACCGAGTCGCCGAGCGCGGCGCGCACCTTCTGCACCGCCGCCTGCTGGGCCTGATCGCCGCCGGGCTGTTCGGCGACACGGATCAGCACCTCGGCCGGACCGCCGAACTGCTGGAGCTGGACGTCGCCGAGATCGAGCTTGTTCAGCGTGGCCCGCATCCCCGCGATATCGGCGGTGCCGGAATGGGCCCGGACTTCGAGCAAAGTGCCGCCCTTGAAGTCGATACCGAAGTTAAGTCCGTGGGTGAAGAACAGCGTGATCGCGGCGATCGACAGCACCGCCGAGATCGGGAAGCTGATCCGGCGGAACCGGGTGAAGTCGAAATGGGTGTTATCGGGAACGACGCGCAGCGACGGCAGCCAGCCGAAGATGCTGACCACGGTCAGCACCACGATCAGAACGCCCAGCCCGATCAAGATCCAGTTTGTCACGTGAGGCTCTCTCGGATTCGATGCGTCAGATCGGCACGTGGTGCGGCCGCTTCCAGCGCACCCAGGTCGCGACGATCAGTCGGGTCAAAGTAAAGGCGGTGAAAACCGTGGTGAGGATGCCGATGCCGAGCGTCACCGCAAAGCCGCGCACCGGGCCGGTGCCGATATAGAACAGCACCGCGGCGGCGATGAAAGTGGTGATGTTGCTGTCGAGAATCGTCGACAGCGCACGCTTGAATCCGGCATCAATCGCCGAAATCGCATTGCGGCCGGAGCGCAGCTCCTCGCGGATTCGTTCGTAGATCAGCACGTTGCTGTCGACCGCGATACCGACGGTGAGCACGATGCCGGCGATGCCGGGCAGCGTCAGCGTCGCGTTGAGCAGCGACAGGATCCCGAAGATCATCGCGACGTTGACCGCGACCGCGATGTTGGCGAACACGCCGAACAGCCGGTAGGTCAGCAGCATGAACACGATCACCAGGATCGAGCCGACATAGGCGGCGCGCTCGCCCTTCTCGATCGAATCCTGGCCGAGGCCGGGACCGACAGTGCGTTCTTCGATGATGGTCAGCGGCGCCGGCAGTGCGCCGGCGCGCAGCAGGATCGCCAGATCGTTGGCGCCCTGCACCGTGAAGCTGCCGGAGATCTGGCCGGAGCCGCCGGTGATCGGTTCGCGGATCACCGGCGCCGAGATCACCTCGTTATCGAGCACGATGGCGAACGGCAGACCGACGTTCTCAGTGGTGGCACGGGCGAATTTGCGGGCGCCGTTGGTGTTGAAGCGGAACGAGACGATCGGCTCGCCGCTGCGCTGGTCGAAGCCAGGCTGCGCGTCGGTGAGGTCAGCACCGGACACCAGCACTTGCTTCTTGATGACGTAAGGCTGCTTCGGCGAAGACGCGCTCATCAGCAGCTCGGAGTCCGGCGGCACGTTGCCGGACATCGCCTGATCGCCCGAAACCGAGGAATCGACCATGCGGAAGTCGAGCTTGGCGGTCTTGCCGAGCAGCTCCTTCAGTCGGGTCGGATCCTGCAGTCCCGGCACCTGCACCAGAATGCGGTCGGCACCCTGACGTTGGATCAACGGTTCGACAGTGCCGAGCTCGTTGACGCGGCGCTCGACGATCTGGATCGACTGGTCGACCGACTGCCGGACGCGGTCGGCGATCGCCGCTTGCGGCACGGTCAGCCGGATCAGCCCGCCGCCGGCGTCGGAGACTTCCAGATTGCGCTGGCCGTTGGAGCCGAGCAGCCCCCCCAGCGGCTGCGACAGCTCGCGCAGCTTGGTGAGCGCGCTTGGCACGTCGCTCTCTTTGCTGATCCGGACCTCGACCGCGTCACCCTTGGCCGAAAGGCCGGTATAGGCGATCCGCGCTTCGCGCAGCACCCGGCGGGCGTCGTCGCGCACCGAATCGAGCTTGTCCTTCTTCACCGAATTGGCATCGACCTCGAGCAGAATGTGCGAGCCACCCTGCAGGTCGAGGCCCAGCACGAGATGACGCTGCGCCCATTTCGGCCAGGTCTTGACGGTGTGTTCGGGGAAGAAGTTGGGGACGGCGCAAAGGCACACCGCCAGCGCCGTCAGGATGATCGCCAGCGCCTTCCACCGTGAAATATAAAGCATCGAGTTGTCCCGTCAGAAACCGAAACAGGCGGCGCGCCGGAGCATCAGCTCGACGCGCTGTCGTCCTTGGTCGGTTCGGTCTTGTCGCCCTCGGTCTTGGCGGCGGCGTCCTTGTCCTTCTTGCCCTTGGCCTTGCCATTGGCTTCGGGAGCATCCTTGACCGGTTCGCCCTTGGCGCGGACGCCGGTGATCATCTGGCGCATCTGGCGCGCGCGGATGCCGTCGGCGACTTCGAATTCGACGGTATCGTCATCGATCACCTTGGTGACCTTGCCGACCAGGCCGCCGGAGGTGATGATGGTGTCGCCGCGGCGAATGTTCTTCACCATCTCGGCGTGCTCTTTCACCTTCTTCTGCTGCGGCCGCAGGATCAGGAAATACATGATGACGAAGATCAGCGCGAACGGCAGCAGCGACATGATCATGCTGTTGGCGTCGCCGCCGGCGGCAGCGGCCTGGGCGTAAGCGGGCGTAACGAACATTCGGATTCCCCGTAAAAACAAGCGAGCCGGCGCGACGCGGAACGCATCGGCCGGGGGGCGCAAATTCGCGCGGACTATAGCGGCCGCGGTCCCAATTGCAACGCTGCCAACCCTCTCATTTTCCCGTGTTTCCGCCGCTTGCGAGGCTTCGCCGGGACGGCTAAGCCTGCGGCGTCAGGAAGGCCGAGAATGACCAAAAAAGCCCGCAGCCAAGCGTCCCGCACATCCCGCCCCCCTTCCCCCAACAAGCCCGCCCGCAAGGCATCCGCCGGCCGCGCGGCAAAACGCCCCGGCCCGGCACCGGCCGCAGCCTCCGATTCGGCGCTGCTCGGGCGGATCGCCGTGGCGCTGGAGACGATCGCCGGCCGGATGGCCGCTCCTGTGCCAGAGCCCGCCGCCGACATCCTCGACCGCGCCGAGGCGTTCGTCTGGCAGCCCGAAGGCCGGCTGGCGCCGGTCTCCAAGGTCAGCCGGGTCGAAATGGAGCTGCTGCAAGGCGTCGACCGGATGCGCGACACCCTGATGCAGAACACCGAACGCTTCGCCACCGGCCTGCCCGCCAACAACGCCCTGCTGTGGGGCGCGCGCGGCATGGGCAAGTCGTCGCTGGTCAAGGCCGCGCATGCCGCCGTCAACGCCCGGCCCGATGTCGGCGGCCGGCTGAAGCTGATCGAGATCCACCGCGAGGACATCGAGAGCCTGCCGGCGCTGATGACGCTGCTGCGCGCCTCGGACTACCGCTTCATCGTGTTCTGCGACGACCTGTCGTTCGACGGCAACGACGCCTCCTACAAATCGCTCAAGGCGGTACTCGAAGGCGGTATCGAAGGCCGGCCGGACAACGTGATTCTCTACGCCACCTCGAACCGGCGGCATCTACTGGCACGCGAGATGGTCGAGAACGAGCGCTCGACCGCGATCAATCCCGGCGAGGCCGTCGAAGAAAAGGTATCGCTGTCGGACCGGTTCGGGCTGTGGCTCGGGTTCCACAAATGCAGCCAGGACGAATTCCTGGCGATGGTCCGCGGCTACTGCGCGCACTACGGAATCGCGATCGAAGACGAGCAGCTCGAACGCGAAGCGCTGGAATGGTCGACGACGCGCGGCTCGCGCTCTGGCCGTGTCGCCTGGCAGTTCGTCCAGGACCTGGCAGGCCGGCTCGCCGTGCGCCTCGGCACCCGATGATACGCGCGGTCAATTCTGTTTCGTAAAGATAGCGGGCGGCAACTGGTTTGCCGCATCGATTCGAGATACGGCAAGATGAACGACCGCCGGGATCGGGGTCGCAAGTCATCGGGGGCCGAAGCCGTGCGCAGATACGTCATCTCCTTGTCCACCGTTGTCGCCGTCGCGTGCGGCCCGGCACAGGCGTCGGACTCCGTCCGGGCGCCGGCCATTCCGGTCTGGAACTGGAGCGGCTTCTATGTCGGGGCGCATCTCGGCGCCGGCTTCGGAACCGCCAAGGTGGACAACCCGTTTGGCCCCTCGATCTATGGCGATACCATCCGCATGCCGAAAGCGTTCGCGGGTGTGCAGGGCGGCTACAACTGGCAGGCGCCGGGCTCGGCCTGGGTGCTCGGCGTCGAGGCCGATGCCTCGGCGGTCGATTCCGACGGCACTAATACGTGCCTCGCGTATTCGGGGCAGTTCGTCTCGGCGAACTGCCGCGTCCGCGAGCACGCGATGGGCAACCTGACCGCGCGGCTCGGCCACGCCTTCGGCGCGCAGGGCCGCTCGCTGATGTACGTCAAGGGCGGCGGCGCGTTCCTGATCGGCAATCTGACGATGACCACCAATGCGTCCGACTATCTGACTCAGCCAGGCGCCGAACTGAACGCGACGCGCTGGGGCTGGACCGTCGGAGCCGGCATCGAACACGCGCTGACGCCGCGCTGGTCGGTGCGAGCCGAATACGACTACGCGAATTTCGGCGGCCGCGGAATGGACACGCCCGGCGGCGGATTCCTGCAGACCCCATTCGACCCGACAACTCTGGTCAACACGCTTGGCGCGCCGACCCAGGTGCGTCAGGACATGCACCTGATCAAGCTCGGGCTGAACTATCAGTTCAGCCGCGGTGACGGCGCGTTCGATCAGGCCTCGCTGCTACCAATGAAAGCGCCGGCGACCAATCCGTGGTCGGCGTGGCAGTTCGATGTCGGCGCGCGCTACTGGTACAGTCACGGCCGCTATCAGAATGATCTGACGCTCAGCACGGTCAACGCCCTCCAGGAGCATCTGGTCTCGCGCCTCACTTACGAGAGCGAAGGACACTCCGGCGAGGTGTTCTGGCGGATCGACAGCCCGCAGAAGCTGTTTGTGAAGGGTTTTGCCGGCGGCGGTGCGCTGGTGGCGGGCAAGATGAACGACGAGGATTGGTTCCCCACCGATCCGACCAGCGCCACCGCGTATTCGAACACGGACCACGGCAAGGTCACCGGCACGATCGCCTATGCGACGCTGGACGCCGGCATCGATTTGTTCGGCGACGCATCCGGCAAGCTCGGCGTGTTCGCCGGCTACAATTTCTATCGCGACCGCAAGGACGCATTCAATTGCCGCCAGATCGCGCTGGCTGATCCGACGTCATTCTGCGGATCGGGGCAAGGCATCTCGATCAGCCAGTATGAAGACTGGCACTCGCTGCGGATCGGCGCGAACGGCACCCTGATGGTCGCACCGAACACCCGACTGCTGGTCGACGCCGCTTACCTGCCCTACACGCATATTTCGGCGCTCGACATTCACCACAACAGGACCGACGTCGCCGACAAGAACTCGCCGGCCTGGGGCACCGGCCGCGGCGTTCAGTTGGAGGCGATCCTGAGCTACGACGTTACGCCGACGTTCAACATCGGTGTCGGCGGCCGCTATTGGGCGATGTGGGCGACCGATGTCGAGACCGCAGGCTTCGGCAGCCCGGTGCCGACCCAGTTGCTGCCGATCCGCGTCGAGCGCTACGGCAGCTTCGTGCAGGCGTCGTACAAGTTCGGCGTGCACTGAGGGGACTGGGGTTTTTAGTTGCTGATTGGATCAGCACTGCACTTCGGAACGTCCGCGCCAATCGATGAAACGTTCTAGAGCAGTTCTGCTTTTTATAGAATCAGAGCTGATCTGCACCGCGTGCCACACGCACAACCTCATGGTGAGGAGGCGCGTAGCGCCGTCTCGAACCATGTGACGCAGGGAATGCGTTGCCCCATCCTTCGAGACGCCCGGCTTCGCCGGGCTCCTCTGGATGAGGACTCAGTGCCTTCGGCAAGGTCGGATCGTTTCAATCAAACGATGAACCGCTCTAGGCTCGATCACATCGGTGTGCACACCGTCGTCGTACTAGAAATGCCCGGCCTTTCGGGCCGGGCATTTCGTCTTCCCCAGTATCGCTCAACCGCGTTGCTCAGGCGCCGTTGAGGAACTTCAGCGGATCGACCGGGGTCGATCCCTTGCGGATCTCGAAGTGCAGCTGCGGCGACGATACCTCGCCGCTCTGGCCGGACTTGGCGATGACCTGCCCGCGCTTGATGGTCTCGCCGCGCTTCACCATCAGTTCGCTGGCGTGGGCGTAGGCCGAGACGTAGCCGTTGGAGTGGCGGATCAGCACCAGATTGCCGTAGCCCTTCAGCTCGTTGCCGGCATAGGCGACGACGCCGTCTTCGGCGGCCTTCACCGGGGTGCCTTCCGGCACCGCCAGGTTGATGCCGTCGTTCGACTTGCCGTTGGTCTTGGCGCCGTAGGCGGTGATCACGCGGCCGCGGGCCGGCCAGCGGAAGCTCGGCAGCGCACCGGTCGCCTCGGCGGCTTTCACCGGCGCAGCTTCGGCCGGCGCGGCGGCCTGCGGAGTTTCGGTCGGCGCCACCATCCGGGCTTTCTGCGGAGGCTCGGCCGGAGTGGTCGGCGCGACGTTGGCCATCCGCACCGGCGCCGCAGCAGCGGGAGCCGGCGCCTGCATCTGGGGCTGCGCCGGAGCAGCGGCGGCCACCTGGGCGCCCGGCACGTTGATCTTCATACCCGGCTTCAGCTTGGTCGTGGTGGTGAGATTGTTGTAGCGCGCCAGCTCGCCGAGCGAGATGTTGTTGCGGCGCGCGATGTTCATCAGCGTGTCGCCGTTGTTGACGTAGTGCACCCGCGCGGGCCCCGGCGCCGCGGTGGCGACGGGACGCGGTGCCGGCGGAGCCGATGCCGGCGCGGCGATCGGCGCGGCCTGGGCGACGGCGGCATTGCGGCTCGGGATCACGAGTTGCTGGCCGGGCTGCAGCCGGCGCGGCCCCTTGTAGCCGTTGGCACGGAGGATCTCGGCGGTCGACACGCGATAGCGCTGCGCCAGGATCTCCAGGGTGTCACTGGTGCCGACGATGATCGTGGTTCCGGCGCTGGGAGCCGGCGCCGCGGCGGCCGGCATCGGCCGCGCAGCAGCCACTGAGCGCGGCGCCTGGACGCTGCCGGTCGGCTCGATCGGCGCCCGCGGCGGCGGCGGTTCGTAGGACGCCACCCCGCGTCCGCCGCCGGAAAAGCCCGCACCGCCGTTCGCGACCGGATAGGACGACGGCGTCGAGATCGGCGGCAGCGCCTGCGACTGATATTGTGGCTGCGGTTGATATTGCGGCTGGTATTGCGGCCGCGCGTATTGAGGCAATTCCTGGCGCTGCGGCCGCGGCGCCACCGACCCGGTGGTCTCGACCGGACCGAACGGAGCCTGCTGGAAGCGTGTCTGCATGTCGGCGCTGCACGCACTGAAACCGACGGACATCAACGCCAGCACCGCCACTTGCGGGGCGCGGCGCGAGCAAAGCAACGCGGCAACGCGGGACATGGTTACTCACTCTTACGCAATACGATTGGTAATTTGAGTAAACACCGCGGCAGTAAACAACCGTTTAACCCTGCGAAGAAACGGCTTGTTGACGCTGCGAAATTGAAAAACCCAGTGCGGTCAAAGCTCGCGCGCGGTACCGCGCAGCGCCGGTACGAACCGGACGTCGCCCAGCACCTTGCGCTCGTCGCCCTGTGCCGTGCGCCTCAGCCGCACCAGGGTCTGGCGTCCATGGGCCGGCCCGACTGGCGCGATCAGCACGCCGCCGGGATCGAGCTGATCGAGCAGCCGCTGCGGCAGCTCCGGCACCGCCGCGGTGACCAGGATGCGGTCGAACGTGCCGGAGGTCTCGGGCAGATCGAAGCCGTCGCCGAACATCACCTCGACGTTGCGGCAGCCGAGGTCGGCGAGCCGCCTGCGGGCGCGGTCGGCCAGCGTCTTGAAGCGCTCGACGCTGAGCACATCGGCGGCCAGCCGCGACAGGATCGCGGTGTGATAGCCCGACCCCGTGCCGATCTCGAGCACGCGATCGCGCGGGCGCAGTTCGAGCTGCTCGGTCATGTAGGCGACCACGAACGGCTGGCTGATGGTCTGGCCGCAGGCGATCGGCAGTGCGGTGTCGCGCCAGGCACCGTCGCGATACTCGGGCTCGACGAACTGGTCGCGCGGCACCGCCTCCAGGGTTCGCAGCACGGCCTGATCGCTGATGCCGCGCCGCCGCAGGCTGAGCTGGAACAGCATCTTTTCGGGCGGCGGCGCCGCGGGGCTCGGCATCTCGGGTCTCGCGATCGATCGGTGCGCCGTGCCCGGGCGGGTTCCGGATGACGCGATTCTCGGCAGAGTGTTGGCGTGGTCGTCGAAGTCTGGCAAGTGCGGAGCGCAACGCAATGCCGGCCGCTGTGCTTGCATTTGCCAACCCGCCGCTTATTTGCGACGGTGTCCGGCGAAGCGCCGCGATGTTGATCGGCGCCCGCAACAGCACATTCTCGAGGACATCACCCGATGACGACACCGAGTCCGACCGGCGGCTCCGTTTTTCTGGTCGAGGACGAAGCGATGATCCGCATGATGGTGGTCGACATGCTGGAGGAGCTGGGATTCTCCGTCGCCGCCGAGACCGGCGAAATCAACGAAGCGCTGCAGCTCGCCGAAGCCACTGAATTCGACATCGCGATCCTCGACGTCAACGTCAACGGCAAGGTGATCTCGCCGGTCGCCGACCTGCTCAAGGCGCGCAACCGCCCCTTCATCTTCGCCACCGGCTACGGCACCCAGGGTGTCCCGGAAGATTATCGCGACCGCCCGGCGCTGCAGAAGCCGTTCCAGATCGAATCGCTGAAGCAGGCGCTCGACGCCACGCTGCGCGGCGCCGCGTAGTTCCGTCGGACCATTTCCGGACGCGCTCGTTTCGAGCTTATCCCAGCGTCCTGGTCAACTCTTCCGAAAACGCCTCGTCGGTGCGGTCGAGGCGGAGCGGCGTCACCGACACGAAGTTGGCGGCGAGCGCGGCCAGATCGGTGCCTTCGGCCGGCATGTCGGCGACCGTGATCTTCTCGAAGCCGATCCAGTAATACGGATTGCCGCGGCCGTCGTGGCGCTCGTCGATCCGCAGAAAGCCAGGATTGCGCTTGCCCTGCCGCGTCACCACCACACCCTTGACCTTGTCGGGCGTGCAGGCCGGGAAGTTGATGTTGACCACTGTGTTCTTCGGCACGCCGGCCTTCACCACCTTGCGGATGATGTCGGGCGCGTGCGTCCGCGCTGTCTCCCACAGCGGCGCGTTGCGGGTCTCCAGCGTGAATTCCTGCGACAACGCGAACGACGGCAAACCCAGAATGGTGCCTTCCAGCGCACCGGCGATGGTGCCGGAATAGACCACGTCCTCGGCGACGTTGCGGCCGCGGTTGACGCCGGACAGCACCAGATCCGGCGCCTTGTCCTTGAGGATGAAGCGCGAGCCCATGATCACGCAGTCGGTCGGCGTGCCGCGCACCGCGAAGTGCCGCGGGCCGACTTCGCGCAGGCGCAACGGATCGTTCAGCGACAGCGAATGCGACACCCCGGACTGGTCGAGCTCGGGCGCCACCACCCAGACGTCGTCGGAGATCGCACGCGCGATCTGTTCGACCGTCTTGAGGCCGGGCGCATGAATGCCGTCGTCGTTGGTGCACAGAATCCGCATGGTTGCCGAAGCGCCTTTCGTCGTCGGGAGGGCTCAGGCCGCCGTCTTATCCGCCTCCGCCGCCAGAGGCAAATAGCCGGCCCCGCCGGTCAGATGCACAGGCCGAGCATCCGCACGGTGCAATCCCGTGCGGCGGAAGGTTTCGGCAGCAGCTTGCCCCATGTGGCCGGCGGCTGCGCCGCGGCTTTGGACTTGGCGGCCAGTTTCGCGGACGGCTTGGCCGGCTGCTTGGCTTTGGGTTTCGGCTTCGGCTTGTCCTCGCCGCCGGCGATCACCATCGCCCAGTAGGTCCGGCCGCTGGCACTCGATCTGACGCTGGCGACGCCGATCTTCGAGGCGCCCTTCAGCAGCAGATTGGCGCGGTGGCCCGGCGAGTTGATCCACTGCTTCAGCGTGTTGGGGAAATCCGGATAGCCGTAGGCGATGTTCTCGGCGGCGCGCGACGCCTTGGCCGGCGCAACCCGCGCGGTGAACGAGCCGCCCGCCTCGTGGCTGAGGATGTCCTTCGACGCCATCGCAGCCGCCTGCCGCTGCGCGATCGCATTCAGCGCCGCGTCCATCACCACCTTGCCTTGGCCGTTCTTGGCACGAAACTGCGAGATCAGGTCGGCGGGACCGGCGGCGTGGGCTGGCGTACTCATCGCTGCGAGGATCACCGTCATTGCGAGGAGCGCAGCGACGAAGCAATCCAGCGTCGAGCGCGGCGCCTCTGGATTGCTTCGCCTTCGGCTCGCAATGACGGAGAGAGTCATCAGCCTTACGCCTTCGCGATCACCTTCAGCCCGCCCATGTAGGGCTGCAGCACCTCGGGGACAGCGATCGAGCCGTCTTCCTGCTGATAATTTTCGATCACCGCGATCAGCGCACGGCCGACGGCAGTGCCGGAACCGTTCAGCGTGTGGACGAAACGCGGCTTGCCGTCCGGACCGCGCGAGCGCGCATCCATGCGGCGGGCCTGGAAGTCGCCGCACACCGAGCACGACGAGATTTCGCGGTACGCACCGCCCTCGCCCTGCCCCGGCATCCAGACTTCGATGTCGTAGGTCTTCTGCGACGCAAAGCCCATGTCGCCGGTGCACAGCGTCATCACGCGGTAATGCAGCCCGAGCCGGCGCAGCACTTCCTCGGCGCAAGCCAGCATCCGCTCGTGCTCGTCCTTCGACTGCTCCGGGGTGGTGATCGATACCAGCTCGACCTTGGTGAACTGATGCTGCCGGATCATCCCGCGGGTATCACGCCCCGCCGCGCCCGCCTCGGCGCGGAAGCACGGCGTCAACGCCGTCAGCCGCATCGGCAGCTCTTTCTCGTCGAGGATGGACTCGCGGACGAGGTTGGTGAGCGAGACTTCGGCGGTGGGGATGAGCCATCGACGGTTATCTCCTGCCAATCTCTTCAGCTCTTCAATCATCTTGGGCCGAACTCGTGCCCTCGCCTCTGATTTCGCGTCGGCGACAAATGCACTAACAACGGCCTCTATGGTGGGGTAGTCGTTCTTGCGAGAGAAATCTGTAATTCCAGCGGCATTTTCTTTCACAAAACGCTCGATCTCTCCCCGCACATACCGCTGCGCAAAATCATCGACATACGTAGCTATCTGATCAGGAGAATACATTTCGATCTGAAATTGATCATCCTCAAACTTCGGCAACTGCGCCGTGCCGAACATCGCCTCATCGCGCACCAGCAGCGGCGGATTGACTTCGGTGTAGCCATGGTCGCCGGTGTGGACGTCGAGGAAGAACTGCCCGATCGCGCGCTCCAGGCGCGCGAGGCCCTTCTTCAGCACGGTGAAGCGTGCGCCGCTCATTTTGGCGGCGGCTTCGAAATCCATCATGCCAAGCGCTTCGCCGAGGTCGTAATGCGGCTTCGGCGCGAACGTGTAGCTCGGCTTCTCACCGAAGCGATGATGTTCGACGTTGCCGTGCTCGTCGGCGCCTTCCGGCACCTCGGGCTGCGGCAGGTTCGGGATTTCCGACAGCGCTTTCTTCAGCGCCTCGTCGGCGGCCTTCACGGCGGCGTCGAGCGCCGGCATCGTGGTCTTCAGTTCCGCGACTTCGGCCATCAGCGCCTCGGCGCGGGCGTTGTCCTTGGCCTTCTTGGCGTCGCCGATCTCCTTCGACGCCGCATTGCGCCGCGCCTGCGCCTGCTCGGCGGCCTGCACCGCGGCGCGGCGGGCTTCGTCGAGCTTGATCAGGCTGCCTGCGATCGGCGCCAGACCGCGCCTCGTGAACGCTGCGTCGAAGGCCTGCGGATTGTCGCGGATCGCTTTGATGTCGTGCATGGAATCGCCTCGTCAGGCCGGGCCCGTCCCGGCCGTCCGCGTGTTGCGGAGCACCGTCTGTAAAAGACGGCAATGCCCGGCACAAGGCCGGGCAGGACAACCGAGACCGGTCAGAACTGCCAGCTCAGCAGGCCGCGGACCTGGTCGCGCCGGACACGCTCGCCGCGCTGGGCGGCGTACGCCAGTCCGGCCCGCGCCTGCGGCCCGAGTTGTAGATCGAAGCCGCATTCGACCAGCGCGGTGTCGCGGTCGAGCGGCACGCCGGCGACCGCGAACGGCTCGCCGGTGCTGCGGAACGCCAGATCCGACATCGGTGCCGTCGTTCCGAACGCATGCTGCCACGACGCCGCCAACCGCGGCATCGCCATCAGACCGGGCGACAGCGTGAAGCTGGTGGTCAGCCGGCCGCCCAGCGTCGAATAGCCGATCTCGTCGTTGTGGCCCGTCCCGGCCAAGGCGGTGATGCCGCCGCCTTCGGTGAACGCATCGCGATGCAGATGCACCAGCGCCAGCCCGCCGAACGGCTCGGCGACGGCCTGCCCGACCGCCACGCGGTAGCCGATTTCACCGAACGCCTGCGCGGTGGTCGCATCGTAGCGGGCGCCGGCGATGTCGGTGACGCCGGGGAAGCTCACCGAGCGGCTGGTCGAAAGCGTGCTGAAGCTGGCCGAGGCCGCCGCGCGCAGCCGCCACGGGCCGGCCTCGCCGGACGCGTAGCCGGCGAGATGCGCGGTATCGATGCCGGCAGAGCTGGCGCGGTCGCGCACCGTCACGGTGGAGTTGGTGGTGCCGCCGGCGAGGCCGACCTGCCAGCCGGAGCCAAACCGGTAATCGACACCGCTGACGAAGCCGGCGACCGAGCTCGTCGCCTCCGCGGCGTTGCCGTCGCTGCCGCTGCGGCCCCAGCTGCCGATGCCCTGCGCCCAGACGCTGGGGCCGGTGGCGAGCGCCGTGTCGGTGACCCCGCGCTGTCGCATCCGCCCGAGCACCGCCTCGCGCAGCATCAGGCTGTCGTCGAGCAGCGCCGACTGGGCGCTGGCATGAACCTCGCCGGATAGCGCATCGAACGCGCGCGGCGCCCCGGCAGCCGACTGCGTGGCGATCAGCAGGCCGAGCCCGCTCGCCGCTGGACCTGCATCGAGCGCGTTGGCGACCGCAGCCTGATTAGAGCTGGTCGTCAGGCTGGCGAACCGAACGGCGTTGCGGTTCAGCGTCAGCGTCACCGTATTCGCCGTGGTGTTCAGCGACGCGGCGAGGAACGGCAGATCGTCGGTTACCGCGCTGGCGAAGCTTCCGGTGATGCCGCCGGCCGCGGTGAGGATCGGATAGGCTTGGCCGAGGATCGGGCTGTGGCCGATCAGGCCGGCGATGACGGCGCCGCCCGACAAGTTCGCGGTGCCGCCGACCTGGACCAGGTCGGCTGTGCTCCCCTCCACTTGCGCGAAGTAAGCGGCGCCAGCCGCCACGTTGAGACTGCCGACGACCTGGATGGTGCCGACCGAATGGCCCGGCGACACCACCGAGCCGCCGCGGAGATCCAGCGAGCCGAACGTCCCGGTGCCGCCGAGCCAGCCGGCGTTGGTGAATGCGCCGCTGCCGCTGAAGCTGCCATCGACCACGCCGGCGTTGTAGACGGTGCCGTCGTTACTCAGCGCGCCGGTGAATGTGCCGCTGCGGCCGACTACGAAGCTCGCCCCGGACGCGACCCACAGCGGCCCGAGCAGACTGCCGCTGAGGCCGAGCGTGCTGCCACTCTGAAGTCGGGTGCCGCCGGTGTAGGTGTTGGCGCCGGCCAGCACCAGCGTGCCGGTGCCCGCCAGCGTCAGTCCGCCCGGCCCGGAGATATCGTTGCTCCAGATGTCGAACGCGTTGAGGCCGCCTTGCGACGCGTCCATCGTCACGGTGACGTTGCTGCGGAACGCGCCGTAGCCGCCGCCCGCCGCATAGAGATTGATCCGCGCCCAGCCGCTGCCGTTGTCGAGCGGCCCGCCCGACGGCATCTCCGTGGTGGCGAGGATCTCGTCGAGCTGCGCGGTCGTCAGATACGGATAGCGCGTCGCGATCAGATAATGCGCCTCCGCCGGTACCACGGGCGCGAGATCGGTCGGACCGACCGACGGCAGATCGTAGGTCAGGAAATGCCGATAGGCCTCCGCCTGCTGCTGATAGCTCGCGGCGGTCGGGATTACCCCGCTGCTCAGACAGGCGATCAGATTGGCGCACGCCGACGCATAGGGCGAACTGGCGCCGCCGCCGAGATAGCTCTGCATCTCGGTGCTGAGCGACGGCAGAAGCGTGGTGTTGAAATCAGCCGACGCATACAGCGGATTGCCGGCCAGCATGTTGGCGGCGACGTAAGTCGCCATGATGCGGCCGCCGATCACGTCGAGCGGATAATGCGCCGCATAGACGTTGAGGTCGTAGGAGAACTGCGCCGCCGCCATGACGAATTGCTGATAATAACCCGGCGCCAGGATCGCGAACGGCACCGCGTTGGACGTCGCCAGCATGGTGTGGGCGCTGGGGAAGTCGCCGACGTTGGAGTCGCCGAGTGCCCAATTGATCTTATACGCGCCCGGCGTCTGCTGGTTCTGCCACGCCAGATACGACGAATTCTGCGGTGTGAACGGGTTGTTCAAGATCGCCGCGGAGACCTGATACGGCGGCGGGTTGCCGTAGCTGTCGGTCTGGCCGGGCAGATAGCCGTACGCATTGCCGTAGACGTCGGTGGTGCCGAAATACGGCTTCATCGCGACGATCTGGTTGCTGCCGATGATCGCGGCTTCCATCCGCAGGATCGAGGCCGGCAGCGTTGGTGCGGTCGGGATGCCTTCGGCGTTGTAGCCATAGGCCGGATTGCCAGGAAACGCACGCAGCAGCACGTTGGCCGGTACCGCCGGCAGGATCAGCACCGTGCCGGCGGCGATCTTCTCGGCCTGGGTCGAGTTCAGATAGATCTCGACCTGCTTATTGAGATTGGCTTCGAGCACCGCCCGCCCCTGCGCGGTTGCCGGCAGGCTGTTGAAAGGGGCCAGCAGCGCTTCCTGATCGGCGGCCTGCAGGGCACAGATTCCTGTGCAACTCGGCTGCTGCTGGGCGAGCGCCGTGGGCGGCGCTGCGATCGACCCGATCAATGGCAGCGCTGAGAGGATCGTAGCTCGGAATTCGCGCATGGGATAACCGATCGTCGGGCCAACGGGCCGACCGACGAAAGGCCTCGCTGCACGCGCGAGCATGCGGTCGATTCGGAAAGCCGCGCAATGCTGACTCGGTTACCAGCGCCGCAAGGTAAAAGCCGCGCAAGATCGCGGCCCCGCGAGGCCGGCTGGGCCTACGCGGCCGGCGTCGACGAGTCCGTGGGCGTTGCAGCGCTCTCGGCGGCTCGCTTCTTTTCGACGATCGACACCGCGATGATCGAGCCCTCGTACAGCAGCAGCAGCGGCAGCGCGAGCGAGGCCTGGCTGATCACGTCGGGCGGCGTCAGCACCGCGGCGATGACGAAGGCGCCGACGATGAAGTAGCGGCGCTTCTCCTTGAGCTGCTTGGCGGTGAGCACGCCGATCCGGCCCAGCAGCGTGAGGATCACCGGCAGTTGGAACGCCAGGCCGAACGCGAAGATCAGCGACATCATCAGCGACAGGTACTCACCGACCTTGGGCAGTAACTGAATCTGCGCGGTCTCGTCGCCGCCGACCTGCTGCATGCCGAGCGAGAACCGCACCAGCATCGGCAGCACCAGGAAGTACACCACCAGCGAGCCGAGTACGAAGAAGCCCGGCGTGGCGATCAGATACGGCACGAAGGCGTTCTTCTCGTGCTTGTACAGGCCGGGCGCGACGAATTTGTAGATCTGGGTGGCGATGATCGGGAACGAGATGAAGCCGGCGCCGAACATCGCCAGTTTGAGCTGGGTGAGGAAGTATTCGAGCAGCGCGGTGTAGATGAACTTCGAGTTCTCCGGCCCCGCCACCCAGACGAACGGCCACACCAGCACGTTGTAGATCTGCTTGGCGAAGAAAAAGCAGAAGATGAACGCGATGCCGAAGCCGAGCAGCGCCTTGATCAGCCGCGAGCGCAGCTCGATCAGGTGGTCCATCAGCGGCGCCTTCGAGGCCTCGATGTCTTCGGCACTCATGACGCTTTTGCGTCCTTGGGCAGTTCAGAGCTGGTGAGCTCGGGATGCGCGAGGTCCGGCGGCGCCGCATCCGGCGTGGCGAGCGCATGGCTCTCGGCCGCGACCGGCAGATTCGCCGGCTCGGACGACTGCACCTCGCGAACGATCGCCAGCGGCTCGGACACCGCGGCATCGTGCTGGGTCGCCTCGACGAAGGTCTCGGGGGTCGGCTGCGCCGGGGTGGTCGGCTCGACCGGCGGGGTGTCGATATGGGTCGCCTTGTCGAGCGCCATGGCGTCGGTGACCTCGCTCGACAGCTTGGTGAGCATGTTGTTGGTCGACAGCCCGCTGGTGGCTTCCCTGACCTCGTCGAACGATTTCTTCAGGTCGGCCATTTCGGCCTCGCGCATCGCTTCCTGGAACTGGCCCTGGAATTCGCTGGCGAGCCTTCGGGCCTTGCCCATCCACTGCCCCACCGTGCGCAGCACGCCCGGCAGTTCCTTGGGGCCGATCGCGATCAGCGCGACCACCCCGACCACCATCAGTTCACTCCACCCGATGTCGAACATGAAACGGCCGACTATGCCTTAATCCGCCCGCGAGCTGACGATCCGCGTGCGGGCTCGCTCGCCGCCCGCGCGTTGCGCCGTGCTTCCGGGACGGCCGGCGGCGCGAGCCGCCGGATTACCACCGAGCGACGCGGCACCGCCGCTTCCCAAAAGACAGCGCGCTTGCCGCGCTGCGCTTAGACCGCCTTGCTGCCGACGTCGGTGCGGTTGGTCGCACCGGGCGTGGAGGTGTGGTCGATCGACTTCACCGGCTCGGACTTTTCGGCTGTCTTGTCATCGTCCTGCAAGCCCTTCTTGAAGGACTTGATGCCCTGGGCGACGTCGCCCATCAGGTCGGAAATCTTGCCACGACCGAACAGCAGCAGGACGACCGCGATGACGACGATCCAGTGCCAGATACTGAGTGAACCCATCCTGCATTCTCCCGAAACTCGAGCGGCGCGCCAGCCCTATTCACCGCGAAGCTAGGTGAAAGAGCCGTCCGAAACAAGGATTTATGCCGACGCAACGGTGAGTTGATCGCCGCAGGCGCCGTTCCAAAGCACGGCGCCGGTCGCAATCACACCGGCTCGTCGCCGCGATCGTCCGGATCGACGCCGAGGTGGGCGGCGGCGTCCGCCTCGTCGGTATCGAGGTCCGAAGGATTGTCGGCAACCTCCTCGGCCGCCGCTTCGTCCTGATCGGCGATTTCGTCCACGGCTTCGGCCATCTCGTCCTCGGCGACCTCGTCCATGGCCACCTCGTCCACAGCTTCCGCCTCAGCGGTCACGTCAAAGTCCGCGGTTGCGCCGGACTCGTCGAGCGCGACTTCGTCGCCGGCTTCCACAACGCCGGTCTCCTCAATGCCAACGTCGGCCACGCCGAGCTGTTCGGTCTCGCCGGTCTCGATCTCGACGGTTTGATCGGTCTCGACGAATCCGGCCTCGGCAGGCGCAGCCGCATCGGCGGTGCCGGTGTCGGCAGCGGTCGCCGCTGCGGCATCTTCCGGATGCTCCGGGTCGGCCTGCGGTGCCAGCGCCAGGTCCAGATCGCCGGGTTCCAGCGGGTCTTCGTCTTCGCGCAACGCCGGATCGTCGGACGGCGTCGGCACGCTGAAGCCGGTCGGCAGCCGGGTGTCGAGCAGGCCGGTGCCCTTGAGCTCTTCGAGGCCTGGCAGGTCGGTCAGCGATTCCAGGCTGAACTGCGACAGGAACGCTTCGGTGGTGCCGAAGGTCAGCGGCCTTCCCGGCGTCTTGCGACGACCGCGCGGCTTGATCCAGCCGGTCTCCAGCAGCACGTCGAGCGTGCCCTTCGACGTCACCACGCCGCGGATCTCTTCGATCTCGGCGCGGGTGATCGGCTGGTGATAGGCGATGATCGCCAGCATCTCGATCGCCGCGCGCGACAGCTTGCGGGTCTCGGTCGACTCGCGGGTCATCAGCCAGGCGAGATCGCCGGCGGTGCGGAACGTCCATTTGTTGGCGATGCGGACCAGATTGACGCCGCGATGGGCGTAGTCCTCCTGCAACTGCTTCAACGCCACCTTGACGTCGACGCCTTCCGGCATCCGCTTGGCGAGCGCGGCCTGATCGAGCGGCTCGGGCGACGCGAACAGCAGGGCTTCGAGCAGGCGCAGCTCCTCGGGCCGCGACTGCGGCTGCTGTTCGGCGCTGTCATCGGCGAGATGTTCGACCGGCTGTTCGAACTCCACGAAGCGCTTCTCCGCCAGACTTGCCATGGCTCGGTCTCCTTCTTCCACTACCCGACCGGAGTATCCGGCAAGGTTGCCGCTTCCATCGCTGGAGACGGCGGACGCTTACGAAAATACAAGGGTGCCAGCGGCGCGGCCTGATGCAGCTCGACCTCGCCCTCGCGCACCAGTTCCAGCGCGGCGGCGAAGCTCGACGCCAGCACGGTGGCGCGCTGCGTCGGATCGGGCATGTAGCGCAGCAGATATTCGTCGAGCCGGCTCCAGTCCTCGGCGAGCCCGACCAGCCGCTCCAGCGACGCACGCGCCTCGCTCAGCGACCACACCGTGCGCTTGGCCAGATGCACGGTGGTCAGCACCCGCGACTGCCGCTGCGACGCGTAGGCGCTGAGCAGGTCGTACAGCGTCGCGGTGAACTTCGGATGCCTGATTTCGGCGATGTCTTCGGCCGCGCCGCGCGGGAAGATGTCGCGGTTGAGCTGGGCGCGCGTCATCAGCGAGTTCGCCGCCTCGCGGATCGCCTCCAGCCGGCGCAGCCGGTTGGCCAGCGCGTTCGCCATATCCTCGGCGCTCGGGCCTTCCTGGGCCGGCGGCTCCGGCAACAGCAGGCGCGACTTCAGGAAGGCGAGCCATGCCGCCATCACCAGGTAGTCGGCGGCGAGTTCGAGCCGGATCTTCCGCGCTTCTTCGATGAACAGCAGATACTGGTCGGCGAGCGCCAGGATCGAGATCTTGTGCAGGTCGACTTTCTGCTGTCGCGCCAGCGCCAGCAACAGGTCGAGCGGACCCTCGTAGCCCTCGACGTCGACGACGAGCGCCTCGTCCTGGTCGACCTGTTCGACCGGTCGGCCAGTCTCGAACTGCAGAATCTCAGCGGTCATACGCCCACCCTCGAGCGGCCGATCAAGGTTTCGAGTTCGGCCCGCGCCGCGGCGCGGTCGAACGGTTGCGCGGCATGGCGGGCCGCCAAGGCAGCCTCGGCGCGCGCCAGCGCCCTGCCCTGAAGCTGCGGTGTCTCAGCCGCCACCTGCCGCATCTCGTCGAGCTTGCCGTTGCAATGCAGGACGACGTCGCAGCCGGCCGCGACGATCGCCCGAGTGCGTTCGGCGATGCTCCCGGCCAGCGCGTTCATCGAAACGTCGTCGCTCATCAGCAATCCTTGGAACCCGATCGATTCGCGAATCACCCGGTCGATGATTGTCGCAGAAGTGGTCGCGGGTTGGGCGGGGTCCAGGGCGCTAAACACAACATGTGCAGTCATCGCCATCGGCAGATCGGCGAGCGGCCGGAACGCGGCGAAATCGGTGCGGTCGAGTTCCTCGGGCGAAGTGTCGACGGTCGGCAGCCGATGATGGCTGTCGGCGGTGGCGCGGCCGTGGCCGGGGATGTGCTTGAGCACCGGCAGCACGCCCCCTTGCGCCAAGCCGTCGCTGACCGCGCGAGCGATCGCCGCGACCTTGTCGGGCGTGGTGCCGTAGGCGCGATCGCCGATCACCGCATCGGCGCCCGCCACCGGCAGGTCGGCGAGCGGCAGGCAGTCGACGGTAATGCCGAGCCGGGCGAGATCGTCCGCGATCAGCCGCGCGCTGAGCCGAGCCGCGGTCAGCCCAGCCTCCGGGTCGATATCGTACAGCGCCGAGAACACCGCGCCGGGCGGGTAGACCGGCCAATGCGGCGGACCGAGCCGCTGCACCCGACCGCCTTCCTGGTCGATCAGGACGGGGGCATTCGGAGAATCGATCGTTCTGCGCAATTCATCAACTAACCCTTCGACTTGCGCGGGATTGTCGACATTGCGCTTGAACAGGATGAAGCCGAAGGGGCGCGATTCGCGGAGAAATCCGCGCTCGTCCTCGCTGAGACCGGGGCCGGCGATGCCGGTGATGAAAGCGCGCGGTGACATACAGGGCCGCTTAGCCCGCGCACGCCTCCAGGGTCAAGGAAACCGCCGTTAATTCCTCTGGACGACGCACTGTCCGCCGGCACTTTTTAGGCTGCTGCAGACTTGCTGCGCCTGTTCCGATGACGCGAACGGCCCGACCATCGCCCGGTAGTAGACACCTTTGCTGCCGAGATCGACACGCTTGACCATGTGGGACTGCGAGCCGAGCACCGACGGGAACTTGCCCTGCAGCATCCGGTACGAGGCCTTGGCGTCCGCTTCGCTGCGCTGCGACGAAACCTGCACGACGTAACCGCCTGACGTTGCCGCCGGTTCGGCGGGCAGCGAGGCGACCCGCTGCGGCCGCGGTGCCGGAGCTTCGCCGGCATTCGGCGACAACGACAAAGGCGCAGTGCCGGCGGATGCATTGGCGTCCTCGACGCTGCGGCCGGGGCTGCGCGCCGGGGCGGCCGCTGGCGGCGCGGTGCGGCTGGCCTGCCGGCCAGAAGGCGCCGCGGCAGCGCCGGCGGGCTGCCCGGACGGATCGACCTGATCCGGGCGGATGCTGTAGGTCCTGATCTTGCGCGGCTCGTCGCCGGCCAGCGTGCCGTTGTTCGGCGGCGGCGTCAGATTCGGCCTGACACCCGGTGCGACGCTGGCCACCGCCGGCGGATTCGGATTCTGATTGAGCTGCGGCAGCACCACGCGCGGGCCCGAACCGGGCATCCGCGACGGGTCGGCCGCCGGCTGCTCTTCGCGCGACACCAGTGCCTCGACGCCGCTCCCGGAGGCGAGCCGGTCCTGGATCGGCTTTCCGGCGCTGTCGTTCGACGGGCCGGGAATCTTGGTCGGGCCGGTGTCGGCCTTGATCACCGGAGGCTCGCCGCTGCGCGGGGCGCCGGCAAAGGTGCGATACGCCAGCGCACCGCCGGTGCCGACCACCGCCAGCGCGAGAATCGCCACCACCATGAACATGGTATTGCGGCGCGGCTTCAGCGCGCGGGGGTCGGAGGTCTCGTCGTAGCCGTCTTCGTAGCCATAAGGCGGCTCCTGATAACCGCCTATCGGGGCGGGATCGGCCGGAAGCTGGCCGTACAGCGCCTCGTCGTAGCGGCTCGGCTCCAGCGACGCCGGGCTCGCCGGCAGCGGGTCGAATGGCGGCTCATAGACCACACGGTCGGGCTGCATCAGATCGAGCTGGCGCTGCTCGATCGGGTTCAATCGCGGCTCAGGCTTGCGCGGTTCGATCGGGCCGGGATCGAACGAGTGCATCTCCAGCGGACGTGACTCGATCGACGGCTGCATCGACGGCGCATGATCGAAGCTGGCCGACTCGGTACGACGCGGCGGCGCGGCACTGAGGAATGACGGCGGCCGGCTGAAATCCGGCTCCGGCGCAGGCGCAAAGGCCGGCTCCTGCGCCCGCGGCGGCTCGGCCGGTCGCTGGGTCTGGCGGTGCTGCATCCACGACGGCATCGGAGGCGGCGACAATTCATCCGCGGCGGGCGGCGCAGCCGGACGACTGGCGCGAAAACCGGTCGAGCGGGTTTGCGGCGCAACCGGCGGAGCCGGCTCTGCACGGGCGGCGGACTGGCCGAAAGGGTCGGCCTGACCGATCAGACGGGCCAGCTCCGCGAGTGGATCGTTTTCCGGCTTCTGCGGATAGCGGGAGGCCGGACGGCTGTCCTCGTCATCCAGCGGAAAAGGTCGGTTCTGATATCGATCCGTCATCGTGATGTCGCGTCCCATTCGGGAAAGCTGCCCAAGGCGCCTTCGCAGACGTCACGGCCGCTTTCACAAGCCGCTCCAGATCCCCATCTGACGGCCGATCCCCTATCGCATCTCGTCCGGCGCAGTGACGCCGAGAATGGCGAGCCCCGAGGCCAAAACCGAGACGACGCCCTGGACCATCGCCAAGCGCGCCCTGGTAATCTCTGCATCATTATTGATAATGAAGCGTAAATGAGGCAAATCGCGGCCATGCGTCCAAAGCGCATGAAATTCGCTCGCGAGCTCATTGAGATAGAACGCAATTCGGTGCGGCTCGTGGGCCTGGGCAGCGGCCTCGACGATGCGCGGATAGAGCGCCAGTCGCTTCAATAGTTCGAGTTCGGCCGGATCGTTCAGCCGCTCCAGCGGCGCCTGCCGCAGCATCGCCGCCCGCCCCTTCGAATCCTCCGGCAGATCGGGAACCACCTCGCGCGCATTGCGGAAGATCGAGTGGCCGCGGGCGTGGCCGTACTGGACGTAGAACACCGGATTGTCTTTCGACTGCTCGATCACCTTGGCCAAGTCGAAATCGAGCACCGCGTCGTTCTTGCGGAACAGCATCATGAAGCGGACGGCGTCGGAACCGACCTCGTCGACCACCTCGCGAAGGGTGACGAAGTCGCCAGCGCGCTTCGACATCTTCACCGGCTCGCCATTGCGCAACAGCCGCACCAGCTGCACGATCTTGACGTCGAGCGCGCCCTTGCCGGCGGTCACCGCCTTGATTGCCGCCTGCATCCGCTTGATGTAGCCGCCGTGATCGGCGCCCCAGACGTCGACCATGTTGGCGAAGCCGGCGTCGAACTTCACCTTGTGATAGGCGATGTCGGAAGCGAAGTAGGTGTAGCTGCCGTCGGACTTCAGCAGCGGCCGGTCGACGTCGTCCCCATAGGCGGTCGCCCGGAACAGGGTCTGTTCGCGGTCCTCGTAGTCCTCGACCGGCGCGCCCTTCGGCGGCGGCAGACGCCCCTGATACACGTCGCCCTTGGAACGCAGGAATTCGATGGTCTCGGCCACCCGGTTGCGGCCGCCCTCGATCAGCGAGCGCTCCGAGAAGAACACCTCGTGGGTGATGTTCAGCGCGGCGAGATCGCCCTTGATCGCCTCCATCATCATCGCGACCGCCTTGGCCCGCACGACCGGCAGCCACTGCGCCTCGGGCATGTCCTTCAGCGCGGCGCCGTGCTCGGCCTTCAGCGCCTCGCCGACCGGCTTGAGATAATCGCCCGGATACAGTCCTTCGGGGATTGCACCGA
Source organism: Rhodopseudomonas pentothenatexigens (assembly GCF_900218015.1). Lineage (GTDB taxonomy): Bacteria > Pseudomonadota > Alphaproteobacteria > Rhizobiales > Xanthobacteraceae > Rhodopseudomonas > Rhodopseudomonas pentothenatexigens. The sequence continues at coordinate 146,986 of NZ_UFQQ01000001.1, read as the reverse complement.
TGTCCTCACCGAGCGCTTCGCGGTAACGCAGGAAGGCAGAACGCGCCAGCACGTCGACCTGGGCGCCGGCGTCGTTGATGTAGTACTCGCGGGTGACGTCGTAACCGGCGACGTCGAGCAGATTGGCGAGCGCGTCGCCGAACACCGCACCGCGGCAGTGGCCGACATGCATCGGCCCGGTCGGATTGGCCGAGACGTATTCGACGTTGACCTTCTCGCCGCCGCCGATGCTGCTGCGGCCGTAGCCGGCGCCGGCATCGAGCACGGCGCGTAGCGCCTCCGCCCATACTGCCGGCTTCAGCGTGAGGTTGATGAAGCCGGGACCGGCGATCACGACCTGATCGATCAGGTCCTCGGCGCGCAGCTTCTCGGCGATCTTGTCGGCGAGATCGCGCGGCTTGGCCTTGGCGTCCTTGGCCAGCACCATCGCGGCGTTGGTCGCCATGTCGCCGTGCGAGGCGTCCTTCGGCGGCTCGACCACGACGCGCGAAAGGTCGATCCCGGCGGGCAGCGCGCCCTCTTCGATCAGCGCCGCGCACACCGCGTGCACGCGCGACAGGAGACGGGCGAAAAGATGCGTGGACATCGGGAGCTCGGCCATGGCTGCAAAGGGGAAATGGGCGCGGCCGTTTCGGGCCGGACGGGCGCCGCCTAACGCAAATCCGGGGTCGTGTCAAAAAGCCGCTGGTGCTCGGCGAGCGCGTAGCGGTCGGTCATCCCGGCGATGAAATTGCGAATCCGCAGCAGCCGGTCGGCTTCGCACTCGGCCACCGGGCCATGGGCCGGCAGCCAGTCCGGCGGCAGATCCTCCGGATGATCGCAGTACCGCTGAAACAGCTCGGCGACGATGGTTTCGGCGTCGCGCATCACCTTCATCACCCGCTCGGCGCGGTACATCCAGGTCCAGAGAAAGGCCTTGATCTCGGCTTCGGCTTTCGCGGTGTCGGCCGGGAACGCCACCAGTGCCCGGTCGGCACGGCGGACGTCATCGGCCGATTCCGGCTTAGCCTCCCCGATCCGCCGCTGCGCCTCGGCGGCAACCGCGCCGATCAGCGTCGAGATCAGTTCGCGCACCAGCTCGGCGCCGCGCCGGCCGTCGTCGAGCCCCGGATAGCGCCGGTCGACCGCGGCCACGATCCGCGCCACCAGCGGTACCTCGACCAGATCGTCGATCCGGAACAGCCCGGCGCGCAGGCCGTCGTCGATGTCGTGGGCGTCGTAAGCGATGTCGTCGGCGATCGCGGCCACCTGGGCTTCGAGCGACGCAAAGCTCCAGAGCTGCAGGTCGAAACGCTGGTTGAACTCGGTGATGCCACGCGGCACGCCGTGCTCGGCATAACGCGGCAGCGGCGCGCCGGCGCGGTCGGTCAGCGGCCCGTTGTGCTTGACCACGCCTTCCAGCGTTTCCCAGGTCAGGTTGAGGCCGTCGAACTCCGGATAGCGGTGCTCCAGCGCCGTCAACACCCGCAGCGTCTGGGCATTATGATCGAAGCCGCCGGCGTCCTTCAGGCAGGCATCGAGCGCCCGCTCGCCGGCGTGGCCGAACGGCGGATGGCCGAGGTCGTGGGCCAGCGCCAGGGTTTCGGTGAGGTCTTCGTCGAGCCCGAGCTGACGGGCGAGCGCCCGGGCGATCTGCGCCACTTCCAGGCTGTGGGTCAGCCGGGTGCGATAGTGATCGCCTTCATGAAACACGAAGACCTGGGTCTTGTGTTTGAGCCGGCGAAACGCGTTGGAATGGATGACGCGGTCGCAATCGCGGCGAAAGGCGCTGCGGGTCCGGCTCGGCGGCTCGTGAAATTGCCGGCCGCGGCTGTGGTCCGGATCGCAGCCAAAGGCTGCACGGGGGGCTGCCATACCGACCGACACGCGCGCGACTCGTCCTGACCGTTTGATTCTGCGGTGCGGCGCACTTAACTACTGTTGGCAAAGAAATCCAATGACGGGCCCTGCCCGTCAACACGGAGCGGCGAGATGACGGAATCGAGCGTCACCATCAGCGAACGCGCGGCGCGCCGGATCGGCGAAATCCTCAAGGGCGAAGGCCAAGGCGCGATGCTGCGGATCAGCGTCGAAGGCGGCGGCTGCTCGGGCTTCCAGTACAAATTCGACGTCGACCGCACCAAGACCGACGACGATCTAGTGATCGCCAGAGAGGGCGCGGTGGTACTGGTCGATTCTGCCTCTGTGCCGTTCCTCGAAGGCTCCGAAGTCGATTTCGTCGACGACCTGATCGGCGCCTCGTTCCGGGTCAACAACCCGAACGCCACCGCCTCCTGCGGCTGCGGCACCAGTTTCTCGATCTGACGTTCTGATCGACGGCACGGTTGCGGCGGCCGGGCGGCACCCGCAGCCGTTGGCTTTGAGACGCCAGGTCAAGACAAACGTCTCCTGCCGTACCATCTGCTCTTGGTTCCGGTTCCCAGGTCCGCTAAGGCGCGGCCAAAGAACCCTCCGAACGGCTTTTTGGCAGCGCGCGATGCTCCGCGCGTTGCGCGGCCATGTCGAGGATGGGTCAACAGCCCCCGGAAACCTCGATGTCGGTGCCTCCCAGCGTTCCCCGTCCGCCTCTGCGCGTCTCCAGCGTCCATGCCGGCCTGATAACCGCACTGGTGCTGGCGCTGAGCTTCGGCGCAATGCTCGCCCTCACCTTCTCGATGCAGAACGACGTGATCGCGCGCGACCGCGATCACCAGATGGCGGCCGTCAGCCAGGCGATCACCGCCGCGCTCGACGGAGCCGGACGGTTCGCGCTGACCCAGGCGGAGACCTCGGCGCGGCAGCGGGCTGTGGCGCGCGCACTTGCCGCCGGTGACCGCGCCGCGCTGACGGAACTCACGGCCGCCCCTTATGCGTATCTGAAAAGCCAGGGCGTTCCGGTGTTCGGCTTTCACGCCGCCGACATGACCTATCTGCTGCGGCTGCATCTGCCGGATAAGTTCGGCGACGACCTGACCAAGTTTCGGCAGATGGTGCTCGCCGCCAACAAGACGCGGCGCTCCCAGGTCGGCCTTGAGATCGGCGTCGCCGGCACCTTCGTGCGCGGCATCGCGGTGATCAACGACGGCGACCGCTTCGTCGGCACCGTCGAGGCCGGTCTCAATCTCGAGCCGATCCTCGAACAGGTAAAGACGCTGACCAATGCCGACATCGCGGTGGTGCTGAGCCAATCACTCGCCGAGTTGCCGCCGCGCAGGCCCGGCGACAAGGGCGAGCAGTTCGGCGACCTGATCGCGCTCGCTTCGACCGACACGCCGCTGTTCACCGGCTTGTTGCGCGACGGCGCCATCCGCCTCGCCCGCACCCGCGAGATCACCCCGCATCGGATCGGCGGCGAGACCGGCGCGATCCTGGTGCAGCCGCTGATCGACTTCTCCGGCCGGATGATCGGCAACATCGCGGCAGTGAAGAGCTTCCCGTCGCACGGCGCAGCGTTGCAGCGGACCCGGATCGAGCTGATCGCGGCGGCGCTGATCGGCACTGTGCTCGCCTTCGTGGCCTTCTTGGTGTCGGCCCGGATGCTGAAGCCGCGCGACGAGGCGCAGGCATGAAGTCACTGCTGGCGGCTCTGCTGATCGTTTTCGCTGCGCTGTGCGGTGCGCCCGCATCCGCCGCAAGCTCGCCCTCGGAAGTGCTGCCCGAAGGCGTCGAACTGCCAGTCCAAGTCCGCATCGGCTTGCGCGTGCTCGACATCACCGAAATTCGCGAGGTGATCGGCCGCGCGAGGCTGTACATCGAAGTCACCCAGCGCTGGACCGATCCGCGCCGGCGGTTCGATCCGCTCGACGCCGGCACCTCGCGGATCGACCGCGTCGGCGTCGAAGCACGGCAGTACATCGCCGGAATCTGGACGCCAGGCCTGGCGATCGACAATCAGCTCGGCGAGCCCCGCGCCAAAGTCGATGCGGTCTCGGTCTATGCCGACGGCAGTGTCGTGCTGGTCGAGCGCTACGAGGCCGATTTCCGCGTCGGCGTCGATATGGCGGCGTTTCCGTTCGACCGCCAGCGGCTGTCGCTGTCGTTCTCGCTGCCGCGCTACGCCAAACAGGACGCGATGCTGGTGACCACCGAAACCGACCGGTTGTTCTCGCGGATCGAACCGAAATTGTCAGTGATCGATTGGCGGCCGCTCGACCTGACCTTCTTCTACGACGAAGCCGCCGGCTGGAACGCACGCGCCTACTCGCGGCTCAACGCCACCGTCGGGATCGAGCGGCTGTCGGAGCGCTATCTGCTGCGGCTGTTCATCCCGATTGTCTCGACGCTGGCGGTGTCGCTGTTCGTGCTGTGGATCCCCGGCACCGCGCCGAAGGATCACGGCAGCCTGGTGTTCTCCGCCCTCCTCGCGCTGGCGGCGATCAGCTTCACCTACGAGGCGAGCTTCCCCGGTTCGATCTCGTTGAACACCCCGATCGCGAAGATTATCTCGCTCGGCTATTTCTATCTTGTGGTCGTGGTGCTGATCGATGCGCTGCTCTGGAAGCCGCGCAGCGATCCGGACTCGCGCTATCACGTGCTCGCTACGGGGCTGCGTTCACATTGCCGCTGGGCCCTGCCGTCGATCATGGTGATCGTCTGTCTCGCGCTGGTGCTGCGGGGATAGCGACAGACGTTGATCCGGCAATCCCGCCGCGTCCTCACGTGGTGAATTCGGACTTCACGATCAGCCCGGGCTTGCCGTTCGCGAGCCGTCCAGCCACCATGTTCTTGACCGTCCAGGTGCCGTCGATGTTGTAGCTGACGTTGAAGGCCGTGAACCCTGGAGTGGCGTCACAAACCGCGGCCGTCGCCGACATTGCGCCGAAATCCAATGCGGTCCCCGCGGGGTAGGTCCCGGTCTGCACGTAAAACTTGAGCGACGGCGTGCAGTCGAGGGCGACGCTGGGCGGCGCCGTCACGAAATTCGACAGCAGGATTCCACCGGCAAGCGTCTGCATCGCCACTCCCGTATTGTAGGCGACCAGCACCGGATTGAACGTTGCCGTCGCGATCCGGAATACGCCGGTGTTCAGCCCGGCAGTGACCGTGGTCGGCGACAGGCCGAGCGCCGGCGTGACCGTCATCGTCGTGGTGTTGCCGGTGGGCGTGCCCTGCGCCGGAGTCGGCTCAATCGCACGGATCGCCCCGGCCTGTCCGACCGGCTGTCCCGGCTGCAGCGGCGCAATCTGCTGCTGCACCCCAGCGTAGGTCTGCAGCGTGATCATGAAGCTCAGGATCGCGCCGGAGGCTTGGTAGGGTAGCAGCGGCTGGCCCAACAGGCTGCTGGTAAATACCTGACCGCCGCTCGAATACTGTGCCGGTTGCTGGAAGAAGCAGAAGTTCTGCAGCGTATTGCCGCCGTTTTGCAGATTGATGGTGATGGTGGTGGCCATGATGTGCGCGCCGTTGCTTCGCCAGCCACGTCGATGAAACGCCAACGGCCGGAGGCCGTCGAGGCCCCCGGCCGCGGTCGCTCCCACGCCGCCCGATCAAACCTTCATTGTCGGCGGCGCGGCGGCTCCTAATCGAACACGGCGGTATTGCCGGCGACCTGGGTGCACATCGTGCCCTGGTAGGGTCCGCCGGTCGGGCCGACCTGATACTCGCGGGTCACCACGATATTGCCGGGCTGGCTGAGGTTCGCGACGTTGATCGGCTTCAGGAAGTTCGCCGCGGTACCGGTGGAAACCACGGCGGTGCCGGCCTCGTTGAGAATCTCGGCATTCGGCGCCACCGGAGCGATCAGCCCCGTGGTGTAGACCGACTTTTCGACGAGACCACGGGTGCCGTCGGCCAACAGCGTGGAGGCCATGTTCTTCACGGTCCAGGTGCCGTTGAGGTTATAGGTGACGTTGAACGTGGTGTAGCCGGGGGTGGCGTCGCAGATCGCGGCCCCCTGCGACGACGAGGTGAAGTTCATCACCGTGCCGGCCGTATAGGTGCCGGTCTGGACGTAGAACTTGATGATCGGCTGACAGTCGAGATTGGAGTTCGGCTGGGCCGTCACGAAGTTCGACAGCGTGATGCCGCCGGACAGCGACTGCACCGCGGAACCCGCGTTGTAGGCGGTCAGCACCGGGTTGAACACCGGCGTGATAATCCGGAACGAGCCGGCCTGCGGCCCCTGCGTCGAGGTCGGCACCGACAGGCCCAGCGATGGCGAGACCGTCATGTTGGTGGTGTTGTTGGTCGGCGTGCCGCCCGCCGCGGGGGTCAGGTCGATCGGCTGAATCGCGGCGAGCTGTCCGGACGGCTGACCGACTTGCGGCGGCGCCACCTGCTGCTGGACGCCTGCATAGTACTGGAGCACCATCGAGAAGCTCAGCACCGCACCCGACTGGTCGTAGGGCAGCAGCGCCTGGCTGTAGAGGCTGTTGCTGTAGACCTGGGCGCCGCCGGAATACTGCGCCGGCTGCTGGAAGAAGAAGAAGTTCTGGAGCGTGGTGCTCTTGTTGGTGACGTTGATCGTGATCGTGGTGGCCATGATGATCTCCTGCGGGACGACGGATCTGCGATTGCACCCACGGTGCTTATGCAACCTTGGGTTGCGCAACTGTAACCCCACATGCTGAGACCAAATCAACTTATAGTTGCATTACACGCAAATCTCGCGTCGGCCGCTTGCGCCGGCCGCAATTCTGCAGCTTCAGAGGTCGGAAGCCTCGGGAGACAACGAGGTGATGAAGGCGATCAGCAGGGTCTTGGATCGCTCCGGCAGCCTTGCCTCGACGCGACGGACGCAGCTCAGCAGCTGGGAGTCGGCCGAATCAGACGGAGCCGGTGCCTTGTGGCCGTCGATCCGCCCGCGGCCCGCCAGAAACCAGTCGAGCGAGACGTCGAGCGTGTCGCACAACAGCACGGCATGATCCACCGAGATCGGGCCGTCGTTCTTCCAGCGCGTGATCGTGCTCTCGTTGACGCCCATCGCGAATGCCAGGGCATGCTGCTTGGTCATGCCCCTGAGCTGCATGGCTTCGACCATTCGTGCTCCGCGACCCGACATGCCCGGCGCCCCGTCTTCAGACCGATCATCATGCCGCCGCGACCGCGGTGCGATCGCCGCAACTCATCGCCGCGGCGGATTTGCCTCCGACGCCGATTGCTCTATCACAGCGCTGCACGGCACGATCTGCCGCGGCGCAAATCAATCCCGGGCAACGGACGGCGCAATGCGGATTGCCACCTGGAACGTCAATTCGGTCCGGCAGCGGCTGGACCATCTCCTGACCTGGCTGCAGGACTGCCGGCCCGACGTGGTCTGCCTGCAGGAGATCAAATGCGTCGACGAGGCGTTTCCGCGCGAGCCGATCGAGGCGCTCGGCTACAACGTCGTCACCCACGGCCAGAAGACCTTCAACGGCGTGGCGCTGCTGTCAAAATATCCGCTCGAAGAAGCCAATCCGGGCCTTGCCGGCGACGACGCCGATGTCCATGCCCGATTTCTCGAAGGCGTGGTGTCTTTGAAGCGCGGCGTGGTGCGCGTCGCCTGCCTGTATCTGCCCAACGGCAATCCGGTCGGCAGCGAGAAGTATCCGTACAAGCTGAGCTGGATGGCGCGGCTGCGCGACTACGCCCAGCAGCGGCTGAAGACCGAGGAGCCGCTGATCCTGGCTGGCGATTTCAACGTCATCCCCCACGCTGAGGACGTCCACAATCCGGCCGCCTGGACGGAGGACGCCCTGTTCCGCCCCGAGACCCGGGAGAGCTTCCAGACCCTGCTCGGCCTCGGCCTCACCGACGCGCTGCGCGCCACCACCGACGCGCCCGGCCAGTACACTTTCTGGGACTACCAGGCCGGCGCCTGGCAGAAGAACTGGGGGCTGCGGATCGACCATCTGCTGCTGTCGCCCCAGGCCGCCGACCGGCTGCGCCACGTCGGCATCGACAGCTATGTGCGCAACTGGGAAAAGCCGTCCGACCACGTCCCGGTGTGGGCGGATTTCGATCTGGAGACGGCGTAAGCGCTATTGAAGCACTGCGTGCCGTCATCCTGAGGTGGCGCGCAAACGGCCTTGAAGGCGACGGCGGCCTCACGGACGGCGCCGACCATCCTTACGGCCATCTTCAAGGCCCGCCGCGATGCGCCGAGCACCTCAGGATGACGTCATGCTTACCAATAAGGATGGATCGCCGGTGCTGGCGACGCCCCCCGCGCGACCGCCTCAGTCCCGCCGGCCCTGGACCCAGTGCTCGAGCATCTGCAGCGCCATCACCCGGTCGTCGTCGGAGGCCTTGGCGACCGCCCGGTTGTAGCTGTCCTTGATCCAGGCCTCTTCCGGCGTCGCGGCATCGCGGGCCAGGGTCAGCCACATCAGGCCGCGGGCGGCCTGGCGGGGTAGCTTGTCGCCGTTGAAGAGCAATTGGCCGAGCATCGCCTGGGCCTGGTGCTGGCCCTTCTGAGCGGCGAGACCGAGCCAGCGCGCGCCATAGCGGAAGTCGCGCGGCACGCCGACGCCCTCGATGTACAGCCGCGCCAGATCGTACTGCGCGTCGGCATTGCCGAAATACGAGGCGGCGTAGGAGAACATCTCGCGCGCCCGCTCCGGATCGCGCTTGACCTTCGAATTCGGGATGCCGTCGAGATAGTAGCGGCCGAGCGCCACGAAGGCGTTGGCGACGATCGCGGCCTGCGGTGCCGACGGGCTGTCCTCGGCATGGGCGTTGGCGATCTTGCTGAAATAGTCGAAGGCGCGCAGGTCGTCCTGATCGACGCCGTTGCCGTCGGCATACATCTTCCCGAGCCGCCACTGCGCGATCGGGTGACCGCCTTCGGCGGCATATTGCAGGGCGGTCAGCGAGGTGGTCGACGGCGCCGCCGGCAGCGCCTTCTTCAGCGCCGGCACGGTGGCCGGCTGGCTGGTGGCGACCGGGATCGCGGTGTCCTCCGGGCGAACCGGGGTGCCTTCGAACGCAGCCGCCGGGACGGCGCTCGCTCCGGCGCCGATCAGCAACGCGGCAAAAACGCTACGCTTAAAATTCCGCATCGCACATCTCGCGGGTCACCCCCGGTGCGGTCGCATCGACCCGCCGGCTTTCCATCCAACACGCTCCCGCCCTCTCCTCTGTCGCGGCAACACCCGTTTCGGACGGGTCAGTTGCCGGCGCCACGGCGGTCAATTTTCTGTCACGGCCGCGACCGGCCGTCGGCTGTTCGACGGTCAGGTGATCGCACCTTATGTGGCCATGATTGCGCAAGATCGTCGCCGGGAGCTGGGCAACCTCACCATCGCCCTGCTGTTTGGCGAGATGACGGCCGAGCCGCTGCAAATCCGCGGCAGACAGTGACTTTTTGAAGACGTGAGCTGGGGCGCCGAAGCCACTCGATCGGCCGTTGGTAACCGCCCCCGACAGGTTCGCGAAACCGCCAGCGTTCTGGCGGCTCGTCGGCATCGACTTGATAGGCGTCGTGGCGAACATCGCGAACTCGTCTTTCCGGCCGCCTCGCTGTCGGGCTTTCCGGACCTTCCGGTGAGACCATCGACCTGCGCTCGGCTTAGGTCTGATGATCTCATTGACCGGTGTGGCCAAAAAGCGGCGTGTGCAAGAGCGACCGTCAAAGACGGTTAAATGATGCGGAACTGTTGCGGCATAGCAACAAGAGTGTCCTGGCGGACACCCTTGTCAGGTGCATTTAGTCGCCGCTGGGGTCAGGCGTTGAGCACCTTGCCGTAGGCGTCGAGCACGGCTTCCTTCATCATTTCCGACAGCGTCGGATGCGGGAAGACGGTGTGCATCAGCTCTTCCTCGGTGGTCTCGAGGTTCATCGCCACGACGTAGCCCTGGATCAGCTCGGTGACCTCGGCGCCGATCATATGCGCGCCCAGGAGCTGACCCGTCTTCTTGTCGAAGATCACCTTGACCAGGCCCTGGTCCTCGCCGAGCGCAATCGCTTTGCCGTTGGCGGTAAACGGGAAGCGGCCGACCCGGATCTCCCGGCCCTGCTCCTTCGCCTTGGCCTCTGTAAGCCCCACGGAAGCGATCTGCGGCTGGCAATAGGTGCAGCCGGGAATCAGGCTCTTGTCGAGCGGGTGCGGATGCAGGCCTTTGATGGCTTCGACACAGATCACCCCCTCGTGCTCGGCCTTATGGGCCAGCATCGGCGGTCCGGCGACATCGCCGATCGCGTACAGGCCGGGGACGTTGGTCCGGCCGAGCCCGTCGGTGACGATGGTGCCGCGATCGAGCTTCACGCCGAGCTTCTCCAGCCCGAGATTCTCGACATTGCCGACCACGCCGACCGCCGAGATCACCCGGTCGAATTCGGCAGTCTCCGGCTTGCCGTTACCCGGATCGATGGTGGCAACGACGCTATCTGCCTTCTTGTCGAGCTTGGTGACCTTGGCGCCGGCCAGGATCTTGATGCCCTGCTTCTCGAACCGCTTGCGGGCGAGCGCGGCGATCTCGGCGTCCTCGACCGGGAGGATCTGCGGCAGCACCTCGACCACGGTGACCTTGGCGCCCATGGTGTGGAAGAACGAGGCGAACTCGATGCCGATCGCCCCTGACCCGACCACCAACAGCGACTTCGGCATCACCTCCGGCACCATCGCCTCGAAATAGGTCCAGACCAGCTTCTTGTCCGGCTCGAGCCCGGGCAGCACCCGCGGCCGCGCCCCGGTGGCGACGATGATGTGCTTGGCCTGATAGCTGCCCGGCGGCAGCGCGCCCTTCGGCGCCTCGGTCTTGGAGACGCTGACCGTCAGCTTGCCCGGCGCGTCGATGGTCGCCGCGCCCCAGATGATCGAGATCTTGTTCTTCTTCATCAGGAAGCCGACGCCGTCGTTCAGCCGCTTCGATACCCCGCGCGAGCGCTGCACGATCGCCTTCGGATCGAACGAGATGTTGTCCGCCGACAGCCCGTAATCCTTGGCGTGCTGCATGTAGTGATAGATCTCCGCCGAGCGCAGCAGCGCCTTGGTCGGAATGCAGCCCCAGTTCAGGCAGATGCCGCCGAGATACGACTTCTCGACGATCGCGGTCTTGAACCCAAGCTGCGCCGCACGGATCGCCGCGACATAGCCGCCGGGCCCGGAGCCGATGATGATGACGTCGAAGGAGGTGTCAGACATCTAGCACCAATTCATATTCGCAGCCAAAGAAATGAGATTGAGGAACCATGTGCTTGAACATCGACGAGAACTCCTCGCTCCGACGGCTCAGCGGCAGGAAATACTCATTTCCCCAAGGATGCAAATGCTGCCGAAGTCGCTCAAAGAGAGCGTCGGGCAGGATGTAAAGAATGGATTGAAATCGGACGGGTATGTTTTGTAACCCGCAATCGTTATTTCCGATTTCAACTTTCTTCCGCTTCAGCCATTTCTCTTGGCAAAACACCCCAAGGCGGTTCTGATCAACATAGCGAGATCGCTTGTCGAACAGATTTTGGTCTGTGTTGCAGGCCTCGATCGCAATTAGATCGGCGAACTCTATCTCGTTACATTCGGGATCAAGCCCAAAGTGCCCGTAGAGAGCATCCGGTTGAGTACCGAACTGCCTAGACCCAGGCACATACAAATAGGGCATAGAGTCTTCGCGCTTCTTTCGCATGCATAGCCACTTCTTCCCGTCGACAGAGAACTGGTCCGGCCAAGAAGCAAGAAACTCCTTCACGACAGAGTCGCTAACTTGATCCTCCGTCATGAATTTATCACACCATCATCATCACGGGATTTTCGATCAGCGTTTTGAAGGCGCCGATCAGTTCGGCGCCGAGCGCACCGTCGACGGCGCGGTGATCGCAAGACAGCGTCACGCTCATCATGGTGGCGATCTCGATCTTGCCGTCCTTGACGATGGCACGCTGCTCGCCGGTGCCGACCGCCAGGATGGTGGCGTGCGGCGGGTTGATCACCGCGGTGAAGTCCTTGATGCCGTACATGCCGAGGTTGGACACTGCGGTGGTGCCGCCCTGATACTCTTCGGGCTTCAGCTTGCGGGCCCGCGCGCGGGCGGCAAAATCCTTCATCTGCGCCGAGATCGACGACAGCGACGCCGTCTCCGCGCTGCGGATGATCGGGGTGATCAGCCCGCCCGGCATCGCCACCGCAACGCCGATGTCGGAGTGCTTGTGCTTCAGCATGCCGGCTTCGGTCCACGACACGTTGGCGTCGGGAATCCGCTGCAGGGCGATCGCCATCGCCTTGATGATGAAATCGTTGACCGACAGCTTGTAGGCCGGCTTGCCGTCCTTGTCCTTCGGGGCGGCGGCGTTGATGTCCTCGCGCGCAGCCATCAGCCGGTCGAGGTTGCAGTCGATCGTCAGATAGAAATGCGGAATGGTCTGGGTCGACTGGGTCAGCCGCTGCGCAATGGTCCGGCGCATGCCATCGTGCGGCACGACTTCGTAGGAACCTTCCGGATACAGCGCGCGGATCTGCTGATCGGACATCGCCGGCGCGATCGCCGGACCGGCCGCAGGCGCCGCAGCCGGCGCCTTCAGGCCGCCGCCGCGCTTGGCCTGCTCGATGTCGCGGGCGATGACGCGGCCGTGCGGGCCGCTGCCGCTGACGCTGGAAATGTCGATGCCGGCGTCCTTGGCGAGCCGTCGCGCCAGCGGCGAGGCGAACACGCGGCCATTCGCTGGCGCCGCGGCCCCCTCACCCGCCGCCTGCGGCGGCGACCTCTCCCCGCTGGGGAGAGGTGACAACGGCTGGGGCGTCGGCTTTTGGTCAGCCTTGTCCTGTGCGTGCGAGTTGGCCTCGGCCTTGCCAGCTGCTGGGCCGGCTCCCTCTCCCCTCTGGGGAGAGGGCTGGGGTGAGGGGGCGCTGGCGGTAGTCGTCTTCGCCCCTGCCCCCGCCGCCTTGGCGTCCTCGCCGTCCTCGGCCAGCACCGCGATCACGTCGTTGACCGGCACGTCCTGGGTGCCTTCGGGCACGACGATCTTGGCCAGCGTGCCTTCGTCGGCGGCTTCGACTTCCATCGTCGCCTTGTCGGTCTCGATCTCGGCGATGACGTCGCCGCTCTTGACCTTGTCGCCCTCCTTCTTCAGCCACTTCGCAAGGTTGCCCTTCTCCATGGTCGGCGACAGCGCGGGCATCAGAATGTTGATCGGCATGAGGACAGAACCTTACTGCGGCCGTTCGGTGGTGGCGCCGGTGTCGGTCGGGCGCGACAGCTCGGCCTCGAACATCTCGACGATGCGCTCCAGCGCCTCGTCTTCGGTGTATTCGCTCTCGCGCGCATAGGCACGCGCGGCGTGGCGGGCGATGTCGACCAGCAGCAGCCCCCACATCTCCGGATCTTCGAACGCGCGCATGAAAGCGATCGACAGACCGCCGTCGAGCACGAAGGCGCGCAGCACTTCGATCGCGTCCTCGCGGCCTTCGACGTCGGGCGGCAGCGGCTGTTGCTTGGGTCCGGTCATAGGCTCACCGATAGCAAACGGCTTTGGCGGCCTCGACCACCTCGGCGACGCTGGGCAGCGCCAGCTTTTCGAGATTGGCGGCATACGGCATCGGCACATCCTTGCCGGATACCCGCGTCACCGGCGCGTCCAGATAATCGAACGCGTGCTCCATGATCCGGGCGGAGAGTTCGGCGCCGATGCCGTTCTGCTGCCAGCCCTCTTCGACCGTCACGGCGCGACCGGTCTTCTTCACCGAAGCGATGATCGTCTCGGTGTCGAGCGGACGCAGCGTGCGCAGATCGATCACTTCGGCCGAGATGCCGTCCTTGGCCAGTTCGTCGGCGGCCTTCAGCGTGTAGGTCATGCCGTGCGACCACGAGATCAGCGTGACGTCGCTGCCCTCACGAACGATCCGCGCCTTGCCTATCGGGATCACGTAGTCGTCGAGCTTCGGCACCTCGAACGATTGGCCATACAGCATCTCATGTTCGAGGAAGATCACCGGATTGGGATCGCGGATCGCCGCCTTGAGCAGGCCCTTGGCGTCGGCGGCCGAATACGGCGCCACCACCTTCAGGCCGGGGATTTGCGAGTACCAGGCCGAGTAGTCCTGGCTGTGCTGCGCGGCGACGCGCGAGGCGGCGCCGTTGGGGCCGCGGAACACGATCGAGCAGCCGAGCTGGCCGCCCGACATGTACAGCGTCTTCGCCGCCGAGTTGATGATCTGGTCGATCGCCTGCATGGCGAAGTTGAAGGTCATGAACTCGACAATCGGCTTCAGACCGGCCATCGCCGCACCAACGCCGACGCCGGCGAAACCGTGCTCGGTGATCGGGGTGTCGATCACGCGGCGGTCGCCGAATTCCTGCAGCAGCCCCTGCGTGACCTTGTAGGCGCCCTGATACTCGCCGACCTCTTCGCCCATCACGAACACGTCGGGATCGCGGCGCATTTCCTCGGCCATCGCATCGCGCAGCGCTTCGCGGATCGTCACCGTCACCATTTCGGTGCCGGCAGGAATATCCGGATCGGCGGCCGCCGATACGGTCGGCGCTTCGGGCGCATGCTGTGCGGGCGCGGCTGCGGACTTCGCCTGCGCGGCTTCTGGCTCCGCTGATGGCGGTGCCGATTGCGAAACCTTGTTCTGCACGGCCGGATCGGACGCCTTGTCGGCATCCGCGGCGCTCTCGCCGTCGCCCAGGATGGTGGCGATCGGCGTGTTCACCGCGACATCGTTGGTGCCTTCGGGGATCAGGATCTTGCCGAGCGTGCCCTCGTCGGCGGCTTCGACTTCCATCGTCGCCTTGTCGGTCTCGATCTCGGCGATGACGTCACCGCTTTTGACCTTGTCGCCTTCCTTCTTCAGCCATTTCGACAGGTTGCCCTTCTCCATGGTCGGCGACAGCGCGGGCATCAGAACTTGGATTGGCATTGGGGCTCCGCAGTCATTCAGTCAGGCGGGAAGCAGCCGCGACACGGCAAGGCGGGAATCAGCGATACACATCGGTGTACAGCTCGGACGGATCCGGCTCGGGATCGTGCTGTGCGAAGTCAGCCGACTCGTTGACGATCTTGCGAACTTCGCCGTCGATCGCCTTGAGATCGTCCTCGGTCATGTCGAGCGCCAGCAGACGCTTGCGGACTTGCTCGATCGGATCCTGATCGTTGCGGATCTTGTCGACTTCTTCGCGCGACCGGTACTTCGCCGGGTCAGACATCGAGTGACCGCGGTAGCGGTAGGTCTGCATTTCGAGAATGAACGGACCGTTGCCGGCGCGGCAATGTGCAACCGCCTTGTCGCCGGCGGCCTTCACCGCGCGCACGTCCATGCCGTCGACCTGCTCGCCCGGAATGTTGAACGACACGCCGCGCTTGGAGAAATCGGTCTGCGCCGAGGAGCGCGTCACCGAGGTTCCCATCGCGTAGCGGTTGTTCTCGATCACGTACACCACGGGGAGCTTCCACAGCTCCGCCATGTTGAAGCTCTCGTACACCTGGCCCTGATTGGCGGCGCCGTCGCCGAAATAAGCCAGGCAGACGCGACCGTCGCCCCGATAGCGGTTGGCGAAGGCGATGCCGGTGCCGAGCGAAACCTGCGCGCCGACGATGCCGTGTCCGCCGAAGAAGCTCTTCTCCCGGCTGAACATGTGCATCGAGCCGCCCTTGCCCTTGGAGTAGCCGCCGCGGCGTCCGGTGAGCTCGGCCATCACGCCGTTGGCCTCCATGCCGCAGGCGAGCATGTGGCCGTGATCGCGATACCCGGTGATCACTTGATCACCTTCGCGCAGCGCCATCTGCATGCCGACGACGACGGCTTCCTGGCCGATGTAGAGGTGGCAGAAGCCGCCGATCGCACCCATGCCGTAGAGCTGACCCGCCTTCTCTTCGAAGCGGCGGATCAGCAGCATCTCTCGAAAAGCGCCGAGCTCCTGTTCCTTGGTGAAAGGCGGCACGTTCGACGGTGACGCTCCTCCGGCCTTGTCCTGTGCTGTTTCCTTCGCGGCGCTCTTCTTGGGTGCAGCCATGGCGATTCCGATGAGAGATGAGATGAGCCTCTCTATCGTAACTTATAGCGGCTTGAAAGGATCGCTATGTCGCTGCGCGCAAATCAATATGCCGCAGTGCAGCGACACGAAACTTTCGAAATCGTTCGTCCAGATTTTTGGAATTTGCGCACTCAGCGCGCGGGCAGCATCCGCACCAGGTCCGCCGGATTGGCGAAGTCGAGCTGATAGCGCACGCGCTCGTCGAGCATATCGGGATCGATCCGGTCGGAGCGCAGCAGCGACACCCGCTGCTCGGCCTCGGCGCGCTGCTGGCGCAGTTGCACCAGCTCGGCAGTGAGCGCGGTGATCTCCTGGTCGAGCTCCTGCTGCGCCGTCAGGCCGTAGCGGCCGGTGTAGGCGTTGACGCCGAAATAGCCGATCACGGCGGCGGCGATCGCGTACAGCGCGATGCCGGCGAGGATCGATTTGAGACGACTGCGGGTGACCATGGCCGCACCATCGGATAGCGCGGTTAACGTGCGGCTAACGCCGCACTGGTCCCGCCAGCTCGCAACCGACGGGACGCAGGCGGGACTTCACTTGTACTGCTGGGCGACAAAGCCTGCGAAGGCGTCGATGTACTTCTGCAGGAACTCGCGCAAGGAGTCCTTGACCAGCGTGCCGTCCTCGGCGAACGCATCCGCAATGCCGCCGACATAGGCCTCCGGCTGCTGCAGCGTCGGCATGTTCAAGAACACCAGGCACTGACGGAGGTGGTGGTTGGCGCCGAAGCCGCCGATCGCGCCCGGCGAATTCGACAACACCCCGGCCGGCTTCTTGTCGAAGCAGCTCTTGCCGTACGGGCGCGAGCCGACGTCGATCGCGTTCTTCAGCACACCGGGAATCGAGCGATTGTATTCAGGCGTCACGAACAGCACGGCGTCGGAAGCGTTGATGTCGTCGCGGAACTTGGTCCAGTCGGACGGCGGCGCGTCGGTCTCTAAATCCTGGTTGTACATCGACAGGCCGTGCAGCGTGACGATGTCGAGCTTCAGCGAGTCCGGGGCCAGCTTGGCGAGCGCCTGCGCGGTGCGCAGCGAATACGCTTGCTTGCGCAGGCTGCCGACGACGACGGCGACGCGATGGGGTGGAGCCATAGGGAATTCCTCCGGAGCAGCAATGGAAATACTCTCGCGGCGAGCCTAGCCCGCCGCGACGACGGAGAAAGCTCAACTCACGACATCGTCGCTGTGATGACGCGGTTTTGATGGGGGAAACCGTCCGCGTCCACCTCTGCGCCGGCCACAGCGCCGGCCTCACCCGCCCTATTGAGCCGCCGCGCGGTTGCCCAGCACCTCATGGTTGTGCGCGCCGAGCTTCGGCGTGGCGAGCTCCGGATGCGGCCGTTCGCCGTCGAACACGATCGGCAGACCGGCGACCTTGAGGCCGGTATCCGGCATCGTGCGCAGCAGATCCACCGCGGCGAGCTGTTCGGTGGCGGCAAGCTCCGGGATGTCGTTGACCGGGCTCACCGGCACGCCGGCGCCCTTGAGCGCAGCGAGCCAGTCGGCGGCGCTGCGGCTCTTCAGCACCTCCTGCATCAGCGGGATCAGGACGGGCCGATGCGCCTGCCGGTCGCGCACCCGCGCAAAGCGCTGGTCGGCGCTCCACTCCGGATGGCCGAGCACCTCGGCGCATCTGGCGAACAGCCGGTCGTTGCCGGCCGCGATCACGATCGGACGGTCGGCGGTCTCGAACACCTGATACGGCGCCAGCGTGCCGCTGGCGGTGCCGTGGCGCACCGGCGGCTCGCCGTCGAGCAGATAGCCGCTGAGCGACATGTCGACCCAGCCGACCGCCGTGTCAAACAGCGAGGTGTCGATCACGCATCCCTTGCCGGTGACATGGCGCTGCTGCAACGCCGCCAGCGCGCCGATCACGCACCACTGTGCAGTGGCGCGGTCGTTGATCGGCGGCGCGCAGAAGGTCGGCGGATGCTCCGGACCGCCGGTCAGCGACATTACCGCGCCATAGGCCTGCAGCAGCGGATCGAAGCCCGGCTCCTTGCTCAGCGGACCGGACTTGCCGAACGCCCACACCGAACAATAGATCAGCCGCGGATTGACCGCGCACATCACGTCAGGCCCGATGCCGCACGAAGCGACCACGCCGGAGCGCAGATTCTGGATCAGGATGTCCGCATCCTGGACAAGCTCCTTGAGCCGCGCGACGTCGTCCGGGTTCTTGATGTCGAGCGTCACCGAACGCTTGTTGCGGTTGTAGGTATGAAACAGCAAGGAATCGCCGTCGACGAAGGGCGGGCCCCAGTGCCGGGCATCGTCGCCGCCGTCGTGCTTCTCGATCTTGATCACCTCGGCGCCCATGTCGCCGAGGATCATCCCGGCCATCGGCCCGGCGATCGCCTGCGCGATCTCGATCACTTTGATTCCGGCGAGCGGTCCACCCATTGCGGTCTCCGTTTTCGTGTTATGAGTTTCGGCGCGCACTGTTTCAGTGGCGCGAGGCAAATTGCAAGTGTCTGGCAGGAGCGGAGCGCGCAATGGTGACTGCCGAATTTCTCATCACCTCGCTGATCGTCGTCGCCTCGCCCGGAACCGGCGTGCTCTATACGGTGGCCACCGGCCTGTCGCGCGGCTCACGCGCCAGCGCGATCGCGGCGTTCGGCTCGACCATCGGCATCGTGCCACACATGGCGGCGGCGATCCTCGGCCTTGCCGCCCTGCTCCACACCAGCGCGGTGGC
This sequence comes from Rhodopseudomonas pentothenatexigens, assembly GCF_900218015.1. Taxonomy (GTDB): domain Bacteria; phylum Pseudomonadota; class Alphaproteobacteria; order Rhizobiales; family Xanthobacteraceae; genus Rhodopseudomonas; species Rhodopseudomonas pentothenatexigens. The sequence continues at coordinate 128,416 of NZ_UFQQ01000001.1, read as the reverse complement.
GTTCCAGACCTTCAAATATCTCGGCGTCGCCTATCTGCTCTACATGGCGTGGAAGACGCTCGGCGAGCGCGGCCCGCTCAGCGTCGAGAGCGATGTCGGCGCACGCTCAGCACTGCAGATGACGGTGACCGGCGTGCTGATCAACATCCTCAATCCAAAACTGTCGATCTTCTTCCTCGCCTTCCTGCCGCAGTTCGTCTCGGCCGACGACGCGCATCCGCTCGGCCGGATGGTCGAGCTGAGCGGCATTTTCATGCTGATGACCTTCGTGGTGTTCGTGATCTACGGTCTGTTCGCCGCCTGGCTGCGCGACCACGTCATCACCCGGCCGCAAGTGATGACCTGGCTCCGCCGCAGCTTCGCCGCCGCCTTCGTGGCGCTCGGCGCCAAGCTGGCGACCGCGGAGCGGTGACGCCTGTTAATACGCTGATCGTCTCACGGCCGTCATGCCCGGGCTTTTCCCGAGCATCCACGCCTTACGGCGGCTCAACAAAGAACGCGCGGATGGCCGGGACGAGCCCGGCCATGACGAAGCATAGCACCTTCGCTACTAAGGGCGTCAATCAGGTCCGCGCGCGGATCTCGTTGAGCACGAAGTTGCCGATCCGCTTGCCGCGATTGCGCAGCACTTTGAGGACGCCCTGGTCGACGAAATAGGTCAGCAGAATGCTGTCCCGCGTCTCGACGTCCGCGGGGACGGTATCAGCCGAGTGCCAGGTGTGCTTGTCGACCGCGAAGGCATAGCCCGAATTCGGCGCGAACTTCATCTGCCGTGTCTTCGGCATCGAGCCGTCCGGCAAGACATCATGGAAGATCGTGCCGATATCGGTGTGGGCTTCGTCACGCGGCAGATAGAGCTGCACGGTGATGCCCTTCCAGTGTGTGTCGGTGTGCGGCGTGATCTTGTAGCCAGGGATGTCGCGGGTCAGGATCGGGATCGGAAACATCCCGACCGACTGGGCGCCGGGGCCGAACCGCCGCTCCAGCGCCGGCGCCAGCTTGCGCCGAAACGCGTCCTTCACCGGCTCCGAGCACAGCGCATCGCCGACCATGCGCCAGACCGAGCGCTGCTCGGGCGGCAGGTGCCGGATGTATTCCGGAAACAGGTCGATCTTCACCCGGGTGTGAGTGCCGTCAGCGAGATCATTGCCCTTGCTGCGGCCATGCATCGGCCGATAGTCGTTGCTCTGCGGCATCGCCTTGAGGATCGCCGCGTAAACCAGCGCCGGAAAGATTCCGACGAATTCGAGATGGTAGAACGGCTCCATCACCACGGCGGCGGATTCGATCGCCCCGACGATGTGATTGATCAATGCGGCAGTCGCCTCCGCCAATTCCGACGGACGCCGTTCAGCCATTTGGTCCATGATTGTGCCCTGCTCTGCTGCGCCGCATGAGAATAACTCTCAATTGCGGCGACAGCCAGCAGGTTTCTCAGGCAATCGCGGCGTTTATTTGGTCGGATCGATCAGATACTTTTCGCCGGTCGCGCGCTTGTTGTAGACGGCGATGGCGTCGAGCGTCAGAGCCTCCTTCAGCGACACCACCTTGGTGTAGCGGCTGGCGAAGGTGGTCTTGATCTCGGCGGCAACGCGGGCGCGCAGGCGCGCAGCATCGGCGGCGCCGATCTTCTGCAGGAACGGGAACAGCAGCCAGCCGCCGACCGCCCAGGCGAAGCCGAAATTGCGGACGATCTCGGTCGGCTTGGTGTCGAGGCTGCCGTAGATATAGACCTGCTTCGGAATGTTCGAGCCGTAGCGGCTGTAGGGGCCGGTGGCGGTCTTGCCGATCGCCGCTTCCATGCAGCTCAGGATTTGGCCTGCAAGCCGGCCGCCGCCGATCGCGTCGAACGCGATGGTGGCACCGGTCTTGACCAGCGCCTCGGTGAGATCGTCGAGGAAGGTCGGTGCGGTGGAATCCACCACGTATTTGGCGCCGATGTCGCGCAGCAGCTTGGCCTGCGCCTCGCTGCGCACGATGTTGACCAGATCTATGCCGTCCTTGAGGCAGATCCGGTTGAGCATCTGGCCGAGGTTGGAGGCCGCGGCCGTGTGCACCAGCGCCTTGTGGCCCTCGCGCTTCATCGTCTCGGTCATGCCGAGCGCGGTCAGCGGATTGACAAAGCACGAGGCGCCATCGGCCGCGGTGGTGCCGTCCTGAAGCTTCAGGCAGTCGGCCGCCTTGATCAGGCGGTATTGCGCGTACATCGCACCGCCGATCATCGCTACGGTCTTGCCGAGCAGCGCCTGCGCTGCATCCGAGCTGCCGACCTTGATCACCGTGCCGGCGCCCTCGTTGCCGACCGGCATGGACTCGTCGAGCCGGCCCGCCATCGCCTTCATGGCGGCTTCCGGCACCTTGGCGGTGATCACCGGCGCATCCGCGCTGCCGGACGCTTTCGCGGTCGACATGTCGGCGGCGCCGAACAACAGGCCGAGATCGGACGGATTGATCGGGGTGGCTTCGACCCGCACCACCACCTCGTCGGGGCCGGGCTCGGGAATGCTCACCGGCACCAGCGAGACTTCGAGGTCGCCGCTCGCCTTGATCAGCGAGCGCAGTTGCAGTCCGGTGATGGCCTCGGTCACGTCTCTCTCCCTGCTGTCTGTTGCGGCCGCACCATGATGCAGCCGCGCGCGGGGTTCAAGACGAGGCGATGGCCACGACGATCACATCATCGCGGCCATTTTTCGTTCAGCGGAACGCCTTCAGCGCCGCCTTGCCGGGGAAGTACGCGCTGGTGCCGAGCTCCTGTTCGATGCGCAGCAACTGGTTGTACTTCGAGGTGCGGTCGGCGCGGGCCAGCGAGCCGGTCTTGATCTGCCCGCAATTGGTGGCGACCGCGAGGTCGGCGATCGTCGAGTCCTCGGTCTCGCCGGAGCGATGCGACATCACCGCGGTGTAGCCGGCCTTGTGCGCCATCTCGACGGCGGCCAGCGTCTCGGTCAGCGTGCCGATCTGATTGACCTTGATCAGGATCGAGTTGGCGCGACCGGCCTTGATGCCGTCGGCGAGGCGCGAGACGTTGGTGACGAACAAATCGTCGCCGACGAGTTGGCACTTGTCGCCGATCAGGTCGGTGATCGCCTTCCAGCCTTCCATATCGTCTTCGGCCATGCCGTCTTCGATCGACACGATCGGATAACGCGACACCAGATCGGCGAGATACTTGGCCTGTTCCTGCGGACCCAGGCTGCGGCCTTCCGCTTCATAGACATACTTGCCGTCCTTGAAGAACTCGGTCGACGCCGGATCGAGCGCGATCATGACGTCTTCGCCAGCCTTGAAGCCGGCCTTGCCGATCGCCGACAGCACGAAGTCGAGCGCGGCGTCGGCCGACGGCAGGTTCGGCGCGAAGCCACCCTCGTCGCCGACATTGGTGTTGTGGCCGGCCTTCTTCAATTCGCCCTTGAGGGTGTGAAAGATCTCCGAACCATAGCGCAGCGCTTCCGCGAAGCTCGGCGCGCCGACCGGCATGATCATGAATTCCTGGAAGTCGATCGGATTGTCGGCGTGCGCGCCGCCATTGATGATGTTCATCATCGGCACCGGCAGGGTGCGGGCCGAGGTGCCCCCGACATAGCGATACAGCGGCAGATCGTAAGACGACGCCGCAGCCTTGGCGACCGCGAGCGACACGCCCAGGATCGCATTGGCGCCGATCCGGCCCTTGTTCGGGGTGCCGTCGAGCTCGATCATGGTCTGGTCGATCTGCACCTGCTGCTCGGCGTCCATACCGCCGAGTGCATCGAACAGCTCGCCATTGACGGCTTCGACCGCCTTCAGCACGCCCTTGCCGAGATAGCGGGCCTTGTCGCCGTCGCGCAACTCGACCGCCTCGTGGGCGCCGGTCGAGGCGCCCGACGGCACCGCCGCGCGGCCGACCGAGCCGTCCTCGAGCACCACGTCGACTTCGACGGTCGGATTGCCGCGGCTGTCGAGAATTTCGCGGCCGATGATGTCGACGATGGCGGTCATGAATGCCTCTTGATCGGATGGAGGGAATGGAGTTGCGCCGCTTCTACAGCATGGCTCGGGGCACGAAAAGACCGCCGGACCGCTCCAAGAGGCCCGACAAACGGCGAACGCACCGGTTTTGCAACGGATTCCCCTGCTCCGGAAAATGCTCTAGGACGGCGGTAACGGAGACCACAGTTTCAAGCCATGTCGAAAACGCCCCGCAAATCCGCCGCCTCCTCGCCCCTGCAGCTCGGCCAAGCCGTCGAATGGCCGGATCGGCCGGAAGCCGCCAAGCTCGACCGGGTGCCGAACCCGCAGAAGGACACCAATTTCCTGGCTCGCTTCACCGCGCCGGAATTCACCTCGCTGTGCCCGGTGACCGGCCAGCCGGATTTCGCGCATCTGGTGATCGACTACGTTCCCGGCCCTTGGCTGCTGGAGTCGAAATCGCTGAAGCTGTACCTCGCCTCGTTTCGCAATCACGGCGCCTTCCACGAGGACTGCACGGTGGCGATCGGCAAGCGGATCGCGGCCGAGATCAAGCCGAAATGGCTGCGCATCGGCGGCTACTGGTATCCGCGCGGCGGCATCCCGATCGACGTATTCTGGCAGACCGGCAAACTGCCGAAGGACGTCTGGGTGCCGGACCAGGGCGTGCAGCCGTATCGCGGGCGGGGTTAGCGCCGCACCGCCTCGTCGACCAGCAGCGGCGGCTCGTGCAGATAGCGGGTGGCGCGGCGCTTGGCTTCGATGTCTTTCCAGACGCGCTGGATCTGGTCCGGCGTCAGCCCGGCCGCGGGCGCCGCGACCTCCGCCGGGATGCCGGCGTTCAGCGCATACAGGCACAAGTCCATGCGCTGATACGGCAGCGAGAAGTAGAACTCCTCCTGGGTCTGCGGCAGCGACCAGGTGTCGGTGGTCGGCGGCCGCTGCCGGATTTCCTGCGGCACGCCGAGATGATCGGCGAGCTGATAGACCTGCGACTTGTAGAGGTGCGCGATCGGCTTGAAGTCTGCTGCCCCGTCGCCGTTCTTGACGAAGAAGCCCTGGTCGTACTCCAGCCGGTTTGGCGTGCCGGCGACCGCGTAGTTCAGCCGGTCGGCATGGTAGTACTCGATCTGCTTACGGGTGCGCTGCTTCATATTGGTCGCGGCGATGATGCCGAGATAGGTGTCGAGCGGCAGCCGCAGCTTGCGCTGCTCGCCGCTCGGAGACTGCACCACCAGCGAAGTGATGCTGTAGGCAGAGCCGAGCGCATTGGCGATCACCACCTTGCAGCCCCAGCCGTCACCGAACTCCGGAACCAGCGTGCGGATGAAGGCGTCGCGCCGCGCATAGCAGCCGGCGCCGGCGAGCATCGGCGCGATGTCCTCGGTGACGCTGGTGATGCCGAGAGTCTCGGCCATCAGCCGGCCGAGCCGCAGGCTGTCGGGGTCGGAATCCTGTTCCGGCATCAGCAGCGCCAACACCTTGTCTGGCCCAAAGGCTCGCATGCACAGCGCAGCGGTGACCGACGAGTCGATGCCGCCGGACAGCCCGATCATCGCGCCGCGGCGGCGCAGCCGGCGCAGCACCTGGGCGCGGATCGCCTCGACGATCCGGTCGGTTTCCGCCGCGGCGTCGATCCGCAGCACATCGCTGCTGAAGCCGAGCGGCTGGGCGGCGGCGGTGGCCGCGCCCGGGACAATGCTGTTCATTCGGCGGCCTCCAGCACCGCCGCGGCCAGCGCGCGGCGATCGATCTTGCCATTGTCGGATTTCGGCAGCGCGTCGCGGAATTCGACGTGCTTCGGCACCATGAAGTCTTCCAGATGCCGTGCGCAGTGGCGGATCACGTCCTGCGCGGTGAGACTGCCGTCGTCGGCGACCACCAGGGCTTTGATGGCGGCGCCGAGCACCGGATCCTCGACGCCGATCACCGCCGCCTCCTTCACACCCGGAAGCGCGTGCAGCACGTTCTCGACTTCCTTCGGGCTGACCTTCTCACCGCGGGTCTTGATGATGTCATCCTTGCGGCCGACGAAGTACAGGAAGCCTGCGTCGTCGCAGCGGAACAGGTCGCCGGTATAGAGCACGTTCTCCCACGAGAACGGCCCAGGCCGCAGCGCCCGCGCGGTGGCTTCCGGATTTTCCCAATAGCCCTTCATCACATGCGGACCGCGGATCACCAATTCGCCGACCTCTCCCGGCGGCAGACGCGTGCCGGCATCGTCGGCCACATAGGCCTCGGTGCCGGGAATGGCGATGCCGACCGAGCCCGGCCGCTGCAAGAGCTGCTGCGGGGGCAGATAGGTGCAACGCTTGCATTCGGTGAGGCCGTACATCGAATATAGCAGCGCCTGCGGGAACAGCTCGGTAAGCCGCAGCACATGCGCGACAGGCAGCGCCGCGGCGGTGTTGGTGATGTAGCGCAGGCTCGGCAGGCTGCCCGGCGCCAGGTTCTTCATCTGCAGCAGCAGCGCCGCCATGGTCGGCACGATCGGAAAGCCGGTGACGCGTTCGGCGTCGATCTTCTGCAGGATGGTCTGCGGGAACGCGAACGACTTCTCCAGCACCAGCGTCGCGCCGACCTCGGCGGCCATCAGCGCCTGATACAGGCCGTAGTCGAACGACAGCGGCAGCACGCTGAGCACGACGTCGTCGGCACGGCTTTCCAGATAGGTGGTGATCGATGTCGCCGCGGCGACGACGTTCTGATGCGTCATCATCACGCCCTTGGGATGGCCGGTCGAGCCCGAGGTGTAGATCAGCATCGCTAGGTCGAGCTCGATGCCTGCGAACGGCAGACCATCGCAGGGCCGCGCAACCGCGTCTGCAAAGCTGATCCAGCCGGGCGTGAGCGCTGCGCCGTCGGCAACCACGACCGTGTGCACCGATGGCGCCTCGGCAATCGCCTTCTGCGCCACGGTGCCGAGACGGCCGCTGGTCACCAGCGCAGCCGCGCGGCAGTTGTTGAGGATGTAGGCGAGCTTGTCGGATTTGGTCGACGGATTGATCGGCGACAGCACCGCACCAGCCTTCAGTGTCGCAAAGATCGCGATCACCGCCTCGGCGCAGTTGTCGAGAAACACCACCACGCGATCCCCGCGGACAACGCCGGCGCCGAGCAGCGCCGCCGCAAGACGAGTCGAGGCTTCGTCCAGCTCGCGAAACGACAGCCGCCGGTCGCCCGCGACCAGCGCCGTCTTGTCGGGCCAGGCCGCCGCGCTCTCCGTCAGAAACTGCTCGACGCGCATCATCCGATCTCCGATTTCACCCGGCTGCCGACCTAAGCGCTTTCAGGCCGCGAGCGAACTGCCCTGACGACGGGCGACGTAAGCGTCGATCGCGGCGATCGAGTCGAGATTGTCCGGGACGATGTCCTCATCCGCGATGCTGATCGCAAATTCGGATTCCAGGAACGCCACCAGTTCGAGAATGCCGGTGGAGTCGATCAGGCCGGCTTCGAGCAGCGACTCGCCGTCGGCGATGGCGTCGGTGTCCTCGCGAAACAGGAAATTCTCTTCGATGAAGGCGCGGATCTTTGCGCGGCGGTCGGTCGACATAACCAGTCCTTTCTAAGCGGCTTGAATCGATGAAGCGATGGCGGTGCCGGCAGTCTGCCGGACCAGCAATTGGGTGGAGAGAATGCCGACGAAGGCGGCGTTGTCGCGCGCGCCGACCGCGCGGCCAGCGGCACACTTGCGCAGCAGCTTCTGCACTGCGCCGGCCTCGAACAGTCCGGAGGCAGCCAACGCGTCGGGGGCCAGGGCCGCCTCGACATAGCCGCGAGCCCCTGCGCCGAAGAACGAGCGGCTGTCGGGCGCGCGATATGGCTGCTTCGGCCGGTCGGCGATGTTCGCCGGCAGCAGATCGCGCGTCGCCTCGCGCAGGATGTGCTTCTCGCGCAGCACCCGCAGCTTCTGCCGCGGCGACAGTTTCGCAGCGAAGTCGATCACGCGGGGATCAAGGAACGGAAACCGGCCCTCGACCGCATGCGCCATCGCGACGCGATCGCCCTGCGACGAGAGGATGTAACCGGGCAGCAGAAACGCGGTCTCGAGGTACTGCGCCTGTGACAGCGGGTGCCAACGCGCAAACCGCTCCGGCAGCCGCTCGCGCAGATCGGCCAGGGCATCGTAGCCACTGAGCGCACCGCGCAGCTCGCGCGAGTAGAACGCCTTGGCGCCCTGCGTGGTCCGCACCCGCGGCAGATGCGAAAACAACGGATCGCCGAGATCGTCGCCGCTGCCGAGGAAGAAGGCCTCACGATAGCTCTGCGATTGGGTCTTGAGCTGAGACAAGTAAGGATACAGCCGCTGCAGCAGCAATGTGCGCCGCTTCGACGCCGGCTGCGCCGCGCAGAACCGGCGCAGCTTGGCCTCCTTGAAGATGTCGTAGCCGGCGAACACTTCGTCGGCGCCCTCGCCGGTCAGCACCACCTTCAGGCCCTGCCCGTGCACCAGCTCCGAGAGCATGTGCAGCGGCGTGGGACCGGTCCGCACCAGCGGCCGCTCGGCATGAGAGACCACCTCCGGGAAACGGCGGCCGATCTCGTCTTCGGTGCACAGCACCACGTGATGGTCGGTGTCGAGCGATCGCGCCATCACGTCCTGGAAGCCGCGCTCGTCGAATTCGGCATCCTCGAACGCGACCGAATAGGTGCGGAGCTGATCCGGCACCAACCGCTTCATGATCGCGGTGACGATCGAGGAATCCAGCCCGCCGCTGAGATAGGCGCCCACCGGAACGTCGGCGCGCAGCCGGATCCGCGTCGCATCGATCAGCAGCGCCTGCAGCTCGTCGGCAAGCTCGCGCGGATCACGCTGATCGTGCGCGACGATGTCATCGGCATCCGGGAACGCAAGCTGCCAGTACGGCTCGATGCGGACGCGGTCGCCTTCCGCCAGCAGCAGATGCCCCGGCGGCAGCTCGGCGATGTCCTTGAAGATCGTGCGCGGCGCCAAGGGGAACCAGAACGTGAAGGTCTGATCGAGCGCAATCGGATCGATCTCGGGAGCTACGCCCGGCACCTGAAGCAGCGAGCGGATCGCCGAGGCGAAATACAGACAGCCCTGCCGCCGGGTGTAGAACAACGGCCGCACGCCCATGCGGTCGCGCGCCAGCATCAGCCGCCGGTTGCGCGAATCCCACAATGCGAAAGCGAAGTCGCCGTTGAAATGCTTGACGCAGTCCGGCCCATACGCGCGATACGCCTTGAGGATCACCTCGGTGTCGGAGGCGGTGCGAAACCGATGCCCGCGCGCGATCAGGTCCTGGCGCAGCTCGACGTAATTGAAGATCTCGCCGTTGAACGAAAGCCACAACTCGCCATCGATGTCCGTCATCGGCTGCGCACCGCCGGCGAGATCGATGATGCTGAGCCGGGTATGTGCGAGCCCGAAGCCGTCGCCGACATGAACGCCGCTCGCGTCCGGACCGCGATGTGCCACGGCGGCGGCCATCTCGGTGAGCAATCGATCGTGCGCAATGCCCCCAGGCGATCCGTGGTAGCCGGCGATGCCGCACATGGGCTTTCTCTTGTTGCAGGCGGGCAACCTAGCCGGAACCGCTAAAACTTGCAGCGACAGCCTCGGGTTAACGTAAATGAAGCAGGTGCGGGTTGCTGGAGTTGGAAGGCACCACCGACGACGTGTAGCGAACGGGTACCGCACGACCGCCAATCAAGGCGAAGATGTGTCAACCGCCATCGATTGTTTCCAGCCAGAAACAAATCCGTCTCTCTCCGACAGCATCGAGCCGGCGGCCCGTCGCTAGAGCACGACTTCGCCATAGCTATTACGCGATCCCGCGTCGTCTGATCTCGCTATCCGCCGTGATGCTGGTGATCGGCTTAACTGATGCGAAAACAAATCATGTGATCGAAGGGGCCTTCAGGACGTTATCAATGGCCCTCATCCGCCGTTTTGCTTCCCATGACGCGATCGCCGTCGCCGACCTGTTTCAGGCGGTATTCCGGAAGTCGAGGGCGCCGGCGCCAGCCTCGCTCGCCGATTACTTCGTCGACATCTACCTGAATCATCCATGGTCCGACGCCGAGATCGGCGCGCTGGTGTATGTCGACACTGATGGACGGGTCCGCGGCTTCATCGGCGTCAACGTCGTCCCGATGATCTGGCAGGATCGCCCGATCCGCGCCGCCTATGCCGGCTCGCTGATGGTCGACGCGCCGGAGACCGATCCGCTGGCCGGAGCCCGGCTGCTGCGGGCTTATCTGAACGGCGCTCAGGACATCTCAATCAGCGAGACCGCCAACACCGCCTCGTTCGGGATGTGGCGCAAGCTCGGCGGCGAGATGGTGCTCGGCCGGAGCTACGAATGGGTCCGAGTTCTGCGGCCGCTGAGCCTCGCCGTCACGGTCGCAGCGCGCCGCCTGCCGCTTCTGAATCAGGTCCGGCTCGCAACCTCGCTGCTGGACGTGGCAGCAGCGAAGGTCCTGCCCGCGCTGCCAGCGCTGTCAATTGACGGGGGCCGTGACGTCGCTCCCGGTGAATTGGCGGACGTCATCCTGCACACCACCGCAGGCTCCGCATTGCGGCCGGCATTCCAGCCACCGGTGCTCGCTTCTCTGCTGGCGCACGCAGCGCGGAAGGAAGATCGCGGCACGCCCGTCGCACGCATCGTGCACGATCGCCGCGGCACTCCGATCGGCGGCTATCTGGCGCATGGCGACCGACACGGCGTCCTGCGCGTGCTGCAGACATTTTCGCTGCCGGCGAAGGCCGACCTGGTGGTCGACGATGTGCTGGCGACCGCGCAGCGGATCGGCGCCTCGGGCGTCGCCGGCAACACCCAGCCGGAGATGATGCCGCGTCTGCAGGCACTCGGCTGCCTCTACGTGCTGCGCTACGTCACCGTGGTTCACGCCCGCGATCCGGCGCTGCGCGCCGCCGCGCAAAGCGCCGACGCCGTCCTCAACGGCCTCGGCGGCGAATCCTGGATGCGGATGCTGGGCGGCAGGTTCAACTAACCCGATCGGATCCCGTCGACATCGCGCATCTCGCAACAGCGAGGAACTCTTCTCCTTCCCCGACGTTTGAGCGGAACTGCATCGTCCAACCGGAGGAGCGAGATTGAACCGGCGGCAAGTTCTGACCGGGCTGGCGGCGTTGCCGCTGTTGGGGGCGAAGGCCGATCCGGCCGCGGCGAGCAGCTCCCCGCCGTCGATCGATTTCGATCCCTGGATGGTGCGCAAGCTGGCGCGCGAGCTGGCGAGCAAGCCTTATCGTGCGCCGGAGGGTTCGTTGCCGAACACGCTGAGCGATCTGAGCTACGACGCCTACCGATCGCTGCGCTTCCGGCCCGACCGAGCCCTCTGGCGCGCCGAGAACCTGCCGTTTCAGGTCCAGTTCTTCCACCGCGGCTTCCTCTACAAGAACCGGGTGACGATCTTCGAAGTCGTCGACGGCCAAGCCCGCCCGATCCCTTATCGACCCGATGATTTCTCGTTCGGCACTATCGCTCCGCCGCCGCCGGATGCCGATCTCGGCTTTGCCGGCTTTCGGATTCACGCGCCGATCCAGCGTGCGGACTACTACGACGAGGTCAGCGCCTTCCTCGGCGCCGCGTACTTCCGCGCCGTCGCCAAGGGCGAGCGTTACGGCCTGTCGGCGCGCGGCCTGTCGATCGACACCGGCCAGTCCGGCGGCGAGGAATTCCCGCTGTTCAAAACGTTCTGGCTCGAACGCCCAGCTCCGGGCGCATCGTCGCTGGTGGTGCATGCGTTGCTCGACAGCAAGAGCGTCGCCGGTGCCTATCGCTTCACCATCCGGCCCGGCGACACCACCGTGTTCGATGTCGAGATGGCGCTGTATCCGCGCGTCGATCTGCAGCATGCCGGGCTGGCGCCGATGACCAGCATGTTTCTGTTCGGCCCGAACGATCCGGCCGACACACCGGACTTCCGCGCCGCGGTGCACGATTCCGACGGGCTGGCGATCTTCAACGGCAGCGGCGAGGAGTTGTGGCGGCCGCTGTGCAATCCGAAGGATCTGCAGATCAGTTCGTTCGGCGACCGCAACCCGCGCGGCTTCGGCCTGATGCAGCGCGAACGCAGCTTCGCCAACTATCAGGATCTGGAATCCCGGTTCGAACTGCGGCCGAGCCTGTGGGCCGAACCGATCGGCGACTGGACCGACGGCGCCGTCAAGCTGATCGAGATTCCGACTCGTGAAGAGGTGCACGACAATATCGCGGCGTTCTGGGAGCCGAAGCAGCCGCTGCGCGCCAAGGGCGAACACATCTACACCTATCGGCTGCACTGGGGCCCGGACACCCGAAAGCCACAGGGGCTCGCACGGTTTGTGCGGACCGGCATCAGCGCGCGCGGCGACAACGAGCGGTTGTTCGTGCTCGACCTCGCCGGCGACCGCCTGAAGACCGCGGATGCCGCCGCGATCCGCGGCGTCGTCGCCGCCGACAAGGGCGAGATCCGCAATATCGTGACCCAACCCAATCCAGCGATGGGCGGCTGGCGGCTCAGCTTCGACCTGGTCCAGGCGCAGGCTCCGGTCGAGCTGCGTGCGGCCGTGTTCGAGGGCGACACAGCAGTTTCCGAAGTCTGGCTGTACCGATGGACGCCGTAAACGGACCGCGCATCCAGCGGCACCATGACCTCGAACGTCGCGCCGAACCGCTGCCTGCAGACGCGCCGCTGCCGATGCCGGTGCAATCGTTCCGGCACAGGCCTCGGCCTGCCGCCTTTCGGTCGCCCGCCGTATGGCGCCGTGTCCTGATCATGGTCGCGACCGCGGTGCTGGCGGCGGCGGGCATTTACGAAATGTATCAGGTGCTGCAGGTCGGCGGCATCACGATTCTCGAGGCCGTGGTGCTGGCGCTGTTCGCCGCGCTGTTCGCCTGGGTCGCTCTTTCCTTCGTGTCGGCGCTCGCCGGCTTCGCCGTACTGTGCGGCGGCTGGCGCAACGATGTCGGCATCTCGACGGATGGCTCGTTGCCGGAGGTCACCTCCAGGATCGCGATGCTGCTGCCGACCTACAACGAAGACGCCCCCGTGGTGTTCGCGAGGCTGCAGGCGACACGGCAATCGGTCGACGAAACCGGCCGCGGCGCGCAATTCGACTGGTTCGTGCTCAGCGATTCCACCGACCCATCCGTCTGGATCGACGAAGAGCGCTGCTACGCCGAACTCGCCGCCACACAGGACCGTCTGTACTATCGGCACCGGCCCCACAATACGGCGCGCAAATCCGGCAACATCGCCGATTGGGTCGAGCGCTTCGGCGGCGTCTACGACTTCATGGTCATTCTCGACGCCGACAGCGTCATGACCGGCGACGTGCTGGTACGGATCGCCGCCGCGATGGAGGCAGACAGCGACATCGGCCTGATCCAGTCTCTCCCCGTCGTGGTTCAGGCGCGCACCCTGTTCGCACGGGTTCAGCAATTTGCCGGCAGCCTCTATGGGCCGATGATCGCCGCCGGCACCGCATGGTGGCACGGCTCCGAGAGCAATTATTGGGGCCACAATGCGATCATCCGGGTCGCGGCCTTTGCCGGCAGCGCCGGGCTGCCGACGCTGCCGGGCCGCAAGCCGTTCGGCGGTGAAATCCTCAGCCACGACTTCGTCGAGGCGGCGCTGATGCGCCGCGCCGGCTGGCGCATCCATCTCGCCCCGACACTGCGCGGCAGCTACGAGGAGTGCCCGCCGTCGCTGCTCGATTTCGCCGCACGTGACCGGCGCTGGTGCCAGGGCAATCTGCAGCACGGCAAGATCCTCACCGCCCGCGGACTGCATTGGGTGTCGCGGCTGCATTTCCTCACCGGCATCGGCGCCTATCTCACCGCGCCGATGTGGCTGGCGTTCCTGGTGGCCGGCATCCTGATTTCGCTGCAGGCGCAGTTCGTCCGCCCCGAGTATTTCCCGAAGGACTTCTCGCTGTTTCCAATCTGGCCGGCGCAGGACCCGGTGCGCGCCGCCTGGGTGTTCGCCGGCACGATGGGACTGTTGATCCTGCCGAAGCTGCTGGCCTTGTTGCTGGTGCTGATGCGCAGCCACACCCGCAGGCAGTTCGGCGGCGGCCTGCGCGCCTTCGGCGGCGTGCTGCTAGAAACGCTGATCTCGGCTTTGACCGCACCGGTGATGATGGTGTTTCAATCGACGGCGGTGATCGAGATCCTGCTCGGCCGCGACGCCGGCTGGCAGGTGCAGCATCGCGGCGACGGCGCGATCCCCTTCCGTGAAGTCGTCCAACGTTACGCGCTGCCGACTGCGCTCGGCGCGACCATGGCGATCGGGGCGTGGCTGGTATCGTGGCCGCTGCTGCTGTGGATGACGCCGGTGATCGTCGGCCTGTTGCTCGCGATCCCGGTGGCGCTGCTGACGACGCGTGCCGCCCGCTCGCGTCCGTTGCTGATGATGACCCCGGAGCAGATCGATCCGCCCGCGATTCTCGCGCAGGTGCATGCGCTCGCCGATCGTCTTCGCGGAGCGAGCCAAGCGACCGATCCGCTGAGCGCGCTTCGCCGCGACCGCCGGCTTCGGGAACTCCATCTCGCCGCCCTCGCCTTCCATCCTCCCCGCCGGCGCGGACGCATCGATCCGCATCTGGCGACCGCGCGCGTGCTGATCGACGACGCGAGAAGCTTCGACGAGGCGGTCGGCTGGCTTCACCCGCGCGAAGTCCGCGCCGTGCTCGGTGATGATGAAACGCTGCGGCGGCTGCTGCAATTGTCCAGCGCCGACGCGCGGCCCGCGGTCGGCGACGAGCCCGGTGGTTAGAACGGGGATTCGCGGGTCACCGCATCCGCCGGCGGCCGCGGTTTGAGGATGCGCGCCAGCACCAGGCCGAGCATCGCCATCGTCAGGGCCGTCAGAGCCAGCGTCGCGGTCTTGCCGAGCTGCGAGAGGCCGAAGCCGTAGGCGATCGGGCCGGTGGTCTGACCGATGAAGAAGAAAAACGAGTGCAGCGACATCGCGGTGCCGCGCGCGGTCTCGGTGAGTTCGGAGGCGAACACCTGGATGCAGCCGTGCAGCATGTAGAACCCCATCCCCATCAGGATGAAGGCGACGAGCTGCGCCTGCCAGTGCGGGCCGAGCATGATGGCAACGAGCTGCAGCGCGACCAACAGGCCGCCGCCGATCATCATGCCGGTGGTGCCGAGCCGCGGCAGCAATTGCGACACAGTCAGCGTGTAGATCAGCCCGCCGACCGCGAAGCCGGCGATCACCAGACCGGCGACCGCCAGGCTCTCCTCGCCCTGCTCGTGCAGGAAGGCGGCGACGTAAGGGAACAGCCCCATCACGCAGGTGCCCTCGATGAACACCGCGGTGAAGCAGATCGCCGCATTCGGATTGCTGAAAATGGTGCGATAGCCGCGGCGCAGCGCCGGCAGGTCCATCTCGGCGCTGCGCGGCGGCATCTTGGCGCCGCGGGCGCCGAGCGCCACCGCGATCGCGGCGGCGATCACCAGCAGGCCGAGGATTGCCAGCACGCCGCGCCAGCCGAGGAAATCACCGATCACGCCCGAAGCCGAGGCGCCGAGCAGATTGCCGGCCATCGAGCCGCCGAGCACGCGGCCGATCGCCACCTGCCGCCGCTCCACCGTGACCAGATCGGCCGCGAGGCCGAGCGCCACCGGAAACACGCCGCCGGCGCCAATGCCGGCGAGGATGCGGCAGACGAACAGCACCGCGAACGACGACGACAGCGCACCGAGCAGATTGGCGAAGCCGAGCAGCGCCAGACAGACGATCATCAGCCGAGCTTTGCCGAACAGATCGCCGAGCGCGCCGATCGCCGGCTGGACCACCGCGAAGGTGAAGGAAGTGACCGCGGCGAGTCCGGCCGCGGTGGTGATCGTCACGGCGAAATCGTCGGCGATCCGCGGCAGCACCGGGTCGAGCGCGCGCGTCGACAGCGACGCTGCAAAGCTCGACAGCGCGATGATATTGAGCGCCGGCGGCAGCCCGGACGATGAGGCTGCACTGCCGGCTGGCGGCATCAAACGCTCCCGACCGCGGACCGCTTCTTGGCGAGCGCGTCGAATTCCATCAGCGTCTTCATCAGCGCCTCGAACTCACGTAGCGGCACCATGTTGGGGCCGTCGGACGGCGCGTGATCCGGATCGGGATGGGTTTCGATGAACACGCCGGCGACGCCGACCGCGACCGCAGCGCGCGCCAGCACCGGCACGTATTCGCGCTCGCCGCCCGACGAGGTGCCCTTGCCGCCGGGCTGCTGCACAGAATGGGTCGCATCGAAGATCACTGGCGCGCCGGTGGTCTTGGCCATGATCGGCAGCGCGCGCATGTCCGACACCAGCGTGTTGTAGCCGAACGACACGCCGCGCTCGGTCACCAGCACCTTCGAGTTGCCGGCGTGGGTAATCTTGGACACGACGTTGCCCATGTCCCACGGCGCCAGGAACTGGCCCTTCTTGACGTTGACGACCTTGCCGGTCGCAGCGGCGGCGAGCAGCAGGTCGGTCTGGCGACACAGGAACGCGGGGATCTGCAGGATGTCCACGGCCTCGGCGGCGCGGGCGCATTGCTCGTTCTCGTGCACGTCGGTCAGCACCGGCAGGCCGAAGCTGTCACGGATCTCGGCGAAGATCGGCAGCGCGGCGTCGAGGCCGAGGCCGCGGGCGCTGGCTGCGCTGGTGCGGTTGGCCTTGTCGAACGACGTCTTGTAGACCAGCCCGAAGCCGAGCCGGGTGGCGATCTCCTTCAGCGCTGCGGCGACTTCCAGCGCATGCGCGCGGCTCTCGAGCTGGCACGGGCCGGCGATCACCGAGAGCGGCAACGAATTGCCGAATTTGACGTTGCCCGCCACGACGCTGGTGGCGGGCGCAATGCTCTTGTTCACCGCATTGTTCCTCGTTCGAAGATCAGGATGGCGCCGCACACATCGGTCACCACCAGGCGGCCGACATGGCGCGCCGCCGGAATGTTGTGGTCTTGCAGCAGCCGTTCAACCACGTCGAGATCGTCCGCGGCAATCCGTAATCCGACGAAGCTCGCACCCTCGCCTTCGGGCGAAACAGTGATGCCGTATTGATCACGCAGCGATACCGGCTCGACGATCTGGATATCGCCGCGGCAAGTCGACGCCGTCACGCCGATCGACGACGAATGCAGATCGCGGCTGCCGGTGAACGCCTCGAGAAAGATGTGATGATCGGTCGGATTGTCGGCGACCATCACCACCGCGGTCGCGGCGCGCGCGCCGTTGGCGTGCGCCTGAAACGCCGGATTCCAGAAATTCTCCGGATAGTGATGCTGGCAGCTCGCGAACCCCGCCTGCGGCGACAATGGATCACGCGCGAACGCCAGCGAGAATTGCAGCTTCACCACGCTGCCGTCGGGACGTCGCCCCTCCCGCCCGAAGGTGAAGAGATCGCCCGCCGCGATGCCGGCGGCATCGAACCGGCGCAGGTCGGCCGCCGCATCGTCGCTCGCCAGCAGCAGCATCGACAGACCCTCGCGGGCCGCCAAGTAGTCGCGCTGCAGCGCCCCGAACGACAAGCCACCGGCGCCATGCGCGGGAATTTTGTCGGGCTCACCGACCGTCAGCAGCTCGATGAAGAAGCGATCGAACTGGACGATGCGATTGTGCGTCCCCCATGGATGAACGTTGCGCGCCCCGACGGTGAAGCCGAGCCACCGATACAGATCCGCTGCCGCATCGAGATCGTGCACCGCATGAACGATATGGTCGAAGCCGTGGGGCATGAACGACGCCGTCATCGCGAGGAGCGCAGCGACGAATCCATCCAGCCCCGTGCTCGGCGCTGGATCGCTTCGCTTCGCTCGGAATGACGATCGAACCTGATACTCATCCGAATTACTTCACCGCCGAGAACGAGGTCGGCACCAGCAACTGATTGGTGATGGTGTCGACGATCTGGCCGTCCTTCTCGGTCTCGGCCTTCGCGGCGAGCCATTCCGGATCGCTGGCGAACGCGGTCCATTTCTGCTCGCGTTCGGCCAGGCTTTCCCAGGCGAGCAGATAGGTCAATTCCTGATTTGAAGCGCCGACCAGCGTGGTGAAGAACCCGGCCTGACGGATCCCGTGCTTCTCAAACAGCTTCAGCGTGATGGTCTCGAACCGCTTCAGCACTGCCGGCAGTTTGCCCGGCACGCAGCGATAGACTCGGGTCTCGTAGATCATCAGCTCTCCCCATGTTCGGCGAGCTTATAGCGGTAAGCCGCGGGGGTTGTCTTGCGTCACGCGCAGGGAGCAGAGTTGCGCATGCGGCGAACAGATTGTATATACAATGTCGGATTTCGACCCGGCCAAGGATACGATCAACCGCGCCAAGCACGGCATTTCGCTGGCGCGTTGGGCGGAGATGCGGGTGCGGGCCATCGTCCGCGACGGGCGGTTCGACTACGGCGAGGACCGATTCCGTGCCTATGGTTACATCGATGGCCTTGCCTATTGTCTGGTGTTCACTTTTCGCGACGGGCTTCGTCCGATCAGCCTGCGACGCGCCCACGACAAGGAAATGAGGCGTCATGCCCCGTAAGCCCATCGAGCCAGTGTTCGACGACGACAACCCGGAGTGGACCGCTGAGGATTTCGCCAACGCGACTCCCGTGAACATCATGGCCAGAGATCTGACTTCGGAATTTCTCGCGAAGATCCCAAGTCGGCGCGGTCCGCAAAAGGCACCGACCAAGGTGCCGGTGTCGATCCGGCTCAGCGCCGACGTGGTGGCGCACTACAAGGCGACCGGGCCCGGCTGGCAGTCGCGGATCGACGACACGCTGCGCAAGGCCGCGAAGCTGAAGACCGGCTAGCGGGGCTGGCGCTTGCCCGATGCGCGCTGCGAGGCGTCAGCGCGGCTTCGGCGGCGGCAGTTCGCCGGCGGTGGCCGCGATCTGCGGATCGACCAGCGTGACCTTGGCGCCCGGCTCGGCGGCGAACAGTTTCCTGAAATGCTCCGGCCCGAGCAGCTTCGCAGCCTCGTCGATCAGATGCTGATTGCGTGCGTTCAGCGCTTCGGCGCTGGGCTGGCCGGTGCCGGGCCAGGGCTGGGCCGCGAAACGCTGCACCTCGCCGCGCAGCCGTAGCAGACTTGCGAGCTTGGCCGGCTCGGTCGCCAGCAGTTCGGTCGCACGCTTCTCGAATTCGTCCATTGCGACGCCCTCACCGCTCGCCGCCACCGTCAGGCCTCCCGGCCGTCCGAGCCGCGCTACCAGCTGACTGCCGCTGCAGGCGGCGACCTTGGCGGCCCAGGCGGTCTGCTGCAGCCCATAGGTTCCGTAGATGTAGCTCGACAACGGATAGCCGCGCGCCTTGCTCACCGTCAGCGGCGGGCCGCCGCCGTCCGCCGTCGCATACAACACCTGATTGGCAAGTTGGTGGCACACGCCATCGACGCCGTAGCTGTAGATCGTGCCGCGCGCCGCGGGCGTGGTGTTGGAATCGGCATTCGCCTGCACCAGGCATTGCGCCAGCTTGAGATTGCCGGCCTGCTGGCCGAGCGCGCCGGTCGGATTGACCGGCGTTCCGCCTTGCGGATGAAACGATCCCCAGCAGTACCAGAACGACTGACCGGCAACGACCACGTCGGCGATGGTGTTATAGGGATGAACCTGATTGTCGTAGCTGGTCACCCAGGTGTGGTCGACCGGAGATTCCGAGGACCAGGCCGGAATCGCCCAGGCATAGAGGCTGACCGACGGTGCCATTTCCATTCCCCCGAAGAGATGTTGCGCGACACGTTACGGTTGTGCCGGAAGCATCATCTACCGGACCAGGAATGTCCACGCGCAAGCGGCGGCCATTCACCGAAAATCGGCGCCCCCAAAAGGAGCTGGATTATGACCACGCGATCATCGCGGACCGTTGCCGGCCGTTCTGATGCCGTCCCGGGCGTGCGGTGGACGCCGCGCGCGCTGGCGCTCGTCCTGGCGCTCGGCGTGGGGCCTGCGTTCGCCCAGGCCCCCGGCAGCGGCACGCCTGGCGTCGTCACCGGCGGCAGTCAGGACGTGATGGTCGGTGGCAAGCCGGCCGCCCGCGCCGGTGACGTCACTACCGACGGCGCGATCGTGCAAGGCTCCAGCAACGTTTTCATCAACGGCAAGCCCGCCGCGATCGGCGGCAGCCGCACCGGCTGCGGCGGCGTGGTGGTCGGCAGCGGCTCGGGCGTGTTCATCAACGGCAAGCCGGTCGCGCGCAGCGGCGATCCTTCGACCGGCTGCCGCTGACGACGACTTCGCTCTTACACCAGCCGGCTCTGCACCAGCGCGAGCCGATGAAAAACTAATACAGGCACTACGAATCCACGCTCGATCATACGATCAGAATAGCGACCCCTGAGCGCTATCGACTATTCGATAGCCCCAATATTTCCCCGGATTTGTTCCATCGCCGCGTTCGAGATGCTTCACTACAGCTTCAACATACACCTGAAGAAACTGATCTATCTTATCCGCACCGAAAAGCGAGAGATCCCTACCATAGAGCGCTCGGAACTCCCGACTTGAATAATCACCGCTTGGACCAGCATATAAGTACTCGATATCCGCAGCCTCATAGTCATCACGAGCGAGCTGGTTGGCGGCCACTGAGCAAACAAAATCGACCTGCCAACCAAGCGGACGAGAGTCTTTTCGAAAGCCAGGAATAACTAGATGAGCTGATTGTCGATTTTGAACTCTAACAAAGGGAGCTTTTATACCAATGTGAATATTACTGCCTCGATATCTAGCTATGCGTACAGCTACATATCCAATCCGATAACAAACAGACTTGTTAGATGCGGCGTGCTGTCCAACTGCCCGAATGATCGCCGTGTTCTGCGCTCTGCCCTTTGGATTTCCTGAGCTTTCGCAATACTTAATGGCCTGCTCCACCGAGCTGGCACCTCTGAAGATGTCAAAAGTTGCCCGAATTGACGGGTCGTGATTAAACCCCCCGCCGCGAGGGCGTAAGTAGAGATCCTCGATCCTGTCAAAGACCGCTTGAACATCAACCTTCGTCGGTTCTGGGCCAAGAAAACGGGCGACATCCTGGACGTTCACTAAGTACAGACCCGGCATTGGGCCACCTCAGTTGTTCTCGATTTGATCTTTTACACCGAGTTACGAATTCCTTTCAACGAAAAATGGGCGAGGATTTCCTCATCCCGAATTCTCATACCAAAGCGGGCAACAACCTTGTCAGAATTCCAAAGCTTTTCCCACGGCGACCCCTCATCGTGAGTCAAATCACGAAGGTCCCAAGGGCCAAAACCTTTATAGAGGTCAAATATCTCTTCGACGAATTTTTGATCTGCCTCAAGTAGATTTGGGACGACCTCGTAGATCTCTCCGCTGAGAAGATCGAATTTCTTGGCTCTCGAACTAATTTTCGAACTACCATGATGTTTAAAGGCATCTCGAACTACTTTGACTACTGGCCCGTTTTGCCAAGCCTCGAATTCATTCTTAATAAGCGGCCTCTGCTTGTAGACCAAGTACCATCCGTGGCAGAAATATATCAACTTAAGCAAGCTTATCTGCGTGAGGCTCAACCGCTTCCCATCAGCGTAATCGAGGAGATAGTTAGCTATCTCTCGAGCGTCATAAGGAGCTGTGGATATTTGGACCATGATGAGAACATATCATGAACAAAATGGATTGGACAGCTGCGTTTAAACGCTGAATCCATAGGTATCGCAATCAACACTTACACCAGCCGGCTCTGCACCAGCGCCGCTTCGACGAACGAGGCGAACAGCGGGTGCGGGTCGAACGGGCGCGACTTCAGCTCGGGGTGGAACTGGACGCCGATGAACCACGGGTGGTCCTCGTATTCGACGATCTCCGGCAGCACGCCGTCCGGCGACATGCCGGAGAATTTCAGGCCGTGCTGCTCGAGCCGGTCCTTGTAGGCGGTGTTGACCTCGTAGCGGTGGCGGTGGCGCTCCGAGATCTCGGTGGCGCCGCCGTAGATCTGCGACACCCGGCTGCCGCGCTTCAGCGCCGCCGGATAAGCGCCGAGCCGCATCGTGCCGCCGAGGTCGCCGGCCTGGCTGCGCTTCTCCAGCTCGTTGCCGCGCACCCATTCGGTCATCAGGCCGACCAGCGGCTCCGGCGTCGGGCCGAACTCGGTCGAATTGGCCTGCTCGATACCCGCGAGATTCCGCGCGGCCTCGATCACCGCCATCTGCATGCCGAAGCAGATGCCGAAATACGGCACGTCGCGCTCACGCGCGAACTGTGCCGCCTTGATCTTGCCCTCGGCGCCGCGCTGACCGAAGCCGCCGGGCACCAGGATGCCGTTGACGTGCTCGAGAAACGGCGCCGGGTCCTCGTTCTCGAACACTTCGCTCTCGATCCAGTCGAGCTTGACCTGGACCTTGTTGGCGATGCCGCCGTGGCTCAGCGCTTCGATCAGAGACTTGTAGGCGTCCTTCATCCCGGTGTACTTGCCGACGATCGCGATCGTCACCGCGCCTTCGGGATTGCGGATGCGCTCGTTGATCTCGTGCCAGCGCGCCAGCTGCGGCGGCTCCTTGGCGTCGATCGCGAACGCCGCCAGCACTTCGTCGTCGAGCCCGGCAGCGTGATACGCCTCCGGCACCGCATAGATGCTGTCGGCGTCACGCGCCTCGATCACCGCGCTTTCGCGGACGTTGCAGAACAGCCCGAGCTTGCGCCGCTCCTCCTTCGGGATCGGCCGGTCGGTGCGGCACAGCAGGATGTCGGGCTGGATGCCGATCGAGCGCAGCTCCTTGACCGAATGCTGGGTCGGCTTGGTCTTCAGTTCGCCGGCGCTCGGGATGTAAGGCAGCAGCGTCAGGTGGATGTAGATCACGTCCCCGCGCGGCAGATCGTTCTTGATCTGGCGGATCGCCTCGAAGAACGGCAGGCCCTCGATGTCGCCGACGGTGCCGCCGATCTCGACCAGCACGAAGTCGTAGCCGTCGTTGTCGCTGACGATGAATTCCTTGATCGCGTTGGTGACGTGCGGGACCACCTGGATGGTGGCGCCGAGATAGTCGCCGCGGCGTTCCTTGGTCAGGATGTCCTGATAGATCCGGCCGGTGGTGATGTTGTCCTGCTTGGTCGCAGGCCGGCCGGTGAAGCGTTCGTAATGGCCGAGATCGAGGTCGGTCTCGGCGCCGTCGTCGGTCACGAACACTTCGCCGTGCTGATACGGCGACATCGTTCCGGGATCGAGGTTGAGATAGGGATCGAGCTTGCGAAGGCGGACTTTGTAGCCACGCGCCTGCAGCAGCGCACCGAGTGCCGCCGATGCCAGACCCTTGCCGAGCGAGGAGACCACGCCGCCGGTGATGAAGATATACCGCGCCATGGGACTTTACCTTTAATGCCGCCGGTCCGATTCGCCAAAACGAATCGCATCCCTCGGACGGTTCGGCCAAGGCCTGTGGGTGACGCTGAAGGCTCAGCGATTTCAGACGATTGCCGAAGGGACTTCAGACTGTGCGCGAGGTCCCTTCAGCGCATATCGGCAATGCTTATTGCGACTGCGGCGGGGTCGGCGCCGCGGGCGCTGCCGGTGCCGCAGGCGCGGCCGGAGCCGCGGGCTGCTGGTTCTGCTGCTGATCGGCCTGCTTCAGCGAGTCGAGCAGACCACCGCCCTGCGACAGCGGCGGGGCCGGCTGCCCCGGGGCCTGCTGCTGGATCGGAGCGGTCGGCAGGATCGTCGCCGGCTGCCGGTTGTAGCTCGCCAGCCAGGTGAGCAGCAGGCTGGTGGCGAAGAACCCGACCGCCAGGATTGCGGTGGTGCGGGTCAGAAGGTTGGCCGTACCACGGCTCGACATGAAGCCGCCACCGCCACCACCGCCGACGCCCAGGCCACCGCCCTCGGACTTCTGCAGAAGCACTACGCCGATCAGGCCCAGCACCAACATCAGGTGAATGACGATAATGACAGTCTGCATCTTACCCTTCCATCGCAAGCCGGTGCCGCCGAATGGCCACAGGCGCCGGCGGGCGGCTGCTCGACAGGCTTGCGGGATCAATGAAGTCGCGCGGTGTCTACACGATCGCGCGGGGATTTGTCACCCCCGCATGGTTCCAGAAACGCCGCATCAGAACCGCTCGGCGCGGCTTAGTTAGGGACAGCCCGCGGCGATCGCAAGGAAATCCGACGCCTTCAGGCTGGCGCCGCCGATCAGCGCGCCATTGACGTGCGGCACCGCCAGCAATTCGCGAGCGTTCGAGGGCTTCACCGAGCCGCCGTACAGGATCCGCATCGTCTCGCCGGCCGTCCCGAACCGATCGCTCAAGGTGTTGCGGATAAAGCCATGAACTTCTTCGACATCCGCCGTGGTCGGGGTGCGGCCGGTGCCGATCGCCCAGACCGGCTCATAGGCCACCACCAGATTTGCCGCGGTGGCCCCGTCCGGCAGCGAGCCGGCCAGCATCCCGGCGACGACGTCGAGCGTATGGCCGGCGTCACGCTCGCCCTGGGTCTCGCCGACGCAGACGATCGCGACCAGACCGGCGCGCCACACCGCCTGCGCCTTGGCGCGGACGATCGCATCGGTTTCGGCATGGTCGGCGCGGCGCTCGGAATGGCCGACGATGATCGCGGCGGCGCCGGCGTCCGCCAGCATCTCGGCGGCGATATCGCCGGTGTGCGCGCCCGAGGCGTTGGCGTGGCAGTCCTGGCCGCCGATCGCAAATGGCAGGGTTTTACCTGCCGCCTTGTCCACGACTCGCGCGGCAAAACTGGCGACCAGCGTCGCCGGCGGGCAGACCAGCAAATCGATACCAGGTGAAACCTGCGCCGCGCCGTCGAGCATCGCGTCCAGCTCGGCGATGGACTCCCCGAGGCCGTTCATCTTCCAGTTTCCAGCAATCAACGGGCGAACGGCGGGGACCGGCATGAGCACTCTCGCAATAGAGGGTTGAGCCGTTCCGCTAGCAGAGCCGATTGCGAGACTCAAGGAGACGTGAATTTCCCCGCTGCGGCGATCCGCAGCACAGCCGGAGATTCGAGTGGCCGCAACCCGACCACGATACTGGCGTTCGGTTGCGACGCCATCGACGGCACTTTATGATGGATTTTCAAGCCGGCGACGCTAATTTGCGCACCCGCGCCCAGCGAGCGCGGCCGGTTCCCTCCTGACAAAAAGTGACTCCATGCTCCGAGGAATGCGCAAAGCCTCATCCAACTGGGTTGGCAAGACCATCATGACGATCGTGATGGGCGTCCTGATCATCAGTTTCGGAGTCTGGGGCATCGCCGACGTGTTCCGTGGATTCGGCCGGTCGACGCTCGCCAAGATCGGCAGCACCGAGATCTCCACCGAGCAGTTCCGGCAGACCTACAATGATCGACTGCAGCAGATCGGCCGCCAGTTCGGCCGGCCGCTGACGCCCGATCAGGCGCGCGCGATCGGCATCGACCGTCAGGTGCTGCAGCAGACCATCGCCGAGGCCGCGCTCGACGAGGACGCGCGCCGGCTCGGGCTCGGCCAGTCCGACGCCGAGACCATGAAGTCGATCCTGGAGGATCCGAACTTCAAAGGTGCCAATGGACAGTTCGACGCCGGCCGCTTTCAGCAGCTGATCCGGCAGTTCGGCTTCACCGAGCAGCGCTACGTCGCCGAGCAGCGCCGCGTCGCGCTGCGCCGTCAGATCGCCGGCACCATCACCGCCGGCCTCGAACCGCCGAAGCTGCTGCTGCAGGCGCTGAGCCAATTCCAGAACGAACAGCGCGCGATCGACTATCTGAAGCTGACCGACGCCCAGGCCGGTGCCATCGAGGCGCCCTCGCCGGCCGACCTCAGCGCGTTCTACGACTCGCACAAGGCGCAGTTCCGCGCGCCCGAATACCGAAAGGTATCGTTTCTGGTGGTGACGCCCGAATCGCTCGCGAAGTGGACCGAGGTGTCCGACGCCGACGCGCAGAAGCTGTTCGAGCAGCGCAAGGACAAGCTGTCGACACCGGAGAAACGGCAGATCCAGCAGATCGTGTTCCCGAACGCCGACGAAGCCCAGGCGGCCCGCGCCAAGATCGCCGGCGGCACCAGCTTCGCCGACCTCGCCAAGGAGCGCGGCGTCAAGCCGGCCGATCTCGACCTCGGCTTGGTCAGCCAGTCCGACATGCTCGATCCGAAGGTCGCCGCGGCGGCGTTCGCGCTGCCGCTGAACGAGGTCAGCCAGCCGGTGCAGGGCCAGTTCGGCACCGTGCTGCTCGAGGTGACCAGGATCGAGCCCGGCAAGCAGCCGGAGTACGTCAGCGTGGCGGCAACCCTGAAGCGGGATATCGCCCAGGAGCGCGCCCGCAGGCAGGTGCAGGAGCTGCACGACAAGATCGAGGACGCCCGTGGCGGCGGCGCCAGCGTGATCGAAGCGGCCAAGCAGTTCGGCCTCAGCGCGGTCACGGTCGAGGCGATCGATCGTTCGGGCCGCGGGCCGGACGGCACGCCGGTGGCGTCGATTCCGAAGGGACTCGAACTTGCCAACGCCGCGTTCAACAGCGATCCGGGCGTCGACAACGACGCCATCAGCTACCAGAACGGCTATGTCTGGTACGACATCATCGGCGTCACGCCATCGCGCGAACGTCCGCTCGACGAGGTCAAGGACAAGGTCGAAGCCGGCTGGCGCGCCGAACAGGTCACCGAGAAGCTGCGCAAGCTCGCGACCGAATTGGTGCAGAAGCTGCAGGGCGGCGCCAAGCTCGCCGAGGTGGCGCCGGCCGGCGTCACGGTGCAGAGCGCGACCGGGATCCAGCGCGAAGGCGCCGACGCCGGCCTGCCGAATACGGTGGTGGATGCGGTCTTCCGGACCGCCAAGGACGGCGCCGGTCAGGTCCAGGGTGGCAGCGGCACCGAGTGGTACGTGTTCCGCGTCACCGGCGATACCGTGCCGCCGGCCGACGTCAACGCGCCGCAGATGCAGCAGTTGAAGGACAATCTGGTGCAGCGGCTGCGCGACGAGCAGGTCGGCGAGTACATCGCCTGGCTGGAGAACGACATCGGCACCAAGATCAATCAGGAAGCGGTGGCGCAGGCAACGGGGGCGGCGACGAACTGACGGCGTAACGCCGCAGTCCGGTCGCCGAAGGGGACAATGGTTGATTTCAAATCGATTATCGCAAAGGTCGCGACCGGCGCGACGCTGACGCGCGAGGAGGCTGCCGGCGCCTTCGACGCGATGATGTCCGGCGACGCGACGCCGTCGCAGATGGGCGCGCTGCTGATGGGCCTCAGGGTCCGCGGCGAGACCGTCGACGAGATCACCGGCGCGGTGACCGCGATGCGCGCCAAGATGCTGCCGGTCACCGCCCCGGCGGACGCGGTCGATATCGTCGGCACCGGCGGTGACGGCTCCGGTTCGGTCAACGTCTCGACCTGCGCCTCGTTCGTCGTCGCCGGCTGCGGCGTCACCGTCGCCAAGCACGGCAATCGCGCACTGTCGTCGAAATCCGGCGCCGCCGACGTGCTCGCCGCACTCGGTGTCAGGATCGACATCACGCCCGAGCAGGTCGGCCGCTGCGTCGAAGAAGCCGGCATCGGCTTCATGTTCGCGCCGACGCATCACCCGGCGATGAAGAACGTCGGCCCGACCCGGGTCGAACTCGCCACCCGCACCATCTTCAACCTGCTCGGACCGCTGTCCAACCCGGCCGGCGTCAAGCGTCAGATGATCGGCGTGTTCTCGCGGCAATGGGTGCAGCCGCTGGCGCAGGTGCTGAACAACCTCGGCTCCGAGGCGATCTGGGTGGTGCACGGCTCGGACGGGCTCGACGAGATCACGCTGTCCGGCACCACCGCGGTGGCCGAACTGAAGAACGGCGAGATCACCAGCTTCGAGATCAGCCCCGAAGACGCCGGCCTGCCCCGCGCCCCGGCCGAAGCGCTGAAGGGCGGCGATGCCCAGGCCAACGCGGTGGCGCTGCGCGCCGTGCTGGAAGGCATGCCCGGTCCGTACCGCGACGTCGCGCTGCTCAACGCCGCCGCGACGCTGGTGGTCGCCGGCCGCGCCAAGGACCTCAAGGAAGGCGTCGCGCTCGGCGCGAAGGCGATCGACAGCGGCGCCGCCGAAGCACGGCTGAAGAAGCTGATCGCTGTGTCGGAAGCGGCCTAGTCGTCATGCCTGGCCTCGTGCCGGGCATCCACGTCTTGGTCACGCGACGTGCCGGCGATGTGGATGGCCGGGACAAGCCCGGCCATGACGGAGTACAAACGCAGCTTCACTCGAACTGGACGAGCCATCGTGTCCGACATCCTGACCAAGATCGAAGCCTACAAGCGCGAGGAGATCGCGGCCGCCAAGCGCGAGCGTCCGCTCGCCGCGATCGAGGCGATCGCGCGTGAAGCCTCGCCGCCGCGCGGCTTCGTCAAGGCGCTGCGCGCCAAGCATGCGGTCGGCGACTACGGGCTGATCGCCGAGATCAAGAAGGCATCGCCATCGAAGGGACTGATCCGCGCCGACTTCGATCCGCCAGCGCTGGCACGGGCCTATCAGGCCGGCGGCGCGGCGTGCCTGTCGGTGCTGACCGACACGCCGTCGTTCCAGGGCAGCCTCGATTATCTCGTCGCCGCGCGCGCCGCGGTGTCGCTGCCGGCGCTGCGCAAGGACTTCATGTACGACACCTATCAGGTGGTCGAAGCCCGCGCCTACGGTGCCGACTGCATCCTGATCATCATGGCGGCGCTCGACGATGCCGAAGCCAAGGACATCGAGGACGCCGCGTTCGAGTTCGGCATGGACGTGCTGCTCGAAGTCCACGATGCGCCAGAGCTGGAGCGCGCACTGAAGCTGCGGTCGCCGATGGTCGGCGTCAACAACCGCAACCTGCGTACCTTCGAGGTGACGCTGGCGACCAGCGAGGCGCTGGCGCCGCTGATCCCGAACGATCGCCTGATGGTCGGCGAAAGCGGCATCTTCACGCCCGCCGATCTCGCCCGCCTCGCCCACGTCGGGATGTCGACCTTCCTGGTCGGCGAAAGCCTGATGCGGCAGCAGGACGTCACCGCCGCCACCCGCGCGCTGCTGGCGCGCGCGGCCTGAGGCGAAGCATGGCAAAGACCGCGAAGTCGAAATCCAAGCCGGAGGCAACGCCTCCCGCCCTCACCCATATCGGCGCCAGCGGTGAGGCGCGGATGGTGGACGTGTCGGAAAAACCTGCCACCGAACGCGTCGCGGTCGCCGAGGGCCGCGTGGTGATGAAGAAGGCGACGCTGGAGCTGATCCTCAGCGGCGACGGCAAGAAGGGCGACGTGCTCGGCACGGCGCGCGTCGCCGGGATCATGGCGGCCAAGCGCACCGCCGAGTTGATCCCGCTGTGCCATCCGCTGGCGCTGTCCAAGGTCACGCTCGACATCACGCCGGACGCCAAGCTGCCTGGCTGCATCGTCCGCGCCACCGTCAAGGTCACCGGCCCGACCGGCGTCGAGATGGAAGCGCTGACCGCGGTCTCGGTCGCGTGCCTGACGATCTACGACATGATCAAGGCGGCGGAGCGCGGCGTCCGGATCGAGGGCATCCAGCTCATCGCCAAGACCGGCGGCAAGTCCGGCGACTACGTCGCCAGTGCGAGCCGGAAATGAGCTAGCATCGGCGGCCTCTCGAACGTCAGGTTCCCCGATGCCCGCCGACCTCGCCTCTCCCGCCGACACCATCACCGGCCTCAGCGAGCGCGAGGCTGCAGCCCGGCTCGCCGGCGAGGGCTACAACGAGCTGCCCAGCCCCGATCGCCGCACGCTGCTCGGCATCGTGCTCGAGGTGGTGCGCGAGCCGATGCTGGCGCTGCTTCTCGGCGGCGGCGTGGTGTACCTGGCGCTCGGCGATCTTAAGGAAGCAATCATCCTGCTGATCTTCGCCACGCTGTCGGTGGTGATCACGGTGGTGCAGGAAGCGCGCACCGAGCGGGTGCTGGAGACGCTGCGCGACCTCACCAGCCCGCGGGCGCTGGTGATCCGCGACGGGGCACGCAAACGCATTGCCGGCCGCGAGGTGGCGCGCGGCGACGTCATCGTGCTGTCCGAAGGCGACCGCATCGCCGCCGACGCGGTGCTGTTGCAGGCCGACGATCTCTTGGTCGACGAGTCGCTGCTGACCGGCGAGTCGGTGCCGGTGCGCAAGCTCAGCCGTGACGAGGCCGACGCCTCGGCATCGCATCGCCCCGGCGGCGACGATCAGCCCAATGTTTATTCCGGCGCGCTGGTGGTGCGCGGCGGCGGCATCGCCGAAGTGATCGCCACCGGCCCACGCAGCGAGATCGGCAGGATCGGTCAGGCGCTCGGCTCGGTGCAGACCGAAGCGCCGCGGCTTCAGCAGCAGACCCGCAAGCTGGTGCGGACCTTCGGCATCATCGCCGGAGCGTTCACGCTGCTGGTCGTAATCCTCTACGGCACGCTGCGCGACGGCTGGCTCGACGCGGTGCTGGCCGGCATCACGGTCGGCATGTCGATGCTGCCGGAGGAATTCCCGGTGGTGCTGACGGTGTTCATGGCGATGGGCGCGTGGCGGATTTCGCAGGCCCGGGTGCTGACCCGGCGCGCCGCCGCGATCGAGGCGCTCGGCTCCGCCACGGTGCTGTGCACCGACAAGACCGGCACGCTGACCGAAAACCGGATGTCGGTCGCCGAACTGCGGCTCGCCTCCGGAGAGGCGTTCCGGCCGGGCGGGGACGCCGCGCTGCCGGACGGCTTCGCGCCGCTGCTGGAAACCGGCCTGCTCGCCGCGGCTCCCGATCCGTTCGATCCGATGGATCAGGCACTGCACCGTCTGGCCGGCGATCACCTGCCGAATGGCAACGGCGCACGCAGCCTGGTCCACGCCTACGGGCTGCGCCGCGACCTGCTGGCGATCACCCAGGTCTGGCGCGACCCGGACGATGCCGGCAACTACGTGGTGGCGGCTAAAGGCGCGCCGGAGGCGATCGCGCGGATGTGCGGGCTCGATGACGCCGCGCTCAGCGCCGTCTCACGGACCGTCGATGCGATGGCCGCCGACGGGCTGCGCGTGCTCGGCGTCGCCCGCGCCTCGCATCCCGGCGAGGATTGGCCGGAGACCCAGCTCGGCTTTCGTTTCAACTTCCTCGGCCTGATCGGCCTCGCCGACCCGCTGCGCGCGTCGGTGCCGGCCGCCGTCGCCGACTGCCGCGCCGCCGGCATTCGCGTGGTGATGATCACCGGCGATTATCCGGCGACCGCGCAGGCGATCGCCCGTCAGGCCGGGATCGGGGCCGACGCCTGCGTCACCGGCGAAGAAATCGCGGCGCTCGACGACGCCGCGCTGGCGGAGCGGCTGCGCAGCGTCACCGTGTTCGCGCGGATCATGCCGGAGCAGAAGCTGCGGATCGTCGAGGCGCTGAAGGCCGATGGCGAGGTGGTGGCGATGACCGGCGACGGCGTCAACGACGCGCCGTCCCTGAAGGCCGCGCATATCGGCATCGCGATGGGCGGCCGCGGCACCGACGTCGCCCGCGAGGCTTCGGCAATCGTGCTGCTCGACGACGACTTCGCCTCGATCGTCAAGGCGATCCGGCTCGGACGGCGGATCTACGACAACCTCGTCAAGGCGATGGGCTTCATCTTCGCCGTGCACGTGCCGATCGCCGGGCTGGCGCTGCTGCCGCTGCTGTTCGGACTGCCGATCCTGCTCGGCCCGATCCATATCGCGTTCCTGGAGATGATCATCGATCCGGTGTGCTCGATCGTATTCGAGGCCGAGACCGCCGAGGACGACGCGATGAAGCGGCCACCGCGCGATCCGGAGCAGCCGCTGTTCAGCCGTGCGCTGATCGCCTGGGGTTTCATCCAGGGAGCGCTGGTGTTCGCGCTGGTCGGCGGCGTGTTCGTGATCGGACAGTATCGCGCGATGCCAGACGCCGAACTCCGCGCCCTCACCTTCTTCGCGCTGGTGCTGAGCTTCGTCGGGCTGATCTTCGTCAATCGCTCGTTCAGCGCCTCGCTGCTGACGGCACTGCGGCGGCCGAACGCGATGCTGGCGGGGATGCTCGGCATCGTCGCGGTGGTGCTGGTGGCGAGCCTGACATGGCCCTGGCTGCGCGATCTATTCCGGTTCGGCCCGCTGCATCCGGACGATCTCGGCCTCACCGCGGCCGCGGCGCTGGCGGTTCTGATCGTGCTGGAACTGGTCAAGCCGCTGTGGCGGAGGATGATGCGGCAATCGGCCTGACGCCGGCCGCCGCATCGCACGGCGCGCATCTGCGTCGTCACGCTAACGCGTAGTCCGCGGCCTGCCGGTCGATCACGAACCGGCTGGTGTTGGAGCAATTTTCACAGCGGTAGATGTGGCGCTCGAATTCAACCCTGCGCCCGACCGGCCGCGGCTCGACGCGCGCAAGCCGCATGGTCGCGCCGCACTCGGGGCAGCGTGACGGGTCGAAACTGGTTGATACGTGGCGCCAGACCATAATGCCTCCTCCATGATGGCCGGTCATCGTCGGACGGATCATGCTGAGCGGCGCGGTCGCCGCTCAGACGGATCGAGGCCCCGCCTTTCGGCGGCGGATCGTCGTCATCGAGCCGCTGCAGGGCGTCGAGGATCGCGCGTAGCGGCACCGGATTGCGGTGCCCCGGCGCAAGACGCAGCCACGGCTGCTGCTCGACGGCGTTGGCGTCGGATGCCCATGAGGACAGAATGGCCCGCTTGTCCGCGGTGCTCAGCGCGTCGTCACGCAGCACCTGGTCGGGATGATCGTAGACCGTCGCCGACGGTCTCGAGGCCGTGACGCTCGCGGCGCCAGGCGCGTAGCTGTGTTCGAAATTGGTGGATCGCATCTGTGGTCCTCCCGAATTCCTCCTTCCAAACCGGGACGGCCGATGACTTGGACACGGCGTTACCGCTTTCAAGACCCCGCGCGAAAAAAATCTTCTCGCCCCGTCACAGGGCTACCACCCGCCTCTTGACGGCGGCACGGCCGCGCCCAAATCGAGGGCGCACCCACGATACGCGGGCGACTTCCCGATCACAACTAACAGTATCGAGGATCATTCAAGACGAGTACGAGGAGGCATCCATGAACATGCGCGACATCATCCCCTGGGGCCGGACCAATCAACCCGCGACCCGCTCGTTCGACGGTGACCCGTTCCTGTCGCTGCACCGCGAAATGAACCGGCTGTTCGACGACGTATTCCGCGGTTTCGACTTGCCGACGCGTGCCGGTGCGCTGACGCCGTTCAGTACAGGTTGGCCGAAACTCGAAATCGCCGATGGCGACAAGGAGCTGAAGATCGCTGCCGAAGTGCCGGGCCTTGAAGAAAAGGACGTCGAGGTGTTGCTCGACGATGGCGTCCTGACCATCCGCGGCGAGAAGACGTCGTCGACCGAGGCCAAGGACAAGCAGTTCAGCGAGCACTTCTACGGCAAGTTCGAACGCCGGATCCCGCTCGACGCCGCGATCGCGGCGGACCAGGTCACAGCCAGCTTCAAGAACGGCGTGCTGACCGTGACGCTGCCGAAAGTGGAAGCCCCGCCCTCGACGGCCAAGCGGATCGAGATCCAGAAGGCGAGCTGATACTAACCCGCGGTTAAGCATGTCGTCGTGCCCCCCGTGCGGGGCACGGCGTGTCGCAAACAGTTAGCGATCGTTATCCGTCGACAACAACTCGAATTTAACAAGTCTGAGTTGCAATCGTTTCCGACGTTGCTCCAACCACGCGGGGAACCATTGCATGACTCAGCCGCGGCGATTTGCGCGTGTCCGTCCGAGCGGGCTCGTATCCGGCAATGCCAATTTGATCGTCGGGGCCAAGCTGCCCGTGATCCCCTGCCGCGTGCTCGACTATTCGGCCGGTGGCGCCTGCGTCGAGCTCAATGCCGACGCCAATCTGCCGCAGCGGTTCGAGCTGCTGCACGGCGCCACCAGAAAAAAATGCCGCATGGTGTGGAAGCGCGGCCGCCGCGTCGGGCTGTGCTTCTGAGCCGATCGAACGGGCCCGGCGAAAGCTCTGTCAGCGTTGCAGGTCCGGCGGGAGCGGCGGATTCTCGCGCATCAGCATGATGGTGACGCGACGATTGGCCGACAGCATCGGCGCATCCGGCAACAGCGGATCGCCGTCGCCCTTGCCGATCAGAGACAGCACCTGGCTTGTCGGCAGCCCCTCCTGCTTGAGAATTTCGTGCACGGCGCTGGCGCGGTCGACCGACAGGCTCAGCGGATCGACGTCACCGTTCCGCATGACGGTGGCTGCGGTGTGTCCGACGATGCTGATCCGCAGCGAGGTGGCGCGCAGCGGCGCCGCGAGCCGGGCGACCAGCTTGCGGGTGCGCTCGTACGGCACCGCCGAGCCGTCCGGAAACATCGGGCGGCCGTCCTGATCGGTGAGCTCGAGATTGAGCCCGGCCGGGGTTTCGTCGAACATCACATTCTTCGACATCTCGGCGAGTTCAGGCACGTCCTGCAGCGCCTGGCGCAGCGAGGCCGAGGCCAGTGCGAATTCGCGTTCGGCCTTGGCGTGCGAAGCCGCGCTGCCGGAGCCGCCCGCCTCTTCCAGATGCGGCGTGTTGCTGGCCTGGTCGGGCGCGACGTTGCGCTTGCTCTTGACGTGGCCCTGCACCGGCACCCCGTCGGTCTCGAGAATGCCGGCGAACCGCGAATTCTGCTGCACGCCGAACGCCTCGCGCATCGAGCCGGCGATGATCTGCATCTTGTGCAGGTCCTGGGTCGAGAACGAAACCAGCATCACGAAGAAGCTGACCAGAAGGCCCATCAGGTCGGCGAAGGTCACGAACCAGCCGTGGGCCTGGTGTTCCTCTTCGACCTTCTTCTTGCTGCCCGACGCCAGGCGACCGCCACCGCCCTTCATCAGGATCGCCCCGATGCGGTCGAGAACTGCGACAAGACGGGACCTTCGAAGCGCATGAGCGGATCGCCGCTGACCAAATCCGGCGCCGCGACCCCGCATGTGGTGCAAGGTGATTGCAAAAGGATGCGCTCGCAGCGCCAATCGTTCTACCTGCTGCGGATTACCAAACGGTTTCGTCAGCCTATAACATTCTTTAACCAAAATAAGCCTGTGTCGCTGCTCGCCTCTGATTCCGGACTCTCGCCGACAGGTTTCGAAGATATGACGACCGCTCTCAGTCCCGGCGCCGCCGATGCGCTGCTGTTCGATCTCGGCCGCGTGGTGATCGACTACGATCTGCGCCGCACGCTGAAGGCCTGGGCGGTCGAGCTCGGCAGCGATCCGCACGCGTTGATGGCCAAGCTCGCGCAGGACGACACTTTCCACCGCTACGAGACCGGACACGTCACCGACGAAGAGTTCTTCGCAGCGGTACGCACCGCGCTGGACCTGAAGCTGACGGACCAGCAACTGCGCGACGGTTGGAACGCGATCTTCATCGGCGAGATGCCCGGCATCGCCCCGCTGCTCGACCGCGCCGCCAGGCATCTTCCGCTGTACGCGCTGTCCAACACCAACGCCGCGCACATCGCGCATTTTTCCGAGCACTATGCCGAGTTGCTGGTGCACTTCCGCGAACTGTTCCTGTCGTCGCGGATCGGAATGCGCAAGCCGCACGGCGAGACCTACGATTTCGTCGTCAAGGCGATCGGCATCGCGCCGCAGCGCATTGTGTTCTTCGACGATCTGGCGGAAAACGTCGCAGCCGCGCGCGAGCGCGGGCTGCACGCGGTCCAGGTGCGCTCCAGCGACGACGTCGCCCGCGCGCTCGATCAGCTCGGCCTGTAAGCGCGCGAACGAACCGCGACGAGACCTGATGATGACCGACGCTGCCGCCGATCTCGCCTGGGATCATCCCGCCCCGTTCACGCTGCCGATGACGCCCGCGCCGGGCGATATCGACGGGCTCAATCACACCAACAATTCGGTGTATGTGCGGTGGTGCGACAGCGTCGGATGGGCGCATTCCGAAGCGCTCGGCCTGTCGCTCGCCGACTGGCAGCGGCTCGATCGGGCGATGGCGATCCGCCGCGGCGAATACGACTACCTGCTGCCCAGCCATCTCGGCGACGAGATGCTGCTCGGCACCTGGATCTACGGCAGCGACGGCAAGCTGGTGATGGAGCGCCGCTTCCAGCTGATCCGCCCACGCGACGGCGCCACCATCATGCGCGGGCGCTGGCAACTCGTCTGCATCGAACTCAGCAGCGGCCGGCCACGGCGCCTGCCGCCGGAATTCGCTACGGTGTATCTGCCGGTGATGATCAACGCCGACGATGGCGACCCGGCGCCGGCAACCGCTTAGTACAGGCCCCTTCAGGCCGAGGCCGCACGACGTCTCGGCCCCTGGCGAAGGAAACCGCGACGCAGGTCGGTATCAGCGCCTGACTTGATTGCCCGCCCACGTGGCGCCTTGTCGCCTCATCTCGGTTCAACCACCGGAGCCCGCCCCTCATGTCCGCAGCGGCCAGCATGTTCGTGCGCCAATTTTTCCACGGGACACGGGCAGATCTCAGTCCCGGAGACCTGATCGTGGTCGGCCACCAGTCCAATTTCACTACGGCTGCGCCGTTGTCCTGGGTGTATTTTGCCGGCACGCTGGATGCCGCGATCTGGGGCGCCGAGCTGGCGGCCGGCGATGCGCCGCAGCGGATCTATGTCGTCGAGCCCACCGGCCCGTTCGAGGACGACCCTAACCTGACCGACAAGAAGTTCCCCGGCAACCCGACGCTGTCCTACCGCTCGCAACATCCGCTGCGCATCGTCGCCGAAGTGACCAAGTGGCAGGGCCACACGCCGGAGCGCGTGCAACAGATGAAGGACGGGCTCGCCCGCCTCAGCGCCGAGGGCGCTGAGATCATCGACTAGAGCCTCAGACGCGCGACCACGCGGCGAGCGCACGCCGCGCGACGACCGTCGTCATTGCGCCGGCAGCGCCCGGCAGTCCATCGAATACACCAGCTCGCCCTTGGCGGTGCGGCCGATCGGCTGGCACGGCACGGAGGCGCGGGCAGCAGCCGGCGCCGCCGCAGGCACGCTCGGCGCGGCCGTGGGCCTCGCTGCTTCGCCGGCTACCGATGCGGCTGGTGCGGGCGCCGGAGACGGTGCCGGAGTTGCCGGGACCGCCGGTTCAGGCGCGGCGCCGGGCGGACTGTAGTCGCCGGTGTTGAACGACGGCATCCAGCCTTTGCTCCAGTCGTGGCGCATCCAATACACCGAGACGAAGGCGATCGTGCCGACCACGATCATGATCCGCAGGAACCATTTCGGAAACTCATCCATCTGCGCGCTCCGTCCGCTCGATGCCAGCAACAGGTGGTACAGGCCGACACGACGGTTCGACAATAATGATTTCGAACGACGCGGCGCCGCAGGACGGCTGCGGCAGGCTTGCGTGGTCGCCGTGCGCCACCTAAAGCCGGCTTGGACGCTTCGATTTCGTTTCGCCTGGAAGGGAGTGGTGCCATGGCCCTGATGCCGGTCGACGATGCGCTCGCCGCGGTGCTCGCCGGCGCGCACGGGCTCGAGACCGAGATGGTCGCGCTCGAGGACGCGCACAGCCGGGTGCTGGCGCGCGATCTCACCGCGCTGCGCACCCAGCCGCCGCAGCCGATGTCGGCGATGGACGGCTATGCGGTACGTGCCGCCGATGTCGCGGCCCCGCCGGTAACGCTGCGGGTGATCGGCGAGATCGCAGCCGGCCGGCCGGCGACGACCGGCATTGCTGCCGGCGAGACGTTGCGGATCTTCACCGGCGGCGTGGTGCCGGACGGCGCCGACGCGGTGGTGATCCAGGAAGACACGGTGCGCGACGGCGACCGCGTCACCGTGAACGAAGCCGTCCGGCCCGGCCGTCACATCCGCCCGGCCGGGATCGATTTCAGCGAAGGCGAGGTGCTGCTGCGCCACGGCCACCGCCTCAGCGACCGCGACCTCGCGCTCGCCGCCGGCATGAACCACCCGGCGCTGCCGGTGCATCGCCGGCCGCGGCTGGCGATGCTCGCCACCGGCGACGAACTGGTGATGCCGGGAGCGACGCCCGCCCCCGGCCAGATCGTCTATTCCAACGGCTACGCGCTGCGCGCGCTCGCCCGTGCCGAGGGCGCCGAGGTGATCGACCTCGGCATCGCGGCCGACACCCTCGACGCCACTCGGGCGGCGATCCGGCAGGCGCGCGATCTCGACGTCGATCTGCTGGTGACGACGGGCGGCGCGTCGGCCGGTGACCACGATCTGGTCAAGGACGCGCTGGAGGCCGAGGGCACCGCGATCGCGTTCTGGAAGATCGCGATGCGCCCCGGCAAGCCGATGATGCACGGCCGCCTCGGTGCGCTGCGGGTGATCGGCCTACCCGGCAACCCGGTGTCGTCCTATGTCTGCGCCGTGCTGTTCATGGTGCCGCTGATCCGGGCGCTGTCGGGGCGGAGCCAGGCCAAGCATGTGCCCGAACCGGCGCTGCTCGGCGCCGACATCGGCGCCAACGATCAGCGCCAGGACTATCTGCGCGCCAATCTGGCGCGCGACGGTGAAGGCCGCCAGATTGCGACCCCGGTCGACAGCCAGGATTCGTCGCTGCTCGCCCGGATGGCGGCAGCCGAAGCGCTGATCGTACGCCCGCCCTTTGCCCCGGCGGCGCAAGCCGGCTCCGGCTGCCTCATACTTAAATTACCGTCATAGCAACTGGTGAATTTCCGGGCGCGCGATTAAGAGGTTGCGGAACACACCCCGAACAGATAGTGTCCGTTCATGATTTGTTTTCGAGATTCGAGGAAGATGGCTGCCGTCGGAAGCTACTCTCTTCGAACCGGAACGCACCTCGAACCGGCCCACCGTCGCCGACTGGGGATTTGCCGATGCTGACGCGCAAGCAGTTTGAGTTGTTGAAATTCATCAACGAGCGGCTGAAGGAAGCCGGCGTCCCGCCGTCGTTCGACGAGATGAAGGACGCGCTCGACCTCCGCTCCAAGTCCGGAATTCACCGCCTGATCACGGCGCTGGAAGAACGTGGCTTCATCCGTCGGCTGCCGAACCGCGCCCGCGCGATCGAAGTCATCAAGCTGCCGGACACCGGTGGCATGCCCAGCGGAGGCCGCCGCGGCTTCACCCCGAGTGTGATCGAAGGCAACCTCGGCAAGGTTCGGCCGCCGAGCTCGGCTCCCGTCGAGGATGACGATGATCGCGGCAGCGTCGCGGTGCCGGTGATGGGCAGGATCGCCGCCGGCACCCCGATCGAAGCGCTGCAGACCCGCAGCCACACCATCAGCGTCCCCGCCGACATGCTGGGTAGCGGCGAGCACTACGCGCTGGAAGTGCGCGGCGACTCGATGGTCGAGGCCGGCATCCTCGACGGCGACATGGCGCTGATCCAGAAGAACGATGTCGCCAACACCGGCGACATCGTCGTGGCGCTGATCGACGACGAGGAAGCGACGTTGAAGCGGTTCCGCCGCCGCGGCGCGTCGATCGCACTGGAGCCGGCCAATGCGGCGTATGAAGTGCGGATCCTGCCGCCCAACCGCGTCCGGATTCAGGGTAAGCTGATCGGGCTGTACCGCAAATACTGAGGCGGACCGCCTCCGGTCCGGCGGCGCCCTGCTCTGCGGCCGCCGCCACATCGTCTCGCACCGCATCGTCTCGCACCGGCCGGCGGTTCAGTCCTCGTCCGACTGATCCTGCGGCGCCGGGGTCGCGTCGACCGGAGCCCGGCGGGCGGCTGTGCCTGGGGCAGCGGGATCACCGGCCTGCTGCGGCCCCTCCGGCCGCGCCGGAGCCCACGGACGATTGCGGCCGCTGGGCCGGGCCGTCTCGGCCACGAACAACTTGGGAGCGGCCGGGCTCCGACGCAGCGCCACAGCGCCCTTCTCCCGCAATTCATCGGTCGCGATCACCCGCGCCGCACAGTCCGGCGGCGGCTGCGCCGCGGTGACGATCAGGACGGCGCGGGCGCAGTCGTCGTCGAGGCCGTCGGGCCGCAGCGACAGCGCCACCAGTCGGCCATCCGCCAGTGGCGCCACGCAGCCGTCGGGATCGCAGGACACGCCGGCGCGCAGCGACGGCGCGTCCGGGGTCCGGGGATCGGCGTCGGCGGCGAGCCACTGCTTCAGCCGGAAAGCGTCGGCGCCGCTCTGCATCAGGTGCAGCCGGCCGTCGGCGCCCCGGACCGCGACCTGCCGCCCGTCACCTGAAATCAGCACCTCCGGCTGCGGCGTCAACGCCACCCAGCCGACTGCGGCCACCAGCCCCAGCGCACCGCTCCAGCGCAGCGGCGTGCGCAGCAATCCGATCAGCACCAGACCGAGCGAGGCCAGCAGCAGCGCTCCGGTGCCGAACGCGGTGACGCGGCCGACCGCGCCGGGCAACGCCGCCACCCACTGCGCCACCAGCACCATCCAATCGATGCCGAACTCCATGATCCGCCAGAACGGCGCGTCGAACCCGAACGGCATCGCGGCGAGCCCGAGCAGCCCCGCCGGCATCACGATCGCGGAGACCACCGGCATCGCCGCCAGATTGCTGAGCACGCCGTACGGCGTGATGCGGTGGAAGTGATAAGCGCCGTAAGGCATGGTCGCGAGGCCGGCGATCAGCGAAGCGAGCGCCAGCAGCGCAATCTCGCGGCCGCCCCACAGCGCTGCGCGCGCCGCCGCCGAACTGTCCGCCTTGGCGAACAGCGCCGGCATGCCGACCTGCACCAGCGCCACCAGGCCGAAGGTGGCGGCGAACGACATCTGGAAGCTCGGGTGCACCAGCGCTTCCGGGGCGATCAGCAGCACGACCAGCGCCGCCAGCGCGAGGGTGCGAAAGGTGATCGCGCGGCGGTCGACCATCACCGCGATCAGCACCACCGCGGTCATCAGAAACGAGCGCTGGGTCGCGACCTCGGCGCCCGACAGCGCCAGGTAGAACGCCGCCGCGCCGAGTGCCGCCGCGGCAGCGACCTTCTTGATCGGAAACGTCACCGTCAGCGCCGGGATCAACGCCAGCAGCGCGCGCAACGCAAAGAACACCACGCCCGCGACGACCGCCATGTGATATCCGGAAATCGACAGGACATGGCCCAGGCCGGAGACGAACATCGCGTCGTTGACCGGCGTCGAAATCGCGTCGCGCTTGCCGGTGAGCAGCGCGGTGGCGATGGCGCGCACATCGCCGTCGAGCGCAGCCTTGATCCGGGCGTCGATCGCGTCGCGCAATCCCTGCGTCGCCGCAGCGTAGCGGAGCCGCCAGCCGCCGTCCTGCGGCGGCTCGGCGGTGGCGATCGCGCCGAGCACGAAGCCGGACGCCGCGATGCCTTGGAAATACAGATCGCGCGCGAAGTCGTAGCCGCCCGGCCGCAGCGGCTGCAGCGGCGGCTGCAGCCGGGCCTTCAGCGTCACGAAGCTGCCGACCGCGGGCGCGGTGCCCTTGCGCACCGACAGCCGCACCCGCTGTAGCGGCGGCGCTCGCGCCGCCGTCAGCTTGGTCACCCGCAGCACGAAACGATCGGTGCGCTCGCGCTCCTCGCGAACTTCGACGAAGCCCTGCAGCTCGGCAGCAAAGACCGGCACCGCCAGCACCGGATGCGCGATCCTGGCGGCCTTCAGCGCCACGGTGGCGAACCCCGCCGCCAGCGCTGCGCTCAGCAGCAGCGCCGCAAACGCCCGGCTTCGCCGCAGCAGCACGGCGGCGACCGCGGCCACTGCAGCGGTTGCCGCAGCGACCCAGGCGACCGGCTCGTGATCGGCGGCGAAGTACAGCGCGATGCCGGCACCGAATGCGACCGGCGTCCACGGCAGCAGCCGGCCGGGCCCGGCTTCGGCATAGGTCCAGTCACGCAGGCGGTCCTGCAGGGCCGGCCACCACGACAGGCCGAACGGCTGCACCGCGCCGGCCCCTGCCGGAGCGGTCGGCCACGTCCGTGCTCTGGTCCGATCGCGCCGCTCCACGGCACCCGCCCCCGTCCGCCGCGGCGCGGACAGTGGAGCAGATTGCGCCGGCCGGCAATCGCCCGCGGGCCGCGATCGGGATCAGAAGCCGGTCAGCCCTTGGCGACTTCCTTGGCGAAGGTATCTCGCAACCCGATAGTCCGGTTGAACACCGGCCGCTCCGCGGTCGAGTCGCGGTCGCGGACGAAGTAACCCTGGCGCTCGAACTGCAGCGGATCAGTCGAAGTGCTCGCCGCCGTCTCCGGCTCGATCCGAGCCTCGGTGAGAATTTCGAGCGACTGCGGGTTGAGGTCGTCGGCGAAGGTCGCGGCGCTCGGCGCAGGATTGGCGAACAGCTGATTATAGATCCGGATTTCCGCCTTGACCGACTGTGCGGCCGGCAGCCAGTGCATCGTCGCCTTGACCTTGCGGCCATCGGGCGCGTTGCCGCCGCGGGTTTCCGGATCGTAGGTGCAGCGTAGCTCGACGATCTCGCCGGCGGCGTTCTTGATCATCTCGCGGCACTTGATGAAATACGCGTAGCGCAGCCGCACTTCGTTGCCCGGAGACAGCCGGAAGAACTTCTTCGGCGGGTTCTCCATGAAGTCGTCCTGCTCGATGTAGATCTCGCGGCCGAACGCGACCTTGCGGGTGCCGAGGCTCGGATCGTCCGGATGGTTGATCGCCTCCAATTCCTCGGTCTGGCCTTCCGGGTAGTTCTCGATCACCACCTTGAGCGGCTTCAGCACGGCCATCCGGCGCTGCGCGGTGCGGTTCAATTCCTCGCGGATGCAGAACTCCAGCATCCCGAGATCGACCACGCTGTTGGCTTTCGCCACGCCGATCCGCTTGACGAAGTCTCGCAGCGCCGCCGGCGGCACGCCGCGGCGCCGCATCCCCGCCATCGTCGGCATCCGCGGATCGTCCCAGCCCGCGACATGGCCACCGCGCACCAGCTCGGTCAGCACACGCTTCGACAGCAGAGTGTAGGTGATGTTGAGCCGCGCGAATTCGTACTGCCGCGGCTGCGACGGCACAGGGAGCTTCGACAGAAGCCATTCGTACAGCGGCCGGTGATCCTCGAACTCCAGCGTACAGATCGAATGGGTGATGCCCTCGATCGCATCCGACTGGCCGTGCGCGTAGTCGTAGCTCGGATAGATCGACCATTTGTCGCCGGTGCGCGGATGGTGCGCATGCAGGATGCGGTACAGCACCGGATCGCGCAGGTTGATGTTGCCCGACGCCATGTCGATCTTGGCGCGCAGCACTCGCGCGCCGTTCGGAAACTCGCCGGCCTTCATCCGCCGGAACAGGTCGAGGTTCTCCTCGACCGAGCGGTCACGGAACGGGCTGTTCTGGCCCGGCTCGGTCAGCGTACCGCGGCTGGCACGGATCTCGTCCTGCGACTGGTCGTCGACATAGGCGTCGCCGTTCCGGATCATCAGCTCCGCCCAGGCGTAG
Source organism: Rhodopseudomonas pentothenatexigens (assembly GCF_900218015.1). Classification (GTDB taxonomy): domain Bacteria; phylum Pseudomonadota; class Alphaproteobacteria; order Rhizobiales; family Xanthobacteraceae; genus Rhodopseudomonas; species Rhodopseudomonas pentothenatexigens. Next base: position 85,269 of record NZ_UFQQ01000001.1, on the reverse strand, counting down.
AGCTGCTCGAAATAGTCCGAGGCATAGAACATGTGCTCGCCCCAGTCGAAACCGAGCCAGCGCACGTCGGCCTGGATCGAGTCGATGTATTCCTGCTCTTCCTTGGTCGGATTGGTGTCGTCGAACCGCAGGTGGCAACGGCCGCCGAATTCCTGCGCGATGCCGAAGTTCAGCGCGATCGACTTGGCATGGCCGATGTGCAGATAGCCATTGGGCTCCGGCGGGAACCGGGTCACGATGGTCCGGTGCTTCCCGCTGTCGAGATCGGCCTGGACGATGTCGCGAATGAAGTCGCGCCCTGCCTCGCCCGCCGCTGTGTCTGCCGTCGTCATGCGTCAATCGTCCTACTGCTCGGAACCGAAGGGGGTATCTGCCAAATCCGCCGCCCCGCGCCAACCCCCAGGGAGCCCGCGGACCACTTTAGTTATGCGCCGATCCTGCTATACACCCTGCGCGCCGCTCCGGCCTGTTTCCTTCCCTGCAATTGGTTCGAATGACCCGTCCCGTCGTCACCCGCTTCGCGCCCTCGCCCACTGGTTTCCTGCACATCGGCGGAGGCCGCACCGCGCTGTTCAATTGGCTGTATGCGCGCAAGCACGGCGGCACCATGCTGCTGCGAATCGAAGACACCGACCGCCAGCGCTCGACCCAGGAAGCGATCGACGCCATCCTCGACGGGCTGAAATGGCTCGGCATCGACTGGGACGGCGACACCGTCTACCAGTTCGCACGCGCCGCCCGGCACCGCGAGGTCGCCGAGCAGTTGCTCGCCGCCGGCAAGGCCTACCGCTGTTACGCCACCGCCGAGGAGCTGGCGACGATGCGCGACAAGGCCCGTGCCGAGGGCCGAGCCAAGTTGTACGACGGCACCTGGCGCGATCGCGATCCGGCCGAGGCGCCGGAGGGCGTCAAGCCGACCATCCGGCTGAAGGCTCCGCTCACCGGCGAGACCGTGATCGACGATCAGGTGCAGGGCCGCGTCGCCTGGCAGAACGAGAACCTCGACGACCTGGTGCTGCTGCGCGGCGACGGCACGCCGACCTACATGCTGGCGGTGGTGGTCGACGATCACGACATGGGGGTCACCCACGTCATCCGCGGCGACGACCATCTGATCAACGCCGCGCGGCAGAAACAGATCTACGATGCGATGGATTGGGAGCTGCCGGTGATGGCGCACATCCCGCTGATCCACGGCCCCGACGGCTCGAAATTGTCGAAGCGCCACGGCGCGCTCGGCGTCGATGCTTACCGTGCGATGGGGTACCTCCCCGCCGCGTTGCGCAACTACCTCGTCCGACTCGGCTGGAGCCACGGCGATCAGGAAATCTTTACCACGCAGGAGATGATCGAGGCGTTCGATCTGCCGGCGATCGGCCGCTCGGCGGCGCGATTCGATTTCGCCAAACTCGAGAGCCTGAACGGTCACTACATCCGCCAGAGCGACGATCACTGTCTCGTGACGCAACTCGAGGACCTGCTGAAATACATCCCGCAGGGCCCGGCGCTGGCCGCCAAGTTCGACGACAGCGTTCGCGCCAAGCTGGCCCAGGCGATGCCGGGACTGAAGGAGCGCGCCAAGACGCTGGTCGAATTGCTCGACAATGCCGGTTTCATCTTCGCCGACCGCCCGCTGGCGCTCGATCCGAAGGCCCAGGCGGTGCTGACACCCGAAACCAGGCATTTGATCGGCCGGCTGCGCGCCGCGCTGGAGGACGTTTCGCCATGGACAGCGGCGACCACCGAGGCGGCGATGCGGGCGTTCGCCGACCAGGCCGGCCTGAAACTCGGGGCGGTGGCGCAACCGCTTCGGGTGGCGCTGACCGGACGGACCACCTCGCCCGGAATCTTCGATGTTCTGGCGGTGCTGGGGCGCGACGAATGTCTGTCGCGGCTGGCTGATCAGGCCGGGTAAAATCCCCGGGGAACGGCTCGTGTCCGGCCGCCTTGCAGTGCACAGTGCAATGAGCTACGCCTTTCCGCCAGCGCTTCAAGACAACCAGTCTCGCTCGCAAGAGCGCTGCGCATACGGCTGGTTTCGCCAACGAACATCGGGGACCACACGATGGACGCAACGACCAACAACAAAACGGCAACGCTGACGGTTGGAAACAAGAACTACGATCTTCCGGTTCTGACCGGGACAGTCGGCCCCGACGTCATCGACATCGGCAAGCTCTACGCCCAGACCGGGATGTTCACCTACGACCCGGGCTTCACTTCGACGGCGAGCTGCCAGTCCAAGATCACCTACATCGACGGCGACGCCGGCGTTCTCGAATATCGCGGCTACCCGATCGAACAGCTCGCCGAAAAAGGCGACTTCCTCGAGACCTGCTATCTGTTGCTGTACGGCGAACTTCCGACCAAAGCGGCGAAGGAAGATTTCGACTACCGCGTCACCCGGCACAACATGGTGCACGAGCAGATGGCCCGGTTCTTCCAGGGCTTCCGTCGTGACGCGCATCCGATGGCGGTGATGGTGGCTTCGGTCGGCGCGCTCGCCGCATTCTACCACGACTCCACCGACATCAACGATCCGCAGCAGCGGATGGTCGCCTCGATCCGGATGATCGCGAAGGTCCCGACGCTGGCGGCGATGGCCTACAAGTACTCGGTCGGCCAGCCCTTCATCTATCCGAAGAACACGCTCAGCTACGCGGCGAACTTCCTGCGGATGTGCTTCGCGACCCCGTGCGAGGAGTACATCGTCAATCCGGTGCTGGCGAACGCGCTCGACAAGATCTTCACGCTGCACGCCGACCACGAGCAGAACGCCTCGACCTCGACCGTGCGCATCGCCGGCTCGTCGGGTGCCAATCCGTTCGCCTGCATCGCGGCAGGTATCGCCTGCCTGTGGGGCCCGGCGCACGGCGGCGCCAACGAAGCCGCGCTGCAGATGCTGAAGGAGATCGGCACCGTCGAGAACATCCCGGATTTCATCGCCAAGGTGAAGGACAAGAGCTCGTCGGTGCGGTTGATGGGCTTCGGCCACCGCGTCTACAAGAACTACGATCCGCGCGCCAAGATCATGCAGCAGGTCTGCCACGAAGTTCTGGCCGAAACCGGTCACCACGGGGACCCGCTCCTCAAGGTGGCGATGGAGCTGGAGAAGATCGCGCTCAGCGATCAGTACTTCATCGATCGCAAGCTGTACCCGAACGTCGACTTCTATTCGGGCATCACGCTGAAGGCGATGGGCTTCCCGACCGACATGTTCACCGTGCTGTTCGCGGTCGCCCGCACCGTCGGCTGGATCAGCCAGTGGAGCGAGATGATCGAGGACCCGCAGCAGAAGATCGGCCGTCCGCGCCAGCTCTTCACCGGCGCCACCACCCGCGACTACGTCGAGATCGACAAGCGCGGCTGATCTCCACACGCACGAACGTCGTTGAAGGACCGGCCTCGCGCCGGTCCTTTTCGTTTCCGGGATCGGGTCGGTAGAGCAGTCCCTCAATCCGCCGATGAAGCGCTGTGGTGATCACCACCCTTGTGCCGCATCACGTCCAGCACGATGTCGGCCGCGCAGGCGCTCGGCGTTTGCGCGCCGGTCGACAGGATGCCGTCGATCCTGGCGAAGCCGGCGAGCTGGCGGCGGCGCGCCGGCGTGTCTCCCAGCAGGTCGCGCACCGCCGGCGCGAGCTTTTCGGGGACGCAGTCCTCCTGGATGAATTCCGGCACGACCTCCTCGCCGATCACCAGATTGGCGAGGATCACCGTGCCCGGCCGCACCACCCGCCGCGCGATCCAGACCTCCAGGCTGCCGGCGCGATAGGCGGTGACCATCGGCACACCGGCGATCGCCAGCTCCAGCGTCACCGTGCCCGATTTCGCCAGCGCCGCATGGGCAATCCGGAACGCGGCGCGCTTGTCGTTCTCGCCGACCACGATGCGCGGCTGCACCTCCCAGGACGCGACCGCGGCGCGGACCAGAGCCTCCAGATGCGGCGTGGTCGGCAGCACCGCCTCGAACGCCACGCCGTCGCGCCGGAGCTGCGCCAGCGTCTCGCCGAACGCGGCAGCGTGGTGACGTACTTCGCTGCGCCGGCTCCCAGGGAGTACCAACAGCACGGGCGGCGAGGCTTCACGGCGCGCCTGCTCGGCCGGATTCGGCCGCAGCGAGCCGAACTGCTCGGTCAGCGGATGCCCGACATAGCTGCACGGCGGGCCCTGCAGCCGGCGATACTCCGCAGGCTCGAACGGCAGCAGCGCCAGCACGTGATCGACATAGCCGAGCATCGCCCGCGCCCGGCCCGGGCGCCATGCCCACACGGTCGGCGACACGTAGTCGACGATCGGAATCGCCGGATCGCGCTGCCGCACCCGGCGAGCAACGCGGTGGGTGAAATCCGGGCTGTCGATAATCACCAGGATGTCGGGCCTGGCGGCGAGCACGTCGTCTGCCGCGCGGCGGATCAGCTTCAGGATCATCGGCAGCCGCTGCACCACCGCGGCGAAGCCGATGATCGACAGCTCCTCGATCGGAAACAGCGACACCAGCCCCTCGCCGGCCATGCTGTGGCCGCCGATGCCGGCGAACCGCACGTTGGCGCCCAGCCGCGCCCGCAGCTCGCGCATCAGGGCGCCGCCGAGCCGATCGCCGGACTCTTCGGTCGCAATCAGATAGATCGTCGGGACGAGGTCGCCAGCCATGACGGTCGTGGTGCTCATGCGGGCATCCCGATCACGAACAAACCGGCCCGGTCGGCGGCGAGGACCATCTCCTGGGGCTCAGCGACGACGGTATGGCCGGCGACAACGGCGACGCCGCCAAGATGCGCGGCGACCAGTCCCTCGATGGTTTTCGGCCCGAGCGCCGGCAGGTCGAAGCGCAGATCCTGACCGGTCTTGGGTGCCTTCACCAGCACGCCGTGGCCGGGCTTGGCGCGGATCCGCCCGCCGTCGCGAAGTTGCGCCACCCGCCGCAGCAGTTCGTCGGTGCCGCCGGTGTCCTCGACCGCCACGACGTGGCCGTCGATCACCACGCAGCCCTGGCCGATGTCGAACGGGCTCAGCGCCGCCAGCACCGAGCGGCCTTTGGCGATGTCGGCCTGGACGCTGGCGTCCGGAGCGGCGCGGGTCAGGCAGCCCGCGGGGATCAACAGATCGCTGGCGACGTCCTTCAGACCGAGCAGCCGGAAGCCGTGACGCTCGAACAGCCGTCCGATGCCGGTCAGCAGATGGTCGTCGCCGCCGCGATAGGCCGCCAGCACCGCCGGCAGCACCTTGATGGCGCCCCAGTCGAGCCGCAAGTCCGACAGCGCCGGCCGCACCAGGGAGCCGATGAACACCAGATCGCTGCAGCCCTCGGCGCGCAGCAGCCGCAGCAGCTTGCCCAATGCCCCCATCCGCAGCCAGTGATGGCGGTAGGCGGTGACGCGCTCGGGATCGCAGCTTCCCTTCAGCGCGAACAGCACCGGCGTCAGTCCACGCGCGGCGAGCTGGTCGGCGACCGCGAACGGCAGCGTGCCGCCGCCGGCGATGATGCCGACCGGGCTAGCTGTCTGCAGCGTGGGATCGGTCATGGCCGCGCCGGGCGGTCAGGCGTCGTCGCCGTCGTTGACGGCCGAACCGCCTTCACGCGCCATGCACAGCGCGACGCGCGCGCCGCGACCGCCGCGGCCCTTGATGTCGTCGATGAACGCGACGATCTCGGCGATTGCCGGATCCTCGGCGGTGCGCGGACGCACCCGTTCGAGCCGTTCGGCGAGCGGACCGCTGCTGTAGAACAGGTCGTCGAAGAACGAGCGCACAATCGCGAGCCGCTCCTTGGTGAATTTCCGCCGGCGCATGCCGACGATATTCAACCCGGCCAGCTTCGCATAGATGCCGCTGGCGAGCGCGTAGGGAATGACGTGGGTGCGCAGCCCGCTCATGCCGCCGATCATCACCTGGGAGCCCACCCGGGTGAACTGCTGCAGCACCGTCATGCCGCCGATGAAGGTGAAGTCGCCGATCTCGCAATGGCCGCCGAGGGTCGCCGCATTGGCGAAGATCACGTCGTTGCCGACGATGCAGTCGTGGCCGACATGGCTGGCCGCCATGAAGAAGCCGCGGTCGCCGACACGGGTGACGCCGCCGCCGCCGACCGTGCCGGTGTTCATCGTCACGTTTTCGCGGATGGTGCAGGCGCTGCCGATGATCAGCGTGGTCGGCTCGCCCTTGTAGCCGGTCGACTGCGGCGCGCCGCCCAGCGAGGCGAACGGATGGATGGTGCAGCCTTCGCCGATCGTGGTGTGGCCGGTCAGATTGACGTGACCGATCAGCCGGGTGCCGGCACCGATGCTGACATGCGGGCCGATCGTGCAATACGGCCCGATCTCGACCCCGTCGCCGATCACGGCCCCGTCTTCGATCCGCGCAGTCGCGTCAATTGTGCTCATTCAGGTCCGTCAATCTGCCAGCATCGCGCCGACATCGGCCTCGGCGACGATCTGGCCGTCGACCTTGGCCTCGCCGTGAAACCACCACATCGTCTTACGGCGGCCGGTGCGTGTCAGGTGATACTCGACGGTATCCCCTGGAATCACTGGCTTGCGGAACTTGCACTTGTCGATGGTGAGGAAATACACCGCGCGCGGCTTTTCGGTGCCGGTCACCGACATGATCCCGATCACGCCAGCGGTCTGCGCCATGCCTTCGATCATCAGCACGCCCGGATACACCGGCCGCTCCGGGAAATGCCCCTGGAACGCCGGCTCGTTCACGGTGACGTTCTTGATGCCGATGCCGCTGTAGTCCTCGCGAATGTTGATGACGCGATCGATCAGCAGAAACGGAAAGCGGTGCGGCAGTGTCTGGAGGATGGTGTTGATGTCGACTTTCTCAAAGCGTATCGGCGATTCCATCACGCCCGTCCTTCGTCCCTGTCGTCGTCGGGTCGTGCCGCCGTCTCGGCTCCGCTGCCCTCAGCGAGCCGCCGTACCGCCAGCATCTCCCGGAACCATGTCCTGGTCGGCCGGGCGAACATGCCGCCCCAGCGCTCACCTGCGGGAATACTGTCCTTCACTCCGGACATCGCCGCCACCTGGGCGCCGTCGCCGATCACCACGTGATTGTTGATGCCGACCATGGCGCCGAGGGCGACGTTGTCGCCCAGCGTCAGGCTGCCGGCAAGACCGCATTTGGCGGCGATCACGCAATGTCGACCAATTGTTACGTTGTGGCCGATCTGAACCTGATTGTCGATCTTGGTGCCCTCGCCGATCACGGTGTCGCGCAGCGATCCGCGATCGATCGTGGTGCCGGCGCCGAGTTCGACGTCGTTCTGGATGATCACACGGCCGGTCTGCGGCACCTTGGTGTGCTGGCCGGCAAAGATGAAGCCGAAGCCGTCCTGGCCGATATGGCAGCCGGGATGCATCAGCACGTTGTTGCCGATCAGGGCGTGCTGCAGATGGCTGCCGGCACCGATGTCGCAATCCCGTCCGATCTTCACCCCGGCGGCAATCACCGTGCCGGCTCCGATCACCGTGCCGGAGCCAATCTCGACGTCGGGCCCGATCACCGCGAGCGGCTCGACCGTGACCTCGTCCTCGAGCCTGGCGGTCTCGTGGATCACCGCCGTCGGCGCGATGCCGGGCGCAGCTGCGAGGCCGGTGTGCGGGCGCAGCGCGTCGGCATAAAGCTGCCGCGCATAGGCAACAAAGGCGTGGAACGGCCGCCGGGCCCGCAGCACGGCGACGTGCGGCGGCACCCTGCCCTCGAACCGCTCGCTGACCAGACAGGCGCCGGCCCGGGTGTTGGCGAGCTCGTCGGCATACCGCAAATTTTCAAAAAAGCTCAAGTGCATAGGGCCGGCCTCGTCGAGCGAGGCCAGTCCAGTGATGCGATGCTCCGCGTACGAAGCATCGACCAGCGTTGCCTTCGTGAGGCTGGCGATCTCGGCCAGGGTCGCCGAAGGACGCGGCGGGAAGAACGAAGTGGATGCCATTCCTTCGGTCGCAGTCCGATCTGCGGGACTTAGAACGAGGTCCCGCCGCCGAACTTGAACTCCTGAACGCGGTCGTACTTACCCTTGGTGATCGGGATCGCGTAGTCGAAGCGCAGCGGTCCGAACGGCGACGCCCAGATCAGGCCGACACCGACCGAGGTGCGGACGAGGTTGGTGTCGTCGTAGTTCAGGCCGGAGCAGGTGCCGATCGTGGTCTGGCTCGCCGGGGTGCAGCCGGGCGTGTTGACCTCGCCGGTGAGCGACCACGACGTCGGGCCCTTGTAGTCGAACAGCGAACCGGCGTCGGCATAGACGGCGCCCTTGAGCCCGACTTCCTTCGGCAGGAACCAGAACGGCATCTGCAACTCGACCGACGCGCCCCAGTAGTTGGTGCCGCCCAGCGCGTCGCCGCCGTAGCCGTAGATGGCGTAGGTGCCGATGTCGCGCGGACCGATGCCGTTCGGGGCAAAGCCGCGAACCAGGTTCGAACCCATCTGGAAGTGGTCGAGCATCCGGAGCTGGTTGTCGCCATAGGTGCTCAGGTTGCCGGCCTGCAGGTGGATCAAGCCGACCAGATCCGCCACCAGCGGGGTGTAGTACTTGGCGTCGAACGCGGTCTTGATGAACTTCACGTCGCCGCCGACGCCGGCGAAGTCCTGGCGCAGGTCGACCAAGAGACCGTCGGTCGGGTTCTTGATGTTGTCGAGGGTGTTGTAGGTCAGCGTGTAGCCGAGCGACGAGGTCCAGTAGGCGCCGCCGGCCAGACCGATGCGGACCGGCAGCGAGGCTTCGCCGTCGCCGTAGCAGCCGAGCACGCCATAGGTGCCCTGCAGGTTGTTGGCGGCGATGTACTGCGGCGTCGGGAAGAACGAGCTGCTGCTCGGGATGTTGTTACAGTTGTTCAGGTACGACGGCAGCGTGATCTCCTGCCGGTACAGCGAGTAGCGGATCTGCAGCGACAGGTCTTCCCGCAGCGCGAAGCCGAGCCGCGGGCTGAAGCCGAGCGTCTTGGTCGAGTACGAGATGTAGCGGTTGGCGAGCTGCTCACGCTGGTACAGGTCGAGGCCCAGCGCGACGCGGTAGTCGAGCAGGTAGGGCTCGACGAACGACAGCGAGTAGCCGCGGGCGTACTGGCCGTACTGCACCGACGCCTTGGCGAAGATGCCGCGGCCGAGGAAGTTGCGCTCCGACACCGAGACTTCGCCGAGCGCGCCGTCGCTGGTCGAATAGCCACCCGACACCGAGAAGTCGCCGGTCGACTTTTCTTCGAGGTTGACCACCAGGATGACGCGGTCGCTCGAAGAGCCCGGCTCGGTGGTGATCTTGACCGACTTGAAGAAGTCGAGATTCTTCAGGCGACGCTCGGCGCGGTCGACCAGCGCACGGTTGTAGGCGTCGCCTTCCGAGATGTCGAACTCGCGCCTGATCACGTAATCCCGGGTCCGGGTGTTGCCGACGACGTTGATGCGCTCGATGTAGACCCGCGGACCCTCTTCGATCGAGAACACGATCGAGACGGTGTGCTCGTCGAAATTGCGGTCGCCGCGCGGCCGCACGGTCGCGAACGCATAGCCGCGCCGCGACAGCTCGATCTGCATTTCCTCGACCGACTTCTCCAGCGCCTCGGCGTTGTACAGCGAGCCGACATTGACCCGCGAGAAGCTGCGCATCGAATTGGCGTCGAGGGTCGGAATCGTGGAGTCGAACGTCACCGAACCGACGCGGTACTGCTGGCCTTCCTCGATCTTGAAGGTGACCAGGAAGCCCTTGCGGTCCGGATCGTATTCGGTCAGCGCGGCCACCACCTGCACGTCGGCGAAACCGTGCTTCAGATAGAAGCGGCGGATCAGATCGCGGTCGGCCTCGACACGGTCCGGATCGTACACGTCGCCATTGCCGAGGAAGCTCAGCAGGTTGGATTCGCGAGTCTTGATCACGTCCTTCAGCCGATAGGACGAATAGGCCTTGTTGCCGACGAACTCGATCGACTTCACGCCGGTCTTCGGACCTTCGGTGATCACAAACACCAGGTCGACGCGGTTGTTCGGCTGCTCGATGATCTGCGGGTCGACGCGAACGTCGTAGCGGCCGGAGCGGCGATAGATTTCGGCGATCCGCAGCGCGTCGCCCTGCACCATCGGGCGGGACAGCGTGCCGCGCGGCTTCGACTGGATTTCAGCCGACAGCTGCTCGTCCTTGATCTTCTTGTTGCCCTCGAACGCCAGCCGGCCGATCACCGGGTTTTCGACGACGCTGACCACCAGCCGACCGCCGACCTGGTTGATCCGCACGTCCTGGAACAATCCGGTTTCGATAAGCGCCTTGAGGCCGTCATCGATCGCCCCCTGGTCGAGCCGACCGCTCGGACCCGGCTTGAAATACGAGCGAATGGTCTCTGCCTCGACGCGCCGATTGCCCTCGACCCCGATCGACGAGGCAGACTGTGCGGCGACAGGAGACGCCATCACCACGCCAACCGCCGTGGTGGCGACCGGTACGGCGAAAAACACCAGGGCGGCACCGACTACCCCCCGCAACACTCGCATTCCAAGTTTCATGCGCAACGCGCCCTTGTCATTCCGATGCCGGCACGTAGCCCCCGCACCGACAGAATCCCCAGGTTGCCTCGCTTGTAGACAATTTTGCCCGCCCGGCAAATGTCCTTTAGCGCTGCGATTTCAATTTCATTCCAACACGTTGCCCATCCGCCACGTTTGACAGACCAGAGACTCACGATGACGCCAGATGCAGGATGTCGTTGTAGGTCGCGAACATCATCAACATCAGCACCAGCGCGAGACCGATTCGGAACCCGACCTCCTGGGCCCGCTCCGACAGCGGCCGGCCGCGGGCGGCTTCAATCCCATAAAACAACAGATGCCCACCGTCGAGCAATGGAACCGGGAACAGGTTCAACAGTCCGATCGAGATCGACAGTACCGCCGCCAGGTGCAGGAGCGGGGTAAAGCCGATCGTGGCCACCTGCCCCGACACCTGGGCGATCCGAAGCGGTCCGCCGAGCTGGTCGGCGGCCTCACGCCCGGTGAAAATGCCGCCGATATAAGAGAACGTCCGCTCGACCACGAACCAGGTCTCCTTGACGCCCATCCACAGCGCCACCGCGGGATTGACCTGCTCGGTGGTCACCTCCCCGGCAGCGGTCGACCGGCTGATGCCGAGAATGCCGAGGCGCTGGACGTTGCCGAAGCGGTCCTTGATCTCCTTGAGCTGCGGCGTCGCCACCAGATCGACGGTCGAGTCGCCGCGCTTGACGGTAAATTTGAGCTGGTTGCCGGCTTCGGCGCTGACGAAGCGCTGCATCTCGAGGAAATTGCTGATCGCGCTGCCATTGATCGACGTCACCACGTCGCCCGGCTTGAACCCGGCCGCCTCGGCGGCGCTGCCGGGCTGAACGCCGTCGACCCGCGCGGAGGTGCTGGGAACCCCGAAGACGCTGAACAGGAAGGTGAACAGCACGATCGCCAGAATGAAATTCGCCAGCGGTCCGGCCACCACGATCGCCGCGCGCGGCCCGACCGGCTTGTGATGGAAGCTGACGGCGCGATCCGCCGCGGACATCTGCGACAGCGTCTCGCCCGAAGGCGTGCTGGCCTCGCTGTCGTCGCCGAAGAACTTGACGTAGCCGCCGAGCGGCACCGCCGACAGCTTCCACCGGGTACCGTGGCGGTCGTTGAAGCCGAAGAGCTCCGGGCCGAAACCGATCGAGAAGGTCAGGACCTTCACGCCATTCCAGCGCGCGACCAGAAAATGCCCGAGCTCATGGAAGAACACCACGATCGTCAGCACGAACAGGAACGGCACCACATAGCCTACGAGGCCGTGGCTCAAACTATTGAAACTGTTCAGAAAAAGATCGGCCATCCCATTCCTTTCGCGCAGAACCGACGGCCCTGTTCCATGATCCTCTAAGATGCCTTTGCGGCAATTTGAGGCAATAGGGTGGCAGCCAGGTTGCGCGCCTGCTGGTCAAGAGCGATGGCGTCGTCGGCGGAGCCGAGTGGCGCCTGGTTGCCGGCCCGAACCCAGCTGTTGAGGGTATCTTCGACCAGCCGCGCGATCGCCCCGAACCGGATCTTCTGGGCGATGAAGGCGGCGACGGCGATCTCGTTGGCGGCGTTGTAGACGGTGGTGGCGCCGTTGCCGATGCGGAGCGCGTCGTAAGCCAGGCGTAAACCGGGAAAACGCGCGAAATCAGGTGCTTCGAACGTCAACTGACCAATCTTGGCGAGGTCGAGCCGGGCGGCCCGGCCGGTAATTCGATCCGGAAAGCCGAGACAATGCGCGATCGGGATCCGCATATCGGGAGCGCCGAGCTGCGCCACCACCGAGCGGTCGGCGAATTCGACCAGGCCGTGAACGATCGACTGCGGGTGCACCAGCACGTCGATCTCGTCCGGCGAAAGCGCGAACAGGTACGAAGCCTCGATGACCTCAAGGCCCTTGTTCATCATCGAGGCCGAATCGATGGTGATCTTCTGGCCCATGCTCCAGTTCGGATGCTTGAGCGCCTGCGCCAGGGTCGCCTGCTCGATGTCGGCGGCGGCCCAGGTGCGGAACGGACCGCCCGAGGCGGTAATGATGACCCGGGTCAGTTCATGGCGATTGCCCGAAGCCAGAGCCTGGAACAGCGCGTTGTGCTCCGAATCTGCCGGCAGGATCTGCGCGCCCGCGGCGGCGGCCCGGCTCATGAAGAAGTCGCCGGCGCACACCAGGCACTCCTTGTTGGCGAGCGCCACGGTGGTGCCGCGGTCGACCGCGGCCAGCGCCGGCTTCAGACCGGCCGCGCCGGAGATCGCCGCCATCACCCAGTCGGCCGGCCGCGCGGCCGCCTCGATCACGGCGCTCTCGCCCGCGCCGCAGGCGATGTCGGTGCCGGCCAGCGCCGCGCGCAGCTCGCCGAGCCGTGCCGGATCGGCGACCGCCACGAAGCGGGCATTGAATTCCTTGGCCAGCTTGGCGAGGCCGGCGACGTTGGCGTTACCGGTCAGCGCCTCGACCCGGTAGCGCTCCGGCTCGGCGCGGATCAGGTCCATCGTGCTGTCGCCGATCGACCCGGTGGCGCCTAGCACGCTGACCGAGCGGATGCCGCCATGGGCCGGGTCGGCGTTTTTCAAAGGGACAGGGTTCATTGCCTCACCACACCATCAATCCGCCGCCAATACCATCCAGTGGCGCCCGCGTCAGTCCAATCAATACTGCCACCACCACCGCTGTTACATAACCGTCGAGCCGGTCCATCAGCCCGCCATGGCCGGGAATGATGTGGCTGGAGTCCTTCACGCCGAACCGGCGCTTGACCGCGGATTCGAGCAGGTCCCCAAGCTGGGATGCGGTTGAAAGAACCGCCGCAAGAACCAGAAGCGGCACGACTTTCCCAAATCCCGCCAAGCCGAAACCGAGCCCGACGACGAGGCTCAGGACCAGCCCGCCAATCGCCCCCGCCCAGGTTTTCTTCGGGCTGACGCGCGGCCACAGCTTGGGGCCGCCGATCGTCCGGCCGGCGAAATAGCCCCCGATATCGGCACCCCACACCACCAGCAGGACCAGCACCAGCGCGGCGAAACCATGATCCGGATCGAGCCGGACCAGAATCGAGGCGATCAGCGCCGCGGCGGCGTAGCCGAGCCCGGTCGCGGTCCAGCGCCGCGGCTGATCGCCGAGCAGCGTCAGCCCGCCGACACCGAGCACCGCCGCGACCAGCGCCGGAGCGGGCTTGCCGAACGCCAGCCCCAGCCCGCAAACGATCAGGCACAGGCAACCGAGCACCAGCACGCGAAAGTCGCGCGCCGCGCCGACGATCCCGAGCCATTCGACGAACAGGCCGATCGCAACCAATGTGGCGAGCACCGCCCAGGGCCAGCCGCCGAGCCAGGCGATCGCGATCGCGCCCGGCGCCAGCACCAATGCGGCGGCGATTCGCTGGATCAGATTCCGGGACCCCTGCTCGGCCGCCGGCGCCGGCGGCGCGTTGTCCTGGCTCACGCGTGTCACGATCCTGTCTTGGCGGCCAAACCGCCGAACCGGCGCTCACGCCGGGAATACTCGGCAATCGCGCCTTCCAGCGCGGCCTTGTCGAAGTCCGGCCAGTGAATGGGCACGAATACCAGTTCACTGTACGCCGCCTGCCACATCAGGAAATTCGACAATCGTTGTTCTCCGCTTGTGCGGATGATCAGGTCGGGATCGGGGATGTCGGGGGCGTCGAGATAGCGACCCAGCGTTTCGATATCGATCGTCGCCGGATCGCGCTTGCCTTCGGCAACCTCGCGCGCCAGCCGCTGCGCGGCGTTGGCGATCTCCTGCCGGGAGCCGTAGTTGAACGCGACGACGAGGTTGAGCTTGGTGTTGTTGCGGGTCAGCTCCTGCGCCTCGTCCAGCATCGCACACAGATCGCGGTCGAGGCGGTTGCGCTCGCCGATCACCCGGATGCGGACGCCATCCCGGTGCAGCGAGGCGAGATCGTTACGGATGAAGCGGCGCAGCAGGCCGAACAGATCGCCGATCTCGGTGGCCGGCCGCGACCAATTCTCCGAGCTGAACGAGAAGATCGTCAGATACTGGATGCCGAGCTCGCTGGAGGCCCGGACCACACGGCGGAGCGCCTCGACGCCGCGGCGATGGCCCTCGGCGCGGGGCAGCCCTCGCGCAGCGGCCCAGCGGCCGTTGCCATCCATGATGATCGCGACATGCGCTGGCGCACTCGGCGGCTCGGTCGGATCAGGCAGCGGCGCGGCAGCTTTCGACATAGCTCATTCCCGAAGCGTCATCCCGCGAGAAGGTCACCGGCTCGCTGCCAGAAATTATTCGAGATCAGTAAGTTATAGTCGACGCCGCGACAAGACCCGAAGTGTGACGACGGCCGGCGCCGCACCGGCGGGCGTCGCTGCCGGGAGCCCATGCAGCCGACCGTCGGACGCCACGATCCCGTGCATCCGACGGTCGTCAGAGAGCCTAGACCGTGAGGATTTCCTTTTCCTTGTTCGCGAGCAACTGATCGATTTCGGCGATCGACGCGTCGGTGGCCTTCTGCACCTCCTGGTCGAGCCGCTTCTGATCGTCCTCGGAGATCTCGTGCGCCTTCTCCAGCTTCTTGATGGTGTCGAGGCCGTCGCGGCGGACGTGGCGAACGGCAACACGCGCGGCTTCGGCGTATTTGTGAGCGACCTTGACCAGATCCTTGCGGCGCTCCTCGTTGAGCTCGGGAATCCGCAGCCGGATCACCTGCCCTTCGGTCGCCGGAGACAGGCCGAGGTTCGAATCGACGATGCCTTTCTCGACCGCCTTGACCATCGACTTGTCCCAGACCTGCACCGAGATCATCCGCGGCTCCGGCACCGAGACGGTGGCGACCTGATTGAGCGGCATGTGGCTGCCATAGGCGTCGACCTGCACCGGCTCCAGCATCGAGGCCGAGGCGCGCCCCGTGCGCAGACCGCCGAGCTCGTGCTTCAGGGACTGCGCGGCCCCCTGCATCCGCCGCTTCAATTCGTTGATGTCGAACTTGTCGGACATTGCCGCCTCTCTTTCTCAACCGCTCATCATCATCGCCGCGCGCCGCGCGGCCGTCGTCAGCCTGCTACGACAGTGCCCCGTCCCGCGCCGCTCAGCACCGCGCCGATCGAACCGGGCTCGGCGATCGAGAACACGATGATAGGCAGCGAGGTCTCGCGGGCAAGCGCGAAGGCCGTCGCATCCATCACCTTGTAGCCGCCGGCCAGCGCTTCGGAGTGCGTCAGTTTCTCGAACCGCTTCGCAGTCGGATCGAGCTTGGGGTCGGCGGTGTAGACGCCGTCGACATTGGTCGCTTTGAGCACCGCGCCGGCGCCGATCTCGGCGGCCCGCAGCACGGCGGCGGTGTCGGTGGTGAAATACGGATTGCCGGTGCCGGCGGCGAGCAGCGCGATGCCGCCTTCGGCGAGCGTCTGTTCGGCGGCGGCGCGGGTGTAGAGTTCGCAGACTTCCGGCATCATCAGCGCGGCCAGCGCGCGCGCGTTCTGACCGCGGCGCCGCAGCGCTTCGGCGAGCGCCAGGCAGTTCATCACGGTGGCTAGCATGCCCATGGTGTCGCCGGTGGTGCGCGAGACGCCGCGGGCGGAGACCTCGACACCGCGGAAGATGTTGCCGCCGCCGACCACCACCGCGACCTCGACGCCGAGGGCGCGGGCGGCGATCAACTCGCCGGCGATGCGATCGATGGTGGCCTGATCGATACCGTAGTCCTGGGGACCGGCGAAGGATTCGCCCGACAGCTTGACCAGCACACGACGATAGATCGGCTCAGCCATGACGCGGTCGCTTCCCCTGTTGCTGTGGCGACTCCCGGCCGGAGGGCCGGAAGTCGCAGAGCGCGAAACGCTTACTTCTGGCCCGAGGCGGCGGCGACTTCGGCGGCGAAGTCGCTGGTCTGCTTCTCGATGCCCTCGCCGAGCGCGTAGCGGACGAAGCCGGTGATCTTGATCGCCGCGCCGACCTTGCCTTCGGCTTCCTTGACCGCCTGCGCGACGGCCTTGCCCTTCTCGTCGTGGATGTAGGCCTGCTCCAGCAGGCAGACTTCCTTGTAGTAGGTCTTCAGGCCGTTCTCGACGATCTTCTCGATCATGTTCTCCGGCTTGCCCTGCTGACGATACTTGTCGGCCATCACTTCGCGCTCGCGCTGCACCACCGCCGGGTCGAGGCCGGCGGGATCGAGCGCCTGCGGGTTGGCGGCGGCGACGTGCATGGCGAGCTGGCGGCCGAGGGTCGCGAGCTCGTCGGTCTTGCCGGCGGACTCGAGCGCAACGATCACGCCCATCTTGCCGGCGCCGTCGATCACCGCGTTGTGGATGTAGCTGGCGACCACGCCCTGCGACACTTCGAGCGCGGCAGCGCGGCGCAGCGTCATGTTCTCGCCGATGGTGGCGATCGCATCGGCGATCGCGCCGGCGACCGTCGAGGAGCCGACCGGGGCGGCGTTGATCGCGTCGATGTCGGCGCCGACCTTCAGCGCGACCTGGGCGATCATCTTGACCAGGCCCTGGAACTGCTCGTTGCGGGCGACGAAGTCGGTCTCGGAATTGACCTCGATGACAACGCCCTTGGTGCCGTCGGTCAGCGCGCCGATCAGGCCTTCGGCGGCGACGCGGCCGGCCTTCTTGGCGGCCTTCGACAGGCCCTTCTTGCGCAGCCAGTCGATCGCGGCGTCCATGTTGCCGTCGGTTTCGGCGAGCGCCTGCTTGCAATCCATCATGCCGACGCCGGTGGTCTCGCGCAGCTCCTTGACCATTGCTGCAGTAATCGTTGCCATCGCTAATAAGCCCTCTGCCTGTGAGTGCGACCGCGCAGCCGAAGCCCGCGGTTCGCAATCAGGAACACATCTCAGATTTTGACGACGGAACGATGCGGCCGGATGCCGGCCGCATCGCCTCGTATTATTCCGCCTCGGCGGTCAGCGACTTGGCCTGCGCCACCCAGGCGTCGGCCCGGCTCGGCAGACCGACTTCTTCGCCGATCTGATGCGCGGTGGCCTGGTCGAGTTCGGCGAGCTGCCAGTAGTGGAAGATGCCGAGGTCGTTGAACTTCTTCTCGATCGCGCCGGACACGCCCGGCAGCTTCTTGAGATCGTCCGGGGTGCCGCGCGGGCCCGGCAGGCCCTGGAAGGTCGTCGCCTGCGCCGCCGGCAGGTCTTCACGCAGCGGCTGCGCCGCCGCGCCGATGTCGATGCCGACATCACCCTGCGCGCGCGAGATGCCGTCGATCACCGCACGGGCGACCAGGTCGCAGTACAGCGAGATGGCGCGACCGGCGTCGTCGTTGCCCGGCACCAGGTAGGTGATGCCCTTCGGATCGCAATTGGTATCGACGATCGCGGCGACCGGGATGCCGAGACGCTGGGCTTCCTGGATCGCGATGTCTTCCTTGTTGGTATCGATCACGAAGATCAGATCCGGCAGGCCGCCCATGTCCTTGATGCCGCCGAGCGAGCGGTTGAGCTTGTCGCGCTCGCGCTGCAGCTCGAGGCGCTCCTTCTTGGTGTAGGCGGCCGCGTCGGCCGAGCTCAGCACGTCTTCGAGGTGACGGAGCCGGCGGATCGAGCCGGAGATCGTCTTCCAGTTGGTCAGCGTGCCGCCGAGCCAGCGCGAGTTGACGAAGTACTGCGCCGAGCGCTTGGCCGCGTCGGCCACCGCATCCTGCGCCTGGCGCTTGGTGCCGACGAACAGCACCCGGCCGCCCTTGGCGACGGTGTCGCTGATCGCCTGCAGCGCGCGATGCAGCATCGGCACGGTCTGGGTCAGGTCGACGATGTGGATGTTGTTGCGGACGCCGAAAATGTAGTCCGCCATCTTCGGATTCCAGCGATGCGACTGGTGACCGAAATGCACGCCAGCTTCGAGCAGCTGACGCATCGAGAATTCAGGAAGCGACATAGGTAGTTCTCCGGTTGGTTCCTCCGGAAACGTGTGAGCGACCATGCCGAACTGGGGACGAATCCCTTCGCGGCCCGGTGCCACCGGACGGCCTTGTGAGCCATGTTTCCGTGTGAGATGGCGCGCGTTATAGCGGGATTCCCCGATAACGCAAGGCGAACCGCTCCGGATCGGCACAGGAGGCGGCGGAGAGGCGGCGGACCGGGTCTGGCCCGAT
The DNA here is from genome assembly GCF_900218015.1 of Rhodopseudomonas pentothenatexigens. Lineage (GTDB taxonomy): Bacteria > Pseudomonadota > Alphaproteobacteria > Rhizobiales > Xanthobacteraceae > Rhodopseudomonas > Rhodopseudomonas pentothenatexigens. Next base: position 66,695 of record NZ_UFQQ01000001.1, on the reverse strand, counting down.
CCGTCCGATTCCCCCCTCCCGGCCGGGTTCAGCACTCCTTTGCGCCGGGCGGGCACCGTTTGGCGGGACCCTGCGGCCGCGGCGGCGGGGCAGCCCGGGGCGGCGCCGGCGGCCGCGGCGGAGCCACGTGGGGCGGCGGCGGTGCGACGCGCGGCGGAGCCGACGGCGGCGCCATCCGCGGGGCTGCATGTTGCGGCGGTGGCGGCGGCGCCATACGGGGCGCCACATGCACCGGCGGCGGCACCGGTCGGGCGACCGTCGGCGGTGCAGGTCGCTGGATGCGCGGGGCGGCAGGCGGTGGGCGCCGCTCGACCGCCGCGCCGCCCGGAGGTCCCGGCGGTCTGGCGGGCGCAGAGACCGGCGGGGCCGGCCGTAGCCTGGCCGCAGGGGCCTGCGGACGGGCCGGTTCGGGACGCACGGCAGGGGCTGGACCGGGTCGTGGTGCGACGACCTGGGGCTTTGCCGGCGGTCCTGCCGGTGGCGCGACCGGACCATTCCGGACCGCGGCCGGGCCGCCGGGACCGGGAGCCGGCCGACCAGCCGGCTGCGGCTGACCGACCGAAGCAGCCCCCGGCCGCGCGGCGACGCCCGGCGCGGGGGGCAATCCCTTGGTGCCGGGCACCGGCAGCGCCTGAACGGCCGGCGCAGCGCCGCCGGGCGCACCCGGTCCGGGCTGGCCCTGCCCCGCCGGCCGGGCGACGGCGGGTCCGGGGCCCTGGCCTGGCCGCTGCGCAGCTGGGTTCGCCGGCGCGGGGCTATTCGGAGCCGGCGCCGCGGCGGGCCGGATCAGCCTCGGCCCCTGCAGCTGGACGCCGGGGCGCGGCGCGAAGCCGCCGGGCGGCGCTGTGGCGATCGACGCACTCTGCGGCACCGGCGCCTTGCCCTGCCGGATCAGGGCGGCCCGATGCAGCGCGGCAGCGGGCAACGCCGCGCCGATCACCGCCCCCGACGCGACAGCGGCCGCGGTGCCTGCCGAAACCGGGGCGCCAGGAGCCGCGACGGCAGGCCCGGCCGCCGGGGGGCTCGCCACCGGAGCCGCCGGATTGGCCGGCGCGGCCGGCGGCTGGTTGATCACCTGATTGATCACCGTGGTGTTGTGGATGTTGGCGAAGATGATGTTGTTCGGCGGCGGACGCACGTAGTCCGGCGGGCGGACATAGGCCGGGATCGGCACGAACAGCGGCCTCGGCAGATAGAACAGCCCGATCGGCGGCGGTGGCGGCGGCAGCACCACGAAGTCCGGCGGCGGTGGCGGCAGCAGGTACACCGGCGGAGGCGGTGGCGGCGCGAAGTCGAACTCCGGATCGCTGAACATCAGCACCGGCCGGTCGACATAGACGATCTCGTCGGGCGGCGGCGGCGGCACGTCGTAGTCTATCACCGTGAAGCTCGGCGGAGGCTCCAGCGCCGCCGCAAGTATCTCCAGCCGGCGCCGCGCATCGGCCGCATGCGGACCGCGCGGATAGCGTCGCAGATACGACCAGTACGCATCCGGCGTATCGACGCGGTAAGTCCGACGCCAGGTAATCGCCTCGCGCCGCGCGGCGACGATCGCCCTCACCCGCTTCGCCAGCGGATCGTTCGGATAGGCAGCGAGGAAATCCTCATAGGCTTGCAGCGTGTCGCGATCGAGCGCCGCTGCAAACGCCTCTTGCGCGCCGAAATCGCGGATCGGTTTGGCGCGCAGCGTCTGGTCGACCGCGGCCATCGGCGGCGCGTCGGGCGCGCGATCGAAGAACATGAAATTGGACTCGATCGTCCGCGTATCCCACGGCAATTGCGCGCCCTTGGTATTCTCATTGACGCGCAGCCGGACGCGGTCGAACAGTTGCGGCAACGTCAGGCCGCCGGTGCGGATCATCTCGGCCAGCGCCTGGGCGTAGACTCCGTAGGCGCCGCGCTCGTCCGGCGCCACGGTGCCGGGCGCGGCGTTGAAGGCGATCAGCATCTTCGGATTGGGCTCGACCATCGCCAGACCCGAAGCGACCGAGCCGGCCGGCACGAACGGCTGCTCGCGCGCCAGATCGAGCACCACGACACTGGTCTTCAACGGCAGCGCCGCGAGCTGGCGCAGATAGTCGCTGATCCGCAGGCCTTCGGTCGGAATCTCGGTGTCGCGCGACAGCTGCGTATCGACCGGGATGAAGTAGTTCTCGCCGGCATATTGCACGCCGTAGCCGGCAAGATAGATCGCCGCGACGGTGTCCGGCCCGGACTCCTCGGCCTTCTTCAGAAAATCGCGGAAGGTGCCGCGCAGCGTGTCGCCGTCGAGATCGCGCGCGCCGCTGACGTCGAAGCCCGCCGCCTGCAAAGTCTGCGCGATCAGACCGCCGTCGTTCGCGGCGGTGGACAACGGCGCTTTCGCATAGGCGCCGTTGCCGATCACCAGCGCGATGCGTTTTTCCTGCTGCTGAGCCGCCGCAGGGCCGATCGGGCCGGCGATCAGAACAACCAGGATGGTGGAGACGACCGAAACGAGATGGTTGAGACGCATGGCCGGAGACCCGCTGCACGGGCGCCGCAGGAACCGGCGCAGCGCCGCGGATGACATTTCAGCGCGTCGCAATCTGAATGGTGATTGAACAAACCGCCGTTGGTTCGCGGGGAAGCACTGCCCTCGCCGCGGGTCGCCTTCACGCCGGAGTGAGCTCCCGCCTACAGCGTCTCGACGTGTTCGACGCCGCTGACGGCCTTAATCGCGCCCGCGATCTGCGGCGACACCTGATATCTGCCAGGGATCTCGAACTCGACCTCGGTCTGCGGGTCCAGCCGCAGCACCAGCGCGACGTTGCCGCCGGCCGCCTTCGACTCCGGGGGCTGCAAGCGTTTGGTAAGCGATTCCAGCGGCTTGGTGTCAAGCAGGAAGATCCGCAGGCCCTTCTGGGTCTTCGCCGCTGCCGCGTCGAGCAGTTCGGCGTGCAGCACGCGGGCGCGGACGTCCTCGCCCTGCAATTCGGCGCCGAGCTGCATCAGCACCGCCGCACCGGGTTCCAGCACCTCGCGATATTGCGCCAGCCCCTCGGAGAACAGCACCGCCTCGAAATGCCCGGTCGGGTCCGACAGGCCGATGATGCCCATCTTGTTGCCGGTCTTGGTGCGCCGCTCCATCCGCGACACCACCGTGGCGGCAACCTTGCCGGCGGTGGCGCCGGATTTCACCGCCTTGCAGAACTCCGACCAGGACTGCACCCGCAGCCGCTTCAGCGCGGTGGCGTAATCGTCGAGCGGATGCCCCGACAGGAAGAAGCCGATCGCGTCATATTCACGGCGCAACCGCTCCGCCGGCAGCCAGGCCTCGATCTGCGGTAGAATAATCGACGGCGCATCCGACAGGCCGCCGAACATGTCGTTCTGGCCGCTGGTCGCCGCTTCATGATTGCGCTGGCAGGCCGCGACGATGGCGTCGGCGCCGCCGAACACCGCCGCGCGGTTGGAGTTGAGGCAATCGAACGCGCCGGCGGCAGCGAGACATTCGACGACGCGGCGGTTGAGGGCGCGCGGATTGACCCTTGCGGCGAAGTCGGCGAGCGAGGCGAACGGCTTGTCGCCGCGTGCCTCGACGATCTGCTGCACCGCCTGCAGGCCGACGCCCTTGAGGCCGCCGAGCGCGTAGTAGATCGTGTTCGGCCCGACCTCGAAGGTGGCGCCGGAATGGTTGACCGAAGGCGGCTCGACCTTGATGCCGAGCCGCTGCGCCTCGGCGCGGAATTCGCTCAGCTTGTCGGTGTTGTGGATTTCCAGCGTCATCGACGCGGCGAGGAATTCCACCGGATAGTGCGCCTTCATGTAGGCGGTGTGGTACGACACCAGCGCGTAGGCCGCCGCGTGGCTCTTGTTGAAGCCGTAGTCGGCGAACTTCGCCAAGAGGTCGAAGATGGTGTCGGCGGCGTCCTTGGCGACACCGTTCTTGACTGCGCCGTCGACGAAGATCGCGCGCTGCTTGTCCATCTCGGCGCGGATCTTCTTGCCCATGGCGCGGCGCAGCAGGTCGGCGTCGCCGAGCGAATAGCCGGCCATCACCTGCGCGATCTGCATCACCTGTTCCTGGTAGATGATGACGCCGAACGTCTCCTTCAGGATCGGCTCCAGCATCGGGTGCAGATATTCCGGCTCCTCGTCGCCGTGTTTGCGGGCGCAGTAGGTCGGGATGTTGGCCATCGGGCCCGGGCGATACAGCGCCACCAGCGCGATGATGTCCTCGAACCGGTCGGGCCGCATGTCGATCAGCGCCCGCCGCATGCCGGCGCTTTCCACCTGGAACACGCCGACCACGTCGCCCCGCGCCAGCATCTGGTAACTCGGCGCGTCGTCGATCGGCAGCGTGGCGAGATCGACGTGGATGTCGCGCTGCTTCAAGAGCTTCACCGCGACGTCGAGCGTCGTCAGGGTCTTCAGGCCGAGGAAGTCGAACTTCACCAGCCCCGCCGGCTCGACCCATTTCATGTTGAACTGGGTCACCGGCATGTCGGACTTCGGATCGCGATACAGCGGCACCAGCTCGGACAGTGGGCGGTCGCCGATCACGATGCCGGCGGCGTGGGTGGAGGCGTGGCGGGTCAGGCCTTCGAGCTTCTGCGCGATGTCGAAAGCGCGCGCCACGATCGGGTCTTCGTCGCGCGCCGCCTGCAGTTTCGGCTCGCCCTCGATCGCCTGTTTCAGGGTGATCGGCGCCGCCGGATTCTGCGGCACCAGCTTGGTCAGCTTGTCGACCTGGCCGTACGGCATCTGCAGCACGCGGCCGACGTCGCGCAGCACGCCGCGCGCCTGCAGCGTGCCGAAGGTGATGATCTGCGCCACCTGATCGCGGCCGTAACGCTGCTGCACGTATTCGATCACTTCGCCGCGGCGGTCCTGGCAGAAGTCGATGTCGAAGTCCGGCATCGACACGCGCTCGGGATTGAGGAACCGCTCGAACAGCAGGCCGAACTTGATCGGATCGAGGTCGGTGATGGTCAGCGAATACGCCACCAGCGAGCCGGCGCCGGAGCCACGGCCCGGACCGACCGGAATGCCGTGCGCCTTGGCCCATTTGATGAAGTCCGACACGATCAGGAAGTAGCCCGCGTATTTCATGCGGGTGATGACGTCGAGCTCGAAGGCCAGCCGCTTGTGGTAGTCCTCCTCGGTCATGCCCTGCGACAGGCCGTGGACGCTGAGCCGCTTGGCGAGGCCCTGCTCGGCCTGGCGGCGCAGCTCGGCGGCTTCGGCGGCGGCGGCTTCCGCCGCGTCGCTGACGCCGGCCCCGACCGTGAACAGCGGCAGGATCGGCTTGCGGGTCAGCGGCCGGTAGGCGCAGCGCTGCGCGATCTCCACCGTCGAGGCCAGCGCCTCGGGGAGATCCGCGAACAGCACCGCCATTTCGGCACGGGTCTTGAACCGGTGGTCGGGGGTGAGCTGGACCCGCTCGGTCTCGGCGATCAGCTTGCCGGAGGCGATGCACAGCAGCGCGTCGTGGGCTTCGTAATCGTCGGCGGTGGCGAAATGCGGCTCGTTGGTCGCGACCAGCGGCAGTCCCTTGTCGTAGGCGAGATCGATCAGCCCGCCTTCGGCGCGGCGCTCGGCCTCGGTGCCGTGCCGCTGCAGCTCGACATACAGGCGGTCACCGAACGCCTGCAGCAGGCGCTCGCAGCGCTCCGCGGCGAGCGCCGGGTCGGTCAGCATCGCCAGCGAGATCGGGCCATCCGGCCCGCCGGTCAGCGCGATCACGCCGTCGGTCTCGCCGTCGAGCCAGTCGACCTTGATGTGCGGCACCTGATTGACCGGCGTCTCCAGGAACGCCCGCGAGTTCAGCCGCATCAGGCTGCGGTAGCCCTGCTCGCGCGCGCCCAGCAGCACGATCCGCGCCGGCGTCGCCAGCGCGCCGTGGCGGGCGTTCGGGTCCTGGTCGCCGAAATCGATTCCGAGTTCGAGCCCGACGATCGGCTGGATTCCCGAGCCCGACAGCTTGTCGGAGAACTCCAGCCCGCCGAACATGTTGTCGGTGTCGGTGAGCGCCAGCGCCGGCTGGCGGTCGGCCTTCGCCAGCTCGGCGAGCTTGGCGATCTTCATCGAGCCCTTCAACAGCGAATAGGCCGAGTGGACGTGCAGGTGGACGAATCCGGCATTGCTCATCGGCGCGGCGGCTCTTCAGACAAACGTGCGGGTTGGGACGATGGGTTTCGCGGAGTCGGCGCCGTCACCGCCACCGACTCGGAAGCCCAATGGTGGGCTCCCTCCCCCTTCACCGCAAGCATTGGCAGACCGCTTATCCCCGCTATGCCGACGCGGTCGCACGCCGTCGGATTCAGGCCTGCGCCAGCACCTGGGCCCACACCGCCACCATGCCGATGAACAGCGCAATCGACGTCAGCGCCGCAGCCTCCTGGATGAAGATCTTCAACATCGTCCGCCTCCCTGACCTTGTGAACATAACAAGAACAATGTTCTCATTTCGTTCTAGAGTCAAGAATGCCCGATGCGCAGCAACTTCAATCGTTAACGAGGCGTTACTATCCCCGGAATTCACCTGTGCAGTCCGGATTGACGGTCGTCGGGGAAAAGCGCACGGAGACGCGGCGGGGCACCGTCGATTTGGGAGGTCGGCGCGCCTCGCAGCAGCGGAGACGACGATGCGGATCGGAGCGATGGTGCTGGTGGCTAGTCTGGCGCTGCCAGCGGCCGCGACGGCACAGCCTTACGACAACTATCCGGTCTGCCTGCGGGTCTACGGACCGGTGCGCTACGACGAGTGCCGCTACGTCTCGATCGAGCAGTGCCGGCCGTCGGCCTCGGGCATCGCCGGGCAATGCGTCGTCAATCCGTGGTATCGGCCGCCGACGGGACCGAGTTCGCGGCGCGTCAAGCGACATTGAGCCGGCGCATGTGCACCCGCCCCAGCGCCGTCATAGACTTCTGCAACACTGCCGACAGCGTCGAGTCGCGGCCGCGGCGACCGGCGCCGCAACAAGGATTCGAATGAAGATGCGCAAGATGTTCCTGATCGCGATGCTCGCCGGCCTCGGCCTGACCACCACCGCGGAGGCGCGGGACTATCCGGTCTGCCTGCGGGTGTATCAGAGCTACTACGACTGGTACGACGAGTGCAGCTACGACACCATGGCGCAGTGCCGGATGTCGGCGTCGGGCCGTCACGCCGACTGCATGACCAACCCGTGGTACACCGCGCCGCAGCCGGCGAAGAAGAAGCCGCGCAAGCATCGCCGCCAGCATCGGCAGCACTGAGACCCGCTGCGCGGCCCTCAGGCCAGTCATTCCGGGGCGCGCGCAAGCGCGAACCCGGAATCTCGAGATGTTCTGCGTTCAGGCCCTTGGCCCTGCACTGCGGGATTCCGGGTTCGCTCGCTGACGCGAGCGCCCCGGAATGACGGCTAAAGCAATGACGTGCTGAAGCGACGACGCGCTGAAGCCGGCCGCCCGCGCTATTCCAGTTCGACCACCACGCCGTCCTGCAGCGACACCCGGCGGTCCATCCGGCCGGCCAGTTCCATGTTGTGGGTGGCGATCAGCATCGCCACCCGGGTCGCCTTGACCAGCTGCATCAGCGCATTGAACACGTGATCGGCGGTGTGCGGATCGAGATTGCCGGTCGGCTCGTCGGCGAACAGCACGCGCGGCGCGTTGGCGACCGCGCGGGCGATCGCGACGCGCTGCTGCTCGCCTCCCGACAATTCCGAGGGCCGATGGGTGATGCGGTCGCCGAGCCCGAGATAGGCCAGGATTTCCTTGGAGCGGCTGATCGTCTCCTTGCGTTTCAGGCCGCGGATCATCTGCGGCATCATCACGTTTTCCAGCGCGGTGAATTCCGGCAGCAGCCGGTGCGACTGGTAGACGAAGCCGATGTCGGTACGGCGAATCTGGGTGCGCTCGGCGTCGGTCAGCGCCGAGGTCGCGGCACCGCCGACATAGACCTCGCCGTCGTCGGGATGTTCGAGCAGCCCGGCGATGTGCAGCAGAGTCGACTTGCCCGAGCCCGACGGCGCCACCAGCGCCACCGACTGCCCCGCCCACAGCGCCAGCTTGGCGCCGTCGAGGATGGTCAGCGTCGCCTCGCCTTGCGAATAGTGCCGCTTGATGTCGTGAAGGTACACGACCGGGATGTCTTCGGCGCCCTGCTCCATCGTGTTTCGCCTTACTCGTAGCGCAGCGCTTCGACCGGATCGAGGCGCGCGGCGCGCCACGACGGGTACAGCGTGGCGAGGAACGACAGCGTCAGCGCCATGATCACCACCGCGCTGGTCTCGGCGAAGTCGACCTCGGCCGGCAGCTTCGACAGGAAATACAGTTCCGGCGAGAACAATTCGGTGTTGGTGACCCAGGACAGGAATTGCCGGATCGACTCGATATTGAGGCACACCAGGAGGCCGACGAAGAACCCGGTCAGCGTGCCGACCACGCCGATCGCCGCGCCGGTGATCAGGAACACCCGCATGATCGAGCCCTGCGTCGCCCCCATGGTGCGCAGGATCGCGATGTCGGCGCCCTTGTCCTTCACCAGCATGATCAGGCCCGAGATGATGTTGAGCGCCGCCACCAGCACGATCAGCGTCAGGATCAGGAACATGACGTTGCGCTCGACCTGCAGCGCGTTGAAGAACGTCGAGTTGCGCTGCCGCCAGTCGACCAGGAACACCGGCCGCCCCGCCGCCTCGGTCACCGCCTTGCGGAAGGCGTCGATCCTGTCCGGATTGTCGGTATAGACTTCGATCGCGGTGACGTCGTTAGCGCGGTTGAAATACGCCTGCGCCTCCTTCAGCGGCATGAACACGAAGGTCGAGTCGTATTCGGACATGCCGATCTCGAACACCGCCGCCACCTTGTACGGCTTGATCCGCGGCGTCGTGCCCATCGGCGTCACCGCGCCGCGCGGCGCCACCAGCGTGATGCTGTCGCCGGCGTGCAGCGAGAGCTGATCGGCGAGCCGCCGGCCAATCGCAACGCCCTGGCCGTCGTCGAACCCTTCCAGCGTGCCCTGCTTCAGATGATTGGCGATCGACGACAGCCGGTTGAGGTCCTCGGCGCGGATGCCGCGCACGAACACGCCCGAGGCGTTGAACGGCGACGACGCCAGCGCCTGACCGTCGACCACCGGCGCGGCCAGCTTGATGCCCTGCACGCCGCTGAGCCGGTCGGCGACATCCTTCCAATCGGTCAGCGGGCTTTCCAGTGGCTGCACCAGCAGATGGCCGTTGAGGCCGAGAATCTTGTCGAGCAGCTCTTTGCGGAAGCCGTTCATCACCGCCATCACGATGATCAGCGTCGCCACCCCCAGCATGATGCCGAGGAACGAGAAGCCGGCGATCACCGAGATGAACCCCTCACGCCGACGCGCCCGCAGGTAGCGCCCGGAGAGCAGCCATTCGAATGGCGCGAAAGGAGGGGTCCGAACAGGCTCGTTCATGGCGTGATCCATAGTCCGAATTTCACACGATTCGGGCTTTATCTGGCCGACGCCGCCCTCGCCGCTCAGGCCCGCGGTGGATAAGTGCCTATTACGTCAGACGTGAGACCACATCGGCGAGCGCGAGGTTTTCACGCGAGCCGTCGCTGCGCCGCTTGAGTTCGACCTTGCCCTCGGCGAGTCCGCGCGGACCGACGTGGAGCTGCCACGGAATGCCGATCAGGTCCGCGGTCGCAAACTTCGCGCCGGCGCGCTGATCTGTGTCGTCGTACAGCACCTCGACGCCCTTGGCCGAGAGTTCGCGATACAGCTGGTCGCAGGCCGCGTCGGTCGCGGCATCGCCCTGCTTCAGATTGAGGATGGTGACCCGGAACGGCGCCACCGCCTCCGGCCAGATGATGCCGTTGTCGTCGTGGCAGGCCTCGATGATCGCGCCGACCAGCCGCGACACGCCGACGCCGTAGGAGCCGCCGTGAATCGGCGCATCGGTGCCGTCCGGCCCGGTGACGTTGGCCTTCATCGAGTCCGAGTATTTGGTGCCGAAGTAGAAGATCTGGCCGACCTCGATGCCGCGGGTATTGAGGCGGTTCGCCTCCGGCACTTCGCTCTCGTAGCGCGCCGGCTCGTGGACGTCCTCGGTCGCCGCATAGACCGAGGTCCACTGCTTGATGATCGGGGTCAGGTCGCCGTCGTAATCGACGTTCTCGTCCGGCACCGGCAGGTTGAGCACGTCACGGTCGATGAACACGCCCGACTCGCCGGTCTCGGCCAGCACGATGAATTCGTGGGACAGGTCGCCGCCGATCGGGCCGGTCTCGGCGCGCATCGGGATCGCCTTCAGCCCCATCCTGGCGAAGGTGCGCAGGTACGCCACGAACATCTTGTTGTAGGACTTGCGCGCGCCGGCTTCATCGACGTCGAACGAGTAAGCGTCCTTCATCAGGAATTCGCGGCCGCGCATCACACCGAACCGCGGGCGCTGCTCGTCGCGGAATTTCCATTGAATATGATACAGATTCAGCGGCAGGCTCTTGTAGGACTTGATGTAGGCCCGGAAGATCTCGGTGATCATTTCCTCGTTGGTCGGGCCGTACAGCAATTCCCGCTTATGCCGGTCGGCGATCCGCAGCATCTCCGGACCGTAGGCGTCATAGCGACCGCTCTCGCGCCACAGATCGGCGAGCTGCAGCGTCGGCATCAACAGCTCGATCGCGCCGGCGCGATTCTGCTCCTCGCGGACGATCTGCTCGATCTTCTTCAACACGCGATGGCCGAGCGGCAGCCAGGCGTAGATGCCGGCGGCCTCCTGCCGCAGCATGCCCGCGCGCAGCATCAGCCGGTGCGAGACGATCTCGGCCTCCTTCGGGTTTTCCTTCAGGATCGGCAGGAAGAAGCGCGACAAACGCATGGGATTTGCTCGGAGAATCGGGTGGAAGCTGAATTTGCGCCAGTGAAACCGGATCGGACGCCAAAACACAAGGGCGCGGGCCGCGCAGTTCGGCAATTCGGGCCGGATTCGCCGCGCTGCGGCGCAGGCCGGACGCGGTCCTAGCACGGCGGCCAGGTGCTCGGCACCCGACTATCGAATCACGATCGGGGCTTCGAGGTTCACCTTCTCGAAGTCCGAGATCAGCACCCCCAGCGTCAGCGTCCACCGCCCGGGCACCGGGGCGGTCAGGCGCGTCCGCCACGGCCCCTCCGCCGTCCTTTGCGCTGCGGCGCTGAGCGGCTCGATGCCAGCGTCGGGATTGGCGAGCGTCACCGTGACCGCCTGGGCGGCGAGCGGCGCCTCGTCGGCGGTCTGCAGCAGCACCTCGATCTGCACCGGACCGGCACGGGCCGGCGTCAGCGTGACCGTGGCCATCGCCCGCTCGCCATGGAGGTGCACGACGTCCGCGGCCACGGCGGCGCCGCTGCGCGGCGGCGGCGTGAACCGCCACAGACCGACCACGCCGAGAATCGCGATCACCAGCATCAGCTCGGCGAAGATGCTGGCCCGCATCGTCCGCACCGCGGCCGCGTCGCCCGCCATCAGACGCGGCGTCAACCGGACCCGGTTCCACAGCGCCAGGCCGAGCAGTCCGAGCACCAGCGCCAGCTTGCCGAGCAGCACCCGGCCGTAATCGCTCTGCCACAGCGCATCGACCGTTCCGAGTTCGATCGCGGCCAGTGCCACGCCGCTGACCAGCAGCGCCACGATCGCCAGCGGGATCGTGCGCGAGAACCGCCGCAGCGTCGCCGGCGCCGTGTCGCGCTTGCCGATCGCGATCGCGAGCGGCAGCAGCGCGCCGATCCACAGCGCGAGGCTGACGCCATGCACCCACACCGCGGCGGATGCGAGCGCGCGCGGTTCGGCCGTGGCGGCATGGCCGCTGACCGCGAACGCCGTCCCCAGTCCAGCCACCGCGCCGAGCGACAGCAGCCGCGCATTCCAGCCGCGCCAGCGCAGCGACAGCAGCGCCACCATCAATGCGATGCCGGACAGCGCCGCGGCGTCGCCGAACGAGCCGGACCCGCCGGCCCGCCATACCGCAGCCTCGCCGATCCGGGAAAGCGGCAGGTCGAGCACGTCCAGCCCCTGCAGGCCGACCGAGAGAGTGAGCGCAGCGAGACCAAGCAGCGCGACGGCGGCGCAGCCGGCCCGTGCACCGCGCGACGGGGCTGCGGCGACCCAGCCGAGAAATGCCGCGCCGCCGACCGCCATCAGCAGCGTCAGCTCGAACGCAATCCTAGTCAGCCAGATCGCGGTGCGACGCATCGGATCGTCGGGCACCTCGATGGCCGGCAGCCTTTGGCCGGGCGTGCCGATCCAGAACGTCAGCGCTCCGCCGATCGGATGGCCGTCAGCGGACGACACCCGCCAGCTCAGCAGGTGTGCGCCCTCACCCAGCGGCGCCGGCGGCTTGAAGCGCAGCGTCGCGCCGTCCTGGTCGATCGCGCTGACCGGATGGCTCCGGCCGCGCGGATCGATCAGTTGCAGCCGCAGCGCGGTCACCGGTTCGTTGAAGGTCAGCGTGAAGCTATGCGGCGCCGTCGCCAGCACCGAATCTGCCGCGGGATCGCTGGAGACCAGGCTGGCATGCGCGGCCGCGAGCGCCGGCCACAGCATCACGGCGATCACCGTGATCCAGGCCAGCCAACGCCCGCGGCTGCGCGTCTGTCGGCGAGCCGCCGTCACGGCACCTTCGGCTCGAGCCGCAGCGCCGGGGCCGGCTCGTGCAGGGCGTCCGCCTTCTGCCCAGCGGCCGGGATCTCGATCCAGCGCGAAACGCCCTTCTCGCATTCCTGCACCACCGGGAAGTACAGCGTCTTGCCGGCAGCGTCTGGCAGTTTCATCACCAGGCCGAAGGTATCGTAGAGATTATCCGGGAGCGGGCCGCCGCGCCAGGTTACTTCGTCGACGGTTTCGGTGATGGTCTTGCCGTGCAGCTTCGGCTGTTCGCCCGCGATCTTGCGGGTCTTGATCTCGACCGACCAGCCCGGCTTCATCTGCGGCTTCACCGACAGCACGCCGTCCGGAATTTTGACCCGCACCGCGAGCGTTGCGCTGCCGTCGCAGCCGTGCGGCACGCTGAGCGCCGCCTGGAAGTAATTGCCGGCCACAGCCTTGTTCGGCTGCAGCGTGACATGGGCCAGCGCTGGACCGGCGCCCAGAGCGGCGGCCACGAGGGCCGCCGCTGCCGATACGGATCGGGATCGCATCACTTCTTCATCCCGTGGCCGCTGTGGTCCATGGTGCCGTGATCCATCTTCATCATGCTGCCGCCGGTGTCGCCGGGCGCCTTGGCGCCGACGCCTTCGACGTCGAGCGTCACCTGGACCTTGCCGGCCTTTTCGAACTGCAGCGTCACCGGCACCTTGTCGCCCTGCTTCAGCGGGCCCTTCAGGTCCATCAGCATGATGTGGTAGCTGCCCGGCATCAGCGTCACGGTCTTGCCGGGCTCGATCGCCAGCCCCTTGTCGAGCGGGCGCATCTTCATCACGCCGTTGTCCATCGACATCTCGTGGATCTCGACCTTGCCGGCGATGTCGGCGGTGCCGGACACCAGGCGATCGACGCTGCTGCCCTTGTTCTGAATCGTCAGGAAGCCGCCGGCGACCTTGGCGCCGCCCGGGGTGGCGCGGCTCCAGGACTGGCTGATCACCAGATCGCCGGCCTTGACCTCGGCGGCCTGGACCGCGGCGGTGGACAGCAAGGTGGCGACGGCGATCGACGCGACGCTGCGGATGAGCTTGTTCATGGGTGGGTCTTTCTGTCGGTTGAGGAGTGGAGAACGAACGCTCCGGCAGCCGCGTTCCCCGGATGCAGGGCGACGCGCCGTCGAGCGAGGGTCGCAAGGAAGAGAGCGGCGGATGCCGCGATCAGGCAAAGGCCGCAGCCAATGCAGGTGGCGCCCGTGCCTGAGCATGAACGAACTGCCCGGCGTCGACGGCCGCTGCACCCACAAGGTGCCAGATCACCGCCTGGGCAAACCGCGCCGCGACGACGTCCTGCGGCGGAAGCGCCGGCGCGCTACCGAGCCCGAGCGAACAGATCACGCAGCAGCCGACATTATGGCCGGTCGGGGCGGTATCCGAAGCCTGCCCCGGCTGTGCCAACGCCGCGCAATGCGGCGCCGCGCCGACCGGATCGGCGATCGCGCCGGCCATGAAGCGAACCACCCCGATCGGCGCCAGCACCTGCACCAGCACCACAACGCCGACCAGCATCGCCGGCCCGAAAGCGCGAAGCAGCGTGATCAAGGGGGTGGGCTGATGAATTATCATGCAGGTCCGCTGCGCCGGCTTCAGGATTCTACCATCGCACGACTAAGCCAAGTGCGCCAAACGAAACCGCCAAGCGAATGCAGGTGGCAAGTTTTCGTTCATTTCACGTCTTGCCTTAAATTTGAACATTCGTTGCCGTGAATGATGACAAACCGCCCCGGATACGCTACCAATACAACCACAGGCTAAGCCTCAGCGGCGAAGGTCTGAGTGGTCCAAGTCTCGGGAGGAACCCTGACGTTCACCAATGAGCGTCGCCCGGCCAACCAAATCAACAAGTATTCGGGAAAATCATAGGGTCGACAAGTTTTTCAGCAGGGCGTCGCGCCCTGCTTTTTCTTTTTCAGCGTCGTCTCGGCACTATTTTTCATTGTACGAATCGCCAAGCGCGTCACTCGCGCGCGGCGAAGCCATCCAACAACAACTGTTGGCAGAGTGATTCGTTTGATGACGAGTGTCGTCGGCTGAGCGAACGTAACGAAACACCTCTCGGCGAATCGTGCGTGCACACATGGGAATCGCGCTGCAATCAGTCCGCGCCTCGACAGCGTCGCGTTGCGCGCTGCTCAGCCGCTACAACGGCAGATTCATCAGCTTGGCGAGACGATCGATGCCCAGCCAGCCGGAGCGATACGCGTATAGTGCGACCGAGAAGATCACGGCGGAGATCAGCGTAGTCCACAGCGCCTTGCGCGCCAGCAGCGGCGCGACCGGCGCGCCGGGATCGGTACCGGGCGCCGCCCCCTCGCCATCGCTTTCGGCGTGGCTGCGCACGCCGAACGGCAGCGTCACGAACAATACGATCCACCACAGCACGAAGTAGATCGCGAGCAGCCCGGCGATCTGGGAGATCATCGGCTCAGGCTTGTTCGATCTCGACCAGCGCGCCGGAGAAGTCCTTCGGATGGAAGAACAGCACCGGCTTGCCGTGCGCGCCGATCTTCGGATTGCCGTCGCCGAGCACGCGCGCGCCTTCCTTGGTCAGGCGGTCGCGCGCTTCGATGATGTCCGGCACTTCGTAGCAGACGTGGTGGATGCCGCCGTCGGCATTGCGCTCGAGAAACTTGGCGATCGGCGAGGCTTCGCCGAGCGGCTGGATGAACTCGATCTTGGTGTTCGGCAGCGTCACGAACACGGTGATGACGCCGTGCTCCGGCAGCGGCACAGCATCCGAGATCGCCGCGTCGAATCCGGCGCCGTACACCTTCGCGGCCTGCACCGCATCCTTCACCGCGATCGCCACGTGGTTGAGCCGTCCGAGCATGTCACCCTCTCTGTTGTCGTGTTCTTATGGTGTTTATCTCAAACTCTCAGCACGTGCACCGTGCACAAAGGCTTCTTGCCCCATTCCATCTGGACGATCGAGCGGACCGTGCGTCGCACCGATTCCGCGACCGCGTCCGGATCGCGCCGCCGCGCCCGCGGCAGTCCCTCGACGGTGGAGACGATCGCATCGAACACGATGTCATCCATCGGCTCGCCGGCGGTGTTGTTCTCCGGAATCCCGACCAGCTCGACCTCGGGATCGTCGGCAAGCTCCCCTGCTTCGGTCAGCGCCAGCGCCACGAAGGCGCAACCGGCGAACGCCATCTTGCGACGTTCGACCACGGCGCGCGAGCTATCCTGCTCGAGGATGGTGCCGTCCTTGTACAGCCGACCGGAAGGCAGCTGATCGATCACCGCCGGTTCGCCGGGGCCGAGCCGGATCAGGTCGCCGTTGCGGCAGACCATCACCTTGGGGACGCCCATCTGCCGCGCCAGCTTGGCATGCTCGTTGAGATGCAGCGCCTCGCCGTGCACCGGGATCAGCAGTTGCGGCCGCACCCAGGAGATCATCTCGCGCAGCTCGTCGCGGCGCGGATGGCCGGAGACGTGGACCAGATGATCGCGATCGGTGATCACCTCGATGCCTTGCGTCACCAGCCCGTTGATGATGCCGCCGACCGCCTTCTCGTTGCCGGGAATGGTGCGCGACGAAAAGATCACGCAGTCGCCCTTGTTGAGCGTCACCTCGGGATGATCATCGCGTGCGATCCGTGCCAGCGCGGCGCGCGGCTCGCCCTGGCTGCCGGTGCACAGCGCCAGCACCTTGTCGGGCGGGAAATGCCCGTAATATTCGGGTCCGCGGAAGCTCTGCACGCCGTCGAGATGGCCGGTCTCGCGCGCCACCTGCGTGACGCGGTCCATCGCGCGGCCGACCAGCACGACCTCGCGTCCCGCCGCCTTGGCGGCATCGGCCACGGCGCGGATGCGGCCGACATTGGAGGCGAACGTCGTCACCGCGACGCGGCCCTTGGCCGACTTGATCAGCCCGGCAAGCGAGGCGGCAACTTCGGTCTCGGACGGCGAGCGGCCGTCACGCACCGCGTTGGTGGAATCGCCGATCAGCGCCAGCACGCCTTCGTCGCCGAGCTGGCGCAGCCGCGCCTCGTCGGTCGGCGCACCGACCACAGGGGTCGGATCGATCTTCCAGTCGCCGGTGTGCAGCACGGTGCCGACCGAGGTGCGGATCGCCAGCGCGTGACTCTCCGGAATCGAATGCGCCACCGGGATGAACTCGACGCTGAACGGTCCAAGATTGATCGTGCCGCCAGACGGCACTTCGGTGATCGGAATCTTCAGCGTGGTACGCTCGGCCGCGAGCTTGGCGGCGAACAGCGAGGCACTGAACTTGGTGGCGTAGATCGGGCAGCCGAGCTTCGGCCACAGATCGATGATCGCCCCGAAATGATCCTCGTGGGCGTGGGTCAGCACCAGCCCGACCAGGTTCTTCTTCTCTTTTTCCAGGAAGCGGATGTCCGGCATGATCAGATCGATGCCGGGCAGATGCTCCTCGTCACCGAACGATACGCCGAGGTCGACCGCCAGCCAGCTCCGCTGCGTGCGGTTGCCGAGGCCGTAGATCGACAGGTTCATGCCGATCTCGCCGACGCCGCCGAGCGGCGCAAATGTAAACTCGTCCGGACGCGCCATCACGCCGCTCCCATTGATGCGACGCCCTTGAAATACACGTCACCGGCCGAAACCGGCACCCTTCTTCCGTCGGTGGTGCGCACGATCAGACAGCCGGTATCGTCGATGCTGTCGAACACGCCCTCGAGCGCGCCGTCGCCGGAGCGGATCGACACCGGCTCGCCGAGACCGGCGGCGCGCTCCAGCCAGCGCCGGCGAATCTCGGGAAAGCCGCGACCGTCATCCCAGATCCCGCGCAGTTCTGTCCAGGAATCGGACAGCGCTGCGAACAGATCCTCGGCGCTGACCGAAATGCCGAGATCGTGCAGCGACACGGCCGGATACGGTGTCTCGGTCGGGGCCGCAATCACGTTGGTGCCGATGCCGACCACCACGGCGAGGCGACCACCGACATTCTCGGCTTCGAGCAGAATGCCGGCGAGCTTCTTGCCCGCGGCCAGCACGTCGTTCGGCCATTTCAGGCGGAAACCGAAATCGGTGCCCGAACGCGCCCGCGCTTCCAGGCTGACCTGCTGCAACGCGGTTTCGAGCGCGAGCCCGGCGGCGAAGCCCAGCGTCGCGGCGGTGCCGGGCGGCACCCGCATCACTTCGAGAACGCTGCTGGCGAGGTTGCCGCGCGGCGCCACCCAGGCGCGCTGGCGCCGGCCGCGACCGGCGGTCTGCTCGGTGGTGACGAACCAGATCGGTCCCGCCTCCCCGCCCCGCGCCCGGCTCAGCGCCTCGGCGTTGGTCGAGCCCACTGAATCGAAAGCGGCGAGCCGATAGCCCGCCGCTGCCGCCTTGGATCCGAGATGCAGCGCCGCCATTCAGAACAGCGATTTGGCGGCTGCCGTCGCCGCGTTCACCAGCGGCGCCGGATAGATGAAGAACAGCATGTTGAACAGACCGGCGACCATCAACACGCTGCGCAGCTCCGGCCGCACCGGATCGACGCCCGCGGCCGGCTCGTCGAAATACATCGTCTTGACGATCGCCAGGTAATAGTAGGCACCCACCACGCTGGTGACGACGCCGATCACCGCCAGCGCGAACATGCCGGCCTTGATCGCGGCCATGAAGACGTAGAACTTGGCGAAGAAGCCGGCCAGCGGCGGAATGCCGGCGAACGAGAACAGCAGCATCGCGAAGAAGAACGCCAGCGGCGGATTGGTGCGCGACAGGCCGGCGAAGTCGCTGATGTTCTCGACGTGCAGGCCGTTGCGGCGCATCGCCAGGATCACCGCGAAAGCGCCCAGCGTCATCGCGACGTAGATCGAAATGTAGACGATCACGCCCTGCGCGCCTTCGACCGTGCCGGCCGACAGACCGACCAGCGCGAAACCGATATTGGCGATCGCCGAATACGCCATCAGTCGCTTGATGTTCTTCTGCCCGATTGCCGCGAACGAGCCGAGCGCCATCGAGGCGATCGCCACGAAGATCACGATCTGCTGCCACTGCGGCGCGATGCTCGGAAACGCGGTCAGCGTGACGCGGGTGAAGATCGCGATGCCCGCCACCTTCGGAGCCGAGGCGAAGAACGCGGTGACCGGGGTCGGCGCGCCTTCATAAACGTCCGGCGTCCACATGTGGAACGGCACCGCCGAGACCTTGAAGCACAGGCCGGCGAGCAGGAACACCAGACCGAACACCAGACCGATATTGCCGTCCTTGGCCGCAGCCGCAATGCCCGCGAACTGCACCGTGCCGGTGAAGCCGTAGATCAGCGAGGCGCCGTACAGCAGCATGCCGGACGACAGCGCGCCGAGCACGAAATACTTCATGCCGGCTTCGTTCGACTTGGCGTCCTGGCGATTGCTCGCCGCCACCACGTAAAGCGCCAGACTCATCAGCTCGAGGCCGAGATACAGCATGACCAAGTCGCCGGCCGAGATCAGCAGCAGCATGCCGGCCGACGACAGCAGCACCAGGATGGCGTATTCGAACATCCGCCGCGACGGATCGGTCAGGACTTCGAGCGACAGGACCAGCGTCACCGCCGATCCGAGCAGCGCCAGCACTTTGAGGAAGCGGGCGAAGTCGTCGACGATGAAGCTGCCGCCGAAGGTGACCAGCTTGCCGGCGGGCAATGCGAACAGTTCGAGCGCGCCGGTGAGGAGCAGCAGCAGGATCGCCAGCACCGTGACGGTGCCGGTCGCCTTCGGCCCGCGATAGGCGCCGAGCATCAGGAGCAGCATCGCCCCGACGACCAGCACGAGTTCCGGAAGGATCGGCAGCAGCGGGTAGCCGGCTGTTTCAAAGTTCATCTGGATCGGTCCTTGCCGGTCAAGGCAGCGCCGCTGCCTTCACGGCAGTCACGGCGGCGGCGTAGTTGTTGACGAGTTGCTGGACGGACGCGGCGGACATGTCGAGCACCGGCTTCGGATAGAAGCCGAACAGGATCGTCGCCACCAGCAGCGGCGCCATCATCAGACCTTCGCGCCAGGTCAGATCCTTGATGGTGGCGAGCGACGGCTTGGTCATCGCGCCGAACACCACCTTGCGGTACAGCCACAGCGCGTAGCCGGCCGACAGGATCACGCCGGTGGTCGCCAAAGTCGCGGTCGGAACGTTGACGCGGAAGGTGCCGAGCAGCGTCAGGAACTCACCGACGAAGCCGGAGGTCCCCGGCAGGCCGACATTGGCCATGGTGAACACCATGAACACCAGCGCGTACAGCGGCATGCGGTTGACCAAGCCGCCATAGGCGGCAATCTCGCGGGTGTGCATCCGGTCGTAGACCACGCCGACGCAGAGGAACAGCGCGCCCGAGACGATGCCGTGGCTGACCATCTGGAACACAGCGCCGGCGACACCCTGCGTGGTGCCGGCGAAGATCCCCATGGTGACGAAGCCCATATGCGCCACCGAGGAGTACGCGATCAGCTTCTTGATGTCCTCCTGCATCAGCGCGACCAGCGAGGTGTAGATGATCGCGATCACCGACAGGGTGTAGACCAGCGGCGCGAAATAAGCCGAAGCGTCCGGGAACATCGGCAGCGAGAACCGCAGGAAGCCGTAGCCGCCCATCTTCAACAGGATCGCGGCGAGCACGACCGAGCCCGCGGTCGGCGCTTCGACGTGCGCATCCGGCAGCCAGGTGTGCACCGGCCACATCGGCATCTTCACCGCGAACGAGGCGAAGAACGCCAGCCACGCCCAGGTCTGCAATCCGCTCGGCACCGAGGTCCGCAGCAGCGTCGGAATGTCGGTGGTCCCGGCGTTCCAGTACAGCGCCATGATCGCCAGCAGCATCAGCACCGAGCCGAGCAGCGTGTACAGGAAGAACTTGAACGACGCGTACACCCGGCGCGGACCGCCCCAGATGCCGATGATCAGGAACATCGGGATCAGGCCGCCTTCGAAGAACAGATAGAACAGCACCAGATCCAGCGCCGAAAAGGTGCCGATCATCAGCGTTTCGAGGATCAGAAACGCGATCATGTATTCGCGCACCCGCACCGTCACCGAGCGCCAGCTCGCGATGATGCAGAACGGCATGATCGCGGAGGTCAGGATCACCAGCGGCAGCGAAATGCCGTCGAGACCCAAGTGGTAGGTGATGGTATCGCCGAGCCAGGGCGCCTTCTCGACGAACTGGAAGCCCGGATTGGCCGGATCGAAGTGCCAGACCAGCAGCAGCGACACCGCGAAGGTGATCAGCGTGGTCCACAGCGAGATCCAGCGGGCGTTGCGGCGCGCCGCCTCGTCCTCGCCGCGCGCCAGATACACCAGCGCGGCACCCAGCACCGGCAGGAAGGTGACGACCGACAGGATCGGCCAGGTCATGATCGAAGCCGACATTTACCGGCCCCCCAAGCCGAGTATGAACCAGGTGATCAGACCGGCCACGCCGATCAGTATCGCAAACGCGTAGTGATAGAGATAGCCGGTCTGCATCCGCACCACGCCGCGGGTGACGTCGAGCACCCGGGCCGAGATGCCGTCGGGGCCGAGACCGTCGATCAGCATGCCGTCGCCCTTCTTCCAGAGCTGCCGGCCGATCCACTTCGCCGGACGCACGAAGATCACCTCGTACAGCTCGTCGAAGTACCACTTGTTGAGCAGGAAGTTGTAGAGCAGCCGATGCTGGCTGGCGAGCTCCACCGGGATATCCGGGCGCCGGATGTAGAAGAACCAAGACACCAGGAAGCCGACCACCATCATCACCGTCGGGAGCAGCGCGATCCACGCCGGGATGTGGTGCATCTCTTCGATGATGTGCGGGTGCATCTTCAGCGACGAGCGGAAGAACTCCTCGACTCCGTGCCCGGCGAACAGCTCCTTGAACGGGTAGCCGGCCGCCAGCGCACCGAACGCCAGCACGAACAGCGGGATCGTCATCACCAGCGGGCTCTCGTGCGCCGCCTCGTAGTGCTTGCGATCGTGCGGCTGGCCGTGGAAGGTCTTGAACACCAGGCGCCAGGAGTAGAACGAGGTCAGCAGCGCCGCCACCACGGTCATCACGAAGCCGTAGAACGCCAGCGGGTTCTTCGAGACGAACGCCGCCTCGATGATCGCGTCCTTGGAGAAGTAGCCGGCGGTCAGCGGGAAGCCGGTCAGCGCCAGGGTGCCGATCAGCATCACCGCGTAGGTGAACGGGATGCGGTCCTTCAGGCCACCCATGTTGCGGATGTCCTGCTCGTGGTGCATCGCGTGGATCACCGAGCCGGCGCCCAGGAACAGCAGCGCCTTGAAGAAGGCGTGAGTGAACAGGTGGAACATGCCCACCGAATACGCACCCGCCCCCATCGCCACGAACATGTAGCCGAGCTGCGAGCAGGTCGAATACGCCACGATCCGCTTGATGTCGTTCTGAACGAGGCCGATCGTCGCCGCGAAGAACGCGGTGGTGGCGCCGAAGAACATCACCACGGCCTGGGCATCCGGGGCGAGCTCGAACAGCGGCGACATCCGCGCCACCATGAACACGCCGGCGGTGACCATGGTGGCGGCGTGGATCAGCGCCGACACCGGGGTCGGGCCTTCCATCGCGTCCGGCAGCCAGGTGTGCAGCAGGAACTGCGCCGACTTGCCCATCGCGCCCATGAACAGCAGCAGGCAGGCCAGCGTCAGCGCGTCGGCGTTCCAGCCGAAGAAGTTGATGGTCTTGCCGGTCAGGTCCGGGGCGGCGGCGAAGATGGTGTCGAAGTCGGTCGAACCGACCAGCACGAACACCGCGAAGATGCCGAGCAGGAACCCGAAGTCGCCGACGCGGTTGACCACGAAGGCCTTGATGGCGGCGGCGTTGGCGGACGGCTTCTGGTACCAGAACCCGATCAGCAGATAGCTGGCGAGGCCGACGCCTTCCCAGCCGAAGAACAGCTGCAGCAGATTGTCGGCGGTCACCAGCATCAGCATCGCGAAGGTGAACAGCGACAGGTAGCCGAAGAACCGCGGCCGGTGCGGATCCTCGTGCATGTAGCCGATCGAATACAGATGGACCAGCGACGACACCGTCGTCACCACCACCAGCATCACCGCCGTCAGGGTGTCGACCCGCAGCGCCCAGGCGACCTGCAGCTCGCCGGAATTGATCCACGGCAACAGCGCCACACGGGAGTCGTGGTGCATGAAACCGACGTCGACCAGCGTCACCCAAGACAGCGCGCAGGAGATCAGCAGCAGCGTCGTGGTGACGATCTCGGCGAGCCGCGAGCCGGCCGCGGCCGGCTCGACCGGGCCGTGGGCATGGTCGTCGTGAGCGTGGTCGTCATGACCGTGCGCCGCATGCGCGTGGGCGTCGTGGCCGTGCGCAGCGTGGCCATGGGCGTCGTGCCCGTGGCCGTGATCGTCGTGATGCTCGACGGTATCGCCGCTCGGGTTGCGGGCATGGGCGCCCACCAGCGCAATGACGGCGGCGATCAGCGCGCCGACCAGCGGCAGGAATACGATAGCCTGGATCATGCGCGCGCCTTCAGCCTCCGGACGATGCCGTCAATCCGCACTCGATTGCCGATCATGCCCTAGCCCTTCATCAAGTTGATGTCTTGCACCGCGATGGTGCCGCGATTGCGGAAGAACACCACCAGCACCGCCAGGCCGATCGCGGCCTCCGCGGCTGCGACGGTGAGCACCAGCAGCGCGAACACCTGCCCGACGATGTCGTTCAGGTAGATCGAGAACGCCACCAGGTTGATGTTGACGGCGAGCAGCATCAGCTCGATCGACATCAGAATGATGATGACGTTCTTGCGGTTCAGGAAGATGCCGAGCGTGCCGAGGGTGAACAGCACCGCCGCGACCGACAGGAAATGGCCGAGCCCGATCTCGTTCATCGCACCCACTCCGCAGAGTCGTTGTCGGAAAGTCCCTGCCCCGGCTTGACCTGGCGGATCGCCATCGCCGTCTCCCTGGAGCGGGCGTTCTGCGCGGCGATGTCCTGCCGCTTGACCTTCTTCTTGTGGCGCAGCGTCAGCACGATCGCGCCGACCATCGCCACCAGCAGCACGATGCCAGACACCTGGAAGTAGTGGATGTAGCGGGTGTAGAGCACCAGGCCGAGCGCTTCGGTGTTGGATACGCCGGCCGGGATCGGCGCCGTCACCGTCTTGGTCACGGTCGGGCTGATCACCCAGCCGCCGGCCAGCAGCAGCAATTCCGCGAGGAAGATGAAACCGATCAACAGGCCGAACGGCAGATATTCGAGGAAGCCTTCGCGAAGCTGGCTGTAATCGACGTCCAGCATCATGATCACGAACAGGAACAGCACTGCGACGGCGCCGACATAGACCACGATCAGGATCATCGCCAGGAATTCGGCCCCCATCAGCACGAACATGCCGGCGGCGTTGACGAAAACCAGGATCAGGAACAGCGCGGAGTGCACCGGGTTGCGGGCGACCACGACCATCACCGCGGCGGCGATCGCCACCCCGGCGTAGAGATAGAAGAACAGGACGGGCATCGACATGGCGTCAGCTCACCGGTACGGCGCGTCGAGGGAGATGGCCTTGGCGATTTCCCGCTCCCAGCGGTCGCCGTTGGCCAGCAGGCGGGCCTTGTCGTAGTAGAGTTCCTCGCGGGTCTCGGTGGCGAATTCGAAGTTCGGCCCCTCGACGATCGCGTCGACCGGGCACGCCTCCTGGCAGAACCCGCAATAGATGCACTTCACCATGTCGATGTCGTAGCGCACCGTGCGGCGGGTGCCGTCGTTGCGGCGCGGGCCGGCCTCGATGGTGATCGCCTGCGCCGGGCAGATCGCCTCGCACAGCTTGCAGGCGATGCAGCGTTCCTCGCCGTTGGGATAGCGGCGCAGCGCGTGCTCGCCGCGGAACCGGGGCGAGATCGGATTCTTCTCGAAAGGATAATTGATCGTCGGCTTCGGTTTGAAGAAGTAACGCATGGCGAGAAAGAACGCCGATACGAACTCCGTCAGAAGCAGCGAACGGGCGGTCGCGGTGATGTTCATCAAAGCCTCATTTCGGTGCCAGGCCGGCGAACTGCAGGACGGCCGCCACGATCACCACCATCGCCAGCGACAACGGCAGGAACACCTTCCAGCCCAGCCGCATCAACTGGTCGTAGCGGTAGCGCGGCACGATCGCCTTCGCCATCGCGAACAGGAAGAACATGAACAGCAGCTTCAGCGAGAACCAGACGATGCCCGGCACCCAGGTGAAGGGCGCGTAAGGCACCGGCGGCAACCATCCGCCGAGGAACAGGATCGTGCCCATCGCGCACATCGTGACGATCGCCACGTATTCGCCGAGCATGAACAGCAGATACGGGGTCGACGAGTATTCGACCATGAAGCCGGCGACCAGTTCCGATTCCGCTTCGACGAGGTCGAACGGCGGCCGGTTGGTTTCGGCCAGCGCCGACACGTAGAACACGACGAACATCGGGAACAGCGGCAGCCAGTACCAGCCGAGCATGCCCCATTTGCCGTCCTGCGCCTCGACGATCGCGGTCAGGTTCAACGAACCGACGCACAGCAGCACGCAGATCACCACGAAACCGATCGAGACCTCGTAGGACACCATCTGCGCGGCCGAGCGCAGCGCGGCCAGGAACGGGTACTTCGAGTTCGACGACCAGCCGGCCATGATGATGCCGTACACCGACAGTGACGACACCGCCAGGATGTACAGCACGCCGACATTGATGTCGGCGATCACCCAGCCGGCATTCACCGGGATCACCGCCCAGGCAGCGAGCGCCAGCACGCAGGTCACCAGCGGCGCCAGCAGGAACAGGCCCTTGTTGGCGCCGTCCGGAATCGTCGGCTCCTTGACGACGAATTTCAGCAGGTCGGCGAACGACTGCAGCAGGCCCCACGGTCCGACCACGTTCGGACCGCGCCGGATCTGCACCGCCGCCCAAATCTTGCGGTCGGCGAGCAGGATGTAGGCGATTGCGATCAGGAGGATGACCAACAGCAGCACGCTCTGCCCGATCACCACGAGCAGCGGCCACAGGTTGGTCGCGAAGAATTCAGCCATGGGTCCCGCCTACTCCGCCGCCGTCAGCAATTGCCCCGACGCCAGGCGGGAGCATTCCGCCATCACCGCGGACGCCCGCGCGATCGGGTTGGTCATGTAGAAATCGGCGATCACCGGCTTGAACGGCGTCTTCTCGACGCTGCCGCCGGCGCCCGCCAGCTTGCGCACATCGGCCGGATCGCCGGCCTCGATCTGGTCGACCCGCATCAGATGCGGCACCTCGGCGAACAGCGCCTTGCGCAGCGCCGCCAGCGAGTCGTAGGGCAGCTTGGCGCCGAGCGCTTCGGACAGCGCCCGCAGGATCGCCCAGTCCTCGCGCGCATCGCCCGGCGGGAACGACGCCCGGTTCGCGATCTGCACGCGGCCTTCGGTGTTGACGTAGATGCCCGACTTCTCGGTGTAGGCGGCTCCCGGCAGGATCACGTCGGCGCGGTGCGCGCCGCGATCGCCATGGGTGCCGATGTAGACCACGAACGCGCCGTCCGGCACCTTGATCTCGTCGGCACCGAGCGAGAACAGCAGGTCGACGCCGCCGGCGGTGGTCATCTCCGCCGCGCTCAGCCCGTTCGCACCCGGCACGAAGCCGATGTCGAGCGCACCGACGCTGGAGGCCGCCGGATGCAGCACCGCAAAGCCGTTCCAGCCGTCGTCGAGCGCGCCGACGTCGGCGGCGAGCTTGGCCGCCAGC
Organism: Rhodopseudomonas pentothenatexigens; assembly: GCF_900218015.1. GTDB lineage: Bacteria > Pseudomonadota > Alphaproteobacteria > Rhizobiales > Xanthobacteraceae > Rhodopseudomonas > Rhodopseudomonas pentothenatexigens. The sequence continues at coordinate 40,447 of NZ_UFQQ01000001.1, read as the reverse complement.
GACAGGATCGCCGCTCCGTCGCGCCGCGCCGTCGCTGCGGCGCCGACCAGGACGATCGGGCGCTTGGCGTTCTTCAGCGTCTCGGCGAACGCGTGCTTGCCGACGATCAGGTCGTTCAACGTGTCGGTACCGGCACCGAGATAGTCGTAGTGATAGGTCAGCTCGGCCCTGTCACCGATCACGCCGATCGGCATGCCGCTGGCGCGCCAGCGCTTGCGGATCCGGGCGTTGAGGATCGCCGCCTCTTTGCGCGGATCGGAGCCGATGATCAGCACCGCGTCGGCCTGCTCGATCCCGACGATGCCCGGATTGAAGATGTAGCCGGCGCGGCCGGCCTTCGGATCGAACGCCGCGACGTTCTGCGCCGCGATATTAGCCGAGCCGAGCTTGGCGAGCAGCTGCTTCAGCGCGAACATCTCTTCGACCGCGGCGAGATCGCCGGCGATCGCGCCGATCTTCTTCGGCGAAGTGCCGTCGAGCCTGGCCTTGATCGCGGCGAACGCCTGCGGCCAGCTCGCCGGCTTCAGCTTGCCGCCCTCGCGGACGTAGGGCCGGTCGAGCCGCTGGGTGCGCAGACCGTCGACCACGTGGCGGGTCTTGTCGGAGATCCACTCCTCGTTGATCGCCTCGTTGACGCGCGGCAGGATCCGCATCACTTCGCGGCCGCGGGTGTCGACCCGGATCGCCGAGCCGACGCCGTCCATCACGTCGACCGACTGGGTCTTGCCGAGCTCCCAGGGCCGCGCCGCGAAGGCGTAGGGCTTCGACGTCAGCGCGCCGACCGGGCAGATGTCGACCAGATTGCCCTGCAGCTCGGAGGTGAGCGCCTTCTCGAGATAGGTGGTGATCTCCATGTCCTCGCCGCGGCCGATCGCGCCCATCTCCGGCACGCCGCAGACTTCGGCGGCGAAGCGCACGCAGCGGGTGCACTGGATGCAGCGGGTCATCGAGGTCTTGACCAGCACGCCGAGATACTTGTCCTCGACCGCGCGCTTGTTCTCGGCGAACCGGCTCTGGTCGACGCCGTAGCCCATCGCCTGGTCCTGCAGGTCGCACTCGCCGCCCTGGTCGCAGATCGGGCAATCGAGCGGATGGTTGATCAGCAGGAACTCCATCACGCCTTCGCGCGCCTTCTTGACCATCGGCGATTTGGTCGAGACTTCCGGCGGCTCGCCGTTCGGACCCGGGCGGCAGTCGCGCACACCCCAGGCGCAGCTCGCCACCGGCTTCGGCGAGCCCTTGAGTTCGACCAGACACATCCGGCAGTTGCCGGCGATCGACAGCCGCTCGTGATAACAGAACCGCGGAATCTCGGCGCCGGCCGACTCGCAGGCCTGCAGCAGCGTGTATTCCGGCGGAACTTCGACTTCCTTGCCGTCGACGATGATCTTGATCATATCGTTCCAGTCACTCTCAGTGTCGGCGAGCGATCAATGCGGCTGGTCGGCGAGATCGAGACGACGCTCGATCCGGTCGACACGAACTTCGAGACGATCGAGACGGCGATTGACGCCGGCCAAGCCTTCTTCGACACCCGTCATACGTACCTTCAGGTCGTGAACGTCATCGATCACGCGATCGAGTTTGGCGTCCATCCGCCGCAAATAAGTCAGCACCAGATTGTCGGGCTCGTCCGCCATCTTCGCCTCCTACTCCGCCGCTTGCATGTGCGCCGGATCGAGCACGCCCTGGTCGTCGAGCGTCGCCTTGCGCGAAAAGTCGTCGATGCGGCGCTCGATCTCCGGGCGGAAGGCGCGGATCAGGCCCTGGATCGGCCAGGCCGCGGCGTCGCCGAGCGCGCAGATGGTGTGGCCTTCGACCTGCTTGGTCACTTCCAGCAGCATGTCGATCTCGCGCTTGTGGGCGCGGCCTTCGACCATGCGGTCGAGCACGCGCCACATCCAGCCGGTGCCTTCGCGGCACGGCGTGCACTGGCCGCAGCTTTCGTGCTTGAAGAAGTAGCTGATGCGCGCGATCGCCGCGATGACGTCGGTGGACTTGTCCATGACGATGACGCCGGCGGTGCCGAAGCTCGACTTCACCGCGCGGGTGCCGTCGAAGTCCATGATCAGCTCTTCGCAGTCGGCCGCCGGGATCAACGGGCACGACGCGCCGCCGGGAATGATCGCCAACAGATTGTCCCAGCCGCCGCGGATGCCGCCGCCGTGCTTCTCGATCAGCTCGCGGAACGGAATGCTCATCGCCTCTTCGACGACGCACGGCGTGTTGACGTGGCCGGAGATGCCGTACAGCTTGGTACCGACATTGTTGGCGCGGCCGATCGACGAGAACCACGCGGCGCCGCGGCGCAGGATGTCCGGTGCGACCGCGATCGACTCGACGTTGTTGACCGTGGTCGGACAGCCGAACAGGCCGACATTGGCCGGGAACGGCGGCTTCAGCCGCGGCTGGCCCTTCTTGCCCTCGAGGCTTTCGAGCAGCGCGGTTTCCTCGCCGCAGATATAGGCGCCGGCGCCGTGCGCGACATAGAGGTCGAACGGATAGCCGTGGACGTTGTCCTTGCCGATCAGCTTGGCCTCGTAGGCCTGATCGATCGCCGCCTGCAGCCGCTCGCGCTCGCGGATGAATTCGCCGCGGACGTAGATGTAACCGGTGTGGGCGCCCATCGCGCAGCCGGCGAGCAGACAGCCTTCGACCAGCGTGTGCGGGTCGTGGCGCATGATCTCGCGGTCTTTGCAGGTGCCGGGTTCGGACTCGTCGGCGTTGACCACCAGGTAGCTCGGCCGGCCGTCGGCATTGTCCTTCGGCATGAACGACCATTTCAGGCCGGTCGGGAAGCCGGCGCCGCCGCGGCCGCGCAGGCCCGACGCCTTCATCTCGTTGATGATCCAGTCGCGGCCCTTGTCGATGATCGCCTTGGTGCCTTCCCACGCGCCGCGACGGCGCGCGCCCTTCAGCGTCCAGTCATCGAGACCGTACAGGTTCCGGAAGATGCGGTCCTTGTCGTCCAGCATGGCTTGCGGCGTTCCCTGTCAGCGTTTCGATTGCATGTAAGCGAGTCCGACGGCGCAGCCCCCGAAGGTCAGCGCCCAGATCAGGCTCGATTGGAGTGTCGCACCGAGCGCGTAGCGCTGCAGCAGAAATATGAACGCTGCGGCGGCGACACCGTGCAGCAGGATGTAAACCGGGGTCGGCATGGCTCTCGCGCTCTCCGCGACGGCGCGCCCGGTGGGGGCGATCGTCGTCATGGCGTGTTGTTACCGCTGGAATCCGCAGCCGGCGGCTTCGGTGCCGGCCGCTCCTGGACATTGGCTGCCGCACCGGCCCGCTTGGCCTCGTCGTCGGTCAGCGACGGTCCGTTGGCATCGACCGGCGATACGTTGATACCGCCACTCTGCAGCGTGGTCGGACCGGTGATCGGCGCCGCGTATTGGCGGCCGTTCTGCGGCCCCGGCTTCGGCGGATTGCCGCTGGCAAAGCCGTCGAGCACCTTGTTCAGCAGCTCGGGCGTCAGGTCCTCGTAGGTGTCCTTCCAGATCTGCACCATCGGCGCGTTCACGCAGGCGCCGGCGCACTCGACTTCCTCCCAGGAGAAGTCGCCGTCGGCGGACAGATGGAACGGGTCGTGATGGATCCGGTTCTTGCAGACCTCGATCAGCTCGCCAGCACCGCGCAGCCGGCACGGCGTGGTGCCGCAGACCTGGACGTGCGCCTTCTTGCCGACCGGGTTGAGCTGGAACATGGTGTAGAACGTCGCCACCTCCAGTGCGCGGATGTGCGGCATCTGCAACATGTCGGCGACGGTTCGGATCGCCGCTTCCGGCAACCAGCCGCCGCACTGTTCCTGCGCCCGCCACATGATCGCGATCACCGCCGAGAACTGCCGGCCCGGCGGATACTTCGTGATCTCCTTCTGCGCCCAGGCGAGATTGTCCGCGGTGAACGCGAAGCTCTCGGGTTGCAGCTCTTTGGGTGCCAGACGACGAACGGACATGCTCAGTTTCTCGCCGAGCGCTGTGCCACGCTCGCATTCAGGTGTTGGATCCGGGCCTGCCAGAACGCGCTCGCGGTTCCGACGACGTTGTAGCCGACATTCGACGCGACCTTGATCCGGTCGAGAATGCCGAGGTCGACCACGGCCTCGTAGCGATTGCTTTGCGGGTCGTACACGACCAGCTTCAGCGGGGTGTGTTCGAGGATGTAGCGCGACACCTTGTGGTCGCGGTCGCTGCCGTGCTCTTCGCACAGGATCGCGGTGTCTTCGGCGAGCAGCCGCTCGCCGCCGCGGATCGCGTCGATCTCGACGCCCTCGACGTCGAGCTTGACGATGTACTTGCCGCCGGTCGGCAGATGGCCGTCGTCGATCAGATCGTCGAGCCGGATCACCGGCACGTCCTCACCGCCGGCGCCGGGCTTGCCGACGATGCTGAGCGCCTCGTGTTTGGTACCGGACAGCCTGGCGACGCCGCGCGCGGCGCCGACCGCGCATTTCAGAACCGAGAACCGGTTGCCGTTGACCGCGGCGTTGTGCGCCAGCCGGGCGAAATTCTGGCTCGACGGCTCGATCGCCAGGGTGCGGTGGGCGCCGAACGGCGCGCTCGACACCAGCACCGACCAGTAGCCGTAATTGGCGCCGCAATCGACGAAGGTGAAATCGACATCGGCGGCGTCGCGGAACAGCAGGTCGAGTTCGATCTCGTAGGCGTAGTCGCGCTGCAGCAGCTTGCTCCAGTAGCCGTCGCCGTAAGGAAACACGAAGGTCGCGTCCGGATTGAGCTTGATCGCGATGTCGCGCTCCGGCAGCGCCTTGCGCATCAGATTGGCCGCGGCGTTGTAGCCGCGATACGAGAAGGTCGACGACACCCGCGCGCCCATCACCAGCGCCAGCGCGGCCATGCGCTCGAGGGCGCCGGCGCCCTCGAGAGCGCCGGTGGCGCGGTCGAACTGGATGGGCTCGGGGGCGTTCACCGATCGACCTCTCCGAACACGATGTCGAGCGAGCCGAGGATCGCCGAGACGTCGGCCAACAGGTGGCCGCGGCTGAGGAAATCCATCGCCTGCAGGTGGGCGAAGCCGGGCGCGCGGATCTTGCACTTGTACGGCTTGTTGGTGCCGTCGGACACCAGATACACACCGAACTCGCCCTTCGGCGCTTCGACCGCGGCATAGACCTCGCCGGCCGGGACGTGGAAGCCCTCGGTGTACAGCTTGAAGTGATGGATCAGCGCTTCCATCGAACGCTTCATCTCGCCGCGCCGCGGCGGGAAGATCTTGTGGTCGTCGATCACGACGGGCCCCTGCCCGGCCGGCTCGCGCAGCTTGGCGATGCACTGCTTCATGATCCGCACCGCCTGCCGCATCTCTTCCATGCGGATGTGGTAGCGGTCGTAGCAGTCGCCGTTCTTGCCGATCGGCACTTCGAAGTCGAGTTCGGCGTAGCACTCGTAGGGCTGCGACTTGCGCAGATCCCAGGCGGCGCCGGAGCCGCGCACCATCACGCCGGAGAAGCCCCAGGCCCAGGCCTGATCGAGCGTCACCACGCCGATGTCGACGTTGCGCTGCTTGAAGATGCGGTTGTCGCTGAGCAGCCGGTCGAGGTCGTCGACCACCGCCGGGAAGGCGTCGCACCAGGCGTCGATATCGTCGATCAGCTTCGGCGGCAGATCCTGGTGCACGCCGCCGACGCGGAAATACGCCGCGTGCATCCGGCTGCCGGACGCCCGCTCGTAGAACATCATCAGCTTTTCGCGCTCTTCGAAGCCCCACAGCGGCGGGGTCAGCGCGCCGACGTCCATCGCCTGCGTGGTGACGTTGAGCAGATGCGACAGGATGCGGCTGATCTCGGCATACAGCACGCGGATCAGCTGCGCCCGACGCGGCACCGTGATTCCGAGCAGCTTTTCCACCGCGAGACAGAAGGCGTGCTCCTGGCTCATCGGCGCGACGTAGTCGAGCCGGTCGAAATACGGAATCGCCTGCAGATAGGTCTTGGCCTCGATCAGCTTCTCGGTGCCGCGATGCAGCAGCCCGATATGCGGATCGACCCGTTCCACCACCTCGCCGTCCAGTTCCAGCACCAGCCGAAGCACGCCGTGCGCCGCCGGATGCTGCGGCCCGAAATTGATGGTGAAGTTGCGCACGCTGGGCGTGTCCGCGTGTGCGGCGGCGGAGGCGGCGGCATCAGCCATGGGGCAAGCTCCGCTTGCTGGGAAAACGCGAAGGGCGAACGGCGAACGAGATCACGACTTCACTCCAGCCTTCTCGTCTCCGGGAAGAACCGGATAGTCCGCGCCTTCCCACGGCGATAGGAAGTCGAACTTGCGGAATTCCTGATTGAGCCGCACCGGCTCGTAGACCACCCGCTTCTGGTCGTCGTCGTAGCGAACCTCGACGAAACCGGTGAGCGGAAAATCCTTGCGCAGCGGATGTCCCTCGAAACCGTAATCAGTCAGCAGCCGGCGCATATCGGGGTGGCCGGTGATGATGATGCCGTAGAGGTCGTAGGCTTCGCGCTCGAACCAGTCGGCGCCGGGGAAGACGTCGATGATCGACGGCACCAGCGTGGTCTCGCCGACCTCGGCCTTGACCCGCACCCGCTCGTTCAGCTTCGGCGACAGCAGATGATAGACGATCTCGAACCGCTGGGCGCGGCCGGGATAGTCGACCGCGGTCATGTCGATGAAGCTGATGAAGCGGAAGCGCGGATCGTCGCGCAGCAACCGCATCACCTCCACGATTTTGCCGGCATCGACGATCAGCGTGAGCTGGCCGAACGCGACCGAATGACCGGTCGCGATTCCCGGCAAGGCGCCGACCATCGTCTGACCCAGGGTGTCGAGCCCGTTGTCGTCCATGAAACAGCCTTCTTCAGCGTTCGATAGTGCCGGTCCGCCGGATTTTCTTCTGCAGCAGCATCACGCCGTACAGCAGGGCTTCGGCGGTGGGCGGACAGCCGGGCACATAGATGTCGATCGGAACGATACGGTCGCAGCCGCGCACCACGGAATACGAATAGTGATAGTAGCCGCCGCCGTTGGCGCACGATCCCATCGAGATCACGTAGCGCGGCTCCGGCATCTGATCGTAGACCTTGCGCAGCGCCGGAGCCATCTTGTTGGTCAGCGTGCCGGCGACGATCATCACGTCGGACTGCCGCGGCGACGCACGCGGCGCGAACCCGAACCGCTCGGCGTCGTAGCGCGGCATCGACAGCTGCATCATCTCGACCGCGCAGCAGGCCAGGCCGAAGGTCATCCACATCAACGAGCCGGTGCGCGCCCAGGTGATCAGGTCGTCGGTCGCGGCGACGAAGAAGCCCTTGTCGGACAGTTCGCGATTGACGTTGAGAAAGAACGGATCGTCGGCGCCGACAGGCTTGCCGGTGTTGGGGTCGATGATGCCGGTGGCGGGCCGCGCGATCAGCGGCTGCGCGCCGGCCGGATGTTGCGACGGCGTCGGCTGCATCGTCTCAGGCCTCAATCCCATTCCAACGCGCCCTTCTTCCATTCATAGGCGAAACCCACCGTCAGGACCCCGAGAAACACCATCATCGACCAGAACCCGGTGGCCCCGAGCTTGCCGAAGGCCACCGCCCACGGAAACAGGAACGCGACCTCGAGATCGAAGATGATGAACAGGATGGCGACCAGATAGAATCTGACGTCGAATTTCATGCGGGCATCGCTGAAAGCATTGAATCCGCATTCATAGGCCGAGAGCTTCTCAGGGTCCGGCTGCTGATACGCCACCGCAAACGGCGCGACCAGAAGGACGAAGCTCAAACCCGCCGCAACGATGATAAAAACGACGATTGGCAGATAGTTAGACAGAATGCCGCTCATCCCGTTCCCTAACCCCGCGGCGTGTTGCGCTGCCGCAGACTCGTTCGCATTTGAATTGTTCTACCGCTTAGCGCAGTGCAACAGGGGGCGCAAGCCAAGCTGTGGCAAGACCGAGGGCATATGCACCCTCATACGTCTTTAGCAGCACGAATTCGTGACTCATCATTCACCACGGCTCGCAGATCGCATCAACCAGATCGAAACCATACCGCCACGGTACGAAACCATTTTCGGAAACGGCGAAACGATCCTGAAACACACGCAAGGCTATCGTCCGTTCGTCGACGCGGCAACAACAAGCGCCGCGCGGAGGCAGCGATGAACCACTCTTTGCATTCAGCGGATCGTGCGACCCACCTGAAGATCGTGGTGGTGGCCCTCATTGCTGGGATCGGTGTCGCGGCGCTCGGGATCACCGCCCGCACCACTGCCTCCGACAGCCAGACCGCCCAGGTCATCAAGGCGACCAAGCAGATGACCGTCACAGACTCCGGCCGCTCGACGGTGAGATAGCAACGGCTTCATCGCCGCGCATCAAGGGTAACACAGTGTTGAGAAGGCCGCCATCGCGCGGCCTTTCGCATGTCCGGCCGCTTGAATCTTATCGCGCCTGCGGCTTGCGCGAAGGCGTAGCCCCCCCGCCGTGCCGGCCGCTCGCGGCGTCCGGCGGCTTTGGTCTCAGCCTCGCCGCTCACCACCAGGCGACAAGCTGCAGGACTGTCCGCCAGGACTTTCCGCCAAGTCTTTCAACTAGGCCATTGACCAAGGCATTCAACATGTTGTCGGGAGAAGTTCGCGGTGGTGCCAAACGCCCGTCCGGGCGAAATGGCGCGAGAGACGGGGCTCGAACCCGCGACCTCCGGCGTGACAGGCCGGCGCTCTAACCAACTGAGCTACTCCCGCGTGGTTTTGCGTCAACCGCGCAGGCGGTCGACTTAAAGGGACGCCCGACCCAAGTCAAGCGGGTAACGGCAGAGATTCCCATTCTCGTGCGGACAACCGCATTTCCCCTTTAATGTCGGCGTCTTTTTACGCCCTGATGCAAATAATGCGCTGTTTACAGGGCAAACGACGTAGGCAGCGGCCACCCGAATCGTCTAAGCCCTGCTACGTCTTAGTTTCTAAGCCGCCACACACAGCAGGAGGGCTATATGGCGAAGAAAGCAGCTGCCAAATCCGCGACGCCGGCGACGGTGACCCTGAAGCATCTCGCAGCGGCGCTCGCCGAAGAGCACGAGCTGTCGAAGAAGCAGACCGAAGCCATTCTCGGCGACATGGTCACCCGCATCACCAAGCACCTGAAGAAGGGCGAGCGCATCCGCATCGTCGGCCTCGGCATCCTCCAGGTCCGCAAGCGCGCCGCCCGCATGGGCCGCAACCCGGCCACCGGCGAGCAGATCCAGATCAAGGCCTCCAAGAAGGTGGCGTTCCGCGCCGCCAAGGAACTCAAGGAAGCGATCTGATCCGCTTCCGAGCGGCGTTCGTCGGGTGGCTCGGCTTGACCCGGGCCGCGTGAGGCATGCTTCTCGCAGCAAGGCGCTGGAGTTGCGGTTCTGATGATGTCAGGACCAGAACTCCAGCTTCTGGATTGAAGAACGGCAGGCTTGGGCATCCGCCCCGCCTGCCGTTTCTTTTTGGCGACACCCGAGCGACCCCGCGGGTCGCGCCGCAGGACGGGACCGGATATCAACAGCAAGGCCGCGCAACCGGAGGCGCCAGATCTGTTTCCGGTGCCGCGCCGCTGCAAGGGAGCTCGGATGTGACCGCGATCGACTTCGACTTCACCGTGCTGGAGCGCTTCCTCCGCTACGTCACCATCGACACCCAGTCGGACCCGGCCTCGGGCACCTGCCCTTCCACCGAGAAGCAGAAGAATCTCGGCGCACTGCTGGCGCAGGAGCTGCGCGAGCTGGGGCTCGCCGACGCCCATCTCGACGACCACGGCTACGTCTACGCGACGATTCCCACGACCACCGCCAAGCCGAACGTCCCGGTGGTCTGCTTCTGCGCCCACATGGACACCTCGCCCGATTGTTCAGGTGCCGGCGTCAAGCCGCAGGTCTGGAAGGACTATCAGGGCGGCGACATCGTGCTGCCGGGGGATTCCTCCCAGGTGATCCGGCGTGCCGACCACCCGGCGCTGGCGGATCAGATCGGCCACGACATCGTCACCAGCGACGGCACCACCCTGCTCGGCGCCGACAACAAGGCCGGCGTCGCCGAGATCATGGACGCCGCACGATTCCTGCTGGCGCATCCCGAGATCCAGCACGGCACGCTCAAGATCCTGTTCACCCCGGACGAGGAAATCGGCCGCGGCGTCGACAAGGTCGACCTGAACAAGCTCGGTGCCGATTTCGCCTACACCATGGACGGCGAGAGCGCCGGCCACATCGAGGACGAGACGTTCTCGGCCGACAGCGCGGTGATCACCATCGAGGGCGTCAGCGCCCATCCGGGCTTCGCCAAGGGCAAGATCGAGCACGCCATCAAGATCGCCGCAGCGATCATCGAACGGTTGCCGAAAACCGGATGCTCGCCGGAAACCACCGAAGGGCGCGAAGGCTTCCTGCACCCGGTCGGCATCAGCGGCACGCTGGAGAAGGCAACCGTCGGCTTCATCGTCCGTGACTTCACCGAAGCCGGGCTGCAGGACAAGGAGACGCTGCTGCAGAGCATCGTCGAAGAGGTGATGCTGGAGTATCCGCGCTCGCGCGCCAGAATCGAGATCCAGCCGCAATATCGCAACATGAAGCAGGTGCTCGACCGCCATCCCGAACTGGTCGAGAACGCCCGCGAAGCGATCCGCCGCGCCGGCCTCACCCCGGTCACCGCGGCGATTCGCGGCGGCACCGACGGCGCCCGGCTGTCGTTCATGGGCCTGCCCTGCCCCAACGTGTTCGCCGGCGAGCACGCCTTCCACTCCCGTCTGGAATGGGTCAGCCGCCAGGACATGGAAGCGGCGGTCCGCACCATCGTGCATCTGGCGATGATCTTCGAACAGCAGGCGTAGCGCGCGCATCGCGGCGCCGCCCGCCCAGCGCGCTGGCGCGGATGGCGGCGGCCGCGATGTTGTCTCAATCGTTGGACCACGATCCAGGAATCAGGTCTGAGTTCCCGTGCCGCGCAAGTTCCATTCGCGCGCGCGACACGGAGAGCTCTCGGATGATGTGCGCCCGCTTCATGCCTTTGGCGTCGTCGCGCAGGATCGGGCTGTTCGCGCTGATCGCCGCTGCCCCCATGCTCCTTTCGGGCTGCAAGGAGGAGAACAAATACGCAGCGCCGCCGCCCGCCAAGGTCACCGTGGCCAAGCCGACCCAGGCGCCGGTGACGCTGTATGCGGAGTTCACCGGCAACACCGCGCCGGTCGCCTCGGTCGATCTCGAAGCCCGGGTGCAGGGCTTCATCGAGAGCATCAACTATCTCGACGGCGAAGCGGTCAGGAAAGACCGGGTGCTGTTCAAGATCGAGCAGGCGCAATACCAGGCCCAGGTCGACCTGCAGCAGGCGCAGCTCGACGGCGCCAAGGCCAAGCAGGTCAACGCCCAGCGCGAGGCCGACCGGCAGTCGATCCTCGGCCAGAAGGACGTTGCCTCGCAGCGCAACGTCGATGACGCCCTGACCAATCTGGCAGCCGCCAACGCCCAGGTCGCCGCCGCCGAAGCGTCGCTGGCGCTCGCCAAGACCTCGCTCGGCTACACCACGGTGACGGCACCGTTCGACGGCGTGGTGACCCGCCGGCTGGTCAACGTCGGCACCCTGGTCGGCTCGGCCGGCGCCACCAAGCTCGCCACCATCCTTCAGGTCGATCCGCTCTACGTCTATTTCAACATCACCGAGCAGCAGCAGATCAATCTGCGCGACGCGCTCGCGCGGCGCGGCAAGACGCTGAAGGACATGCGCGAAGAGCGGCTGGAAATGCCGATCCAGGTCGCGCTGTCGTCCGACACCACGTTCCCATACGCCGGCAAGGTCGACTACATCGCGCCGCAGGTCGATCCATCGACCGGCACCCTGCAGCTCCGCGGCTCGCTGCCGAACAAGGACGTGGCGCTGGTGCCCGGCCTGTTCGTCAGGGTCCGGGTCGCGGTCGGCAAGCTCGATGACGCGCTGCTGATCAACGACACCGCGGTGATGTCGAACCAGACCGGCAGCTACGTCATGGTGGTCGGCGCCGGCGACGTGGTCGAGCAGCGCCAGGTCACGCTCGGCCCGCAGGAAGGGCAGCTCCGCGTCGTCACCAACGGCCTGAAGGCCGACGACCGGGTGGTGATCGGCGCGATCCAGCGCGCGATCGCCGGCAACACCGTCGCGCCGGTGGCCGGGACCATGGCGGCCGCTCCGACCGCGCCGACCCCGGCGCCTGCCGCGCTGAGCCCTGGAGCCCAATCCGGCACCGCGAAACCCTGATCCGCTCGGCCCTCACGAGGCGTTGCCCATGTTCTCGCGCTTCTTCATCGAACGGCCGGTGCTGTCCAACACCCTCGCCTTTCTGATCATCCTGCTCGGCGCCCTGGCGCTGATGCGGCTGCCGGTGTCGCAATATCCCGACGTGGTGCCGCCGACAGTGTCGGTGTCGGCAAGCTATCCCGGCGCCAGCGCCCGCACCGTGATGGATTCGGTGGCGCTGCCGATCGAGCAGCAGGTCAACGGCGTCGAGGGCATGATCTACATGCAGTCGACCAGCGCCAGTGACGGCAGCTACAATCTGGTCGTCACCTTCGACATCGGCACCGACCCGAACATGGCGCAGGTGCTGGTGCAGAACCGCGTGTCGCTGGCCACGGCGCAGCTGCCGGCCTCGGTCTCGACCCAGGGCCTCAACGTCAAGAAGAAGTCGACCTCGATCCTGCAATTCGTCAGCCTGGTCTCGTCGGACGGCCGCTACGACAATCTGTTTCTCGCCAATTACGCCAAGATCAACCTGCAGAACGAGCTGGCGCGGCTGCCCGGCGTCGGCGACGTCTCGGTGCTCGGCTCGGGTTCGTATGCGATGCGGATCTGGCTCGATCCCGACAGACTGCAGAGCTACGGCCTGACGCCGAGCGACGTGGTCAGCGCCGTGCAGCAGCAGAGCAATCAGGTCACCGCCGGCATGGTCGGCGGCCCGCCGGCGCCGTCGATCGTCAATTTCCAATACGCGCTCGACGTCGTCGGCCGCTTCAACCAAGCCACCGAATTCGAGAAGATCGTGGTCAAGGCGGTCGACCAGGGCGGCGGCCAGCTGGTGCGGATCGGCGACATCGGCCGGGTCGAACTCGGCGCCTCGTCCTACGGCCAGACCGCCAGCCTCGACGGCAAGCCGTCGGCCGCGATCGCGATCTCGCTGCTGACCGGCGCCAACGCGCTGTCGGTGGCGGAATCGGTCAACGCCAAGATGAAGCAGATGGCGGGTTCGTTCCCGGCCGGTCTCGACTACAAGGTGTCGTTCGACAGCACCAAGTTCATCACCGCCTCGGTCGACGAGGTCTACGAGACGCTGATCATCGCCGCCGTGCTGGTGCTGGTGGTGATCCTGCTGTTCCTGCAGGACTGGCGGGCGATGCTGGTCCCCGCCACCACCGTGCCGGTGACGATCATCGGCGCGTTCGCGGCGATGTCGGCGATGGGCTTCACCGTCAACACCACCAGCCTGTTCGCGCTGGTGCTGGCGATCGGCATCGTGGTCGACGACGCCATCGTCATCGTCGAAGGCGTCTCCCGCCACATCGCCGGCGGGATGTCGAGCCGCGAGGCCGCGGTGAAAGCGATGTCGGAGCTGTTCGGCCCGATCATCGGCATCACCTTGGTGCTGATGGCGGTGTTCCTGCCGGCGGCGGCGATCTCCGGCCTCACCGGCAAGATGTATCAGCAGTTCGCGCTGGTGATCGCCGCCACCGCGCTGATCTCGGCGGTCAACGCGGTGACGCTGAAGCCGACACAATGCGCGCTGTGGCTGCGCGCGCCAATGCCGCCGGAGCAACGCAATGTCGTCTACCGGATCTTCAACGCGGTGTATGCGCGCTGCGAAGCGGTGTATGCGGCGTTGATCCGCCGGCTGGTGGCGTTCAGCATCCCGACTACGATCGTCGGACTGGCGCTGATCGGGGTCGCGTTCTACGGGCTGTCGCGGGTGCCGACCGCGTTCCTGCCTTCGGAAGATCAGGGCTATTTCATCATCAGCCTGAAGCTGCCGGATTCGGCCTCCGCCGGCCGCAGCGAGGCGGCGGTGGCCAAGGCGGTCGAACTGGTGCGCCAGACCGCGGGCGTCGAGAGCGTGATCGGCGTGTCCGGGATCTCGCCGCTCGACAACAACGCCACGATGTACAACGCCGGCATGCTGTACGTCGTGCTGCACGACTGGGATCAGCGTAAGGCCACGGATCTCAGCATCGACGCGATCGCCGCCAGGGTGCGGGCCGCGCTCGCCACGCTCGACACCGCGACCGCCTTGGTGCTGATGCCGCCGCCGATCCAGGGTATCGGCAACACTTCGGGCTTCACCCTGATGGTGGAGATGAAGAACGGCAGCTCGGATTTCCTGGCGCTGCAGAACGCCGCCCAGCAGTTCGCCGCCAACGCTTCGACCCAGAGCGGCATCACCCACGCCGCCTCGACCTTCAACGCCGACGTCAAGCAGCTCCGTTTGGTGGTCGACCGGATGAAGGCGGAGACGCTCGGCGTCACCGTCGGCCAGGTGTTCTCCGCGGTCGAGAGCTATCTCGGCTCGACCTACGTCAACCAGTTCACCAAGTTCAACAACGTGTTCCAGGTCTACGTCCAGGCCGACGCGCCGTTCCGGCTGCGGCCCGGCGACGTGCTCAAGCTGAAGGTCAAGGGCTCGAACGGCCAGATGGTCCCGGTCGGCGCCGTCGCCTACCTGACCGACGAGGTCGGGCCGCCGCTGATCACGCTGTACAATCTCTATCCGGCCGCGACGCTGGTCGGCAGCCCGGCGCCCGGCTTCAGCTCCGGCGAGGCGATGACGCTGATGAGCGAGGTCGCGGCCAAATCGCTGCCGTCCTCGGTCGGCACCGCCTGGACCGGGATGTCGTATCAGGAGCAGGTGGTCGGCAATCAGATCTACTACGTGTTCGCGGTGGCGCTGCTGCTGGTGTATTTCGTGCTCGCCGGCCAATACGAAAGCTGGCTGCAGCCGCTCGCCGTGATCCTGGCGGTGCCGCTGACTCTGCTCGGCACCGTCGCGGCGCTGGAATGGTCCGGCCTGCCGAACGATCTCTATACCCAGATCGGCATCGTGCTGCTGATCGCGCTCGCGGCCAAGAACGCGATTCTGATCGTCGAATACGCCCGCGAAAAGTGTATCGAAGGCATGCCGATCGCCGAGGCCGCGGTCGAGGCGGCGCGGCTCAGGTTCCGGCCGATCCTGATGACCTCGTTCGCCTTCATCTTCGGCATGCTGCCGCTGGCGCTGGCGACGGGCGCCGGTGCCGGCGCGCGGGTGTCGCTCGGCATCGCGGTGGTCGCCGGCATGCTGGCCTCGACCGGCCTCGCGGTGCTGTTCGTGCCGTCGTTCTTCACCGTGCTGCAGCGGCTGGGGACGCGGCACGCGCCGGCCGCCAAGCCCGCGGGATGACGCCGCAGCCGCACCACGGCCGCGCCGCCGCCGCGGCGGATGTGCCGCGCGGCGTCCGCTCGCCTTGCACAGACCACACCCCGCGCGGTAGATAGGCGCGGCGGGCGGCTAGCTCAGCTGGTTAGAGCATCTCGTTTACACCGAGAGGGTCGGGAGTTCGAATCTCTCGCCGCCCACCATTCGGCCAGACCCGCTCGGCACACCCACCCGCTCCAAATCCGGGGTTCCGGCCGCGAGAAATTCAGCGGCTCTGGTGAACAGTTTCCGACCAAATTCGCGCCTCTAGACGCGATTGCATCGCAACTGCAGCTTCCGACCGATTGACCACCCACGAACACACAACATCATACCGCAACCGACGCCCGTCCGGGCGAAGGTCGCCGAATGCGCGAGTGGTTGCCCGTATCTGTACTAACGAGATGTCCATTTCCCCGCGCTAGGAAGGACAGGGATTCTCATGACGCCGGCTGGGGTGTTCGATGGCAAGGGTTGGGTGGGCAGCGGGGCCGCGGGGCCTGCTGCAGGGACCGCGAAACGTCTCGCTGCGCTGGATCGTCACGAGTGGCATCCTGCTCGGGACGGCGATCGCGCTGGCCAGCGCCTGGATGATCGCAGACAGCCGCGACCGCCTGCTGCGCAACACCGAGCGCGAACTCGGCAACACCGCGCTGCTGCTGGCGCGCCAGTTCGACCGCACCTTCGAGGCGCTGAACGTCGACCAGAGCGAGACCGCGGCGTCGCTGGAACAGACCTATCCGCTGGTCAACGCGCTGTCGACCCACACCCTGCTGGCGCTGAAGACCGGCGAACTCGGCGAATTCGATCTGTTCGACACCGCCGGCACCCTGATCAACTCGTCGCGCGGCTGGCCGGTGCCGGGCGTCGCGATCGGTGACGATCCGAATTTCCAGCGCTGGACGTCGGACTACGAGCGTGACGAAAGCCAGGCCGAGTTCGTGCGCGATCCGATCCTCGGCGGCTGGACGCTGGCGCTGGTCAAGCGGCTGCGCGGGCCCACCAGCAAGACCGCCGGGGTCCTGACCCGCGCCATCCCCAACGCCTGGTATGAGGGCCTGGCGTCCTCGATCGTGCTCGGGGAGGACGCGGCGATCGCGGTGTTCACCAACGGCGGGACGCTGGTGACGCGGTGGCCCCGCTTCAGTGCGGCGGTCGGCCAGAACTATCTCAATTCCGACCTGAAGACGCTGTTTCTCGGGCCCGGCAAGATCCGGCGGGTGGTCAGCCCGTTCGACGGCAGCGAGCGGATCTCGGCGGCGCGGACGCTCGGCAAGCAGCCGATCGTCGTGGTGGTGTCGCGCACCGTCGACGGCGTGCTGGCGGCGTGGTGGCGCGAGCTGTGGGTGATCGTCTCGGTCGCGCTGGCGACCGCGCTGGCGGTCGGCGTGGTGCTGTTCCAGCTCGGCCGCAACATCATCCGGCAGCAGACCGATCTGCGCCAGCGCTACAGCATCGCGGTCGACAACATGGCGCAGGGGCTGTCGCTGTTCGACGCCTCGGGCCGGCTGCTGCTGCACAACCAGCGCTATCTCGACATCTACCGTCTTCCCGCCGAGGCGGTGAGGCCGGGCCTGCGCGGCGCCGACATCGTCGAACTGCTGAAGCAGGCCGGCCACGACCCGCACCTCATCGAAGAATATCGCAGCTTCGTGGTGAAGAACGCCGGCCGCCGCAGCTCGTTCGAGGTGGAACTCGCCGACGGGCGGACGATTCTGATCACCCGCGAACCGATCCAGGGCGGCGGCTGGGTGATGACCCACGAGGAGATCACCGAGCGCAAGCGCGCCGACTCCCGCATCCATCACCTCGCCCATTTCGACGATCTCACCGGGCTGCCGAACCGGTCGTCGTTCCGCGCCCATCTCGGCGATGCGCTCGACGCGATCGAGCCCGGCGATCAGCTCGCCCTGCTCTACATCGACATCGACGAGTTCAAGATCGTCAACGACACCCTCGGCCATCCGGTCGGAGACCAGCTGCTCAGATGCATCGCGGAGCGTCTGCAACGCTGCCTGACGCCGGGCGACTACGTCGCGCGGCTCGGCGGCGACGAATTCGCCGTGGTGATGGCCGACGCTACCAATGTGCGCGATCTGGTGGCGACGCTGCAGGACGCGCTGCGCGAGAGCTTCGACTGCGCCGGCCACATGATCTCGCCGGATGCCAGCATCGGCATCGCGCTCGCGCCGGAGCACGGCCGCGAGGTCGACGAGCTGATCGCCAAGGCCGATCTGGCGCTGTACGCGGCGAAGTCCGAAGGCCGCCGCACCTACCGGTTCTTCATGCCGGAGATGGACACCAAGGCCAAAGCCCGCCACGAGCTGGCGACCGAGCTGAAGCGCGCGGTGGCCGAGCGCGCGTTCCAGCTCCACTTCCAGCCGCTGGTCGATCTGAATTCCGGCGCCGTCGCCGGCTGCGAGGCGCTGCTGCGCTGGCCGCATCCGGTGCGCGGCTTCGTTTCGCCGGCCGAGTTCATTCCGTTGGCCGAGGATATCGGGCTGATCGAGGAGCTCGGCGAGTGGGTGCTGGAGCAGGCCTGCGGCGTCGCGGTCGGCTGGCCGGCGGCGATGACGGTCGCCGTCAACGTGTCGCCGATCCAGTTCCGCCGCGCCACCTTCCCGCTCAAAGTCGCCGCCGCGCTGGCGCGCAGCGGGCTGGCCGCGCACCGCCTGGAGCTGGAGATCACCGAAGCGCTGCTGCTGCAGGATACCGAGTCGACCCTGACGATCCTCAATCAGCTGCGCGCCCTCGGGGTCAAGATCGCGCTCGACGATTTCGGCACCGGCTATTCGTCGCTGAGCTATCTGCACCGCTTCCCGATCGACAAGATCAAGATCGACAAGAGCTTCGTCGACACCCTGACCGACCAAGCCGGCTCCGCCCCCATCGTCCGCGCGATCGTGCAGATCGCCGCCGCCGGCAACAAGACCACGCTGGCCGAAGGCGTCGAGACCGCCGCACAGCGCGACCTGCTGCGCCAGCTCGGCTGCCAGCAGATGCAGGGCTATCTGTTCAGCCCGGCGCTCCCCGCCGAGGCGCTGGCGCGGCTGATCGCCGGCGGCGACGTCGAAACGAACTCCGCGTCCCGCAGGGCGACGTCGACGGTCTGAGACTTGGGGGTCCTCTGATCCGTTTGCGTTGCCGCGATAAGCATCGCGAACTGTCCAAGTCGGCCACGACGACGGATCGGTGAACGGGCTCCCGGCTACGCCGCCTCTGGTAGCGAGTCGCTGATCGTCAGGCGCAACCAGCCGAGCAGCACCAGATTGCGGATCGCGCTGGCGACCGCCTGCTTCTTGTCGTCGGTCTGCCAGGACTTCTTCCACGAAAGGATGTAGTCGTACAATTCCTGCTCGGCCACATCGCCTTTGGATTGCTTCAACTCGCGCGCCGCGAAGAACACCGTCAGGACCTCCTCGGCCTGTTCGGTGCTCTTGATCCGGCTGAACAGGTCGACCGCCTTGTCGATCTTGCCCTTGTAGCGCGCGATCAGCTCCTGAAAACGCCCGCGATCACTCTCGTACTCGGGGGCGACCCGAAGAGCGATCATCCGGCCGAGTTGCTGCTCGTTCAGCCAGTTGCGATTGGCAAAATCGCGTAGCGCCGGCTTCACGTCATCGGAGAACGGACCGTAGCTGCCTTTGCCGAACCTGAAGCCGGTCGGCACGCCCATTTCTGTCACCACATAGCAGATCTTCTGGAAGATCGTGCGGCCGACGGGCGTCGCATAGGGCTGGGCCTCCAGTTCGCGCAGCACCTCCATCAGCACGACCCATTCGGGCTTCAGCGGGTCGGGCTTGCGCCCCTTGCTGTCGAGACTCGATTGCGGCGGCGCGGCGAGGAAGTCGCGGGTCAATTGCTGACGAGGCGTGCCGTAGGGTGCATAGAGCTCAATCTCGATCGGCAGATCGGCAAGTTTGCTGAAGATCAGCGGCGCGACGTCCGCCCACTCCAACCCGCCATTCCCGCAGCCGAGCGGCGGCATCGCGAGGCTGGTGATGCCCCACCCGGCGGCGTGGGCCGCGAGATGGTCTAGCCCGCGCTCGACATCGACCAGCCGCGACGGCGATCGCCAATGATCCTTGGTCGGGAAATTGATGATCCGCGCACCTGACAGATCACAGAACAGGTACGGCTCGCCGAGGCGAACCTCGCCCCGCGCGCAGCGCGCCTTGTAGTCCTCGAACATCGCCGGAAAGCGCCGTTTGAACTGCTCGGCCACGCCTTTGCCCATCACACCGACGCAATTGACGGTGTTGACCAGGGTCTGGGCCCGGGATTCAAACAGGTCTCCGATCAGCGCGCTGAACATGACAGGATCACTTCCCTCATCGGAAGAATAACACGGGCGAGACGCAGATCGGCAGGCCAAATCCGCAGCTGGCCAGCTTGGCCTTCGCGGCCTCGTCCACCGCGTAGGCGCCGGTCAGAAAGCCCGGATGCACGCGGTGCGGCACCAGAATCTCGGCACATTTCTTGGCACGATGTTGCCAATAGGCGATCTGATCGCCCGGATGGCGCCAATCCATTGCATAAATGGCATCGAAATCAAGCGCCCGCCACTGCCGCGGATGCAGGAAGCGAACATAGTCGCTGGCTGCGTTCTGATCCGAGATCACGGCGCCTTCGAGCCGCAGGACGTCTGTTGACACCCGCAATACGCAAAGATCGTCGACTTCGCCTAGCCGTTTGAACAGCATTGGATTGCGGGCATGAAAATACAGATTCGCGTACTCGTGCAACCTCAGCCCACCTGGGACCTGCTTGCGGTCGCGCTTGTCCTGTACCGGCTGAAGGGCTACCGACCGGTGCGGGAGCTGTGCGGCATCGTCGTAGGATAGGATGCCGTGGGTCATCACCGAGCCGACATTTACGATCGGCATGATGCAATGCAGCTCGGTAACGCGCGGGTCCATCGCCAAACACCCCCGATAACGCCCACGGCGGGCGATCTCACGCCGCCGAGAATCGAACCTGTAAGTAATCCTTACAAGTTGGCGGCTGCCCCCCACGAAAGTCCTTAATCCGAGCAACGATCAACCCCGAAGTCCGGCGATGGCCGCCTGGTGTCGAGGATTCTTCGACACCTGAAGCGCCCCGCTGCCCCTGCAAAGGCAATCGAGTTGCAACCGCGCCCGCTGATCGCCGCCCAAGCACTTTCTCGTGGGTGCGCCCCCCCTCAGGCCCGCCGAGGATCTCCCAAACGCAAACGGCGCCCCGCAGGGCGCCGTCGCTGTCTCTGTGAGTCTCTCGCCGCGTCAGTGCGCGGTCAGGCCGCCGCCGGCTTCGTCGGAGGCTTCCGTGCTGTCCGGGGTCGGCAGCTTGGTGTCCTCTTCCCACACGATCGGCATCGGCGCCCGGGTCAGCGCGTTGGCGATCACCTCGTCCATCCGTGCCACCGGGATGATGTTGAGACCACCCTTGATCGCGTCCGGAATCTCGGTGAGATCCTTGGCGTTGTCCTCGGGGATCAGCACCGTCTTGATGCCGCCGCGCGCCGCGGCGAGCAGCTTCTCCTTCAGGCCGCCGATCGGCAGCACCCGGCCCCGCAGCGTGATCTCGCCGGTCATGGCGATGTCGCGGCGGATCGGGATGCCGGTCAGCACCGACACGATGGTAGTCGCCATCGCCACGCCGGCCGACGGGCCGTCCTTCGGGGTCGCCCCCTCCGGCACGTGGACGTGGATGTCGCGCCGCTCGAAGAACGGCGGCTCGATCCCGAAGGTGATCGCGCGGCTGCGGACGTAGGACGCCGCCGCCTGGATCGACTCCTTCATGACGTCGCGCAGATTGCCGGTGACCGTCATCCGGCCCTTGCCCGGCATCATCACGCTTTCGATCGTCAGCAGCTCGCCGCCGACGTCGGTCCACGCCAGACCCGTCACCACACCGACCTGATCGTCCTTCTCGATCTCGCCGAACCGGAACTTCGGCACGCCGAGATATTCTTCGATCAGCTTCTCGGTGATGTGCACCGACTTCTTCTTCGACAGCATCAGCTCCTTGACGACCTTGCGGGCCAGCGTGGAGATTTCGCGCTCGAGATTGCGCACGCCCGCTTCACGGGTGTAGCGCCGGATCACCAGCAGCAACGCGTCGTCGTCGATCGACCATTCCTTGGAGTCGAGGCCGTGCTTGGTCAGCGCCTGAGGGATCAGGTGCTTGCGCGCGATCTCGAGCTTTTCGGTCTCGGTGTAGCCGGCGATCCGGATGATCTCCATGCGGTCCATCAGCGGCCCCGGGATGTTCAGGGTGTTCGCCGTGGTGATGAACATCACGTTGGACAGATCGTAGTCCACCTCGAGATAGTGGTCGTTGAAGGTGCCGTTCTGTTCGGGGTCGAGCACCTCGAGCAGCGCCGAGGACGGATCGCCGCGGAAGTCGGCGCCCATCTTGTCGATCTCGTCGAGCAGGAACAGCGGGTTCGAGGTCTTCGCCTTGCGCATCGACTGGATGATCTTGCCGGGCATCGAGCCGATATAGGTGCGGCGGTGACCGCGGATCTCGGCCTCGTCACGCACGCCGCCGAGCGACACGCGAACGAATTCGCGCCCCGTGGCCTTGGCGATCGACTTGCCGAGCGAGGTCTTGCCGACGCCGGGCGGGCCGACCAGGCACAGGATCGGACCGCTCAGCTTGTTGGCGCGCGACTGCACCGCGAGATACTCGACGATCCGCTCCTTGACCTTCTCGAGTCCGTAGTGATCGCTGTCGAGCACGGCCTGCGCCGCCTCGAGGTCCTTCTTCACCTTGGACTTCTTGTTCCACGGGATCGACAGCAGCCAGTCGAGATAGTTGCGCACCACCGTCGCTTCCGCGGACATCGGCGACATCTGGCGCAGCTTCTTCAGCTCGTGCTGCGCCTTCTCCCGCGCTTCCTTGGTCAGCTTGGTCTTGGCGATCTTCTCTTCGAGCTCGGCGAGCTCGTCCCGGCCGTCTTCGTCGCCGAGCTCCTTCTGGATCGCCTTCATCTGCTCGTTGAGATAGTACTCGCGCTGCGTCTTCTCCATCTGCCGCTTGACGCGGCTGCGGATGCGCTTCTCGACCTGCAGCACCGAGATCTCGCTCTCCATCAGGCCGAGCACCTTCTCGAGCCGCTGCGTCACCGACAGCGTCTCCAGGATGCCCTGGCGATCGGCGATCTTGACGGCGAGATGCGAGGCGACGGTGTCGGCGAGCTTGGCGAAGTCGGTGATCGACTGCACCACGCCGACGACTTCGGCCGAGATCTTCTTGTTGAGCTTCACATAGCTCTCGAAGTCGGACACCACGGAGCGCGACAGCGCCTCCGCTTCCACCGAGTTGGCGTCGGTGTCTTCGAGCGCGGCGGCGGTGGCCTCGTAGTATTCGGCGCGATCGGTGTACTTGTCGACCTTGGCGCGCGCGAGGCCTTCGACCAGCACCTTCACGGTGCCGTCGGGCAGCTTCAGCAGCTGCAGCACGCTGGCGAGCGTACCGATCTCGTAGATCGCGTCGGGTGCCGGATCGTCGTCGGACGCGTTCTTCTGCGTCGCCAGCATGATCAGCGCGTCGTTCTTCATCACCTCTTCGAGGGCGCGGATCGACTTCTCGCGGCCGACGAACAGCGGCACGATCATGTGCGGAAACACCACGATGTCGCGCAGCGGAAGAACCGGATAGGAGTGGCTTTCGCCGTAGGTGATCGATGGCCTGGGTTTGGTGGCGGTCATGGCCCCGTTCCTTTCGTTTTGCCCCCTCGCCCTCGGCCCGCCATCGGCGCTGCCGTCACGAGGTGCGGAGGTCTCCGGCCTGCGTCGGCCGGTCAGGGCCTCGGTATCCGGGATGGTTTAGGCGAATCCTGAAAACGCTTGTCATCGCCGAATGATTAGGTGGCTATCCGGCGGTGGGGTGTCAAGTCGTGGAAAAGGCAACGTTTTGTCCGGATTTGGCGCCGGCGTCCGATGCGCGGAAGCGGGCCGCGACAGCACAGGCGGCGACCCGTTCCGATCGTTGCCGCGGCGGCCGGCAGGCCGCCGCTCCGAAGGCCGCGCCTCAGGCGCTGGCGCTGCTCTCGGCCGCACGATCGGTGCGGTCGGCGTAGATGTACAGCGGGCGCGCGGTGCCCTCGACGACTTCGCGCGAGATCACCACTTCCTCGACGCCTTCGAGGCCCGGCAGATCGAACATGGTCTCGAGCAGGATGCTCTCCAGGATCGACCGCAGACCGCGCGCACCGGTCTTGCGCTCGATCGCCTTGCGGGCGACCGCACCCAGCGCCTCGTCGGCGAAGGTCAGCTCGACATTCTCCATCTCGAACAGCCGCTGGTACTGCTTGACCAGCGCGTTCTTCGGATCGGTCAGGATCTTCTTCAGCGAGGTCTCGTCGAGATCTTCCAGGGTGGCGACCACCGGCAGACGGCCGACGAATTCCGGGATCAGCCCGTACTTCAGCAGGTCCTCGGGCTCGACGTGGCGGAAGATCTCACCGGTGCGGCGATCTTCCGGCGCCAGCACCTGGGCCGCGAAACCGATCGAGGTCGACCGGCCGCGCGACGAGATGATCTTCTCGAGGCCCGCGAACGCGCCACCGCAGATGAACAGGATGTTGGTGGTGTCGACCTGCAGGAACTCCTGCTGCGGATGCTTGCGGCCGCCCTGCGGCGGCACCGACGCCACGGTGCCTTCCATGATCTTGAGCAGCGCCTGCTGGACACCCTCGCCCGACACGTCGCGGGTGATCGAGGGATTGTCCGACTTGCGGCTGATCTTGTCGATCTCGTCGATATACACGATGCCGCGCTGGGCCCGCTCGACATTGTAGTCGGCGGCCTGCAGCAGCTTCAGGATGATGTTCTCGACGTCCTCGCCGACATAGCCGGCTTCGGTCAGCGTCGTCGCATCCGCCATCGTGAACGGAACGTCGAGAATCCGCGCCAGCGTCTGCGCCAGCAGCGTCTTGCCGGAGCCGGTCGGACCGATCAGCAGGATGTTCGACTTCGCCAGTTCGACGTCGTTGTGCTTGGTCTGGTGGTTCAGCCGCTTGTAGTGGTTGTGCACCGCGACCGACAGCACCTTCTTGGCATGGCCCTGGCCGATCACGTAGTCGTCGAGAACCTTGCAGATCTCCTTCGGCGTCGGAATGCCGTCGCGCGACTTCACCAGCGAGGACTTGTTCTCCTCGCGGATGATGTCCATGCACAGTTCCACGCACTCATCGCAGATGAAAACCGTGGGGCCGGCGATCAGCTTGCGGACCTCGTGCTGGCTCTTTCCGCAGAACGAGCAGTACAGGGTGTTCTTGGAGTCGCTCGTACCGACCTTACTCATCTCTATCTCCGTCCGCCGTTCGGTCTCTTCCGGTCGTCGCCTGGTCCTTGCGGGCTCGGCAGACGAGCATTAATGGGAGCAAAATCCGTACCAGAAAAGACCCCCGCATCAGTCCGGCCGCGAGCTGCGACCGAGTTCGAATCCCCCAAGCACTTCCATCGATCAGGTTCAGCCAATCAGACTGTCACCCGTCTATCAAGAATTCGCTAATCGGCCGGACCCCGGCCGGCGTGACATTAGCGTGATTTGCTGCACTTGCGCGACCCTCGGTCGCTGAAATCAACGCAGCGTTGCGCCATTGTCACGCGGGATACCGGCACGAAAGCGGAACATTGGGGCTTTCCTGTGAGAACCCCGAGGTCGGACCTGCGACCTCGGGAGCTCGACTCAGGTCGCCTTCGGCGCCGGCGACGGATCCTCGGGACGCTTGTCGATCACCTTGTCGACGATCCCGAACTCCCGCGCCATCTCGGCGGTGAGGAACTTGTCGCGCTCCAGCGCATCCTCGATCGCCTTGTAGGTCTGGCCGGTGTGATGCACGTAAATCTCGTTCAGCCGCTTCTTCAAGTTCAGGATTTCCTGAGCGTGCAGCATGATGTCGGTGGCCTGGCCCTGGAACCCGCCGGACGGCTGATGCACCATGATGCGCGCGTTCGGCAGCGAGAACCGCATGTCCTTGTGGCCGGCGGCGAGCAGCAGCGAGCCCATCGAGGCGGCCTGGCCGGTGCACAGCGTCGACACCGGCGGGCGGATGAACTGCATCGTGTCGTAGATCGCCAGGCCCGACGTCACCACCCCGCCCGGCGAGTTGATGTACATCGAGATTTCCTTCTTCGGATTTTCCGCTTCGAGGAACAGCAGCTGGGCGACGATCAGCGTCGACATGCCGTCTTCCACCGGACCGGTGACGAAGATGATCCGCTCTTTCAGGAGGCGCGAGAAGATGTCGTAGGCTCGTTCGCCGCGGTTGGTCTGCTCGACCACCATCGGCACGAGGTTCATGTAGGTTTCCACCGGATCGCGCATAAATCACCTGAGGGTTGTCGAGGGCGACAGCTCGCGGGAGCGACAAAACCGGCTCCGCCGCAGGCGTTCGCCCCGTGATGCAGGACGTGAAGCGAGGTCACAGATATGAGCCGATTGCCCGGCGACAAGGGTGGCCCCCGTTTCCACCCCTGAGTTGATACCGATTCGGCCGATCCCGGCAAAACCGACGAACGATTTTTCTCTGCCGATGCCACGGCTTTCACGCCGCATCGTTAACGGTGCCTGAGGATGCAAAACGGCCGCCGTGACGGTGTCACGGCGGCCGCAGAGATGATTCTCAGACGATGCGGATCAGGCCGCGGTCTTGTCGTCCTCGTCCTTGTACAGCTCCTCGCGGGTGACCGGCTTCTCGGTCACGTTGGCGAGCTCCAGGATGAAGTCGACCACCTTGTCTTCGTAGATCGGGGCGCGGAGCTGGGCCAGCGCTTCCGGATTGGAGCGGTAGAAGTCCCAGACTTCCTTCTCGCGGCCCGGCATCTGACGGGCGCGCTCGATCACCGCGCGGCTGACTTCGTCGTCGGTGACCTGGATCTTGTTCTTCTCGCCGATTTCCGACAGCACCAGGCCGAGGCGGACGCGGCGGTCGGCGATCTTGCGATACTCTTCCTTGGCGGCGTCCTCGGTGGTGTTCTCGTCGGCGAAGGTCTTGCCGGTCGACTGCATCTCGGCGTTGATCGACCGCCACATCACTTCGAACTCCTGCTCGATCAGCGACGGCGGAGCATCGAACTTGTGGGCTTCGTCGAGGCGATCGAGCAGCTGGCGCTTCAGCTTCAGGCGCGAGGCGCCGGCGTATTCGGCGGCGAGCCGGCCCTTGGCGGCTTCCTTCAGCTTGTCGAGCGATTCCATGCCGAGGGTCTTGGCGAACTCGTCGTCGATCGTGGTCTCCTGCGGCGCCTCGAGCTTGGTCGCGGTGGTCTCGAACTCGGCCGGCTTGCCGGCCAGCGTCTCGCTGGCATAGTTGGTCGGGAACGTCACCTGGATGGTGCGGGTCTCGCCCACCGCGATGCCGACGAGCTGATCCTCGAAGCCCGGAATGAAGGACGCCGAGCCGATCACCACCGGGATGTCCTCGCCGGTGCCGCCGTCGAACGCCACGCCGTCGATGGTGCCCTTGAACGACACGGTGACGCGGTCGCCGGTCTCGGCCTTGGCGCCCTCGGCCTTGTCGGCATAGCTGCGGTTGGCCTCGGCGATCCGCTTGATCGCCTCATCGACGTCCGATTCGCCGACCTCGACCACCGGCTTCTCGACCGAGAAGCTCTTGAAGTCGGCCAGCTCGATGGTCGGCACCACTTCGATCGCCACGGTGTAGGTGAGATCGGACTTGCCCTCGAGGATGTCCTCGATCTCCTTCTGGTCCTGCGGCATGGTGATCTTCGGCTCGGTGGCGAGCCGGAAGCCGCGCTCCGAGAAGATGCCGTCGTTGGTGTCGCGGACCAGCTTGTCGATGGTCTCGGCGGCGACCGAGCGGCCGTAGACGCGCTTCAGATGAGCGGTCGGCACCTTGCCCGGACGAAAGCCGTTGAGGCGCACCTTGTCCTTCAGATCGGCGAGGCGCTCGTCGACCTTGGCATCGATGTCCGCAGCCGGGACACTGACCTGGAATTCGCGCTTCAATCCGTCGGCAACGGTTTCCTTGACCTGCATGGCGTCAATCTTCTTCTCTTGGCTCCGGCCGAAGGACCGGAAATGGTCGAACTGCGATGCGGCCTTGCAGCCTGCATCATCGGGTTGGCGGATATCCGTCCTGGGAGACGGCCCTCCGGAAAATCGTCATGAGCAAAGCCACTTGCGTGGTGCGGGCGGAGGGACTCGAACCCCCACAACTTTCGTCACTGGAACCTAAATCCAGCGCGTCTACCAATTCCGCCACGCCCGCGAAGAGCATCATGTCCGGCCGCGATGCCGCGGGCGGCGGCTTATAACATGACATTGTGGTCGCGTATCAAGAGAAACCAGCAGCTTCGCCGACCGCGGCGGGCCGCCGCAGACTGGACAGCGGGCGGCGAACATGGTCCGCATCCAATGATGACCGATCAGCCGCCTGCCCTGTCCCGTCGCACCGTGCTCGCCGGCCTCGGTGCCGCTGCGATCACGCCGGCGCTCCAGATCGGCGACGCCGCTGCGGCGCCGGCTCGCAAATCGCTGACAATCAGCGCCGCGCCCGGCACCATCGTGCTGAAGCCGGGCGCTGCACCGGTCGGGCGGCCGGCGCTGAGCCTCGACGGGCCGGCACTGAGGCGCGGTGACGAGGTCGCGGTCGAGTTCGCCAACCAGCTCGACCAGCCGGCACTGCTGACTCTGCGCGGCCTCGACGGCGCCGTCGCCGCCGAGCCGCTGGTCAAGACCAAGCCGGTGCCGCCCGGCGGCAGCGACCGCTTTCTGCTGCCCTTGCGATCCGCCGGCACGCTGCTGGCCGACCTGCGCCTGACCGCCGACGCCGGGACGGCGCCGATGCCGGCGCTGCCGCTGGTTGTCGCCGAATCCGAGCCGCCGCAGGTCGACGGCGACCAGGTGGTGCTGATCGAGGATTTCCGGCTCGGCGAGGACGGCAAGCTGCGCCCCTCCGGCGTCGACGTCGGCGCCATGCCGTGGCTGTACACCGTCAACGGCCAGCCCTCGGCCGAGCTTGCGGTCCGGACCCATGGGCGTTTCAGATTCCGCTTCATCAACGCCTGCCAACGCAATGTGATTGCGCTTCGAATCGAGGATCACAATGTCTGGGTCATGGCCCTCGACAGCCAGCCGGCCGAGCCATTCCTGGCGCGCGGCGGAGCGCTGGTGATCGCCGCCGGTGGCCGGGTCGACGTCCTGATCGACGCGCTGAAGCCGCCCGGATCGAGCGCCGCGATCACGCTGCACGATGGCGGCAAGCCGGTTCCGCTGGCCCGGCTGGTGTATTCCGGCGATCCGCCGCTGCGCCCCGCGCCGCTGCCGCAGCCGGCGCCGTTCCCGGCCAATGGCCTGCCCGCGCAACTGCCGCTCGGCGGCGCGCTGCGCACCGAGCTGCTGCTCGGCGCCCTGGTCAATGCGCAGCTCGACTGGTTCGCGCCGGACAAGTTCAATCCCGCCGCCGGGCCCGCCTTTCAGGTCAAGCGCGGCCGCACCGTGGTGCTGGCACTGACCAACCACGCCACCCAGCCGATGGTGTTTCACCTGCATGGCCATCACTTCCGGCTGCTCGACCGGCTCGACGACGGTTGGAAGCCGTTCTGGCTCGACACTCTGGCGATCGACGCCGGCCAGACCCAGCGCATCGCCTTCGCGGCCGAATATCCGGGGCTGTGGCTGATCGAGGCCTATGCGGCGAAATGGTCGGAGCCGCGGCTGCTGCGGAGCTATCTGGTGAGTTGAGCATCGGTCTTTAAGCCTTCAACGCAGCAACGATTTCGGCAGAACGCCTGCCTCTCAGCTCGTCATGGCCGGGCTCGTCCCGGCCATCCACGCCTGTCTTGCGTTGCCGTCAGCAAGGCGTGGATGCCCGGCACAAGGCCGGGCATGACGCGTGGAGAGTGAGGCGCCTGAACTCATCGGCCGATTTTCCGACCAAGCGTCGCGCACGACGCTGTCGCATCAATACTCCACCCCAAGTTCGTCATAGACCCGCCGATGCACTGCCGGCAGGGTTTCGGTCAGGTCCTCGGCGATCAGGCCCGGCCCCGCCTCGCATGCCGCCTCGCCGTGCATCCACACCCCGATGCAGGCCGCCTCGAACGCCGGCACCCGCTGCGCCAGCAGGCCGGCGATGATCCCGGTCAGCACGTCGCCGGAGCCGGCGGTCGCCAGCCAGGGCGGCGCATTGCAGGCGATCGCCGCGCGCCCGTCCGGCGCCGCCACCACCGTGTCGGCGCCCTTGAGCAGCACCACGGCGCCGGAGCGCTGCGCTGCGACCCGCACCCGTTCAAGTTTCGAGCGAAGTGGATTTTTGTTGCTCATGTCACTGAACAGACGTGGAAATTCGCCCTCGTGCGGGGTCAGGACAACCTGTGGATTGCTTGTGGATTTGATCGCCTCGAACAGCGCCTCGGGCTGCCCGGCGAAGCTGGTCAGCGCATCGGCGTCGAGCACCACCGCAGGTCCCGCCGCCAGCGCCGCCAGCACCTTGCCCTGGGTCGCCTCGCCGATTCCCGCACCCGGCCCGATCCCGACCGCGTTGAAGCGCCGGTCCGCCAGCATCGCGCCGAGCTCGTCGGCGGTATCGACCGGCCGCACCATCACGGCTGTCAGCGCGGCGGCGTTGACCGCCAGCGCGTCGCGCGGCGACGCCACCGTCACCAGGCCCGCGCCGGCGCGCAGCGCACCGCGCGCCGCCAGCCGCGCCGCCCCGGTCTGCGACAGCTCGCCGGACACCACCACGGCGTGGCCGCGGCCGTATTTGTGGCCGTCGGCGCGCGGCACCGGGAAATCCGGCAGCCACAAATCGGGATCGTTCTCGAACGCCTGCGGCCGGATCTCGTCGAGCACCGCCGGCTCGATGCCGATGTCGACCAGCCGGACCTTGCCGCAATGCAGCCGACCGGGCAGCAACAGATGGCCGATCTTGCGGCGGAAGAAGGTGACGGTCTCGCGCGCCCGGATCGCCGCGCCCATCACCGCGCCGGTGGCGCCGTTGATGCCGCTCGGCAGGTCGACCGCCAGCACCGGCACGCCGCTGTGGTTCACCGCCTCGATGATCTCCAGCGCTTGATCCTTCACCGGCCGGTTGAGCCCGGAGCCGAACAGCGCGTCGACGATCAGGGCCGGCGAGCCGATCGACTGGGTCAGGAACGGCAGCAGCGGCCCTTTCCACTCCCGTGCCGCCATCGCCGCATCGCCCTTCAGCGCATCGCGCTCGCCCAGCAGCATCACGTGCACCGTGCGCCCCAGCGCCACCAATTCGGTGGCGGCGATCAGCCCGTCGCCGCCGTTATTGCCCGGTCCGGCGATCACCAGGATCGGGCCCGGCTCGGCCAATTCCATCGCCGCCTGGGCGACATGGCGGCCGGCGTGCAGCATCAGTGCGAACCCCGACGATCCGCCGGCGATCGTCAGCAGATCGGCGCGGTCCATCTCAGCCGGCGTCAACAGTTCCATGCCCAATTCCCGGTACAGTCGCCTGCAGCGAAGGCAGCTTCATTGATCCCAAACCGACACGACCCGCCTGCTGCACAATAGACTAGCTATTTGCCTAACGATTAATCAGGCAAAGCCCGTTCTGCATTCGCTCAGTGGGCCATACGCCCGATTAATATCCTGATAAAGCTTCACAATCGGCTGCTGCGCAAATTGGCACGGACCCTGCTTTTACGGAAGCCAGTTTCGATCCTCGCGCTCGCCTGCAAAGGCGGGGTCTGCGCACGACCGTTCCGAGTTCCGGCCTGGCGGGATTCAGAAACGGGATTGCTCACCCAATCGGCCGCGGTCATCGATCAACTGCGCAGCGTCGCGCAATCTGGCATACACATGCCGACTCACGACGTGGGAAGTCCGGGGAGAGTGTAAGTGAAGAAGATCGAAGCCATCATCAAGCCGTTCAAGCTCGACGAGGTCAAGGAAGCGCTGCAGGAAGTCGGATTGCAGGGGATCACCGTCACCGAAGCCAAGGGCTTCGGGCGGCAGAAGGGGCACGCCGAGCTGTATCGCGGCGCCGAGTACATCGTCGACTTCCTGCCCAAGGTGAAGATCGAGATCGTGATCGCCGACGACCTGGTCGAGAAGGCGATCGACGCCATCCGACGCGCTGCCCAGACCGGCCGGATCGGTGACGGCAAGATTTTCGTCTCCAACATCGAAGAAGCCATCCGCATCAGGACGGGCGAATCCGGACTGGACGCCATCTAAGCACCCGGCCTATCACCTCGACTGATCGCATCACCTGGCGGCCGTGCGGCCGCCGTTTCACGACGACCCGAAGCAAAGGGGTACTCATGACGACCGCTAAAGAAGTCCTGAAATCCATCAAGGACAACGACGTGAAATACGTCGACCTGCGTTTCACCGATCCGCGCGGCAAGTGGCAGCACGTCACTTTCGACGTGTCGATGATCGACGAGGAGATCTTCTCCGAAGGCACCATGTTCGACGGTTCCTCGATCGCCGGCTGGAAGGCGATCAACGAGTCCGACATGATGCTGATGCCCGATCCGTCGACCGCGACGATCGATCCGTTCTTCGCAGAGACCACCATGGTGATCACCTGCGACATCCTCGAGCCGTCGACCGGCGAGCCCTACAACCGCGACCCGCGCGGCATCGCCAAGAAGGCGGAAGCCCAGGTCAAGGCGCTCGGCATCGGCGACACCGTGTTCGTCGGTCCCGAAGCCGAGTTCTTCGTGTTCGACGACGTGCGCTATTCGGCGAACCCGTACAACACCGGCTTCAAGCTCGACTCGTCGGAACTGCCGACCAACTCCGACACCGAGTACGAGGGCGGCAACCTCGGCCACCGCATCCGCACCAAGGCCGGTTACTTCCCGGTGCCGCCGCAGGACTCGGTGCAGGACATGCGCTCGGAGATGCTCGGCGCGATGGCCAAGATGGGCGTCAAGGTCGAGAAGCATCACCACGAAGTCGCGTCTGCCCAGCACGAGCTCGGCATGAAGTTCGACACCCTGACCCACATGGCCGACCAGATGCAGATCTACAAGTACTGCATCCATCAGGTCGCCCACATCTACGGCAAGACCGCGACCTTCATGCCGAAGCCGGTGTTCGGCGACAACGGCTCGGGCATGCACGTGCACCAGTCGATCTGGAAGGACGGCAAGCCGACCTTCGCCGGCAACAAATACGCCGACCTGTCGGAAACCTGCCTGCACTACATCGGCGGCATCATCAAGCACGCCAAGGCGATCAACGCCTTCACCAACCCGTCAACCAACTCCTACAAGCGTCTGGTCCCGGGCTATGAAGCGCCGGTGCTGCTGGCCTATTCGGCCCGCAACCGTTCGGCCTCGTGCCGCATCCCCTACACCACCTCGCCGAAGGCCAAGCGCGTCGAAGTCCGCTTCCCGGACCCGATGGCCAACCCCTATCTCGGCTTCGCCGCGATGCTGATGGCCGGCCTCGACGGCATCAAGAACAAGATCGATCCGGGTCCGGCGATGGACAAGGACCTGTACGACCTGCCGAAGGAAGAGCTGAAGCAGATCCCGACGGTCTGCGGTTCGCTCCGCGAGGCGCTCGAGAACCTCGACAAGGACCGCGCCTTCCTCAAGGCCGGCGGCGTGTTCGACGACGACTTCATCGACGCCTATATCGAGCTGAAGATGACCGAAGTCGCGCGGTTCGAAATGACCCCGCACCCGGTCGAGTTCGAGATGTACTACTCGTACTAAGCGCTTCGGCGACATCACTCAGGGAGAAGGCGCTCCTCGCGGGGCGCCTTTTTCTTTGCCCGTCGACACCCGCAGCTGGTCCGCAGATCACCGGCGCCGTTTGATCCAGCTCAAAGTCCCATTCATTCGAATGAATTAAACAGACGCCAATGAGGCGTCGACCATGAAGTCCAACGGACACACCGCCCTGCTCCGGCCCGCGCTTGGCGGGCAAAGCCACGATACTCGTGCTCGCATGATCGAGGCGGCGATCGAGGTGTTCGGCTCGGTCGGCTACGACGGCGCCACCACCCGTCAACTCACCGAGCGGGCAAAAGTCAATCAAGCGGCGATCCCGTATCATTTCGGCGGCAAGCGCGAGCTGTACCTGGCAGCCGCGCAGGCGATCGCCGACTATATGCGATCCCGCATCGAGCCGCTGATTGACCAGCTCCGCACCGCTGCCGCCGATCCGGTCCGCCACATCGACGCGGTGGTGACGCGGTTCTTCCAGTTCATCGCCGGCGACGAGGAGCCGGAGGCCTGGACCGTGTTCTTCGTCCGCTGCGAGCGTGATGCCGACGACGCCTTCCGCATCATCTATTACCAGTCGGTCGCGCGGTTTCAGGCCGCGCTGATCGCGGAGGTCGCCGCCGCCACCGGCCGTTCCCCGGACGATGCGGATCTGAAAGTCCGGGTCGCCATCGTGCTCGGCGCGATCTCCAACTTCCGCACGCTGCGCAACGTCATGCTGAGTTCACTCGGCTGGGACACATTCGACGCCGCGCGCAAGCGGACCGTGGAGATGGCGGTGCGGCGGCTGGCGTTGGCCGAACTGCTCGGCATCCGCTCCGATGATCCGTCCATCGCCCATCCGCCGCTCGGCTCCGCATCCGGAGTTCACCCCTCACCCACGGCCTGACGTCAAAAGGAGGCTGCCATGACCAAGCCCGATCTCACTCAAGCCTACCTGGAATGGACCAAGCAGAAGCTCGACGAATCCGCCGCGACCATCGCCAAGATCGAGGAAGGTGTCGCCAAGCTCGGCGAAGCGTCGAGCGCGAAGGCTGAGGAAGCGCTGGCGCAATTCCGCACCGCGCGCGACGCCTTCCAGGCCAAGGTGACGGCCCTGCAGGCCGATCTCGGCGAGTCGAAGCAGGTCACCGACGCGGCGCTGGCGGCGGTCTCGGCGCAGTGGAACGAGGTCGAACTCGCGTTCCAGAAATTCCTCGGCACCGCCGGCGACCAGGCCGGCCTCGTCAAGGACGCGCTCGCCGCCCGCGCCGAAGCGCAGCGCCAGGCGTTCCTAGCGTCGCTGGAGACGATCCAGACCAGCGCCGCATCCGCGCTCGAACAGGGCCGCAAGGAAATGGAATCCTCGCTGCGCCGCTGGACCGAAGAAACCGAGAAGATGCTCGGCCCGAAGCTGACGCAATTGTCGGCCGCCGGCGACGAGACATGGAACGCGCTGAAGGCCGGCCTCGACGAAACCGCCGCGGTCTACGAGAAGACCTGGGCCCGGATCTCGCAGGCGTTCACCAAGACGAAGTAACAGCAGACAGCCAGCTCTCTCCCTCGCCTCGAACGCTTCGTCGACGAGTCGAATCGATAGCGCCCACAAAGCACGGGCTCCTCATCCTGAGGAGCCCGGCGCAGCCGGGCGTCTCGAAGGATGAGGCGCCGCACGGACTCGCGGCACATGGTTCGAGACGGCGCTTCGCGCCTCCTCACCATGAGGTTTTGTCTATTGTCGACGTCGTTAGCTTGTAGCTTCCGCACGCGACCGCAGTGCTCCCATACGCCGCTCAGCCCACACCGCTCCCGCGCGCCAGCGCCTCCGGCGCGGCGGCGATCGCCTGATATACAGTCTCGATCTCCGCCGCCGTGCTGCAATACGGCGGCATCAGATAGATCGTGTTGCCGAGCGGACGGACCAAGAGGCCGCGGCCGACGAAGTAGGCGTAGAGCCGCGGCCCGACATCGGCGAGATAGCCGCTGTCGCCGACCTCGAGATCGACCGCGGCGATGGTGCCGATCTGGCGGACATTGCTGAACCGCACATCGTCGCGAAAGCGATCCAGCGCGCGCGCGTGGACGGCGGCGAGATCATCGATCCGCTGCCGCACCGGCTCGCTTCCCCACACCTGCAGATTGGCCAGCGCCGCCGCGCAGGCGATCGGATTGGCGGTGTAGGAGCTGGAATGGAAGAACGTCTTGCGCCGGTCGGTGGAGAAATGCGCGTCGAAGATTTCGCGCCGGCACATCGTCACCGCCAGCGGCACCGAGCCGCCGGTCAGTCCCTTCGAGTAGCAGGCGATGTCGGGCACGACGTTCGCCTGTTCGCACGCGAACAGCGTGCCGGTGCGGCCCCAGCCGGTCATCACCTCGTCGGCGATCAGCAGCACGCCGTGCGCCTTGCAGATCCGCGCCATTTCGGCCAGCACCCAGGGCGGATAGATCAGCATGCCGCCGGCCCCGAGCACCAGGGGCTCGACGATCAGCGCCGCGATCGCCTCGGCGCGGCACGCCTGCTCCAGCGCGTCCAGCGTCGCCTGCTCGGCGCCGGCGCGCGGGAACGGCAGCCGGCTGACGTCGAACAGCAGCGGATCGTAAGGCGCGTTGAACACGCCGCGCTCGCCGACCGACATGCCGCCGATCGTGTCGCCGTGATACGCACCCTCCAGCGCCAGGATGCGCCGCCGGTTCTCGCCCGAGTGCAGCCAATAGCCGAGCGCCATCTTCAGCCCGACCTCGACCGCGGTCGAGCCGCTGTCGGAGTAGAACACATGCGTCAGCTCCGGCGGCGTGATCTCGACCAGACGCCGTGCGAGCTGTTCGGCCGGCGGATGGGTGAAGCCGGCGAAGATCACCTGGTCGAGCCGGTCGGCCTGCTGCTTGATCGCGGCGATGATCGCCGGATGGCGGTGGCCATGGGTCACCACCCACCACGAACTGATCGCGTCGAAGATTCGGCGGCCGTCCTCGGCTTCGAGCCAGGCGCCCTCGCCGCGCACGATGGTCGGCGTCTCACCCTGCACTGCATGCTGGGTGAACGGGTGCCAGACCGGCGAGGAGTGGCTCATGGTGCGTCTCCAAGAAAATCCCGCGGATCGAACGCCGCGGCGAAGGCCGCGCGCAGCGCGGCGGCGTCGAGCGACGCCAGCCACGGCAGCCGGCCGAGCCGTGGGGTGCTACCGAGCTCGGTGATGATCTGCTCGGAGTCGGCGTTTTCTTCACCGAGGAAAGCGACGCCCAGCAGCGGAATGCCGCGCGCCCGGATCGCCTCGATCGACAGCAGCGTGTGGTTGATGGTGCCGAGCGAGGTGCGGGCGCACAGCACCAGCGGCGCTCCCCAGCGCGCGAACACGTCGATGTAGGTGATTTCGCGGGTCAGCGGCACCATCAGGCCGCCGGCTCCCTCGACCACCAGCGGACGCGGCAGATCCGGCAGATCGAGCGCGTCGATCTCGATGCCGACGCCGTCGATCGCCGCGGCGAGATGCGGCGACGCCGGCGTCTTGAGCCGGTAACGCTCCGGCAGGATACGTTCTGCGGCGAGCCCCGACAGCCGCTGCACCGCGCGGGAGTCGGTTTCGTCTTCCAGGCCGGACTGCACCGGCTTCCAATAGGTCGCGTCCAGCGCGCCGGCGAGCGCGGCGGCGAACACGGTCTTGCCGATGCCGGTGTCGGTACCGGTGACGACGATCCGCGCGCTCATGCGGCGGCCCTGATGTCTTCGGCGAGCGCAGCGAACAGCGAGGCGATCACCTCCTCCGACAGATTGGCGCTGAGCGCGATGCGCAGCCGCGCGGTGCCTTCGGGCACGGTCGGCGGCCGGATCGCGCGGACGTCGAAGCCGCGCCGCTGCAGCGATGCGGCGAGCGCCACCGCGGTGTGGTTGGCGCCGACGATGATCGGCAGGATGTGCGATCCCGACGAGACGACGCCGCAGCGCTGCTTCAGCTCGCGATCCGCGAACGCCACCAGCGCGGCGAGCCGCTGCCGCCGCTCCGGCCGGGTGCGGCTGATGTCGAGCGCCGCCCGCGTCACCGCCGCGATCAGCGGCGACGGCGCGGTGGCAAAGATGAACGGCCGCGCCCGATTGACCAGGAAGTCGCGCACGATCTTGGGGCCGAGCACGAAACCGCCCATGGTGCCGAGCGCCTTGCCGCAGGTGTGCAGCGTGATCACGTTGGGACGGCCCTCGAACGCCGCGGCCAGTCCGCGGCCCTCCGGCCCGACCACGCCGGTGGCGTGCGCCTCGTCGATCACCAGCACGGCGTCGTGCCGATCCGCCACCGCGAGAAAGTCGGCGATCGGCGCGCTGTCGCCGTCCATGCTGTACACGCTTTCGATCGCGATCCAGGCGCTCCCGCGGCCGCCGGCCGCGCGCCACTGCCGCAGCCGCGCATCGAACGCCGCGACGTCGTTGTGCGGCACGCTCTCGCAAGCGGCACGGCCGCGGCGCATGCCCTCGTGCGCGCTGGCGTGGATCAGTTCGTCGTACAGCACGAGGTCGCCGCGCTGCGGCAGCGTCGCGAAGATCGCATGATTGGCGCCGAAACCGCCGCCGAAATACAGTGCGGTCTCGGCGCCGAAGTAATCGGCCGCCTCGGCTTCGAGCGCCAGGTGTTCGTCGTGATTGCCGCGCAGCAGCCGCGAGCCGCCGGCGCCGATCGGCACGCCGCGCGCGATCGCGTCGGCAGCGGCCTCGCGCAGTTCCTCGGACTCGGCGAGGCCGAGATAGTCGTTGGAGGTGAAGTCGACACCGGCGCGCGGCTGGAGCTTGCGACGCCGGCCCGCGTCTTCGAGCGAGCGCAGATCGGCTTCGAGGCTCTGATACATCGATGATCGTCCCGGAGGTGCAGCCGATCGCCAGACGGAATATCGACGATCAGACCTCCTGCCGTCGCAGGTGTTGAAGTTCGAAGGCGCACGACCGCGGCGCGACGACGGTTCGCGCCGCTTGCGGTCGGTCAGCGCGCGACGTCTGCTTAGCGCCCGTCGTCCGCCTCGTCACCGTCTTCTTCATAGCCGCGCTCGGAGGGGCCCATCACAATCTCGTTGCGCAACGCTTCGAACCGCCGCCGCGTCTCGGCATCGCGGTTTTCGATGAAGGCGATCGCGTCGGCGCGCGACAGCGGACCGGTGATGATCGGATGCACGCTGGCCCCGATCGTCTCGTCGACGAAGTAGCCGCGCTCGTCGCGCCGCAGCCGCCACTTGAAACGCAGCGCGTCGAGCGGTCCCGGCCCTTCGCGGGTATAGCGTTCGAGATCGTCGTCCGCCGGATCGCGCTCCGGCGTCTCGGCATCGCGCTGCGGATCGCCGACGATCGCGGCGGTCTGATCGGAATCGTCCTGTTCGGATTGGTCCTGTCCAGATTCCGCGTGTGCGGATTCCACCTGGTCAGCCGCGCGCTGCTCGTCAGGCTCGTCGTCCGGCTGCGAAGCGTCGGACGAATCCTCCTCCGATACCGCCTGGTCGCGCTTCTCCGGCGCGCTGTCGGTCTTTTCGAAGATGCTCGCGATCGCCGCGAGGGCTTCATCCGTTGGGTCGTTGGCAGTCAATACAAGGCTCCCCCAGCTTCGGCGCGAAGAAAACACCTCGGCCGAGCACGTCAAC
Organism: Rhodopseudomonas pentothenatexigens; assembly: GCF_900218015.1. GTDB lineage: Bacteria > Pseudomonadota > Alphaproteobacteria > Rhizobiales > Xanthobacteraceae > Rhodopseudomonas > Rhodopseudomonas pentothenatexigens. The sequence goes on along the minus strand of NZ_UFQQ01000001.1, from coordinate 1,793 downwards.
GCCGACAATGGTCGCTGGTTTCTATTTTGTGTGGCTATGTCGAGGCACAGACCGGTGGACGCCGAGTTTTCCACGGCCGTTCGCGCTCGAACTGCGCGGCGAGACGCAACAGCGTCGCTTCTTCGCCGAACTTTGCCGCGAACATCATTCCGATCGGCAAGCCGCTCGCACTCCACGCCAGCGGCACTGACATCGCCGGTTGCCCCGACATATTAGCAAGGCTGGTCCCCGGAATGTACCGGCGCAGCGTCGGGCTGATCCCGGACAGATCGCGTGCCATGGTGTCGATCTCGCCGATCCGCAGCGGCAGTGCGCACAGCGTCGGCGACAGGAAGACATCGACGTCGGTGAAGAAATCGGCCAGCGCGCGCGATATCTGAAACGCGATAAGCTCGGCGGCGCAGTAATCGACGCCGCTGGCCTTGCGCGCATTGGCGGCCGACGCCAGCGTCAGCACCTCGAAATCGCTCTCGGTCATCGGCCGGCCGAAGGTCTGCTCGGCGAGCCGCACCGCAAGGCCGGTGTTGCAAGCGACGATGGTGGCGATCACTTCCGCCGGATCGGCCGGCAACAGCGGCGCACGTTCCTCGACGTGATGGCCGAGGCCTTCGAGCAGCCTTGCGGTATCACGCACCGCCGCGGCGACTTCCGGATCGATCGCATCGCCATAGGTCGAGCGGTCGGTGAACGCGATCCGTAACCGCCCCGGATCGCGGCCGACCTCGTCGGCGAACGGCCGCTGCGGCGGCGGCGCGACGTAGGGGCTCGACGGCTCCGGACCGTGCAGCGCATCCAACATCGCGGCGCTGTCGCGCACGCTGATACTCACGACATGGCCGCAGGCAAAGCCGCCCCAGCCGGCGCCGCGATCCGGCCCGATCGGATTTCGCGCCCGCGTCGGCTTCAGCCCGAACACGCCGCAGGCCGAGGCCGGAATCCGGATCGAGCCGCCACCGTCGCTGGCATGCGCCACCGGCAGGATCCGCGCCGCGACCGCCGCCGCCGCGCCGCCCGACGAGCCGCCGGAGGAATGATCAATATTCCACGGATTGCGGGTCGGTCCGTGCAGTCGCGACTCGGTGGTCGGCATCAGGCCGAATTCCGGGCTGGCGCTCTTGCCGAACACGGTGACGCCGGCGTTCAGAAACCGCTGCGCCAGCGTGCCGGTGTGGGGCGCGACGAAATCCTTGTACAGGCTGGCGCCGAAAGTGGTGCGCGTGCCGGCGAGCAGATCGAGATCCTTCAAGAGAAACGGCACGCCGGTGAACGGACCATCCGGCAGCCCGGCTTCGATCTGCTTGCGCGCGTAGTCGTCGTGGCGGACGACGACGGCGTTGAGCTTGGGATCGACCGCCTCGGTGCGCGCGATCGCCTCGTCGAGCAGTTCGGCCGCGGACACCTGCTTGCTGCGGACCAGTTCGGCGAGGCCAACACCGTCGTAATTGTCGTAGTCCTTGAACGCCATGATGGGCCTCCCCCGCTTCAACATTATTGTTATTACCACCTCGCCCCGTCATTGCTGTGCGAGTTCACTAATTCGTTGATCGGATTTTTTTGTCGGCGGCGAAGTCCTTCGGGGTTTTGCCGCCGAGGGCCTGGTGGGGCCGGAAGTTGTTGTAATAGACCATGTATTCGAACAACTCGTTGGCGAAGTGGTCGAGGTTGTCGAAGGTGGCTCCGTCGATCACGTCGTCGTCGAGGGTCCGCCAGAAGCGCTCGATCTTGCCGTTGGTCTGGGGGCGGTAAGGCCGAGTGTAACGGTGCACGATGCCGAGCTCGCGCAGCATTGCCTC